>NZ_PVTK01000004.1 GCF_003002925.1 Vreelandella songnenensis
AACAAAAGCGGATCAAACTTGGCTCAAGGTTCAAACGAATTATACTGTGATACTCCGAAGAGTATCGCTGTGTTCGTCTGCCTTGATATTTGGTGACTTGTCACCCTCATCGGCAAACGCCCACATGAATTACCTGATCAAATTGTTAAAGAGCGGTTTCGCTTGAAGAAAGTATCGACTCGATGACCGGAGCCGCTTGCCTCAGCGAGGAAGGCGTATTCTACGCATTTCCTGGTGTTTGTCAAGGGCGTTGTTTTCGATGTAAAACCTGCCACATCCAAAACCGCTAACTACCTGACAAACCGAAGGTTTTCACCTTCGTGCACCGCTGGTAACGCTTGGCGTCCCCGGCAGCGGATGCGTACTTTACGGATTCGCTGCCGGTTGTGCAAGGCCTTTTTGCAAACAGGCTGAAAAAGTTTCAACCGGCTCTGATTTAGTGGTGCAAAGCTTCGATGCCACCTTGTTGGCAGTTACACTTAGCGCCATGCATGCCCCGCCCACTTATTATGAGGTCCATGATGAGCCAGCATCTGTTGACAGTCGATTCATTAAATCGCGCGAGCGTTGACCACCTTTTGCGTGTGGCCGCACGCATGGAGCCCATTGCCAGCCGCCGCCAGGTAACGCGGGTGCTGGAAGGTGCGGTGCTGGGCAACCTCTTTTTCGAAGCCAGTACCCGTACCCGGGTAAGTTTTCATACAGCGTTTTGTCGGTTGGGCGGCAGCGTATGCGATACAACGGGCTTTACCTTCTCCTCCATGGCCAAGGGCGAGTCACTTTACGACACCAGCCGGGTCATGAGCGGCTACTGCGACGCGATCGTGATGCGTCACCCAGACCAGGGGTCGGTTGCCGAGTTTGCTGCCGCCACTAACGTACCGGTCATCAACGGCGGTGACGGCCCGGGCGAACACCCGAGCCAGGCGCTGCTGGATCTCTACACCATCGACAAGGAGTTTCAGCGTCTGGGCAAGTCGCTTGGTGGAGCGCACATTTTACTGACCGGCGATCTCAAGTACGGGCGTACCGTGCACTCGCTGATAAAGCTGCTCTCTTTATACGATCCGCTGCGCATCACGCTGGTGTCACCGCCCGGGCTTGAAATGCCGACGTCCTTGATCGATCTGGTCACAGCCCGCGGGCATCAGGTAGAGGTGCGCGATCATCTGGCGACGGATTTCAGCGATCTGGACGTGGTGTACACTACGCGGATTCAGAAAGAGCGTTTTACCGAAGAGATGAACGAGAGCTTCAAGGGCGTCTCGGATGACTTCATGGTCAACAAGGCGTTTCTGGATCAGCGGTGCAGCGATTCGACCATCGTGATGCACCCGCTGCCTCGCGACAGCCGTGCCGGGGCCAATGATCTGAACGTGGATCTTAACGGCGACCCGCGCCTGGCGATCTTCCGCCAGACCGATAACGGCATCCCCATGCGGATGGCTATCTTTGCCACGCTGCTGAAAGTCGATGAACTGATCGAAAAGGATATGCGGCCCGTACGCTGGTTTGTACCCAGCCAGCTTGGCACGCTGGACCGTTAAGCGTTAATAGATAGCGCGCCCATCGGGAAGGCCTTCCTGATGGGCAAACCAGCCCTCCAGAATCAACACCGCTGCAATGCCATCCACGCTCTCTTCACGATAGTTGCCCCGGTGCCCGGCATCGCGGGCGATCTGCTTGGCTTCGCGGGTGGAACCGCGCTCGTCGACCATCACGCACGGCTTGCCGTAGCGCCCATGCAGGCGGTTACCAAACTTGCGCGCCCGCTTGCTCATCTCCGACTCGCTGTCATCCATATTGAGCGGCAAACCAACGACCAGAAGGTCTGGCTGCCACTCCTTGAGCAGTTGCTCTACTTTATTCCAGTCAGGAATACCGTCACGCGCGGTAAGCGGGGCAAGCTCACGAGCACTTCTGAGCAGCTCGTTGCCGACAGCCACGCCGATGCGCCGCGTGCCGTAGTCAAAGGCAAGAATCAAACGTTGGCCAGCTGCTGCCATCAGGCGTGCCCTGCGTCTCGTGTCATCAGATTGAGATCAACCCCGAGCAGCCCGGCCGCCGCCGTGAGACGCTCGGCAGGCGGCGTGCTGAACAGCACGTTGGCCTCGCCCTCCACTGTCAGCCAGGAGTTCTCCTTGAGTTCGTCTTCCAACTGACCCACTTCCCAACCCGCACAGCCCAGGCAGACCAGAAAATGTTCGGGGCCCTCACCGTTGGCCAGCGCCTGAAGGATATCCATGGAGGTGGTCAGCGCGATGCCGTCCTCTACCTGAACGCTGGAATCCCACGCCTGGCTTTCGCCAAGGTGCAGGATAAAGCCGCGGTCCTTGTGCATCGGCCCGCCGTAGTAGACCGGCGCATTGCGATGCGGACTCTCGTCACCGCCAAGCTCCAGCTGATCGAACAGTGCATCCAGGGTAATTTCCAGCGGGCGGTTGGCAATCACCCCCATGCAGCCGTTGTGATCGTGGTCGCAAAGATAGATCAGGCTGCCCTCGAAATTGGGGTCGTCCAGATGGGGCATGGCCATCAAGAAGTGGTGTTTCAGACTTTGCATGCGGCTCCTACGGCCTGCCGACCCTGCCGGCAGACCTTTATATCAGTAGTGAATCAGGCGTTCTGGGCGGTGCTCAGGCGGCGTTCGATGGCGTCGAGCAGCAGTCCGGCAATGTCGGTGCCGCGCTGATCATCGATCTCGCGCACGCAGGTGGGGCTCGTCACGTTGATTTCGGTGATGTAATCCCCGATCACATCAAGCCCCACGAACATCAGGCCCTTTTCACGGATCATGGGCTGGACCTGCTTGATCAGCCAGTGATCGCGCTCGGTCAGTTCGCGCGCCACGCCGCGCCCGCCGGCAGCCAGGTTGCCGCGGGTCTCGCCGGCCGAGGGAATGCGCGCAAGGCCAAAGGGCACCGGCTCACCATCGACCAGCAGAATGCGCGTATCGCCATCCTTGATCTCCGGCAGGTAGCGCTGAACCATGATCTGACGCTGACCGCGCAGTGTCAGCTGCTCGATGACGGCGCCGATGTTGCGCCCATCGGGACCAATATGAAAAATGCCGGTACCGCCCATACCGTCCAGCGGCTTGAAAATCACATCGCCGTGCTCGGCGTGGAAAGCGCGCAGCACATCGTCGCGGCTGGCCACCAGCGTCGGTGTGCAGCACTCGGGGAACTGCTGGGCAAACAGCTTTTCGTTGCACTGTAGCAGTGCAGCGGTGGGGTTCACGACCAGCACGCCATCAAGCTCGGCAAAGCCCAGAAGATGTACTGCGTTGGTGAAATCCGCATCCACCGGCGGGTCCTTGCGCATCAGCACCACGTCAAGCTCGGCAAGCGGGCGGTGGGTGGGCTCGCCCAGGTCGTACCAGTGCTCGGGGTCGCGATGAACCGTCAGCGGCCGCATGCGCGCGCAGGCCTGCCCCGCGTTCAAGAAAAGATCTTCCTGCTCCATATAGTGCAGGGTATAGCCGCGCTCCTGAGCCGCCCACAGCATGGCCAGGGTAGTATCTTTCTTGTAAGCGATGTCGCTGATGGGGTCCATCACGACGCCGAGATGCAGATTTGATTGACTCATCGGGGCAAATCCATACATGAACAATAGGTAAGCAGTATGCCGCACTGCCTGGCCGGCTCCAACCGTTGGCGCCGTTACGGGGCAAGCGCGCCTGGGTTCAGGCGTATTGCATCCGGTGCCAGGGTAATCAGTTGCTGCTTGTAGAGCCGCCCGATGGCCTGCTTGAACGCACTCTTGCTGACCCCCAGGCGCGCCTTGATGTCGTGGGCCGAACTCTTGTCGCCCAGCGGCAGGTAGCCTCCGCTTTCACGCAGCGCCTTGAGTATCTTCTCGCCGACTACGTCCAGGCGCGCAGCTCCCGGCGGCAGCATGGAAATGTCCAACCGGCCATCATCGCGGCGCTGCTTCACGTAGCCGGTGAGTGACTGCCCGCGGCGCAGCGGTTGGCTGATATCGTCCTGATAGATAAGCCCCCAGTAGCGATGATTGACCACCACCTTCATGCCCAGGTCAGTACGATCGGCTACCACCACGGCCACCTCGTCGCCCTGGGCCAGCGCCCAGGCGTCATCGGTCAGAAAACGGTCAAGGCGCATGGTGGCCACCGGGCGCCCCTGGTCGTCTTCATACAGCTTGACCAGCACACGCTTGCCCGGGTCCGGGCGAAATATCTGCTCGCTGTAGGGCAGCAAGACGTCCTTGGGCTGCCCCCAGCGCAGAAAGGCACCGGTGTTGTTCACCGCCGTCACCGTCAGATACGCCACTTCGCCTATCCGAGCAGATGCGTCACTGGCAGCGCGAGGGGGAGTCGTTGATTCACGGACCATGGATACCGTCCTTAAAAAATGAACCTGCATTATGGCGCCAGAAGCGCACAGGGCAAAGCAATAGCAGGCTCACCACAACCTGCTACGCTCAAAACATCAGCGGAATTAGCCTACAGGGACAGCACATGGAAGGTTTTACGCTCGTCGACATGACAGTCTTGATCGTTTATATCGGTCTGATCGCCTGGATCGGCTCACGCTTTGGCAAGGATCAGCATAGCCCGGAAGACTACTTTCTGGGCGGGCGCAAGATTCCCGGCTGGGCCATCGGCCTTTCGGTGATGGCCACCCAGGCAAGCGCCATCACCTTCATCGGCGCCCCCGGCTGGGGGTTCGAAGGCGGGCTTGAACGGCTGGTCACGTTCATCAACGTGCCCCTGGCGATGATCGTGCTGATCATGGTCTTCGTGCCGGTATTTCACCGGGCAGGCATCTACAGCATTTATGAGCTGCTCGAGCGCCGCTTCGGCCCGGCCACCCGCACACTGAGCGCTCTGCTGTTCTTGATCGCCCGAGGTCTTGCGACCGGCGTGGTGCTGTATGCGCCAGCACTCGTGCTTTCGGTGGTCACCGGATGGAGCGTCAACCTGACCATTATCATCATGGCGGTGCTGGCCATCAGCTACACCGTGCTGGGGGGCATGAGTGCGGTCATCTGGACCGACGTCATTCAGATGTTCGTGCTTTGGCTCGGGGCGCTTTTGAGCATCTTCCTGCTGGTGACCAGCCTGCCCGGCGGCTGGAGCGACGTGTTCGCCTTCGGTGCACAAAGCGGCATGTTCAATGCCATCGACCTGTCGCTCGACCCCAGCGTGACCTATTCGCTATGGGCAGGCCTGCTGGGCGGCTTCTTTCTTCACGTCGCCTACTTCGGGACCGACCAGAGCCAGATTCAGCGCGTGCTTTCGAGCCCTTCCGTACTCGATGCCCAGCGCTCGCTGCTGATCGGCGGCTACCTGTTGATTCCCCAGATGCTGCTGTTTCTGTTTATCGGCGTCATCCTGGCAACCTACTATCAGCAGCACGGCCTTACGCCGCCGGAGGACTTGAACGAGCTGCTGCCTCGCTATGTGGTCAACGCCTTCCCTACCGGCATGGCTGGACTGGTCATCGCGGGCGTGTTTGCCGCGGCCATGTCGAGCCTCGACTCGGCGCTCAATTCGCTGTCAGCGGTGACCGTGCGCGACTTCTACAGCCGCTATATCAAGCAGGACGCAAGCGACTCCCACTACCTGAAAGCTTCGCGGCTGGCCACGGTCTTCTGGGGGCTTTACGCTACCCTGTTCGCGTTTTTTGCTGGCAACCTGGGGCCGGTGATCGAAGCGGTCAATCAGATCGGCTCGTGGTTCTACGGCGCGCTGCTCGGCACCTTCCTGCTGGCGATCTTCAGCCACCGCTCCAACGCGCGCGGGGCGGTAACCGGGCTGATCGCCGGCATGCTGGCCGTCTGGTCGGTCTCCAGCCTGCTGGATGTATCATGGCTTTATAACAACACCATCGGCGTCGTGGTGTCGGTATCCGTCGGCTACCTGGTCAGCCTGACTAGCACCGCCCCACGCCCCGAGCAACTCTCCCACGTCATCATCGAAGAAACCGCCCCGGACATGCAGGCCATTCTTGCCGCCCGAAGTGCCAACGCTCCAAAAATAGGCCGAGAGGCACGCCTGACCAGGCGCCGCTGTATCGGCCTGTTTGTCTGGTTTGTAGTGATGCTGGGGCTGCTGGCCCTGCTGCAGGGGTGGGCCAATGGCTGAGCGCCTGACACTTTCCCGCCAGCTTGATGAGCACGCCGCCCGGCGTCGGCTTGGTCGGCTGGGCGCCACCACCCTGGAGCCTGCCTGGATGGCCCTGTGGGCCGCCCCGCTGGGCATGACGGGAAAACCACCCGGCGCGTGGCTGCTGGGTGCAAGAGAGATGCAGCGCGCGCTGCTGCTGACCGGCGCCGAGCTGCCCGTTCAGGTCGAGCGTCCCGATACGGGCATTCAATTGACCGGTGCCACTGCGCCCACGCCTGAAGCCACGCAACGACTCTGGCTATGGGAACGTATGGCCACACCCAGGCTATGGCGTATCCAGGCGCTGGATACGCCACCCACGCCGGTATGGCTACCCTGCTGGCTGGGTTACCGCGCGGGGCGAAAGCATCAGCTCACGGTGATCAGTGGTCTGTCAGGGGAAGTGCTCTCCATGATCAAGCCGCTGGTGCTTGCCGGGCTTGAACGCGCCCATGACCACGCCCAGGCAGACACCGAAAAGACGCTGCCCGCCGGATGACGCAGGAAAGAGAAGACAAGGTTAGTAAGCGCTTACAAATCGCCGAAGTAGTGCTGAAGAAGGGCCAGCGCCACCACTGGGGCTGTTTCGGTACGCAGCACGCGCGGCCCCAGCGTCAGCGGCGTGAAACCTGAGGCTTGAGCGGCACTGATGTCCGCCTCGGTCAGCCCACCTTCCGGGCCAATCAGCAGTGCTGCCGACGCCGGGCGCTCGGCGTGATCGAAGGCGTTGCCGGTGGCCAGGTGCAGCATCAGCCGCAGCGGCTCCTGGCGGTCCTTCAACCACTCATCGATTCCCAGCGGCGGATGCACCACCGGCACGACAGCACGGCCGCTCTGCTCGCAGGCACTGGCCGCAACGGCCTGCCAGTGGGCCAGCTTCTTGGCTTCACGGTCGCCTTTCAGGCGTACATCACCCCGCTCGGTATACAGCGGGGTAATGGCGGCGACTCCCAGCTCCACGGCTTTCTGGATCGCATAATCCATCCGGTCGCCCTTGGAGATCGCCTGGCCCAGGTGAACGGCCAAGGGAGACTCACCCGCCCCCGGCCATACCGCATCCACCGTAGCGGTGGTGTGCTTGCGGCTCACCTCCGTCAGGCGAACGCCGGCCTCCTGGCCCTGGCCATCGAACAGCACCAGCGGCGCGCCCTCGCCCATTCGCAGTACGCGGGTGACGTGGCGCGCCGGACCTTCCGGCAGCTCCAGCGCCTCGCCTACCGTGAACGGTACCGGCACATACAGGCGGGGCATCTTGCCATGCTGGGCATACCAGTCGTTGGCCTGCATGCTTAGTGAGTGCTTGCTTCGGCTTGTTGCTGCGCTTCGCGCTGCTTGCGCTGGGCGTACATGGCTTCGAAGTTCACCGGCGCCAGCATCAGCGGCGGGAAGCCGCCACGGTTGACCAGGTTATCCACGCACTCACGGGCGTAAGGGAACAGCAGATTGGGGCAAAACGCACCCAGGGTCTGCTCGAGCTGCGCGCCTTCGATACCCGAGATACGGAACAGGCCAGCCTGCTCGACTTCCGCCAGAAACGAGGTAGTGCCGGTCTCGCTGTCGTTGACCTGGGCGGTGACCTTCACGACCACTTCGTACTGGTCGTCGGCAATCTTGGTGCTGGTGGTGTTCAGATCCAGGTTGACCTTGGGCTTGAACGCCTGCTTGAACACGGACGGCGAGTTGGGCGCCTCGAAGGAGATATCCTTTACATAGATACGCTGCAAAGAGAACTTCAGCTGGGGCTTGTCATCAGACGCGCCAGCGCCCGCCTGCGGGGTGTTGTTATCTTCCGCCATGGAAAAACTCCTCGTTGTTCATTGAATAGATAAAAGGCGCAACTGCGCTTACTTCTTGACGACCGGGAGGCTATCCGCTTGCCACTGGGCCATGCCGCCTCTCAGTTTGGAGACACGCTCGAACCCGGCCTTGGCCAGCTTGGTCTGAACCGCACCGGCGCTCTGGCCATGCTTGCACACCACGATGATCGGCTGACCCTTCACTTTATTCAGCTCGTGCATGCGGCTGTCGATATTGGCCTGCGGAATGTTGCGTGCCCCGGCGATATGCCCAGCCTTGAACTCTTTGCTCTCGCGGATATCCAGCACGACCGCATCTTCGCGGTTGATGAGCTGGGTCGCCTGCGTGGACGTTACCGCATCAGTGGAAGCACTGCGCATTTCATAGGCAAGCCACGCGATCAGTACCAGGAAAAACGCCCCCACCAGCAGTGGGTGGTTCATTACGAATTCGTACAGCTGATCGATCATCGCGAACTCAATCTCTTGGTCTATGCAGAAAAAAGCGGCGAAGCCGCCGTCAAAACGCGACAAGTATACACGTCACAAGGCATCCCGCGCAGGCCTTGGTCATGACGCCCGGCAGTTGCCTACGTTATGATGCCCCAAGCGTGCGCCCGTCGCGACCCCCAAGGCATTGTCTACAAGGCAGGAGTCATACGCCCGAACTTTTTAAACAACGCCTTCGTCGCCAACAGCGCTTTCTTTTTGCCGCCTGGTCTACACAACCCAACGAGGTTCTCATGGCTACTTCTACCCCGCGCCCCGTTGCGCTGATCATCCTTGACGGCTACGGCCACAACCCGGATAGCGCCCACAACGCGGTGGCCTCTGCCCATACGCCGGTGATGGACGATCTATGGGCCAACCGGCCCCACGCCTTCGTGCACACCGACGGAGGCCACGTGGGCCTTCCCGATGGCCAGATGGGCAACTCGGAAGTCGGCCACATGAACCTCGGCGCCGGACGCATCGTCTACCAGGACTTCACGCGGATCACCAAGGCGATTGAAGAAGGCGACCTGGACGTGAATGAAAACCTGACCCAGCCCATGGATGAAGCGATTGCCCACGGGCGCGCCGTTCACCTGCTGGGCCTGCTCTCCCCCGGCGGCGTGCACAGCCACGAAGACCACTTTATCGCCATGGCGGAACTGGCGGCCCGGCGCGGCGCCCAGCGCATCTTCATTCACGCCTTCCTGGATGGCCGTGACATGCCGCCGCAAAGCGCGCTGGCTTCCATTGAACGCGCCAATGCTCGCCTCGCCGAGCTGGTAGGCGCCGACAACGGCTTCGTCGCCACTGTCATCGGGCGTTTCTACGCCATGGACCGCGATAACCGCTGGGAGCGCGTCGAGAAAGCCTACCGCCTGCTCACCGACGGCCACGCCGAGGTGTATGCCACCAGCGCCGAAACCGCTCTGCGCGACGCCTACGATCGCGGCGAGACCGACGAATTCGTTGCCCCCAGCAGCGTACTGCTCGACGATAACCCGGTCACGTTGCAGGACGGTGACGCGGCGTTTTTCATGAACTTTCGTGCCGACCGCGCCCGCGAACTCACCCGCGCGCTCGTGGAGCCGGACTTCACAGGCTTTTCACGCAAGGCCCGGCCCGCGCTTGCCGGCAAGGGGCTGGTAATGCTGACCCAGTACGCCGCCGACATTCCGGCGCCGGCCGCCTTTCCCCCGTTTGATCTGAACGACACCCTGGGCGAAGTGGTGGCCAAGCGCGGACTCAAGCAGCTGCGCATCGCGGAAACCGAGAAGTACCCCCACGTGACCTTCTTCTTCTCCGGTGGGCGCGAGGCGGAGTTCGACGGCGAGACGCGCATTCTGCTGCCCTCGCCGCAGGATGTCCGCACCTACGACGAAAAGCCCGAGATGAGTGCCTACGAGATTACCGAGAAGCTGGTCGAGGCCATCGACGCGGGGCAGTTCGACCTGATCGTGTGCAACTACGCCAACGGCGACATGGTCGGCCATACCGGCGATTTCGACGCGGCGGTAAAAGCCATCAAAACCGTGGATATCTGCGTGGGCCGGGTGGTAGCCGCCATCGAGCGTGCCGGCGGCGCCTGCCTGATCACCGCCGACCACGGCAACGCCGAGCAGATGGTGCACCCTGAAACCGGCGCACCGCAGACCGCCCACACCACCTTCGTGGTACCGCTGGTATACGTGGGCGAACGGGAAGGAGCGCTTGACGAGGGCCGCCTGTGCGATCTGGCGCCGACGCTTCTTACCATGATGGATCAACCCGTTCCCGAGGCAATGACCGGGAAGCCGCTGATCCGCTTCAACGGATGACAAGGCTTGCCCTGGCGCTCGGCGCGCTGCTGGTCTTGCTCGGCTCGACACCCGCCCTTGCCCAGCCGGATGAGGGCGCGGCCCGGGCGCAGCTGGATGCGCTGGGTCAGGAGATCGAATCGCTTTCCGGGCGCTTGAGCGCCACCGGCCAGGCCCGGGACAGCGCCGAGCGCGAGCTGCAAGGCGTGGAAACCGAGCTTGCCCAAACCCACCAGCGTCTGGATGCCCTGCAGGCCGAACGGCGCCAGGTGGATGATGAAATGACCCAGCTGCGCCAGCACCGCGACCGCCTGGAAGGCGAGCGTTCAAGCCAGTATGCAGCCCTTGGCCAGCAGCTGGCCGCGCTCTACCGGCTGGGCCCCACGCCTCAGCTCAAGCTCCTGCTCAACCAGGGCGACCCGGCCGAGCTTGACCGCATGCAGGCCTACCTGAACCGGTTTACCCAGGCGCGCAACCGGCGCCTTGCCGATATTGCCCGGCTGGATACCGCCCTTGCCGACACCGAACAGGCCCTGGATGAGCGCCAGACGCGCCTGGCAAGCCTTGCCGACGAGCTCGACACCCAGCGCGCCCGGCTGGTTGAACGCTCTGAAGAGCGGCGCAGCGTGGTAGCCACCCTGGACGACCGCTACGGCAGCGAAGCCGATCGGCTGGCGGATCTGAACGATAGCCGCGAGCAGGCCGAGCGCAAGCTGCGCGAAATTCAGGCCGAGCTTGCCCGCCTGGATGCGCCCACGCCCACCACCAATATCGTGCGCACCCAGGGCGATCTGCCCTGGCCGGTTCAGGGCGATATCACGTCGTCATTTAACCGTCGTGACGGGGTTCACTATAATGGTATTGTCATACAGGCCGGTGCTGGCACCCAGGTAGCCGCCGTGCATAGCGGACGGGTGGTGTTTGCCGACTGGATGCGCGGATTTGGCAACCTGCTGATTATCGATCACGGTGACCAGATCATGACACTCTACGCCCACCTTCAGCAGTTCAGCGCACGCCCCGGCCAGCAGGTCAGCCGCGGTGATGAAATCGGCCGAGTGGGAGATAGCGGTGGACAATCCCGCGCCGCGCTCTACTTTGAAGTACGTCAGCGTGGTGAACCCATCAATCCTCAGCGTTGGATTGCGCGCCGCTGACGGGATAAGCTGAAACGTATTAACAGCCAACTTAGGGTAGCGCCTTACGCCTGCCTATCGCCTTGCGGAGTCTGCATGACGCCATCTGTTACCCACATATCGGCCCCTGCCAAGCGCCTCTTGGCCGCCCTGCTACCCATTGCGCTGCTGTCGGCCCCGCTACCGCTGCTGGCCCAGTCCGCAAACCAGGCCTCCGCCGACCTGCCGCTTGAAGAGATTCAAACTTTCGCCGAGGTGTTCGAGCGCATCAAGCGCGGCTATGTGGAAGAGGTGGACGACCGCACGCTGCTGCGTAACGCCATGCGCGGCATGCTCAGCGAGCTGGACCCGCACTCCGCCTATCTCGATGAGGAGGAGTACCAGAGCCTGCGCGAGTCCACCCAGGGCGAGTTTGGCGGTATCGGTATCGAAGTGGGCATGGAAAACGGCCAGCTGATGGTGGTCACCCCCATCGATGACACCCCGGCCTCACGGGCGGGCCTGCTCTCGCGTGACATCATCATCGCCATCGACGGCACGCCCACCGACAGCATGTCGCTGCAGGAAGCCGTGACCATGATGCGCGGCGAGCCGGGCAGTGAACTGCGTATCTCGGTGCTGCGCTCAGGCGAAGAGACCCCGCGTACCTTCACGCTGAACCGCGAAGTGATTCGCAGCGAAAGCGTCAAGCACGAGCTTCTCGAAACCGGTTATGGGTACCTGCGCATCAGCCAGTTCCAGTCGCGCACGCCGGAGCAGGCACGTCAGGCCATCGAGCGCATGCAGCGCGACGCGCCGCTTGAAGGCCTGATTCTGGATCTGCGCAACAACCCCGGCGGCGTGCTGCAGGCAGCCGCAGGGGTAGCCGACCTGTTTCTGGATAGCGGTCTGATCGTGTATACCGAAGGACGGCTGGCCGATACGGCCATGTCGTTCTCGGCATCAAGAGACACGCCGGCCGGCGACGTGCCGTTGGTCGTACTGATCAACAGCGGCAGCGCCTCGGCTGCCGAGATCGTCGCCGGTGCCCTGCAGGATCAGCGGCGCGGAGTCATCATGGGCACGGACAGCTTCGGCAAGGGTTCGGTCCAGCAGATCATGCCGCTGGGCAACGGCGAAGGGCTAAAGCTCACCACCGCGCTCTACTACACGCCCAACGGCCGCTCCATTCAGGCCCAGGGCATCGAGCCGGATGTGGAAGTGGTGCGCGGCCGCCTTGAGCTTGCAGAAAGCCGCCTTGAGCTGCGCGAATCCGATCTCGACGGCCACCTGGGCGCCCAGCAGCCGGCATCCCAGGCGCGACAGTCTGCCTCGGAGCGGCTGCGTGACGACTACCAGATGAGCGAAGCGCTCAATCTGCTCAAGGCGCTTAACGTGGTGGACCGCCGCCGCCGTTAACGGCAGCTAAGCGGCAGGCGCCCCCGCTCTCCGGTCGCCTGCCGCATGACCACGCGTTTCACAGGGCTTAGCCGGTTCATGCCGCTCATGCCCAGATTGCGCGCCAGGGTAAACACCGGCATGCGCGAACCAAACAGCTCCCTGAAGCCCTTCATCAGCCCCAGCATGGCAGTGTTATCCAGCCGACGGCGGCGCTCGTAGCGGCCAAGCGTGCTCAACTCGCCCCAGGGCGCCCCGCGCGACCAGGCATTGATCACCTCCTCGGCCAGCACAGCGGCATCCATCAGTCCCAGATTCACCCCCTGCCCGGCCAGCGGATGAATGCTGTGCGCGGCATCCCCCACCAGTGCCAGGTGCGGTTTGACGTACTGCCGGGCGTGGCGCTGTACCAGCGCAAACCGGTAGACGCGATCGCACACGCTCACCTCGCCCAGGCGATGGCCAAACGCCTCGCCAAGCGCTTTGCCAAGCGCCTCGGGCGCAAGGCCGGCGAGCGTTTCAGCGTGTTCCGGCGTGGTCGACCAGACAATCGAGCAGTAGTGCGCATCGCCCTGAACCGTCAGTGGTAGAAAGGCCAGCGGGCCGCCTTCCATGAAGGCCTGACGGGCGCTGCCGCCATGTACCTGGGTGCATTTGACCGTCGTCACCACGGCTTCCTGGCCCATGTCGTCACTGGCCACGTCTATCTCCGCCAGATCGCGCAGCGTCGAGCGCGCCCCATCCGCCGCCACCAGCAGCGGCGCATGCACTCCCTGCCCGTCATCCAGGGTCAGCCAGCGCCCGGTCGCGGTGGTCTGCAGCGCCTTGATGGCGGTGCCAAAGAAGCACGTCACCTTGGGGTGCTCGAGCACAAGGTCGTTCAGAGCCATCTGGGTAATAGCGTTTTCGACAATATGCCCCAGCACCGCCACCCCGGCCTCGTCGGCGGAAAAATTGATCTCGCCGCTGCCTTCGGCATCCCAGACCTGCATGTAGCGATACGGGGTTACCCGCGCACGGGCCATGGCCGGCCAGGCGCCCAGATGGGTCAGCAGACGCTGGGATACCGGCGTCAGGGCGCTCACCCGCGCGCCGATCTGTGTGTCATCGAAGCCCTTCCACTGCAGCGGCTCTGCCTGCGCCTCCACCAGCGCCACCTGCATGCCGGCCTGGGCCAGCAAGGCGGTCAACGCCGTTCCCACCACGCCGGCCCCTACCACAATGACGTCAAAGCGTTTTGCCGGGTCCGTTTTCGTTGCAAGCGTATCCATAGCATTCCTGTATCAGGTGAAGGATTGCGGTTCGAGCAGCGTCTTAGCGCTCAAGCCCCATTGCTCGGCGCGCCAGACCGCGGCGCAGCGGGCCGAACAGGTTCAGACCGATCAATCCGGCCGCCCGGGCGTGGGGCAAGAGTGGCAGCGATTGGCCAAACAGACGCACCAGACCGTCGCTGAAGCGGATCACATTGCCACGGTCACGCGCACGCTTGCCCTCAAAGGCCAGCAGCGTCGTCATATCGCCAAGTGGCCGGCGGGCCTGTTCGCCCTGCTCAAGCGCCTCTACCAGATCCATGATGCCGCGTAGCGCCAGATTGAATCCCTGCCCCGCCACTGGATGCAGCGCGTGAGCGGCATTGCCCAGCACCGCCAGCCCCGGGCGCACAGGCTCCTTGGCCGTGACCAGCGAAAGCGGGTAGCTGTAGCGCTTGCCCGCCCGGGTAAAGCGCCCGACGCGGTCCCCGAACGCGGCTTGAAGCTGGGCAAGAAACTCGCGTTCGGGTAGCGCCATGCGCGCCTGCTCCTCGCCGCTCGGGTGCGTCCAGATCAGCTCCATCGCCTGGCCCGGCAGCGGTAGCAGCGCCATGGGGCCCTCCTGGGTAAAGCGTTCGTAGGCAACGCCCTGGTGCGCCTGACTGATCCCCACATGGGCAATCAGCGCCGTCTGCTCGTAGGAGTTGCGTCGGCTGCTGATGCCCAGCTGCTCCTTGAGCCCCGAGCGCCCGCCGTCAGCCAGCACGGTCAACGGCGCGCGCAGCTCGCTGCCGTCAGAAAGGCGCAGGTAGTGGCCACCCGCTTCCGGCGAGAGCTGCTCGACCTTGGCCGGGCAGAACCACTCGACGGGCAGGGTTCTCAAGTGGCGATGAAGCACCTGCCCCATCCAGGCGTTGGGAATCACGTGCCCCAGCGCCTCCACGCCAAGCTCCTGGGCATTGAGACGTGTAGCGCCCAGTCGGCCGCGCTCGCTGATATGAATCTGCCGGATAGGCGTGGCCTCTTCCTGCATGGCCTGCCACACGCCCAGCTGGCGAAAGCGCTGGGCCGAGCCTTCGGCAATGGCGCTTGCCCGAGCATCGAAGCTCGGCTGCCAGCGCTTGTCCAGCGCGGCATCATCCAGCGGTGCCGCCTCGATGATGGCGACTTTCCAGCCATAGCGCTCGATCAGTGGCGCCAGCGCGCAGCCCAGGCTGGCGCCGACCAGCCCCCCTCCTACGATGACGATATCGTGGGTCATCGCCCGCGGTGGCGTCTGCTCGGACTGCTGCATTGGCTTCTCCTGCTTACCCATCAATATTTCGTAATGGCGTAATGTAATTTACATAAATATGCTGATAACATGTTTTGACTGATTATTTATTGACCATCAACGCTTCAATTTCCGCCACTTGCTTGGGCGCCTTGGCGGTCAGATTTTCGTGTCCATCCCGGGTAACCACCAGGTTATCCTCGATTCGGATACCCATTCCGCGGTAGGCCGCGGGAATATCGTCTTCGTCGGGAATATACAAACCGGGCTCGACGGTCAGCACCATGCCTGGTTCGAGTGGGCGCGCCGTCTGTTCATCCAGGCGGTAGGTGCCCACATCGTGAACATCCAGACCCAGCCAGTGGGACGTGGAGTGCAGGTAGAAGCGCCGATAGCGTTGATCATCGATCAAAGCCTGCAGGTCGCCTTCCAGCAGGCCGAGGGCCATCAGCCCGGCGGTCAGATCCTCGACCACGCCCTGATGGATATCCGCCAGGGTAGCGCCGGGCCTGACCGCAGCAACGGCGCGCTCCTGGGCATCGAGCACGACCTGGTAGAGCGTGCGCTGGGCATCGCTGAACCGGCCAGCCACGGGGAAAGTGCGCGTAATGTCGCCAGCATAGAGCTCGAACTCGGCGCCGGCATCGATCAGTACCAGTGCGTTATCCGCCAGCACCGCGCGATTTTCAATATAGTGCAATACGCAGGCGTTCGCGCCGCTGCCCACGATGGTGCTATAGGCCGGGCCACTGCCGCCTTGCCAGACAAATTCATGCTCGAGCTCGGCCTGCAGCTGGTACTCGAAAAGGCCCGGGCGTGACGCTCGCATGGCGCGCACGTGTGCTTGTGCCGAGATCAGCGCCGCGTGGCGAAGCAGGGCGATTTCCGCTTCGCTCTTGATCAACCGCATGGCGTGAATCAGCGCGCTGACGTCCAGCCAGCCCTTGAGCGGCGCCCGCCCGCGACGAAGCCCCGCCTGGGCGGCCGCCAGGGCCTCTTCGGCGATGCCTTGGGCCTCGGTGTCTTGAAGCGGCAGGTAGAGCAGCTCGCGGCCTTCCAGCAGGGCAGGCAGCTGTACTTCGCGGTCGGTATTTTCGAACGCCTGCTCGATACCGTGCTCGCGCTCGACGCCCCGGGCACCCAGGCGGCGGCCGGTCCAGGCCTCCATGGTAGGGTCGCGGTCCTGGCAGAAAACGACGCTTTCTCCGGCCTCACGACCCGGCAGCAGCACCAGCAGCGCGTCGGGTTCGACAATGCCGGTCAGGTAATAGAAGTCGCTGTTCTGGCGAAACGCATATTCACTGTCGTGGGAACGCGTGACAAGCGCAGCGCCGGGCAGCACCACGGCAGCATTGGCAGGCACTTGTGCCATCAGCGCTTCGCGGCGTGCGCGGTACTCGTTTACCTCGATGGCCGGGGGCCGTGGCAGTAACTCGGGCAACATACAGCCTCCAAAGCTTAGTGGACGGGTGCGTCGGTCTGCTCGACCTGGGGCTTGCCGGGGTGCTGCTCGGTATACAGCAGCATGGCGGCCATGCGCGCATGCTCGGTCAGGGCAAACAGATCGTTTTCGTTTTCCGGGCTGTCATCGATATCGGTTTCGATCCGACTGAGCGCTTCCAGGTCGTCGATCGACTCGCGCAGCGCCTGGGACCAGCGCTCACGCAGCTCGCTGTCGACCACTTCATCGACCACCTCGATAAAGCCCAGCGTCCACTCCTTGAGCCCTTGGGCCTGCTCGGCCAGCGAGAAAAGCTCGTCAGGCAGCAGCGGGGCATAGTTCAAATCGCTGGCACTGAGTGCTTCCAGGGTCTGCTTGCGCCAGCCCAGCAGGCGTTCGGCGCTCGCTTCATCGCGGGGCTGCTCGACGCCCAGACTTATGCACACCTCTTCAAGCCAGGCCTGGGGAGTAACATCGCGCAGGGCCAGAAGCGCACATAGGCGGCCGTCCAGAAAGGCGGGCGACTGCATGCTGCCGTGAAGCAGAAAAACATCGGCAACGTCAGAAAAATCCTGGCGTTCATCGATCAGTGACATAGTGATAGCTCGCTGTGTAAATGGATCATACGTTAATGTGCCGCGGATACTTGCGCGTTGACCCCGCGCAAGCGCCTCTCTTATAGTGAGCGACGATAGTTTTTCCTATGCCATGATGTTAACGCATTGGGCCCCTCGCTGGCCCGCGCCGGAGCTTTTAATGAGTAACGCCAAGCGGCCAACGAAAGAGATCACCCTACTCGGGCGCAGCTACATGATCGCCTGTGATAAAGGGGAAGAAGCCAAGCTTGAGCGCGCGGCACGCTATCTGGACCGTGCCATGAACGGCATCAACGCCCAGAGCGGCACCCTGGGCAGCGAGCGCGTCACGCTGATGGCGGCGCTGAACATCACCCATGAACTGCTGGAAGCGCTCGACGAACACCGCGCCAGCGAAGCCAACCTGAACCGCCTGAACGACCGCTTAGAACGTGCCTTGACCAAGGCGCGGCAACCTTAGTTAACCTTTTATTCAACACTTTGGTATAAGCCGCAGCTCTGGTAGGATAGCGGGGTTCTCTGGGGTGTACGCCAGTCGTTATAGTCCCTCGAGCCTATGCGCAGTACCCAGGGGGCCAAATGCTAGCCAGGCCCGTGTGCATGTCCGTGCGTCGGAAAGCCTGACGGTCTGGCTGCGGCCACCCACTCTGAACCAGTAGGTTCAGGGCCAGAACGACAGCGGCATTCTGGGGAACACTCACTTTATGCAAAGCCTGCACGACCCTGACGCCAAGCGCGCCCTGCGCCGTCAACTGCGCCGCAAGCGCTCAGCTCTCTCTAGGGACGAGCAGCGCCAAGCCGCGCTCGATCTCTGCCTCAATCTCAAGCACCTGCCCGAAATTCAGCGCGCCCGGCGCATCAGCCTGTATCTGCCGGTCAATGGCGAGATTGATCCCACGCCGCTTTTATCCTGGTTTCAGAAACGTAACGTGGCGGTCTATCTGCCCGTTCTACGGCCGTTAAGCGACAATTCGCTCTGGTTTGTGGCCTATCATGCGCGCACGCCCATGGTGAAAAACCGCTTTGGCATTCTTGAGCCCGACACCCGGTTTGCCGCCCAGCGCCGCAACCGCCTGCCGGCCTGGGCGCTGGACACGCTGATCGTGCCGCTGGTGGGTTTCGATGGCCACGCCAACCGCATGGGCATGGGGGGCGGCTTTTATGATCGCAGCCTGGCCTTCATGCGCCGAGGCGGCCCGGCGCCTAACCTGATCGGCGTGGCCCATGCCTGCCAGCAGGTAGAAGCGCTGCCCGTGGAGCCCTGGGATGTGCCGCTCAGTGCGGTGGTGAGCGATGAGGCCGTGGTGCGAGCGAGCAAAAAAAAGAGCTGACCTTGATGAGGTCAGCCCGTATCGCCCTGCGGTAAATAGCGGCAATGCCTGAGCGTTTGGGTTAACTCCCCGATAACGCCTGGGCATAGCCAGTGGCCAGTACGCCCAATAGAAACACCACTGTCAACGCCATTACCATATCAGGCTTTTTCCGCCGCATGCCGACTCTCCAACACCTTGCGCCCTTGCACTGACGTATCACCCGGCTCATTTGGCAAGGGTGACGCGCCTCATCAATTTCGCTGACGACTATAGGGCTTTAAGGGTCTGGATGACAACTGCAAAACCGGTAATTTTTTAAGCCTATTTAAACCTTTTGATGATGTTCAAGCGCTCGGCACCTCTTGGCCTTGCAGTTAGTGAGCGCTTACATACATTTTGACTATCAAGCCATGAACAGTCGATAAGCTGGATTGTCGCTTTCCTGCCAGTAGCGATAGCCAATGGCGTCGAGATACTCGGCCACGTGTGTGCGGTCGCTGCTGGGTACCTGCATGCCTACCAGCACCCGCCCGTAGGCGGCGCCGTGGTTACGGTAGTGGAACAGCGAGATATTCCAGTCGTGAGGCAGCCGAGTCAAAAAGTTCATCAGTGCGCCCGGGCGCTCGGGAAACTCGAAGCGGTAAAGCTCTTCCTCGAACCGCTCGCTGGGCCGCCCACCGCTCAGGTGGCGAATGTGCAGCTTGGCAAGCTCGTTATCGGTCAAATCCTCCACCTGGTAGCCGCCTTCCTGAAGCTTTTCGATCACTGCGCGGCGGTCCTCGCCCCCAGGCTTCACCTGTACGCCGACGAAGATATGCGCCTCGCTGTTATCCGCGTAGCGGTAGCTGAACTCGGTCACCATCCGCTTGCCGAGCGTGCGGCAGAACTTCTTGAAGCTGCCGGGTTTCTCGTCGATGGTGACCGCCAGGATGGCTTCGCGCTGCTCGCCAAGCTCGGTGCGCTCGGCAATATGCTGCAGGCGGTCAAAGTTGGTGTTGGCGCCGGAGTTGATACATAAAAGCGTCTCGCCCTCGACCCCGGTCTGCTGCACGTACTTCTTCAAGCCGGCAAGCGACAGCGCCCCGGAAGTCTCGGCCACGGCCCGAGTGTCTTCGAAGATGTCCTTGACCGCCGCACACATCTCATCGGTATTGACCGTGATCACCTCGTCCACCAGGTCCTTCACCAGCATGAACGGCACCTCGCCGATCTGGGCAACCGCGACCCCTTCGGCAAAGACGCCGACCTGATCCAGCACCACGCGCTCATTGGCGTCGAGAGCCGCCTTGAGGCAGGCGCTGTCTTCTGCTTCAACGCCAATGATCCGGATATCCGGGCGCAGATACTTGACGTAGGCCGCCACGCCAGCGATCAGCCCGCCGCCGCCGACCGGCACGAAGATGGCGTCCAGCCGGCCACTGTGCTGGCGCAGTATCTCTACCCCGATGGTGCCTTGTCCTGCGATCACGTCTATGTCGTCAAAGGGGGGAATATAGGTGTAGCCATGCTCTTCCATCAGCTCCCGGGCGTGCTCGGCGGCGGCGGCAAAGGCATCGCCCTTGAGCACGACCTTGGCGCCACGGGCGCGTACCGCCTGCACCTTGATCTCCGGGGTGATGCGCGGCATCACGATGACCGCCTTCACGCCCATCAGCTTGGCCGCCATGGCCAGCCCCTGGGCGTGGTTACCCGCCGAGGCGGCAATCACGCCCTTGGCTTTCTGCTCCTCGGAGAGCTGGGCCATCTTGTTGTAGGCGCCGCGGATCTTGAACGAGAACACGGGCTGGAGATCTTCACGCTTGATCAGAATCTGGTTGTTGAAGCGACGCGACAAAAAGGGAGCGGGAGAAATCGGCGTCTCGCAAGCCGCCTCGTAAACATTGGCCTGGAGGATCTTTTTGACGGTAGCTTCAAGCATGGGGATATCCAAAGGAAAAACGTGAAGGTTGGGCAAGCAAAACGCGAACAAAGCCTGTATTGGTAGCAGATTACGCCTACCGGCGTCTACCGCGTTTCCATCGGCAGGCGCCGCTTTGGCCGGTATACTACCCCTACCATCCTCTGACTTACCCCTAAAGGCTTCCCCATGACGCAAGACGAACTCAAGGCCGCCGTGGCCGATGCGGCTATCAAAGAGATCGAATCAGGGCTTGAGAAGGACACCGTGCTGGGTATCGGCACCGGCTCGACCGCCAACCTGTTCATTGACCGATTGGGCCCGCTGCGCGACCGCTTCAAGGGCGCGGTGGCAAGTTCCGAAGCCAGTGCCAAGCGCCTGGAAGCGCTGGGTATCGAGGTGTTCGAGCTGAACAATGTGGGCACGGTGCCTTACTATATAGATGGTGCCGACGAAGTGAATGCTCACTTGCATATGATCAAGGGCGGCGGCGCTGCGCTTACCCGCGAGAAGATCGTGGCCGCCTGCGCCAAGCGCTTCATCTGCATTGCCGACGGTTCGAAATCCGTGGCCACGCTGGGCGATTTCCCGCTGCCCGTCGAGGTTATTCCCATGGCGCGCTCGTATGTCGCCCGCGAACTGGTGGCTCTGGGCGCTGACCCGGTCTATCGCCAGGGCGTGGTGACCGACAACGGCAACCAGATCATCGACTGCTACGACTTCATGATCGACGACCCGGTAGCCATGGAGGCCAGGATCAATGCCATCGTCGGCGTGGTCACCAACGGGCTGTTCGCTGCGCGCGGCGCTGACGTGCTGCTGCTGGGCAAGGCGGATGGCGTCGAGCGCATCACGAAGCCCTAGGCACCCCTAGGCATCGATCAGCATCGCCAGGCCATCCAGGGTGCGCGCCAGCGCGCCCTGGTGCGCTCTGATCACGCGGATCCCGGCCTGCCCCTCCTCCCTGCAGCGGGCAGGGTCATCGAGGCGGGCTTCGAGGGCGCGGACAAGCGCTGCAACGTCGTCTATGACCGTGAGCGCCCCCGCCGCCTGCAGCGGCTCGGTCACATCGGCAAAGTTTTCCATGAACGGACCGCTCAGTACCGGTTTGCCCAAAACGACGGGTTCCAGCACGTTGTGCCCGCCCAGGGGCACCAGGCTGCCGCCCACGAAAGCCACCTGCCCCGCGCCATACAGCAGGCCAAGCTCGCCCAGCGTATCGCCCAGGTAGATATGCGTTTCCCGGGTAGCAAGTTGGCCCAGGCTGCGCCGACGAGTCTCGAAGCCCTGAGCCGAACACAGGGCGGCCACCTCGTCAAAGCGCTGAGGGTGGCGCGGCGCCATGACCAGCAACGCGTCTGGAAAGCGCTCGAGCAGCTGGCGGTGGGCCTCAAGCAGCAGGGCCTCTTCGCCATCGCGGGTCGAACCCGCCACCCACACTGGCCGGTTTCCCCAGCTTTCAAGTAAGCGCTTACTTTCATCAAGCGCCGCTTCAGGCGTTACTTGTTCGAATTTAAGCGAGCCGACAATGGCGGTCTTCTCCGGCGCGCAGCCCAATGCTTCAAACCGTTCGGCATCGGCCGGGGACTTGGCGGCAAGCCACGTAACGTTACCCAGCGCGCTGGCCATCAGCGGAGTGATTTTCTGATAGCGGTTGAATGCTCGAGGCGACAGCCGGCCGTTGACCACCGCTACCGGCACGTCAAGGCGTCTGCAGACGTGCAGCAAGTTGGGCCACAGCTCGGTTTCAAACATGATCGCAAGAGCGGGCTTCACACGGCGCACGAAACGCCGCGCCGCGCCGGGAAAATCCAGGGGCAGGAAACAGTGGGCGAGCCGCGTCGGGTCATGCTGCTCATCGATGATCGCCCGGGCCTGCTGGGCACCGGTGGCGGTCATGGTGGTCAACAACAGGCCGTGCTGCGGGTAGCGCGTCAGAAGCGCGTCGATCAGCGGACGCGCGGCGCGCACCTCGCCTACCGACGCACAGTGCAGCCAGAGCCGTGGTGTATCGGGTAGCGTGCCCAGCTGAACGCCCAGCCGCTGCCCGCGCGAGTAGCCGGATAGCTGTTCACGCCAGATGCGCAGGCCAAGCAAGGGTGACAGCGCATACAGCGCGCCCGAGTAGGCCAGGCGCGGCCAGGCGCGGCGCTTTGGGCTATTGGCCACTACCCCTCGCGATCCAGAATGGAGCTGATCATGGCCGTGGTGGAGACGCCATCTTCAAAGCCAAGTACTTTGACCTCGCCGCCGTGGGCACGTACCGCGTCACCGCCGGCAATGTCTTCCGGCCGGTAGTCGCCGCCCTTGACCAGAATATCCGGCAGTACGGTTTCGATCAGTGCCTGCGGGGTATCGTTGCTGAACGGCACCACCCAATCCACGGCGCCCAGGCCTGCCAGTACCTGCATGCGCCGGTTGAGCGGGTTGATCGGCCGTTTGGGGCCTTTCAGGCGGCCAATCGAGGCGTCGTCGTTGACCGCCACGATCAGCCGGTCGCCCAGGCGGCGAGCCTGCTCGAGGTAGGCCACGTGCCCGGCGTGCAGGATATCGAAGCAGCCGTTGGTCATGACCACGCGCTCGCCGCGCAGCTGGGCGGCGCGTACCGCTTCGATCAGCGGCGCCTGCTCGATGACACCAAACTCGGCCAGCTTGTCACCGTGCAGCGCGGTATAAAGCTCGGCGACCGAAAGCGTAGCGGTGCCGGGCTTGGCCACCACCAGCCCGGCACCCAGGTTGGCCAGCATCATGGCTTCAGGCAGCGCGTGGCCGGCGGCCAACGCCAGGCCCATCAGGCCGATGACCGTGTCACCGGCGCCGGTAACGTCAAACACTTCCTGGGCGCGCGTGGGCAGATGAATCGGCGGCTGGCCCGCGCAGATCAGGGTCATGCCCTTTTCGCTCCGGGTAATCAGCAGCGCTTCAAGCTCGAGCTCGGCGCGCAGCGCTTCACCGCGACTGGCAAGCTCGGCATCACTTGCGCAGTGCCCCACCACCGCCTCGAACTCGGTAAGATTGGGAGTGATCAGGCTCGCGCCGCGGTACTTGGTGAAATCCTGGCCCTTGGGATCGATCAGCACGCGTTTGCCGTGGGCACGGGCCTGGGTGATCAGCCGCTCGACCTGGTTGAGAGTACCCTTGCCGTAGTCGGAAAGAATCACCACGTCGCAGTCGGGCAGGGCTTTTTCCACCTGCTCAAGCAGGCCGGTGGTGTCCACACGATCCAGGCGCTGCTCGAAATCCAGGCGCAGCAGCTGCTGGTTGCGGCTCATCACGCGCAGCTTGGTAATCGTGGGCACGTCGCTGCTGCGCTGAAAGTAAGTGCTTACATTGGCCGTATGCAGACGAGCTTCGAGCAGGTTGGCGTTGTCATCGTCTCCGACCACGCCGGCAAGTGCTGCATGCCCGCCCAGCGAGGCCACGTTGAGCGCCACGTTGGCCGCCCCGCCCGGGCGGTCGTCTGCTTCTTCCACGCGCACCACGGGCACCGGCGCTTCCGGGGAAATGCGCGACGTGCCGCCGTGCCAGTAGCGGTCGAGCATGACGTCACCCACGACCAGTACGTGGGCATGTTCAAGAGCGGTTAGATCAACTTTCATGACGGGATCCTGCAACGGTATCGGGGGCTGTATGCGCCAAGAGCGCGTCGAGCTTGGCGATGACGGTATCGGTCTTGATCAGCGCCATGGCGTCCTGATGGCGTACCCGCTGACCCCAGCTCACCGCGTCCACCTCTTTATGCAGGTAGGCGCGTACTGCTTCGGGGTAAGCGTTCACGGCAAAATCGCGCCAGCAGTAGGGCGCGGCGCGCTGCGGGTTGGTGGTCGCGTAGAGCCCAAGCGTTGGCGTACCCATGGCGTTGGCCATGTGTGCCGGGCCGGTGTCCGGGGCAATCACCGCCCGCGCCTGGCCAATCAGCGCCAGCACACCCTTGAGCGAGGTGCCGCCAATGGCGTTGATGACGCTGCCGGGCTGGCACAGGGCCTCGATCTGCTCGCCGATTTCGCGCTCCTGAGAGCTTCCACCGCCGGTCAGCACGCTTTTCAGACCATGCTGCACCCAGGCGTGTTCAATGACGCTGGCATAGCCTTCGACGGACCAGTTGCGAAAATTGCGCAGCCTGGCGTTGCTGCACGGGTTGATGACCAGATAAGGCGCCTCGCCGCTGATCGCCCGGGCTTCATCAAGGGCGGTTTGCGGTACCGGCATATCCCACTCAAGGCGGGTATCGGCAACGCCCAGCAGGCGGGCAAAATCCATGAACGACTCCAGCACGTGCGCCCGGTCATGAGGCGCCAGCTGATGTTGGGTAAACCAGTGCTGGGCATCCTTGGCGCGGGCCTTGTCATAGCCCACGCGCACGTCGGCTTTCAATCCCAGCGAAAGCACGCTGGCACGGATCGCCTGCTGCATGTGCAAGAGCACGTCAAAGCGCGTGTCGGCAAGCTCGCGCCACAGAGCGCGCATGCCGGCAATGCCGGTCGACTTGTCGTACACAACGAACTCGACCCCGGATAGCCCCGCCAGTAGACTGTGCTCCCCCTTGCCGATAATCCAGGTGATGCGCGCTTGTGGCCACTGGCGCTGTAGAGCGCGTACCGTCGGCACGAGATTGCACACGTCGCCCAGGGCGGAAAGGCGCAAAATGGCAATGTGTTTGGGTTCAGCAGGCAACGAGGGCTTCATGCGCTTAACGGCACTCCGGCAGAAAAATAGTCTGATTTTACATGATGCGGACAGTTTAAGTGACGCGCCGGGATCACACCAACTATCCCATCCCATCGGGCCTGCCCTGTTCAGCGCCGACTACTGGCGTGAACGGCAGCTGATAACCGGTGAAGCCCCTGGCCGGGGAAGCGCGCTTTTTCTACAGGCAACGCCGGATCAGCAGTGGGTATTGCGCCCTTATCGGCGTGGTGGCCTGGCCGCCAGGCTAAGCGACAAGCGCTACCTGTGGCTGGGCGCCGAGCGTACCCGGGCGTTTCAGGAGCTGCGCCTGACCGCCGCGCTTTTCGAGCAGGGCCTGCCGGTTCCCGCCCCCATCGCCTGCTGCGTGACGCGCCACGCCGTGACCTACGAGGCGGCGCTGATTACCGTGCGCATCCCCGGCGCCCGGGCACTGGCAAGCCTGCTTGAAGCGGATAGCGCCGACGACGCCCTGCTGCGCCGGGTGGGCGCCATGATCTGGCGCTTTCATCAGGCGGGGCTTGATCACGTGGATCTCAACGCCCGCAATATTTTGATCGACCCCGAGGCCGCCCCCTGGCTGATCGACCTGGACCGCTGCCGGCGGCGTAAACCCGGCAAATGGCAGGCGGCCAATCTGGCGCGGCTTGGCCGCTCGGTGGCCAAATTCAGCCCACCTGAGCGGGTCGAAGCCATCATGGCGACCGTTCATGAAGGCTACCGCGAGGATTACACCGCCCCCCGGTAAAGCTCGATCAACCGCTTGACGTGCTGCTTGTTGCTGAAGTGCTGCTCGACGCGCGCTCGGGCGGCCCGGCCCATCGCCGCGCGCCCGGCGTCATCGCGCACCATGGCGCCAATGGCACCCGCCCAGGCGTTGACGTCGTGCGGCCCTACCAGCACGCCGCAAGCGCTATCGACCAGCTCCGGCAGCGAGCCGGTGTTGGAGCCAATGATCGGCATGGCGCAGGCCATGGACTCGATGATCGTCAGCCCGAAGGCCTCGTTTTCCGAGGGAATGCAGACCATGTCCAGCACCGGCAGAATCTCGGTCAGATCGTCACGGTGTCCCAGAAAGGTAATCTTCTCGGCAAGCGGCGTGCCGGCAATCAATGCCTGCAGCTCGGCATAGAAACTTTCCGTACCGCCGGAGGCGTAGTCCGTCCCGCCGATGGAAAGTGCATGAAAATCAAGCGTGGGGGCAAGTTCGAGCAGCGCCTTGACCCACACATCCTGCCCCTTGCCGGGCGTGACCCGCCCCGGCAGGCCAATGGCCACCGCGCCTTCGGGCACGCCTAATGCGTCACGCTTGGCGCGGATCGCCCGCGGGTCATCCCACGGCCGGTAGGTATTGATATTCACCCCGTGGGGCAGGCAGATAACGTGTTCACGCGGCACGGGCAGGTTGCTGACATTGCGCTGGTGGGTAGCCTGGCTGATCGACAGAACGCGGTCCACCTTGCCATAGGCAAACCGGTGGTAGGGGTTTTTCTTGGGCCTGCGCCCGCCTACGTGGTCGGTATACAGCACGTTGAGCTCGGGCATCAGACACTTCAGCAGCGCGCTGAGCCTCAGATCGCTCGACTTGTGACAGTGAACCACCTTCACGCCCTGCTCGACCAGCCAGCGGCGGATACTCAGCACGCTGGCGAGCGCCGCGAGATTGCTCTTGAAGGCCTTGCAGGGCACCTCATGGCGCTGCATGTACGTTTCGATCCGGGTATTTTCAAGGCAGATGCCGATGACCTCCCAGCCCTCCGCCTTCAAATCCTCGATAACCCGGTCGACATAGAGCTCCATTCCACCCTTGCCGTCCGACATGCACAGTTGCAGCACCTTGTCCGCCATCCCGTCACCACCCATACGCACCGTTAAACAATGAATACAATCTCTTGTAGTATACAGGCTGCAATTAACAGGGCTTAAACCATGGCGAAGAAATTGCTCGTTGTGCGCAACGACAAGATCGGTGACTTTATGCTGGCCTGGCCAGCGCTGGCATGTCTGAAAAGCGCATCGCCCGCCCCGCACGTGACGGTACTGGTGCCC
Source organism: Vreelandella songnenensis (assembly GCF_003002925.1). Taxonomy (GTDB): domain Bacteria; phylum Pseudomonadota; class Gammaproteobacteria; order Pseudomonadales; family Halomonadaceae; genus Vreelandella; species Vreelandella songnenensis. The sequence goes on from NZ_PVTK01000004.1 coordinate 27,233, forward strand.
GCCTATACCGCTCCCTTGGCTCACGCCTGCCCGTGGGTGGATGAAGTGATCATCGACCCGGGCCAGCAGGCCGACAAAGCAGCCCAAAAAGCGCTGCTCGAAAGCGTCAAGGCCGCCCGGTTTGATGCCCTGCTGACGCTTTTTTCAACACCGCGGATTGGCTGGCTGGGCTTCAGGGCCAACATCGCCCTGCGCGTAGCCCCGGCGACCAAATGGGCGCAGCTGTTTTATAACGTGCGTATCCGCCAGCGGCGTTCGCGCTCGGAAAAGCCCGAGTATCAGTACAACGTTGATCTTGCCTGCGCGCTGCTCGCCCGCCTTTCGCTTTCGCTGAACGCCCTGCCCGCCCCGCCTTTCTGGCCGGTGGAGGACGCCCGAAAGGCCGAGCAGCGAAAGCGACTGGAAGGCGCCACCGAGGCGCCAGCCTCAGCCCGGCTGATAGTGGTTCACCCCGGCAGCGGCGGCTCGGCGGTCAATTTATCGATTGAGCAGTATGCGGCATTGATAGGTGGTGTTGAGCGGCAGTTGAGCGATTCAACCGCCTGCTGGCTGATCAGCGCAGGTCCTGGCGAGGAAGCGGGCGCCCAGGCATTGATTGATCAGTTGAAAAGTAGCGGAATTAGCGCACAGCGCCTGCCGGCAAGCGCAAGCGTGGCCGAGTTTGCCCAGCAGCTGGCCGGCACCGATATGTTGATCGCGGGTTCGACCGGCCCCCTGCATATTGCCGGCTGCCTGAACATTGCCACCGCCGGATTCTACCCGGCCAAGCGCTCGGCAACGCCGCTGCGCTGGCAAACCTGCAACAGCGCCGACCGGCGCCTGGCGTTCAGCCCGCCGGCAGCGGCCGACCAGCAGGATATGGCAGCGATCGATATCGATGCAGCGGTCAGGCAGATATCAGCGCTTCTCGACGGGTGACGTGCGGGTACGTATCCAGAGATCGGCGTACTTGTTGAACGTGGAGTGCGCCGAGAGCAGCGCCAGCAGAAAACCCTGCTTGCCGTCCCTGAAGCCCGCCTTGAGCACATACATCTTGAGAAAACAGGCAATCCCGTGGGTGACGCCGCTGCCTAATGTGGCGGTTTTCCCCTGGGCGGCGCGCTGTTCCGCCCAGGCCTGGGCGTAGTGGGCGGACTTTTCCAGGTAGTGGCGAAGATCACGATAGGTATAGTGCAGCAGGTCGCCGGACAGGCGCTTGACGGCCAACCCCTCCGGCACGTCCAGCTTTTCATGCACGAGCGCGGCGTTATAGACGGCCTGAGTTCTGGGATAAAGACGCAGTACCCGGTCCGGATACCAGCCGGAGTGGCGAATGAAGCGCCCGAAGCACCATGACAGGCGGCTGGCGCTGTAAACCGCCGGCGGCTGCTGTATGGCCTTGAGAATACTGGCACGCAGCTCAGGCGTTACCCGCTCGTCGGCATCCACCATCAGTACCCATTCGTGGCTGGCCAGCGCCTGGGCCCGCTGGCGCTGAACGCCGAAGCCCTGCCAGTCCGTCTCCACGCTGACGTTTTCGGTGTACTCGCGTGCGATGGCGCAGGTGTCATCCTGGCTGCCTGCATCCAGCACGACAATTTCATCGGCCCAGGCAAGGGTCTCCAGGCACTCACGCAAGTGATGCGCTTCGTTTTTTACAATCATAACGGCGGAAATCGGCACGGCTCACCTTTGCCAGAAAAGTGGGTAGGCGCGTATAAAAGCGTATTCGGCTACCGGGGATCAAGGCTCATGCTAGCACGCAGGGAGCAGGAATCGTCCCTTGGGCTGACAACATTTGGTAAGCTTGACGGCTTATTTTGCGCTATCGAAGGGATACGGCATGCCCGCATTGACGTCACTCAGGCTTACGCCTTGGCTGCCACTGGCGATTCTTGGCTTCAGCCTGGGCTATGCCACTACCGTGCTGACCCGCCTGCCCTGGTGGACCCTGCTTCCTATTGCGGCGGTGTGGATCGGCCTGGGCGTAAAGCTTGCCTGGGGCCGCCCGCCAAACGCTCGCTATCGTCGAATCTGGCCCTGGTCACTGGTGCCGCTGAGCCTGGCGGGCATCTACGTCTATCTGGCCGACAGCTTTGGCAACGTGGACCTGGGGGCGGTGTTCTTCCACTTGCAGGCCGGAATGGCGGAGCACGGCGGTGCAGGCAAGATGATCTCGGCGGTGCTTTATATCCTTGTAGTCATCGCCATTCTGGCCTCGGTCACCTGGCTTTCCCGGCACGATCAGCGCTGGCGTCTGGCCGAGCGCTTTTTTGCCATTCTCCTGCTGGCGGCCAATCCGCTGCTCTATGGCCTGGGCCAGCGCAGCGTGGCCCTAGTCGCGGATGATGGCGAGTGGCTCAATCGCCGCTACATGCCCCCGCCCATGGAAGAGCCCCAGCAGGCACCCAACCTGCTGATCATGTACCTGGAGAGTCTGGAGCGGACCTACGGAAACGATATCTTTGGCGACGCCTATGCCGATTTGAACGCGCTTGGCGAGCAGGGCCTGGTATTTGAAGGCATCCGGCAGATGGACAATACCGGCTGGACCATGGCCGGCATGATTGCCAGCCAGTGTGGTGTTCCGCTGATGCCTGCAGGGCTTTTACACGACACCCAGTTTGAGCCGCTCACGCAGGTGGTGCCGGGCGTCGACTGCCTGGGCGATATTCTTGCCGCCCAGGGCTACCGGCTCAGCTACCTGGGTGGCGCCAGCACGCAGTTTGCCGGCAAGGGGCTTTTCTATCGTGGACACCAGTTCAATACGGTAAAGGGCAAGGAGGACTTTCTGCCCGACATGGAGGACCCGGAGTATCTCAACAGCTGGGGACTCTATGACGACACGCTTTACGACCTGACCCTGGATGAGATCCGCCGCTTGAATGAGCAAGATAGCGGCCCTTGGGCGGTGGTGAATCTTAACCTTGCGGGCCACGCTCCCAGCGGCTTCCCGTCCCAGACCTGCCAGAATCGTCAAGGTCCCTTCGATGGCCAGGATATTCTCTACTCGGTGGAGTGTTCAGCCCATGAGGCGCGGGCATTCATCGAGCAGCTCGAGCGTGAAGGCCTGCTGGACAATACCCTGGTGGTCGTACTCAGCGACCATCTCACCATGCGGGTATCGGTATGGGATCAGCTCACGGCGCTGGATCGTGACAATACGCTGATCATGCTGGGCGACCATATCGCCCCCCAGCGTATTCGCCGGGATGCCACCATGCTGGATGTCTTCCCCACCATTCTGGAAGCGCTGGGCTTTACGCTCGATGAGCACCGCGCCGGGCTGGGTGCATCACTGCTTGGCGAAAAGCCCACGCTGGTGGAAGTCCACGGTATCGAAGTGCTCAACGAGCGCCTGCGCGAAGAGACCGCGCTACAGCACCGCCTGTGGGAAGGCCTTGCCCCCCAGCGACGTGATGTCGAGGAGTCGCCGGCCTCGCAGATATTCGAAACGCCGGCGGATCAGACCGACGAAGTGCCTATCATGCGTTGACGATCACGCCGCGTGCACGCTGTGCATCGGCGCGCATGGCCTGGTAGACCTGCTCGACATCCAGCTGATTCAGACAGTTGGTGTGCCCCAGCGGGCAGGTTCGCTCAAAACAGGGCGAGCAGGAAAGCCCCAGATAGTGGATCGCGGCGTTATCGGTGAGCGGCGGCGTATAGGCCGGCGAGGATGAGCCGTAAAGCGCATGAATGCGCACGCCTACCGCGGCGGCCACGTGCATCAGTCCCGAGTCGTTGGTGACCACCTGACGGCAGTCGGCCAGCAGGTCCACCGCGTCGGCCAGCTGGGTCTTGCCGCACAGGTTATGGGCGTGGGGCAGCCCCTTGACGATCGCCTCCCCTGCCGCATGGTCTTTCGGCCCCCCCAGTACGCGTATCTCGAAACCATCACCTATCAGACGTTTGGCCAGCGCGTGAAAATACGCCAGCGGCCACTGCTTGGCCGGGCCGTACTCGGCCCCCGGCATCATGCCAATCGCCGGGCGCGACGACAATGCATGGGTCAGACGCAGGTTCACCAGATTGTCCCGGTCAATGGTCAAACGCGGCTTGGGAATCGCGAACTCTCCCTGCTCGGCCTCGCTCAAGGGCAACCCCAGCGATACGAAGCGCTTGACGGTCTGATCCAGCACCTGCTTGTCGAGCTTGCGCCGCTCCTTGAGCAGCCCATAGCGGTGCTCGCCCAGAAACCCCACCCGCTCCGGTATGCGGGCCATGAACGGCACCAGTGCTGCCTTCCAGGAGCGCGGCAGTACGATGGCGCGATCAAAGCGGCCCTTCATCCGGCCGGCAAGTTCGCGGCGGTTGGCCAGGCCAAACTCGCCGTGGCCCACCGCCAGCGGCAGCACCTCGTCGACCTCTGGCATGCGCTCCAGAATCGGCTGCGACCAGGCCGGTGCCACCACGCCGATGGTGGCTTCAGGATCGCGGGCCTTGAGCGTCATGAACAGGCTCTGAGCCATGACCATATCGCCGACCCAGGAGGGGCCAACCACCAGCAAGCGTTTGGCTGAACTAGCCATTCAGCCACTCCAGATAGGCGGTCACGCCCTGTGCCACGGTCTTGAACTCGACGTCGCACCCGGCGTCGCGCAGGTGGCTGATATCCGCGCGCGTGTAGCTCTGATAGCGCCCCTTCAACTCTTCAGGGAAGTCGATGTAGTCAATCTGGCCCTTGCCGTAAAAGTCGATGACCGCCTCGCCAATCGCCTTGAAGGGTTCCGCCCGACCGGTGCCGAGGTTGAAGATGCCCGATGCCTGGGGGTTATCCAGAAACCAAAGATTGACGTCCACCACATCACCTACATAGACGAAGTCGCGACTCTGCATACCCGCTTCATAGCCGCCGTAGGCGCCAAACAGCTTGAGCGTTTCGCCGTTTCGGATCTGCAGATGGTTGTGGTAGGCCACGCTTGCCATCTTGCCCTTGTGCTGCTCACGGGGGCCATACACGTTGAAGTAACGAAACCCGACCACCTGAGTGGTCAGCTTGTCCCAGCGCGCACGCACGTGCTGGTCGAACAGAAGCTTCGAGTAGCCGTAGACGTTGAGTGGTTTCTCGTGCTCGGGGGCTTCCTTGAACACTTCGCTGCCGCCGTAGGTCGCTGCTGAAGAAGCGTACAGAAACGGGATGCCGAATTTCTCGCAGTAGTTGAGCAGCACCTTGGAGTACTCGAAGTTGTTTTCCATCATGTAGTGGCCGTCCCACTCCGTGGTATCGGAGCAGGCGCCCTCATGGAAAATGGCCTCGATTCTGGGCAGGTCCACGGTCTCGCCGCGCAGTGCCGCTTTCACTCGGGAAAGGAAATCGTCCTTGTCCAGATAGTCGGCCAGCGTGCAGTCCGCCAGGTTGACGAACTTGGTACCGTCGCGCAGGTCGTCGACCACCATGACGTCATCGCGGCCTCGCTCATTGAGGGCTTTGACAATATTGGCTCCAATGAAACCGGCACCGCCTGTTACAACGATCATTGCGTTCTCCTTACCAAAAGCTGCTGTGTTGGCATACGTGCCTGCTCGCATACATGGCTATTCGCATACGTGCCTATTCTCATACGTGCCTATAACCCATCTGCCTGGGATTGTATACTTGACGGCTTATGAATTCATGGCCAACGGTGCTTTCTGCGATGAGTGTCTCGACAAACCAATCGACACCTGATGTGTCGACCTTTCAAGGCTTGATCCTTGCTCTGCAACAGTACTGGGCAGAACAGGGCTGCGTGATCCTTCAGCCTCTCGATATGGAAGTCGGCGCGGGTACCTTCCATCCCGCCACCTTTCTGCGCTCGATTGGTCCGGAAAGCTGGAACGCGGCCTACGTGCAGCCCTCCCGCCGCCCGACCGACGGCCGCTACGGCGAGAACCCCAACCGCCTGCAGCACTACTACCAGTTCCAGACGGTGATGAAGCCCTCGCCCAGCAACCTGCAGGACCTTTACCTGGGCTCGCTCAAGCGCCTGGGTCTGGACCCGCTGGTGCACGACATCCGCTTTGTCGAGGACAACTGGGAGTCACCGACGCTGGGCGCCTGGGGCCTGGGCTGGGAAGTATGGCTCAACGGCATGGAAGTTACCCAGTTCACCTACTTCCAGCAGGCCGGCGGCATCGAGTGCTATCCGGTCACCGGCGAGCTGACGTACGGCCTCGAGCGTATCGCCATGTACCTGCAGAACGTCGATAGCGTCTACGACCTGGTCTGGGCCATCGCCCCGGACGGCAGCAAGGTGAGCTACGGCGACGTCTACCTGCAGAACGAGCGCGAGCAGTCGGCCTACAACTTCGAGCACGCCGACGTCGATCAGCTGTTTGCCTCCTTCGACCATCAGGAGCGCGAGTGCGCCAAGCTGCTGGCCGCCAACCTGCCGCTGCCCGCTTACGAGCAAGTGCTCAAGGCTTCGCACACCTTCAACCTGCTGGACGCCCGCCACGCCATTTCCGTGACCGAACGCCAGCGCTTCATTCTACGCGTGCGCACCATGGCCCGAGACGTTGCCCACGCCTACTATGAGTCACGCAAAGCAGAAGGTTTCCCAATGGCCCCTGAAGCCCTTCGCCGCGAACTGTTAGCCGATCAGGGAGACGCATGATGGCTGTTGATACACTTTTACTGGAACTGGGTGCCGAAGAGCTTCCCCCCACGGCGCTGGACGCTCTCTCCGATGCGTTTGCAGCCGGCATCGAAAAGGGCCTGCAGGAAGCCGAGATTCCGTTTCAAGGCGTGACGGCCTACGCCACGCCGCGCCGTTTGGCCGTTCAGGTCAGCGAACTTGCCGACAAGCAGCCTGACCGCGAAGTGGAGCGCCGTGGCCCGGCGCTTGCCGCCGCGTTCAAGGACGGCGCCCCGACGAAAGCCGCCGAAGGCTTCGCCCGCTCTTGTGGGGTCACCGTGGATGAGCTGATCCATCTGGAAACCGACAAGGGGACCTGGCTCGGCTTTCGCGAGCAGCAGCAGGGTGAAAGCGTTCAGGCGCTGCTGCCGGATATTCTGCGCAAGGCCGTAAGCGCCCTGCCGGTGCCCAAGAACATGCGCTGGGGCGCCTCACGGATTGAATTCTCCCGCCCGGTGCATTGGCTGGTCGCGCTTTACGGCACTGAGGTCATCGCCGCTGACGTACTGGGTTTGCAGGCCAGCCGCACGACCTACGGCCACCGCTTCCATGCGCCGGATGCCATTCAGCTCGAGCACGCCGACAGCTACCTGGCGGAGCTTGAGAACGCCTACGTGCTGGCGGACCGAAACATGCGCCGGGAACGTATTCGCGAGCAGGTGTTGGCCGAAGCTGAAGTTCAGGACGCCAATGCCGTCATCGATGAAGATCTGCTGGTCGAGGTAAGCGGCCTGGTCGAGTGGCCCGTCGCGCTGACCGGCAGCTTTGATGAGCGCTTTCTAGAGGTACCGGCAGAGTGTCTGATCTCCTCGATGAAGGCCAACCAGAAGTACTTCCACCTGCTGGATGACCAGGGCAAGCTCAAGCCGCTGTTCATTACCATCTCGAACATCGACAGTGCCGACCCTCAGCAGGTGATTTCAGGTAACGAGAAGGTCATTCGTCCACGCCTGGCCGATGCGGCCTTCTTCTACGATACCGACCGCAAGCGCACGCTTGCTTCGCGCATTGCGCAGCTGGAAAGCGTGGTGTTCCAGCAGCAGCTGGGTACGCTGGCGGACAAGGCGCGCCGCAGTACGGTGATTGCCACTTTCATCGCGCAGAAGATCGGTGCCGATGTTGCCAACGCCCAGCGCGCCGTCGCGCTTGCCAAGTGCGACCTGGTTACCGAAATGGTGCTCGAATTCCCCGAGCTTCAGGGCACCATGGGCCGTTACTATGCCGAGCAGGATGGCGAGCCTGCCGATGTTGCCCAGGCGCTTGAAGAGCAGTACCTGCCACGCTTTGCCAGCGACGCCATTCCGCAAAGCCTGACCGGCCAGGCGCTCGCCCTGGCGGACCGCCTGGATACGCTGGTGGGTATTTTCGGCATCGGCCAGCGCCCTACCGGCGCCAAGGACCCCTTTGCCCTGCGCCGCGCGTCTATCGGCGTATTGAACATTCTGGTGAAAGGCGAGCTTGATCTTGATCTGCGCGAACTGCTCAGAGTTGCCGCTGAACAGCATCAGGGGCTGCCTAAAGCAGAAGGCCTGGTCGAAGACGTGCTGACCTACATGCTCGACCGTTTCCGCGCCTGGGGCCAGGAAGAGGGTATCAGCGCCGAGATGTATCTGGCTGTGCGTGCCCGCCCGGTTACCAATCCGCTCGACTTTGCCCGCCGTCTGCGCGCCGTCAAGGCGTTTGCCCAGCGTGAAGAAGCTGCCGCTCTGGCCGCTGCCAACAAGCGAGTTTCCAATATCCTGAGCAAGCAGGAGCACGATGGCAGTACTCAGATCGATCAGAGTCTTCTCCAGGAAGACGCCGAGCGCACGCTGTTCGATGCCGTCAGCCAACGCCAGGCAGACGTTACACCGCTGTTCGCTGCGGGTAACTACCAGCAGGCCCTGGATACGCTGGCAACCCTGCGTGAGCCGGTCGACGCCTTTTTTGATCAGGTAATGGTCATGGCCGATGACGAGGCAATTCGCCGTAACCGCTTGGCGCTTCTGGCGAGCCTGCAAGCGCTGTTTCTTAAAGTGGCTGATATCTCCTTGCTGCCGCAATAAGCGCTAGTACGCTGCACTTAAAACCGATGGCAATGGCCATCGGTTTTTTTGTTTCACGTGAAACATTACGGTTATATGATCCCTGCTCAGGCAGCTGAGAATGGCTTATGGCTTTCGCGACCCAATAGCGAAGTCATTTCTGAACGTCTATTTCAATAAGCGTAACCACATTGCATTTGTTTTGTTTCACGTGAAACAAGGAGGTAAAATAATCGATATTTTATTCAAACGAATATTTTCTGCATATAAGTCGTTTTAGCGTCAACGATAGCAGCCGCTCCAGGCCAGCCAGGCCGTGAGGTAACCTTCATGTACGATCTCTTCTTGCTCGATACCATGCCTAAGCAGCAGGCCACCATGTCCGCGCATACGCTTAACGGCGAGCGAGTATGGCTAAAGCGTGCCGCCAAGCGTAATTCACACTTGGCCTATGCGCCTCTTAAACTGCTGGCCGCCTGGCTCAAGCTGGATGCTCTGAAACCCGTGCCTAACACCGGCGGCGAACAGAGTATCATCACCGAGGCTCAGCGTATCGAAGCGCTACGCCGCGCGGGCATTCAAGTCCCTACCATTCTGGCGCAAACGCCCAAGGCGCTGCTGCTGGCCGACGCAGGCACGTCAGAGGCGCCGGCCGTTACGCTGCTGGATAAACTCAAGAGTACCGATAACCCGGAGCAGATTGACCGGACACTTGCGCGCAGTATTGAAGCTCTCAACCGCGTTCACCAACGCGACTGCTACCTGAGTGAAGCCTTTGCGCGCAATATTCTGGTGACTGACGACAAGACCGTCTTCATCGATTTCGAAACTGATCCCGGCCAGGTACACCCGCCGGTGGACTGCATGGTGCGCGACTGGTACTGCTTTATCTTTTCGCTGTATGGCAAACTGTACAAGTCACCTACACAGTGCGAGCGTTTGACGCCTGCACTTCTGGAAGGCCTGCGTAACGCCAACCAGGAAGTGCGCGAACGCTTCTGCGAAATACTGCCGAAACTGCTTCGCTTGCAGCGCCTCCCCTTCAAGTTTCTGGGCAGCGACGGTCGCAAGATAAGCGTTACCCTGCAGGCGCTCGCCGTCCTCAACAAGCGACTTTAACGAGAGTTTCGATGCCGATAGCCCCTCAACAGCTGGTCATTCTTGATCGCGATGGTGTCATCAACCAGGATTCAGATGCCTACATCAAGTCGCTTGAGGAGTGGATCCCCTACCCCACCGCCATCAATGCCATTGCCCGCCTGAGCCAGGCGGGTTTCACGGTGGCGGTAGCGACCAATCAGTCAGGCATTGCCCGCGGCTATTACTCCGAGGCGGAGCTTGACCGCATGCATACGCGAATGAATTCACTGGTGGAAGAGGCCGGCGGGTGCATTGCGCATATTGCCTATTGCCCTCACGGACCGGATGATGCGTGCCGCTGTCGAAAACCCCTGCCCGGCCTGCTCCACGATATTCAGCAAGCATTGGCGTTGGACAGCCTGGCGGGTAGCTGGATGGTGGGCGACAGCCTGCGCGACCTGCAGGCGGGTGAAGCCTGCGGCTGCCGAACGGTCCTGGTCAAAACCGGCAAGGGGGAAAAAACCGCGGCAAAAGGCATTGGCCTGGAACACACATTGGTGTGCGCTGATCTGGCCGAATTTGTCGATACCCTGCTGGCGGGTACCATCGACTGACTCCACTCGACTGACTCTGCTTTTTATCGGTACGCCGTTAAAACAACCTGCATAAAAAAAGCCGCGAACCAAGGTCCGCGGCTTTCTTGTTTCAATGTTTCACGTGAAACATTCGTCAAGCGTCGCTACACATCGAGGTTCGCGACCAGAGCATTGGTCTCGATGAAGTCACGACGCGGCTCGACGTCATCGCCCATCAGCGTATTGAACATTCTGTCGGCGCCTACCGCATCTTCGATGGTTACACGCAGCATACGGCGACTGTCCGGATCCATCGTGGTTTCCCACAGCTGATCCGGGTTCATCTCACCAAGGCCCTTATAGCGCTGTACGGAAAGACCACGCTGGCCTTCCTGCATCAGCCAGGCAAGCACTTCAGAGAAGTGCGATACCGGCTTTTGACGCTCGCCGCGGGAAATGAACGCGCCCTCTTCCAGCAGCCCGTTGAGCGTGTCGCCGAGTGCGGCCACCGCGCGATAGTCGGCGCTTTCGAAGAAATCCAGGCCCCACTCGTACTCGGTAGTGACACCATGGGCGATCAGCGAAACCGTTGGCAGCAGCAGGCCGCGCTCGTCGTCTTCCTTGAGGTAGAAGGTGTAGCGTGGGCCACCTTCGTAGGCGACCATGTCGTCCATTGCCTTTTGCAGCTCGGCAATCCAGTTCTGCATGGTGACGCGATCTTTCAGGCTCGCCTCACCCTGTAGCCCGGAGGCGTGAATGATCTGCCTGAGCACTTCGATCGGGTACACGCGCGCCAGGCGATCAATACGCTTCATCACGTTACGGTATTGATTTACCAAGGCTTCAAGCTGCGAACCGGCAATACCCGGCGCGTCCGGATTGACGTAAAGCCCGGCACCGTCCAGTGCCGTGGTGGTCAGGTAATCGACCATGGCCTGCTCGTCTTTCAGGTAGAGTTCCTGCTTGCCGCGCTTGATCTTGTAAAGCGGCGGCTGGGCGATGAAGATGTGCCCACGCTCGATCAGCTCTGGCATCTGGCGGAAGAAGAACGTCAGCAGCAGCGTACGAATGTGCGAGCCGTCCACGTCCGCATCGGTCATGATGATGATCGAGTGGTAGCGCAGCTTGTCCGGATTGAACTCTTCACGGCCGATACCGCAACCCAGCGCGGTAATCAGCGTGCCGACTTCGGCGGATGACAGCATCTTGTCAAAGCGTGCCTTCTCGACGTTCAGGATCTTGCCTTTGAGCGGCAGAATTGCCTGAGTACGCCGGTCACGACCCTGCTTGGCGCTGCCGCCGGCCGAGTCACCCTCCACCAGGTAGAGCTCGGACTGGCTGGGGTCCTTTTCCTGGCAGTCCGCCAGCTTGCCGGGCAGACCTGCGATATCCAGCGCACCCTTGCGCCGCGTCATGTCACGGGCCTTGCGTGCCGCTTCACGAGCGCGGGCAGCGTCCAGCATCTTGTTGACGATAGCTTTCGCTTCGCTGGGTTTTTCGATCAGGTACTCGGCAAACAGACGGCCCATTTCCTGCTCAACGGCGGTCTTCACCTCAGACGAGACCAACTTGTCCTTGGTCTGCGATGAGAACTTCGGATCCGGCACCTTGACGGAAATAATCGCCGTCAGGCCTTCACGGGCATCATCGCCCGCCGTATTTACCTTGGTTTTCTTCAGCAGACCTTCGGCTTCGATGTAGTTGTTCATCGTCCGCGTCAGCGCTGCCCGGAAGCCGGCCAGGTGCGTCCCGCCATCCCGCTGGGGAATGTTGTTGGTATAGCAGAAAATGCTTTCGGTGAAGACATCGCTCCACTGCATGGCCACTTCGACTTCCACCCCGTCGTCGCGTACGGCGTTGAAATGAAACACCGGGTTGAGCACGGCCTTGTTGGAGTTCAGGTGATCGACAAAGGCCTTGAGGCCGCCTTCATAGTGAAACAGCTCTTCCTTGCCGCTGCGCTCGTCGATCAGGCGAATGGCAACGCCGGAGTTCAAAAACGACAGCTCGCGCAGGCGCTTGGCCAGAATATCGTAGTGGAATTCGATATTGGCAAAGGTGCCCGGCGAAGGGCGAAAATGCACGCGCGTACCGTGCTTTTCCGTTTTACCCACCACGCCCAGCGGCGCCTGAGGCACACCGTGCTGATAGATCTGCTCGAACACTTCACCCTGACGCCAGATGGTCAGACGCAGCTCTTCAGAAAGCGCGTTGACCACGGAGACGCCTACACCGTGGAGGCCACCCGACACCTTGTAGGAGTTGTCGTCAAATTTGCCGCCGGCGTGAAGCACGGTCATGATGACTTCAGCGGCAGAAACGCCCTCGCCTTCGTGCAATTCCGTAGGAATGCCACGCCCGTTATCGCTGACGGTAACCGATTCGTCGGCATGAATAACCACGCGAATCTCGCTGCAATGGCCTGCCAGAGCTTCATCGATGGAGTTATCCACCAGCTCGAAAACCATATGGTGCAGCCCGGTGCCATCATCGGTATCGCCGATGTACATACCGGGACGTTTACGTACCGCATCCAGCCCTTTGAGCACCTTGATGCTTGATGAATCGTAAGCCTGCTCGCTCATTGACCACTCCGTCGTGAAGTCTGTCTCGTTCCGTGTCGTTTACCCGTCCTGCCTCAACTGACCGAACCCCTGGTCGTCATGTTTCACGTGAAACATGCTTACTGCCGTCTGGGGTTGCCATGTGCGTTGTAGTGCAGTGGGTTCAACGCTGGTAATAAATGCCTGGCACTGCATCTCTTCAAGCAACTGACAAAAGCGCTGTTGATGCTGCGCGTCCAGTTCGGCCGGCAAGTCATCGATCAGATAGATACAGTGCCGCTGTGCTGTTCTTTCCAGAAACCGCCCCTGGGCGAGTTTCAATGCACTGACCACCAGCTTCTGCTGGCCTCTGGAAAGTACTTCAACCGCGGGCTGCTTGTTGAGCCTGATACGCAAATCCGCACGCTGTGGACCCTGCTGGGTAAACCCCATCTGCTGATCCGTGCTCCGACTGCCTTCCAGCACATCAAAAAGGCTGCGCTGCTTATCCCAGCCCCGCGCGTAGCCAAGTTTCAAGCCGGGCAGCGGAAGCAGTACGTTCAACGTCTCTTCAAATACCGGAAGAAACTCGTTGAACCACTCGCGGCGCAGTCTATCGACGACCTCGCCCCAAAGGGCCAGCTCCTGCTCCCAGGCAGCCATTTCCTGGGGATCTATTCTACCACGCCTGAGAAGCGCGTTCCGATGTTTCACTGCGCGCCGTGCGCGCTTCCAGGCCTCGAGAAAGTCATGTTTCACGTGAAACACTCCCCAATCGAAGAACTCACGCCGCCCGGCAGGCGAGCCTTCCAGAAGCCTGAAAGCATCAGGGTTGATCAGTTGCAGTGGCATGGCCTCGACAAGCTCGGCCAGGCGAACGTCCTTATCCCCGCGCAAACGCAGCTCAAGCTCGCGCTGCGCCCGCAAACGGCGCACCCCTATGCTCACCTCCGGCTCACCGGCAAGCCGGCCATAGAGCGTCATATGGGGAAGATCCGCCTGAATGGCATTCTTGAGCTGGCGAGTACGAAACGAACGGCCCATGCCCAGCACATGGATGCCCTCGAGCAGGCTGGTCTTGCCGCTACCGTTGGGGCCGCTGATGATATTGATGCCGGAAGAAGGTCGCATTTCAAGCGGCGTCAGATTCCGCAAGCCCTGGAAATTAAGCTGTATGAGGCTCATGTCAACTCGCAGGTGATGGCCGCAGCCACGCCATAAGACAAAGCGGCGCTTCTGCTGCCAGAAGCGCCGCTCTTGCTCAACAGTGGTTCAGCAGTTTGTTACAGCCGCATGGGCATGACGACGTACAGCGCATCGCCGCCGCCGGGCTCTTCCAGCAGCGCACTGCTGTTGGGATCGGCAAGGGTCAGCTGTACCCTGTCCTCATTCAGGACCGACAGTACATCCACCAGATAGCCTACGTTAAAACCTATTTCCATGGCCGAACCGTTGTACTCAACGGCAACGTTCTCTTCGGCTTCTTCCTGCTCGGGGTTGTTGGCCATTACCTTGAGGTTGCCCTCTTCAAGATAAAGCCGCACGCCGCGGTACTTCTCATTGGACAGGATCGCCGTACGCGAAAGTACCTGGCGCAGCTCGGCGCGCTCGGCAATCAATACCTTATCGCCGTTGCGCGGAACCACGCGCTCGTAATCGGGGAACTTGCCGTCGATCAGCTTGGAGGTAAAGGTAAAGTCACCAGTGTGAGCGCGCACGTGGGTCGAACCCAGCGTCAGGCTGACGGGCTCGTCGCTGTCATCCAGCAGGCGTGACAGCTCCATGATGCCCTTGCGCGGCACGATAAGCTTCTGCGACTGGCTGACCGCCACTTCCACCGGGCGCGAGCACATCGCAAGGCGGTGGCCGTCGGTCGCGACGGTACGCAGCAGGTTGCTCTGGATTTCCAGCAGCATGCCGTTCAGGTAGTAACGAACGTCCTGCTGTGCCATGGCAAAGGAGGTCGCTTCGATCAGGTGCTTGAGCGTTCCCCGGGGAACGCTGAGCTCCTGGCTACCGTCGCCATCTTCGATATTGGGGAACTCTGCCACGGGCAGTGTAGAGAGCGTAAACCGCGAGCGGCCGCTGCGCAGTACGGCGCGACCATCTTCAACCGCCAGATGAATCTCCGACTGGTCGGGCAACGATTTACAGATATCCATCAGCTTGCGAGCGGGCACGGTAGCCCCCCCTTGCTGGTCAACCTGGCTTGCCACGGTACGGCCGATAAGCTCGACTTCAAGGTCGGTGCCGGTCAGCGATACCTGATCGCCCTCTACCTGTATGAGTACGTTGGAAAGTACAGGCAGCGTCTGGCGCCGCTCGACCACGCCCGCCACCAGAGTCAGCGGGCGTAGCAACGCTTCTCGGGAAATTGAAAATTTCATCAACACTCCGGTTTATATCCTGAAAACCTGCAGACGGCAGGCCTATCCCTTGGATGGTTAGCTGGTTAATAGGCGCAGCAGATTCTTGTAATCCTCGCGAATATCCGCGCTCTCCTCTTGCAACGCTTTCACCTTGCGGCAGGCGTGAAGCACCGTGGTATGGTCGCGGCCGCCAAAAGCGTCGCCGATTTCCGGCAGGCTATGATTGGTCAGTTCCTTGGCCAGGGCCATGGCCACCTGCCGCGGGCGGGCCACGGAACGCGAGCGCCGTTTCGACAGCAGATCCGCGACCTTGATCTTGTAGTACTCGGCGACCGTGCGCTGAATATTGTCCACGCCCACCTGCTTGTCCTGAAGCGCAAGCAGATCCTTCAATGATTCACGGATGAAGTCCTGGGTAATCGGCTTGCCCATGAAGTGGGAGTCGGCAATGACCTTCTTGAGCGCGCCTTCCAGCTCACGAACGTTGGAACGGATCTTCTGAGCAATAAAGAACGCCGCATCATGTGGCAGCTCGACCTTAGCTTGGTCGGCTTTTTTCATCAAGATAGCCACCCGGGTTTCCAGCTCCGGCGGCTCGATGGCCACCGTCAGCCCCCAGCCGAAACGCGATTTGAGGCGCTCCTCCACGCCGCTGATCTCTTTTGGATAGCGGTCGGAGGTCAGAATCATCTGCTGACCGCCTTCCAGAAGCGCATTGAAGGTGTGGAAAAACTCTTCCTGAGAGCGCTCCTTTCCGGCAAAAAACTGAATGTCATCAATCAGTAACGCATCGACACTGCGGTAGAAACGCTTGAAGTCGTTGATCGCGTTCAGCTGAAGCGCCTTGACCATGTCGGCCACGAAACGCTCGGAGTGCAGATACACCACCCGAGCGTTATCCCGGCGGCCCGCCAGCGCGTTGCCCACTGCGTGCATCAGGTGAGTCTTACCCAGACCCACGCCGCCGTACAGAAACAATGGGTTATAGGCGCCGCCCGGGTTTTCTGATACCTGGCGCGAGGCCGCACGGGCCAGCTGGTTGGATTTACCTTCCACGAAGGTATCGAAGGTGAAATTGGGGTTGAGGCCGCTGCCGTGCTTGAGGCTGCCTTCTACCTGGACCTGGCGCTCGTTGTTGCGTCGCCGCGGGGCCTCTTCGCGCTCGCGCAGCTGGTCGATTTCACGCTCATCGCCGATATCGCCGCGCGCCGGCGTATGCACGGCGGGCGCCTCCGGGGAGGCCGACACCGGATTGCCAAGGTCTCGCGGCGCCGTGGCCGGGGTAGCCGGCCGACGGCTGCCTACGGTCAGGCTTACCTTGGGGGGCTTGGACGGTGCGAGTTCGCGGATGAGTTCGCTGATTCGCTTGGCGTACTTGTCACTCACCCAGTCGCGCACAAAGCGATTAGGCGCCAGTAGGCGCAGCTCGTTGGACTCTCCTTCTTCTGCCTGCAGCGGACGTATCCAGGTATTGAATTGCTGGGAATTCAATTCGTCCTGCAGGTAGTCCAGGCACTGTTGCCAAAGCGCGAGTGACACTCATCTCACCATCAGTTGAAAACGGCCGACCATTGTAGCGCCCTAAGCCCCGGTTATCCACACGGGTTTGGAGGCGATTTTTCGCCTGTGGACAACTTGTCATGAGCACGTGGGACAACCTCCTGAAGAGATGGGGACAGATCTGCTTTTTAGGGTTTTCCACACCTCTACTCACACCAAACCAACAGTTTACCGACCGGTTATTCGGCACTTATGCACACTGTTTTTATGATTTTAGTAATTTGATAAATAAAAGGAATAAGTGCTTATCCACAAATAGTATCCCCACTATTAATAACAACATCATTTAAAAACCTTAACTAGTAATAGTAGTTGTCGGTGTGTCAAACGACGATGGGTCATCGGGGCTTGGCCCTTTGCCTTTTTGTTGGTTTTTATGCAAGGAAAAATTGCACCCGACGCGGGAAGTCTCTACAATTTCCGGTCTTGAATTGAAACTCCCCGGCTAGTTTCCTCACTGGACCGGGTCTTTTGGATTCACATCCGTCCTAAACCACGTGGGAATTACGAGTTATGAAACGCACTTTTCAACCCAGCGTTCTCAAACGCAAGCGCACGCATGGCTTCCGTGCTCGCATGGCAACCAAGAACGGCCGCGCCGTTATCTCGCGCCGTCGTGCGAAAGGCCGCAAGCGTCTGAGCGCCTGATCTCGGATTGCGTGTGCCGCATCAAGGCTTTCCCCGGTGTTTACGTCTTTTAAACGCCGGGGATTTCAGTCACGTGTTTGAGCAAGCCGACCTCAAAGTGCATGGCAAAGGTATGATGGCGCTAGCGCGCATGAGTACCCGGGGCTACCCCCGCTTTGGACTGGTGGTAGGCAAGAAGAATGTAAAGCGCGCTGTAGATCGCAACCGCTTCAAGCGTCTTGTTCGTGAGTCCGCCAGACTTCGTCAGCATCACCTACCCTCCATGGATATCGTGATATTGGCCAAGCGCGGTGCGCAGGATATCGATAACGAAACGCTTAACCGCCAGCTACACGGCATGTGGAAACGCCTTCAGCGTGACGCCCAGACGGTACCAGCACCACCACCGCCTGATGGCGTAACACGTGACGCTTGACGATGCATCTCGCCGCTCGACCTCGGCCTGCCGCCTGGCAGGCTTTCGTGTGTCATGGGTCGAGTAAATGACACTGCGCCATAGCATGTTCATCACCCAGCGGGCAGACCCCTCATGGACGTAAAACGACTTCTCTTACTGATTCCACTGGCAGTACTTGCCTATCTGCTGGTCATCCAGTGGAATCAGGATTATGGGCCGACAGATTACGACTCGACGCCCGAGATTACGCAAAGCAGCAACAGCGCGCCTTTGCCCAATGCACAAAGTGGTAATGACGACCTGGCGGTTCCGTCAACGTCGGCACCGGACAGTGCAGTAGGCGAAGGCCTGGCTGGCGATACCGAAAGCGAAACCTCGAGCCGTGACTTTATCGCGGTGACTACCGATGTTCTCGACGTGCGCATTGATCCGCAAGGTGGCGATATCGTCTATGCCGCCCTGCCCCAGCACAAGATGACGCTGGATACCGAACGCAACTACGTGCTGCTTTCGGACAACGCCACGCGCAGCTACGTCGCGCGCTCAGGCCTGCAGCTGGACGGTCAGGCAAGCCGTATCGCCTTCACGCCGGAAAGCACCGCTTACCGCCTGGCCGATGATCAGGATCAGCTGAACGTTGACCTGCGCGCTGACATCAATGGCGTCGAGGTGATCAAGCGCCTGACGTTCAAGCGCGATAACTACGCGGTGGGCGTGAATTACTATATCGCCAACAACACCGATGCGCCGGTCAGCGCACGCTTTATCGGCCAGCTGGCACGTGATAATAGCCCCGACCCGTCCAGCGGCGTTGCCCTGGGCATGAAGTCCTATATCGGTGCTGCCTACTCCACGCCAGACGCGCGTTATGAAAAGATCGATTTTGAAGACATTCAAAATCGCAACTTTGAAAACCGCGAAGCGCAGGGCGGCTGGGTCGCGATTATCCAGCACTACTTCGTCTCTGCCTGGGCACCGGCGCAGGACCAGCAGAACCTCTACTACGTCACCACCGATTCAAGTGGTCGTAACGTCGTAGCCTTTGCTGGCCCGACCAGCAACATTGCCGCCGAAGGCGAAGCCACCCTGGGCGCAACGCTCTACATGGGCCCCAAGGTTCAGGACTACCTGGAACAGGTAGCGCCCAACCTGCGTCTGACCGTGGACTACGGCTGGCTGTGGTTCATCGCCAACCCGCTGTTCTGGCTGCTGGACAAGATCCACGACATCGTAGGCAACTGGGGCTGGTCGATCGTGCTGCTGACCGTGCTGGTCAAGGCCGCTCTCTTCCCGCTTTCTGCCAAGGCCTACAAGTCGATGGCACGGATGCGCAAGCTCGGCCCGGAAATGCAGCGCCTTAAAGAGATGTATGGCGATGACCGCCAGAAGATGTCTCAAGAGATGATGAAGTTCTACCAGAAGGAGAAGATCAATCCTCTGGGCGGCTGTCTGCCAATCGTCATCCAGATGCCGGTGTTCATCGCACTGTACTGGATGCTGCTGGAGTCCGTCGAGCTGCGCCACGCGCCGTTCATCTTCTGGATTCAGGACCTGTCGATCAAGGACCCGTACTTCATCCTGCCGATTCTGATGGGTGTGTCCATGTTCGTTCAGCAGATGCTGAACCCGACTCCGCCGGACCCGATGCAGGCGAAGATCATGAAGATGCTGCCGATCATCTTCACCTTCTTCTTCCTGTGGTTCCCGGCCGGCCTGGTTATCTACTGGGTGGTCAACAACATCATCTCGGTGGCGCAGCAGTACTTCATTACCAAGCGCATCGAGAAAGACCCAAGCGTCGGCAAGGGATTACGCACCAAGTAATCGTCCGCTTACGCTACCAGACCCCCGCCCTCGTGCGGGGGTCTGGCGTTTTATAGACGACAAATTCACAATGTATTCATCCATCAAAGAGGCGCGCCATGGCTGAACGACTTTATACCCAGGATACGATCACGGCACTGGCTACCCCGCCCGGGCGTGGTGGTGTGGGCATCATTCGTGTCTCAGGGCCCGCCTGCCGCGCAATCGCCGAGGCGGTACTCGGGCACTGCCCGGCGCCTCGCTACGCCCACTACGGCCCTTTCCAGGGCGCTGATGGCGTTATTGACGAAGGCCTTGCCCTGCTGTTCAACGGGCCCCACTCGTTTACCGGCGAGGACGTGCTGGAGCTGCAGGGCCACGGTGGCCCGATCATCATGGACATGCTGCTCGAGCGCTGCGTGGCCTTGGGAGCGCGCCTCGCCCGCCCCGGCGAGTTCTCCGAGCGCGCCTTTCTCAACGACAAGCTCGACCTGGCCCAGGCAGAAGCCATTGCCGATCTGATCGATGCCACCTCACGCTCGGCGGCGGAAAACGCCGTACGCTCGCTTCAGGGCGAGTTCTCGAGCCGCGTATCGGCGCTGGTTACTCGGCTCATCGAGCTGCGCGTGTACGTCGAAGCCGCGATCGACTTTCCGGAAGAGGAGATCGACTTTCTCGCCGATGGCCACGTGGCCACCCACCTGGCAGGCGTTCAGCAGGCGCTCGGTGAAGTACGCAAGGCGGCCGGCCAAGGGGCGCTACTGCGTGAGGGCATGAGCGTGGTGATTGCCGGGCGCCCCAACGCGGGTAAATCGAGCCTCTTGAACGCCCTGACCGAGCAGGACACCGCCATAGTGACCGATATTGCCGGCACCACCCGGGACGTACTGCGCGAATACATCCATATCGACGGCATGCCGCTGCATATCATCGATACGGCGGGCCTGCGTGACACGCCGGATGCGGTGGAGAAAATTGGCGTAGCCCGCGCCTGGGAGGAGATCGAGCGTGCCGACCGCGTGCTGCTGCTGGTGGACGCCTCGACCACCGATGCCACTGACCCGATGGCGATCTGGCCGGAGTTTGTGAAACGCCTGCCCGATCAGACCCGTCTGACCCTGGTGCGCAACAAGATCGACACGAGCGCCGAACCGGCGGAGATTGATTTATCCACAGCCACGCCCACCCTCCGCCTTTCGGCCAAGACCGGCGCCGGTGTGGATAACTTGAAAACGCATCTGAAAAGTGTGATGGGCTTTGCCGCCACCACTGAAGGCCGCTTCTCTGCCCGCCGGCGCCATCTGGATGCGCTGGATCGGGCCATGGCAGCGCTCGATAACGGCCGTGCCCAGCTGGAAGGCTTTGGCGCCGGCGAACTTCTGGCCGAAGACCTGCGCGATGCCCAGCAGGCGCTCGGCGAGATCACCGGTGATTTCAGCGCCGATGATCTCTTGGGTGAGATTTTCGGCAGTTTCTGTATCGGTAAGTAAGCTCGCCAGGGGCACTATCACTTTGCCCCGTGGGCCGACTTTTCAGGCGCGTAGCGACGATTGTGCAACTCCCGCGCGCCTTCCACCATAAGCACCGTCACCGCCAGCCAGATCGCGATATAGGTCGGCCATTCGCGAGCATCGATTGCCTCGCCTAACAGCAGCGCCACACCCAATAGCAGCACGGGTTCAACGTACACCAGCAGGCCAAAAAGACTTAGATTGAGCAGCGGAGCGGAGAGCGCCTGAAAGCCCAGCGCAAGCGCGCTAAGCAGTCCCAATCCCACCACCAGGGCGATAGCTTCGGCATCGAGTGCTTCCGTCATGGGTCCGCCATCGACAATGAAGTAAAGGCACACCGGCAGGCTAAGCAGCATATCCAGCCAGAGCCCGCCAATGTGGTTGGTATCGGTCTTGCGCCGTAGCCAGAAATAGGCCGGGTAGCCTAAGCACACCGTCAAGGTAGGCCAGGCCAGCGTTTGCGATATGACCAGCTGATTGACGATACCCGCCACCGCCAGCAGGCAGGCAACTTTCTGAAAGCCTGACAGGCGATCGCCGAACGCGATGCGCCCGATCACCACCATGGTGATCGGCATCATGAAATAGCCCAGCGATACCGCGAGGCCCTGACCATTGCGCGGCGCCCACATGAACAGCCAGAGCTGAATGCCCAGCATGGACGCTGACACCAGCCGGGTGGCCCAGAAGTAGCGCTCAGTGATCAGGCGCCGGCCAAGCGTCGCTACCTGCGCCCCATAGCCCCGCCACAGGATGAACAGACTCAGGCAGGGAAAGGTCAGCAGGATCCGCCAGCCGTAGATCTCACCGCCTTCCATGGCCGGAAGCAGAGCAGTATAGGCAAACAGTAAAGCAAACAAGGCCGAGGCGATCACGTTCAACGTAACGCCAGCAGCCGTCGTGGAGTCCGTGCGCATGAGCAGGTCCGGTCGGGAAATTCAGCGTCATTTTATTGCAGCACGCTTGATAAAGGCGCTTGTATTACCTACCGTCGGCGATAAATTTTCTCACCGGGCGCCCCTGATGACGCTGGATAATTTTGATCGCACCCTGCTTGAGCTTTTACAAAAGGATTGCCAGACGCCGCTTCGCGAGCTGGCCGAAAGGGTTCATCTGTCAACGGCGTCGGTACAGCGGCGCATACAGAAGCTCAAGAGCGGCGGCTTCATTCAGGCGAACGTGGCGGTACTCGACCCCGACCGTCTGGGCCAGGTGATCACCCTGCTGGTGGAAGTGCAGGCAAGCAAGACTCACGCCGCCGACCTTGCGCTGCTCAAGGCCCAGTTTTCCGGGCCAGAAATACAACAGTGCTACTACGTGACCGGCGAGGCGGACTTCATGCTGGTCCTGCTGGTGCCCAGCATGAGCCGGTTTCAGGAGCTCTGCGACACGCTTTTTCACAACAACCCCAACGTCAAATGGTTCAGAACCATCGTGGTGCTGGACCGGGTCAAGACCACGCTGGAGGTCATCTAGCTCTCGCTACTCCTCCACCCACCACTGCGCCTCATGGCGGCTTTCCTTGCCCAGGCGAGGAGTGATTTCGGCCATGGCGGCGGCCAGGCGCTCATCGAGGCCCCAGGGCGGATTGATGACCAGCATGCCGCTGCCGTACATGCCGTGGGTCTGCTCGCCGGGCGCGCGTAATAAAAGCTCGCTGCGCCATATCTTGCGTATACCGCTACCCTTCAGCGCGTCCAGCAGCACCTGGTGATGCCCGGCGGACAGCAGCGGGTACCAGATCAGCACCACGCCATGGCGGGCCTTTTCCAGCGTATGAATAACGGTGTCGGCCACCTCCTGGTACTCCGCCTTGCGCTCGAAGCTTGGATCGATCAGCACGCAAAGCCTCGGCGTCGCTACCGGCAGCATTGCCCCAAGCCCCGCCAGCCCATCGCCGTACACGCGCTTGGCCTGCGCGGGCAGCGCCTGGGCGCTCAAATGCTGGTGTTCGCCCGGATGAAGCTCGAACAGGTGCAGCCGGTCGTGCTTGCGCAGCGGCCGGCTCAGCCACCAGGGCGAGCCGGGGTAGTGCGTCAATGCATGATTATCTGGCTGTACTTCAGCGATGGCGCTTAGCCAGCTACCCAGCAACGCATCATCCAGCTGCTCACGCGCTTGCCACAGCGGCCAGATGCCCTCACGGTACTCCTGGAGGCGCTGGGTCTCCTTGGTAGCCAGTGGATAAAGCCCACGACCGGCATGCGTGTCTATATATGTAATGGCTTTTTCTTTACGTAATAGATAATCCATGACCGCGTAAAGCGTCAGGTGCTTGTGTACATCGGCAAAATTACCGGCATGGTAGGCGTGTTGGTAAGACAGCATGTTAGCTCGTGAAGTAAGGAACGAAAAAAGCCCGCTATGGGAGCATAGCGGGCTTTGAACGGCAATGCGTGGGTAAGAAAGTCTTAGCCCTGGCCGTTACCGGTAGGTGTCAAGGTGATCTCTACGCGGCGGTTCTGGGCACGGCCCTGGTCGGTGTTGTTGCTGGCGACCGGCTGATTGGCACCGTAACCCACGGTGTTAAGGCGTGAGGAAGAAACGCCGTTCTGGCTCAGGTAGCTACCTACCGCCTGGGCACGGCGCTCGGAGAGGCGCTGGTTGTAGCTGGCATCACCCGTGCTGTCGGTATGGCCGGCGATATTGATTCGCGTATCGGTATACTGGCTTACCACATTGGCCACTTCGTTGAGCGCGCTGCGCGCATCGCTCGTCAAATCAGAAGAGTCAAAGCCAAACGTAACGCTGCTGGGCATGTTCAGCACGATATCGTCGCCGCGACGGTCGATTTCAATGCGCGAACCCTGCAGGCTTTCACGCAGCTGGTTCTCCTGACGGTCCATGTACGCACCCACGCCCGCACCGGCAGCTGCCCCTACGGCGGCACCGATCAGCGCGCGGTCACGGCGGCTGGTGGCGCTACCCCCGGAAAGCGCGCCGGCAGCGGCGCCTACCGCGGCACCAATCCCGGTGCCAACGCCGGTAGATGAACGCTGCGTCTGGCCACCGTAAGGGTCGGAAGTAGCACAGCCGGCTACCAGGATGGCGGCTGCCAGCGGGGTCAGTAGTCGAGAAATACGCATCACTCACTCCTTGTTTGTCTTTGCGCTTGAGTTACTCGTCGCTGATCAAGGCCAGCAACTCGTTCAAGAATAATAGACCTTGGGGCGATGCACGCAGCTTTTCAGGCATTTCCATCAAAAGTCCTTTTTTGGAAGCACTCTGCAACCGGGCAAGCAAGACCTCTTCCGGGTGACCGGTATACGCCGCCCAGGTGGCCAGGGTGACGCCTTCGGTCAGGCGCAGCGCGTTCATGGCGAACTCCAGCGGCAGCTCATCCAGGGCGATTGGCTGCTTGCCGGCCAGAAAGCCGCGCGGATCATCCATGCGCCTCAAGTAAGCCTGCGGCTGGCGGGTCTTCCAGCGCCGCTCGATATGCCATTGTCCGTCAGCATCGATCACGGTCAGCTTGCCGTGGGCGCCGGCCCCGATACCCAGATAGTCGCCAAACTGCCAGTAGTTGAGATTATGGCGGCTCTGCTTGCCCGGCGTTGCATAGGCAGAAATCTCGTAGCGCGAAAAGCCGGCCTGCTCCAGACGCTGGTGGCCCATTTCCTGAATGTCCCAAAGCGCCTCCTCTTCGGGCAGCACCGGCGGGTGGGAATGAAACGCCGTATTGGGTTCAAGGGTCAGCTGATACCAGGAGAGGTGATCCGGCCTCAGCGCCAGTGCCTGGTCGATATCGGCCAGGGCGAGCTCTGGCGTCTGGCCGGGCAGGCCATGCATCAGGTCGATATTGATGTTCTCAAAGCCCGCCGTGCGCGCCTGGCCCACCGCACTGATCGCTTCATCGGCGCCGTGGATACGGCCAAGCGCGCTGAGCTGGGCGGGTTGAAAGCTTTGCGTACCCAGCGAAAGCCGGTTGATGCCCGCTTCCCGATAGCCGGTAAAGCGGTCCTGCTCCGTGGTACCCGGGTTGGCTTCCAGGGTGATTTCAATATCCTTTGAAAACGCCAGGCGCTGCTGAATGCGCTCGAAAAGACGCTTATAGAAGGCCGGAGACAGCAGGCTCGGCGTGCCGCCGCCGATAAAGATGGTGTGTATGTCACGCCCGGCGGCAAGCGCAAGATCGCCGTCCAGGTCTTTCAAGAGGGCATCGAGATACGCCGCCTCTGGCAGCGTTTGCGACTCGGGCTCGTGGGAGTTGAAATCGCAATAGGGGCACTTGCGAACGCACCACGGGGTATGGATATACAGCGACAGCGGCGGCAATGGCTTAGCCATGCGCCACCTTGAGCATATCCACCAGGCCTTTTAGCGCGCGACCGCGATGGCTCAAGCGATTCTTCATTTCGCTGGGCAGTTCCGCCACGCTCATGCTCTGTTCAGGCAGCCAGAAAAGCGGGTCGTAGCCAAAGCCCTGTTCACCGCGTGGATGCGCAAGCAACTCGCCTTCCCAACTGCGCTGCACGATGACCGGCACGGGGTCGGCCGGGTGGCGTAAATAGACCAGCACACACCAGTAACGCCCGGTGCGCTGACCCTCGGCGCAGTCGCTCAGCGCCGCCAGAAGCTTCTCGTTGTTACGCTGATCGCTTTTGGGCTCGCCGGCGTAGCGTGCCGAATAGATTCCCGGCTGGCCGGCCAGAGCATCCACTTCAAGCCCGGAGTCATCTGCCAAGGCAGGCAAGCCGCTGACCCGGCTCGCTTCACGCGCCTTTAACAAAGCATTTTCCACGAAGGTAAGTCCGGTTTCCTCGACATCGTGTACACCAAAATCAGCCTGCGGACGAACGTCAAAGCCTAAAGGTGCCAGTAACTGATTGAACTCTCTTAATTTTCCGGCGTTACCGCTGGCCAGAACAAGGGTATTAACCACGGACATCAGAGTATCTCCACGCATTGGAAAGCCAGTTTACGCCTAAAAAATTCGTTTCCTATCTAACAAAATGTTACCAAATGTATATTTAGATATTGGAAATCAAAGCATCAAAAAGATAATTAAACATATTTAATTACAACAGCTTATTAATATATAGCGCGTTTTCAAGTTAATCAGAAAAATCTTATTTACAAAGCACCTAGTAACAAAACTTTACGAAACCACACTTATGGATAACACTGTCTCCGTTAATGGCTCACTCCTTCTTACCAGAGGTTTTCTCATGAAGCGGGAACAATCCAACGATTCGGTGTATATCATCACCGAACAAAGCCCCCAATCTCAGCTATTTGCAGAATACCTGAACAAGCATACTGGTTATCAAGTAAGCATTTACTCTCGTGATTCTGCTCTTTCTATGGGCATGTCGGAAAAATTGCTGCTGCTGATCGACAGCGACCACATCAGCATCGATGCGCTACCCGAGTGGCAGGACCACCTGCCGGATGCGCTTTCAAAGGCAACGCTTGCGGCCTTCAATATCCGCAATATGGATCATGCGCTGGAGGCCCTCTCCTGCGCACATCTCACCGGCGTTTTCTACCGTGAGCAGAGCCTGGATATTATCTGCAAGGGTGTTCACGCGCTGTTGAATGGCGAGCTTTGGATGTCACGTGAGCTGATGGCGAAGCTGATCCTGTTTTACCGCAAATCACAGAACAATGCGTTCAGGCCGACCTGCGGGCTCACCAACCGGGAAATTGAAATCATCTCGCTGCTCAAGGCCGGCTCCTCCAACCAGCAGATCGCCGAGCGCCTGTTTGTCAGTGAACATACGGTCAAATCGCACCTTTATAATATCTTTCGAAAAATCAACGTACATAACCGCATTCAAGCGCTGAACTGGATTCACCAGAATCTGGGCCCCATCCTGCCGGCGATCGATAAGCCGCGCGGCCTGAAACACTAGGCTCAGGAGCGTGGGGAAATCGTTATGACGTCACTACGTTATCTGATGCTGGCCTGCTGCCTTTTCATGAGCATTAGCCCGCTTTTAGCCACCAGCGAAACCCAGCCCTCAACCGATGCACTGCCCATCAATGAGCAGGAGGCCATCGACTCGATCAATCAGCTCTCAAGTCCCGATGGGCCTGAAGTAGAGAGTGTCAGAAGCGCGAGTAGCGAGCTGACCGGCGTGATGGTCGACCGCACCATCACCATGGCCGGCAAGACGTTCTACCGCGCCTTCAGTCAGCGCGCCATGGACAACATGATTATCGGCAACGCCACCATCACGATCCAGGAGCGTCCCGATGCGCGCTGGGGCAGCCAGATCTGGGTGATGGACGGCAACCGGATGTATTTTCGCACGCAGCTTTCGCCAAGGATCAGCGAAGCGGATCGCGCCGCCGGAGAAGCGGTACAAATCGTCGAAGAGGCGCTGCTGCGCCATCAGATAGCCTCGGCACTGACCTCCGACAAAGACTTGGGAAGAGAGGAGATACGTTAATGAACGCAACGTTAAAAAGACCTGTAAAGCGGGCTCTTCTGGCCGTGGCTCTGAGCGCACTGATGATAACGACAGCAACGGGAGGCGAGCTGATCTACCAGCCGCTTAACCCCTCCTTCGGCGGCGACCCCTTCATGGGCACCTATCTGCTTGGGAAAGCGCAGTCTCAGGATACGAATACCGACCCCAACACTCGCAGTATCGAATCCATCTCCTCTACCGAGCGGCTGGTGCAGAGCCTGGAGAGCCGGCTGATTTCCCAGCTTATTTCAGACGTAGGCGCTGGCAACGTGGGGCAAGGCTCTTTCGATAGCGGTGATTTCAACGTAGTGGTGCGTGATGAGGGCGGGCAGTTGGTCGTACGCGTTGTGGATAAGGTAACCGGCGACGTCACCAATATCAGCGTCGGCGGTTTGTTCAATCCCTGACCCGCGCGTCTTGATAGCAATAACCAAAAACGAACAAGGCTTAAAAGGCCTCACCCACCTACTCAGCGGTCAGGGGAACACCATGAAATTCATAGCGCCACTTATTATGCTCGCCTTACTCAGCGGCTGTGCGGGGATGGTCGCCACGTCTGAAAACCTGGAAGGGGCACAGGCTACCCTCACACCCCGTGGGGCAACCTATCAGGACCTTGTCTCGCTACCGGCACCGTCCGGCAAGATCTTTGTTTCCGTATATGACTTCAGGGACCAGACCGGCCAATACCGACCCGCCCCGGCCAGCACCTTCTCGACCGCGGTTACCCAAGGGGCTGCGGCCATGTTGACCGGGGCGCTGGCCGACTCCGGCTGGTTCATTCCTCTTGAGCGTGTAGGCCTTCAGAACCTGCTTACCGAGCGGCGCATCATTCGAGCGGAATTCGAGCGCTTCGGCCAACCCGATACGCTACCTTCCTTGCGTGCGGCATCGGTCATGCTGGAAGGCGGTATCATCGCCTATGAATCCAACGTGCGCACCGGCGGCGCTGGCGCCGAGTATTTCGGTATCGGAGCTTCGGGGCAGTATCAGGTCGATCAGGTAACGGTCAATCTGCGCGCCGTGGAGATTTCCACCGGCGAGGTGCTGGCCAATGTCACCACGACCAAGACCATCTACTCCAAGGAGCTGCGCGCGGGCGTGTATCGATTTATCGATTTTCGCCGCCTGCTGGAAGCCGAAGTGGGTATCACGACCAACGAGCCCGTGCAGATGGCCGTCATGTCGGCGATTGAATCCGCCGTTATTCACCTGGTAGCCCGTGGCGTTGAAAGCAATCTGTGGAATCTTGCCAACGGAATCGACTTCCAGAACACTATTCTGGCCGATTATCTGAGCGCACCGACACCTATGCTTTAATCGATGGCACCTCTTTAGCCACGATCATCTTTTATTCGTCATTGTTTAATACTTGAAAGCGGTATTGCCACGGCAATACCGCTTTTTACTTATAGCCGACCGCGTTGAAAAAAGTATTAGTATCTTCACTATTTATACGTACAAAAGCATGAAAAATTGCGCCCATTAAATAACATATCTTCTGATAGCGTAAAACTTCAAATAGTCCAAACTCAACGCATGAAAGATAAATATACATAGGCACCTTATTTAAGCACTTCATGTAAGCACTCAAGAGTAAAAAAAATGAAACGTGAATCGGCCAACGTCCCAACGCAATCGATAACGGCAATCAATAAAACAGTAATGGCACTGATATTGATAACTGCTGTTTCATCATTTGCGATAAGCGCACAGGCTGATACAAGCCGGGTTCATCAATACTTCAACCAGGTCGATACCCAGAACCATCAGGGGAATTACAGCGTTATTTCCCAAGTGGGCAATAATAATCAGGTCAATGTCAAACAGTCCTATTCCGCCGCTTATCAAACCGGCAACTTTTCCCATATTCGCCAATACGGCAACGAGAATAACGCCTCTATCGCGCAAACGGGCGGTCGTAATATCGGCGTTATTCTCCAAGCGGGTAATTACCACACCGCCAATGTCAGCCAATCGGGAAGCCAACAGGAACTAAGCACCTACGTTTCCCAGACGGGCACTAGAAGCGACATACACGTTTCACAATCGGGGAGTGGCTATCGCAACATAGGCATAGAACAACAAGCATTCTCTGGCTATACACGACCAGTCACCGTCGAAACCTACTGAGCAACGCCGTTGACTCAGTAATAACTAAAGCAAGCATGACAGGATGGGGAAACACCATGAAAACACAAATTACGCTGATCGCCGCTGCCGTTGCCTTCACTATGAGCGCCGCTGCTTCTGCACAATCTTTCGGTAGCGGTGGAAGCGATTCCACTATTTACCAAAGCGGCAATAACAACACTAACGATATCACTCAGTGGGGCACGCAAACATCGCGTGTCTATCAGGAAGGCAGCTTCAACACCACGGCGGTTTCCCAGGATGACGTAGCAGGCGTGGCCACTACGCTGCCAGGTCGTAACGACTCGGGTATCGACCAGATTGGTCAGGCAAACTCGGCAAGCGTTGCGCAGTTAGGCGCCTGGAACGATTCGACCGTTTACCAGGAAGGCAGCAATAACGGCGCGTCGATCGATCAGGACGGTTTCAAGAATCGCTCTGTCACCACGCAAACCGGCCGTTTCAACGATGTCAGCGTCACGCAAGGTGGCCGGTTCAACGACAGCTACGCCTACCAGGAAGGTAGCAACAATACCGCGACCGTTACTCAGGAAGGTCTTGCCAACAAGTCCGTGGTCGAGGAAATCGGCAGCTTCAATGATGCCACTATT
Organism: Vreelandella songnenensis; assembly: GCF_003002925.1. Classification (GTDB taxonomy): domain Bacteria; phylum Pseudomonadota; class Gammaproteobacteria; order Pseudomonadales; family Halomonadaceae; genus Vreelandella; species Vreelandella songnenensis. Next base: position 57,502 of record NZ_PVTK01000004.1, read on the forward strand.
ACCCAGAACGGCTCGTTCAACGATAGCTATGCTTACCTGGACGGAAACAACAACGTTGCCACCGTTACCCAGAACGGCGATTCGCTGGACAGCACCATCCTGGCAAGCGGCAATCACAACACCCATAGCGTGACCCAGTCTGGCTACGGACATGACTCCTACATCAACACCGTAGGCAGCTTCAACGAACATAACGTCAGCCAGAGCGGCGGCGCTTTCTGGGGCGGCGCTCAGCACACCTCCAGCATCGTGACCTACGGCAATGGCAACGTGAACACCGTAAGCCAGGCCAACTAAGCTCCAGGCCCAGGCTGCAAGCTCAAGCTTCGAACCTTAAAGATCGATTCAAGCCGCCCTCGCCGGGGCGGTTTTTTATGCTGGCCGCCTGGATGGGCTAGTGAATTCCAAGCGTCAGTACTCCCCCCGCCCCTTGGGTCGATGAGCGCGAACGGTTGCCGCCTTTCTGAATATCCACCTCCAGGCGCTGGTGATCGCCTAATGACCGGACGGTGCCTTCAAGCGCTGATCCGGTAAAGGTATATTCGGCGGGCACGCGGCCGCGCTCTTCAATATGCTCGATGGTTTCGCCATCCTGGGTAATACGCCAGTGGGCGGAAAAGACGGCGCCGGGGGTGCCTTCCATCTTGATATGGATGTTGTCCATTTCCTGCTCCTCATGAGCGTGGGCGTACAGCGAAAAACCAAGCACAAGCGCGGCGATCAGGGTATTGGGAAAGGGCTTGTCTATCAGCATGGTCAACCTCGCTAACCGCAAAAGCCGCTCGGGATGAGCGGCTTTTGAAGTGTAGCAGGCGCGTTACGTTCTGTTACATCACAGAAAAGGCTTTTTCCGCCGCGTCCAGGGTGAACTGGATGTCTTCCGGCGTATGTGCACTCGACATGAAGCCTGCTTCGAACGCAGAGGGTGCCAGGTAAACGCCGTGATCGAGCATGGCGCCGAAGAAACGGCGGAAAGCTTCCGGGTCGCAGGCGGTTGCCTGGGCAAAGTTGTCTACCCGGCGCTGCGAGGTAAAGAAGACGCCAAACATGCCGCCGGCAGACTGCGTCATCATGGGAATGCCCGCTGCATTGGCGCGCTCCTGCAACCCGTTGCACAGCGTTTCGACCCGCTGAGTGAGCGCATCGTGAAAGCCCGGTACCTGAAGTTTGGTGAGAAGCGCGATACCCGCCGCCATGGCCAGCGGATTACCCGACAGCGTGCCCGCCTGGTAGACCGGCCCCATGGGGGAGATATTCTGCATGATGTCGCGCTTGCCACCGAAGGCGCCGACCGGCATGCCGCCGCCCACGATCTTGCCCAGGCAGGTCAAGTCCGGGGTGATGTGGTAGTGCGCCTGGGCACCGCCCAGCGCCACCCGGAACCCGGTCATCACTTCATCAAAAATCAGGATGCTGCCGCTTTCGTTGCATACCCGGCGCAGGGTTTCCAGAAAGCCCGGCTGGGGTGGAATGCAGTTCATGTTGCCGGCCACGGGCTCGACGATAATACAGGCGATCTGCTCGCCGATGTCTGCAAAGCACTCCTCGACACCCTCGATATCGTTATAGGAGAGCGTGATGGTGTGTTCGGCAAGCGAGGCGGGAACGCCGGGCGAGCTGGGCTCACCGTGGGTCAGCGCGCCAGAGCCCGCCTTGACCAGCAGGGAATCCGAGTGGCCGTGATAGTTGCCCTCAAACTTGACGATCTTGTCGCGCCCGGTGGCCCCCCGCGCCAGGCGAATCGCCGACATGGTGGCTTCGGTGCCGGAGCTGGTCATGCGCACCATCTCCATGGAAGGGATCATCTCGCAGATCAGATCCGCCATGGTGGTTTCCACCGCCGTGGGCGTACCAAAGGAGAGGCCATTATCCAGCCGGGCACGTACGGCAGCCAGCACGTCCTGGTCGGCGTGGCCGGTAATCATCGGGCCCCAGGAGCCTACGTAATCGACGTAGCGGTTGCCTTCCACGTCGAACAGGTAAGCACCCTGAGCGCGTTCCATGAACACCGGCGGACGATGCAGCCCCTTGAAGGCACGGACCGGCGAATTGACGCCGCCCGGAATATGGCGGCTGGCAAGCTCAAACAGTTCTGCAGATGTGGTCATGGCGTCCTCAATATCAGTGGCGTTTAATGAGATCAAAAGCGGACCGGGCGTGGCAAGCGGTTGGGCAAACACTGCCCGCTGGGTGGCTGGTAGCCGTGAGACAGGCTTTCCCAGGTAAAGTGCTGGGCCTGCTCGCAGGCGGTAAGCAAGCGCTCACCCACGGCCAGACGCGCGGCAATGGCCGAGGCAAGCGTGCAGCCCGAACCGTGAAACTGCTCGGGCAGGCGTGGCCACTGCCATTGGCGGGTGGTATCGGGTGAATGCAACGTGTGCCTTACCTGCTGCTCGTTACCCGGCAGCGGCTCGTCGGTGGCGGTGACCAGCACCGCCTGGCAGCCCTGGGATAAAAGTGACACGGCGCGCGCCGTGTCGTCCCAGGGCTCGGTAATGTCCGGCGTCAGTTGAGCAAGCTCGAACCGGTTGGGCGTCAAGATATCCACAAGGGGTAGCAGGCGCTCGACGTAGAGTTTCTGCAATTCGGGTGTGGATAACCTGGCGCCGCCCCCGGCCTTGAGTACCGGGTCGGCGACGACTGGAATCCCGGGGAAGCGGCGAATGATCTGTTCGGCGGCGCGCAGCGTGGCCTCATCGGCCAGCAGCCCTATCTTGATCGCGGCAACCTGCATCTCGCTCAGCGCTTCGGCCATCTGGCGCATCAGCGCCGGATCCGCGGGCACCACGCGGGTCACGTCATGGCAGTTCTGTACCGTCAGGGCGGTAGGAATGGTGACCGCCCAGCCACCGCAGGCGGCCACGGTTTCACTGTCAGCTACCAGGCCCGCCCCGCCAGTGGGGTCGTGGCCTGCCAGTACCAGTACAACAGGTGAAAGCGGTTGGCGCATCAGAACGGTTTTACAACGGCAAGCAGCACGATCACTACCAGGGCAATCACCGGTGCTTCATTGAACCAGCGAAAGAAGGTGTGGCTCTTGGTGCAGCGATCCTGAGCAAACTGCTTCAAGTAGATCAGGCAGACGTGATGATAGGCGATCAGCAGCACCACAAAGGTGAGCTTGACGTGCATCCACCCTTGGCTGAACCAGCCGGGCACCAGGTAAAGCATCGCACCGCCAAAGATCAGCACCAGAATCATCGACGGCGTCATGATACCGCGATACAGCTTGCGCTCCATGGTCTTGAAGTAGGCCATGGACTGATCGTCGCCCTTGTCCCGCGCCATGGCGTGATACACGTAAAGCCGCGGCAGATAGAACAGCGCGGCAAACCAGGTCACCATGGCCATCAAGTGCAGGGCCTTTAACCATATGTACATTGTCTCTCCTTACTTACACGGCGGAATCGTTATCTTTCGGGTCGGCGTAATAGTAGTAACGCTCAATGGCGCCCCGGGTGATGATACCTGAAATTCGCTGCTGCTTTGGTCGATAGCCATGTACAACGTAGAGCGCGCCCAGAGCATCATCCTGCAGTTTCAAAAACGCCTCGGAAAGCGTCGCCTGCAGGCCAATCGGCGAAAGCTCCAGACGCTGCCCGGGAATCTCGAGTAAATCCACCCGCTCGCCTTCAGGGGGGTCCTTGCCCTCCAGCGCTTCGTCATGTTCCAGAAGCCAGCGCGCCAGCGTCGCGGCCTTCAGGGCCAGCACGGTCTTCTCCTCGCTCGAGCGCTCGATCACCAGCCACACCGGGTTGGACTCCAGCAGCCGCCGAGCCTGATCGATGGTTATCATGCGCTCGGTGCGCACCAGGTTGCGCTCCATTACCGCGGGCACCGAGACCCGGGAAAGCGCCTGCATCAACGGCTGCTGAAGCGGATGCAGCCCGTAGCGTACGGCACTGATGAAAAAGCCTTCGCAGCCGGTAAGCTGGCGCGAGGTCAGACAGGCCACCACCACCGCCAGCATCCCCGGCAGCATGATATTGGGCGTATGGGTAAGCTCCATCAAGGCCATCAGGGCGGCCAGCGGCGCCTGAAGTACCGCCCCCATCATGGCCGCCATCCCTAGCATGGCGTAGATACCCGGGTCGGCCGCCTTCTCGGGCCATATCCAGCCACCCAGCATGCCGCCGAGCGCTCCGGTGGCCGCGCCTACTACCAGCACAGGACCGATAATGCCAATCGGCACGCCGCCGGAAACGGTCAGCGCGGTGATCAGCAGCTTGGCGATCATCAGCGCCAGCAGCACCTTGATTTCCAATTGGTTGTTCAGCGCGGCGGCCACGCTGTCGTAGCCGATCCCCTGCACCTGGGGGAACCACCACGCCGCCACGGCGGTCGCCACGCCCACCGCTCCCAGACGAAGCCATAGCGGCCACTGCTGCAGGCGCGTGTTGCGTGAAATATGAATGAAGAGTCCGGCCAGCAGGCCGATCACAAGGCCCAGCAACACCACCCAGGGCAGGTTCATCAGCGAGCCCAGAGCCACCTCGGGAATGCGAAAGGCGGGTTCATTGCCGTACACCACCTGAGCCACCATGGCGGCCATGGTCGAGGCCAGAATGACCGGCATGAAGCTCATCAGGGTGTACTCCATCATGACCACTTCCATGGCAAAGATGACCCCGGCAATCGGCGTGTTGAACGATGCCGAAATTCCCGCCGCCGTGCCGCAGGCCACCAGCACGCGCAGGCTGTTGTTGGGCAGGCGAAGCTTGACTCCCAATCCGCTCGAGGCCGCCGCGCCCAGATGAATCGCCGGGCCTTCACGTCCGGCGGAAAGCCCGCCAAGTACCGAAACCACCCCCACCCACCACTGGTTGAGCCAGTTGTGCAGGGGAAAGCGTCCCTGGTGGTAGGAGAGGCGCTCGATCACGTGACCCACACCCATCTTGCGCGCACCGGCATTCTGACGGTAGAGCAGCACGCCAATCAGCGTGACCGCCACCAACGGCAGCAGCGAGCGCAGCCACGGCGTGAGGCCTTCGAACGCCTCCGGGTTGCCACCCGGCATGTAGAGCACGGCCCCGGCTTCGAGCAACAGCCGAAAAGCGACCATCACGGCCCCGGTAATCACCCCGGACAGCAGTCCCAGCACACACAGCTGCGGCAGGGCATCGACATTGGCCAGCTGGCGCCGAAAGCTCTCGAGAGTGAAATCAGACCGGGAAAAACGCGCCACGACGACCTTCCTTTGCTCTTGTGTTGTAGTTCTCTTGTGTATCATAGCCCGATACGCTTCGACAGCCTGCAGCAATCTGTTTAGGCTGTTAATTATTAACGTGTCTCAAGTGCGAAATTCGCAAGGAGTGGTTCGTGATCAAGGTAGGCATTGTGGGCGGTACCGGGTATACCGGCGTTGAGCTGTTGCGGTTACTGGCCCAGCACCCTCAGGTCAGCGTTGAAGCCATCACCTCGCGCTCGGAAACCGGCGTCAAGGTGTGCGACATGTACCCTAATCTACGCGGCCACTACGACACCCTGGCGTTCAGCGAACCGGATGCAAGGCAGCTGGGTGCTCTGGACGCCGTTTTTTTCGCCACCCCCCACGGGGTCGCCCACGCCCTGGCCGGCGAGCTTTTAGCCAACGGCACGCGAGTGATCGATCTTTCCGCGGATTTCCGGCTGCGCGACGCCGACGTATGGAGCGAATGGTACGGCCAGGCCCACGGCGCCCCGGAGCTGCTGGAAGAGGCGGTTTACGGTCTGCCCGAGATGCACCGCGAAAAGATCAGGAGCGCGCGCCTGATTGCGGTGCCTGGCTGCTACCCGACCGCTGTGCAACTGGGTTATCTGCCGCTGCTGGAAGCCGGCCTGATCGACCCGCAGCAGCTGATTGCCGACTGCAAGTCCGGCGTCACGGGTGCCGGCCGTGGTGCCAAGGTGGGCTCACTGCTGGCCGAAGCCAGCGAGTCGTTCAAGGCCTACGGCGCCTCGGGCCACCGCCACCTGCCGGAAATTCGCCAGGGGCTCAACGACATGCAGGCAAGCCCGGTGGGGCTGACCTTCGTGCCCCATCTGACCCCCATGATCCGCGGCATTCACGCCACCCTTTACAGCCAGCTCACCACCGGCGCGGATGACCTGCAGGCCCTGTTCGAGCAGCGCTACGCCAATGAGCCCTTCGTGGACGTCATGCCCGCCGGTAGCCACCCCGAAACGCGCAGTGTCAAAGGAATCAATACCTGCCGTCTGGCGGTACACCGCCCGGAAGGCAGCAACACGGTGGTAGTGCTGTCGGTCATCGACAACCTGGTGAAGGGCGCTTCGGGCCAGGCCATTCAGAACCTGAACCTGATGTTTGGCTTTGATGAAACCCTGGGGCTGAACGCCCCGGCGCTGATGCCTTAAGCGCTCCCTCCACGAGCGCCTGGTCATCGTTGTAAAGGGCAGCGTCACGCTGCCCTTTAGGCAATGCGCCAACACAATAGTTGACCCTTTTGCTCGGAATTACCCATAATTACCCCCCAATGCCGATTATTCGTTCTTAAAGCTCGCGGGAGGTACCCATGAGCGGTGCAGAAGCCTTTGTTCCAACCCCTTTAATGCTGTCCGACAGTGCGCGTAAACGTATCGGCGCCCTGATGGATGAAGAAAGCAACCCGGCCCTGAAGCTGCGCGTCTACGTCACCGGCGGCGGCTGTTCTGGCTTTCAGTACGGATTCGACTTTGCCGACAGCGTGGCCGAAGACGATACGGTCATCGAGTTCGGCAGCGCCACGCTGGTCGTCGACCCACTCTCCTACCAGTATCTGGTCGGCTCCACCGTGGATTACGAAGAGGGTCTTGCCGGTGCGCGTTTTCGGGTCCAGAACCCCAATGCCACCACCACCTGCGGCTGCGGCGCCTCGTTTATGGTCTAGTAGCGTTAACAGCAAGCGTTCCTCGTGACTTGACGCCTTGACGGTTTCTCGCCAAGGTTGATAGGTCAACAACCGCTCGTCGGGCGTCATACAGAGAGTCTTCTCTCGCTACAACGCCACAGAGCCAATAAAACACGGGGAAACGAATGAAAGCTTCAGCCACTAAAATCACTAAAACCGCTATTGCGTCCGCGATTGCCCTGAGCCTCTCCAGCGCCACCGTCGCCATGGCCCAGACGCCATCGGTCAACGTGGCCACCGACCCAAGTTTCGTCCCCTTTGAAATGATGGATCAGGAAACCGGCGAGATGGTCGGTTTCGATATGGACATCATCAACGAGATCGCCGAGCGCGCAGGCTTTGAAGTCAACCTGACCACCATGGAGTTTTCCGGTATCATTCCGGCAGTACAGACCGGTAGCCAGGAAATTGCCATTGCCGGCATCACGATTACCGACGAGCGCGCCCAGATCGTCGATTTCACCGATCCCTACTACGACTCCGGCCTGCAGATCATTGTCCGCGCCGATAACGAAGACGTCTCTTCCCTTGAAGACCTTCAAGACCTGACCATCGGCACCAAGATCGGCTCGACCAGCTACGACTTCCTGCAACAGGAACTGGGTGACAACGCCGATATCACGCCTTACCCCGGCACTGCGGACATGTACATGGCGCTGCTGGGCCGTAACGTCGACGCCGTGCTCTACGACTCCCCCAATGTTGCCTATTTCGCGCAGACCCGCGGTGAAGGCCGTACCAAAGTGGTCGGCCCGCTTTACGAAGGCCAGCAGTATGGCATCGTGTTCCACAAGGGCAGCGAGTGGGTAGAGCCTGCCAACGAAGCGCTGGCGGCCATGCGTGAAGACGGGACTTACGACGAGATTTATGAAAAGTGGTTTGGTGAAGCGCCCAGCGAAGATTAAGTAATCTGACGCTTTTATCCTTACCTACTGCCACAGGGCCGGGCGGCCATCCCCCCGGCCCTGTGGCGTTGTAACGTCGCTTTTTCTTCCTGGAGATAACGCGTGGATTTCGATTTTCAGTTTGACTGGTCGGCAGCGTTTGCATCGATCCCCTACCTGCTGCCGGGCATCCCCTGGACGCTGCTGATTTCCTTCGGCGGACTGGCGTTTGGTTTCTTTATCGGCATCTTCTTTGGCCTTTTGCGTATCAGCCCGATTCGCTGGCTGCGCTGGCTGGCCGTCTGCTACATAGAGATATTTCGCGGCACCCCCATTCTCGTGCAGGTGCTGTTCATCTTCTACGGCCTGCCCCAACTGCTGGGCAGCCCCATCAACGCCCTGGTGGCAGGTATCGCCGCCATTGCGGTCAACTCCGGGGCGTACATTTCCGAAATCGTCCGCGGCGGCGTGCAGTCGATCGAGCGCGGACAGCGCGAGGCCTCGCTTTCGCTCGGGCTTTCCCGTGTACAGGCATTTCGCTACGTGATCTGGCCCCAGGCGTTTCGCCGCATGATTCCGCCGCTGGGCAATCAGGGCATCATCAGCATCAAGGATACCTCGCTGTTTTCCGTGATTGGCGTGGGCGAGCTGGTTCGTCAGGGGCAGATCTATATCGCCACTACCTTTACCGCCCTTGAGGTCTACTTCATGGTCGCGCTGATGTACCTGGCGATCACCTGGACGCTCTCCATCCTGCTGCGCCAGCTTGAGCGCCGCGGCATCGCCGGCCAATAAGGACACGTACAATGACCGTTACTACGTCATCAGAACCCTCAATTGTGCGTATGCAGAAGCTCAACAAGCATTTTGGCAGCCTGCATGTACTCAATGATATCGACCTTGAAATTACCCCTGGCGAAGTTGTCGTGATCATTGGTGCCAGCGGCTCGGGTAAATCGACGCTGATTCGCTGTATCAACGGCCTGGAAGAGTTTCAGTCGGGCACCCTGACCGTCGATGGCAATACCCTGAAACCCGACGGCAAGAGCAGCAAGGCGCTGCAGACCATTCGTACTGAAGTCGGCATGGTCTTCCAGCAGTTCAACCTGTTTCCCCACCTCAGCGTCATCGACAACATTACTCTCGCCCCCATGAAAGTACGCGGCTGGAGCCGCAGTGATGCAGTGGCCACGGCAAAGCGCCTGCTGGATCGGGTAGGCATCGCCGACCAGGCCGACAAGTACCCAAGCCAGCTCTCCGGCGGCCAACAGCAGCGGGTGGCACTGGCGCGGGCGCTCGCCATGGAGCCACGCCTGATGCTGTTTGACGAGCCAACCTCAGCGCTTGATCCGGAGATGATCGGTGAAGTGCTGGACGCCATGCGTGAGCTTGCCAAGGAGGGCATGACCATGGTGATTGTCACCCACGAAATGGGCTTTGCCCGCGAGGTGGCTGATCGCATCATCTTTATCCATAAAGGTGAAATTGCCGAACAGGGCACACCTGAAGAGTTCTTCAGCGCGCCTAAAAATGACCATACGCGCTCTTTCCTTGCTCGCGTTCTGAAGCATTAAACGACGTAAAAAACGCGTTCAACGGCATTTTTTAATGGCCTGTCCCCGTGACAGGCCATTTTTTTGCCTGTGGATAATTTTTTTCCTGTTTAACGGCCCATGACGCTACGCTGCCCACCGTGCTGCCTTTCAAGCGGATTGAAAAGGCGTCAGCAACGTTGTTCACAGGTGCGGTAACAAGCCCGGTATGGGCAGGTGGATAAACGGTGTTTTCCAGGCGCTGTGGGTAAGTCTTCGTTTCATCCACAGGGCCCGCACCGCTTCTGCGCAGGCACTCCGCGCTTTAACCACGTAAAGGTCAACAATATAAAAGTATGAAATTTAAAACAATAATCCAGTTATGCACAGAAACTGTCCACACTAATAGTTACTACATCAATAGAACTTCTCTTATTTTATTTTTATGTTGTTATTAATAGAGACTGGTTAACGAATCGAGGTGTGGAAAAACCTGACGGTTACCCACAGGGGGTTTATACTGGCGGGCTTATTGAAACCGGGTGGTTATCCACCGACTCACATGATCCGTGCCGACTGGCGCAAGATGAGGTGTCTCTTGAATTACCCCGACCGCTTTGACGTGATTGTCATCGGCGGTGGCCATGCGGGAACTGAAGCCGCATTGGCCTCTGCTCGCATGGGCTGTCAAACCCTGCTGCTCACCCACAACATCGAAACCCTGGGCCAGATGTCGTGTAATCCCGCTATTGGCGGTATCGGCAAGAGCCATCTGGTCAAGGAAATCGATGCACTGGGCGGCGCGATGGGGCTTGCCACTGATTTGGGCGGCATCCAGTTTCGTGTGCTGAACGCCCGCAAGGGCCCGGCGGTGCGTGCCACGCGTGCCCAGGCCGACCGAATCCGCTACAAGGCAGCGATTCGCGGCATGCTGGAAAACCAGCCCAACCTGACCATCTTTCAGCAGGCAGCGGGCGATCTGATTGTGGATAACGACACCGTGCGTGGCGTGGTAACGGAAACCGGGATTCGTTTTCATGCCGAATCCGTGGTGCTTTCGACCGGCACGTTCCTGGGCGGCGTCATTCATATCGGTCTGGATCAAAGCCGCGGTGGCCGGGCAGGCGACCCGCCTTCCAATACCCTTGCAGAACGTCTGCGCGCCCTGCCGTTTCGGGTCGACCGGTTAAAAACCGGTACGCCACCGCGCATCGATGCCAAAAGCGTGGATTTTTCCCAGCTTGAAGAGCAGCCGGGCGACACGCCAACGCCGGTGATGTCCTATCTTGGCTCGCGGGACATGCACCCGCGGCAGGTCAGCTGCCATATTGCGCACACCAATGAGCGCACCCACGAGATCATCATGGCGAATCTTGACCGCTCGCCGATGTACTCTGGTGTCATCGAAGGCATTGGCCCGCGCTACTGCCCGTCGATCGAGGACAAGGTGCACCGCTTCGCGGACAAGTCGAGCCATCAGGTGTTCATCGAACCCGAAGGACTCGACACTCACGAGCTCTACCCCAACGGTATCTCCACCTCGCTGCCGTTTGACGTTCAGCTACAGGTAGTACGCTCGATCAAGGGACTGGAGAACGCGCACATCACGCGGCCGGGTTACGCCATCGAGTACGATTTCTTCGATCCGCGCGATCTGAAGCACTCGCTGGAAACCAAATTTATCCACAACCTGTTTTTCGCCGGTCAGATCAACGGCACCACGGGTTACGAGGAGGCCGGCGCCCAGGGACTACTGGCTGGCCTGAACGCCGCACGTCGTGCCAAGCAGCTGGACGCTTGGCACCCGCGCCGCGACGAGGCGTATCTGGGCGTGCTGGTAGACGACTTGATCACCCTGGGCACCAAGGAACCCTACCGCATGTTCACCTCCCGGGCGGAGTACCGCCTGCTGCTGCGTGAAGACAACGCGGATCTGCGCCTGACCGAAAAGGGCCGCGAGCTGGGGCTGGTCGATGATCAGCGCTGGAAGGCGTTCAGTGAGAAGCGTGAAGCCATTGCCCTTGAAACTGCCCGTCTGGCCAGCGTCTGGGTTCAGCCGACAAGCCCGGCGGCCGAAAGGATTGCCGAGAAGATCGGCAAGCCGCTCACGCGTGAATACCGCTTGAGCGATCTACTTCGCCGCCCCGAGCTTGGCTACGCCGACCTTGCGGATCTGCCGGGGCTGGATAACGTCCTCATCGATGACGAAGCGGTCGCCGAACAGGTGCAGATTCAGGCCAAGTACGAAGGCTATATCGAACGTCAGCAGGGTGAGATCGACAAGCTCAAGCGCCACGAGGCGATGCCACTCCCCGATGACCTGGATTACCAGCGGGTGGAAGGGCTCTCCAACGAGATTCGCCAGAAGCTTGCCGAAGCCCGGCCGGAAACCCTGGCCCAGGCGGCACGCATTTCCGGCGTGACCCCGGCGGCGGTTTCCATCCTGCTGGTGCATCTCAAGAAGCGCCGTCTGATTGCCTCTCCTGAGGTAGCCAACGGATGAGCGGTTTCAACACACTGCTGGCAAGTCTGCCGCCAAGCGTTTCCAAACGGCTGGAGGAAGGGCTTGACCAATTGGGGCTTGAGGTCAGCGCCCATCAGCGCGAGCAGCTGCTGGGTTTTGTTGCCCTGTTGCACAAGTGGAACAAGGCTTATAACCTCACCGCTGTCCGTGATATCGATGACATGGTGGCCCGCCACGTGCTGGATAGCGCATCGGTAGCCCCTCATGTAACCGGCCCTCGGCTGCTGGACGTTGGCGCAGGCCCCGGCCTGCCCGGCATCGTGCTGGCCATCCTGAACCCTGCCTTGGCGGTCACTCTGGTGGACAGCAATGGCAAGAAGGTTCGCTTTCAGCGCCAGGCGGTGATGGAGCTTGGGCTTTCCAACGTCACCCCCAGCCAGGCGCGGGTGGAAACGTTCAGCGAAGCCCCCTTCGATCAGGTGATTTCCCGGGCGTTTGCAAGCCTTGTGGATTTCGTCACGCTGACTCGCGAACTGCCCAGGCCAGGCGGGCAGTGGCTGGCCATGAAAGGGCCGGGCGCCGACGATGAGCTGCGCCAGTTGCCGGGCGGCGTCACGCTAAAAGCGCGCCACCCGTTGAAAGTCCCCTTTGAAACGGCCGAGCGACAGCTGTTGATTCTGACCGTTGATTCTGAACCCCAGGAAGGAGTTGAGTAAGTGAGCCAGATCATTGCCCTGACCAACCAAAAAGGCGGCGTGGGCAAGACCACCTCGGCCGTTAACCTGGCAGCCAGCCTCGCCGCCCTTGATCGGCGGGTGCTGCTGGTGGATCTTGATCCCCAGGGGCACGCCAGCATGGGCAGTGGCATTGATAAGCACGAACTCGACAAGAGCGTTCTTGATGTACTGCTCGGTGAAGCGACGGCCAGCGACACCATTGCCACTGGTCTTCCGGTCAATTACGACGTGCTGCCGGGCAACGGCGACCTGACCGCGGCAGAAGTCGAGCTTCTGGATGTGGACAAGCGCGAAAGCTGCCTGACTCAGGCACTCGAGTCGGTATCCGCTAACTATGACGTGGTACTGATCGACTGCCCGCCTTCACTGAACATGCTGACGGTCAACGCGCTTACCGCCGCCAACAGCGTGCTGATTCCGCTGCAGTGCGAGTTTTATGCCCTTGAAGGGTTGTCGGCGCTTCTGGATACCGTTGAACAGATCAAGCAGAGCGTTAATCCTGATCTGGCGATTGCCGGTATCCTGCGTACCATGTACGACAAGCGCACGAGCCTGACCCGCGAAGTAGACAAGCAGCTGCGCGACTTTTTTGGCGATGCGCTGCTCAAGACAACGATTCCGCGTAACGTGAAAGTGGCCGAGGCACCAAGCCATGGGCTGCCCGTCACCCAGTATGCCCGCTTCTCCCGGGGCAGCCAGGCGTACCGCGTGCTGGCAAAAGAGATGATTCGTCGGTTATCGCTATAACGTATTGATAGGTGCGAGGGAAAGCGAATGACGCGTAAACGCGCGCTAGGCCGTGGCCTGGATGCCCTGATTGGTGCGGGCGCCCGTCGCCGCGACACTCTGGAACTGAGCGGAAGCCCGGTATTGGAAGCCGCCCAGGAAGCGGTGGATACCGCCGTACCCGGTGAGGCCGCGCCTGATCGTCTGGAGCGCCTGCCGCTGGGTCAGCTGGCGCGGGGTAAATACCAGCCGCGCCGCGATATCCAGCCTGAAGCCCTGGAAGAGCTTGCCGATTCCATTCGCGCCCAGGGCGTAATGCAGCCCATCGTGGTGCGCCCGGTAGGCGAAGACCGTTACGAAATCATTGCCGGTGAACGCCGCTGGCGCGCCGCTCAGCTGGCCGAGCTCGACGTCATTCCGGCAGTGATTCGCGAAGTCAGCGACGAAGTGGCCCTGGCGCTTGCCCTGATCGAGAACATCCAGCGCGAGAATCTCAACGCCATTGAAGAGGCGCTGGCGCTCAAGCGCCTGGGCGATGAGTTCGAGCTGACCCAGCAGCAGATTGCCGACGCGGTGGGCAAGTCGCGTACCCAGGTTGCCAACCTGCTGCGCCTGCTGGCGCTGGATGGCGAAGTACAGACGCTTCTGGAGCGCGGTGACCTGGACATGGGCCATGCCCGTGCCCTGCTCTCTCTTGTCAGCGCCCAGCAGCGCCAGGTAGCTCACGAAGTAGTGAACGGCGATCTGACGGTGCGCGCCACCGAAGCGCTGGTCAAGAAGGTCCAAGCTGGCCAGCCCACCGCCAAGACCCCTGCCCGGCCCAGCAAGCCGGTGGACGTCTCACGTCTGGAAACCCAGCTTGGCGAGCTACTGGGTGCGCCGGTCTCGATTGACCACGGCAACAAGGGCAAGGGCAAGGTCACCATCCGCTATACGAGCCTCGATGAGCTGGACGGTATCCTCGCGCATATTAAGTAGCAGGCTTATTAAGATAACGTCAGAAGACGCCCTTTTTTCACCCTTTGGTCGCAAGACTCGGCTCAAACGCGTTAAATACGCGCAACTTCGGTTGAAGGTGTGATAGCGCTTCCCTATAATCGCGCAAGATTTGTGCAGGTTGTTCTTGAGTATCCTTTGAACAGCCGTTGGCTACCAGGGTGCTGGGTAATGAAACAGCGTATTGAAACCCAGCGGCGAAAGGCCCACGTCATTCGACTGACTGCCACGCAGCTGGTCATTGCGCTGATCGGCATGCTGGCAGCCTTGTGGGCTGATGGTCTGCCCGGTGTGGCATCGGTCATTCTGGGCGCTCTGGTGGCGTTACTGCCCCAGGCTTTCTTTATTCAGCGGCTGGGCATCTTGCGCGACGGGCGCCGGGCTTCAAAGGCTGTTAACCTGTTTCGCGCCGAAGCAGGCAAGTTTGGTTTGACGGTGGCACTGTTTACAGCCGTGTTCGTGGCCGTGCCCCCCTCAAACCCCGCTTTCTTCTTTAGTACTTATGTGGCGATCATTCTGGCCCATTGGCTCACGCCATTGATGCCCAAAAAATCGCACAATTGATTGAGGTGACATGGCTATGGCCGCAGGAAACGAAGTCTCGACGACTTATTATATCCAGCACCACTTGCAGAACCTGACCTTCGGAAAGCATCCGATCAACGGCTGGTCGCTTGCGGATTCTGCTGAAGAAGCTCGCGAAATGGGGTTCTGGGCTATTCACCTGGACACCATGGGCTGGTCGATCGCCATGGGCCTGCTGTTTATCTGGCTGTTCCGCAAGGCGGGAAAAATGGCCACCACCGGCGTGCCTGGCGGCTTGCAGAACGCTGTAGAGATGGTCGTCGAGTTTATCGAAAACCTGACGCGCTCGACCTTCCATGGTCGCAACCCGCATATCGCTCCGCTGGCGCTGACGCTATTCGTCTGGATCCTGCTGATGAACAGCCTCAAGATCATTCCGGTCGACTACGGCCCGGTGCTGTTTGCCAAGCTGGGCGTGGATTACATGAAGATCGTGCCTACCACCGACGTCAATGCGACGCTGGGCATGGCGCTGGGCGTGTTCGGCCTGATTCTCTACTACAACATCAAGGTGAAAGGTGCCGGCGGTTTCGCCCGTGAGCTTTCCCTGACACCGTTCAACCACTGGGCGCTGATTCCGTTCAACCTGGTACTGGAAATCGTCTCCCTGCTGGTCAAGCCGTTCAGTCTGGCAATGCGTCTGTTCGGCAACATGTTTGCCGGCGAAGTGATCTTCATCCTGATTGCGATGCTGCCATTCTGGGCCATCTGGGTGCTGGACGTGCCGTGGGCGATCTTCCACATCCTGGTAGTGACGCTGCAGGCCTTTATCTTTACCACGCTCACGATCGTTTATCTGAGCGCGGCGCACGAACATCATTAAGCAAGCGTTATCAACGGTTTCATTAACCCTCAACCCTTAACCAAAACTTAAACTCAGGAGCAACATCATGGAAATGGTTTATCTCTCAGCTGCCATCATCATCGGTATGGGCGCACTGGCTACCGGCATTGGCTTCGCTATTCTGGGCGGCAAACTGCTTGAGTCGACTGCACGTCAGCCGGAACTGGGCGACCAGCTGCAAACCAAGACCTTCATCATGGCAGGTCTGCTGGATGCTGTACCGATGATCGGTGTTGGTATTGCGATGTACCTGATTTTCGTTGTAGCCGGTTAATAACAGCACCACCGGGCGGGAAACCGCTCGGTTTTGTTTGAATCCGGTCGCCACGAACTTGTCAGAGGTACATCCCTGTGAATATCAACATGACGCTTATCGGGCAGACGATCGCCTTCGCGATCTTTGTCTGGTTTTGCATAAAGTACGTGTGGCCTCCGATCAGCAACGCGCTTCACGAGCGTCAGAAGAAAATTGCTGATGGCTTGGATGCAGCCAGCCGTGCTACCCGTGATCTTGAGCTTGCTCAGGAGCGGGCAGAACAAACGCTGCGTGAAAGCAAGGAGCAAGCTTCCCAGATCCTCGAGCAGGCCAACAAGCGCTCTGCCCAGATGATCGAAGAAGCCCGCGAACAGGCCCGCGCTGAAGGCGAACGCCTGATGGCGAGCGCACGTTCCGAGATCGAGCTAGAAGTTAACCGCGCGAAAGAAGAGCTGCGTGCCCAGGTATCTCACCTGGCCATCGTTGGCGCTGAGCGTGTTCTAGAAGCCTCTGTCGACGAGAAAGCGCATCGCGAGCTGCTTGATAAGTTAGCCGCTGAACTGTAAGGAGGTGAATCATGGCGGAATTACATACCGTCGCTCGTCCTTACGCTAAGGCGGCGTTTGAACACGCGCGTGATCATGACGCGCTTGATAGCTGGTCACAGGCGCTTGCGTATCTTGGCGCCGCCGTGGCAGACGATGAAGTGCATCGCCTGCTGGGCAGTCCGAAAATCGAGAACGCAAAGAAAGTCGCCCTGCTCGCCGAGATGTTCCCGGAGCAGCAGAGCGATCAGTTGACTCGCTTTCTGGAAGCCCTGGCCGACCAGGGCCGCTTGACGGCACTGCCTTCAATCGCTGAACAGTTCGAGCGCCTGCGCGCCGATCACGAGCAGCGTGTTGAAGTCATGGTAACGTCAGCCTACGCGCTGACGGCCGAAGAGCAGACCAAGCTAGCAAACGCGCTCAAGAAACGTCTGAATCGCGAAATCTCCATTACTACTCAGGTGGACAAGTCGCTTATCGGCGGTGTCATCCTGCGTGCCGGCGATACCGTCATTGACGGTTCGGTGCGTGGTCGATTGAACCGCCTTTCTGAAGCGCTGACCGTTTGAGTCTGAGGGACATGGCATGCAGCAACTGAATCCTTCCGAGATCAGCGACATCATCAAGCAGCGAATCGAAAAGCTTGACGTCGCATCCGAAGCCCGTAATCAGGGCACCATTGTGAGCGTTTCCGACGGTATCGTGAAAATTCACGGCCTCGAAGACGCCATGTTTGGTGAAATGATTGAATTCCCCAACAGCGTTTTCGGCATGGTACTCAACCTGGAGCGCGACTCCGTAGGTGCCGTTGTCCTGGGCGACTACCTGCTGCTTGAAGAAGGCATGACCGCCAAGTGTACCGGTCGCATTCTTGAAGTACCGGTAGGCCCTGAGCTGATTGGTCGCGTTGTCGATGCGCTCGGTAACCCGATCGACGGCAAGGGCGAGATCAACGCCAAGATGACCGACGCCGTCGAGAAAGTGGCGCCGGGCGTCATCACCCGCCAGTCGGTCGACGAGCCGATCCAGACGGGTCTGAAATCCATCGATGCCATGGTGCCGATCGGCCGTGGTCAGCGTGAGCTGATCATCGGTGACCGCCAGATTGGTAAATCGGCCATCGCCATCGATGCGATCATCAACCAGAAAGGCAAGGGCGTTACCTGTGTCTACGTTGCCATTGGTCAGAAGCAGTCGACCATTGCCAACATAGTGCGCAAGCTCGAAGAGCACGGCGCGATGGAACATACCATCGTCGTGGCGGCCGGCGCTGCCGATCCGGCACCCATGCAGTTCCTCTCCGCGTATTCCGGTTGCACCATGGGTGAGTACTTCCGTGACCGCGGTGAAGACGCGATGATCGTGTATGACGATCTTTCCAAGCAGGCCGTGGCTTATCGTCAGGTATCCCTGCTGCTGCGTCGTCCGCCGGGCCGTGAAGCCTACCCGGGTGACGTGTTCTATCTCCACTCGCGTCTGCTTGAGCGTGCTGCACGCGTCAACGTCGACTACGTCGAGAAATTCACCAATGGTGAAGTGACAGGCAAGACCGGTTCTCTGACCGCGCTGCCGATCATCGAAACCCAGGGTGGCGACGTGTCCGCGTTTGTTCCGACCAACGTGATCTCGATCACCGATGGTCAGATCTTCCTGGAAACCAACCTGTTCAACTCCGGCATTCGTCCGGCGATCAACGCAGGTCTGTCGGTTTCCCGTGTTGGTGGTGCAGCACAGACCAAGATCATCAAGAAGCTTGGCGGCAGCGTACGTCTGGCGCTTGCTCAGTACCGCGAGCTGGCAGCATTCTCGCAGTTTGCCTCCGACCTTGATGAAGCAACGCGCAAGCAGCTCGAGCACGGTCAGCGTGTTACCGAGCTGATGAAGCAGAACCAGTACTCGCCGATGTCTGTGGCAGAAATGGCTCTCTCGCTGTATGCCGCCAATGAAGGCTACCTGGATGACGTGAGCGTCGACAAGGTGCTGGACTTCGAACGTGCTCTGCACGGTTACATGAAGTCCGAGCACGGCGACCTGCTCGACAAGATCAACCAGAGCGGCGACTACAACGACGAGATTAAAGACGGCATGAAGTCGGGTCTCGAGAAGTTCAAGGCGACTCAGAGCTGGTAATGTCTGGCCCGCCTGCGGGCGGGCTTGCCTACTTCCTGAGAGCCACGAACGAAGGGTAGATCGCTATGGCAGCTGCAAAAGAGATACGCACCCAGATCGGGAGCATCAAGAATACGCAGAAGATCACCAGCGCCATGGAAATGGTGGCTGCATCGAAAATGCGTAAAGCACAAGATCTAATGAAGGCCAGCCAGCCTTACGCCAAGCAGATCCGTAACGTGGTAGGCCACCTGGCTAACGCCAATCCCGAGTATACGCACGACTACATGGTCGAGCGTAACGAGGTGAAACGCGTTGGTTATATCGTGGTTTCCACCGACCGTGGCCTGTGTGGCGGGTTGAACGTCAACCTGTTCAAAGCCGTGGTTAAAGATGCCGTGGCCTGGAAACAGGAAGGCGCCGAGCTGGACTTCTGTGCCCTTGGCTCCAAGGCCGGCGCTTTCTTCCGTAACTATGGCGGCAACCTGATTGCGGCCAAGAGTGGCATGGGAGAGAAGCCGACCGTCGAGGGTTTGATCGGAAGTATCAAGGTCATGCTCGAAGCGTACGACGAAGGACGACTCGACCGCCTGTTCGTGGTGTATAACGAATTCGTCAACACCATGACCCAGAGGCCGGTGGTTCGTCAGCTTCTTCCGCTATCGCCCGATATGGGCGTCAGCGAGCACGACGAAGAAAACGCCCGTCCCGGAAGTTGGGACTACCTGTATGAACCGGATGCCAAGGCGTTGCTTGATAGCCTGCTGGTTCGCTTCGTCGAATCACAGGTGTATCAGGCGGTAGTCGAAAACGGGGCCTGCGAACAGGCAGCCCGTATGATCGCCATGAAGAGCGCCACCGATAACGCAGGCAACCTGATTGATGATCTGGAAATGGTCTATAACAAGGCCCGCCAGGCTGCCATCACCCAGGAAATTTCCGAGATCGTCGGCGGCGCTTCAGCCGTATAACGCCAAGGGAGCCTAATGTTTCAAAGGCTCCCGGCAGACAGGTTTCATTTGCAGGTTTTTGAGAGGAACCAAGATGAGCGGACGTATCGTACAAATCATCGGCGCGGTGATTGACGTAGAGTTTCCGCGGGACTCTGTGCCCAAGGTCTACGACGCGCTGAAGGTCTCTGAAAAAGAGACCGTCCTCGAAGTCCAGCAGCAGCTGGGCGACGGCGTGGTACGCGCAATTGCCATGGGCTCCACCGAGGGTCTGAAGCGTGGCATGAACGCGGAAAATACCGGTACTGCCATTTCCGTACCCGTGGGTAAGGAAACGCTGGGCCGTATCATGAACGTACTTGGCGAGCCGATCGACGAAGCAGGTCCGATTGGTGAGCAAGAGCGTATGCCGATTCACCGCAAGGCACCCAGCTACGCCGACCAGGCCGCTTCCAACGAGCTGCTGGAAACCGGTATCAAGGTCATCGACCTGGTCTGCCCGTTTGCCAAGGGCGGCAAGGTGGGTCTCTTCGGCGGCGCCGGTGTAGGTAAAACCGTCAACATGATGGAGCTTATCCGCAACATCGCCACCGAACACAGCGGCTACTCTGTATTTGCCGGTGTGGGTGAGCGTACGCGTGAGGGTAACGACTTCTATCACGAGATGACAGAATCCAACGTTATCGACAAGGTAGCGCTGGTTTACGGTCAGATGAACGAGCCCCCGGGCAACCGTCTGCGCGTGGCGCTGACCGGTCTGACCATCGCGGAAAAATTCCGTGACGAAGGCCGCGACGTTCTGCTGTTCGTCGACAACATCTATCGTTACACCCTGGCCGGTACCGAAGTATCCGCCCTGCTTGGCCGTATGCCATCAGCGGTAGGTTACCAGCCGACGCTGGCCGAAGAGATGGGCGTTCTGCAGGAACGTATCACCTCGACCAAGACGGGCTCCATCACGTCAGTACAGGCGGTATACGTACCTGCCGATGACTTGACCGACCCGTCGCCGGCAACCACCTTCGCGCACCTGGATGCCACCGTCGTACTGGCACGTTCCATTGCCGAACTGGGTATCTACCCGGCCATCGACCCGCTGGACTCCACCTCGCGTCAGCTGGATCCGCTGGTCGTCGGTGAAGAGCACTATGCCACCGCTCGCGGTGTTCAGGGGGTTCTGCAGCGCTACAAGGAACTCAAGGATATCATCGCCATTCTGGGTATGGACGAGCTGTCTGATGAAGACAAGCTGGCCGTTGCCCGCGCGCGTAAGATCCAGCGTTTCCTGTCGCAGCCGTTCTTCGTGGCTGAGGTCTTCACCGGTTCGCCCGGCAAGTATGTTTCTCTGAAAGACACGATTCGTGGCTTCCAGGGCATTCTCGCAGGTGAATACGACGATATGCCGGAACAGGCCTTCTACATGGTTGGCTCCATCGACGAAGCGGTCGAGAAAGCCAACCAGATGAAGAAGTAATCCCGTCCATTAGGGGGATTCGCTATGGCGAATAGCTTCACTTGCAATATCGTCAGCGCGGAAGCATCCATCTTCTCAGGCACCGTTGAGCAGGTAGTGGCTTCCGGGATGATGGGTGATCTCGGCATCTTGCCGGGGCACGCTCCGCTGCTGACCGAGCTTCAGCCGGGTCCGATCCGCGTGATCCACGATGGCGGCAAGGAAGAGAACTTCTTTGTCTCGGGCGGCTTCATGGAAGTCCAGCCCGATGTCGTGACGATTCTGGCCGATGCGGCGTCCCGCGCAAGCGACCTTAACGAGGCCGCTGCCGAAGAAGCACGCCAGCAAGCGCTGCAAGCCTTCAACGAGAAGTCAGCCGAGCTTGACTATACTCGTGCGGCGGCAGAGCTTGCCGAAGCCGTTGCCCAGCTGCGAACGATTCAGCAGCTGCGCAAGAAGGCGGGTAAAGGCTAGAAACGCCTCTGGCGTTCGTAAAACGCTCCTTGAACCCG
Organism: Vreelandella songnenensis; assembly: GCF_003002925.1. Lineage (GTDB taxonomy): Bacteria > Pseudomonadota > Gammaproteobacteria > Pseudomonadales > Halomonadaceae > Vreelandella > Vreelandella songnenensis. The sequence goes on from NZ_PVTK01000004.1 coordinate 78,982, forward strand.
TGTTAGGGTTTAAGGGGCGTTTTTTTTGTTGGGTACTATGCTGCTACGCAGCGGCGTAGTGCTCGTTGGCAATCCAAGGAGGAGAGCGATGGCATTGAATGAAGAAACCCTGCAGGCGTTGAAAGCCGAACTGCTCGACGAATTGGGAAAAGAGGAGCCAAGCAGGGAGCGGCTATCCGGGCGTCTGGCGGAAATTCGCTCTGCCGATATCGGCGAAGTGCTTGAAGAGCTGATCGAAGAGGATGAAGAGCTGTCTGCGGCGCTTGGCGTACTGGATGTGCTTTCCACCGAGCGCGCTGCCAACGTGCTGGGCTATCTGCCCGGTGAGAGCCAGCTTGAAATAGTGGGCGAACTCTCCGATACCCAGGTACTCAAGCTTTTGGAGGAAATGGGCTCTGATGAGCGGGCCGACCTGTTCAACCTGCTTGACGATGATCGTCGTGAAGCGCTGCTGCGGCGTATGGCGCATCAGGAGCGCGAAGACCTGAAGCGCCTCTCGAGCTATGTAGAGGGCACTGCCGGCGCCATCATGACCTCTGACTATGTGGCCATAGCCAGTGGCATGACGGTGTCGCAGGCGCTGATGCGCGTACGCCAGACGGCACCTGATGCCGAAACGGTCTATCAGCTCTATATTCTGGCAAGCGATGGCCAGCTGATCGGCACCATGTCGCTGCGCCAACTGATGGTGGCGCGGCCGGGCGCGCTGGTCGATGACATCATGATCAAGGATGTGATCAGAACCGTCGTCGATGAAGCCCAGGAAGAAGCGGCGCGGATCGTGGCGCGCTACGATCTGCTGGCGCTACCGGTCATCGATGCCGAAAACCGCATGGTAGGCATCATTACCCACGATGACGCGATGGACGTGGCCGAATCCGAAGCCACTGAAGATATCCACAAGGGGATGTCCATCGGCCAGCTGGAAGACGGTGTCAGCCGAGTGAAGCTTTGGAGCCTTTACCGCAAACGGGTGACCTGGCTGGTACTGCTGGTATTTGCCAATCTGTTTTCCGGCGCAGGGATTGCCTACTTCGAAGATATCATTGCCGCCCAAGTGGCACTGGTCTTCTTCCTGCCGCTACTGATCGGCAGCGGCGGTAACGCCGGTGCCCAGGCCGCCACCTTGATGGTACGCGGGATGGCAACCGGCGATATCGGCGTGAAGGACTGGAGCAAGATGCTTGGCCGTGAACTGCTGGTCGCCGGCTCACTGGGGCTGACCATGGCGATTGCCGTGGCGCCAATCGGCGTGATGCGCGGCGGTGAAGCGGTCGCGGTCGTCGTGGCCCTGAGCATGGTCACCATCGTGCTGTTCGGCAGCCTGATCGGCATGTGTCTGCCCTTCGTGCTCGAGCGCTTCAAGGTCGACCCAGCCACCGCCTCGGCACCGCTGGTGACCACCCTGATCGACGCTACCGGCGTATTGATCTACTTCACCATCGCGACCGCCATTCTTTCCCAGCTATAAACCCAGGCGTTACGGGTACGGCCCTAGCGCCGTACCCAGCCGCGGTCGATCAGTGGCGAGAACACTCGGCGATAGCACCTCACCGCAACGCGCTCATAAAGCGGCATTACCAGCCAGGCACGGCCTAATCCCGTCAGGGCGGCGGCCACCGGCGCCAGCATCAGTGCGCCAACCATGTCCTGGGGAAAGTGAATACCCAGAAAGATCCGGGCCCAGGCCACCGGTAATGCCAGCACCAGCAGGCAGCGGCCGATGCGCCGGGTATGGTCGTGAAGCGTCAGGCTGAAAGCCACGGTCAGCATGATCGTCAGGTGATTGCTGGGAAAGGCAGGCGTGGCGGCATGGGCTTGCAGATACTCGCCCACAGGCACCATGAAAGGCCGCGGCAGGGGCCATAGCGCCCCGATCACCCAACTGGCCATCAGTGCCACCAGCGTTGCCACGAACGCTTCCAGAAGCGCGCGCTTGTGCGGTTCGTCGCCAAGCAGCCAGCCAATGACAAGAAGCACGGGTACCAGAAGGATAATGTCCGAGGCGCACCAGTGGGCGATCATTACCAGCCAGGCAGGAGAATCGGGCGGCGAGTTGAGCAGGTCAAACAGTACCAGGTTGAGCGTGTCCATGTTTTCCAGAGCGTCATGGTCAATGAGAGAGGCAAAGCGCGACGCTATAGGACCGCGTTTATCCTAAAGCGTTCTGGGCTTTCTAACGCATTGAGCTGCTGGCCGCTCGCGTGATGAACATCACTTCCACATGCCCAAGCCACTCTATGTCACCGGCCAGGGCCTTTAGCTGGCTGGCAAGGCACTGAGGAGGCTGATTGACCGCGTCGTCGATGATCAGCGATACCGATACCTTGTCATCCAGATAGTGCAGCTGCAGCTCGTTCAGCGTGCGCCATACCGGGTGGCGGTACCAGCGTTCGTTGAGCGCCGCTTCTACTTCAGGGCGCAGCGGCAGGCCAGGCAGGCGGCTCGGGTCGCCTTCACCGGCGTCATCCTCGGGGTCGACGTGAAAGATGACGTCGGTCAGCAGCGGGAATTCGTGGCGCAGGCGGCGGCTGACTTCATTGCCGATTTCGTGAGCTTCCGAGACGGTGATCTTGGGCCCGACCACCACGTGCAGATCGACCATCACCCAGCCCGCTGACTGGCGGGTGCGCAGATCGTGGACGCTATCCACGCCGGGCACGCTGCAGGCCACATCGTGCATCTGCTGCTGTACGTCCTCGGGCAGAGCGGTGTCGACCAGCTCCCGGGCCGACTCCCATAGAAGATCCCAGCCCACCTTGCCTACCAGCAGGCCGACCACGATGGCCGCCACTGCGTCCAGCCAGCCTACCCCGAATTGGGCGCCGACCAGAGCCACCAGCACCACGGCGGTCGAGAGCGCGTCGCTACGCGAGTGCCAGGCGTTGGCTTCCAGCAGGCGTGACTGAATACGTTTGGCCACCCGCATGGTGTAGCGAAATATCCACTCTTTGCTGATAAGCGCAATAAACGTGATCGCAATCGCCACCACGCCTGGCGCGGTCACCTCGGTGCCGTTGAACAGGCGGGCCAGACTCGACCAGGCGATACCCCCGGCCACGAAGATCAGCACGCTGCCGAGCAGCAGCGTGGTAAGCGTTTCTATACGCCCGTGACCATAGTGGTGGTCGTTGTCCGGCTCCTGGCGGCCATAATGAATCGCGGCCAGCACAAAACCATCGGTCACCAGATCCGAAAGCGAGTGGATGCCGTCGGCGATCAGGGCCGCCGAGCCTACGAAAAAACCGACCGCCACTTTCACGATGCTGAGCACGCCGTCAAGCCAGGCGCCGATGTAGGTCACGCGCTTGGCGGTCTGACTATCTTGCTCACGGTCGGGAACCACTGGCGTTTCAACGGTCTGAGTCATGGAATACCTGACAGGGCACGCGTTCGATAAAACGTTATTGTAGCGCACCGCTTGATGATCCCTTAAGCCCTTTGCGATGAAGTATTCGCTTTCGTATGACGCTATACGACGATGACCCATGGCGGACAAGTGACCGGTGGAGGTGTATCCTTGTGCGCCATTGTCATTCAACAACTTTTTGAATGTATAGGATGACCCATGGAGTGGTTGCAAATCGTGGTGCTTGCGGCAGTGCAAGGGCTCACCGAGTTTTTACCCGTTTCAAGCTCTGCCCACCTGATCCTGGTGCCGGTTTTAACCACCTGGGAAGACCAGGGGCTCGCCTTTGACGTGGCGCTTCACGTGGGAAGTCTGACCGCTGTCATGATCTATTTTCGAAAAGAGATCAAGCAGATAGTATCTGGAAGCCTCGGGGTGTTGAGCGGCGGCGAGATGAACAGGGACGCCCGGTTGGGGCTCTGGATTACGGTTGCCACTCTGCCGGTCTGCGTTATCGGTTTTCTGCTTCAGGACATCATCTCGACCTATATGCGCTCGACGCTGATCATTGGTATCAGCCTGATCGGCTTTGGCCTGTTGCTGGGCTATGCCGACTACTTCAAGCGCGGTACCCAGACCGAGTACCAGATCGGCTGGAAGGAAGTCCTGATTATCGGATTCTCCCAGGCGCTTGCCCTGATACCCGGCACGTCACGTTCGGGCATCAGCATGACCGCCGCATTGATGGTCGGCATGAGTCGTGAAGCCGCCGCCCGGTTCTCCTTTTTACTCTCCATTCCGGTCATCATCCTGGCAGGCGGGCTTGAAGCCATGAAGCTTCTCCGCCAGCCGCAGGCCATCGACTGGCTTTCGCTATTGGCCGGCACGCTGCTGTCTGGTGTCATTGCCTATCTGTGTATTCACTACTTTCTGGTCGTGATCAAAAAAATGGGCATGCAGCCTTTCGTTATCTATCGCGTGCTGTTTGGTGCGTGGCTAATCTGGTTTTTTCACTTCTAGAGCGAACTCATGATCTCATCAACGCCTGGGTCAACGCGGTTAATCAAACAGGCGGCTTTTGCCGCCGCACTTGTGCTCTTGGCCGGCTGTTCGGAAAAGGACCGCCCGCTTGAGTCTCCGGTACGCCTGGAAGGGGGGATCTTTGGCACCTTCTATCAGGTCTCGATCAGCGACCCCTTGACCCAGGAGCAGGCCGATCAACTGGAAAGCGGATTTCTGGCCGAGCTTGAAAGCGTGGATGTTGCCATGTCCACCTATCGCGACGACTCTGAACTCAGCGTGTTCAACCAGGCACCGCTTGATCAGTGGCAGCCGCTCTCCAATGAGCTGATCGAAGTGCTGGCCATCAGCCGCTCGGTGGCGGAAAAGAGCGACGGCACCTTTGACGTCACCGTGGGCGATCTGGTCAATCTGTGGAGCTTTGGCCCCGAGGCGCGTCCCAAGGAGATCCCCTCACAGGCGCTGCTTGAAGAGCGCCTTGGTCAGGTCGGGTTTGATGCAGTGGAAGTGGATACCCAGGCCATGCAGGCGCGGCGCGACCGCGATGTGTATGTGGATCTCTCTGGCGTTGCCAAGGGGCACGCCACCGACCGCGTGGCGGCCTATCTGGACAAGGAAGGCATCGAAGGGTATCTGATCAACCTGGGTGGCGACATGCTGGCGCGCGGCTATCGCGACGATCAGCAGACCCCCTGGCGTGTCGGCATCGAAACCCCGCAGTCGGGCGCCCCTCAGGCGCAGCATATCGTGCCGCTGCACGATATGTCGGTGGCTACTTCGGGCGATTACCGCAACTACTTCGAAGCCGACGGTCAGCGTTTCTCCCACACTATCGACCCGCGTACCGGGCGCCCGGTCACGCACAAGGTGGCCTCGGTATCCGTATTTCACCCCTCCAACGCCTGGGCCGATGCCTGGGCAACGGCACTGCTGGTCGTGGGTGAGGAAGCCGGCATGGCCATGGCAGTAGACCATAATCTGAGTGTTTTAATGTTGCTACGTGATGGCGATCATTGGCAGAGTGTCGTAAGCCCTGCCTTTGTGGACTATTTTGGCGAAGATCTGGTCGATGAACTGGGAATCGAGCAGTGGATAGACCCTAACGCGCGCACGGTACAAGAAGGTAATCAGGATGCATAACGAACTGGATGTCGTGATTCTCGCGGCGGGCAAGGGCACGCGGATGCGTTCGCAGACGCCCAAGGTACTTCATACCCTGGCGGGAAAGCCGATGGTAAGCCACGTGCTGGAAACCGCGGCAGGCCTTCAGCCGGCTCGCACCCACGTGGTGATCGGCCATGGTGCCGAGCAGCTTCGTGAAGCGCTGGCCAATGATGATGTCACCTTTGCCGTACAGGCCGAACAGAAGGGCACGGGCCACGCGGTTGCTCAGGCGGTCGATCAGCTGGGCAGTGGCAAGGTGCTGGTGCTCTACGGCGACGTGCCGCTGATTCAGCGCGAGACGCTAAGCGCGCTCCTGGCCCACGTCGATGAGCAGCACATGGGGCTTCTGACCGTTACTCTGGATGACCCGACGGGCTACGGGCGCATCGTGCGCAATGAAGCCGGCGATGCGGTGGCCATCGTCGAGCAGAAGGATGCCGGTGCTGCCGAGCTTGCGATTACCGAGTGCAATACCGGCATCATGGCGATGACCAGTGCCCAGCTTGCTCGCTGGCTGCCAAGGCTCTCCGCCGACAACGCCCAGGGCGAATACTACCTGACCGATGTCATCGAGATGGCCGCCAATGACGGCATCAAGGTATGCACCGAGCAGCCTGCCAGCGCCGCCGAGGTGGAAGGCGTCAACAATCGCGCCCAGATGGCGCGCCTGGAGCGTGCCTACCAGAGCCAGATGGCCAACCGGCTGATGGAGCAGGGCGTAGCGCTTGCGGACCCGGCACGCCTTGACGTTCGTGGCAGCCTGACCTGCGGGCACGATGTCTTCATCGACGTTGGCTGTATTTTCGAAGGCACGGTAGAGCTTGGCGAAGGTGTGCACGTAGGACCTTACTGTGTGATCAAGAACAGCACGATTGGCGCCGGTAGTCAGGTCGAGAGCCATAGCGTGATCGACAGCGCGGTCGCCGCCGGACGTAACCAGATTGGCCCCTATGCGCGGCTGCGCCCGGGCACGCGCCTGGCGGTCAACGCCAAGGTAGGCAACTTCGTGGAAACCAAGAATGCCGACGTGGGCGAGGGCAGCAAGATCAATCACCTGAGCTATGTGGGCGATGCCCGGCTGGGGCGCGATGTGAACGTGGGCGCCGGCACCATTACCTGCAACTACGACGGCGCCAACAAGCACCACACCGAAATAGGTGATAACGCCTTTATCGGCTCCAACAGCGCCCTGGTGGCGCCGGTCACCGTTGGCGCGGGCGCGACCGTTGGCGCGGGTTCGACGATTGCCAAGGATGTCAGCGAACACGCTCTGGCAGTAACGCGCCCAAGGCAGCTGGAAAAGGCCGACTGGCCGCGGCCCGTCAAGTCCCCCAAATAAGGCATCACTACCCTAACCGCTTTTGAAATCGCTTCGGAGAACCGCTTATGTGTGGCATCGTCGCCGCTGTTGCGCAGCGTAACGTGCAGGAAATACTGTTGGAAGGGCTTAAACGCCTGGAGTATCGCGGTTACGACTCAGCCGGCATGACGGTGTTGAACCATGAGCACGAACTGACCCGCCACCGGGCGCTGGGCAAGGTAGCCGCTCTTGAAGGCGAGCTTGTCAACGCGGCCCTGCCCGGGTTTTCAGGCATTGCCCATACCCGCTGGGCGACTCACGGTAAGCCCTCCGAAGCCAATGCCCACCCTCACCATAGCGGTCAGCAGGTGGCCGTGGTGCACAACGGCATCATCGAGAACTACGAATATATCAAGGAAACCCTGCAGGCCAGCGGCTACGCCTTCAGCTCGGAAACCGATACCGAAGTGATTGCCCATCTGCTGTCCGACAAGCTGCAAAGTGGTTTCAGCCTGTTCGATGCCACCCAGGAGATCGTCAACGGCCTGGGTGGGGCCTACGCGCTGGGCGTGATGAGCAGCCACGAGCCGGGGGTGGTGGTAGGCGCGCGTCAGGGTAGCCCGCTGGTGGTAGGTGTGGGCATCGATGAGGCATTTCTGGCTTCCGACCCGCTGGCGCTCTTGCAGGTGACCGACCGCTTTATCTACCTGGAAGAGGGCGATCTGGTCGAGCTGGGCAAGAAGGGCGCGATTCGTATCGTGGATCGCAGCGGTCAAGCGGTTGACCGGCCGGTACAGATTTTCGAGCATGGCGACGGTGCGGCCAGCAAGGGTGAGTATCGCCACTACATGCTCAAGGAGATATTCGAGCAGCCGCGGGTCATCCAGGCCGCCCTCGAAGGCCGGCTGAGCGGCAGCAGCGTACTGGTCGAGAGCTTCGGCCCGGACGCTCAGGCGCTGTTTCAGAAGACCCGCCAGGTGCATATCATTGCCTGCGGTACCAGCTACCATGCGGCCCTGGTGGCCCGCTACTGGCTGGAGCGCTACGCCGGTGTACCGGTTCAGGTCGAAGTGGCCTCCGAGTACCGTTACCGCCACCCTGTCGTGCCTGAAGGCAGCTTGTTCGTGACGCTTTCCCAGTCCGGGGAAACCGCCGATACGCTGGCCGCGCTGCGCTTTGCCAAGACCCTTGGCTACGTGGGTACGCTTGCGATCTGCAACGTGCCGGGAAGCTCTCTGGTACGCGAATCCGACATGACGCTGATGACCCGCGCCGGCCCGGAAATTGGTGTGGCCTCGACCAAGGCGTTCACCACTCAGCTGGTCGCGCTCATGCTGCTGACGCTATCGGTCAGCAAGGCCAAGCATCAGGAAGAGCATGCGGGGATCGTGGAAGCGCTGCAGACGCTCTCCGGGGTCTGCGAGCAGGTGCTGGCGCTGGATGGACAGATCGAACAGCTTTCCCAGGCGTTTGCCGAAAAGCATCACGCGCTGTTTCTGGGCCGTGGTGCCCACTACCCGATTGCGCTGGAAGGTGCGCTCAAGCTCAAGGAAATCTCCTATATCCACGCCGAGGCCTATCCGGCCGGTGAGCTGAAGCACGGGCCGCTGGCGCTGGTGGATAGCGAGATGCCGGTGATTTCCGTCGCGCCCAACGACGACCTGCTGGAGAAGCTCAAGTCCAACCTGCAGGAAGTGCGCGCCCGAGGCGGCCAGCTGTTTGTGTTCGCCGATGAAAACGTGGGCATCCGCTCTCAGGACAACATTCAGGTCATCGAGCTTCCCCACGTGCACGAAGCGCTGGCGCCGCTCGTTTATACGCTGCCGCTGCAGCTTTTGAGCTATCACGTGGCGGTTCTGAAAGGCACCGATGTCGACCAGCCACGCAATCTGGCCAAAAGCGTAACGGTTGAGTAAAACCCGCGTAAGAAAAGTTAGAACCCCCTCCAAAAAACCGCTTTACACGGTGCGGCATTAAGCCGCACCATATGCGCGGTCGCTGCGTTGCAGCAGTTAGTTAGTGTGCTTATTATCGTAGCGCCCTCTCTCTCAACCTGCCAGGATCACGCTGTCATGAAACCACCAAACGCCCTCGCTACTCGGCTCTCAGCTCGCCGGGTCGCTTGGTTGTTGATTGCTCTTTGCGCTGTTGCCTTTCCCTCCTTCTCCTACGCCGCTGCTGGCCCGCTTGATTTAACGCTCTCGATTGCCGGTATTACCAGTGTCTTCATCTTCGTATTGGCCTACGCCCTGGTCATGTCCGAAGAACTTATCCACATGCGTAAATCAAAACCCGTGCTGGTCGCGGCCGGCCTTATCTGGGCCATTGTGGCGTGGGTTTATGTGCAGGCGGGCATGCCCGAGGAGGCGGAAACCGCGTTTCGTGAAACGCTGCTTGAATATACCGAGCTTCTCTTGTTCCTGCTGGTGGCGATGACCTATATCAACGCCATGGAAGAGCGGCGCACCTTCGATGCGCTGCGCGCCTGGCTTGTACGCAAGGGGTTCAGCTACCGCAGCCTGTTCTGGATTACCGGTGTACTTGCCTTTGGTATTTCGGCCATTGCCAACAACATGACCACGGCCATGTTGATGTGCGCGGTGGTGCTCAAGGTGGCTGAAGGCGACAAGAAGTTCATCGGCCTGTGCTGCGTCAACGTGGTGGTGGCCTCCAACGCCGGCGGCGCGTTCAGCCCGTTTGGGGATATCACCACGCTGATGGTCTGGCAGGGCGGGCAAGTGCCTTTCGAAGGCTTCTTCGCGCTGTTGCTGCCCGCTATCGTCAATTTCATGGTGCCCGCCATCATCATGAACTTCTTCATCATCAACCGGCAGCCGGCAGCGCTGACCGAGAACGTCTGGATGAAGCGCGGTGCACGGCGAATCATCGTGCTGTTTCTGATTACCGTGGCCATTTCAGTACTCTGCCACTCGATTCTGTACCTGCCGCCCGCCATGGGCATGATGTTTGGCCTGGGCCTTCTGCAGTTCTTCGGCTACTACCTGCGCCGCAGCCTGCCACGTTCGCTGGAGCGCAAGCGCGAGCGCTACTCGCGCCGGGGTGACTGGAAGAAGCTCGAGCAGCTGGGTAGCGTGGTGCCCTTCGATATCTTCAGCCGGATCGCGCGCTCGGAGTGGGATACCCTGCTGTTCTTCTACGGGGTGGTGCTGTGCGTTGGCGGCCTGGGCTTCATGGGCTACCTGAGCCTTCTTTCCGAGACGCTCTACGGCGGCTGGAACCCGGTGTGGGCGAACGTGGTGCTGGGGCTTATTTCGGCGGTGGTGGATAACATCCCGGTGATGTTTGCCGTGCTCTCCATGGCGCCGGACATGTCCGAAGGCAACTGGCTGCTGATTACCCTGACCGCCGGCGTGGGCGGCAGCCTGCTCTCCATGGGTTCGGCGGCGGGCGTTGCCCTGATGGGCCAGGCGCGCGGCATCTACACCTTCATGGTGCATCTGCGCTGGGTGCCTGCCATCTTGCTGGGCTATGCCGCCAGCATTGCCACGCACCTGTTCATCAATGCCTCACTGTTTTGATTGATTGTTCTGAGTGGCGTTGACGATGCCCTAAAAGACAGAGCACTAAAAACGCCCCTTGCCGGTAACGGCAAGGGGCGTCTTGTTATCAGCGGCACGTTGGCCAGAAATACAGTGAAAACTCAGGGTTGTCTAAAATATGACCGCAACCCGAGGACTTGCTTACAGGTCGTGACCGGTAATGACCTGGCAGATATCGGCAAAGCTGCGCGCCATGGGCACGACGGTGCTCACTTCCCGGCCCACCGCGTTCTGGATATCGTTGGCGGACACCAGCCCGCGAATGGTCAGCTCGCGCTGCGCGTTGCGCTCGGTAATCAGCAGGTGCTGCTCGGTCACGTCTTCCATGACCAGTACCAGGTCCTCGATGGTCAGCGCCGAGAGCTGCTCGATGGGCATGGCGCTAAGCTTGCTCCAGGACGTCATGACCATTTCTGCGGTGATCTCGTCACGGTCCAGATTGCGCTGCTGCATGGCCAGATTGATGCGCCGGGTACCGATCAATTCTTTAGAAGTAAGAATGCCCAGGCAATGCTCCTGCTTGTCGGTGACGAACAGCAGGCGCACACCGCTATGGCGCATCTTGAGGTGGGCTTCGTCGATTGGCGTATCGGCGGTGACCGACTGGGGCTTCAAGGCACGAAAATCGGTCAGGACGTCGAGCGCGGAGCTGTCCGTGGTCAGACGCTTGGCCTCGGGAGAGGTCAAGCGCGGCGCAGTGCTGAACTGGATCAGGGATTTGGGAGAAAAAGCCACTTGGTTCATCAGGGTACCTCCTGTCATAGATGGTCAACTGCTGACTGCCAATCGACCTGGTACCTTCAGAGTTGCAGCTAATTCTTACCACAACCTTAAGACGCAAGAAACCGTTACAACAATTGTCGTAAAAACTAGTCTGGAGACAACCGCCGTTCAAGGGTTACCTGGACGCGCAGCCCGCCACCTGGGGCGTCATCAAAGGCAAGTGTGCCTCCCTGCTGGGTGACTACCCGCTCGACGATGGATAGCCCAAGCCCTGACCCGGCACCCGGCCCTGCCCGATGAAAGCGCGCGGTTACCGCTTTTCGTGCCGCTTGCGGAATGCCCGGACCCTGGTCGTCGACGGTCAGCGCTATATGTTTGGTGTCTGCCTCGAGATGCACATGAATGCTGCCGTTGGGCGGTGAGTGCTGAATGGCGTTACCCACCAGGTTCTGAATCAGAGTGCTCAACGCGCCGGGTACTTCGTTCAGCGCCCAGGGGCCGGACTCCTCGGCGTCCAGCTGCAGGGTCTGCTGCTGCTGCTGGGCCAACGGCAGCAGCTTGGCGAGCGCATCACGCACTTCAAAAAGTGCATCTACCGCGCGCAGCGGCGGGCGGGCTTCGTCCGGGTCAAGGCGGGCCAGCGTCAACAGCTGGCTGACCAGATGGGTCGCCCGCGCCACGCCCTGGCGCAGATAGACCAGCGACTCCTCGCGGTCCTGAGCGCTACTGGCTGCCAAAGCGTTCTGGGCGTGTAGATCGAGTACGGCAAGTGGGGTGCGCAGTTCGTGGGCGGCGTCGGCGATAAAGCGCTTCTCACGCTCGCGCAGGCGCTGGATGCGCATCAAGAGCCGGTTGAGCGCACCGGAGATGGTCGCAAGCTCGTAGGGCAGCGGCGAGAGCTTGAGCGGCTGAAGGTTGTGCGGGTCGCGGCTACGAATCTGCGCGGCCATGCGCGACAGCGGCGCAAGTCCCCAGCCGATGCTCCACCACAGCAGCGATGCCAGGATGATCAGGCCGATAAACTCCGGCAGCAGGGTACGCAGCGCCACGCGCTTGATCAGATGAAGGCGCACGTCGTCACGCTCGGCCACGATCACCCGGCGCTCGCTTCGGGCAAGCGGCAGCGTATAGGTCTGCCAGGTCTGGGAGGCGTGCTGCTGGCGGGCGTAGCCGGCTCTGGGCGCTTGCCGCGAAGCGACAAGCGGGGCCAGCGGCGCATCCGCCGAGCGTAGCAGCAGCTCGTCGCCTTCCCAGAGTTGAAACACCAGCGCATTGGGGGTGCGCGGCGCGGTCTGCAGGGTGTTCTCGACGCTGCGCAAAAGTGCCTGCTGATAGGCGGGGGGAATGGGTGCCTGCAGCAGTTCGCCCAGCAGGTGGGCGTGCCGGGCCAGGCTTTCGTCGTGCAGCCGCTGGATTTCATGGGTGGTGTAGCGGTAGCTGACCACGCTGATCACCATGATGCTGAACAAGAACAGCAGCAGGGTAAGACCCAGCGTCCGCCGGCGAATGGAGTTCTTCACCGTGCGCGCTCCGGTGGTGTCTTGTCCATCACGTAACCAATTCCGCGCAGCGTGCGGATGACCTCGGGAAACAGCTTACGGCGCAGGTGATGGATATGTACCTCGATGGCGTTGCTCTCCACATCCTCGTCCCAGCCGTAGACCAGGCTGGTCAGCGTATCGCGGGTAAACACTCGGCCCGGGTGGCCCATGAACTCCTGAAGCAGGGTAAATTCGCGCCGCGAAAGAGCAACGGTGTTGCCCTGATAGCTTACGCTCAGGGTCAGCGGGTCCAGGCGAATGCCTCGGCACTCCAGATGGTTGTCCGGCTGCCCCTGGCTGCGCCGCAGCAGGGCCCGCAGGCGAGCCTTCAGCTCTTCGACCTCGAACGGCTTGACCAGATAGTCGTCAGCCCCGGCATCAAGCCCTGCAATCCGGTCGTTGATGCCATCGCGGGCGGTGAGTACCAGGATGGGAATCTGGCTGCCCTGACGGCGCACCGCCTTGATGATCTGCAGGCCGTCCAGGCCCGGCAGGCCGAGATCCAGAATCACCGCATCAAACGGCTCGGACTCCTTGAGGGCCTGCAGGGCGCTGTTGCCATTATCCAGATGGTCGACCGTATAGTGCTCCGGCTTGAGCGCCAGGCGAATGCCCGAAGACAAGCTGGCGTCATCTTCAACCAGCAGTATGCGCATGGTGTCGGTTACTCCTGTAACGGGCCCGGTAAGAAGTAACAAAAGGTAGCATCGTTAGGGGGAGTCAGTCAGGATTAACGTCAACGAAAGCAACGCAATGGCGGTGTCATTCATGGCTGAACTGCCCACCTGCGGCGCCTCGGTGCGCCTGTGCCCTTCAACGCTTCGCCGTGAAGCGCTGCTGCATCTGGCCGCCGTGCACGAGCCTGCCCTGCAATCAGCGCTGCACGGCGCCCTTCAACAGGCAAGCCAGGCCGCCTGGGACGCGCTCTGGATCGCTGAACATCAAGGGCGCATTACCAGTGCACTCTGGGTGCAGCCGCTTGATCATGCCACAGCGCAGCTATGGCTTCCCTTGAAGCAGAGCCCGGCAAGCCTGGCGCTGCTTCAGACGGCGCGCACTTTTGTGGCAGAAAACTGCATGACGCTTTGCCACGTGATACTGCCGCCCAGCCACTACGCCTGGGAGCCTGTACTGCTCGAGCTTGGCATGACTCGCCTGGCGGCGCTTCGCCATATGGCCGTCAAGCTGGGCGGCCGGGTAGAGGCCTGTCAGCCTGCGGCGTCGATTCAGCTGGAGCCCTTCGAAGCGCTGGCGGCATCTACACAACACGCGCTGCTTGATGTGATCAGCCAAGGCTCGCTGGACAGCCCCGGCCTGTATGAGGCGCTGGGTGCAGAAGCGCTGCTGGCCGGTTTTTATCAACGGGCATCCGCGGCGCCGCGCCACTGGTATAGCGTCAATGTAGGCCGCGAGCGGGTAGGCGCGCTGTTGCTCGCGCCGGGGGCGGAGTGGGAGCTTTTATTGATGGGGGTGGTACCCGACTGGCGGGGCAAGGGGGTTGGCCGGGCGGTGTTAAGCGCCGCGTTACGCCTGGCCTGCGAAGCGGGCGCGCCTGAGTTGCTGCTCACCGTCGATGCCGACAATACGCCTGCCCGCCACCTTTACGAGCAGGCAGGATTCAGCGGCTACAAAGAGCAGCGCCTGCTGGCGTGGCAAAGCCCAGGCGGCGAGCAGCGCTGCTCCCGCAAGTGGTGTTAGCCAATCTTTCCAATTATCTTCTATACTGGAGCCGCACTACTCAGGAATGCTTCTTTTAATCATGGAGGAAAAGAAATGAAAATTTTGCTGTGGGTTATCATCTTTATTTTTGCCGTTGGCCTTCTGACCCTTACCGGCATCTTCAAGCTGATTTTCTAATCGGCTCTCGCCAGACCGCGCTTTCAGTTACTTCTACTTCCTCGACGATAGGCGTTTTTCACCTATCGACCGCTTGGTTGTCCTGCGTCAAAAAAACCTGTCCTGCTGCCCGCTGAAAAGCGGGTACTATCGCTTGATAAGCAGCGGTTTATTCTTGGCGCGGTCATGCAAGGGGGCTAGGTGAATTTTAAACGTGTACTGGGCGGTATGGTGGCGCTGGGGCTTTTTACGCCTATGGCGCTGGCGGGCGATGCCGCCGAGCTTGAGGCGCTTAGCGAGCGTCTCGCGCCGGTAGGCAAGCTCTGCCTTGAAGGGCAGGAGTGCGAGCGCCACGTGGCCCAGCAGGCGACTTTAGAGGCGCCGGGTAATGCAGAGGCTGGCCAGGTAGAAGAAGCGGCCGAGTCGGAAGGCGAGGTACTTTACGCCAAGGCCAGCTGCGGCGCCTGCCACGCGGCGGGTATCGCCGGCGCACCGGCCACCGGTGATCGCAATGCCTGGACGGCGCGGCTTGCCAAAGGGGACGCCACGCTCTACGCCAGTGCCATCAACGGGCTAGGCGCCATGCCGCCCAAGGGCGGCCGCTTCAACTTCAGCGATGACGAGATCAAGGCGATCGTGGACTACATGATCAGCGAAGTCGAATAACCTATCCACAGGTGCGGCGCTCAAACCGCCTGTGGATAATTTATCAGCCCACTATTATCAACCCAGCAGCGAGCGCAGCCCGGCAATCGCGTCCTTGCCACGGGCCTGCTTCTTGTCCGGATCTTCCTTGTCGGCGCGGCCTTCCCACTCCAGATCTTCCGCTGGCAGCTCATCCAGAAAACGGCTGGGCTGGCAGTCCATCAGCTCGCCATAGGCCTTGCGCTGGCGGGCAAGCGTCAGGGTCAGCGTGCGCCGCGCACGGGTGATGCCCACGTAAGCCAGGCGGCGCTCCTCTTCCACGGTGCCCACTTCGATGGCGTTGCGGTGGGGCAGCAGATCCTCTTCCAGGCCCAGCAGGTAGACGTGGGGAAACTCGAGGCCTTTGGAGGCGTGCATGGTGAGCAGCTGCACCTTGTCCGAATCATCCTCTTCGGCCTGCTGCTCGAGAATATCGCGCAGCACCAGGCGCGAAATGGCAGCCTCCACGCTGTCGGTTTCCGTCGCGGTGGCGTCGTCATCGTCTTCCGGGTCGCGGTTGAGAGATTTTTCCAGTTGATCGATCAGAATCCACACGTTGGCCATGCGCCGCTCGGCGATGGTGGGGGCGCTGGCGTTCTGATAGAGCCACGCCTCGTAATCCATGTCGCGCAGCATGTCGCGGATGGCGGCTATCGCGTCGCCCTGATCCATGCGTTGTCGCACGCCGTCGATGAAGTGGGTAAAGCGCGACAGTCGCTCCACGGCGCGGGTAGGTAGCACCTGCTCGAGGCCCAGCTCGTGGCAGGCGGCGAACAGCGAAATCGAGCGCTCGGTGGCGTAGTTGGCGAGCTTTTCGACCGT
The DNA here is from genome assembly GCF_003002925.1 of Vreelandella songnenensis. Lineage (GTDB taxonomy): Bacteria > Pseudomonadota > Gammaproteobacteria > Pseudomonadales > Halomonadaceae > Vreelandella > Vreelandella songnenensis. The sequence continues at coordinate 94,981 of NZ_PVTK01000004.1, forward strand.
GCCGGGGCCGACCTCGCGGCGCGGCACGTTGACGATACGCAAGAAGGCGTTGTCATCGGCGGGGTTGATCAGAAGGCGCAGGTAGGCCATGGCGTCCTTGATCTCGTTGCGCGAGAAGAACGACGTGCCGCCGGAGAGCTTGTAGGGAATCTGGTAGTGCTGAAGCTTGAGCTCCAGGAGCCTGGCCTGGAAGTTGCCGCGATAGAGCACCGCAAAATCGCGCCACTCGGCTTTTTCCTTGATCCGCCGGGTGAGCATTTCGCTGGCCACCCGCTCTGACTCCGCCTCTTCATGGCGATTGACGATCACGCGGATCGGCGCACCGTCGCCCATGTCCGACCACAGCGTCTTGTCGTAGACGTGGGGGTTGTTGGCAATCAAGGTGTTGGCGGCGCGCAGGATGGTGCCGGTGGAGCGATAGTTCTGCTCCAGCTTGATCACCTTGAGCCGCGGGAAATCCTCGCCCAAAGTTACCAGGTTCTCGGGGCGCGCGCCGCGCCAGGCGTAGATCGACTGGTCGTCGTCGCCCACCACGGTAAAGGTTGAGCGCTCGGCCATCAAAAGCTTCACCAGCAGGTACTGGGAGACGTTGGTGTCCTGGTACTCATCCACCAGCATGTAGTGGATCTTGCGCCGCCAGCGCTCCAGGGCCTCGGCATCGTTTTTCAACAGCACCACGGGCAGCAGGATCAGGTCATCGAAATCCACTGCGTTGTAGGCTTTCAGGTGGCGGTTGTAGGCCTCGTACACCCGGGCGGCGAAGTGCTCGTCGTCATCGGCGGCAAACGAGAGGGCGTCGCTGGGCAGTACAAGATCGTTCTTCCAGGTGGAAATCTTGCTTTGCACGGTGTTGATCTGCTCGGCATCGACCTGGGCGTCCTTGTTCATCAAATCGCGTAACAGCGCCTTGGCATCTTCCGGGTCAAAAAGCGAAAAGCCCGGCTTGTAGCCCAGCGTCTTCAGCTCGCCGCGGATGATATTGAGCCCCAGGGTGTGAAAGGTCGACACGGTCAGGCCATGGCCCTCCTTGCCCTTGAGCATCTGCCCCACGCGCTCCTTCATCTCGCGGGCCGCCTTGTTGGTAAAGGTGACCGCGGCGATGCGCCGGGCGCTCATCCCGCACTCCTGCACCAGGTAGGCAATCTTGGTGGTGATGACGCTGGTCTTGCCCGAGCCTGCGCCCGCCAGTACCAGGCAGGGGCCATCGATATACCGCACGGCTTCCTGCTGGCGCGGATTGAGGCCTTTGATGCGGCTGAGAATAGAGGACATGACGGCAACCTGGGGAAAAGAGACGAGACGCTAGAGGCTCATCATACCCTTTTGATGGCGGGCGCGAGAAGCAGACCACACCCCGGCGCGCCGAGTAACGCGTGACAGGCCGGGCATTCGGCGCTATTTTCGCACCGGTTTCCACAACAATCAGCGCTCTGGGCAGAAGCCCAAGGCGATGAACAGGGTAGAAGGCGATGTTTGAAGTAGCGCTGTTCGAGCCGCGCATGGCGCCCAACACGGGTAACATCATGCGCCTGGTGGCCAACAACGGCTGTCGTTTGCATCTGATCGAGCCGCTGGGGTTCGACCTTGAAGAGAAGAAACTGCGCCGCGCGGGGCTGGATTATCGCGACCTGGCCAACGTGACCCGTCACGCCAACTTTGCCGCCTTCCAGGAGGCAATGCAGGGCCGGCGCATCTGGGCGATTACCACCAAAGGTACGCGAGCCCACAGCGAGGCGGATTTTGCCGCCGGCGACGTGCTGCTGTTTGGCTCGGAAACCGCCGGGCTATCCGCCGAGGTGCATCAGGCGCTGAATGATGCACAGAAGCTGCGCATTCCCATGCAGCCCAACAATCGCAGCCTCAATCTCTCCAATGCGGTGGCCATCGTGAGCTACGAAGCCTGGCGCCAGCAGCGCTATGCCGGCGCGCTAGAGGTCTAGCACTTAGCCCGCGATACCGTAGCGGTCGCGGTAGGCGCGCACGGCCTCGGCGTAGGCGAGCATTTCGCCGCCGGCGTGCTCTTCCAGATAAGTGAGCACTTGCTCAAGCGAGACAATGCTGACCACCGGCACGGCGTACTCGGCCTGCACTTCCTGAATCGCGCTCTGCTCGCCCTGGCCGCGCTCCTGGCGATCAAGCGCGATGATCACGCCCCCGGCGCGGGCACCGCTCTGCTCGATAATGCCCATTACCTCGCGAATGGCGGTGCCGGCAGTGATCACGTCATCGATGATCAGAATATCGCCGGAAAGCGCGGCGCCCACGATGCTGCCGCCTTCGCCGTGGGTCTTGGCCTCCTTGCGGTTGAAGGCATAGGGCATGTCCAGGTCATGATGGTCGGCCAGTGCCGCCGCGGTGACGGCGGCCAGAGGAATGCCCTTGTAGGCCGGGCCAAACAACACGTCGGCGTGAAGGCCGCTGTCCATGATCGCCTGAGCGTAGAAGCGGCCCAGCTTGGCCAGGGCGCGCCCGGTCTGGAACAGGCCTGCATTGAAAAAGTAAGGGCTTACTCGCCCGGATTTAAGCGTGAACTCACCAAACTTGAGAACGCCCTGCTCGATGGCAAAGGCGATGAATTCGCGCTGGTAGGGTTGTAGAGTGGTCGTCACGGCGATCCTCGTCAGGCGGGTGATTTATGTCAGCACAGAAGCGACAATAAAACGCAGGTAAATAGCAAGAATAAGTGGGTCTATTTACCCAAACGTCTAAACGTCGGGTATCATACAGCAGCGACGCAAAAGGGACGATTTATGAAAATTGCCAGCATCAATGTTAATGGTATACGTGATGCCGTCGACCGTGGCTTCCTGGACTGGCTGGCTCAGCAGGACGCCGATGTGGTCTGCGTGCAGAACATCAAGGCAAAGAGTTTTGAATTAGGTGACCACATTCTCTATCCGGAAGGCTATGAAGGCTACTTCCTGGATGCCGAAGAGGATGGGTTCGCCGGTGTCGGGCTTTACTGCCGCAAGATTCCCAAGGCCATCATGTACGGCCTGGGCTTTCCGCAGTGCGATCACGAAGGGCGCTTTCTGCAGGCGGACTATGACCGCTTCAGCATCGCCACCTTCCTGATGCCCGATGGCAGCGACCAGAAGGCCAAACAGGCGTTCATGGATCAGTACCAGGAGTACCTGACGAAGATGTCGCGCAAACGTCGCGAATACATCATCTGCGGTACCTGGCAGATTGCCCATAAGACCGTTGACCTTGCCAACTGGTCGGACAACCAGCTCACCTCTGGTTTCCGCCCTGAAGAGCGCGCCTGGATGGATCAGGTGCTCGGCCCGACCGGATTTATCGACACCTTCCGCGAAATCAATCGCGACGCTGGCGAATACACCTGGTGGCCGAAGCTCGACCAGGACGTGCCGCGTGACCGTCAGGAAGGCTGGCGGATCGACTACCAGCTGGTCGGCCCCAACTTCCGCCGTCACGTGGTCGACGCATGGATCGATAAAGAGGCGACGTTCTCCGAGTTCGCCCCGCTGATTGTCGAGTACGATCTCGCCCTTTAAGCATCTTTCCCGCGTCGTCGTTACCAATGAGCCGACCCTGGTCGGCTCATTGCGTTAACGGCATGCGCCTCGCTAGCCGCGAATGCCCAGCGCTTCGCGCTGATGCTCAAGCAACTCGCTACCTGCCTTTTCGGCCAGATCCAGCATGGCGTTGAGCTCGCTACGGCTGAACGCGCCGGCTTCGGCGGTGCCCTGCACCTCGATCAGCTCGCCGCCTTCCGTCATCACCACGTTCAGATCGGTATCGGCCTTGCTATCTTCCGGGTAGTCCAGATCCAGTACCGGCACACCTTTGTAGATACCCACCGAGACCGCGCTGACCATCTGCTTGAAGGGATCACTCTTGATCTTCTTCTCCCGCTGCAGATAGCGAATTGCATCCACCAATGCCACACAGCCGCCGGTAATCGATGCGGTGCGCGTGCCGCCATCGGCCTGGATCACATCGCAATCCACGGTGATGGTGAACTCGCCCAGCTTCTTCAGATTCACTGCTGCACGCAGGCTACGCCCGATCAGACGCTGAATTTCCAGCGTACGCCCACCCTGCTGGCCACGGGCGGCTTCACGGCCGCTGCGTGAATGAGTGGCGCGGGGCAGCATGCCGTACTCGGCGGTAATCCAGCCCTGGTTCTTGCCGCGCAGCCAGCGCGGCACGCCGGCTTCCACGCTGGCATTACACAACACCTTGGTATCGCCAAACTCGACCAGCACCGAGCCTTCCGCGTGACGGGTATAATCGCGGGTCAGGCGAATGTCACGCAGCTGGTCAGCTGCGCGATTGCTGGGGCGGACAACATCAGGACGCATGGCACCTCACAAAAAGCACTTCACATAAGCGCGTAATCAGGAAAAGCCCTCCATTGTACACGTCTTGCCGTTCAACCCCGCCCTTATCAGGTAGACTGAGTGGAAATGCGCTCTCAAAGGATTGACTCATGGCCACGACCCATCGCGTACACAGCATGACCGCGTTTGCCCGCCTTGAAGAGGCCGCCCCCTTCGGTACGCTGCAGATCGAGATTCGTTCGGTCAATCAGCGCTATCTGGAGCCGCACTTTCGCCTGCCGGACAGCCTGCGCGACCTTGAACCGGTACTGCGCGAGGCCCTGCGAAGCCGCCTTGCTCGCGGCAAGGTCGAGTGCAGCGTGCGCTTCGAGAGCGCAGAGACCGCCCAGGCGCCCACGCTAAACGCCCAGCGGCTGAAAGAGATTGCCGACGCCCTGGCGGCCATCCAGCAACAGGTGCCCAGCGCCGTACCGCCTACGACACTTGCGCTACTCAACCAGCCCGGCGTGATGGAAACCCAGCACCTGGATCAGGACGCGATCAAGGCCACCGCCAAGGTGCTGTTTACCCAGGTGCTGGATGAGCTCATCGATGCCCGCGCCCGCGAAGGCGAGAAGCTTGCCGAGATGATCACGACCCGGCTAACGGCGGTAAGCGAGCAGGTCGCGACGGTTAAAAGCCTGCTGCCGCAAATTCTGGAGCGCCAGCGGGCCCAGCTGCTGGAACGCCTGGAAATCGCCAAGACCGAACTCGACCCCCAACGCCTGGAAGCCGAGCTGGTGCTGGTGGCGCAAAAGGCCGACGTGGACGAAGAGCTCGACCGCCTGAGCGCCCACGTGGAAGAGGTCAGCCGCCAGCTCGCCGAAAAAGGCCCCAAAGGCCGCCGCCTGGATTTCCTGATGCAGGAGCTCAACCGTGAAGCCAACACGCTCTCGTCCAAGTCTGTTGTGGCGGAAACGACGCGCTGCGCGGTAGAGCTTAAGGTGCTGATCGAGCAGATGCGCGAGCAGATTCAGAATATTGAGTGAAGACGTACTGTTTACCCCGTGTGCTTAAAGTATCAGTTATGCAAAAAACCGCTAGCGAGTGGTTAACAGGAAAAAATAGGAATATAATCCGCTTTACCGGATTGCCTTCCTGCCCAGGAGTCGCTCGTGAATCAAGCAGAACAGAATAAAGAAGAGCTGTGCCGCTATATTTGCCAGGAATTACCTCGCCATCGCTTACAGCAAATGCTCGAAAGCATAGAGGCGGCATTTCAGAAGAGCGATAGCCACCTCAAAGAGATGTATAAGCATGTGCCGCTGGCTGGGCCAGGGCCGCAGTCCCATCATTTTACTGTGCAGGAAGCACTGCTAAGTTTGCCAAAAGATGAAAGCTTTGAAGTCAGTAATCAAGTGACCAAGCCTGCAGGAGGCCATTACGCATTGGTACATGCGGGCAGCATGCAGATCACTACGAGCGTGATCACCATGGGAAGGACACCTCCTATCCGCGATGCTCGTTTTAGACGTGTGCTTGGGCTCATAAATAAAGGGCTAGAGAAACAGCATCCTGACCTTTTCAAGGCGTCTGCTTTACCTTTAGGGCCGAGCCAGGAAGCACTTCATGCATTATTACTTCCCCACACAACGAAATGGACAGGTGGCAACGACCACAGTAGTCCAATCGGTGTGACCATCGCGGTGCCTTACAGTAACCCTCAGGCAGGGTTTCATCTATTTATGGATGTAGGCCAGTTGTGGCAGTACTACAGTGAAGTAGGCGATGAGGTAGAGGATATTGCCTATCCGACCCTGCGTGATAGGATGCGTCGCTCTGAGAACCTAGATCAACGTGAAGGTGGAAACGAGTGACATGAGAACAGGGGTAGATGGCTTTCAAGGTCAGCGGTTGAACCAACTGCGAATGGCCCAGAATCTGACCCTCGCGGAGCTGGGAGAGCAGGTAGGACGCTCTTCCAGCACGGTGTCGGCTTGGGAAAAAGGTACTCAACTACCTGAGGCCGAGTCGTTTGATCGCCTGTGCCACGTGTTTCAAGTGTCACGTATGTGGTTTTTGAAGCCTGTTCCTCCCGTTGTTCAGGAAAGCCAACGACCTTATTTTTTCCGTTCTCAAGCCTCTGCTCATAAACAAGCGCGTGAAAGATCACAGCTCTATTTATCATGGCTGCAAGAAATCTCCGGCTTCTTTCAGGAGGCAATGGATTGGCCAGAAGTCAATGTGCCGATGCTGGACGCGGACGATTGCCGATTGATCAGCGATGAAGAAATAGAAGATATCGCCAGAGAATGCCGTGAGGCTTGGAAGCTGGGCTCTGCCCCTATCCCAAACGTTATCCAGGTCATGGAAAATGCGGGAATCATTTGCACACGGGCCACCCTGGGACACGTCAAAATGGACGGTATTTCTCACGTCTCCGTTTTAGATGGCCGGCCCTATGTGTTGATCGCTGAAGACAAAGCCAATGCCATTCGTAACCGCTTTGATGCCGCGCATGAGTTAGGGCATGTCGTGCTGCACTCCAAAATATCGGCTGCGCAATACGCTAAAAAAGAGCTGTATGACCTGTTAGAAGGGCAGGCACACCGCTTCGCCAGCGCTTTCTTGATGCCTCCCGAGAGCTTTGCACAAGAAGTCGTATGGCCAACGCTGGATAATCTGCTTTCGCTCAAGTCGCGCTGGAAGGTCTCGGTCGCGTCGATGATCGTTCGCTGCCGAGATTTATCGCTGCTGACGGAGCAGTTAGAGCTAAGGCTGTGGAAAGGACGTTCGGCTCGTAAATGGACGAAAGGCGAGCCAGGCGATGATGCCTTGGCTTTCGAGCAACCCAAGTTGATGATGCGCGGCGCGCACCTTCTGGTAGATAGTGGCATCTTTGAACGCACTGAACTGGTTCACCAGATTGGCTTGCCCTCAGAGACCATAGAGATGCTATGTAATTTACGCCCAGGTTACCTAAGCGTTCAGCCTGATGCTGGTGACAACGTGGTGCCTCTCAAACTCAAGCGTGATACGACAAGGTCTGGCCGGACGAGGCGCGCAGAGGTGTTGCCATTCCCACAGTAGAGGAGAGTGATCGTAGCTTCTCGAAGAGGCAATGTGAGTGCTCAATAGAGTAATACCCTACACGGTTATTCTTTTTCCTGGACGAGAGACTCCTTTGCATCGGAAAAATATGCCTTGCCTGCCCATATATCTGCACTTCCTACTATGTAAAGGCGCTTTTTTGCCCGTGTCACTGCAACGTTGAGCAGGTTGGGCTTGCTTGATGCCCACTCCGCAGCACCGGATGACTCTTTTGCGAGGCCCAGCACGAAAATGACATTGTCCTCTTCCTTGCCCTGAAAGGTATGTACCGTCCCGACCCGCTGATGCAGCCAGTCGTGTAGTTTATCGCGTCCACCGAAAACATCGGCGGGCAGCGCCTGTTCCAGGTGCTGTTTAACGCCATTGGCCACTGCTTTGAAGGGCGAAATGATGTAGACGCTCGGTGGTTTGCCCGTCTTGGCGATATGGGGCTTGAGCATGCGAGCGACCTGTTCCGCCTGTGCAGGGACGAAATGTTTGCCCTGAACGCTACCTTCCACATCGAACCAGCGGCTGTCTCCTGGGCCAGGCGGTAACTTATCGTTTCCATGCAGCATCTTGTCGTTATAGGCGATGCGGTTGGCGATACTGAACATTGGTTCGTCGCAGCGCCGATGCACGCGCAAGGGGCTGCCGACCCAGAACTCATCGGAAATCTCGTTGGTGCCGTAGGGGTTGGCGCGATCCGCGACCACCTGCACCGAGGAGGTGGTCGGCGACCACAGGTACCAGTCGCGCTCGAACTCGCCCCTGGCCATCGCCTCGACCAGCCCGGCGGGCACGGTAAATACGGGTTCGATCTGCAGCGGGTCGCCCACCACCACGGCGCGCTTGGCCCGCCAAAGGGCGCCCACTGCCTGCTGGGGCGGCGCCTGGCCCGCTTCGTCCACGAACAGCCAGCCGATCCCGCCTTCGCCCAGCGCCCTGAACTGATTGGCGATGGAGGCAAACGTCGACGATACCACCGGCACGATCATAAACAATATCTGCCACAACGCCTTGGCGGCCTCGCGGTCATCGACACCACCGTTGAGCAGCGCCATCAATGAGCCAATGGTTGCCCAGAGCTGGTTTTTCTTGTCGGCGTAGGCCGCCACCAGCCACGCCTGATGCAGTTCAAACGCCCGCCCCGTCAGTTGCCCGCGCGCCTCGTTGAGCGCTTCGCAGTGGCCAAAGGAGGTGCGTTGAATAGCCGGGCATTCCAGGTCCAGCGCCGCATCGGGCAGCCGCAGATCTTGATACCGGGCTTCTAGAGGTTCGCACACCTGGCGCTGGGCATCGCGTTTTTTCTCAAGCGAGACCAGCCGCTGCTGGCTGACCTCGGCTTGCTGAGTGGTGCGCTGTTCCCGTTGTGCGATTCGTTTAAGTATTGCTCGGTGGCGAAAGTACGCGTTCAGTGGCCAAAAAGACACCCTGGCAGCCAGCTGGTCTTGCCGCCACAGCGCCACGCGGCGAGCCAGACGCTGTTTGACCTCGACCTGACGACGGGTCTGCTCGATCTGTGCCTCCAGCTGTTTTAACGCCTGCAGGCGTTCGATGTCCTGATGGATGGCCTCGACCTGGCGCGCGGCCGCCGTGAAGGCCCGCTGCGCGGCGCGAAAGTCTTGCAGCGCATCGCCCTTCTCGGCCAGTTCCTTGAGCGCGGGAACCAGCGTTCGATAATGCTCGGCCTCGCCGTCGGTTTGGCACTGCTGGGTCGGTTTGAAAAAGACTCGCTCGCCAAAGGTGGTGCGGTTGCTTTTGTTGCCCAATGCGGTGGCGATCAGCCCCCAGCACGCCTTGTCAGGGGGCAGCGTATCGACATGCAGCTTGCTACCGCGCGGCTCGTGGCTGGCCGCGAGTTTCTGGCCCACCGGTTTCAGGTACGCAAGTGCCTGGTAGGCATCGCCCAGCGCCTTGGTTTGCGGCAGCTCTTGGGTAACGTTTTCCACCGCGGCGTTGTTGCTGGAGGCCACCACCATTTCGAACCCCGTAAGCTCGGGGATCAGCGTCTTGATGGGCTTTAGCTGGTCGTCTAGCTTGACCGTCAGGTTCTCGCCAAAGGCCGCGCCCGGCGAGCCAAGCGCGGCCAGCACCTCGGCGCGCTTGGTGACGTTGCGCGCCACCAGGTCGCGCAGCATCGTCGTTTTGCCGGTGCCCGGCGGACCGTTAACGGAGTACAGGCCGCCGTCTTCCAGCTCCTGGTCGATGGTGTTGATGGCGAACTGCTGCATTAGGCTCATCGAGTGCGCGTCTTCCCCCGGCCAGCGCCCGGCGGGCATACGCCGGGGGGAAAGCTGTTCCATCAGCAGCGAACGGCCTTCGGGCAGCAGCAGATCCGGGTGGCGCTGCGCCTCGCCTGAGAGGTAGCGGGCCAGCGGCGAGCCGGGGGTCAGAGGGCGCTCTTTCAGCTGGCGCAGAATCGTTTCCAGGTCGCGGATGAAAAAGCTGTTGAGAATGGCGAGTTCGTTGATGGCCCCTGACGCCTCGCTGGTGCTTTCATCCGTGGTCGTTTCAATGGCTTCACCGTCCGGCGCGTCGAGGCGCTGGGCCAACTGCGCAAGCGGCGCCCATGCATCGGCGCCGGCAGGGGGCGTTTGGTCAGCGGGCGTCGCATAGTCGCTGCTGCCGGGCAGTAGCTGAACCACCAGCGCCGGGGCCTCGCTTTGCGGCGCAAAGGCGGTCCAGCCTTGCATCGCCTTGAGCATCTCGATGATCTCGAAAGTACTTAAGGCCGGCGGCAAACCGTGTTCACTTTTGAGGTTGTCCGCCACGGTCAAAATCGTGGTCAGCCGCTCGCGAAAAACTTCGGTGGCCGCCTCGAACGCGTCAAGGGTGACAGCGTCGAGGGTGCCCTGCTGTAGCGCGCCCAGCACCCAGGGCGCGGTGGATATCACGATACTACCCCGGTCCAGGGTGCCGTCTTCTCTGACCATGGCAGTCAGCGAGCAGGTCAGCCCCTCGTCGCGGCTGCGCTCCACCCAAGCCTCGCTCTGCTCCGGGTAGGCATCACGGGCCACCGCGAAAATCTCCTCCCGGCGAAACAGCCCCAGGTATAGCTTGAAGCGGTAGCTGTTATCCACCCGGTACTGCGTGCCCGCCCGTCGTATCGCCTGCTGGTCGAGCCAGGGCAGGCAGTTGGAGAACTCGACAAGCTCGTCGCTACGGTAGTGGATCGCCCCCTGACCGTGGTCGATGCCCTTTAGCTCGGCAGACTCGAAAAACTCGACCTTGTGCCAGTACGACAGAATGCGCTGGGCCTGAGACGCTGAGGATGCCGTCTGACTCATGGCGTCGCCTTCTTGCGGGTGCATTTTTTCAGGCGCCTTGGTCGCCCGCTCGGCCAGCTTGTCGATCATGGTTGCTCCTGGTGTGAAAAAGGCGCTTTTCTGCGCATTCTGGGTAAGTGGGCTGCTGCTATACGTTGACTTATTACCTCAGAGGTAACACACTTCGTGTTAAATGGACTGGGAGTACCCGGTCGGCGTCTAAACCTCGGTGAGCTTCATCGGGGTTTTTCGCTATCTGAACGATGCAAAAATCATGGCAAGTGCTTGAGCCCCCACTGGTCATACCCATCGCCGACTGCTTGCCTGCCCCCTTCGCAGTAAAATTTTCTTCGCAGCACATCGAATGCTTGATTGGACTGTGTTGGATTGAGCACATGCCGCCCGATAGGCCGCGCCACCAGGTCGGCTAGCTGAAGTCCTGCCGAGTTGCTGGTTTTCGCCGCCATGCGAATGCTAAAAGGCAGGTCATGCTGGTATTTGTTGTTGCCGTCGCAGATCCGGCGAAATTCCAGCTCGAGCTCGTCGTCTTCTTTTGCGCCGCGTTTTTCGACAATGACGTGGGTGACTAGCTTCTCCTGACCTTTCTCTTTAACGAGGTCAAAGAGTGTTTCCAAACAGTGCTTGAGCGCGAGGTGATATGGATTTTCTGCTTCTTCCTGACGGTTGAGCCGGTGCTTTTCGATGACACAGGAGGCAAGAATGAAATTACTGTCGTCGATCAACGTACTCAGACGCCCCATGAATGCCTGTCTGTCGGCTCGGTTTTTAAACAGCCTGAAATCGCCTTTTTCCTTACGGATTTCGTGTTCGTGGAGGATCACCAGATCATGGCCAAAGTAGTCGAACTTTAGCTGCTGCAACTTAGGCACCACGGTCGACAAGTAATGCCCTTTGTAAAAAATGCAAAAAGCCAGTACGAAGACCGGATAGTTGGGATCGATATTGGCCATGCCGTGGTCGCCGCTTTCATCGACGTATACCACGAAGTCACTGAATCCTCGCGCTTTACCCGTTACCGGCATTTCTGACTCGCTGGTCATGATAATCAAATTCCCTCAACATCCATGCCGTGTTCGGCGAGCCACTGTTTGCGGCTAGCGTAGTCGGGCATGGCGCGTTCGAGGCGTCGCCAGAACGCGTCGGAGTGGTTGGGTTCGTGCAGGTGTACCAACTCGTGTACCACTACGTACTCGGCGATGCGGGCGGGCAACATTATGGTTTTCCAGTGAAAGTAGAGCACGTCGCCCTTGCCGCAGGAGCCCCAGCGGTAGCCGAGATCCTGCACCTTGATCCCGGCCGGCTTCACCTCAAGCCGTGTGGCGAAGGTCTTCACGCGCTGGCCAAGCCACTGCCGACCGCGTTCGCTGTACCAACGAATGAAGTGGCGTCTGGCGTCCAAACGTGCATCCCGACGCAGATGAAAACGCCCATGTTCCCATTTGAGCGGCGCCGTCTGTTCATCGACCAGGTTCAAGCGATGATGACGCCCCAGATAAAGAAAGCCTTCGCCCTGAACGTAGCTTTTTTGGCGGACTTGCTTCTGCATAAGCGACTTTTCGGCAAGCTTCTGGTAGATCCATGCCTGCTTGCGGCGCACGAACGCTTCCAGTCGTTGAAGACTGACATTGGGCGGGGTGGTCAGCACTACGGACTGATCGCGCTCGACCGTGAGCTGCAGCGTTTTACGGTGCGTGCTTTCGCTCACGGTAATAGTCAGATCATCTACCGTTAGCGTCATGGCTGCTCCAGCTTGTAGCTGTTGGCGCGGGCAAGGTCGCGCAGCTTATCGACCAGCGGCGGGATCTGCTCGAACTCTAAAAGCTCACTTTCATAAATCCGTTCGAACAGCGCCTGCTCCAGCGCTTCCTGCATCGGCCGGCGGTGAGGTTCCCAGAAGCTCGGTGTTTTCACCTCATGGCTGATGTGTTCGACCAGGTACTCGGTGAGCTGGATCAGCTCCGATTGTGTAGCCAGGTCCGGTGGGGTATCGCCACATTTCACTTCGCGCAGCATGCGGTAGAAAGGCAGGTAGGTCTCGGGTACCTCGGGCAAACCCTCTTCATGGCGCGTGCTACCGCTATTCACTTCGTCGATGATGGTCTGCAGCGCCGTGATGAGGGCGTCCCACTGCCCGGCCAACCCGTCGAGAATCTCCTTGAGCCGCTCGCTAAGCTTGCCATAGTAGACCGGGTCTTCATCCAGCTTTTCGCTGACCTGGCTGCGAATGGCGTGCTCCATTTCCGAGGCCACGGCCTTGTTGGCTTTCTCGATGGTTTCAGCGCTATCGACGCCGTAGCTGGCCGCCTGCTCACGCACCTGATCGAGCTGCTGGCCGAACTGCGCATCGGTCAGGTTGACCGGGGCAATTTTGGGGTCGATCCCCAACGAAATGACGTGCTCGTCGATCAGGCGGCGCACCTTGGCACCTACGTCCTTACCAAGCACCGTGCTGTCGCGATAGCGCCGTCGTGCCTGGGCGTAGATCATCGCCAGCGCTTTGGCGTCACTTGTGAACGGCAGCGCCTCCGGGCGGGGCAGCACGGTATCCAGGCTCTGCATGAAGGTTTTCAGTTTGACGCCGAACTCCTGGCGGACGCGTTCGCTGTCCAGCGCCTGCACGCAGGTTTCAACGTCGTTCAAGTCCTCGATGCCGCGCGAACGCAGCACATCCACCGCGCGTAAGTGGCGGTCGCGCAGTGCGGGAATCTCATCTTTCAGGCTGCGAAGCGCGCCGTCGATATCCTCATCGCTGTAGGCCGCCAGCGCCTCTTTCAGATGATTGGCGACGCCATAGTAGTCCACCACGATGCCGACCTTCTTGCCAAAATCAGTGCGGTTGACGCGGGCCACTGTCTGGAGAAGTTCGGCTTCCTGCATCGAGCGGTCGAGATACATTACCCCCTCGATGGGCGCGTCGAAACCGGTCAACAGCATCGACTTGACGATCAGAAACGCCAGCGGGTCGGTCCTTGCCTCATCCCCTTCTTTCGCAAGCAGCGGCTTCTTGAAGCGCGCAATGGCCTCGTCCTGCCGGGCGCGATCGGTGTGCGGCTGCCACTCGGCGCCGTCGTTGTTGCTGCCGGAGACGATAGTGGCGAATTCCAGCCGCGCCAGCAGCTCGCGGTAGCGCCACGCCTGAATCCGCGCCTGAAGTTTGGGCGATTTATGCGTCAGCGCCTCGTCATCCAGCGCCTTGTGCTCGGCGCTGAGGCGCTCGGCATCGGCCAGCAGTTCATCCCGCGCGCCTTCGAACGCCGCCTTGTAGCGCACCGCCGCCACGCGGCTGTAGCCCACCACCTGAGCCTTGTAGCCGTTGGGCAGAATGTAGGTGACGTAGTGGCGCAGCATGTCCCGCGCCTTGTCGTCGATCAGCTGCTGGGCTTCCAGCACATGGCCGCGGGTGGCGTACTTCTGCTTGATCGCCTCCAACTCCTCCGCCGAGCGGTCGGCAAAGAAGTCCTCGAACAGCTCATCAAGGCTGCTGCCCTCCTTCACCGCGCCTGCCGCGGTACGGCCTTCGTAGAGGACCGGCACGGTGGCACCGTCCGCCTCGGACTCGCGAATGGTGTACTTGTCGATGAACTCGCCAAATATTTCGTGGGTGCGTTTCTTCTCGCCCATGATGATCGGCGTGCCGGTAAAGCCGATACGCGCAGCGTTGGGCAGCCCCGCCTGCAGGTTGGCGTGTAGATCGCCCGCCTGGGTGCGGTGGGCTTCGTCCACCATCACCAGAATGTCGCCGCTGGTGTTGAGCCGCTCGAACTCGCTGGCGGCGGCCTTGCCCTCGGCGTCGCGGTATTTCTGAATCATCGCGAACACCAGCCCCGGCCCTTGCTGGCGCAGCATCGTCTTGAGCTGGGCGGCGTTATTGGCCACGTGCACTAGATCACCGCTTAACGCGGCGGTAGCGGAGAGCTGCTTTTGCAGGTCGGTGCGGTCAGTCACCACCACGACCTTGAAGCGGCGAAGTGCCGGGTCGGTGCGCATACGGCGCACTAGAAACATCATGGTCAGCGACTTGCCCGAGCCCTGGGTGTGCCAGATGATGCCGCCGCGCCGGTCGTGCTCGCCGTCGTTTTGGCGCGTCTTGCCGTGGCGCAGCCGGTCGATGGCCTTCACCACCCCGCGGTACTGCTGGTAGCGGCACACCAGCTTGATGGCCTGCCCGCCGCTGGTGGTAAACAGCGTGAAGTGGCGCACGATGTCCAAAAGGGTTCCCGGTGCGAGCACGCCCGCTACGGTGCGCTGCTGGGCCGAAAGCGCGGTGACGCCGAGCGTCTTGGCTACCTCTGCCTCGCGCTGGTGCGGGTTATCGGCGCTCGCTACCGCTTTCCACGGCAGGTAGTGGCTGGCGCTCGCGCCAATCGTACCCACCCGGCAGTCATCAAAGCAGGTCGCCAGCAAGAGCTGGTTGGTGTTGAACAGCGCCGGGGCGCCTTCGTGGTCGCCCACTTCACCGCTGACAAAACGCTGATCGCTGTAGCGGCGCAGCTGGTCGATGGCCTCCGCCATCGGCTCGGCCGCGTTCGGGCTCTTGCACTCGATGACTACCAGCGGAATGCCGTTGACCAGCAGCACCAGGTCCGGGACGACGTGCTGCTTGGCGGTGTCATGCCCCGGTGGGCACGCCACCTTGTACTGGTTGATGACCGTAAAATGGTTGTTGGCCGGGGTGGCCCAGTCGATATAGTGAATCGTGCGCGAGCGCCCGCCGTCCCAGTCCACCAGGCCATCGACCACGACGCCCTCGGTGAGCCGCTCGGTGGCGATACGGTTGGCCTCCATCAGCCCGGGTGCTGCGATGCGCGTCAGCGCCGAGACCGCAGTGCTGATGCGCTCCTCATTTAGCCACTCGGCGCGGGTGCCATCGTCTAGCAGGCGGGTGTTGATCGCCCGGAGCCGCTCGCGCAGCACCTTGTGCTGCACCACCTCGGTAAAACTCGCACGCCCGGTCACGGCCGGGTCGCTCAGGCTGCCCTTGATGTAGCTCCAGCCCATCGCCTGTAGCTGCGCAATCAACGGCTGTTCGCTCAGTTGCCACTCCGGCCCCATCCGGCCTCTCCTTGTTCTGGTTAGCTGGCTTGTTGCTGTTGGTCGATCAGCTCGGTGACGCGGACCCGGCCTGTGAGCAGGTCGTCCATCAGCCCGGCTTTTTGTTTTTTTAGCTTATTTAAAAATTGGCTCTCTTTACTGATTTGACGTGCGGCTTCGTAAACACGCAGAGATATCATTTTTTGCTCAGTGGCTGGCGGTTCTTTTACCTTCAGGCTTTTCAAAGCAGACTGGCTAATATTTTTCATGCTCATACTTGTGCCTGTAGCGGCTACTTGTATTTGAGACCGAACCCAGGATTGAGTCAAAGTGTAAAAGAAAAAGGCTTTATCTTGGGCTTCCTTAAAATTCAGGCGTAAGGTTTTATCTGACAACATAAGCCTGCTTCTATCCGTATAGACAAGGCATGGCAAACCCACCAACTCAGGTGTGTTGGCCCTTGTGATTAATAAGTCTCCATCTTTGACTTCGAGTTGCGGGTTATGGAAAACACTTTGTTCGACAATTTTTGTTTCTTGTTCTTTAAATCCATCCGGGTGTACTGCACTTACCTTCAATACTCCCCACACACCACTAGGAGCAGGTATATCAGGGCAGTTTGGACTTCTGCCGGCATCAATATGTGAAAGAACATTGCCTAATTCTGTTGACTCCCACTCCTTCGGAATCCATCCCAGCGGCGACGCCTTATACAGCTCCGGCGCCTGCTCATAGGGCGGGCGAAGCTGACCGCTTTCGTCGATGCCGCGGGTGAGCAGGTCGTACAGCAGGCCCTGTTTGACATGCTGCAGCTTGGCGATGAGGGCCTCGGTCTGGCGGATTTGGGTGTCGAGGGTGTTGAGGATATTGGCGATAACCTGCTGCTCATTAATAGACGGTATAAAAGAATAAAAATCCTCAATTTGTCGTGCGCTTATATTTAACTGTGCAATCCCTGTTGCTATTTTGTTTGCGTATCGCAAATAATGTGAAGATGTTAGCAGCAATATAAGATATTGATATATGCCTGAACTCTGATCCTTTTTAACTATACGGCCTACCCTTTGGTTTAAATAAGAACTCTCTAGTTCTGAATCAACAACGCCATACGCCCCAAGGCTTCCGGACATTCCTATAAGAAAATCTCCATTTTGAAGCTTAAAACGGTCAAGGCCGATCACTTTTTTAGGGTCGACCCTGGCAGCTTTATTTAAAGTCACTATCCCCTTTTGAAGATCACTCATTCTTATTATAGGAACACCAAAATCTGAAAAGGCGTCGCTAGGAAAAGCGAAGCCTGATTCGACTTTTATGAAATCTCTAAGTTGTTTCCAATCAGACATATCCTAGCCCCTTCAAATACCCGGCCAATGTCTTTGCGGCATTGTCTCGCGCTTGCTCGATGTCGGTCAGCGTCACTTGGTACTTGTCCCACCAGTTTTCCACGGCGGCAACCACCTGCTGGCGATATCTTCTAATGTAGTGATCGACGATATTTTGCATATCGAGGTGCAGAGTGGTCAGCAGCAGCTCGGCGGCCTGGGTGTTGTCCAGCGCGTCGACCTTGCCGTTGAGTTCATCCGGCAAGGTGGCGCGCTTGGCCTTGAGTTTTTTGACAAGCGTAGTGCGCTGCTTTTTCCACTCCTTGATCTGTTTCTCCAGCTTGGTGCGTTCGATCTCTGAAAGTACTTCCTCGCCGTCGCTCTCGTCATCGTCGTCGCTGCCGCCGGGTTTGGGCAATTGCTCCTCGGTGGCCTTGATCTGGCTGTCGAGTTCGGCCTGCTGCTGTTCGAGCGTTTCCAGCTCGTTGAGAAAACTGCTTAGCAGTAGCTTCACCAGCTTGTGCTCCAGCGGGTCGTCCTTGTCGAGCTTGTCTTCCAGCGCGGTGACGATGCTGGTGCGCCAGGCATCGACCACGCCGCGGGCGTCGCGGGCCATCAGGGTCAGGAAGTCGTACTTCTGCTGGTGCCAGAAGCCCGCGATCATGCCGCTGATCTGGAAGTCATTCAGCAGGCCCACCGGGTGCAGGCTTTCGGTGAAGCTATTGAGCAGCTCCTGACGCAGGGCGGCGTACCGGCGATCCTCGGCCAGCGCGGTAATGCTCAGGCGATGACGGCCCCACCACGTTTCAAACGCATCGCGCAGCGCCTGCTCCTGGGCCAATACCCTGGCGTTGCCTTCAATGGCAGGTTTGATGTCGGCTTTGGTGGCGATTGCCTCGCGAAACAGCCAATAGCCGGGATCCTTCGGTTTGGGCTCGAAGATCGCCGCTGGGTCGAGGCCCTGGGCATCGAGCAGCCCCCGCTTGGCCGCGATTTCCGCCTCGGGAATGCCGCCGACCAGATGCGCATGCACGTCGTGGGGTTCCGGCGGTGGGGCGTTGTCGGCGTAACGGCGGATGTTGAGGTTGTAGCCGTTCTCCGCGAGCGTCTGATTGCTGACGATGCTGGCAAAGCCGGGCACGTCCTGTCCCTTTCCCGCGGCGAAGGCCTCGTAAAGGGCGGCGATCTTTTCGATGTGCTCGGGCATCAGATAATTCTGGGCGCGGCCTTCGAAATACTCCCGGTCAGCATTTATGAACAGCACCTTGCCCTGATTCTCAGGGTGCTTACTCGCGACCTGTTGAGCCCCGATGGTTTTCTTCTTGCGCAGAATCAAAATGCAGGCCGGAATGCCGGTGCCGTAGAACAAATTGGGCGGCAAACCGATGACGGCTTCGAGCAGGTCGTCGTCGATGATGCCTTGACGAATATTTCGCTCTTCACCGCCGCGAAACAGCACGCCGTGGGGCATGACGGTGGCGATCAGGCCATCGTCGGCGCAGACTGCCAGCATGTGCTGCAGAAACATCAGGTCGGCCTTTTTCGAGCCCAGCGGTACCTCGCCGTAGGTGAAGCGCTCGCTGCGAAAGGCTGGCTGAAATACCTCCTGGCCGCTGTCGTCGGTGTCCTTGCTACCGAAGTTATAGGAAAACGGCGGATTGGTCAGAATGCGATCAAACCGCAGAAGTTCACCGTTCTTTACGTGGCGCGGGTTTTCCAGGGTGTCGTCGTTTTCAAGGCTTGCGGTCGTAATGCCGTGGAGCAGCATGTTCATTTTGGCGATCGACCAGACGGTACCGGCGTTTTCCTGGCCGTAGCAGTCCAGCCGGTAACCCTCACCGCCGTGCTCGTCGATCCACTCTTTCGCGGCGATCAGCATGCCGCCGGAGCCACAGCAAGGGTCGTAGACGCGGTGATTCTGCTGCGGGTCGAGCAGGCGCACCATCATGCGCACCACCGAGCGGGGCGTGTAGAACTCGCCGCCTTTCTTACCGGCGGAATCGGCAAAATCGCCGATCAGGTATTCATAGGCCGCGCCCAGCAGGTCGGGAAACTCGAAATCCCGGTCGCGCAGGCGGTATTTGCTGAAGTGGTTGATCAACGAGCGCAGCTTGGCATCAGAAATCTTACTCTGGCCGACCTTGCGGTTGAAGTCGATGTGCTCCAGCACGTCCTGCAGGCTGGTGTTGCCCTGCTCCAGCCCGCCAAGCGCGCTATTGAGAGCGTCCCCCACGTTCTTGTGCGCTTCGTTGAGCAGATATGTCCAGCGCGAGGCTTCCGGCACGTAGAAACTCGTCTTGTACCAGAAACGGTTCTCGGCGATTTCCCGGGCCGCTTCTTGGCTTTTCCCTTTTCCCATCTGCTCGCGGACGACCTGCTCGAAGCGTTCGTCGAACACGTCCGAGCAGCGCTTTAAAAACAGCATGCCGAATATGTACTCCTTGAACTCCGAGGCATCCATCTTGCCGCGCAGAATATCGGCGGCGCTGAAGAGGTGGTTCTCCAGCTGAGAGAGCGTTAGGGGCATGATAATTAGCTCGTAAAATGTGTCTGGATATAGTTTAACATTTCATGACCAGATAAGGCTTCAGACTCAGATGACCTTCTGATGAAAAAATCTTTTTCGTCAATAAAAACAGGCCTAGGAGATCTTTTACAACTCACTAATAAAATTGTTTTACTTTCTAAGTACAATGCTTTAATGGTTATGAACTTACTTATGCCTTTTCCTAGATGAGTTTTAGCCTTGCTCTCCAAATCCTTTATATATTTTTCATTTTTTTTTATTTTCAACCGAATCATTTCTTCCTCGATACCGCTAATCTCCCCGGAGTCGTTTACACCAATTAGCAAAGACCCTCCTTCTGAATTAATAAATGACGCAATGTTTTTTAAAGCTTTTATCTGCTCTTCCTGATTGCGCACTATTTTTACTTGAGGTTTATAAACTTGCTCATTATTAAGGAAGAAGTGTTGCTTAAACTCAGTATACTTATCTTCGTTTTTATCGAGCATATATCTGACGCTCGCTTCGCTTCCCATATCTGAAAGGTCATGCACAAATCTATCCAGTCTTTCTCTTACGCTATTAGCCAATGAAGGTCTTGTTATTAGATTGTCCCAATTTTCGGAAATACTCTTTCTCGCCACGTCCAGCCTCTTTGCTAGATCTATAATGTCGTTTTGCTCTTTTAGAGGTGGGGCGTAAATTTTAAGATTTTTAATACTTTCGGCATTTGCTACCGAGAGCGTACCTTCTGGAAGCAAGTGCTGAATGGTTAATTGGCCCAATTCAGACATGAAGAAAAGCTTTGCATATTCTGAAAATATAATATCCTCACGGAGAACAACCTGAATATATTCGCCCTCTCCTTTTTTTTCTCGAATTTCATTGATTGAGCTGTATACCTCCCTTTTAGCAAATCTTCGGTTGAAAAATATTGAATTTCTTTTATTGTCAAATGACTTGGCTGCATTGATCTTTAAAACGGCTGAGCTTCCATCTTCAGGGTCGAATCCATAAAGATCATATTCTTTGTGGTACTCGCCTAGCTCTCTAATACGTTTGGAAGTTGGGGAATTATCAACATAGCTGTTAATTCTTAAATTGAAATCTTTAGCTGCTATTTCATCATAGCTCACAACCCTGGCGTAATGCCCTTGGCTTTTCCAAGTTTTATACGAATTGATAATTTTGTCAGTATCTTCTTCTCGTAGTTCATTCAAATATCTGTTCTTTTCATATTCATGAGCAGCATCGATGAAGATAATACTTCTCGACCTGTTTGGGAGCTTGTTTTTATTTAATACTAAAAGTGCAATTGGAATACCCGTGCCAGGTAATAAATTAGGCGGAAGACTAATTACTGCTTCAAGAACATCGTCTTCAATAATGCCTTGTCTAATCTCCTTTTCTTTCCCTCCGCGAAAAAGTACGCCGTGAGGAAGCACGCTCGCTACCATGCCTTCGTCGGCGCACACCGCCAGCATGTGCTGCAAAAACATCAGATCGGCTTTTTTCGACTCACCGTATTTGAAACGTTCGCTGTGAAAGGCTGGCTGAAATACCGGCTCGCTGCTGTCGTCGGTGTACTTGCTGTCGAAGTTAACAGAGAACGGCGGATTGGTCAGAATACGGTCAAACCGCAGCAGTTCGCCGTCTTTGGTGTGCAGCGGGTTCTCTAGCGTATCATCATGTTTCAGGCTGGCCGTGGTGATGCCGTGCAATAGCATGTTCATCTTGGCGACTGACCAAGTAGAACCATTCACTTCTTGGCCATTGAGATTTAGCAGGAGACCGTTACCTCCGGTTTCATCTACCCACTTTTTCGCGGCGATCAGCATGCCGCCGGAGCCGCAGCAGGGGTCATAGACGCTGTGGCCCTGCTGCGGGTCGAGCAGGCGTACCATCATGCGCACCACCGAGCGGGGAGTGTAGAACTCGCCGCCTTTCTTACCCGCCGAGTCGGCAAAATCGGCGATCAGGTACTCGTAGGCCGCCCCCAGCAGGTCCGGGAACTCGAAATCCCGGTCGCGCAGGCGGTATTTGCTGAAATGGTTGATGAGCGAGCGCAGCTTGGCGTCTGAAATCTTGCTCTGGCCCACCTTGCGGTTGAAGTCGATGTGCTCCAGCACGTCCTGCAGGCTGGTGTTGCCCTGCTCCAACCCGCCCAGGGCAGTGTTGAGCGCGTCGCCGACGTTTTTATGGGCGTCGTTGAGCAAATAACGCCAGCGCGAGGTTTCCGGCACAAAGAAGCTTGTCTTGTACCATATGCGGTTCTCTGCCACCTCGCGAGCAGCTTCTTCGCTTTTGCCCTTGGCCATCTGCTCGCTGACAACCTGCTCGAAACGTTCGTCGAACACGTCCGAGCAGCGCTTCAGAAACAGCATGCCGAAGATGTACTCCTTGAACTCCGAGGCATCCATCTTGCCGCGCAGAATGTCAGCGGCGCTGAAGAGGTGATTCTCCAGCTGGGAGAGCGTTAGGGGCATTCAGGTATTCCTTAATAGTTCATTAAGCTTGGCCTTATGGGGCAGCCTAAAGAACGAAATTTACATGTTGAATAGTCTAACGAATTACGCGCCGCCAAGGGAGAAATCAGGCAGTAACAGCGCTTGATATTCATTGCGTTTCGGTTCAGCGATTTGCTATGGATTAAGGCCACATGGCCATCGTCAACGGGTGAGCAGCCCCTTGTTGTCTCGCCTTGTCTGGTTCAGCTGCTGAGTCATCAGCGCCACCGTGCTGGCTTTGATCCCCAACTCTTTTGCAGTGTCAGAGAAGGTGCTGAGCACGTCGACGATTTCTTGAACGTGCGGCTGGGCCTGCTTCCAGGTCGCAAAGCCTGCCTGTGTCGCCAGCTGCTGAACCGCCTTGAGAGGCGGCTGCTTGCCGTAGCCTGCAAAGGCGGTGGCGTGTTCCGCGAAGGGGTGAGGGCTGAACGTCACGTCATAGAAGGGTGCGAGTTGCCATTGGCCCTGGTCGCTTTGCAAGAACGCCCAGTTTTTACTGTGATCATCCTGATTGCAGGCCAACAGGTTGAACAGTGCGCGGCGGAACTGAAGCTGCCCGACAGCGGGGGATTTACATAGTTGGCGGCTGGCCTTGATAAGGTCGGCGTAATCCAGGCTGGGGGTTCGAAAGTTGGCATCCAGCAGCCCGCAGGCACTATGCATATGCACTCGCCTCGGCGTACTGGCATGGCTGATCCAGTCAAACCGCTTGATGCCAAGCCAGGCGCGCTCACCCTGCGGCGTCGGTGTGCGTATCAACTGCCACGCTGGTGGTTCCAGGCCTGCCTCTTTAGCCAACGCCAGATAGGCCGCCTCGCACAGCCCTTCTTCGTGGCCCAAGGGCAAATGCTGCGAGGTGAATTTGACCAGCCACGCGTCATCGCCGGGCCGGGCAGTGGTTCGACACTGGTTCGATTGGCCTGGGGGCATGAAAAGCTGTGCTTTTGGTCTCGCTCCCCCGGAGCTACCCGCTGCCACTAACGCGCTCAGCACCTCGTCGGTCTGCCCATCAAACACGGCTTGGGCCTGAAGTCCGAGCGTCGCCAGGTCTTCGTCATCGCCTGGTGTCGGCGCTGCATCCGAAGCTGGCTCAAAAGCCAATGCGCCCATGCCGCGCTGACCCACAAAGGCCAGCCGATCCATCGCTGTAAGCTGCGTCGGCGCTATGCCATGCTGGCGGAATACTCTGTCTTGCAGCAGTAGTCCCCAGCCATCGGGTAAACAGTCGCCAAACACGCCGTGAAGCCTCTGATGCGGTGTTTTCGGGGCGGCATGAAGCGCCAGGCCGGGCGGCAACGTAAAGGGCGATAGACTGCCATGGCGCTGCTCATAGCTTTATGCGTATTGAAAAAAGACCCCTTGGTGGTTTTGCGCCAAGACGCCCACCGCGGCCTGTTCACCGGTCGATAGCGTGCGCGTGACGTTGAGCCGCTGTATTCGCTTAAAAGCCATGTTTGAGTACCTCATCAATCGAGGAGGGCGGGCTTGCGCTGTTTGTATTGTGCTGGGTCAGCGCATATAGCCGCGACAGATCATCAAGGCTTTGCCAGAGCAACAGCAGCTGGCGAAACGATATTTGACCGGTCGCTTCGAACTTCTTGATCGTGGGAGCGGGCACGCTACTGCGCTCGGCCAGCGCCGCACGGGATAACTTGGCCTCTTCACGCAGCCGACGCAGATGCGCGGCAAAGGCGTGCTGTACATCGGCATCGTCCAGTAGCAAGAAAGAGGGCATAGCGTTCACCGTTTGGATACCATGGTATCTATATTTTCAATTTATGTGCTTTGTTGGATATCATTGTATCTTTTAAAGATGGGTTTGCATGGTTGGTTCAGATCTACATCCTCGACAGTTCCTCGACGGGCAACTGCTGAGTTGCCTTCACTTCCCGCAGTGAAAGATTTGATCGAATGCTTGATACCCCCGGAAGCCTGCGCAGCACCTGCTCTACGAAGCCGCTGTAATCATCCAAATCGCGGGCGATCACCTGAAGAAGAAAGTCCGCCTCGCCAGTGGTGTTGTGGCAACTAAGTACGCGGGAGCTTGCTTGAATAATACGCTCGAACTCGGCGGTGGCGGCTTCATCGTGTTGGGTGCAGGTGATCTGTACGAAGGCCAGCACGCTGCCACCCAGTGCGCGGCGGTTCAGCGTGGCCTGGTAGCCTTCGATCACGCCCAGCTCTTCCAGGCGTTTATGGCGTCGCCAGCAGGTGGCTTCGCTGATCGAAAGCCGCTCGGCGAGTTTGGCGATGGAGAGGCGGCCGTCGATTTGTAAGTGCGCGACGAGCTTGGCGTCTACTTTATCGAGTTGGTCCAATATGAATGTCTCTTTCAAATAACGTTCTATTAGCGAAAGAGTGCTGCAAAATACGCTGATATGTCTACCTGATAGAAAAGTAATTTCAGGCATGGATGGTTATAGTGAAGTTACTTGAAACCGCGATGGAGTAATCCATGAAAGCCGTTGTTTTCGAAAACTTTTCCGCCCCACCGACTATCCAGCAGGTACCTGACCCGACGCCCGAACCCCACGGCGTGGTGGTGAAGGTGATGGCCAACGGCGTATGCCGCAGCGACTGGCACGCCTGGATGGGCCACGACCCGGATGTCGTGCTACCCCACGTGCCGGGACATGAGCTTTCTGGCATTGTGGAGGCGGTGGGCAAGGACGTGACCCAGTGGCGGGTGGGTGACCGCGTAACGGTGCCCTTCGTGGGTGGCTGTGGTACCTGCCCGGAGTGTAACGCAGGCCACCATCAGGTGTGCGACCGTCAGTTCCAGCCCGGCTTTACCCATTGGGGCTCCTTTGCCGAGTACGTGGGTATTCACTACGCCGATGTGAACCTGGTGGCGCTGCCGGAGACGCTCGATTTCGCCACTGCGGCGAGCTTAGGCTGTCGGTTCGTGACGTCCTTTCGTGCGGTGGTGGACCAGGGGAAAACGGCGGCGGGCCAGTGGGTGGCCGTTCACGGCTGCGGCGGCGTGGGACTTTCGGCGGTGATGATCGCCAATGCCGTTGGCGCCAACGTGGTGGCGGTGGATATCTCTGAAGACGCGTTGGCACTGGCCCGCCAGCTGGGAGCAGTGGCCACGGTCAATGCAGCAAAAGTGACGGATGTGGCCGAGGCGGTAACGGGCATCACCCGCGGCGGCGCCCACGTCTCGCTCGATGCGCTGGGCCATCCCACGACCTGTTTCAACTCCATCAGCAACCTGCGCAAGCGCGGCAAGCATGTTCAGGTCGGGCTGATGCTGGCGGATCACAGCACCCCGGCCATTCCCATGAGCAAGGTCATTGCCAACGAGCTGGAAATACTCGGTAGCCACGGCATGCAGGCGCACCGCTACGACGCCATGCTGGCGATGATCGAGTCCGGCAAGCTGGCCCCCGAACGGCTGATCGGCCGGCGGATCAGCCTTGAACAGTCCATTGATGCGTTAATGAACATGGACAAGTTTGAAGGGGCGGGTGTGACGGTGGTGACGGCGTTCTAGAAAAGTCCGAGCCAGCGCTTCTGCCAATTTCCTTCAATGCAATCGAATAAATTATTCGCTCAACATCGCCGGCGTCAGGTTTTAAGCTGAGGGTAATCTTGCAAGGAGTACCTTATGCCATCAGCGACCACCCCCACAGAGCGTCACGTGATTGCCCAGCATCCGGCGCGGCGCGATGATATCGGCGATCTGGTCACCCGGCGCCCGCTGCCGGGGCCGAAACTCGATCAGCTCGACCCGTTTCTGTTTCTGAACCACCACGGCCCGCAGGTATATCCGGCGAACAACCAGGGCCTGCCCTTTGGCCCGCACCCGCACCGCGGCTTCGAGACGGTGACCTTCATTCTGGAAGGCTCGCTTGCCCACGCTGACAGCGCGGATCATCAGAGCGTGATCCATGAAGGTGGCGTGCAGTGGATGACCGCCGGTAGCGGCATCGTGCACGCCGAGATCTCGCCGCCGGAATTTCTGCGCGACGGTGGGCCGCTTGAGATTCTTCAGCTGTGGGTCAACCTGCCGTCACGCTTGAAGATGAGCGCGCCGCGCTACGTGGGCCTTCAGAAGAACGACATTCCGGCGATTGCGCTTTCCGAAGGCGGCGAGCTGAACCTGATTGCCGGGCAGTGGGAAGGGCAATCAGGCCCCGTCGAGGCGTTGACCGGTGTGTTCATGTCGACGCTGAAGCTGCCCGCCGGTGCGCGCGAGCAGCTGCCCGTGGCACCCGGGCGGCAGGTGTTTCTCTACGTGGTCAGCGGCGACGTCAAGGTGGGCGGCGAGCCGGTCAAGGCGCACCATCTGATCGAAGTGGACCGCGACGGCGAGCACCTGGTGATCGAGGCCAGCAGCGACGCGCGGCTGGTGTTCGGCCACGGGGATGCGATCAATGAGCCGGTCTACTCCCACGGGCCGTTTGTCATGACGACCCGCGAGGAGATCGTGCAAGCCGTCGAGGACTACCAGGCGGGCAAGTTCGGCGGGCTGAACGCTTAAAGCGGCTCGCCGCGGTAGTAGTGCCACAGAAACAGCGACCCCACGCTGCGCCAGGGCGCCCAGTGTTCCACCATCTGGCGCGCCTGCTTGGGCGTGGGCTTGTCCTCCCTTCTTTTCAGCCGGCCCAGCGCCACGCGCAGGGCCAGGTCATCGGCAGGAAACACGTCCGGGCGCTTGAGCGAGAACATCAGGTAAATCTCGGCGCTCCAGCGGCCAAAGCCTCTAAGGGCGGTGATAGCGGCAATGACCTCGTCATCGCTCAAGTGCTCGAGGCCGTCGGCGCTGAAGGTGCCGGCAAGCTCCGCCTCGGCCAGGCCCTTGGCGTACTCGATCTTGCGCCAGGAGAGCCCGGCATCGCGCAGTGCCTGGCCTTCCACGTCCATTACCGCCTTGGCATGCAGTTCGGGCAGCACGGTATTCACGCGGCCCATGATGGCGCGCGCGGCCTCGACCGAAATCTGCTGGCTGACGATGGTGGAGAAAAACGTGGCAAAGCCTTTGTCGCGCTGGCGGGAAGGCGGTTCGCCGATGTGGGGCAGGGCGCGGGCGATATCGGCGTCGGCGGCGGCGAGTTCAGCCATGGCCTGAGTGATGGTGTCCGGTGTCATAAAAGCGTACTCGGTAGGCGCTATCGTATTGAGTTTAAACCCAACGTAGCAGCAAACCGGCGCGAACAGGATATTTTGTCCGTTAATATTTTAGACGTGGCGAGTTTCTACTTTCGTCTAATCCTGCGATCATTTACCCCATTCATAGACGGTTTAATGAGCAGGTGCTTTACGCACTTCGGGAGACAGTAATGCAAGCGTCATCACCAGGTCAGGCGCGCAATCCGCGCCTGGCCGAATTTGCGTTAGCGCTGGGTGGGTTCGGTATCGGCACCAGCGAATTCGTGATCATGGGACTGATGAATCGCGTAGCGGGTGACCTGGCGGTCAGCGTGCCCCAGGTGGGCTATGCGATCAGCAGCTATGCGCTGGGCGTGGTGGTCGGCGCGCCGCTGATCTCGGCGCTGGCCGCGCGGGTGCCCAAGCGGGCGCTGCTGATTGCCCTGATGCTGGTGTTTGCCGTGGGCAACATTGCCAGCGCCATGGCGCCGGGGTTCTGGTCGTTCGTGGGGCTGCGCTTTATCGCGGGCCTGCCGCACGGTGCCTATTTCGGCGTGGCGGCGTTGGTGGCGGCCGGGGCCGTGCCGGTAGATCAACGCGCCCGAGCCATTTCAAGGGTGATGCTGGGGCTGACCACGGCCATTCTGATCGGCGCGCCGTTGGGTACCTGGGCGGGCAATCAGTTTGGCTGGCAGATCGCCTTTGCCGGGGTCGGCGGTATTGCGCTGCTGACCGCCGTGCTGATTCGACTCTGGGTGCCCGTGCAGCCCTTCGATGCCCTGGCAAGCCCGCTTCGTGAGCTTGGCGCCTTGGTCAAGCAGCGCGTGCTGGTCACGGTGGCCATTGCCTGTGTGGGCTGTGGCGGCATGTTCTCGATCTTCAGCTACGTGATGCCGACGCTGACCCAGCAGGCTGGCATGAGCGAGTCGCTTGGGCCGCTGGTGCTGGTGATTTTCGGGATCGGCTCGATCATCGGCAACCTGGTCGGTGGGCGCATGGCGGACAGGAACCTGATGCGCGCCATTCCGCGTATCCTGATCTGGTGTGCGGTGATTCAGGGGGCCTACTACCTGGCGGCCGACTACGTCTGGTCGGGGCTTCTGTTCGTGGGCCTGGTGGGCACCTGCATGGCGCTGGCGCCTTCACTGCAGACCCGCTTGATGGACGTGGCAGGCGATGCCCAGACCATGGCCGCTTCGCTCAATCATGCGGCGTTCAACGGTGCCAATGCGCTGGGCGCCTGGCTTGCCGGGCTGGTGATCAGCGCGGGCTTCAGCTGGTCGAGCACGGGGCTGGTCGGTACGGGGCTGGCACTGTGTGGGCTGGGAATCTTCTTTCTGGGTAAATGGCTGGAAGCGCGCAATGCTCAGCCGGTGCCCGCCCACTCGCGGTCGCTTTAAAGTGGCAAAAAAGGCCAATCGTTTCTACTGTGTATAGGGTGCAACCCA
Source organism: Vreelandella songnenensis (assembly GCF_003002925.1). Lineage (GTDB taxonomy): Bacteria > Pseudomonadota > Gammaproteobacteria > Pseudomonadales > Halomonadaceae > Vreelandella > Vreelandella songnenensis. Next base: position 123,555 of record NZ_PVTK01000004.1, read on the forward strand.
TAAGGAGATGACCCCATGCATACTCAAGTGACGAAAACTTCGCGTATTTTTACCCTTGGTGCCATTGCGGCGCTGACGATTGGTCTGGCAGGTTGTGGTTCAACGTCCGGTGAGCGCGCCACCAGCGGTGCTGGTGTAGGCGCAGCGGTTGGCGCAGGTACTGCTGCGGCAACCGGCGGCAGCATTGGCGGTGGCGCGATACTCGGCGCTGGTGCAGGTGCGGCAGCCGGCGCGCTGACCGACGAAGACGATATCAATCTGGAATAAGCCTTGCATGCTCCGCTGCTGCGCAGCCCCGTAATTGCGCAACCCCGTAATTTCGCAACATAGTTAGCGGCATACTCGAAAGCCGCGCATGCCCAAATGAAAATGATCGGCGTGCGCGGCGTTGTAGTCCGGGCCGATGACATTGCCAAAAGCCTTGCAACCGCCGTCCCGCGCAGCTCGCAGGAACTCCCCCGCTTCACCCTCATCATTCCAGTGATTGATCAGCGTAATACGCTGGCCGTTCTCGAACCGAAATCCCGTGACATCCAGGGCTTCCGCCGTGGCATGTTCACTGCGCCGTGCGTTCTCACGGTGATAGATATTGCGGCAGGCAAAGCTGCCCACGTGATCCACCTGACGCACCCGGCTGCCCATGATGGCTTCGGCGGCGGGCTGCAATTCGTGACGCTCATACATCACCCAGGCAAGCGCCAGCGGGCAACTGGCCACGAAACTCTGGTTGAACTGCACGCTGCTGGACTGCATGCGCACGATATTGCTCAGCGGGCAGTTGGCGGTCGGCGAGTAATCGGCAAGCGGTGTGTAGCGCAGCTCGCTCTCGGGGACGGTATCCAGCGCGGCCAGGCAGCCTTCCCGGTCGCCTTCCAGACGCTTGAGCTTGAGCTGCGTGACCGGGGTGACGGGGTCATCCACATGTAGCGGCGCCCAGGGGGCCCACTGGCGGGGAATCTCGATGATGCCTTTCTGCACCGCCACTCCCAAGCCAATCAACAGCAGTATCAACAGCGTGCTGCGCATCCAACCTCCCTATATTGATACAAACGCTGATATGAACGCTGACGCAAACGCTACAGTCGGCGTGGTGGGTGTGCGATACTGCGCACCTTTAAGCTAGTCACTGTGCGGTCAACATCGCCGATTGTCCTTTTAGTCACTATTTTTAGTCACTATCTTCAGTAACTATCTATCGCCAACTCTTTTGCTAACTAGGGAAGCGCTTCATGTCCCAGGGTACGCTTTTTATTGTTTCCGCGCCGTCGGGTGCCGGCAAGACCAGCCTGGTTCGCGAGCTGATCGAACGTCTTGACGGCATTCAGGTTTCGGTATCGCACACCACGCGCAAAATGCGCGACGGTGAGGTGGACGGCGTCAACTATCATTTCACCGATGTGGCCGGCTTTGAAGCAATGATTGAACGCGGCGACTTCTTTGAGTATGCCAGCGTCTTCGATAATTACTACGGCACGTCGCGTCAGGCGGCGCAAACGCTGCTGGCTGCCGGGCAGGACGTCATCCTGGAAATCGACTGGCAGGGCGCTCAGCAGGTACGCGAGCAGATGCCGGGAGCGGTATCCATCTTTATCCTGCCGCCATCGCGCGCCGAGCTCGAACGCCGCCTTTCAAGCCGCGGTACCGATGAGCACGCGGTGATCGCCCGGCGCATGCGCGATGCGATCAGCGAGATGTCGCATTTCGATGAGTATGACTACCTGGTGATCAACGATGACTTCACCACGGCGCTTTCAGAGCTTGAGTCTTTGGTGATCAGCCGTCGGCTGACCCAGGCGACCATGAGTCAGCGCCATGCGCCGTTGCTCGAAGCGCTCTTGTCACAGGCGCCCGGCGTCGAGTAATCTATCAGGTTCTATCACTATTCTTTTTCGCTGGGCCGGTGTCGTTATCCAACAACGTCGGCCCGGCGTCGTCATTACAGGAAGGCCCCCATGGCTCGCGTAACCGTTGAAGATTGTCTGGAAAATGTCGAAAACCGCTTCAAGCTGGTGATGATTTCCACCCAGCGTGCCCGCCAGCTGGCCCGCGGTTCGCGCGATGCGCAACTGGCGTGGGAAAACGACAAGCCCACCGTGATGGCACTGCGCGAAATCGCCGCGGGTCTGGTTGATCACACGGTACTCGACGAGCCGGTTGAAGCGCCCGTTCGCGCGCGCCCCGCCATGGCTCCCAGCGCCCAGATCGACGACTAAGCAACCCGGCAGAGGCGCGGTACATGTTCACCATCGATGACCTGGCCGATCGACTCGGCGGCTACTTACCCCCGGACGAGATCCAGCAGGTCAAACGCGCCTTCTACTACGCGGAACAGGCCCACGATGGCCAGCGCCGTCGCTCCGGCGAGCCCTACGTCACCCATCCGCTGGCGGTTGCCAATATTCTGGCCAACATGCACATGGACCATCAGAGCCTGATGGCCGCCATGCTGCACGATGTCATCGAAGATACCGGCGTTTCCAAGAAAGCCCTGGCCGCCCAGTTCGGCAAGCCGGTGGCGGAGCTGGTGGACGGCGTCTCCAAGCTGACCCAGATCACCTTTGAAGACAAGGCCGTCGCCCAGGCGGAAAACTTCCAGAAGATGGTGCTGGCGATGTCGCGGGATATCCGCGTCATCATCGTCAAGCTGGCCGACCGCCTGCACAACATGCGCACCCTCGGTGCCCTGCGCCCGGATAAAAAACGCCGTATTGCTCGGGAAACCCTGGAAATCTACGCGCGTATTGCCGGGCGGCTGGGCATCAACACCATCCGCATCGAGCTTGAGGATCTGTCGTTTCAGGCGATCCACCCCATGCGCTCCGAGCGTATCAAGCGGGCCGTGGCCAGCGCTCGTGGGCATCGGCGCAGTGCCATGCGTGAAATTCAGGCCTCGCTTCAGCAGAGCCTGGATGACGAGGTGCTACAAGGCACGGTGGTGGGCCGTCAGAAGCATCTGCTCTCGATCTACAAGAAGATGCGCGACCAGCGCAAGCCGTTTGCCGAGATCATGGACGTGTTCGGGTTTCGTATCATTACCGAAGATGTGGCCAGCTGCTATCGCATCCTGGGCGTGGTGCACAATCTGTACAAGCCGGTGCCGGGGCGTTTCAAGGACTACATTGCCATCCCCAAGGCCAACGGCTATCAAAGCCTGCACACCACGCTGTTCGGCCCGCGTGGCATGCCCATCGAAGTGCAGATCCGCACTCGCGAGATGGAAGCCATGGCCAACAACGGCATTGCCGCTCACTGGCTCTACAAGGCGGGACAGACGAGCCACCCGATTGCCGAAGGCAGCCACGCCCGCGCTCGCGCCTGGGTGAAGGGACTGCTTGAAATGCAGCGCCATGCGGGTAATTCGCTGGAGTTCATCGAGCACGTCAAGAACGATCTTTTCCCCGACGATATCTACGTGTTCACCCCGAAAGGCGACATCATGGAGCTGCCACAAGGCGCCACGGTGATCGACTTTGCCTACACCGTGCACACCGATATCGGCAACAACTGCATCGCCTGTCGGATCGATCGTCATCTCGCCCCGCTTTCCACGCGCCTGGAAAGCGGCCAGACACTGGAAATCATCACCGCCCCTGGCGCCCGCCCCAACCTTGCCTGGCTCAGCTTTGTGTCCACCGCCAAGGCGCGCTCCGCCATTCGTCATGCCCTGAAGCACCAGCAGCAGACCGAAGCGGTCACGCTCGGCCGGCGGCTGCTCAACAAGGCGCTGGCGCCGTTTGAAACCAGCCTGGAAGAGCTGGATGCCGAGGTACTGAAACAGGCGGTCAAGGAGCTTGAAGTGGCTTCGGAAGAAGCGCTTCTGGAGTCGCTTGGGCTGGGTAATCGCATGGCCCACGTGGTGGCTCGGCGGCTGGTGGATGTCGCCCACGGCGAGCGCTACGACGCCCAGCTGGCGGAGCTGGATAGCGACAAGGCGGTGCTGATCAGCGGCAGCGAAGGCATGGTGATCAACTTTGCCCGCTGCTGCCACCCGCTGCCCGGTGACCCGGTGCTGGGCCATCTTTCCATGGGCAAGGGGCTGGTGGTGCATCGCGCCGAGTGCCGCAATCTGGTCGAGCACAAGAACGACCCGGAAAAGCTCTTCACGCTGGAGTGGTCGGACGCCATCGACGAAGATTTCCCGGTAGCGCTGCGCATCGAGATCGAGAGCCGCCGCGGCCTGGTGGCCGAGCTTGCCGGCCTGGTGACCGACGCCGACGCCAATATCGAACGTATCGGCATCGAAGAGCGCGACGCGCGGCTCTCGACGGTCAATCTGACCCTGTCGGTCAAGGGCCGCGTACACCTTGCACGTATCATCAAGCGCATCCGCAATCTGCCGAACGTGGGCAAGATCACGCGTATGACCAATTAAGCCATATCGCCTTGGGCCGGCCCGCTTTGGGTATCGGCCGCGTTGCGCTATGGCTCGCGTTAATCGATAACTCTTGTTAATCAATAATTAAAGGAGCGAGACATCGTATGAGCAACAAAGCCGTTATCAATACCGACAAGGCCCCGGCCGCCATTGGCCCCTACTCGCAAGCCATCAAGGCAGGCAATACGGTCTACCTTTCCGGCCAGATTCCGCTTGATCCAACGACCATGGAAATCGTGTCCGAGGATTTCGAAGCCCAGGCGCGCCAGGTATTTACCAACCTGAAGGCGGTCTGTGAAGAAGCGGCGGGCTCGCTAAGTGACGTGGTAAAGCTCAATCTGTACCTGGTGGATCTGGACAACTTCGCCATTGTGAACAAGGTGATGGAAGAGTTCTTCGCCTCACCGTTCCCGGCCCGCGCCGCAGTAGGCGTCAAGGCGCTGCCCAAAGGCAGCCAGGTGGAAGCCGAAGCCGTCATGGTGATTGGCGATTGAGGACTGGCCGACCCGCTATTGTCAGTTCAAGCACCATAAAAAAACCGGCCCGCGCTTAGCGCCAGGGCCGGTGTTGTTTATAGGGCTTCGTTGGTGGCGAGTCTTACGCCTTTTGAGGCTGCAGGAAACCGCCCTCCTTGAGAATCTGCGCGTACCCTTCCCGATAGCTTGGGTAGGTGAATGTGTAGCCGGTTTCCAGGATGCGCGCATTATCGCAGCGCTTGCTGGCCCGGCGGCGCAGCGGCGACTGCATGGTGTCGGTGGATTCCACCTTCAGCTGCTTGCCGATCCAGGCCATGACGTTGTGCAGGGTGACCGGCTCGCAGTCGCTGCCCAGGTACAGGTCGGCGATAGGCTGGCCGTTCTCCTGACAGCGCATCAGGTGCGCCAGGATACCGGTGCAGTCGTCCCTGTGAATGCGGTTGGAGTAGATGACCGGGGTGACCGCGGCAATGCGGCCTTCCGCCACCTGGTGGATCAAGCGATCGCGACCCGGGCCATAGATGCCGGAAAAACGCACCACGGTGCCCGGCAGCGGGTGATTGAGCAGTGCCTGTTCGGCTTCATACATCAGCTTGCCGGAAAAGCTTGTCGCGTCGATGGGGGTATCTTCATTGACCGCCTCGCCTTCCTGCTGGCCATAGACGCTGGTAGAAGAGACGAAAAATACCCGGCGCGGCGGTTTTTCATGCTGCTCCATCACGCTCAGCACGCGTTTCAGGCCGTCTGGATAGGCGCTCTGGTAGGCACTCTCCTCGAAACGGTCGGCGCTGACGCTGTAAATCACGTAGTCTGCCTGAGGAAGGGCCGAAGCGCCCGCCTCGTCAAGCGTATTGAGGTCGAGTTTCAATGGCTTGATGCCCGTATCTTTCAGAGCATCGATGTTACGGCGTACGCCAATGACCTTGTGCCCCTCGTCGATCAGCTCGCGCCCCAGGGTAATGCCGATGTCCCCGCAGCCGATAATCAGTACCGTTAGCTTCACCTTATCCACTCCTTTTGATAAATATTCCCTATTAGATACAAAGTCCCTGCAAGATGTGACATGGTCAGCAGGGTTTGCCTGTCCCTTTCCGTGAGAGGATGCCCACTGGCGCCGCTATGACTTTAACAGAACTACGCTACATCGTAACCCTTGCACAGGAACGTCACTTTGGCCGCGCGGCCGAGCGCTGCCACGTTTCTCAACCTACGCTTTCGGTGGCGGTCAAGAAGCTCGAGGATGAGCTTGAGATACCGCTGTTCGAGCGCTCCAAATCGACCATTCAGGTGACGCCGCTGGGCGAGCAGATTATCGCCCAGGCCCAGCGGGTGCTGGAACAGAGTCGGCTGATCTACGAGATGGCCAGCGCCGGCAAGGACCAGCTCTCCAATACACTGCGTATCGGCGCCATTTATACCATCGGTCCCTATCTGTTTCCGCATCTGATTCCCGCCCTTGCCGATATCGCGCCGCAAATGCCGCTGTATATCGAAGAGGGTATGACCGGAACGCTACGTGCTAAGCTTAAAAATGGTGAACTCGACGTCATCATCGTGGCGCTGCCGTTTACCGATACCGATATCGTGACCAAGCCCATTTACGAAGAGCAATTTGAAGTCCTGATGCCTGCCAACCACCGCTGGGTCGAGCGTACCGCGATCCATAAAGAGGATTTGCTCGAAGAGCGGCTTTTGCTGCTGGGTGAAGGCCACTGCTTCCGCGACCAGATTCTCGAGGCGTGCCCGGCGATTACCCAGAAGCTCAACAGCCCCAACAACACGCTGATTGCCGAAGGCGGCTCGCTCGAGACCATCCGCCACATGGTGGCCTCGAAGCTGGGGATTACCGTGTTGCCGCAGTCGGCGCTCGGCACGGACCAGTACGAGAACGCCATGCTGGAAAGCCGCCCCTTCGTCGACCCGGCGCCCTCGCGCACGGTGGCCATTGCCTGGCGGGCGAGCTTTCCCCGACCCAAGGCCATTGATGCCCTGGTGGATGCGATCAGCCGCTGCCAGCAGCCCACCAAGTCGGTCAACACGGGCTCATGAGCGACCTGACCGGCCCCGTTACCGCGCTGAAAGGCGTGGGGGAAGCGCTGGCGCTGAAGCTTGCGCGGTTGGGAATCGAGCATGTCAGCGACCTGCTGTTCCACCTGCCGCTGCGCTATCAGGACCGTACTCGGCTCACCCCGATTGGCCTGCTGCGCGCCGGGCAGGAAGCCGTGGTCGAAGGCGACGTCACCGCCTGTGATGTGGTCAAGGGGCGCCGCCGCAGCCTGCTGGTGCGCCTGCGCGACGGCAGCGGCATCCTGAGCCTGCGCTTTTTTCACTTCTCGCCCGCCCAACAGCAGCAGATGCGCCCCGGCGCCACGGTGCGCGCCTTTGGCGAGGCGCGGGCGGGGGCCACGGGGCTTGAGATCTATCATCCTGAATATCGTCTGAGCGGCAGTAGCGAGACGCCGGTAGATGAGTACTTCACGCCCATCTACCCCACCACGGAAGGCTTGAATCAGGCGCGCCTGCGGGCGTTGACCCAGCAGGCCCTGGAGATGCTGGACAGTGCCCCGGAAGCGCTGCCCGATGTGATCCCCGAGCCGCTGCGTCAGCGCTTTCAACTGCCGGGGCTGCACGCCTGTTTACACCTGTTGCACCAGCCGCCGCCGGATGTGGATATCGACAAGCTGACCCTGGGCCAGCACCCCGCCACGCGGCGGCTGGCGCTGGAGGAGTTGCTGGCGCATCAGCTCAGCCTGCGCGAGGTGCGACTGCGTATCCAGGCCGATGGCGCGCCGGTACTGCCTTCCGGGCGCAGCCTCCAGGCGCGCTTTCTGGCTCAGCTGCCCTTCGCCCTGACCGGTGCCCAGCGCCGGGTGCTTGAAGAGATTGCGCTGGACCTGGGCCGCCCGGCCCCCATGCTGCGCCTGGTGCAGGGCGATGTAGGCTCGGGTAAGACCGTGGTGGCTGCCATGGCGGCGCTGGCGGCCCTGGCCGGCGACTGCCAGGCGGCAATCATGGCACCTACGGAAATCCTCGCCGAGCAGCACTACCGGGCGTTCAAGGCCTGGTTTGAACCGCTGGGGATTGAAGTAGCGTGGCTGGCGGGCAAACTCAAGGGGAAAACCCGGCTGGACGCCAAGGCGGCCATCGCCGATGGCCGGGCGCGCATGGTAGTGGGTACCCACGCCCTGTTTCAGAGTGACGTGCACTTCCAGTGCCTGGGGCTTGCAATCATCGACGAGCAGCACCGCTTCGGCGTTCATCAGCGTCTGGCGCTGCGTGAAAAGGGCGAAGCGGGCGGGCTGACCCCGCACCAACTGATCATGACCGCCACGCCCATTCCGCGCACGCTTGCCATGAGCGCCTACGCGGATCTGGATGTTTCGGTGATCGACGAGCTGCCGCCCGGGCGTACTCCGGTCAAGACCGTGGTGGTGTCTGACGAGCGCCGCCCGGAGGTGGTCGAGCGTATCCGCAAGGCATGTAGCGAAGGCCGCCAGGCCTATTGGGTATGTACGTTGATCGAAGAGTCCGAAGCCTTGCAGTGCCAGGCGGCGGAAGTCACCAGCCAGGAGCTGACCGAAGCGCTGCCTGAGCTTGCCATCGGGCTGATTCACGGGCGCATGAAGGCCGGTGAAAAGGCCGAGGTCATGGCTGCTTTCAAGGGAGGGGAGCTGGATCTGCTGGTCGCCACTACGGTGATCGAGGTAGGGGTGGATGTGCCCAACGCCAGCCTGATGATCATCGAGAATCCGGAGCGTCTCGGGCTTTCCCAGCTGCACCAGCTGCGCGGCCGGGTAGGGCGCGGCAGCACGGAAAGCTTCTGCGTGCTGCTTTACCATCCGCCGCTTTCCAAGACCTCCCGCCAGCGCCTGGGCGTGATGCGCGAAACCACCGACGGCTTTCGTATCGCCGAGAAGGACCTGGAAATCCGCGGCCCTGGCGAAGTGCTTGGCACCCGCCAGACGGGGCTTGCGCAGATGAAGATCGCCGACCTCGAGCGCGATGCCGACCTGCTCGAACGCGTCACCTCCCTGGCCTCGGAGCTACAGCACGCCCCGCAGGTAACCGCCGTGCTGGTACGCCGCTGGCTGGGCGAGGCGGCCGGGCGCTACGGACAGGTCTAACGTCCTGCCGCACACTCTTTTAGCATGTTTCAGCGCTTCACCGGGCTGATCAGCCGGTTGGCCGCTTCACCCAAGGGCGCCAGCTGTTCGCCAATCAGGCGCAGCTGGCTCTGGATCGGGCGGTACACCACGACCGCCTGCTCGTCAGCGCTGCCTTGCTCGTCCAACTGGGCTACCAGCGCGTCTGCCTGCTCGGCTAGCGTATCGGTCAACTGGCGCTTGTCGAGCCGTTCGGCCAGATGTTCCAGCATTTCGCTCATCTGCCGGGCTACCGGCACCAGCGCGGTATCGTCTTCGTCTTCAGCCAGCTGATGGCGGTGGGCGCCCAGGGCGGAAAGGTGGCTCAGCAGGGTATTGGAGAGCACCAGAAAGCGCAGGCCGTTATCCGCATCCTGCTTACGGTAGTGCCCGGGCTCGTGGAGCATGTTGGTCAGCAGCGTGGAAAGCGCGGCGTCGGCGTTATGGGCATTGCGGCGCGCCAGGCGGTAGGCCAGGCCATCCTGCTTGCCCTGCTGGTACTGGCTAACAATCTCGTCCAGGTAGCGGCGGTGGCTGGTGAGCACCTTGGCCGCTTCGCGATAAAGCCTGCGCCCCTGCCAGTCCGGCAGAATGAAAAACACGGCAAGCCCCGCAATCAGCGAGCCGATCAGCGTATCAAACAGGCGCGGCCAGATCAGGTTGAAGCCATCGCCCACCTGGTTGAAGCTGCACAGCACCAGCAGGGTGATGGACGCGGTTGCGACCACGTAGCGCTTCTCCCGGTTGGCAAAGAAGGTCACGCCCGCCGCCACGGCAATCATGCTCTGTACGCTTGGCTGGGGAAACAGGCTGATCGACGCCCAGCCGACCACCAGGCCCAGCACCGTGCCCATGATCCGCTGGGAAAGAAAGCGCCGCGTAGTGGCAAAGTTGGGCCGGCACACGAACAGCGTGGTCAGCAGAATCCAGAAGCCCTGCTCCGGGTCCAGCCACTGAAGCAGCCCATAACCCACCACCAGCGCGGAGGAGAGGCGTATGGCGTGGCGAAAGGTGGGGGAGCCCAAGGTGAGGTTGAGGCGCACCCGCTTCCAGGCTTCCAGCAGGCTGGAGGGCGAACGGTCAAACAGCGCGCTGTCGCGCCGATCGTCGTCCATGTCCGGGTTATGGGCGCTGGCAATCTGACCTTCGAGAGTGGCCAGGTTGTCCGCCAGAGCGTTGAGCGGGCGCATCAGCGGGCGCCATTCGGGCTTGCCGCGGTCGCTCAGGTTATCGATCGAGGCGCGCAGATCGGCCAGGGCCTCTTCGCTCTGGCGGTGATCGAACGGGCGGTTGAGCAGCAGCGATTTGGCCAGCTGGCGGCAGGCGCGGCCCTGCTGGTCCAGCAGGCGCTGGCAGCGAAACAGCACGTCGTGATGAAAGAAGGCCTCGGTCAGCGCGCTGTAGGGGTAGTGGGTCGAGCTTGCCCGTTCATGGATGTCCTGGGCGATAAAGTAGATGCGCAGGTAGCGGTTCAGCTTGCGGTTACCGCGCTGGCCCTCGAGGCGCCGAAAGATCATCTCCTTGGCCTGGTTGAGCGCGTCCACCACCTTGCCGTTCTGGCGCGCCAGCGCCACCCGCCGCGCTTCCACATCCACGCCGCGCACCGGCTCGAACAGCGCCGACTTCAGAATCAGGAACTCGCCCAGCGTCTTGTACAGCCGCGCCATGCTCTGCTTGAGCGGCTGGCGTGAGAAAAACGCGCACCACAATACCGAGATAAGCCCGTACCAGGCGGCCCCGGCAATCAGCTGCAGCTGGCGAGTGGAGACTTCATGATCGACCCCGCCGTGCTGCTCGATATTGATCATCGAATAGATCGACAGAATCAGCGTGCCCGAGGCAATCGTGGCATAGCGCTGGCCGATGGCGCCGAGCATGATCAGGGTAAAGGTGGACACCGCGAGGCCCCCGGCGAACAGCCACGGCCAGGGAAACAGCCACTGAACCACAAACGAGGCCAGGGTGAAGCATAGAAGGGTAACGACAAGTGCCTGAAGCCGCCCCTGCCAGCTATCGTCGGTTTCCGAGAGTGCGCAGGCAATAATGCCCAGAAACAGGGGGATAACGAGGGCAATGTTGCCAGAGTAGATGCTGAACAGCAGCGCGCCACTGAACGCCAGAAAGACACGCAGGCTGTAGGCAAACTTGTCCAGCGTCCAAAGACGCCGCAGCGGCAGTGAAAAAGAGGGCATAGACGCTCTTATTGTGGGTCGTTGTTAGACTTTAGTATACCTATTGTAGGCAGCCCGTTGCTATGGCTTAAACCATTATATTGCAGGGCCTTTCAAGGCATTGTCACTACCCGCTTGCCCAGGTGGCGGCGGATAAAACGAAAACAGCCAACCCGGATTTTAAAACGGGTTGGCTGCATAAGAGCATTATCTAATCGGGACTGACGCTAAACGTACTTCAACAGCTTCTGCAGCTTGTTCATGTCGGCAGAGTCGCCCACCAGGCGAACTTCGCCGTTGACCATGCCGTCGAGAAACGCCTGTTGGGTAGGCTTTCTGAGGATACGCAGTGCCGCGTCTTGATCACGAAAACGCAGCTCGAGATCCAGGTCTATCGGCAGACCTTTTTCAGAAGTGATGCCTTTGGGCGTCATTCGATAATGCCGGGCAACGCTCAGATCTTCTGTCGCGATGCCCCAGTCAAGGCGACGCATGCGCTCGAGCTGTTCACGAAAGCGCGGCTTGCGGCGCAGGGCACGCTTGAGCAACACGCCCAGGAGCCACAGCGTCAGCTTGAGCTTCATTAGGAAACGGCATCCTTGAGCGCCTTGCCCGGCTTGAAGGCGACGTTTTTGCTGGCAGGAATCTGCAGCGGCGCGCCGGTTTGCGGGTTCTTGCCGGTACGCGCTGCACGCTCGCGTACGGTAAAGGTGCCAAAGCCGATCAGTGCCACATCTTCGCCCTTGGCAACGCTGTTGGTGATCTCGTCCAGAATCACGTTCAGGACTTGACCAGCCTTGTCCTTGGACAGGTCGGCACTCTCAGCGATGGCAGCGGCGAGTTCAGGTTTGCGCATAAGGAATTCCCCTAGTGAAATAGTAAGCGTAAAGCATAACGGTGTTGTTAAAAGCGCCACCCAGGCTGGGTCAGCTTACCTAGCCTAGTCGTGAACGCGGTGAAAATCAGCCTAGCAGTACAGGAGCTGCTCTGGAAAGCTCCACTTTCCGTCTCACGCAGCCCCCTGTCAACGCAAAACCGACTAAATTCCCGTGTTTATCTTCACCCAGGGCGCTCATGTCGCCGCCTTCCCCCTCGATTCGCCAGCGCTCGACGCTCGCGGCCGGTGGGTAGGCAACGACCGGCAGCAGCGGTGTCTTGACGATGATCGGCCAGGCCCCGAAGCTGACCTGAGTCGGCGTGCCGGCAAGTGTAGCGGCCAGCGCCTTGGCGCTGGCCTGCAGCGGCTGCACGTACATGGCGTTGACCCCGGCAACACAGGCCACATCGCCAAGCGCGTAGATATGCGGGTCCGAGGTACGCAGGTAGCGGTCGACGTCGATACCGCGGCGGGATGCGTCAAGCCCTGCGGCGTCAGCCAGCGCAGTGCGGGGTGCCAAACCGGTAGCCAGCAGCACCAGGTCCACCTCAAAGGTAGTGTGATTATCCAGCGTAAGCTGAACGGCGCTGTTGCTGCCCGCGCTGATGTCGGCAAGCGTGCGGCCAAGGGCAAGCTGGATACCGGCGTCCTGAAAGGCGTCGCCCAAGGCGTTGCCGAGTGGTTCGGGCAGAAGCCGCGCCAGCGGTGTGGCTTCCGGTGCCACCAGCGTTACCTGATGCCCGCCTGAATGCAGGTCATTGGCGAACTCGCAGCCAACCAGGCCCGCGCCGATAACGGCAACGCGGGCTGGGTGTTCATCAAGTGCCGCTCGAAACCGGCGGTAGTCATCCAGGTCGTTCACGCTGAAAAAGCGCTGGGAGACGCTCTCCGGAATCGCAAACGGCGCTTGAGGGGCGGCGCCGGTCGCCAGCACCAGGGCGTCGTAGCCAAGCCGCTGGCCATCGCTCAAACGGATGGTGCGCGTCTTGGGCGTCAGCTGCTCAACGCGGGTATGCGTGATGACTCGGGCGTCCAGCTCATCGGCAAGCGCGGCTGCGCTGCGCTGGGCCAGCCGCTCGGGCGGCTGGCGCTTGGCAAGCCCTGTCGAGAGCAGGGGTTTACTGTAGTCATCGCCGCTGTCTGCGCTGATCAGGGTGATCGCGCGGTGGTCATCCAGGCGGCGCAGGGCGCGGGCAAGCCCGACGCCTGCCATCCCGGTGCCGATAATGACCAGCCCGGCGTGGTCAGTGGCATCAAGCGTGTGTGATACGGGCATGCCATCCTCAAATAGTCGATGCAATAAAAGCCTGTCTGGCCACCATGTTACACTAGCCACCCCGTTTTTTGCCCAGGAGCATCCGGTGGCGACTTCCTCTTTTCGGCCCACTTACGCTTTTCCTATCTGGCAGCCCGTGGCGGCGGTGCGGCCGGCCATGAGCGCGCCCTGGTGGCAGTGGGTGGCCTCCACCGATTCGCTGACGGCCCGCCTGATCAACGCAGGAGGCGAGCGGCCGTTTCGCGTACGCCTGCTGCATCAGGGAGTGGGTACGCCTCGGCTGGATGAAGCGCTGGCGCTGGGCATTGCACCGCGCCGTTACGCCTGGCTGCGGGAAGTGGCGCTGTGCGTGGGGGGCTCGCCCTGGGTGGTGGCGCGTTCGGTGGCGCCGCTGGCCCAGCTGCAGGGCCAGCATCTCAAGGGGCTGGGGGAGCGTTCGCTGGGCAGCTGGCTGTTTCAACAGCCTGACCTGGTGCGTGGCCCGATAGAGGCCAGTACCTGCGCACCGCGCGTCAAGTATCCAGAGAGTGATCAGGCACGAAGCCTGTGGGGGCGGCGCTCGGTGTTCCAGCACGGCGGTCTTTCACTGCTGGTGCAGGAGCACTTTTTAACCACCATGGCTGATGATCTTCGCCTGCCTTCGCGTTAGGCTTGCTCGGCATCTCTTCTTTTCGTGAGGTAAGCATGGATCGTTCTTTGTTGCGGCCGGCCGGCTGGGCGCGCGCCGCCGACTTCTTGCAGCTGATGCGCCTGGACCGGCCGATTGGCACCTGGCTTCTGATGTGGCCGACCCTGTGGGCGCTGTGGATTGCCACGCGAGGCGTGCCGGGCCGCAGCGTATTGCTGATTTTTGTGGCGGGCGTTTATGTGATGCGCGCTGCGGGCTGCGTGGTCAACGACTATGCGGACCGCCATTTCGATGGCCACGTAAAGCGCACCAAGACCCGCCCACTGGCCACGGGGCGTATCAGCGAGACGGAGGCGAAACTGCTGTTTGTCGGGTTGGTCGCGGTGGCCTTTGTTCTGGTACTGCTGACTAACGGGTTCACGGTGATGCTATCGCTGGGCGGCGTGGTGCTGGCGTTTATCTACCCGTTCATGAAGCGCTATACCCACTTTCCCCAGGTGGTGCTGGGCGCGGCTTTCTCCTGGGCGATTCCCATGGCGTTTGGCGCGGTGCTGGGCCATGTGCCGCTGGAGGCGTGGGTGCTGTTTCTGGCCAACGTACTCTGGACCGTGGCCTACGACACCCAGTACGCCATGGTTGATCGCGATGACGACCTGAAAATCGGCATCAAGTCGACCGCCGTGCTGTTTGGCAGCGCTGATCGGCTGATCATCGGCCTGCTGCAGCTGGCCACGCTTGTTCTGCTGGCCTGGGTGGGCCTGCGCGTGGGGCTGGGCGGCTTCTTCTGGCTGGGGCTTGGCGGCATGGCGGTAACGTTTATTCATCAGCAGCGGCTGATCAAGGGGCGTGAGCGTGACCCGTGCTTCCAGGCGTTTCTGAACAATCACTGGTCGGGCCTGCTGATCTTCGCCGGTATTGCGCTGAGCTGGTGGCCCGAGGCCGTGTAGTTGAAGTAGAGAGAAGGGCGGCCGATATTGGCACTTGTCATGGAAGTGTCATCAAGCCATGGTGTTATTGTCACAGATATGTCATTGAATCACCTTTCATTGAGCACCGTGAGGCCCTGGAATGACCGCCAAGACCGTTTTGATTGTCGATGATGAAGCGCCCATTCGCGAGATGATCGCCGTGGCGCTGGAAATGGCTGACTATCACGTGCTTGAAGCGGATAACGCCCAGGATGCCCACGCCATGGTGGTCGACCATCAGCCCGACTTGCTGCTGCTTGACTGGATGATGCCCGGCACCAGCGGTATCGAGCTTGCCAGGCGCTTGAAACGCGAAGAGGCCACCGCTGAGCTTCCAATCATCATGCTCACTGCCAAGGGTGAGGAAGATAACAAGATCCAGGGCCTTGAATCAGGTGCGGATGACTATATTACCAAGCCCTTTTCCCCGCGTGAGCTGGTGGCGCGTCTGAAAGCGGTGCTGCGCCGGGCGACGCCGCGCGGCGTTGAAGACCCCATCGAGATCAACGGCCTGCTGCTTGACCCGGTCAGCCATCGCGTAAGCGCCGACGGCAAGGCGCTTGAGATGGGGCCCACCGAATACCGCCTGCTGCAGTTCTTCATGACCCACCAGGAGCGCGCCTATACGCGCAGCCAACTGCTGGACCAGGTGTGGGGCGGCAACGTCTATGTCGAGGAGCGTACGGTGGATGTGCATATTCGCCGCTTGCGCAAGGCGCTGGGCGATGTGCATCAGAACCTTATCCAGACGGTACGGGGTACCGGTTACCGCTTCTCCGCTCGGGTGTAAGCATGCGCCTGTGGAGTCGTGAGCTGTGGCGCATTGCCTGGTTGGCGACCATTGGGGTTTGTGTGGGCTGGCTGTTGGGATCCGCCGGGCTGGGGCTGGCGGCCGGACTGAGCGTATGCCTGTTCCATCATCTGCGCCAGCTGCGCGCCCTGTTTCAATGGTTGACGCTTAACCCTCACGAAGAGCCGCCGGCGGCCAGCGGCATGTGGGGCGAACTGCTCGACCGCCTCTACCGCTATCAGAAAAGCCAGCGCATTACTCAAGGCCGCCTACGCGCCACCCTGGCACGCATTCAGGAGTCTTCAGAGGCCATGCGTGACAGCGTGGTGATGCTGGACCGTCACGGTGACCTTGAGTGGTGGAACAGCGCCGCGACGGACATGCTGGGCCTTCAAACCGCCCACGATCGCGGTCAGCATATTACCAACCTGCTGCGCGATCCGCGTTTTATCAGCTACTTCAATGCGCGCGAGTACGGCGAGCCGCTTACCTTGCCCTCACCGATCGACGAGCGCAGCGTCCTTCAGTATCAGATTACCCTTTACGGTGACGACGAGCGCCTGGTCATGGCGCGGGATATCACACGCCTGCACCGCCTGGAGCAGATGCGGCGTGATTTCGTGGCCAACGTTTCTCATGAATTGCGCACGCCGCTGACGGTGCTTTCCGGCTATCTGGAAACCTATGGCGACCTGGCCGAGCAGCTTCCACCCCGGTTAGGGCGTGGCATCGAACAGATGCAGGATCAGACCCAGCGAATGCAGAATCTGGTCAACGATCTGCTCCTTCTGTCTCGTCTGGAGATCGACCAGGGGGGGCAGGATCATCAGCCGCTCTCGGTTGAGCCGTTGCTGAATAGCGTCTGTCAGGATGCACTGGCCCTGTCGCATCGCAAGCATGCTGTCCGCGTGGTCATCGAAAGCGATGCCAGACTGCTTGGCAGCGAGCAGGAGATACGCAGCGCCATTTCCAACCTGGCCTTCAATGCCGTGCGCTATACCCCGGCGGGTAGTCAGATCACCTTGCGCTGGGCCGCGATGGGCAATGGTGGCGCCTGCATCGAGGTAGAAGATGATGGTGAAGGGATCGACCCGGTACATATCCCGCGTTTGACCGAGCGTTTTTATCGCGTCGATAAAGGGCGCAGCACCGCCACCGGCGGCACGGGGCTCGGGCTTGCTATCGTCAAGCACGTGCTGCTGCGCCACGATGCTCAGCTTCATGTCGAATCGCACCCCAATGAAGGTGCGCTATTCCGTTGTATCTTTCCTGCCAACCGGCTAATTCAGGCCTGAACCGCTGCGCCCTTCAATAGGCTTTGTACAAGTGTGCCAGGGTGACAGTCAATTATGGTCAAAGGTTGCTCATGTGCCATTTTTAACCAGTCAAACCGCGTCTTAACATCCTTGAAACCTGATTAATGCCAAATCTAGTTTTATATAAGTTGCTGTATTTTATTGATTTTATAATAATATGGCGTTTTCTGGCATCGCCTGTGCAATAACCTAGACAAGGAAGACTACCGCAGGAAATGGTAAGCCAGGAAGGCACTTCCTTAAATTTAAGCGGTATTCACAGCGATCTAGGAGACGGAACATGATGTCCAAGGAACTACTCAAGAAAGCTGGTATTTTAGGCGTAACCTTTGGTCTTATGGCAAGCCCCTTTGCTTTTGCCCAAGAGCCAGCCAACCCGAGTGGCAACATCACTGCAGATGATGAGCCGATGCAAACTCAATCAACTGATGCTGGCGCAAACTCTGCCACTTATGATCAGGATGACCTGATTCATGAAGAAGGCGATGCGGCAACGGCGACAGATGGCATGGACTCTTCGCACTCCTCTACCCACACCGACAATGATCCGATG
This sequence comes from Vreelandella songnenensis, assembly GCF_003002925.1. Taxonomy (GTDB): domain Bacteria; phylum Pseudomonadota; class Gammaproteobacteria; order Pseudomonadales; family Halomonadaceae; genus Vreelandella; species Vreelandella songnenensis. The sequence goes on from NZ_PVTK01000004.1 coordinate 141,127, forward strand.
GGTTCAGGACCGACAGGCGAAACATCAGGCGGTGATACTACTTTCGAATCTGATGACCTGCCGAAAGAAAATAGTTCAGTTACCACTGATCAGTAATTGTTAGTTAAAAATTATTGAAGCCCTTCGCTCAGGAGCGAGCGAAAGCGGGATAGGGATGTCCCACTGTAAGGATGCTTATCGATTCAAGGATTGAATCAAGTGACAGTCACAACGTTAGTCAGGGTAAATTCCAAGGTTGGAGTCCCGCAAAAGGATAGGAAGCTAGCGTTAGATATTGTCCAGTAGTAAAGCGATCAAGACCCTGCCACGGCGGGGTCTGATTTTTTGTGCGTGATTTTTTTATGTTGTCATGCCCGGCTATCTTCGTCTGCTGAGTAGATAGCGGCCAGGTGCTCAATGGAACAAGCAGCAACCTATCTGCTGTGTGTCACTTTTAAACATATACTTTTGGCGCATGTGTTATATTTGCACAATAAATTAGCTGGCTATCTATTTGCGCGGCAGTTTTTAGTACACGCTGAAAATAAATAAGTCTATGAAATTAATGATATTTTATGAATTGACGTCATGCTGGCATTGATAGTGCAATAATTATTGTGAAAGATAGCCGCCAAGCTGTATATGAATTGTAGAGTTTATTTCAGGCGGTTTTAATACATTCAGGAGCAAGTCATGTTATCTAAAGTATTGGTAAAAAAAGCAGGTATTCTGGGCGTTGCCTTTGGTCTGATCGCAAGCCCCATGGCATTTGCGCATACATCCATCGAACTCAACAAGGATCGCGGCGTAGGTGAAGTTCAAGACAAGCCGCAGTCTACCAACGAATCCGGCGCTGCCAGCTATTCGTCAACCGAACTCAACCATGGCGAACGCGATCGCATGAACTCCAACTACACGCCGTCTAGCCAACATGAGCGTGGCGAGCATGGTTCACGCGCCCATAGCGGCAACAGCAATACGTACAATACCTCTGACCTGACCCGCGACGAAGGTGATAGCACCGAGTGGTAAGTTGAACGTTTTACACAGGTCAGTATGAAAGACCCCGCTACGGCGGGGTCTTTGCGTTAATGCTCGGCCGTTGTTAAACCGTGCCTTGTACCGTCAGCTCGCGAGCTGTGCGATAGTGCTGATCCCACATCAATACCGCTCCCGCCACGGCACCTGGAATCAGAAACAGGTTGGCAAGCGGTATCCAGGTAATCAACGTTACCAACCCGCCATAGCTCAAACTTTGCCACCAGTGGTTGGAAAGGCGTTTTCGCATATCGCCAAAGGCCACCTTGTTGTTATCCATCGGATAATCCAGGTAGGTGATCGCCATCACCCAGGCGGAAAAAAGCCCCCATAGCAGTGGAGCGAACAGGTTCAGGCCGGGAATCCAGCTAATGACGAACAGCGCAGCGGCCCGTGGCGCGATATAGGCCAGCTTGACCATTTCTCGGCCAAGCGCATCGATAGCGGTCTTTGCAAGGTTTCGGTCATCCAGTGGAATGCGTCCAGTGGCCTGCACTTCCACCTTGGCGGCAAGAAATCCGTAAAAGGGGGCGGCAATGAGGTGGGTAATCAGGGTAAAGGTAAAAAACACCACGGCCAGCAGGCTGACCACGAACAGCGGCCAGATCAGCCAGGAGAGCCAATCAAGCCAGGTGGGGACCAGGCTCATCCAGTGATTCAGCCAGCCGGAAAAGCGGTTGACGACGACGCTCAGCATGGTGGCGTAAACGATGACATTGACGAGGATGGGCAGAAATATATACCGACGCAACCCCTTCCGATACACCAGGCGCGTGCCCTGGCCAAGCGCTGTCATGGCATTCAACATAGCACTATTTCCTCATAAACAGACGTCCGGGCTGGTATCAGCCCGGACGTATTGCATGAGGAATTGCCGGATGGGTCAAGGCTTTTTCAGTACCTTTTGATCCAGTGTGCCCGGGTCGCTATGGCGAATATCCAGCCCTTTCACCAGATACACCACGTACTCGGCGAGGTTGTTGGCGTGGTCGCCCACTCGCTCCAGCGCACGCAGTACCCACATGATGCTGAGTACCGAGCTGATGGCGCGGGAATCTTCCATCATGAAGGTCATCAGCGAACGCATGGCGCTGCCATACTCGTCATCCACCAGCTCGTCTTCGTGTACCACCTGCATGGCCAGTTCGGTATCAAAGCGGGCAAACGCGGTCAGCGCATCGCGCAACATCTTGCGTACGTGCTCGCTGATATGGCGAACTTCGATCAAGCCTCGCACGGTGCTGGTGTTTTCGCTTAACAGCAGGGCGTTGCGGGCAATCTTGCTGGCCTCATCGCCGATACGCTCGAGATCCGAGGTGGCGCGAATGACCGCCAGTACCAGGCGCAGGTCGGATGCCGCCGGCTGGCGGCGCGCCAATATGCGGGTACACTCGTCATCGATCTGTAGCTGCAGGTCGTTCACCTGGCGGTCGTTGTCGCGCACCTTCTCGGCCAGACGGGTGTCACCTTCCAGCAAGGCGTGCACGGCGTCCTGCACCTGTTTTTCCACCAGGCCGCCCATGGCCATCAGGTGGGTTTTCAGCTCTTCCAGCTCCTGATTGAACTGGCGCGAGATATGCTGGCTGTGGGTATTGCTCGTAATATCCATTGAGCGCTCCTGATGTCTTGTTGGTTAGGCCTGGGGGTGTTTCACGTCATGCGGCCGGTGATGTAGTTTTCGGTGCGCTGCAAGCGCGGGTTGGTAAAGACCTGATCCGTCGTCCCGTATTCGACCAGCTCGCCGCTGTGCATGAAGGCGGTATAGTCGGATACGCGAGCGGCCTGCTGCATGTTGTGCGTCACAAGGATCAGCGTCAGCTGCGACTTGAGATTGCGGATCAGCTCTTCAATTTTCAGGGTTGAAATAGGGTCCAGCGCCGATGCCGGCTCGTCCAGCAGCAGCACACCGGGCTGTACGGCAAGCGTACGGGCGATGACCAGACGCTGCTGCTGCCCGCCAGAGAGCTGCCAGGCAGAGCGATGCAGGCGATCCTTTACCTCATCCCACAGCGCCGCCGAGGTCAGCGCCCACTCGATGATGTCGTCGCGCTGGCGCTTGGGCAGGCGGTGTTGCAAGCGCAGGCCAAAGGCGACGTTTTCATAAATCGACATGGGAAACGGGTTGGGCGTCTGAAATACCATGCCCACACGGCGGCGAAGTTCGGTCACGTTGGTCTTGGGGGCGTAGATATCCTGGCCCTCAAGCTCGATCTGGCCGCTGTGCTCCACGCTCTCATTAAGATCGTGCAGACGATTGATGGCGCGCAGCAGCGTCGATTTTCCACAGCCCGATGGGCCGATGAACGCCGTCACCCGATGGCGCGGCACGCTGAGGGTAAGCTCGCGCAGCGCCGGTTTTCCCGCATAGGCGAGGCTGAAGCCTTCGATGCTCAGGGCGCGCTGTTCGGCTGCAAAGTGCGTCACCGGCGCCTGTGAGGCGTTGGCTGAGTCTAATGACGCTAGCATTCGTTTCCCCGTTGGCGCCTGAAATAATGACGCAGAAATATGGCAGTTAGATTAAGCATCAGCACGATCAGCACTAAAAGAAGCGCCGTGGCATACACCAGTGGCATGGCGGCCTGAACATCTTCGCCGTGAAAGGCGGTATCAAACAGATGATAGCCAAGATGCATGAACTTGCGTTCCAGGTGCAGGTAGGGAAATTCGCCGTCGACCGGCATCTGCGGGGCAAGCTTGGCCACGCCCACCAGCATGAGCGGCGCCACCTCGCCGGCGGCGCGGGCTACGGCCAGAATCACCCCGGTCAGCATGGCGGGTACGGCCATGGGCAGCACGATCCGCACCAGCATTTCCAGGCGCGTCGCACCCAGGGCCACCGCACCTTCACGCTGGGCGTCGGGGATTCGCGCCAGGCCCTCTTCGGTGGCCACGATCACCACCGGAAGCGTCAGCAGGGCCAGCGTCAGTGACGCCCACAGCAGCCCGCCCGTGCCGAACGTAGGCGAGGGCAGGGTATCGCTGAAGAACCAGCTATCCAGTGAACCGCCGATACCGTAGACGAACACGCCAAGGCCAAACACGCCGTAAACGATGGAGGGCACGCCCGCAAGGTTGCGTACGCCAATACGTACCAGACGCGTGAGACGGTTCTGGTGGGCGATCTCGTTAAGGTAGATGGCCGCCAGTACACCAAAGGGGGTCACGATGACCGACATCAAAATCACCATCAGCACGGTGCCGAAGATGGCCGGCCACACCCCGCCGCGGGTGTTGGCTGCCCGCGGGCCCTGGCTCAAGAACTGCCAGACGCGCTCGCCCCAGGTATGCGTTTTCTGCCACCACGCCATGGCATTGGGGGCCGTTGCGCCACTGATATTGGTCAGTGGTTGGCGCAGGGTCTGGCCGTCGGCGGTAGCCAGCAACAGCGCTCCGGCCGGGCGCTGGTTGGCAGGTAGCGCCAGGGCGGCAGTCAGGTAATCCCAGGCCGGCTGACCCTCGAGCCGCTCGCCGTCGCTTTCCACGCTTACCAGCCGGCCGATAAAGTCGCCCCAGGGCGTGCGCGTAAGGCGAACAAGATCCTCAGGCGTGGTGCGCTGGGCAATATCGTCCACCGGCACCCAGCGCCAGCTGGCACCCGCTACATCGCGATTGCCCGTAAAATAGAGCCTTTCATCGCCCGCCTGTTGAGGGAGCGGCGTCTCGCGAATGGCTTCGCCTGCCACCACTTCGCCGGAGCGCAGGGTGACCTCTTCAAGCGTAGCGGGCCAGAAGTGCCCCAATCCGCGTACCAGCAGCAGGGAGAGCAGCGCCGTCAGCATGAGCAGCGAAAGGGCAACGCTTGCCGCACAAAGCCAGGGCCATAGCCTGTCGAGCAGGCGCTGGGGGGCGGCAGTTAACCGGCGGGGCATCAGTGGCGCCCCGCTTTCTGGTAACGCCTGCGCATGCGCAGGCGGACCATTTCGGCCAAGGTATTGACCAGAAACGTGAAGACAAACAGTACCAGCGCGGCGAGTATCAGATAGCGATAGGTCAGCCCGCCCGGCGAGGCTTCGGGCAGCTCGATGGCGATGGCCGCCGCCATCGAGCGCATTCCCTCGAAAGGGCTTGCGCTGAGCAGCGCAGTATTGCCGCTGGCCATCAGCACTATCATGGTTTCACCCACGGCCCGGCCCGCGCCGATCATCACTGCCGAAAAAATGCCGGGCCCGGCCGCGGGTAGCGCCACTTTCCAGAGCGCCTGCCAACGGCTGGCGCCCAGCGCATGCGCGCCCTCCATCAGCGTGTCTGGCACATCGGCAAGTGCATCTTCGGCGAGCGCATAAATGCTGGGAATGACGGCAAACCCCATGGCGATGCCCACGATCAGCGCATTGCGCGTGGCGTAGTCCAGCCCCCAGCGCTGTTCCAGCAGCTGGCGAAGATCGCCGCCGGGCAGCAGGGTTTCCAGCAGCGGGGCGAACCAGAGTGCCAGCAGCAACATGCCGGCAATCCAGGGCACCAGCCACAAGCCTGCCCAGGAGAGCGGTAAAGCCTGACGCAGGCGTGAGGAGAGCAGATGCCAGAGTACGCCGGCCAACCCCGCACTTAGCGGCAGCCACACAAGCACCATCAGCGTGCTGGCCAGATTACGCTCCACCCAGGGCGCCAGCACCAGGCCGGCGATAAACCCGATCACCACGCCGGGAATGGCTTCCATCATCTCAAGCGCGGGTTTGATGCGGCTGCGCAGGCGTGCCGACATGAACAGGGCCGAATACATGGCGGCCCCCAGCGCAATCGGTAGAGCGAACAGCATGGCGGCGAGGGCGGCCTTCAAGGTGCCCCAGGCCAGCGGTGAAAGCTTGGTCAGTGCAAACGTCTCATCAAGGCTCAGCAGTGGCAGAGTTTCCCAGATGAGAAACACGCCAATGGCGAGAATGGCCAACAGTACGCCGATACCGCCAGCGGTAATCAGGCTGGTGGCGATGCGGTTTTTAAGCTGGCGTAGCGGTTGATGAGACACCGGCGCGCGTGGTGGGATCATGGCAACTTCATAGCGGGGTCACAGGCGTTACAGCTATCATCTTCATAAGCATTATCGTTTGCATAAAAACTATCTGCACGAGAACTCTCCTTACTCTACGTCACTTTTATGACAGTTAGATGATAGTGATTTACCAGGCACGCTGGGTGATAAGCTCGCTTTCAGGCAGCGGCACGAAACCGGCCGCGCGCGCAATCTGCTGGCCCTCTTCAGACAGGATGAGCGCTAGAAACGCCTGATCGGCAGGCGGCAGCGACTCACCCGGCGGCAAGTTCACATAAAGGTAGAGGTTGCGCGCCAGCGGATATTCGTTGCGCTGTATGGTCTGCTCGGTAGGGGCGATTTCCGTTCCATCCTGAGTGATCAGGCGTAGCGCATGCACCATGGGCGTCAGGTGGTTGTAACCGGCATAGCCCATGGCATTGGGTGATTCGCCAACGGCTGCCACTACCGCCGACGAGCCCGGATGTTCGCTGATATCCGGCCGGAAACGGCCGCCGCACAGCACCTCGGCCTGAAACAGCCCGTGAGTGCCCGAGGCCAGGTTACGCCCGTGAAGGGCAATGTGCCCGTAAGACCAGTCGTGCGTAGCGGGGAGTTCACTCCAGCGGCGGATGGGCGATGGTGCGCCGCAGGCCTGATCGGTGGAAAAAATGGCATCGGCCTGCTGGCGAGTAATGGCGTTTAGCGGATTATGGCGATGCACCACCAGCACCAGTGCATCCTTGGCGACTCTCAGCGCCAGCGGCGGATAGCCGTAGCGGTCGATAAACGCCTGGCGCTCCTCTGCGCTCATGGGGCGCGACATGGGGCCCAGGCGGGTAGTACCGGCGGTCAGTGCAGGCGGGACGCTTGCCGAGCCTGTCGCCTGGAACTGTACGCTGATACCAGGATAGCGGTTGGTCAGTGCCTCAGCCCAGCGCAGCGTCAGGCCCGCCATGGTGTCCGAGCCGATCGCGCTCAGGGTGCCGCTGATGGGTTGTGGTTGCCCAAAGGCCATGGATGCGCATAGCATGAGCGCCACGACGAGGACAGCGCGCAGGCGACAGCCCCGGTTGCGTGATAAATCGATACGCTTCAAACGTCTCTCCTCGTATGCTTAACTAACGCCTTTATATTGCGATGCAGCAGTGCCACAACAATAATCCTTTTAAGCGACCGACTCATGACACTCTTGGAAACCGATTTGGACGATGCCCCGGCACCTCAAGGCCAGCTCACCTTAAAGCTGCTGGCGTCTCGACAGGATACCAATCTTTACGGCGATATTCCGGGCGGTTGGCTGGTCAATCACATGGATCAGGCAGCGGAGCTTGCTGCCGGGCGTGAAGCCGGTGGTCGAACGGCGACCGTGGCCATCGAATCGATGGATTTCCTGAGTCCGGTGCGCGTGGGCTCGATGGTGAGTGTCTATACCCAGGTACAGGAGATCGGTCACAGTTCGATCAGGATTATCGTGGAGGTGTGGGTACGCCCACCCCACGGCCGGCGCCTTGAAGAGCGCCAGAAAGTGACCGAAGCGCGATTCGTGAGGGTGGCGCTGGACGACAATGGCCGCATTCGCGCCGTTCACGACTGATGCTTCACGCTATCCAGAAAAGCAGCAGGGGCGCCTAGGCGCCCCTGCTGCTTAGCCTGTCGTCTAACATCTGCTCTATGCAGATTGACCGCCGACCTGCTCGCGACCCTTGAAGTACGCATACTCGCCGATATCGCTGAATGGACGCATCACCTGCTGGAACGCCGAGTAGGACTCATACACGCGGCGGGAGTCATCATCGCTCTCCACCTGGCGCTGAATCACGGTCTGAGACGACTCGTAAAGCGCCTGAATCACGTCTTCGGGAAGCTCGCGCAGCTGCACGCCGTGTTCGTCAACCAGCGTTTCGAGCGCCTGGGCATTGCGGTAGGCGAACTCGGTGAACATGGCCAGGTTGGAAGCACGCGCCGCTTCGCGGATGACGTCCTGCAGATCTTCCGGCAGCTCGTTCCAGGCATCCAGGTTGATCATGGTCTCGACGGTAGCGGTCGGCTCGTTCCACACCGTGGTGTAGTAATAGTCGGCCACCTGATGCAGACCAAACGCCATGTCATTGTAGGGGCCTACCCAGTCGGCCGCGTCCAGCACGCCGGTTTGCAGCGAGGTGAAGATCTCGGATCCCGGCAGGTTGACGGTGCTGACCCCGATGCCATTCATGGCTTCACCGGCAAGTCCCGGCAAGCGCAGTTTCAGGCCCTGCATGTCGGCAAGCGAGTTGATCTCTTTCTTGAACCAGCCGGCCATCTGCGGGCCGGTATTGCCCACCGCAAACGGTTTGAGGTTGTGCTTGGCGTATATCTCGTCCCACAGCTCCTGGCCACCGCCGTGATACAGCCACGCGTTCATCTCGGTGGTGGTCATGCCGAAAGGCACGGCGGTGAAGAACTGCGAGGCGGCCAGCTTGCCGCGCCAGTAATAAGGCGTGGAGTGACCCATTTCAGCGGTACCGGCGGCAACGGCGTCAAAGACTTCCAGGGCCGGTACCAGCTCGCCTGCACCGTGTACGCGGATGGTCATCCGGCCATTCGAGAGCTGCTCGACGCGCTTGGCAAAGTCGTTGGCGCCGGTGCCCAGCGCCGGGAAGTTTTTCGGCCATGACGTGACCATGTCCCAGGTATAGGTTTCTTGCGCGTGGGCGCTGCTGACGAAAGGCGCGGCGGCGACACCGGCGGCACCTAGGCCGGCGGTTTTCAAAAATTGGCGGCGTTGCATGGCGGCATGACTCCGAGAAAGTATGATTTTTGTTTAATTGCACGTGAGCGCAAGTGTCCGCCCGTCAGTATGCGCTAATCACGTTTTATTGAGCAAGCTGCCCGCCGCTCCCGCAAGGCGGCGCTATAGCGGCGTCAGCTTGGCAAACCCCAGCACCAGCCACTTGACCCCGTCGCCTTCGAAACTCACCTGCACGCGGGCACGGGGGCCTTCACCTTCGGCGTTGAGAATCACCCCTTCGCCAAACACCGGGTGATCCACGCGCTGGCCCACGTGCAGTGCCGGCAGGTCGCCATCGCTCTCGACGCTTTGCTGGGCGAAGCTGGTTCGCGCGGCCGTTACCGGACGCGAGATATGTCCGCGCAGACGCACCTCTTCAAGCAGGTGCGGCGGCAGCTCGCGCAGAAAGCGCGACGGCCGGGGGAAGACTTCCTTGCCGTGCATGCGGCGAGTTTCCGCGTGGGTCAGGTAGAGCTTCTGCATGGCGCGGGTCACGCCCACGTAACAAAGCCGGCGCTCCTCTTCGAGCCGTCCCGGCTCTTCGATCGACATCTTGTGCGGGAACAGACCTTCTTCCACGCCGGCGATAAACACCACCGGAAACTCCAGGCCCTTGGCGGAGTGAAGCGTCATCAGCTGTACGCTGTCCTCGAACTCTTCGGCTTCGTGGTCGCCGGCGTTGAGCGCCGCTTCGGAAAGAAATGCCTCCAGCGCGGTCATGCCTTCCCCGGCTTCCGGGGTTTCGAAAGCGTCGCCCTGGGTAAAGGCCCGCGCGGCGGTGACCAGTTCTTCCAGGTTTTCCACCCGCGCCTGGCCCTTCTCGCCGCGCTCGCTCTTGTGATGCTCGATCAGTCCGGTGTGCTCGGTGACGTGATCGATGATTTCATAAAGCGTCAGGCCCGCGGCGTCGTTGTCGAGCTGCTCGATCAGATTGGCGAAGTTCTGCACGGCGTTACCCGCGCGGCCTTTCAGCGTGCCGTCGCCCAGCGCATCGTGCAGCGCCTGCCACAGGGAGATGCTCTCGAGCCGGGCGCGGTGGCGCAGAATTTCCACGGTGCGGGTGCCGATGCCACGGGTGGGCACGTTGATCACCCGCTCGAGAGAGGCGTCGTCGTCGCGGTTGAGCAGCAGGCGCAGGTAAGCCAGGGCGTTCTTGATCTCCAGGCGCTCGTAGAAGCGGTGCCCGCCGTAAATACGGTAAGGCATCCCCTGGCGGATCAAGGTCTCTTCCAGCAGCCGCGACTGGGCGTTGGAGCGGTAGAGAATGGCGATATCGCGCCGGTTGAAGCCTTCGTCGACGCGCTCCTTGATGGTATCGACGATATAGCGCGCCTCTTCCAGGTCGTTGAACCCGGCATAGACCGAAATCGGCTCGCCCTCGATGCCGTCGGTCCACAGGTTCTTGCCCATGCGCTCGCTGTTGTGGCTGATCAGGGCGTTGGCCGCATCCAGAATGGCGCTGGTCGAGCGGTAGTTCTGCTCCAGGCGCACGGTATGGGTCTGCGGAAACTCCTCCTCGAAGCGGCGGATGTTCTCGATCTTCGCCCCGCGCCAGCCGTAGATCGACTGATCGTCGTCGCCCACCGCGGTCATCGGCGTCTGCATCCCGGTCAGAAGCTTCAGCCAGGCGTACTGCAGGGTATTGGTATCCTGAAACTCATCCACCAGCACGTGGCCGAAGCGCTCGCGGTAGTGGTCCAGAAGCGGCGGGTTGTCGCGCAGAAGCTCCAGGCTTCTGAGCAGCAGCTCGCCGAAGTCCACCAGGCCGCCGCGCTCGCAGGTAAGCTGGTAGCGCTCGTAAAGCTCGACCATCTGCGCCATGTAGCCATCGCCATCCACGTTGACCTGATGAGGGCGCAGACCCTCTTCCTTGCAGCCGCCGATAAAGCCCTGCACCTGGCGTGGCGGGTAGCGCTCATCGTCGATCGAGTAGTCTTTCAGCAGCCGTTTGATCAGCCGCAGCTGGTCGTCGGAATCGATGATCTGGAAATTCTGCGGCAGGCGCGCGTCCTGCCAGTGGGTGCGCAACAGGCGGTGGGCAATCGAGTGGAAGGTACCCACCCAGACGTTGCGCAGCGAATGCCCCAGCAGCGCTTCAAGGCGCGTGCGCATTTCGCGGGCGGCCTTGTTGGTGAAGGTGACTGCCAGCAGCGCATAGGGCGAGAGGCCTTCGGCGTGCATCAGCCAGGCGATGCGGTGTACCAGCACCCGGGTTTTACCCGAACCGGCACCGGCCAGCACGAGAAGGTTGCCCTGAGGGGCGCTGACCGCCTCGCGCTGAGCGGTGTTGAGCTGATCGAGTATCGCCGTGACGTCGTCCATAAAAGCCGCTGCCGGATCGAAAATGGGCGCCTAGTCTAGCACAGCAAGCACACTGGCTGTGTATACAGGCGTTTACTTTGAGCGGCGCTTTTTTACGATGATCAGTTCTCTTCCGGGTAACGCAGCGTGTTGAGGCTCTTTTTCACCGCCTTGAGCTGTTCGGCAAGCTTTGGCCCGCGGGTCTTGGCGACACCCACGGCCAGAACGTCGATCAGCACCAGATGGGCAATGCGTGAACTGAGCGGTGTGTAGATCTCGGTGTCTTCGTGAACATCGATATACAGCGGCAGGCTGACCTCTTCAGCCAGCGGCGAGCCGCTGGGGCACAGGCCGATGACCGTGGCGCCCGCTTCACGGGCCAGGCGTACGCTGGCCACCAGCGCCTTGGTGCGCCCGGTCTGGGAGATGGCCACGACCACATCGCCCTCTTTAAGGGTCACCGCCGACATGTTCTGCATGTGCGGGTCAGCGTAGGCGGAGGTGGAAATCTGCAGGCGAAAGAACTTGTGCTGGGCATCAAAAGCGACGGCCCCCGAGGCCCCGAAGCCGTAGAACTCCACCCGGTTGGCCATGGCCAGGGCATTTACCGCCCGGCCGAGTGCATCGTTGTCGAGCCGGTCGCGTACGGACAGCAGGGTGCCCACGGTGGAGTCGAAGATGCTGTGCGAAAACTCGGCGACCGAGTCGCTATCGTTCATCGAGAACTGGGCGAACTGACTGCCGGATGCCAGCATCTGCGCCAGCTGCAGCTTGAAATCCTGAAAGCCGTTACAGCCCAGAGCGCGGCAGAATCGCACCACCGTGGGTTCGCTGACGCCTGCTTCGGTGGCCAGGTCCACGATCCGCATGTGGATAACTTCATCGGGGTTGCGCAGTACAAACCGCGCAACCTTCTGTTCGGAGCGGCGAAAGTGCTCCATGCGGCGTCTCATTTCATCGAACAGGGCGCGACTCACGGTAAGCTCCTCGTTTATTCTGCCGCTACCACGGCGTTTTCCTCAGTATGCCTGAGAGATGGCAAATATGGACAACGAAACCCACGCCGCTCAAGCGTTTAAAGCGCGTTTAGGTATTTCTTCCCGTTTCGTCATCATTTTGTCAAGTAGGTTATAGTAAGAAGTGAAGTGCCGCACTGCATCATTTAACAGTCGTCACGGATGCAGGTGGACAAAGGCATATTCACCTGGAGGCACGTCGATCATGAGAAACGTCGAACGAATCACCTCGGTAAAAAGCGAGCTTTTGGACATCTTCATGAGCATGGAAGTGGTTGAGCATGTTCAGCGCCAGCGTAGCGCCGCCCAGCGCAACTTGAGAGCGCGGAGGGGAATAGAACTGCATCGCGAGTTTCAGAAGCTGTCGCGGGATATCGCTCCCTTGCCCGAAGAAGAGCAGCAAGAGAGCGAATTACACTAGTCTGGCACGTTGCTGATTATACTTGCCCGACCATTGCCCCGCCGTTTGGCAGGGCAAGGTGCGGCTTAGATCAAGCCGGTTAAAAAGACCACAATGACGCCCAGTGGAGCGACATACTTCGCGAGCAGATTCCACAGAGTGAAGTCATAGATATCCAGGCGGAGTTCCTTGCGCGCTTCTTCCTTATCCAGGCAGAGCGAGAAGAAGATGATCGCGCCAAGCCCCGTCAACGGCAGCAAGATCTTGCTGGTGAAGGTATCCAGGAAGTCAAAGATATTGAGGCCGAAGAACAGCACATCGGACCAGACATTGAATGACAGTAGTGCCGCCACCCCGAGTAGCCACACGGCGATAGCGCTTACCAGCGTTGCGCCAATTCGGCTCAAGGACGTGCGCTCTTCCAGCGTTTCAACAACTGGCTCCAGCAGTGAAATAGCGGAAGTCAGTGCCGCAAAGGTCAGCAGCAAGAAGAACATCAGACCGAGAATCGTACCGCCGGACATATTGCCAAACGCCAGAGGCAGGGTAATGAAGATCAAGCCTGGACCTTCACTTGCACTTAGCCCGTTGGCGAATACGATCGGGAAGATCGCAAGGCCCGCCAGCAGGGCAATCGCCGTATCCAGAATGATAACGGTACGCGCGGTGCTGATCAGATTGACGTCTTCACCCAGGTAGGAGCCATACGCCATCATGATGCCCATCCCCAGAGAGAGGGTAAAGAAGGCCTGACCCATGGCAGCAAGGACCACACCACCATCCAGCGCGCCCCAGTCAGGGCTGAACATGAAGCTCAGTGCTTCACCAAAGTAGCCGCTTGCCATACCGTAGCCAACCAGCACCAGCAGAAGCACCACCAGCGCCGGCATCAGGATACGTGAAGCTGCTTCAAGCCCCTTGGTTACGCCACGTGCCACGATTCCAATGACCAGCAGCATGAAAGCGGTATGCCAGATGAGCAGCGCTTTGGGGTTACCCAGCAGCTCGCTGAACATGGCGCCCACCGTGTCGGCATCCTGACCGTCGAATGTGCCGATCACCGAGCCCAGCGTATAGTTGAGCGACCAGCCGCCAATCACGCTATAAAACGAAAGGATCAGAAAGGCGGCCAAGACGCCGCTGATACCAATCGATGCCCACGCACGCGAGCGACCGTGGCTGCTGGCCAGCTCTGCCATGGTGTTAATCGGGTTTTTCTGCCCGCGGCGGCCAATCATCCACTCCGCTACCAGAATCGGCAGACCAACCAGCGTTACACACGCCAGATAGACCAGCACGAAAGCAGCCCCACCGCTTTCGCCCGTCATGTACGAGAAGCGCCAGATATTTCCCAAGCCTACTGCCGATCCCGCAGCAGCCAGCACAAAGCCCATCTTCGATGACCATTGTGCATGTGCAAGCTTTGCCATACATCACCTACAAGTTAGTTAGATTGTAATAAGTCGCTATGCGCCCCATTTACGCATGTTCGATAAACACAGATAGCCTGCGTTTATCGAAAGTATGCGCAATTTATCCGATCAGGCGGGCCCGTGCCAGTCAGGTGCTAATAACGTTAGGCTAAAACAGCTGGTTTTGTGTCTCGCCGGGAAAGGCGGATAGCGGCGGCAGGCAGGTGGTTTCGCCAAGGGTGTTGTAGAGCGTACGGGCCATGTCAGGGGATTCGCGATTATCCGCAGTATGCACAAATAAGAAAGGGGTTTTCCCCTGACTTATCCACAGGTTTAGCTGGGCTTTCCACGGTTCGAAGTAGTGCCTGTTGATGGCTTTGTCAATATGCCCGATAAAGCGGATGACCGGAAAATTTCCTGTGGAAAGCACGTGTAGCGGGAGTTTCGGCTTTTCCTGCTGGGCGTGGGCAAGCCCTGGGTGGCCATCGGCAGGCGTTGAAAACACCGGACGTACGTCCAGCATCACGCGGTTGGCGCAATAAGTTATCAACAATTGGTTCAGGGCTTTTTCAGCCGCTCCCTTGTGAAAAAAGGCAGGATGGCGAACCTCGACGGCGCAAGCTAAATGCGCAGGCCAGCGAGCCAGCAGGGCCTCCAGGTGCGGCAGTTCGTCAGGGCCGAAATCGCGCGGCAGCTGAACCATGGTCGGGCCAAGGCGATCATGCAGCGGGGCGAGGGCATCCAGGAATGCCCAGGCAGCGTCCAGATCGGTCAGGCGCTGGTCGTGGGTGACGCTTGCCGGCAGCTTGAAGCAGAAGCGAAAGTGAGGCGGCGCCTGGCGTGACCAGGCGGCAATCGTCTCGGCCTTGGGCGCGCCGCTATAAAAGGTGGTGTTGCCTTCCACACTCGAGAACACGCGGCCATAGTCGCTGAGCAGGTCGGTTCTGGCGTGGCGGGCATACAGGCTGCCCTGCCAGTCCTGGTTGGCCCACATGGGCAGGCCTAGGTAGAGGGGGAGGGTCATGGGGCAACTAACCTGCTGCATTTCTAAAGCGTACTAATGTAGCATGAAGCTATTAAAGCGTTGGTGAATAACTGACCGCCAGACCCGATAGACAGACAAGGAAATACGCATGCCGACTACGCCACGTGTTCTGGTACTCCACGGTCCCAATCTCAACTTGCTGGGTACTCGGCAGCCGGAAATCTATGGGGCTGAGACGTTGGACGACGTGAACAGCCTGCTACGTGAAAAGGCGATAGCCGCCGGGTGGGACATCGAGTGCCTGCAGAGTAATCATGAAGGCGTGCTGATCGATGCCATCCATAGCGCAAGACGTGATGGAACTCAGGCGATCATCATCAACCCGGCGGCCTATACGCACACGTCGGTTGCCATTCTGGATGCGCTCAACGCTTTTGATGGTCGGGTGATCGAAGTGCATATTTCCAACGTGCATAAACGCGAAAGCTTTCGCCACCACTCCTATATTTCGCTGCGCGCCGAGGGTGTCATTGCCGGACTAGGCATACAGGGGTACTTGGCGGCGCTAGAGGCAATCATCAAGGCTAATAACAAGTAGATGGCGGTTTAGCCTTCAAGGCCTGAAAGGTATCTTCTCCAGGGTCAATTGATGTTCAGCCTGATCTGGGCGGCCTTTTTCTGCATGATCGGCAAGTAGCGACCCAGCAGCGTATCCAGATCTACCCTGGCTGCATTCGTGCTGACATTGATGGCGCCGATCAGGTGGCCTTTGGCATCAAAGGCAGGCACGGCCAAGGAGCGTAATCCAGGATCAAGTTCCTGATCAGCGATGGCATACCCTTGCTGGCGTGCGGTAATGATTTGATGCCTCAACTTATCTATATCGGTAATGGTTTTTTCCGTATGCTTTTCCAGCTTGAGATTGGCCAGGTAATTATCCAGTTCAGCGCCATCGAGCTGGGCGAGAAGCACCCGCCCCAAGGACGTATGCGCAGCAGGTAAGCGAGTACCCACGGATAGTGTAATGGCCATCAAGCGATGCTTGGCGGCTGAGCGTGCGACGTAAATGACGTCTTCGCCATCCAGCACCCCCAAAGAGGAGGACTCGCCGATTTCCAGCGTGATGTCTTCCAGATATTGCTGAATGACGCCGCGGTAGTTGTTGGCCGACAAAAAGGCATAGCCCAGCTGAAGCACCCGTGGAGCAAGCTCAAAATAGCGCTGCTGTTTACGCACATAGCCCAAGGAGTGCAGTGTCAGCAGAAAGCGCCTCGCCTTTGCTCTATTCATGCCTGTACGTGTGGCCACTTCGCTGAGCGTCATCCGTGGGTGCTCAGAGTCGAATGCGCGTATGACTTCCAGGCCGCTGGCAAGCGCTGTCACAAAGTCCCGGCTTTCAGGGTCGAGAATATCTTCAAGCATGTTTTCCCTGCCTAGGTGTATCGATTTCGCTAATCAAATAAGCGTAATACGCGATTCTATCGGATAATAGTTCGTTATGCGAACATATGGTTTTCTGATTTTCTCCCTCTCTTGTTTCTGGCGAATGGAAACGCGATGAGCAGATGCTACTAAAGTTGTGTTTTGTAGAGTGGCTATAACGCAGTAGTCTGCGTGTGTGTAATGCGAATACATGTACGTATTGCGAACAAATAGCCAGCTACGCACAGGAAGTTAATACAATGAAAAAACTCATCAGCGCCACTTGTATAGCTGCCTGCGGCAGCGCCTTGCTTATTTCTGCCTCCCTTTCAACCGCCCACGCTGCGGATTGGCCTACAGGCGACGTTCGCCTGGTAGTGCCCTACGCGCCGGGCGGCACCACTGACGTGCTGTCACGTCGCGTGGCCGACCTGCTCAAAGATGCGCTGGATACCAACGTCATCGTCGAGAACCGCCCGGGTGCCGGTTCCACCGTGGGTACCGGCCGCCTGGCACGTGGCGGTCGCGATGCTGACCATACGCTCTTGATGGCATCGCCGGGCCACACGATCGGCGCCGCCATTTACCCGGACCTTGCTTACGACCCTGTCGAAGACTTCGTTTTCATCCAGAACGTGATCGATATACCCAACGTGATGGTGGTGCCCGCCAGCAGCCCTTACAACTCGGTTGTTGAGTTTATTGAAGCCGCCCAGGATCAGAACATGGCGTTCAGCCATAGCGGCGTGGGTAGCTCCATCCATATGTCCGGCGAGCTGTTCAAGACGCTGACCGGCTCCAACATGACCGCCGTGCCTTTCGCGGGAAGCGGTGCGGCCCTGCCGGCGCTGCTGGGTGGCGATGTAGACGTCTCCTTTGAAAATATGCCGACCGTCTATTCGCATATCAAATCCGGCGACCTGCGTGCCCTGGCCGTCACCTCGGCAGAGCGCTCACCTTACCTGCCCGACGTACCCACGCTCTCGGAAATCGGTGAATACAACCTTGACCAGTTCGTGACCACGGCCTGGTTCGGACTCATCGCGCACAACTCGTTCCCGGAAGAAGGCTATGAAGCCATGCAGCAAGCGCTGGACGAAGTGATGGAGCGTGAAGAGTTCCTGGATTTCGCCAAGCAGCTAGGCGCGCAACCGGGCCAGGTAGAGGGTGAAGAGTTCAAGCAGTTCGTGATCGATGATCTGGCACGCTGGCAGGAAGTGGCCGAACAGGCCGGCATCAGTCAGTAAACAGCACTAGAGATGGAGGCGGAGGTTGTCATGACCTTCGCCTTCACTGCTTTCTTTAGCTTGTCCCTTTGGAGAGGCTCTCATGTCATCCTCTGATTACCGTGCCGTGAACAGAATCAAAGATATCCTGGATTTCACTACCGGCATCATTTTGCTGGTGGTTTCGTTAGTGCTGGCGCTATATCTCGTGCCCAATCATATCGGTGAGCCGCCCATCATGCAGAACCCCATGATGTCGCCGCGCTGGCTACCCAATATCGTCAGTTGGCTGATGCTGGCCTTTTCAGTCTTGCTGATTCTTCAAGGGTTGCTGGTAGCCGATAAAAATGAAAGCGATGAACGCAAGTTCATCAAGGGCTCTCTGCGCCGCTTCGTCATCATGGTGATCGCCTTTCTGGTTTACGTACTGTTTTTCGAAACCCTGGGCGCCATCCTGACCGGCATCCTGGCCACCGTCCTTCTCTTTCTGGCACACCCTGTCAGGACCTGGTGGGTCTACGGGTTTGCCGTGGCTTTTCCTGTGGGCGTGACGCTGCTGTTTGTCAATGTGATGAATGTTCCACTTCCGCTAATGCCCTATTAACAACTTCTTGGCGGCGCTGCCCGGGTGATATATGGAAAACCTTAACGAAGTCCTGCAACTTTTCTTGAGTATCGACAACTTCATAGCCATTGCACTTGGCGTGGTCATCGGCGTTACCGTAGGCTCCATTCCGGGGTTGACGGCCACCATGGCGGTCGCGCTGGCCCTGCCATTTACCTTCTCGATGCAGCCGGTTGCCGCGATTCTTCTGCTGGTGGGTATCTACAAAGGCGGCATGTACGGCGGCTCGATTACCGCTATCCTGATCCGTACGCCGGGCTCGCCTGCCTCTGCCTGTACGCTGCTGGACGGTTATCCCATGGCGCAGCAGGGCCATGCCAAAAAGGCGCTGAAAACAGCCCTGTTCTCTTCGGTCATCGCGGACTTCATTTCCAATATCGCCCTGATATTCTTTGCCGCTTATCTTGCCAAGATAGCGCTCAACTTTGGCGCGCCGGAGTTCTTCTGGCTGATCTGCTTCTCGCTGACCATCATCATTTCTCTGGCCAGTGGTTCCATGGTGAAGGGCCTTCTGGCGGCGCTGATGGGGATACTGCTGTCATTGGTCGGACTCGATTCGGTATTCGGGTCGCAGCGCCTTACCTTTGGCAACTACAACCTGATGGATTCGATCTCCTTCATTCCGCTGCTGATCGGTCTGTTTGCCATCCCCGAAATCATCGAGTTCTATAGAAAAAAAGTGGTGCCTCACATCAAGGCAAAGGCAAGCGGCGCAGGCATGACCCTGGCCGAGCTCAAGCGCTGCATGAAAAGTATCGTCCGCGGCAGCCTGATCGGCGTGATCATCGGCGCCATTCCCGGTACCGGGGCGACGGCGGCAGCCTTTATCTCCTATAGCGATGCCCGCCGTCGCTCGCCCAACAGGGATAATTTCGGCAAGGGTGAAGTCGAGGGTGTCGCGGCGGCCGAGGCGGGCAATAACGGGGTGGCAGGCGCTACGCTGATACCGCTGCTTTCGCTGGGGATTCCAGGCGACGTGATCACCGCCATCATTCTGGGAGCGTTCATGGTGCATGGCCTGACCCCTGGCCCCATCATGTTCCAGGAAAACCTTTCGCTCATCTATGCGCTGTTTCTAGGCATCATGCTCAGCTCATTGATATTGCTGGTGGTCGGTAACGCGGCGATCAAGTATTTCTCGCTGATCGCGGATATTCCCAAGTCGATCCTCTTTCCTATCGTCTTGATGTTCTGCATCTACGGCGCCTATGCGGTCAACAACGCCACGTTTGATATCTGGCTGATGCTGGCCTTTGGCGTGGTGGGCTATCTGTTCAATCGGACGGGTATTCCCGCCGCACCGTTTTTGATCGGCTTTATTCTTGGGCCCATGTTCGAAGACAACCTCAGGCGTTCTCTGCTGATCGGCAATGGGGATCTCTCCATCTTTGTACGTGGACCCATTACCTGGTTCTTTATCGCCATCACCTTTGGCTCGATTGCCTTTGCCCTGTACAGGTTTTTCCAAGCGCGCAAGCAAGCCAGTAACGCCAGGCAACTCAATAACGGCTAGGCAAGGCGATGGGAATTTACGGTGGCGAGTGTCTAAACGCGTGGGAGAGTGTGTATGTCAGGGCCTTTGAACGGATTACGCGTACTCGATTTGAGCAGGGTAATGGCAGGTCCCTGGTGTACGCAGATACTCGCCGACATGGGGGCGGAGGTCATCAAGATAGAGCGCCCGGGCCTTGGCGACGATACGCGTCACTGGGGGCCGCCCTGGTGGCAGGGGGAGGGCGAGCAGGCACCTCAATCGGCTTACTATCTTTCCGCCAACCGTGGCAAGCACTCGGTGACCGTCGATATCGCACGCCCCGAGGGCCAGGCGCTACTGCATGAGCTGGCGGCCCAGTGCGATATCGTCGTGGAGAACTTCAAGACCGGCGGGCTGGTCGACAAGCGGCTCGACTATGTCAGCCTCTCGGCGATCAACCCCGCCCTTATCTACTGCTCCGTTACGGGGTTCGGCCAGACCGGGCCCATGGCCAGGATGGCGGGCTACGACTACCTGATTCAGGCCCAGGCGGGGCTGATGAGCATCACCGGCGTGCCGGATGGCTTGCCCGGTGCCGGGCCGCAGCGGGTAGGCATGGCCGTGGCGGATCTGACCACGGGAATGAATGCCGCGGTGGCCATTCTGGGCGCCCTGCATCATCGCCACCAGACCGGCGAAGGGCAGCATATCGACATGGCGCTGCTGGATGTGCAGGTAAGCTGGCTGGCCAATCAGGCGCTCAACTACTTCTGCAGCGACACGCCCCCCAAGCGCACCGGTGAATACCACCCCAATCTCGTGCCCTACCAGCCGTTTCCGACCGCGAACGGGGAAAAGGTGATCATTGCCATCGGCAATGACGGCCAGTTCCGGCGTTTCTGTAACGCGGTAGGCATTGCTCCTGTGGCGGATGATCCACGCTTTGTCACCAATCCTCAGCGCGTCAAGCATCGCGAAGCGCTGGTCGCGTTGATCAGTGACGTAACACGCGGTTTTGAAAGCACGGCACTCACCACGCTGCTGCAATCCATCAGCGTTCCCTGTGGCCCGATTCAGGATATCGCCCAGGTCTTCGAGGATGAGCAGGTAAAGGCTCGCGGCATGAAGATCGATGTACCTGGCAAGGCGGGCAGCGTGCCCGGCGTCGCCAACCCCATCAAGTACTCCAAAACGGCCTTGAGCTACACCAAGGCACCGCCGGCGCTGGGTGAAGACACCCGGGACGTGTTGACCCGGCTGCTGGGTAAAAGCGACGAAGCGGTTCGCCGCTTGCAGGAAAAGGGCGTGGTCTAGCGGCTCAGCCGACGGTGACGCCACCGCAGACGAACAGGGTCTGGCCAGTGATGAACCCGCTGCGCTGATCGCAGAAGAAGCTGACCGCGTGGGCGACCTCTTCAGGCTGGCCCATGCGCCCTACCGGCACGTTATCGATGATGCGCCGCGCGCGCTCGGAGTCCGGCGGGTTGTTCGCCCAGAACGCCGTGGTGGCAATCGGACCCGGGGCAACGCAGTTGACGGTAATGCCATCCTGTGCGAGCTCCAGTGCCCAGGTGCGCGCCATGGCCTGTACGGCGCCCTTGGTAGCGCTGTAGAGCGTTCTTGCCTCCTTGCCCAATACAACGCGGCTGGCGTTGAAGACAATCCGCCCGTTGCCGCTTTCGCGAAGCTTGGACAGCAGCGCCTTGGTGCACACCAATGCCGCGCGCACGTTCAGGTGCATCAACGTATCGAAATCATCGATGTCGGTATCATCAAGCAGCGCGGGCGCCACAATGCCGACGTTGTTGACCAGGCAGGCGACGGGCAGGCCCTCGGTGACTTTCAACAGAAGCTGCTGGGTGGCGGCGACGTCCGAGAGGTCGACCTGATAGGCGTGCTCCTTCAGCGAAGGCGCTTCAGGTTCGACGATGTCGAGCACGATGACGCGGTAGCCATCCTGCTGCAGACGCAGGGCGATTGCCTGACCGATATTACGGGCGCCGCCGGTAACGACAGCGAAGGGAGTCGTCATGAGTGCTCCTGGTAGGTAATGAGGCCGAGACGGGTCGCTCAGCTATCGTCGTCGCGAATGGACGAGGGGTGACGGCACAGCGGCCTCACCGTAATGTCCATGTAGGGAAAGAGTGGCAGGTTCGAGAGGAGCTCATGCAGTTCGCTATTGCTCTCTACATCAAAGATGCTGACGTTGGCGTAGCTGCCGGCGATGCGCCACAGATGGCGCCACTTGCCCTGAGCCTGAAGGTCCTGAGCATACTGCCGCTCTTGCGTCTTGATCTCGTTGGCCACGTCCTTGGACATGTCATGGGGCAGATTGACCACCATCTCCACGTGAAATAGCATCGCAATTTCTCCTCTTTGTGTGTTTCAAAAGGCGTTACAAGTAGCCAATACCATCCAGATAAGCCTTGCGCCAGCGACAGATGACGACACGCTCGAACAGGTCGGCCTGGCTGAACGGGTCAGCGTCGATGAAGGCCTGCGCCGCTTCGCGCGTTTCACAGTCGAGCAGGTAAAGTCCCCCGGAAGCGGTCTTGCCATCGTCGGAGAGCTTGGCACCGCAGGCCAGCAGACGCTCCTTGTGTGCGTCCAGATAGGCCAGGTGAACATCCCGGACCTCAAGGCGCAGCGCTTGGTGGTCGGGCTTGTCGAAGGTTTCGATCATGTACGGCACTGTCATCGCTCCTATGGTCAGAATTACGCGCCCAGATAGCCCCAGAGCCACACGGCGCCAGCGAAAATGACGCCCAGGTACATCAGGATCAACACCATGTAGCCCATCACGTCACGCAGTTTCAGGCCTGAAATGGCGAGTACGGGAAGTATCCAGAAGGGCTGAACCATATTGGTCCACTGATCGCCGATCTGTACTGCCAGCGCCGTCGCTGCATGAGAGGCGCCAAGCTCCGTGGCTGCCTCGATCATGACCGGCCCCTGAACGGCCCATTGGCCACCCCCGGAAGGCGCCAGAATGTTGATGACGCCGCCGCTGATAAACGACCAGATAGGCAGGGTCGCCGCACTCGAGATATCCACGAACAGGTTGGCAAAGCTGACCATCAGCCCAGAGCCTACGAGGATACCCATGATGCCGGCGTAGAAGGGGTACTGAATGATGATGCCCGATACGATGCGCACGCCGTCGTTCAAGGCGGCAAGATACTGGGCGGGCGATGCGAACAGCAGAATGCCGAGAAATACGAAAGTGAAGTTGACCGTATTGAGATTCAGCGATCCGCCGTTGAGGCTGTAGAGTGCTACATAGAGCATGCCCAGCAGGCCAATGCCGATGCCGATGAAACGACTATGATTGAGCCGCTCGGCCAGGGTGGCGCTCTGGATGTCACCCGGCGCTGGTGCCGCTGGCCTGTCTACGGTAGCGGGGTCGATTTCGACGATATCCTCGGGGCGCCTGGGGTGAAGCCAGGCGTTGAAAAGTGGCAGCGTGGCAATAATGAGGCCACTTGTAATAAGCAGAACCGGGGAGAAGATCGTTTCGGAAAGCGGGATCAGCCCCATCTCACCCTGCAGGAAATGTCCCTCGGTCGCGATCAGGAGCGGGACGCTTCCGGAAAGGCCAATACCGTAAAGCGCAAAGCCGGAATACGCCGCCGCGATGACCAACGGGTAATGCAGGCCCTTGACCTTCAAGGCCAGTTTCTGCGCCACGATACCACCGATCACCAGGCCAAACCCCCAGTTGAGCCAACTGCCGATACCCCCGATCAGCGTGGCAACCACGATGGCGGCAAAAGGCGTTCTGACGCAACCCGCGATGCGATCGAGAAGCCGGTCGACCAACGGCGTCTTGGCCAGAATGTAGCCCGCCAGCAGGATGACGGTCATCTGCATGCTGAAGGCGAGAAGCCCCCAGAAACCGTCTCCCCAGAAGCGGGTAGCGGCGAATACCGAGGTGCCTTCCACCAGCATGGCGAGCACGATAGTGACGGCGGTCAGCAGAATGGCGATGACCAGCGGATCAGGCATGTAGCGACTGACCAAGCGAGTAAAGAAATTGGCCATAGCCTGCATGGCGATTCTCCTGGAGTTGAAGTACTTTAATTGTACGTATGGCGTACTAGTGTTCGCATTGTGGTGATGATTGAGCTTATTGAGCGGGCTAACAATGCGACGTTAGTCGCAGCTTGTTCCATATGGCATCAAAGGAGAGACAGAGAGCATGACACAACCCATTGAGCGCGTCGTGATCGTGGGGGCTGGCACCATGGGTGTCACGCTTGCCAAGCTGATGCTGGCGCATCGGCTACCGGTGCGCATGATCGATAAGCAGGCGACCGCGCTTGAGGCGTGCCGCCGTGAGATCGAGCGGACGTTCTCTGAACATCTTGCGGCGGCAGGCGAGTTCGATGTCCAGACACACTGGTCCCAGGAGGGTGAAACCAGCATTATCATCGAGAGCGTAACGGAAAACCTGGCTATCAAGCGCGCGGTGATCGCCGAGGCCGAAGCGCACTGCGCCGCTACCACGCTGATCGTCACCAATACCTCCGGGCTTTCCATCGATGCGATTGGCCAGGGTATGCGTCATCCCGAACGCCTGGCCGGCGCGCACTTCTTTAACCCGGCGGATCTGATTCCCGCCGTGGAAGTCATTCCCGGCGCAGCCACTACGAAAGCGACGATTCACCATACCTGCACTTTCTTGACGGGGCTTGGCAAACGCCCTGCCGTACTCAATCAGAGCGTTCCGGGCTTTGTCGCCAACCGCATCCAGCACGCCATCATGCGCGAATGTCTCTCCCTCTTGGAGAAGGGCGTGGTCGATGCTGAGGCGCTGGATGAGATCGTCCAGTTCTCTATCGGCGTTCGGCTGGCGCTTAACGGGCCGCTGATGCAGCGCGACCTCAACGGACTTGATACACACCTCAATATTGCCCGCTACCTGTACGAGGATCTCGAAGACACTCACACGCCGTCCCGTCTGCTTGAAGAGTACGTGGCACAAGGGCGGCTGGGTGCCAAGACCGGGCAAGGGTTCTACTCATGGGATGACGCGCGTATCAAACGCCAGGAGCACCAGACCCGCGATAGCCTGGAGCGCATTATCGCGGTGGCAATGGAAGAAAAGAGGAGCGGTAACGATGGCGAACGCTAGCCAAGACCCACGTTGGCAACAGCGCCCGGAAGGGGCTAACTGGGGGGATTTCGGCCCCGATGACCAGCTGGGCAGAGTCAATCTGCTGGGACCCGAGCAGGTGCTGAAGGGGGCCCGCGAGGTCGTAACGGGAAACGTCTTCAGCCTGTCGCTGCCGCTGGATTTGCCGGGCGGCAATGCGCTCAATCCGCGGCGCTTTCCACCGCGTCTTGCGCCGACAAGCCTTGGCCAGAACGACTACCTCAACTTTCCGCTTGCCAACCTGCACCCGGGCCTCGTCGATGTCATCAGCGACGATCAGGTCGTGCTGTCGCTTCAGTACTCCTCCCAGTGGGATTCCCTGGCCCATGTAGGAGCGCTTTTCGACGCCGATGGTGATGGCCACGCCGAGCGGTGCTACTACAACGGCTATCGGGCTGAAACCGATATCCAGCGCCTGGACGGTGAAGAGGCATTGGGCCACTCTCGCGCCCAGCGTCTTGGGGTGGAAAACATGGCGGTGCACGGCATGCAGGGCCGAGGCGTATTGGTGGATCTGGTCCGTGTATACGGTCATGGACGCACGCTTGTCGGCTACAAGGAGCTGATGCGCGCCCTGGATGAGCTGAACGTCACCATTGAACCCGGCGACATGCTGGTGCTGCGCACGGGCTTTGCTGATGCAATCTTGGAGATGGCGGGTCAGCCGGATGTCGAAAAGCTAAAGCGGACCGGGGCGGTTCTGGACGGTACGGATGCGTCGCTGCTGCAATGGATAAGCGACAGCGGCATCGTTGCCATTTGCGCCGATAACTATGCCGTCGAGAATGCGGACAAGGCTATCGCGCCGGAGGATTGCTGCAAGCTGCCGTTACACCACCACTGCCTTTTCAAGCTGGGTCTGCCGCTTGCAGAGCTCTGGTATCTCACGCCCCTGGCCGATTGGCTGCACGAGCATCAGCGCTCACGTTTCTTGCTGACCGCGCCCCCTCTGAGATTACCCGGTGCTATCGGGTCACCGGTGACGCCTATTGCCACCGTCTGATACTACCCCTTCGGGGGGCACTGCTTCTCATACTTTTGTCGTGTGATGCTCGCTTCATGTCAGCGCTCTACGGTTCAACTTTTAGCTATGTGCATGTTTTAAATGGCTATTTTTTTAAGCTAAACGAAGGGAGGCCTGGCCTCCCTTTTTTAGTGGTTTGACGTAGCGCCAAGGCCTCTTTATTTTGTTCGTATTGCAAATCAATGTTCGTTTTACGAACAAATCTATTATGACGGCAATAAAATAGCTAAGAGGCAATTCAATGGCCGAGTTTCTCAGCTTGCATGACGCGGTAGCCCGCTACGTCGAAGACGGCGCTACCGTGGCCATGGAAGGTTTTACCCATCTCATTCCGTTCGCGGCGGGTCATGAAGTGATTCGTCAGCAAAAGCGCGACCTGACGCTGATCCGCATGACGCCGGACATCATCTACGATCAGTTGATCGGTGCCGGCTGCGCCAGGAAGGTAATCTTCTCCTGGGGCGGCAACCCGGGAGTGGGGTCACTGCACCGTTTGCGCGACGCCGTCGAGAAGGGCTGGCCGCACAAGGTCGAGATTCTCGAGCACAGCCACGCCGCCATGGCCTGCGCGTTCGAAGCCGGCGCGGCGGGCCTGCCGCTGGCGGTTTTCCGCGGCTATATCGGCAGCGAGTTGCCCAGCGTCAACGACCAGATCAAGTTCATCGAGTGCCCGTTTACCGGGGAACGCCTGGCCGCCGTGCCTTCGGTGCGCCCGGATGTGTCGATCATTCATGCCCAGCGGGCGGATCGCCAGGGCAACGTGCTGGTGGAAGGCATCGTCGGCGTGCAGAAGGAAGCCGTGCTGGCGGCCAAACACAGCATCGTCACCGTCGAGGAGGTCGTCGATGATCTTGACGCCCACCCCAACGCCTGCGTGATTCCCGGCTGGGCCATCAGCGCCGTGGCGGTTGCCGAGAAAGGAGCGCTGCCTTCCTATACCCACGGCTACTACGGGCGCAGCAACCGTTTCTACAAGGAGTGGGACGCCATTGCCCGCGACCGAGATACCTTCACTCAGTGGCTTGACGAAAACGTCTACCGTACACAGGAGAGCGCCCAATGAGCCTGGAGTATTCCGCTTCTGAAATGATGTCGGTGACCGCCGCCCGCGCGCTGGAAAACGGCTCGACCTGCTTTGTCGGTATCGGCCTGCCCTCAGAAGCCGCCAACCTGGCGCGCCTGACCCACGCCCCTGATGTGGTGCTGATCTACGAGTCCGGCACGCTGCAGACCAAACCCAACGTACTGCCGCTTTCCATCGGCGATGGCGAGCTTGCCGAAACCGCGCTGACCACGGTGGGCGTGCCGGAGATGTTCCGCTACTGGCTGCAGGGCGGCAAGATCGACGTCGGCTTCCTGGGCACCGCGCAGATCGACAAGTACTGCAATCTCAATACCACGCTGATCGGCGACTACCGCGAACCCAAGGTGCGCCTGCCCGGCGGTGGCGGGGCGCCCGAGATTGCCACCAATGCCGGTGAGGTATTCATCACGCTCAGGCATTCCCGGCGGGCGTTCGTCAAAAACGTCGATTTTGTCACTACGCTTGGCTTTGGTCGTGACGGCAAGGGGCGCGACAACGTACCCAATATCGGTAAAGGGCCGACCCGCGTGATTACCGACCTGTGTGTGATGAAGCCCGACCCGGACACCAAGGAGCTGGTCGTGGTATCGCTGCACCCCGGGGTCACTCGCGAAGAGGTCATGGACGCCACCGGCTGGGAAGTACGCTTTGCCGAGCGGCTTGAAAGTACGCCCGAACCAAGCGAAAACGAACTGACCATTCTGCGCGAGCTGAAAGCACGCACCGAGCAGGCCCACGCGGGCGCCTGAGGAGTTGATGATGACCGACGTTTATCTATGCCACCCCCGTCGTACGGCGGTAGGCCGCTTTGGTGGCACGCTGGCCGCCGTTCGCCCGGACGATATGGCCGCGACGATTTTCAAGGCCGTACTCGATGAAGCGGCGAATCTCGACCCGGCCGCCATCGAAGAGGTCTTCATGGGCTGTGCCAATCAGGCCGGTGAGGACAACCGCAACGTGGCGCGCATGGCGTCGCTTTTGGCGGGCATTCCCACCAGCGTGCCCGGCACCACCATGAACCGCCTGTGCGGCTCGGGCATGGACGCGGTGGGCACCGCGTTTCGCGCCATCAAGGCGGGCGAAATGGCCCTCGCCCTGGCCGGCGGCGTGGAGTCGATGTCCCGCGCGCCTTATGTCATGGGCAAGGCCGACAGCGCCTTCTCCCGCGGCCAGAAGATCGAGGACACCACCATCGGCTGGCGCTTCGTCAATCCGGCCATGAAAAAGTCCTTCGGCATCGACTCCATGCCGGAGACCGCGGAAAACGTCGCCGAGCAGTTCAATATCTCCCGCGAAGACCAGGACGCCTTTGCGCTGCGCTCCCAGCAGAAGGCCGCCGCTGCGCAAAAAGCCGGGCGCTTTACGCGTGAGATCACCGCCATCGAGATTCCGCGCCGCAAGCAGGAGCCGCTGGTGTTCGATACCGACGAGCACCCGCGGGAAACCTCGCTCGAGAAACTTGCCAGCCTGCCGACGCCCTTTCGTGACGGCGGCAGCGTGACCGCCGGCAACGCCTCCGGCGTCAACGACGGCGCTGCCGCCATGCTGGTGGCAAACGAGGAGGCGGTGAAGCGCCACGGCCTGACGCCGATGGCGAAGATCATCGGCATGGCCACGGCCGGGGTCGAGCCGCGCATCATGGGTTATGGCCCGGTGCCGGCGGTGAAGAAGCTGCTCGAGCGTACCGGGGTCGCCCTCGATGATATCGACGTGTTCGAGTTCAATGAAGCCTTCGCTGCTCAGGCGCTCGCCTGCATGCGCGACCTGGGGCTTGCGGATGACGACCCGCGGGTCAACCCCAACGGCGGCGCGATTGCGCTCGGCCATCCGCTCGGCATGTCCGGTGCGCGGCTGCTGCTGACCGCCGCTCATGAGCTGCAGCAAAGCGGTAAGCGCTACGCCCTGTGCACCATGTGCGTGGGTGTGGGACAAGGCATCGCCACGCTGATCGAACGCGCCTGACGGAGGTTGCATGACGTTTCTGGAGATCAATGGCCGCAGCGTGGCTTACCGGCTGCTCGGCGCGCACACCAGCCCGCTGGTGGTGCTGGCGCACCCGCTGGGCATGAGCCAGGCGGTGTGGGACGACGTCATCCCGGCACTCTTGCCGCGCTATCGTGTGCTGACCTGGGATCTGCCCGGTCACGGCGCAAGCCAGGGCGTGAGCGGCGAGCGCGTCACGCCGGCGGATCTCGCCAATGAGGCGCTGGCGCTGGTGGCTCAGGCCGGCGACGCACACTTTCACTTTGTGGGCACGTCCATCGGCGGAGTGATCGGTCAGCAGTTGATCGAGGCGCACAACGACCGGCTACTGTCGGCCACGCTCACCAATACCGGCGCGGTCATCGGCAATCCCGAGCTCTGGAATACCCGCGCTGCGCGGGTGCGCCAGGAAGGCCTTGCGGCGATGTCCCAGGAGATCGTGCCGCGCTGGTTTGCCCCCGCTACCTTTGAGGCGAACCCGGCGCTGAAGGCGGGGTGGTGCGTGCAGATGGGCCGCGGCGACGACGAATCCTACGCCCAGCTGTGCGAGATGCTCGGCCGCGATACCTTCACCGGGAAGCTTTCCGGCAAGGGCGTCAAGGTGCAGCTGATCGGCGGCAGTGAGGACCTCGCCACGCCGCCCGCGACGCTGAAAGCGCTGTCGGATGAGCTTGGCGGTGCGTCACTGGAGGTGCTTGATGGCGTGGGGCATGTGCCATCAGTAGAATCGCCAGAACAAATGGTGAAACATCTGAAGGAGGTGCTGGGCGCCTGGCGTTAGCCCTGACCCTATAGGGGCCAGGGCGGATAAAGCCAGCGTTGCCCAGGTTTAAAAGCCCAGGTTAAAAATAGGGCGCGAGCCTTGCACGCAGCTGCTCACGATAGCCAGAGCCATCGATTCGACTGTTGGTCAGCATGTTGTCCAGAAGCGCCTGACGTTTCTTGGCGGACGCAGGGAGCGCCTTGACGTGGGTGTCGATCCAGATGAGACGCTGCTGATGGTCCACCAGCAGGTTATCCAGGTGCAGGTCGCGGTGGTAGTAGCCGGCCTGGGCCAGTTCGGTCACCTGCGCGCTCAGGGTGTCGATGAACGTTGAACGACGCGCTTCATCCAGCCTTTCAAAATAGGTATGACCCGTCACGCAGTTATCCAGCCGCTCCATCGCATAAAGCGACCCTAGCGGGTTCAAAAAATTGAGTGCCACGCCGTAGCAGCGCACCGCTACGGTATTTTGCCCCAGTCCTTCGAGGATACGGCGGCTGGTGAACTCTTTATACGCATCATAGGAACCCGTCAGGCGCTTGGAGATGATATCGCGTCCCAGCCAGCGCCAGAAATCCTCTCTGGGCGAGTACTTGTCGCGTACCAGTTTAAAAAGGGTGCTGGTTTGCGCCTGGAAGTAGAAGTGGCTGCTGCTTTGACGATCAAGCTCGGGCAGCGGCTCCAGTTCTTCCAGGCTTAAAGACGGGGCAGCCGGGCCACCATGCACCAGGTACCAGCAAGGCTGTTGAGAGAAGCGAAAGCGCTGTAGCTTTTTTAACATGGGGAAACCTTACGAGTCACCTTATGGTGCTGGCCCTTGGCAGCATCGACGTCGATACGTCAATGCGTTGCCACAGTGTCAATGTGGGTTTCAAAAGGCGGGGAATTCACAAATACTGACACCATAGCGTAATAGTTATACTGCTAATATCAAGAATTTTCACCAGCGGCCCGGCGGCTTGTCTGTGTAAAACGCCAGCAGCAAAAAGCCCAGGCAAGGCCTGGGCTTTTTGTAGAAAGGCGGTACTCGGTTCTTGCCTCAACACTCGATGGCATTCACCGCCAACCCCCCCTTGGAGGTCTCCTTGTACTTGTCGAGCATGTCGCGGCCGGTGTCACGCATGGTGCGGATCACCTTGTCGAGCGAGATGAAGTGGGTGCCGTCGCCGCGCAGGGCCATCTGGGCGGCGTTGATCGCCTTGATGGTGGCAATCGCGTTGCGCTCGATGCAGGGCACTTGAACCAGCCCTCCCACCGGGTCGCAGGTCAGCCCAAGGTTGTGCTCAAGGCCGATCTCCGCGGCGTTTTCCACCTGCTCAGGCGTTGCTCCCATGACCTCGGCCAGGCCCGCTGCGGCCATGGCGCAGGCGGAGCCCACCTCGCCCTGACAACCCACTTCCGCGCCGGAGATGGAGGCGTTCTTCTTGCACAGGATGCCGATGGCGCCCGCCGCCAGCAGGAAATCCACCACGTTGCGCTCGCAGGCACCGTCCTGGAACTTCATGTAGTAGTGCAGCACGGCGGGAATGATGCCCGCGGCCCCGTTGGTGGGTGCGGTGACCATGCGCCCGCCGGCGGCGTTCTCCTCGTTCACGGCCAGCGCGAAGATATTGACCCACTCCATGGCGGAAAAGGTCGTGGCAATCAGGCAGGTGTTCTGCTCGGCCGCAATCAGACGCTGGTGAAGCTGGCGTGCCCGGCGCTTGACGTTGAGCCCGCCGGGCAGCACGCCTTCATGGGTCAGGCCGTTGTCGATGCACTCGCACATGACCTGCCAGATGCGCCAGAGCTCATTCCGGACCTCCTGCTCGCCGCGCCAGGTCTTCTCGTTTTCCAGCATCAGCTGGCTGATGCTCATGTTCTCGCGCTTGCAGATCGCCAGCAGCTCTTCGGCGGAGTTGAAATCGAAGGGGATCTTGGCGGTGTCCATGTCCTCGAGCTTGGCATCCACCTGGCTCTGGTCGACCACGAAGCCGCCGCCCACCGAGTAGTAGGTGTTCTCCAGCAGCGCACGGCCGTCTTGATCGAAGGCGCAGAGCTTCATGGCATTGGGGTGATGGGGCAGGCTCTCTTCGTGAAAGATCATGTCCCGTTCCCAGACGAACTCGATATCCACCTGACGATCGAGCGCCAGCCGTCGGGTCTCCTTCAGCGTGGCGATCTCGGGGGTGATGATCGATGGGTCGATCGCATCAGGGCGTTCGCCGAGCAGGCCCATGATGATGGCGTGGTCGGTTCCATGCCCGATACCGGTGGCCGAGAGCGAGCCGTACAGATGCACTTCCAGGCGGCTTGCCTGGCCAAGCACCTGCTTGTCCCGCAGGGCCGCCGTGAACTTGAAGGCGGCCATCATGGGGCCGACCGTGTGCGAGCTGGACGGCCCGACGCCGATCTTGAAAAGGTCGAAGACACTGATGGGCATGGAAGACCTCTGAACTGGAAATAAAAAGCCGGCTCACCGGACGTTGGACAGGATAAACGCGGATTGATGCCGCCCGTCGCGCCAGACAGTGAGCAGACTTGATTATTGTTCTGCTGATAGTGGGTATACGTTAACCCGCAAGGCTAGTTGCCGAACACCACCGTGCGACCGTTGTGCAAGAACACGCGACGCTCGAGATGATAGCCAATGGCCCGGGCGAGCGTCAGGCACTCGATATCGCGCCCCTTGGCCACCAGATCTTCCGGGTAGTGGGCGTGATCGACCGGCTCGACCCCCTGGGCGATGATCGGCCCTTCGTCGAGGTCGTTGTTGATGTAGTGCGCCGTGGCACCCACGAGCTTCACGCCTTTCTCGTAGGCCTGGTGATAGGGTTTTGCGCCCTTGAAACCGGGCAGCAGCGAGTGGTGAATATTGATCGCCCGCCCGTCCAGAAGCTCGCACATGCGCGGCGACAGTACCTGCATGTAGCGCGCCAGGATCACCAGCTCCGCCCCGGTTTCCTCGATGATATCGAGCACCTGGGCTTCCTGCTCGGCCTTGGTATCGGGGGTGATCGGTAGATGATGGTAAGGCAGATCGTGCCAGCTCGCCAGGGATTCAAGGTCCGGATGGTTGGAGATGATCGCCTTGATATCCAGCGGCAGCTGCCCGGTGCGGTAGCGGTAGAGCAGATCGTTCAGACAGTGATCCGCCTTGGAGACGAGAATCACCGCCCCCGTGCGCTTGGCCGGCGCGGTCAGCTCGAAGGTCATGTCGAACTCGTCCGCCCGCGGCTGAAAATCGTTCTGAAACGCCTGCTCGTCGAACGCCTCGCGCTCGGGGCGGAACTCCGCCCGGATGAAGAAGCGCTCGCCCAGCCGGTCATCGAACGAGCTGAGTTCGGTAATGTAGCAGTGCTGCTCTTTCAAGAAGCGAGTCACCACATCCACCGTGCCCAGAATGCTGGGGCATTGGGCGGCAAGTATCCAGGTATCCGTCATTCGGCTCATGGCGCGTCTCTTTCATCGGCTGGGTCAGCAGTCAGGGCAGGCCGGCCGTACCGGCCTGTGGGTTTATTGTTGTAGATCGACGCCGTACTCGCTTGATGCGTCGAGCAGCCAGCGGTAGCAGTAGTCGGCGAAGCTGCGGCGCACGACCAGCTCCCACTCGGCCTCGGACGGGCGGCGCAGAACCACACTGGCCTTGGCGAACACCGTGGTCACCCCCTTGCCTACCGGGAAGGCGCTGGGGTGCACGTCGTAGGAGATCGACTTCATCAGCACCTCGCGGGCGTTCTCGCCGCTCAAGCTGAGCACGGTCTGACCGCCGCTGGCGTTGACGATGCTGAAGTGAGCGTCACCAAGCGCCTCGCGCAGCGCGTGCTCGAGCGTGCACTCCTCGCCACCGGGCACGATGAGGAGCCACTCGTCCGGGGAGAGCCATTGAATCGAGCGCTCGCCGCTGTCATCGAAGACAAGCGCGTTGGGCTTGGCCGGCAGGTTCATGTCCAGCACCTGGCGCACCGCTTCATCCAGCACGATCGCCCCGCCGCGCAGTACCAGATGGCCCAGCAGGGCCTTTTCACGCAGGGTGACGCCGGCGCGCTGGCTGCCAGCACCCGGTACCGGGTGCTGGCGATAGCTCCACGCCAGGGGGGATTCGACCTGCGGATTGCCCTCAGGCACGGTGTTGAACTCTCGCACGTTAGACATGCTGGCGCTCTCCTTTCGGGTCGATGAAGACGGGGCTTACGATTTCGGCCTCGTAGACCGTGCCATCGGTCATGGGGATGTAGACGGTCTGGCCCATCCGGTCGCGGCCCCCCATGACCACCGCCAGCGCAAAGCCGTGCTTGAGTGATGCGCTGTAGTAGCTCGAGGTCACGTGGCCCTTCATGTCCATGGGAATCGACTGCTTGCCGTCGAAGACGATCTGCGCGCCCTCTTCCAGCACGACATTCGGGTCTTTCGGCTTCAGGCCGACGAACTGCTTGCGGTCGCCGCGCAGCGTATCCGGGCGGCTGAGGGCGCGCTTGCCGATCCAGGGGAAGGGCTTGTCGTAGCCGATCGCCCACTGCATGCCGAGATCTTCCGGTGTCACCGAACCGTCGGTGTCCTGGCCGACGATGATCAGGCCCTTTTCGGCACGCAGCACGTGCATGGTTTCGGTGCCGTAGGGCGTGAGGTTGTACTTCTCGCCGTGCTCGAAGAGCTTCTTCCAGACGTGCAGGGCGTAGTTGGCCTGCACGTTAATCTCGAAGGCCAGCTCGCCGGTGAACGAGATACGGAAGATGCGTGCCGGCACCTCGGCGACGGTCGCGTCGCGCCAGTCCATGAACTTGAAGCTCTCGCGATCGAGGTCCATGTCGGTCAGCTCGGACAACAGCTTGCGCGCGTCCGGGCCGGTGACGGTCATGGTTGCCCAGTGGTCGGTCACGGAGTTGAAGTAGACCTGAAGCTCCGGCCACTCGGTCTGGTGCCAAAGCTCCAGCCACTCGAGCACGCCTGCCGCGCCGCCGGTGGTGGTGGTCATCAAAAAGTGGTTATCACCCAGGCAGCTGGTAGTGCCGTCGTCCATCAGCATGCCGTCGTCTTTACACATCAGCCCGTAGCGTACGCGCCCGGGCGCCAGCTGGGCCCACTTGTTGGTGTAGACACGGCCCAGGAACTCGCGGGCGTCCGGACCCTGAATGTCGATCTTGCCAAGTGTCGAGGCATCGAGAATGCCCACGCCTTCGCGTACCGCCAGGCACTCGCGGTTGACCGCTTCATGCAGGGTCTCTTTCTTGCCGTTCACCGTCCGGGGAAAATACCAGGGACGCTTCCACTGGCCCACGTCCTCGAATTCGGCGCCGTTTTCCACATGCCACTGATGCAGCGCGGTGTAGCGTTTCGGGTCGAACAACTCGCCACAGTGGCGGCCGACTATGGCGCCGAAGGTGACCGGCGTGTAGTTGGGGCGAAAGACCGTGGTGCCGACTTCGGGAATCGAGCGGTCCAGGCAGCGCGCGGCGATGGCCATGCCGTTGATGTTGCCAAGCTTGCCCTGGTCGGTTCCAAAGCCAAGCGCGGTGTAGCGCTTGACGTGCTCGATGGACTCGAAGCCTTCCCGCGTGGCGACTTCGATGCCCGCGGCGGTCACATCGTTTTGCAGATCGACGAACTGCTTGGGCGCACGCAGGGCGCTCTTTTCATGAGGCACCTGGTAGAGCGCACAGGCCGGAGATTCACGCCGCGTGCGAGTGGCGGGCAGGGCGATATCCTGCGCGCCGGAAAAGCCGCGTTCCTGTGCGGCCTGACGGCCCGCACGGGCGCCGTCAGCGAGCGTTTCACCCAGATCAAACTGGCCGGCCACCCCGCCCGCCGAGATCATGCCCTTGACCTTGCCGGGCACGAAGCCCAAAAGCGCTTCATCCCACTGCGGGCGTGTGCCGGTGTGCGATGAGAGGTGCACCACCGGGCTGTAGCCGCCGGAGGTGGCGATGGTGTCGCACTCGAGCTCATCAACCTTGCCGGTGACCACGAAGCGCTCGAGGTCGACGGCGGAGACGCGGGCGCCGGTGACGCGCTGATGGCCGCGTGCCTCGATGACGGCGCTATTGGTAATCACGCGAATGCCGCTGTCACGGGCCTGACGCACCAGGTCGCCGTCCGGGTTGGCGCGCGCATCGACGATCGCCACCACCTTGCGTCCGGCTTCCTGCCAGTCAAGCGCGGCGCGGTAGGCGTGGTCGTTGCTGGTAGAGAGCACCAGGCGGTTACCGGGCACCACTGCATAACGGCGGATGTAGTTGGAGACGGCACCGGCGAGCATATTGCCGGGCAGGTCGTTATTGGCGTAAACGAGCGGGCGCTCGTGGGTGCCGCTGGCAAGTACCACCTGGCCTGCGCGTACGCGGTGCAGCCGCGCCCGGGACTGCCCCGAAAAGCCCGCCGCGCGGGCGGTATCGGCCAGGTGTTCGGTGCGCCGCTCGTGCAGGGTGACGAAATTGTGGTCGTGATAGCCGTTGGCGGTGGTGCGCGGCAGCAGTGTGACATTGGCAAGGCCCGCAAGCTCCTTGAGCGTCTGCTCGACCCAGCGCGTGGCGGCAACGCCGTCCAGGGTCTCGCGGCTATCAAGAAGCGAGCCGCCCATCTCTTCCTGCTCGTCGCAGAGAATCACCCGCGCCCCGGCACGCGCTGCGGCCAGCGCTGCGGCAAGTCCTGCCGGGCCTGCGCCAATCACCATCACATCGCAGTGGTGGTGCATGTGATCGTAGATATCCGGGTCGGACTCGGTCGGGGCGCGGCCAAGGCCCGCGCCCATGCGGATGTACTTTTCATAGGTCATCCACATCGAGGCCGGCGCCATGAAGGTCTTGTAGTAGAACCCCGGCGGCATGAAGCCACCCCCCAGGCGGCCCACCCAGCTCATCACATCGCGCTGGACGTTGGGCCAGCCGTTGGTGCTGCGCGCGACCAGGCCGTTGTAAAGCCCCTGCTGGGTCGCGCGGACGTTGGGCACCTGGGTGTCGGCGCGGGCACCCAGCTGCACCACGGCATTGGGCTCTTCGGCCCCGGCGGCGACGATGCCGCGGGCGCGTGAGTACTTGAAGCTACGGTTGACGATGTTCACGCCGTTGGCGAGCAGCGCCGAGGCCAGGGTATCGCCCTTGAAGCCCTGATAGCGCTGGCCGTTGAAGGTGAACTCGAGCACCTGCGAGCGATCGACACGCCCGCCGGCATCAATACGATTGGACTGGGTCATGACGAGGTCTCCTCGTTCAGTGCCTTGGATTCGGGCTGGGCGCCCACGGTCTGCCAGCCGCCGTCGGCGGTTTGTACGCCTTGCTCCTTGCGTAGCTTTTCCGAGTCGGCCGTGATGGTCGGCTGCTCTCCCATGGGGTAGGTCTCGAGAATGTCGTAGGTCACCGTGTTGCGGGTGATGTTGAAAAACTTGCGACAGCCCACCGAATGAACCCACATCTCGTGGTGAATACCGCGCGGGTTGTTGCGAAAGAACAGGTAGTCGCCCCACTCCTCGTCGCTGGTATTGTCCGGGTCAGCAGGGCGCATCAGGTGGGCCTGGCCGCGAGCGTGAAATTCCTCTTCCTCGCGGTGCTCCTGGCAGTAGGGGCAGAAGATATGAAACATGTCGGGCTCTCCTCAGTGCGCTACGCCAGCGGCGCCGTGTTCATCGATCAGCGCGCCGGTATGGAAACGGTCGATGGAAAAAGGCGCAGCGATGGGATGCATTTCACCCTTGGCAAGGCTTGCGGCAAACACGTGGCCGGAACCGGGGGTGGCCTTGAAGCCACCGGTGCCCCAGCCGCAGTTGAAATAAAGGCCCTTGACCTTCGTCTTCGAAAGAATCGGGCAGGCGTCCGGGCAGGTATCCACGATGCCGCCCCACTGGCGGTTCATGCGCACCCGCGAGAACATCGGGAACATTTCGACGATGGCCTGAAGGGTGTGTTCGATGGTCGGGTAGCTGCCGCGCTGGCCGTAGCCGACGTAGCCATCGATACCGGCGCCGATGACCAGGTCGCCCTTGTCGGACTGGCTCACGTAGCCGTGCACGTGGTTGGACATGGTGACGGTGTTGAGCACCGGCTTGAGCGGCTCGGACACCAGCGCCTGCAGCGGGTGAGATTCCAGCGGAAGCCGGATGCCAGCCATGTTGGCAAGCACCCCGGAGTTGCCTGCGGCCACGCAGCCCACGGTGTTGGCTTCGATATCGCCGCGGTTGGTGTGCACACCCAGCACCTTGCCGTCGAGGATCTTGAAGCCGGTGACCTCGGTATTCTGCAGAAGGTCGACGCCGAGGGCGTCGGCGCCACGGGCATAGCCCCAGGCCACCGCGTCGTGGCGGGCCACACCGGCACTCTTCTGCCAGGAAGCGCCCATGATCGGATAGCGCGCGCGGCTTGAGATATCAAGCTCGGGCTCGATCTCCTTGATCTGCCCCGGGGTGACCACTTCACTGTCGATGCCGTTCAAGCGGTTGGCGTGAACGCGGCGCTGAATATCGCGCATGTCCTGCAGGGTGTGGCCAAGGTTCAGCACGCCGCGCTGGGAGAACATGACGTTGTAGTTCAAATCCTGGGAAAGACCCTTCCACAGATCCAGCGAGTGGTTGTAGAGCCTGGCGGCCTCGTCCCACAGGTAGTTGGAGCGCACGATGGTGGTGTTACGCGCGGTGTTGCCGCCGCCCAGCCAGCCCTTTTCGACCACGGCGACGTTCTTGACGCCGAACTCCTTGGCCAGATAGTAGGCGGTGGCCAAGCCGTGGCCGCCGCCGCCCACGATGATGACGTCGTAGCGCTTCTTGGGGGTGGGATTGCGCCACTGGCGCTCCCAGTTCTCGTGGTGACCGAGCGCATGTTTGACCAGTCCGAAGCCGGAATAACGTTGCATGAAATCTCTCCTGAATCGACTCCGAGGGAGCCCGGTAGCGGCTGATCGTTACGCGACGGAGGTGGCGCTTTCAGCGACCTGCTCGCTCTGGGATTGGGCCTGGCCGTACACCGGGTGGCGGGCGCACAGTTCACTGACGTTGTCGCGTACCCGGTTCTCCACCTCGGTGGTGTCTTTCTGGTCGGCCAGCGCATCGAGAATGTCGCAGATCCAGCCGGCCAGCTGTTCGCAGTCGTCCTCGTTCATGCCGCGAGTGGTCACCGCCGGGGTGCCGATACGCAGACCCGAGGTCACGAACGGGCTTTGCGGGTCGTTGGGTACGCTGTTCTTGTTGACCGTGATATGCGCGCGCCCAAGTGCGGCGTCGGCGTCCTTACCGGTCACGCCCTGCTTGATCAGGGAGACCAGGAACAGGTGGTCGTCGGTACCGCCGGAGACGACGTCAAAACCACGCTCGACGAAGACGCGGGCCATGGCCTGGGCATTGGTGATGACCTGACGCTGATAGTTGACGAAGTCCTGATTCATCGCTTCCTTGAACGCCACCGCCTTGGCCGCGATCACGTGCATGAGCGGGCCACCCTGCTGGCCCGGGAACACCGCGCCGTTGAGCTTCTTGTAAAGGGTCTCGTCGCCATCGGCGGAGAGAATCAGACCGCCACGCGGGCCGCGCAGTGTCTTGTGCGTGGTCGTGGTCACCACGTGGGCGTGGGGCAGCGGGCTCGGGTAGAGGCCGGCGGCGACCAGGCCTGCCACGTGGGCCATGTCGACCATCAGGTAAGCGCCCACCTCATCGGCGATGGAGCGGAAACGGCGCCAGTCGACCACGCGGGAATAGGCCGAGAAACCGGCAATGATCATTTTCGGCTTGTGCTCGCGGGCCAGGCGCTCGACCTCGTCGTAGTCGATCTCGCCGGTGCCCTCGACCAGTCCGTACTGGATAGCGTTGTAGTGCTTGCCGGAGAAGTTGGGCGCCGCACCGTGGGTCAGGTGGCCGCCGTGGGCCAGGCTCATGCCCAGAATGGTGTCGCCGGGGCTGACCAGTGCCATGAACACCGCGGCATTCGCCTGGGCGCCGGAGTGGGGCTGTACGTTGGCGTAGTTGGCGCCGAACAGGCTGCAGGCCCGCTCGATGGCAAGCGCCTCGACCTTGTCGACGAACTCGCAACCGCCGTAATAGCGCTTGCCCGGGTAGCCTTCGGCGTACTTGTTGGTCAACTGGGTGCCCTGGGCTTCCATCACCAGCTTGCTGGTATAGTTTTCGGAAGCAATCAGTTCGATGTGGGCTTCCTGGCGCGCTGTCTCTTCAGCAATGGCCGAGGCAAGGGCTGTGTCGTAGTGGGCCAAGCGGGCATCAGAGAGAAAATTGTTATGTGACATCGGGTGCTCCGGGCTAGTCGCTTTGTTCGGTCTGAGAGTCTGTTAGCGTCGGTCATTGCAACACCGGTAAACGCTATCCTGCCGCGATAGTATCGCCGGGGCTTCCCCCCAAGATGCTTGCCGACGTCACCGCTCGGCGTATTTGCGACATCGGCGTCGATTTTTTCACGGGGTTCAACAAGGCGTCGCCCAGCTGTTGTTCGACGTCGTTTATGAGTAATTGCGCCCTCTCCGGGTGGGCCATGCTGCGGCAACAGGTTGATGTCTTTAGTTGGCCTGCGGATCAACAGGCGTCTCTTGCAGACGTTTCAAATACGCCAGCTCGATTCAAACGCGATTCAATAATAACGACGCTGTCGCCGTGATCGAGACGCTCTTCGAAGCCACTTCTCAAGAGCGCTTTTCGAGACGGCGCCCGCGCCCGGAAGAGAGGATTCTGCATGTCCAACAATCGTGGTGTTGTTTATATCGGCGACGGTAAGGTCGAAGTTCAGGATATCGCCTACCCGAAAATGGAAACGCCCAATGGCAAGCCCATTGATCACGGCGTCATTCTCAAGGTGGTCTCTACCAACATCTGCGGCTCCGACCAGCACATGGTGCGCGGCCGCACCACGGCGCCTACCGGCATGGTGCTGGGTCACGAGATCACCGGTGAAGTGATCGAGAAGGGCAAGGGTGTCGAGTTTCTGAGTATCGGCGACATCGTCTCCGTGCCGTTCAACGTGGCCTGCGGGCGCTGCCGTACCTGCAAGGAGGGGCATACCGGCCTTTGCCTGCACGTCAACGACGACCGCGCCGGCGGCGCCTACGGTTACGTGGACATGGGCGGCTGGGTGGGCGGGCAGGCGCACTACGTGATGGTGCCCTACGCCGACTTCAACCTGCTGAAGTTTCCGGACCGCGATCAGGCCATGACTCAGATCCGCGATCTGACCATGCTCAGCGATATCCTCCCGACCGGCTTCCACGGCGCGCTGAAGGCTGGCGTGGGTGCAGGTTCCACCGTGTACGTAGCAGGCGCGGGACCAGTAGGCCTGGCAGCGGCTGCTTCCGCACGTCTTCTGGGCGCGGCGGTGGTCATGATCGGCGACTTCAATCAGGCGCGCCTGGAGCACGCCCGCAAGATGGGCTTCGTGCCGATCGATCTGAGCAAGCACGACCGCCTGGGCGAAATGATTGCCGCGGTGGTGGGTGAGCCGAGCGTGGACAGCGCCATCGATGCGGTCGGTTTTGAAGCAATCGGTCATGGCGGCAAGGAGCAGCCGGCGGTGGTGCTCAACCAGATGATGGAAGTGACCCGCGAAGGCGGCTCCATCGGCATTCCGGGGCTTTATGTGACCGAAGATCCGGGCGCGACGGAAAAAGCCGCGCAAACCGGAAGCCTGAGCCTGCGTTTTGGCCAGGGCTGGGCCAAGGGACTCTCCTTCCATACCGGCCAGACGCCGGTGGTGCAGTACAATCGCCAGCTGATGCAGGCCATTCTGCACGGGCGCCTGAACATCGCCGAGATCGTCAATGCCCAGGTGATCTCGCTGGAAGACGCGCCCAAGGGCTACGAGCAGTTCGATGCGGGCGTGGCGAGCAAGTTCGTGCTCGATCCGCATGGACTTCTCGGCGCCGCCTGATCAGCCGCGCAGACGATCCGAAACGCTCATGGCGCAGGCCATGGGCGTTTTTTTTGTGTCCAAAAAAGACGGCGACCGGGGCAGACCGGTCGCCGTCTTTCGTCGCGCCAGTGGTGGTGGTTGTCGGGCTAGAAATCTACCACCAGATTGCCTTTCGGGCGGCTGCAGCAGGAAAGAATGTACCCCTCTTCGATATCTTCCTCGGTGATACCGCCGTTGTGCTCCATTTCTACCTCGCCGGATTTAAGCTCTACCCGGCAGGTGCCGCAGATGCCCATGCCGCAGGCCTTGGGAATATGCAGGCCAAGCTTCGCCGCTGCGGCGTGCACCGTTTCACCGGGCTGG
Source organism: Vreelandella songnenensis (assembly GCF_003002925.1). Taxonomy (GTDB): domain Bacteria; phylum Pseudomonadota; class Gammaproteobacteria; order Pseudomonadales; family Halomonadaceae; genus Vreelandella; species Vreelandella songnenensis. Next base: position 182,920 of record NZ_PVTK01000004.1, read on the forward strand.
ATGCGCACACTCTTGTTGGATTGGGCGAACTCGATGTTGATCAACTCTTCGGGTTCGGCCTGTTCGGCTTCCACTTCGGCCTGCTCGGCAAGCTCCAGGACATCTTCCTGAACGTCCATCGGCGTCGCGCCAAACGACTCTTCATGGTAATGATCCATGTCGTAGTTGTTGGCGCGCAAAATTGCCTTGATGGCGTTCATGTAAGGTGTCGGACCACAGCAGAATATTTCCCGTTCAAGGAAGTCCGGCGCCATCAGCTCAAGCATGGGCTGGGTCAGATAACCGCGATAGCCCGCCCACGCTTCCCCGATATCGTCTTTCTTTTCACACACGATATGCAGCTTGAACTCGGGGATACGCGAGAACATGTGCACAAGCTCGCGGTGATAGATCACATCGCGCGGCGCACGGGCGCTGTGGATGAATTCGACGTCCACGTTGGCGTTGGTATCAAAGAACCAGCGCGTCATCGACATCAGCGGCGTAATGCCCACGCCGCCGGAGAGAAACAGTACCTTCTCGGCGGGAAAGTCGATGGAGTTGAAGTTGCCCACCGGCCCGTGAACCACCAGCTCGTCGCCCACCTTGAGGTTGGCATGCAGCCAATTGGAAACCTGGCCGCCCGGCACCTGCTTGACCGTGATGGAAAAGCTGTAAGGCACGGAGGGGGAGCTTGAAATCGTATAGGAGCGCATGATCGGCTGGCCGTCGATCTCGAGCTCCAGGGTCACGAACTGGCCCGGCTTGAAGAAGAACATTACCGGCTGTTCAGCCATGAAACAGAAGGTGCGAACGTCCCAGGTTTCCTGAATGATCTTGACGCACCGCACATGGTGACGGCCGTTGGTCCAGGTCTGGGTCGTGACGGGGTTGAAGAAGTTCATTGTCATGATTGTCTCGATATGGCCGTGCTATCGCGTTGCCTTCACCGGCCCGTCCTTCTGCACGGTCCAGCACCATTAACCTGCATTCTGGGTACGCGCTTTAGGGCCAGCTTGCCTGTCAGCGACACGCACTTACCTTGCTTCACCGTCGACGCCGCGAAAATCTCGTTTCTCGTCGTCGCCACGCTACATAGTGTCGTGGGTAGATAATTGACCCTAAAAGCCCTGCACCACAATCCAACAACCAGTAGCAAGCGCTGCGCGTCCTAGACAATCGCCAGGTTACGCAACTCAACAACAAGACAATCACGTTTGGTTAACGACTCTGTCGCCACCCTGGATAAGGGCGGCGGCGTTTAAAAGGATATCTGGTATGAACAAGACAATGGATTACACGCTCAACGACCCCCTGGCCGCCATGCGTGAAGCGACGGTCGAAATGCTTGAGTCCCGGGCGCGCACCTATTCTCTGCCTCAGCCGTTCTACAACGATGCACGGCTTTTCGCGCTGGATATGCAGGAAATCTTCGAAAAGGAGTGGCTCTTTGCGGGCATGAGCTGCGAGATACCCGCCAAGGGCAACTTCATGACCCTGGAGATTGGCGACAACCCCATCGTGATCGTGCGTGGCGGTGAAGGCCAGATCCACGCCTTCCATAACGTCTGCCGCCACCGCGGTTCACGGCTTTGCACTACCCACAAGGGCAAGGTGGCCAAGCTCGTGTGCCCCTACCACCAGTGGACCTACGAGCTCGACGGGCGTCTGCTGTTTGCCGGCAGCGACATGGGCACCAGTTTCGATCTCGACCAGTTCGGCCTGAAGCCGGTGAGTGTGCGCACTGCCGGTGGTTTCATGTTCATCAACCTGAGCGAGAACCCGCCAGCCATCGACGACTTCCTGGTCACGCTCGAGCACTACCTCGAGCCCTACCAGATGGATAACGTCAAGGTGGCCGTGGAGTCGAGCATCGTCGAGCAGGCCAACTGGAAGCTGGTCATCGAGAACAACCGCGAGTGCTACCACTGCAACGGCTCGCACCCGGAGCTTCTCAACTCGCTGATGGAGTTCGATGACACCGAAGATCCGCGCGCAACGGACAAGTACAAGGACCTGGTGGCCCGCAAGCAGTCGGACTGGAACGGTGAACAGGTGCCCTGGCAGCTCAAGCGCTTCGGCAAGCGTAACCGTATTACCCGCACCCCGCTGCTGGATGGCGTGGTCTCGATGACCATGGACGGAAAGCCCGCCTGCAACAAGTTGATGGGCCGGTTGACCAGCCCGGACATGGGCTCGCTGCGCATTCTGCACCTGCCCAATTCCTGGAACCACTTCATGGGCGACCACTCCATCGTGTTCCGCGTGCTGCCGCTTGGTCCGCAGCAGACCATGGTCACCACCAAGTGGCTGGTGCACAAGGACGCGGTCGAAGGCGTGGATTACGATCCGGAAAACATGCGCCGGGTGTGGGATGCCACCAACGATCAGGATCGAAAGCTTGCCGAAGAGAACCAGCGCGGCATCAACTCCAAGGCCTACCAGCCCGGCCCTTACTCGGAAACCTACGAGTTCGGTGTGATCGACTTCATCGACTGGTACGCCGAGCGCATGCTGCAAAACCTGAGCGGCGACAGCGTCTCGCTGCAGCTGGCAAAAGGCTAGGCACGCAAAAGGCTGGCTGGCCCTGCCTGGGCCAGCCAGCCGCCTTGTAAAGGTGGTTGACGGTTACTCCACGGGCAGAAAGCGCTCGATCGCCTGACGTACGGCAGGCAGCAGAATATCCCTTTGATTCATCAGCTCGCGCACCGTTTCCGGCAGCCCTTCCACGGCCTGCACCCGGTGGGTCTCGGCGGCGATTCTCGCACTCGTTTCGGGGTCGGCATCTTCTGGAATATCGACACCCAGTGCGCTCAGCCGCGCCCGGAAATCATCACCATCAATCAGCTCGACAATCATCATGACGGCACTCTCCTTACAGAGTCGTTGAGTGATCTAGTCGTTGAACGTTCAGTGTACCTGTCGCGCGTTAAAAACAGAGCGGCTTAAGCGGCTTTAGCTATGTGAAGGTCGGTTTTAAACAACTGCACAGTGGCGTCTCGTCCAAGAATTCCAAGGGCCGTATCCGCCGCCCTGGCGCACCGCGGCCAATAAAAAAACAATGAGGACAACCTATGGACCACGAGGATCCTATCCTGACCCCCGGTCAGGATAACAAGCAGGTCATGGGGCTGGATTTTCATAACCCCGTCTTTCCACTCTCCGCACTCGCCATTCTGCTGTTCATTCTCTATGCGCTGGTCTACCCGGATGCGGCCAATACGCAGCTGGGCCTGGCCAAGAACTGGTCGATCGAGCACTTCGACTGGCTGTTCATGATCGCCGGCAATATCTTCGTGGTGTTCTGCCTGGCGCTGATCTGCCTGCCGGTCGGGCGGATACGCCTGGGTGGAAGCACGGCCAGGCCCGAGTACTCGCGCACCTCCTGGTTTGCCATGCTGTTTGCCGCCGGTATGGGCATCGGGCTGATGTTCTGGAGCGTGGCGGAGCCAGTGGCCTACTACACCGACTGGTACGGCACGCCCCTGAACACGCCCGCCAATACGCCGGAAGGCGCGAGCGCGGCGATGGGCGCGACCATGTTCCACTGGGGGCTGCACCCCTGGGCGATCTACGCCGTGGTCGGGCTGTCGCTGGCGTTTTTTGCCTATAACCGGGGGCTGCCGCTGACGCTACGCTCGGCGTTCTACCCGATTCTGGGCGAGCGTACCCGCGGCTGGGCGGGGCACATCATCGATATTCTCGCGGTGCTGGCGACCATCTTCGGCTTGGCGACGTCGCTTGGCTTCGGCGCCACCCAGGCGGCCAGCGGCATGGCGTACCTGTTCGGCACGCCCAATACCATCGGCACGCAGCTCGCCATCATCGTGGTGGTCACGGTGATCGCGCTGATTTCGGTCTGGCGCGGGCTCGATGGCGGGGTGAAGCTTTTCTCGAACATCAACATGGTAATCGCCGCCATCCTTTTGATCTTCGTGATCGCCGCCGGCCCGACGCTTGCGATCCTGACGGGCATCGGCACCACGGCGGTCGACTACGCCAGCCACCTGCTGCCGCTGTCGAACTGGGTCGGCCGCGATGACGACACCTGGTATCACGGCTGGACCATCTTCTACTGGGCGTGGTGGATCTCCTGGTCGCCCTTCGTGGGCATGTTCATTGCCCGCGTATCCCGGGGGCGCACGGTGCGCGAGTTCCTGATCGCGGTGCTGCTGGTGCCCACTCTGGTCACCCTGGTATGGATGAGCGCGTTTGGCGGCACGGCGCTGTTCCAGGCGGAAAACGGCGTGGGAGAGCTTGCCAACGGCATTTCTGATGTTTCGCTTGCCATGTTCCACATGCTCGAACAGCTGCCCTTGACCGGTATCACCTCGACGCTTGCCATCGTGCTGGTGCTGGTATTCTTCATTACCTCCTCGGACTCCGGGTCGCTGGTAATCGACAGCATTACCGCCGGCGGCAAGACCGACGCGCCCAAGGGCCAGCGGGTGTTCTGGGCGGCGCTTGAAGGGGTGATTGCCGGTGTACTGCTTTACGGCGGGGGCAGTACCGCGTTAAGCGCCTTGCAGGCCGGAGCTGTGGCCACGGGGCTGCCCTTCACGCTGGTGCTGCTGCTGATGTGCTTCAGCCTTTACAAGGGGCTTCACCGGGAGTGGCGCGAACAAAACGCGCTGCCCAGAATGGCCCGATAAACCAGGCTTGGGGATTCAAGGAGGGCGCCACTGAAGGGCGCCCTTTTGAGTTTATGGATGCCGTGTCGTAATTTCCGCCATTTCTGGCGCTAACAGCAATGAGTGTACTGTTAAAGCGCTGCACGATACCTACATACGATGGCTATACACCATCATGGCTACATAACATCAATAACTTCACGGCTATTTCAATGATTTACACCATCGCAATACTGCTGAGCCTGATTGGCTACTTCGTTATCGGGCATCTGGCCGGGCGGCGCGTCAAGGGGCTGGACGACTATCTGGTGGCCGGGCGCAATGCGCCCACCTTCTTCATTCTGGGCACGCTGGTAGCGAGTTACCTGAGCACCAGCGCCTTTCTCGGCGAAACCGGCTTTGCCTATCAGGGGTATCCATTCGTGATGCTGATTTTTGCTGCGGTCAGCACCTCGGGCTGTCTGCTGGGGGCGCTGGTGTTCGGGCGCTACCTGCGCCGCAGCGGGGCGCGCACCGTGCCGGAATTCTTTGGCAAGCGCTTTGCCTCGCGCCGGGTACAGATGATCGCCGGGCTGACCACCATCATCGGCCTGGGCGCGTATCTTCTGGGCGTGATGCAGGGGGCCGGCATCATGTTCTCCGAGCTGACCGGCATGCCCTACTGGGTGGGTCTGGTGCTGGTATGGGCGACTTACACCGGCTTCATCCTTTACTCGGGGTCGCCCGGCGTCATGCTTACCGACACCATCATGTTCGTGATCTTCTCGCTGGCGGCCCTCGGGGGTTCGCTCTACGTGATTCAGGATCTCGGCGGCTGGAGCGGGGTCGTGGAAGGGCTTCTGACCCAGACCGACAAACCCGGCATCGCGCTGTGGCACGGCGTGCTGGAAGGCCCCGAGGCGAGCTTCTCTTCGCCGGGTGAAGCGCTGACCTGGGGGCTGACGCTTGGCTTGGTGTGGGCAGCGGTGCTGGCCGCCAGCCCCTGGCAGTCAAGCCGCTACCTGATGGCGCGCAACGAGCACGTGGTGATGCGCTCGGCCATGCTGACCGCCGTGGCGCTGGCGATCTTCTATGCGCTGATGATGATGACCGGCGCGGCGATCAACCTATACGATGCGGGGCTCGACCCGGAGCGCTCGATGATCTGGGTGGCGCTCAACGTGCTGCCGACCTGGCTTGGCGTGGTGATTCTGACCGGCGTCTTCGCCGCCGGGCTATCGTCGTGTTCGACGTTTCTGTCGATCATCGGCTTCAGCCTTTCCAACGACATCCTGGCCGCCTCGAAAGATGACGCTTCGGCGATGCGCAAGAGCCGGCTGGCGGTGCTGGGCGCGGGCCTGGTAGCGCTGCTGCTGGCGCTCTTCCAGCCGCCGGCGGTGATGTCGGTGGTATGGTTTGCAGCCACGCTGTTTGCCTCCTCCTGGGGCCCGGTGGCGCTGATGAGCATCTGGAGCCGCCGCATTACCGCGGCGGGTGCAGGCTGGGGGCTGGCGGTAGGTTTTGCCGGCAACGTCGCCATTTCGCTGATGATTCAAGCCGAGTGGCTGAGCCTGCCGGTCTACCTGCACCCGGTGCTGCTGAGCACGCTGATGGCGCTGGTCGCGATTGTGCTGGCCTCCCGCGTCACCCGCGTGACCCAAGCCGAGCAGGCGTACCGGGCGTTTCTGCATACCTTCGATGCCGAGGCGGTGGCCGGCTGGGTAACGGGCACGCGTCTGATCGCGTTTTGCACCATGCTCTCCGGTGTGGCCATCGGGGTATTCCTGTGGCGTCAGTACGCAGTCACGCTTGATGGGTTGGCCGCGCAGTTCAGCGTGGCCGCCGGGGCAGTGCAGGGCGGTTACGTCTTGGCCATTGGTTGTGGCTGCATGCTGTTGATGGCTGGGGCGGTGGGGTTCTGGGTGGCCCGCCCCGGCCAGCAAAAGGCTTCCACTGCGCGGATGACCGTGTCGCATAGCCGATAACTCGATGCACTGGCAGTGAGCCTTTGCTCAGCTGCTACGCTTAACCGCTCGCCTTCGGCGGGCGGTTATGTTTTCTGCCAACCTCAACCGGGAGTCAACCGCATGGTGTTGAGTGCTTACCAGCGTGGCCTGCTGATGGTGGTGCTGGGCGTGGTGTTTCTGAGCTTCGACGGGCTGCTGATTCGTCTGGCGGACACGGATGGATTTACCGTCGTGTTCTGGCGCGGTTTTCTGATGTTCAGCGTGCTGGGGATTTTGTGCCTGGTGGGCAATCGGCTGGCGTCACTGCGCGTTCATCCTTGCGCGTCGCTGGCCTCGGCGATTCTGCTGGGGCTGATTTCGGCGCTGTTCGTGCTGGCGGTGATGAACGCCAGTGTGGCCAACGTGGTGGTGATTCTGAGCACCGCGCCTTTGTTCGCCGCGCTGTTTTCGCGGATATTTCTGGGCGAGCGTGTCGCGCTGCGCACCCTGGTGGCGATTGCACTTTGCATGCTGGGCATGGGCCTGGTCTTTCTGGGCGAGGGCGCTGCGGGGATGCTCGTGGGCAACCTGTATGCGCTGGCCGCGGCGCTGGCGATCGGCGGCAACCTGACGGTGCTGCGCCGCTATCCGAATATCGACCGCATTGCGGTGCTTGCCGGGGGCGGGCTATTGTCAGCGGCCATTGCGCTCCCGCTGGCTTCACCCTTTGCGCTGGACGCCCCGCGTTACGGGGTGCTGGCCGTGATGGGGCTTGTCCAGATGCCGCTGGCAACCGTGCTGATCAACAGCGCCACGCGCTATCTGCCTTCGACGGAAGTGGCGCTTTTCTATCTGGTGGAAACCGCGCTGGGCACGCTCTGGGTGTGGTGGTGGCTGGGCGAGGAGCCGACCGCCTCGACCCTGGCGGGCGGGGCGGTGGTCATCACCGTGCTGGTGGTGCACGCGGGGATCGGCCTGCACCGGGAAAGACAGCGTCTGCGGCTCTATCCGGGGATTATAGGAAAATAGTAAAAGAAGGCCCGCCGGTCAGGCGGGCTGAAAAGCAACATCACCAGACGTAATTCGTACCTAACGCAGTACCCCCTCCTCCTTGAGCAGCTTGAAGATCGCCTCGGCACCCTGTTCCGGGGTGACGTCAGAAAGCGTCTGTCCACCGCCGCCGTCGGCCTTGGCAGCGGCGGCCTTGAAGCGGTCGCGCGCCGAGGAGGACTTGACGATCTTGAGGCGCTTGGGCCGTTTGCGCGCCGGCTGAACCTGCCACGCCGCGAGCGCTTCGTCGACTTCGCTTGTTGCATCCAGGGGTTCAAGCGCACCCCGTTTGGCCGGGCCGAAGGCGCTCTGGCGCGCGGCGGGGGCACTGGTGTCCACGGTAGCAATTGCCGGCAGGCGAATGCGCAGGCGCCGGCGCTTGCCCCGGGGCAGGGCCTGCAGCACCGTGGCCATGCCCTGTTCGACTTTCTCGACCGCTGCAAGGCCGGTAATGATTGGCCAGCCCAGCGCTTCGGCCAGCAGGTAAGGCAGTACGCCAGAGGCTTCATGGGTTTCCGCCCGCGTGCCGGTAAGCACCAGCTGCGGGGCGCCTTCACGCAGTGCGTCCGCCAGCGCCGGCACCACGTCGGCCTGGGGGCGCTGCTGGATCAGGTTGACGCTATCGATACCCATGCCCAGATAGCCGCGCAGGGCCTCTTCGTGCTCGCGCTCGTGTTGGCCGGCGTGCAGCAGGCTGACCGAGGCGCCTTCCAGGGTCAGGGCCATTTCCACCGCGCGGGCGTCCTGGTCGGCGCGGCGCGTGCGTGCGGTCAGCGGGTGGCGGCCGATGGAGACCAGCACGGCCACGTTCAGGCCGTCAGGCGTTGCTGACTTGGCACGGTTACTCACATCATGCGGCATCACGGTTCTCCTGCTGCTCAAAGCGGTACTGCTCGACGCGTTTCACCAGTGCGGCAAGCACCGCGCTGGCATCGCCGATCACGGCCAGATCGGCGCGCTTGACCATGTCGCAGCCCTCATCGAGGTTGATGGCCACGACCTTGTCGCAGCTCTGAATGCCTTGAAGGTGCTGGATGGCGCCGGAGATGCCCACTGCCACGTAGACGCGGGCGGAGACCCAGGTGCCGGTGGCGCCCACCTGGCGGTCGCGGGGCATGTAGCCGTCGTCCACCGCCACGCGAGAAGCCCCCTTGGTGGCGCCGAGCACCTCGGCGGCGTGGTGGTAGCTGTCCCACTCTTTCACACCGTTGCCAGCGGAAAGAATGAATTCGGCTTCGGCAAGCGCAACGCTGGCCGGATCCACCGCGACTTCGCCCAGGTCTTCGATACGCCCGAGTATATCGGGCAGCCCTTGGGCAAGCGTGACGGGATCACAGGCGTGGCGGGTTTCGCTCACCGGGTCGGCGCATTCGGCCAGCGCCAGCACCACGCGGGGCAGAGCGCGAGTGATATCGTCGCGGCCAGCGGCGCCGCGGGCGGTACAGCGCCAGCCGGTGGGGCTGTCGCTTGCGGTTTCCACCTGCCAGACCTGCGCCGCCGGGCGCTCGCCAAGCCGTGCGGCCAGGCGCCGGCCCAGCTCGCCGCCGCCGAGGTTGGAATCGGGCAGCAGCCAGTAGCGCGGCGCGATTTCACGCTCCACGCCCTGCAGCGTGGCCACCTTGAGCTCCGGCAGGTAGCCCGAGAAGCGCTCGCCTTCCACATGCAGCAGCCGGTCGATCCCCGCCTCATCGAAGGCGGTTTCCTTGTGCTCGCCGAACACCACGGCGAGTACCGCGCCGGGCTGGCTCGGGTCGGCATCGGCCAGTTGACGGGCCAGGCCCAGCAGGTCGCGGTCGTGGGCTGACAGGCGCCCGCCGACCATGTCCGGTACCACCGCGACCATGAAGTCCGGGGTGTCGATGGTGATACGCTGGCGTGCATCCTTGGTTTCAGCGCTGCGCCCCGGGGCCTGGGCGGCCTGCTGGGCACCGCTTCTGTCGATACGGCGAATGCCGTTGGGGCCGGTAAAGCCGACCGCGTGAGGGTTCTTGCGCATCACGCCGTGGGGGCCCATCCACTCGCTGGTCTGGGCACCGCCGCCGAGTTCGGCCAGCATGTCCTGATGCTGCGGGTGCAGGCGGTTACGAATGATCCACTCCCTGCGCGGATCGCGGCGAATCAGATCACTCATGGCGTTACCTCCAGGGCGGGGCGCGGCGTTGCCGGCGCTTCCTGACGTTGGGGTGACTTTTCGGCGGCCGTTTCGATGATCAGCGCATCGGCCACCAGCTCGGCGATATCCTTGATCGCGGCGCGGGGCTCCACCACGCCTTCGAGCATGGCGGTACACTGCGGGCAACCTACCGCCACGAGATCCGCGCCGGTTTCACGTACGTCTTCCATGCGCATGTCGGGAATTCGCTGCTTGCCGGGGATATCGGTGATCGGCGCGCCGCCACCGCCGCCGCAACAGCGCGAGCGATAGCCGGAGCGAGCCATCTCCTTGACCTCGATGCCGAGCGCCCGGAGCACATCCCTCGGGGCCTCGTACTCGCCGTTGTAACGGCCGAGATAGCAAGGGTCGTGATAGGTCACGCTGCCGCCTTTCCAGGCCTTGAAGGTGAGCCTGCCCGCGACCACCAGCTCGTTGATGTAGGTGCTGTGATGCTGCACATGATAATCAGCGGGCGTCTGTGGCGTTCCAAGCTCCCCGTACTCGTTTTTCAGCACGTGGAAGCTGTGCGGGTCGCAGGTGACGATGCGCGAGAAACGGTACCGGGAAAGTGTCTGGATATTGCGTCGGGCCAGGCTCTGGAAGGTGGCTTCATCGCCCAGGCGTCGCGCCACGTCGCCGCTGTCGCGCTCCTCGGTGCCGAGTACCGCAAAGTCCACCTGGGCGGCGCGCAGCACGCTGATAAAGGCGCGCAGGGTGCGCTGGTTGCGCATGTCGAACACGCCGTCGCCCAGCCATAAAAGCACCTCGGCCTCTTTCTTGTCCGACATCAACGGCAGGTTCAAATCCGCCGCCCAGTGCAGGCGTGAATCCGGATCAAAGCCGCCGGGGTTGTCCGTGGCAATCAGGTTGTCCAGCACCTCAGCACCCTTGTTGGGCGTGTTGCCGTGCTCAAGCGTCAGGAAGCGGCGCATGTCGACGATGGCATCGACGTGTTCGATCATCATCGGACACTCTTCCACGCAGGCGCGGCACGTCGTGCAGGACCAGAGCGTTTCGGCATCCACCAGCGTGGTGCCTTCGCGGGCAACGATTGGCCCGTGCGGGTCGCCTTTATGCTCGCCCACCGGCTTGCCGGGGTAGGGGGAGCCTGCGTAGTGGGCATCGCTGCCGCCAGCCATGCCGACCACCATGTCCTGAATCAGCTTTTTCGGGTTGAGCGGCTGGCCGGCGGCAAACGCCGGGCACATGGCTTCGCAGCGCCCGCACTGGACGCAGGCGTCGAACCCCAGCAGCTGGTTCCAGGTGAAGTCGGCGGGCTTTTCCACGCCGAGCTTGGCGCTTTCATCGTCGAGTTTCAGTGCTTTCAGGCCGGTGGAGCGGTGCTCCCCGCCCGTGGCGTCGGAAAAGCGCTCCGGGCGGCGGTGAAAGGCCAGATGCAGCGCACCTGCAAAGGCGTGCTTCATCGGCCCGCCCCAGGTCATGCCGAAGAACATCTCCCCCAGCCCCCAGACGATGACCGCGGCAAGCACCAAGGCCGCGAACCAGCCCACGCCGCTCTGAAAAACGCCCTCCGGTAGAATACCGGCGGTCGGCAGGGTGACCACGAACATGCCGATCGAGAACGCCATCAGGCTCTTGGGCAGGCGCATCCACGGGCCCTTGGAGAGCCGTGAAGGGGGCGGGCTGCGCCGTTTGGCGACCAGCAGGCTGCCGATGAACATGCTGGTGGTGGCGGCCAGCAGTACCCAGGCAAGAATGGCGCTGTCCAGGCCAAGGCCGTGAACCACGATGGCAAGCAACGCGGCCAGCACGAAGCCGCCGGCGGTGGCCACGTGGGTATGGGAGATGTACTTGTCCCGCTCGACGACGTGGTGCAGATCCACCAGGTAGCGCCGGGGAACCTGCATCAACCCTTTGATCACGGGAACGGAAGAGGGGCGCCCCTGACGCCACAGGCGCACCCGGCGCACGGCCCCGATGGCGGCAAGCGCAAGCGCAGAAAACAGCAATATCGGCAGAAGGGTATCGAGCATGGCGTCTCTCCTCTCAGAGACACCGTAAGTACAAAACGTCATGAGCCGGGAGGCCCATGACGTTCAGCTTACAGCGTTATTGTCAGAAGTCCTTGCAAAGCCGCAGCGCGTCATAGATGGCGGCGTGCGTATTGCGTGGCGCGGTGCAGTCGCCCAGGCGGAACAGGGCAAACCCCTCGCCCCCGTCCGTCAGGCAGGGCTGAGGCTTGATCGCGTAGAGCGCCTCGATATCGGTCTGGCCCTTGTTGCGCGAACGCTCCTTGAGGCTGTAATAGAGGGCTTCATCCGGACGCACGCCGTTTTCCACCACCACCTGATCCACCACCCGCTCTTCAAGCGCGCCGGTGTACTCGTTCTCGAGCACCGCCACTAATGAATCGCCTTCCCGGTACACCTTGTGCAGGGCAAGATCCGAGGTCATGATCACCTCTTTCTCGTACAGGCTGCGGTAGTAGGTGGGGAAAGTGGTGCCGCCCACCGCCGCGCCCGGCTTGATATCGTCGGTGACGATCTCGACCCGAGAGCCCTTGTCGGCCAGGTAATCCGCCGCGGATACGCCGGAGAACTCGCAGATGGTGTCGAAGATCAGCACGTTCTTGCCCGGCGCCACGCGGCCTTCGAGGATGTCCCAGGTGCTGACCACCAGGCTCTTGTCGGTATCCGCGTCATAGCCCCACTCCGGCACCTGGGTGAGAAACGGCTGGCCGCCGGTGGCCAGAATCACCACGTCCGGGCGCAGGTCCTGGATGGTTGCCTCGTCGGCACGGGTACCCAGGCGCTGATCCACCTCGAGACGGTTGAGCTCCAGCTGATACCAGCGCGTGATACCGGCAATCTGGTCGCGTTGGGGCGCTTTCGAGGCGATGGTGATCTGGCCGCCGATCTGCTCGTTGGCTTCGAACAGCGTCACTTCGTGGCCGCGTTCGGCGCACACCCTGGCGGCTTCCATGCCCGCCGGGCCACCACCCACCACGACCACCTTGCGTTTGGGGCCTTCGCTTTTTTCGATGATGTGCGGCAGGCCCATGTACTCGCGAGAGGTCGCGGCATTCTGGATGCACAGCACGTCCAGGCCCTGATACTGGCGGTCGATGCAGTAGTTGGCGCCGACACACTGCTTGATCTGGTCGATCTGGCCCATCTTGATCTTGGCGATCAGGTGCGGGTCGGCAATGTGGGCGCGGGTCATGCCGACCAGGTCCACGTAGCCGCCTTCCAGAATACGCTGGGCCTGGTTGGGGTCCTTGATGTTCTGGGCGTGAATGACCGGCACGTTGACCACTTCCTTGATGCCCGAGGCCAGGTGCAGGAAGGGCTCCGGCGGAAACGACATGTTGGGAATGACGTTGGCAAGCGTATTGTGGGTATCGCAGCCCGAACCCACCACGCCGAAGTAATCGACCATGCCGGTGGCGTCGTAGTAGGCGGCGATCTGCTTCATGTCCTCGTGGGTCAGGCCGTCCGGATGGAACTCGTCGCCGGTGATGCGCATGCCCACCACGAAGTCGTCGCCCACCTCGGCGCGCACCGCCTTGAGTACCTCCATGCCGAAGCGCATGCGGTTTTCGAAGCTGCCGCCCCATTCATCGGTACGCTTGTTGACCCGCGGGCTCCAGAACTGGTCGATCAGGTGCTGGTGCACGGCGGAAAGCTCCACGCCGTCCAGGCCGCCCTCCTTCGCCCGGCGCGCGGCCTGGGTGAAGTCGTAGATGATGCGGTGAATTTCTTCGACCTCGATGGTCTTGCAGGTCGAGCGGTGCACCGGCTCGCGGATACCCGACGGCGACACCAGCGTCGACCAGTCATGCCCATCCCAGCGTGAGCGGCGGCCCATGTGGGTAATCTGGATCATGATCTTGCCGCCGTGCTTGTGCACGGCATCCGCCAGGTTCTGGAAGTGCGGAATGATGCGGTCGGTCGAGAGGTTGACCGAACTCCACCAGCCCTGGGGGCTGTCGATGGAGACGATCGACGAACCGCCGCAGATGCACAGCCCGCAGCCGCCCTTGGCCTTCTCTTCGTAGTATTTGACGTAGCGCTCGGTGGTCATGCCGCCGTCGGTGGCGTACACCTCGGCATGCGCCGTGCTGACCACGCGATTGCGGATGGTCTGGCTGCCGATCTGGATCGGCTTGAACAGTGCTTCGAATGCCATGGCGACGCTCCTCAGTGCTTGGGCGTGACAACAAACAGGCCGTGCTCACAGCCCTCTTCAGCGCCGCTTTGGGTCTGTTCGGCGACCGTGCGCATCTCGCTTCCGCGTGCCGCCAGAATCTGATCCATGGCGCCGGCGAACCAGCCGGTGAACATGTACTCGATCTTGCGGTTCACCTTGCCCATCTGATAAACGAACGCGCTGTGCTCAAGGCGTACGCGGGCGGTACCGGCGTCGAGGTCGATCTCTTCAGTGATGAACAGCCCCCAGCCGCGCTGGGAAAGGCGCTTCATGTAGTGCTCGAATACATCCACGCCTTCAAGCCCGTGGAGCTCGGCCTCTTTCTCGCACCAGTGCCAGGCGCTCTTGTAGCCGGCGTGGTAGAGAATCTCGGCGTATTTTTCCGCGCCGAGGGCTTCCTCGACGGCCATGTGGTTGTTGACGAAAAAGTGGCGTGGTACGTACAGCATCGGCAGCGCGTCGGTCGTCCAGATACCGGTTTCGCTGTCGACGTTGATCGGGAGTTCGGGGGCGGTCGTGGTCACGGTCGTATTCCTTGCGCTTATAGTTGTTCAACAATAGTTTTCAAGAACAAGTTTTAAAAAACAGGTGCAAAAGCCTCTGGGGCAGGGCGCTTATTCGCCCCATACATCCTTCAGCGTGCGCACCCAGTTCTCGCCCATGATCTTTCGCACCTGGGACTCGCTCATGCCGCGCTTCAAGAGCGCCTCGGTCAGGTTGGGGAATTCGCCGATGGTACGGATGCCTTCCGGGTTGATGATCTTGCCGAAGCTGGTCAGGCGGCGGGCGTAGCCCTTGTCGTGGGTCAGCCACTCGAAGAAGTTCTGGTCATGGCCCTGGGTGAAGTCGGTGCCGATGCCGATGGCGTCCTCGCCGACGATGTTCATGATGTACTCGATGGCTTCGCAGTAGTCGTCGATGGTCGAGTCCACGCCCTTCTTGAGAAACGGGGTGAACATGGTCACGCCGACAAAGCCGCCGTGGTCGGCGATGAACTTGAGCTCTGCATCGGACTTGTTGCGCGGGTGCTCCTTGAGGCCTGACGGCAGGCAGTGGGAGTAGCACACCGGCTTCTTGGATTCGAGAATGACCTCTTCTGACGTCTTGGCGCCCACGTGGGAAAGGTCGCACAGCATGCCAACGCGGTTCATCTCGGCGACGATCTCGCGGCCAAAGCCCGATAGCCCGCCGTCACGCTCGTAGCAGCCGGTACCCACCAGGTTCTGGGTGTTGTAGCACATCTGCACGATGCCCACGCCCAGCTGCTTGAAGATCTCGACGTAGCCGATCTGGTCTTCGAAGGCGTGGGCGTTCTGGAAGCCGAAGATGATGCCGGTCTTGCCCTCTTCCTTGGCCCGGGTGATATCACGCGTGGTGCGTACCGGGCGGACCAGATCGCTGCACTCGTCCATCAGCTTGTTGGACGCGACGATATTGTCCACCGTTGCCTTGAACCCCTCCCAGACCGAGACGGTGCAGTTGGCAGCGGTCAAACCGCCCCGGCGCATGTCTTCCAGAAGCTCGCGGTTCCATTTGGCGATGATCAGACCGTCGATGACGATGGCGTCTTGGTGTAATTCAGCAGGGGTCATAGCGAGGCTCCGGAATTGTTTATGTGAGGAGCATAGCGCCGAGGTGGTGTCGGTCTGCGCTTGGAAACGACGACGGAAATTCCAAAAGCGTCATCCTGGGAAAAGCGCCTGTGGGCAATATGGCGAGGGGCCGCATTAAGCGGTACAAAAGAAAAAGAGCTGCCTTTGAGGCAGCTCTTGTATCGGCACTAAATAGCCTGACGCTTGAACATCGTCAGGTGAGCAGTGGCACGCTTGCAAAGGTGGGCTCGCCCTGGGCGTAGGCGAGCGCCAGCAGGGCACTTGAGGCAGGCTCGCTGCTGACAGGCTCGACGCCCCAGCGTTTCAGCAGCGGGGGCGATTTTTCCGAGTGCTTCTGACGCGTATGGATCCCCAGGCGCTCATCGCGCGGGGGAATGCCAAAGCATTCGCGGTAGCATTTGGAAAAGTGCGGTGTGGAGACGAAGCCGCACACCGAGGCGATCTCGATGATGGAGAGCGAGGTCTGCTTCAGGAGCTGACGCGCGCGTACCAACCTGAGCTTCAGGTAGTAGCGTGAGGGCGAGCAGTGCAGGTAGCGCTGAAACAGTCGCTCCAGCTGGCGCCGGGAAACGTCCACATAGCTTGCCAGCTCATCGAGTTCCAGAGGCTCTTCCAGATTGGACTCCATCAGTGCCACGATTTCCAGCAGCTTGGGCTGGGTGGTGCCCAGCACGTGCTTGAGCGGTACGCGCTGCTGATCCTGCTCGTTACGCATGCGCTCGTAGATGAACATCTCGGAAATGCCCGCCGAAAGCTCCTTGCCGTGATCGTGGGCGATCAGATTGAGCATCATGTCCAAAGGCGCCGTACCGCCCGAGGCGGTAAACCGGTCGCGGTCGATGGAAAAAAGCCGCGTGGTCAGCACGATCTTGGGGAACGCTTCCTGAATCGACGCCAGGCACTCCCAGTGAATGCTGGTTTCGTAATGATCCAACAGGCCGGCCTGCCCGAGTGCCCAGCTGCCGGTACAGATGGCGCCCAGGCGGCGCAGCTGGCGCGACTGCGCCTGCAGCCAGTGGAGATGCTCACGGCTGACGCTATGCTGAGGGGCTACGCCGCCGCATACGATGACCCAGTCCAGCGATAGCGGTGCGTGCATGGAAGCGTCGGGCGTTACGTGCAAACCGTCGCTGGCGCGCACCGGAGCGCCATCCTGGGTCAGGGTGTACCAGCGATAAAGCTCGCGACCGGCCAGCTGGTTGGCCATGCGCAGTGGTTCAATCGCTGATGCCAGGGAGATCAGGGTGAAGTTGTCCAACAGCAGAAAACCGAGGGTTTGCGGTACGTTGGAGTGACCTGCTGGGGGTGTGTTTTTTACTTGATCTGGTGTCATGGTCTTTACCTCTATCACCTGAACGTCATTGGTTTTCTTTTTATTATCTTTTTACGTCGCTGGCGTTTGTTCTAATCCCTGCGCTAAATACTCTCTGCCTGTCTGCATATTGGCACGAATGACACTTATACTGACAAAGCAATCTGAAAAGCAATTCAATGTATGTCGTTAATGGAACATTGAAGGTCGCCTGGAGTGTCATTAAGCAGGCGTTAAGATCGCCGGCGGTGGTTTTTGAAACACTTGTTTCACGGTATTGCGGTGTTTCTTTAAGTCATTGAACCGAAAGGCTTTACGTTTAAAAACGTTATATGCTAATAAGCTAAGCAAATGAAAGGAAAAGCTGATGGCCAAGTTTTTTAAGGAGTTTCGCGAGTTTGCCGTTAAAGGTAACGTCATCGATATGGCGGTGGGGATTATCATTGGCGGCGCTTTTACGCTTATCGTGCAAAGCCTTGTCAGAGACGTCATGAACCCGGTGATCGGCCTGCTGGTGGGGGGAATCGATTTCTCCAACCTGTTTGTCGTGCTGCGTGAAGGGATGACATCCGGACCTTACCCAACGCTTGCCGCGGCTCAGGCGGACGGTGCGGTCACGCTGAACCTTGGATTATTCCTGAATGCCGTCGTAAGCTTTACCATCGTGGCGTTTGTGGTCTTCATGCTGGTAAGAACCATCAACCGCTTGAAGCGTGAAGAGGTGGAGGCGCCCAAGAGCCCGGTCGAGAAGGCCTGCCCTTACTGCTTCATGACCGTGCCGATCAAGGCGACCCGGTGCGGGCACTGTACGTCCGAGCTGCCTCTACCCACGGAAGCTGAGCAGCAGTCTCTGAAGGCCGCATCACCGCCACCTCATGTGTAAGGTGCATGGGGTATTCATGAAAAAGGCGCCCACAGGGGGCGCCTTTTGCGTGGCTTGCGTTAAACACTAGGCGCGCTTCTTGCCCGTTTTCGTGCCTGGTGTCTGACTGTCGCTGGCATCGCTTGGCTGGGGCAGCGAAGGCAGTGACTTGGCCAGCATGTCCACACTGTGGCGGTAGTAGAGCTGGCTCTTGTTGTGCTCGCCAAGGCTTGCGTAAAGGCGGGCAAGCTCGGCGCACACTTCGCCGCTGGGGCGCTGACGCTGGCTGGCCTCGAAGTACTCCAGGGCCTTTTCCCACTTGCCGGTACGAAGCGAAAGACGCCCGCAGGTCAACAGGAGTTCCGGGTCGTTGGGGCGTTCCTGCAGCCACTTTTCGGCTTTCGCCAGCTGGCGGCCGGCGTTCACGTTCAAAAGGCCGTAGCGCTTCACCAGACGTGCGTCCCAGTGATGGTCCAGCGAGTGGTTGAGCAGGCGCTCGGCAATGGTTTCCTCGTTGGCCTGAAGCAATGCATCGGTGTACAGCACGATCAGCTCGGTGTTGCCGCGCAGATACTCCGGCATGTCTGCCCAGAGGCTGCGAACCCGTTCGATGTTGCTGGGGTTCTTGGCTTCGAACAGGATCAGTTCGCGGTACGCCTTGAACTCGAGCTGCTCGCGCTCCTGCGGGGCAATCAGCTTCTGGGCCGCCAAGCGCGGCAGTAGCCAGCGCAGGCCTTCCCAGTCGTTGACGCTCAGATGCACCTGCTTGAGCAGCTTCAGTACCTGCGGATGGTCGTTAAGCTTCTTGTCCAGACGATTGAGGATCGCCAGTGCCTCTTCGGGCTGCTGGCGGTCGATCATCAACTGCGCCTGCATCAGGCCAATGGCGGTATCGGCGCCTTCGGTGCTGAGCTGGGCCTGGTTCAGGTGCTCCTGGGATTTTTCGTGATTGCCCTGATAGTGAGCGGCCAGCGCAGCTGACAGATAGTTGACCAGCGGCGTGCTGGAATCGTCGGCTGCATGTACCAGGGTCTTTTCGGCCTTTTTCCAGCGCCCTTCGGTCAGCGCGACCAGACCGCGCACGGTACGCTTCATGGCGCGGCGGTTACGAGCGCGGCCGTTCCAGGTACGAAAGCGGCCCACCGGGCGAATGATGCCGCTGAGCAGGCGCAGGGCAAAATGCACCACGATGAACGCCGCCAGCAGAAGGATCAGGCCAAACCAGAAGGAGGTCTGGATCGAGGTATCGCCTACCCGAATCAGCCAGTAACCGGGCACCGACATCATCAGGTGCCCGAACAGGGCACCGACGGCAAGACCCGCTACCAGCAGGAGGATGAGCTTTCTCATGCGTCACCTCCCTCTTCGTCATCTTGCTGGCGCGACCGGAAGCGGTTTTCGATGAAGCTGGCCATGGCCTGCTGGGACGCGCTGATATCCGGAAGCTCGGGCTCGATTTCGGCCTGCTTGAGCTCCTGCAGACGCTCGATCACACTCTGGGTCGCGTCGCGCTCAAGGTCGTAGTAGCCGTTGAGCAGTTCCAGCGCCTTGTCGATGCTGGCTTCATACAACGGCTGCTCTTCCTTGAGCAGGGCAAGCTGAGCCTGCTCGAGAATCAGGCGCAGGCTCTGACGCAGGTAAGACTCCTGCTCCGGGGTCACCAGGGTTTCCATGGCTTCATCGTGATGACGAATCACCACCAGATCCTTCAGCTCTTCGCCAAAGCGGGCCAGCTGGCGCTGGAAGGTGCCGGTAGGCGGCTGTTCGATGCCTGACGTGACCGCACGCTCTTCGACTTCCTGGGAAAGTCGCAGGCCGGCCACACGCTCCTGCTGCGCGTTGAGCGCCAGGTAAAGGCCGGTGCGGTCGACGCGTGGCACGCCGTCAAGGGCGGCAAGCTCGCTGGCGATTTCGCGACGTACCGAGGTCAGGGCCGGGTTGTCGGCATCGGCCAGACGGGCATCAGCGGTGCGCAGCAGGGCCGCGGCGCCTTCCACGTCGCCTTCAAGCTGCAGGCGCTGGTTGGCCAGGCGCAGCAGATAGGCGGCTTCGGCGTGCAGCCAGTCGCGGTCGTCGGTGTCCTGAGCCTGGGAGAGCTGGGCGAGCACGTCATCGAGCGTGCTGTTGACGTCGCTGCGGTAGCTGTCGAGTTCGCCGCGCAGTTCATCCAGGGTGCTTTCCAGCGCCTGGTCACGTTCGCTTTCGCTGCTTTCAATCCGTGACTGAAGGTCGCTGACGGTTTGCTGGGTGGCGCTGTTTTCTGCCTGCTGGCTCAGCTCGTTGATACGCTGCTGCTGGCTATCCAGGCGCTGCCAGCCCTGCCAGGCGACGATCACCAGCGCGATGGCCAGCAGCACGACCAGAATCAGTGCCAGCAGGCCACCCTTGCCGCCGCTGCGCTTGCCGCCACTGCCTGAGGGTGGAGTGGGCGGTGCGTTGTTGCCGCTGCCGGAAGGCGTGGATTTGGAAGCTGGTGCCGCGCTTGGCGCAGTGCTGGCGGCGGAGGGCTTGGCGGTACCGGACGTCGCTGCGCCGGGCGTCGCTACGCCGGGTGTGGCCGTGCTGGCAGACGCGGTGCCGCTGGGGGTAGTCGAGCCAGAAGCCGTCGAGTTCGCCGCGGCCTGACTCTGACTGCCGCCCTTGCCGCGCCGCCGGGAGCGGCCGTTTTTGGCCGCCGTGCTTGCAGGCTGAGCGTCAGTACCGCTTGGCGTGCTGCTCTCTACCTTGCTGGCGTCTGCCGTGCTGGCAGGTGGTGTAGGAGAGGCTGGCGCGGCAGCGTCGTTCGGCTTGATGCTGTCCTGAGGCGCATCGGCGGACGACTTTTGTACGCCTTCCTGGTCGTTTGGTTGTTTGCTCATCTGTCGCTAGCCCTTAATGAAGTTCCTTGATCGACATCGGCACCCTTAGGGTTACAGGACCTTTCCAACGTGGCTGCCAGTGCAGCCGGCGTTGCTCCCGACGCCACCTTGAGGTCACTAAAACCCAGTGTACCGGCCAGTGTAGCTAAACGGTGACTGGAAACGATTAGCGGTTGGTTCAACGCTGCCTGATCACACCATTTTGCCAGATGTTCAAGCAGTTCGCCGCTGGTGACGATTAACGCGCGGTAATCACCTGCTCTCAACCGCGCCTGCATGGCAGCAGACGGCGGGCTGAAGACGCGCCGATAAACGGCAAGGCGCGTCACCATGGCGCCGCGCTCTGCCAGCGTGTCGGCCAGCAGCGTGCGACCGCCTTCACCGGCCACCAGCAGTATCCGCTGGTGGGAAACGTTCTTGAGCGAGGCAAGCGTCAGCAGTGCTTCGCTGGTATTCTCGCCGCGCTCACTTTCAGCGCTGGCCTTTAAAGAAGCGGCAGGGGGGATGCGCACCCGCACGCCCAACTGGTCAAACAGTATGCTCGCTGTGGCGCTCCCCACGCTGTAATAATCAATCCCCACCGGCAATTGCGGCCAGTAGCGGTCCAGCGCCTCGCTCAGACACTCGGCCGCGAAAGGGCTGATGACCACGATCTTGTCGTACTGATCAATATTCAGCCACACACTGCGTGTAGCCGAATCTTCCGGCAAGGCTTCAAGGGCCATGACGTCAAGCGCCTCGACCTCGGCGCCGCCGCTGCGCAGAAGGCTTGCCAGCGCATCACCGCGCGCGCCGGGCCGGCAGATCAGAACCGGCTGCGTCATACGTTGTTGCCGTACACCTCGGCCAGGATATCGCCCGCGCCCTGATCAAGCAGCTCTTCGGCGATACGGATACCCAGCGCTTCGGGCTCGTGAATCGAGCCGCGGCCTTCGGCGCGCAGCACTTCCGTGCCTTCGGGGTTGCCTACCAGCCCGCGCAGCCAGATCGTCTCATTGGCCTTGTCGAGCACGGCAAAGCCGGCAATCGGTACCTGGCAGCCGCCTTCAAGGCGTGTGTTCATGGCGCGCTCGGCGCGCACGCGGGTGGCGGTGTCCGGGTCGTCCAGCGGTGCCAGCAGGCCGATCAGTTCCGGGTCATGCAGGCGGCACTCGATTCCCAGCGCGCCCTGACCACAGGCGGGCAGGCACACTTCCGGGGGCAGCGCCTGGGCGATGCGCGCATCCAGGCCCAGGCGTTTCAGGCCAGAGGTCGCCAGAATGATGGCATCGAATTCGCCGTCGTCCAGCTTGCCCAGGCGGGTCTGAACGTTGCCGCGCAGGTTGAGAATTTCAAGGTCCGGGCGGATTTCACGCAACTGCAGCCCGCGACGCAAACTGGCGGTGCCGATCTTGGCGCCTTCAGGCAACTCATCGACGCTTTTGTAGTGGTTGGATACGAAAGCATCGGTCGGGTCGGCGCCTTCCAGAATCACCGAAAGCCCCAGGCCCTCGGGAAACAGCATCGGCACATCCTTCATGGAGTGCACGGCGATGTCCGCGCGGCCGTCCAGCATGGCGTCTTCCAACTCCTTGACGAACAGACCCTTGCCGCCAATCTTGGAAAGCGGGGTATCAAGAATCTTGTCGCCCTTGGTGGAGAGCGCCACCAGCTCGACTTCCAGACCTTCGTGCGCGGCCATCAGGCGGTCGCGAACGTGTTCGGCCTGCCACATGGCCAGCTGGCTCTTGCGCGTGGCGATACGCAGTTTGGTGATGGTTGACACGTTATTCTCCCTTTGCCGCTGACGCGGCGCGTCAAGCTATGATGTGTCTCATCATAAAGCACCCGGCCACACAGTAAAAATCAGCCGCTTTATTTAAGATAAGCGCCAGGCGGTTTAAACGCCATCGGGCGAAAAGCGCCGTGCCCTTTGAACTCAAGCAATCAGGGCAATGACTCTGTTACACTTTCCGTCAACGACTCTTTTGTTTTTGTCAGCAGGATATGCCTCCGATGAGCCAAGCTACGAATCAGTCCTGGGGCGGTCGCTTCAGCGAGCCCACCGATGCCTTTGTGGCGCGTTTTACCGCGTCTGTCACCTTCGACCAGCGCTTCGCGCGTCAGGATATTCAGGGCTCGATTGCCCATGCCACCATGCTTGCCCGCGTGGGCGTGCTTACCGACGACGAGCGTGACGCCATCATCAATGGCCTGACCGAGATTCAGGGCGAGATCGAGCGCGGCGAATTCAACTGGTCGGTGCCTCTTGAAGACGTGCACATGAACATCGAGGCGCGCCTGACCGACAAGATCGGCATCACTGGCAAGAAGCTTCACACCGGGCGTTCGCGTAATGATCAGGTGGCCACCGACATTCGCCTGTTCATGCGCGACGAGATCGACGTCATCGAGGTGGAGTTAAAGCGTCTGCGTGAAGGCATGATCGAACTTGCCGACCGCGAAGCCGACACCATCATGCCGGGCTTTACCCACCTGCAGACCGCCCAGCCGGTGACTTTTGGCCATCATCTGCTGGCCTGGCAGGAAATGCTCGCCCGCGACCACGAGCGTTTGCTTGACTGTCGCAAGCGCGTCAACGTGCTGCCGCTGGGCGCCGCGGCCCTTGCCGGCACCACTTACCCGATCGACCGCCACGTGACCGCCGAGCTTCTGGGCTTTGACCGCCCGGCGGAAAACTCGCTGGACGCGGTGTCGGATCGCGACTTCGCGATCGAATTCACCAGCTTCGCCAGCATCCTGATGATGCACCTGTCGCGCATGAGCGAAGAGCTTGTGCTGTGGACCAGCGCCCAGTTCGACTTCATCGATCTGCCTGACCGCTTCTGCACCGGCTCCTCGATCATGCCGCAGAAGAAAAATCCCGACGTGCCGGAGCTGGTGCGCGGCAAGACCGGCCGGGTCTATGGTCATCTGATGGGCCTTCTGACGCTGATGAAATCCCAGCCGCTGGCCTACAACAAGGATAACCAGGAAGACAAGGAGCCGCTGTTCGACGCCGTGGATACGGTGCGCGACTGCCTGAAAGCCTTTGCCGACATGGTGCCCGCCATCGAGCCGAAGAAGGACAGCATGTATGAAGCGGCGCGGCGCGGGTTCTCGACCGCGACCGATCTGGCCGACTACCTGGTTCGCAAAGGCGTGGCCTTCCGCGATGCCCACGAGATTGTCGGCCAGTCGGTGGCCTACGGTCTCAAGTCCAGGAAAGATCTGTCGGAAATGAGTCTGGAAGAGCTTCAGCAGTTCTCGACGATCATCGAGCAGGACGTGTTTGACGTCTTGACCCTCGAGGGTTCGGTGGCCGCGCGTAACCATATCGGCGGTACCGCGCCGGATCAGGTGCGTGCCGCCGCCCAGCGGGCACGCGAGGCGCTGGGTGCCCTTGAGGTGCGCGCATGAAGGCGCTGGCAGTTATCGTGCTCATCGCGCTATTCATCGCCGGCTGTGGCCAGAAGGGCCCGCTGTACATGCCCGAGGATAGTGCGCCCCAAGACGGCGCTACCGAACAGGCTGGGTAAGCGGCTGCAGGAGACAGGTTCATGGATTACTTCAACTATCGCGACGGCGTGCTTTACGCCGAAGACGTGCCGCTCTCGCAGATTGCCGAAGAGCACGGCACGCCTTGTTACGTCTACTCCCGGGCAACGTTCGAGCGCCACTTTCGCGCCTATACCGAAGCCCTGGGCAGCCACCCGCACCTGATTTGTTACGCGGTAAAGGCCAACTCGAACCTGGCGGTGCTGGGGCTGCTGGCCCGCCTGGGCGCCGGGTTCGATATCGTCTCGGTGGGTGAGCTCGAGCGCGTGCTGGCCGCCGGCGGCGACCCCGCCAAGGTGGTGTTCTCAGGCGTTGCCAAGCAGCCCCATGAGATGGCCCGCGCGCTTGAGGTGGGTATCAAGTGCTTCAACGTGGAGTCGCGCCCGGAGCTTGAGCGCCTGAACGCGGTGGCGGGTGAGCTTGGCAAGGTGGCCCCGGTGTCGCTGCGCGTGAATCCGGATGTCGACGCGGGCACCCATCCGTATATCTCCACCGGGCTCAAGGACAACAAGTTCGGCATCGCCGTGGATGATGCGCTGGATGTCTACGCCCTTGCCGCCAGCCTTCCCAACCTGCGCGTGACCGGGATGGATTGCCATATCGGCTCGCAGCTGACAGAAAGCGCGCCGTTTCTGGATGCCCTGGAGCGCCTGCTGGTGCTGATGGAGCGTCTGCGCGAACGCGGTATCGAGATCGACCATCTGGATCTGGGCGGCGGTTTGGGGGTTACCTACCGCGATGAAACACCCCCGCAGCCCTTCGATTACGCCAGCAAGCTCTTGACGCGCCTGTCGCGCTGGGAAGGTGGCGAGAAGCTGACGCTGCTGTTCGAGCCCGGCCGCTCGATTGCCGCCAATGCGGGCGTGATGCTGACCCGGGTCGAGTTCCTCAAGCCCGGCGAAACCAAGAACTTCGCGATTGTCGATGCGGCCATGAACGACCTGATCCGCCCGGCGCTGTACCAGGCGTGGCAGGCCATCGTGCCGGTGGATACGCGCAGCGCGCGTTCGAGCGCCACGTACGACGTGGTTGGACCGGTGTGTGAAACCGGCGACTTTCTGGGCAAGGAGCGTGAGCTGGCGATTGCCGAGGGAGATCTTCTGGCGGTACGTTCGGCGGGGGCTTACGGGTTCGTGATGGCCTCGAACTACAACAGCCGCCCACGCCCCGCCGAGCTGATGGTGGATGGCGACACCTGCCACGTGGTGCGCGCCCGGGAAACCGTGCAGAGCCTGTGGGCCGGTGAAGCGCTGCTGCCCGAAGGAGCACGCTGATGCTTTTGCATTTCACCAAGATGCACGGTCTCGGCAACGACTTCATGGTCGTGGACCTGGTTACCCAGCGCGCCCGGCTGCGCGAAGAGCAGATTCGCCAGCTGGCCGACCGCCGCTTCGGCATCGGCTTTGACCAGCTGTTGATCGTCGAGCCGCCCCGCGAGCCGGAAATGGACTTTCGCTACCGTATCTACAACGCCGACGGCAGCGAAGTGGAGAACTGCGGTAACGGGGCGCGCTGTTTTGCGCGCTTTGTCCGCGACCAGCGCCTGACCCACAAGCACGAGATTCACGTGGAAACTGCCGGCGGCCCGCTGGTGCTGCACGTACAGCACGACGGTCTGGTGCGCGTGGACATGGGGCGGCCGCGCTTCAGCCCGGCGGCACTGCCCTTTGACGCCGAGGGCGACCAGCCGCTGCACGCGCTTGAAGTGGACGGTGAAATGCTTGAAGTGGGCGTGGTCTCCATGGGCAACCCGCACGCGGTAATGCAGGTTGAGAGCGTCGAGCAGGCTCCTGTCGAGCGCCTGGGCCCGCTGGTGGAAGCGCATCCGCGGTTTCCCAAGCGGGTCAACGTGGGCTTCATGCAGGTGCTCTCGCCCAACCGGATTCGCCTGCGGGTGTTCGAGCGCGGCAGCGGCGAAACGCTTGCCTGCGGCACCGGCGCCTGCGCCGCCGTGGCCAGCGGCATCCGCCAAGGGCTTTTGAAAAGCCCGGTCAGCGTCCAACTACCCGGCGGCGAGCTGACCATCGAATGGCCCGACCCCGAAGCGTCGCTGGTCATGGTCGGCCCCGCCACGCGCGTCTATGACGGTCGCGTCGCGCTCAACTGATTCAAGGAGTACGGTGATGTCTCAAGCCCCTGAACCGCGCAAGACGCTCGATCCAGACCAGGTAGCATTTTGGCTTGCCCGTCATCCCGATTTTTTTGTAGGCCGCGAAGGGCTGCTGCAGCAGCTAAAGGTTCCCCACCCGCATATCGACGGCGCCGTCTCGCTGCTGGAAAGGCTGGTGCTGGACCTGCGTCAGCGGGCGGAAACCGCCGAAGACCGCCTTGAGCATCTGCTGGAAACCGCGCGCCACAACGAAGCCCAGTACCGGCGCCTGCGTGAAACCCTGCTGGCGCTGGTCGAGGCCGATACCCGGGACGCGCTGGCCCAGGCACTGGCCACGCAGTTGAACGAGCGCTTTGATACCCCGGCCATGGCGCTGTGGTGCCCGGCCACGCTCAGCGACAGCGAGCCGGCGCTGCCCCAGCCGCCGCGCCATGTGCTCGACCAGCACGCCAGCGCCCGGCTGGCTGCCCTGCTGGACGGCAAGACCAGCCGCTGTGCCAAGCTGAGCGTCAGCGACTGGAAATGCCTGCTGCCGCACACCAAGCCTCCGCGCAAGGCGGGCTCCTGCGCCATTTCGCGGCTTTCGGCTGGAGAGTCGCTGGGCTATCTGCTGCTTGCCAGCCCCAACCCGGAAAGCTATCGTGCCAGCATGGATACGCTGTTTACCGAGTACCTGGGCGATATCGTGGCGCGGCTGTTGATTCGTCTGGAAGCGCATGGCTGAATCGGCGCTGACGGCTTCGGTGGCAGGCTATCTCGACGCGCTCGCCCGTCATGCAAGCCCAGCTACCGTGGCGGCGTACCGGCAGGACCTGAGCGCCCTGTGCCGGTTCGCCGAACAGCGCGAGGTAGGCGACCCGGCGGCGCTGGATACGGCGCTGTTGCGCACCTTCCTGGGTACCGAGCGCAGCCGCGGGCTGGGCGCGCGCAGCCTGGCCCGCCGCCGGGCCGCGCTTTCCCGCTTTGCCGACTATCTCGTAAGGCAGAACATTCTGGCGGATAACCCGGTCGGGCTTCTGCGCACGCCCAAGCAGCCCAGCCACCTGCCGCGCCCGGTGGATGTCGATGCCCTGGCACGCTTTCTGGACAGCCCCCACGACGGCTCGCCGCTGGCGGTGCGCGACCAGGCCATGCTGGAGCTTTTCTACTCCAGCGGGCTGCGCCTGGCGGAGCTTGCCGCGCTTGATCTTCACGACCTGCAGACAAGCCGCGTGCGGGTCATCGGCAAGGGCAGCAAGCCGCGCCAGGTACCGGTGGGCCGCCGCGCCCAGCAGGCGCTGGCCGAGTGGCTGACCTGCCGGGCCGGCATGGCGAAAGAGGGGGAAATTGCGCTGTTTGTCGGCCAGCAGGGCGCGCGCCTTGGCCACCGGGCGATTCAGAAGCGCCTGGCGCAGCTCTCGATCACCCGCGGGCTGCCGGAGCATCTGCACCCGCACCGGCTGCGCCACTCCTTCGCCAGCCACCTGCTCGAATCCAGCCAGGATCTGCGCGCGGTGCAGGAGCTTTTAGGCCACGCCAATCTTTCGACCACCCAGGTATACACACGGCTGGACTGGCAGCACCTGGCCACCAGCTACGATGCCGCCCACCCTCGCGCCAAACGCGGCCCCCGGAGCAAATCATGACTGCACTGCAAGCCATCACCTTTGATCTCGACGATACACTGTGGGACAACCACGGTGTCATGCTGCGCACGGAAGAGGGCCACTACGCGTGGCTGCTTGAAGCGCTTGGCATGTGGCGCGCCACCCGTCAGGAGGCGCCGCTGGCGCTGGGGTATGAAGCGGGATTGCAGGACTACCTGGCGCGCCGCCAGCAGTTTGCCAAGGACGTGCCCGAGCGGCGCGGCGACTTCACCTGGCTGCGTCTGCGTGCCCTGGAAGCCCAGCTGGAAGCCGAAGGCCTGCCGCGCAGTGCGGCCATCCTGTGGGCGGCGGCGGCCATGAACGAGTTTCATCGCCTGCGCGTGCAGGTAACGCCTCATCCGGAAGCGGCGGGGCTGCTCGCGGCTCTGGGGGAGCGTTACCAGCTGGCGGCCATTACCAACGGCAATATCCATTTGAAGCGCCAGCCTCTGGCGGCCTATTTTCCGGTGGCCATTGCCGCCGGCGAGCTGTTGGCTCCCAAGCCGGACCACACGCCTTTTTTGACCGCCTTGGCCAAAATGGACGTGGCACCGGAGTGCGCCATGCACGTGGGTGATTCCTGGGCGGAAGACATACTGCCGGCCCAGGAGCTGGGCATGCTAGCCGTGTGGATCTCAAACGATAGCGAACAGGCGCTGCCGCCCCGGGTGCACCGTATTGCGCATATCAAGGAACTGCCGGGCGTGCTTGAGCGGCTGAACGGCTAATTTTCTTACTCGGACTCAGGCGTGTGCAGCCACTGGTCAAGCTTGTGTGAAAGCGTGTCGACGCCGTCGCGCTTGAGCGATGAGAACAGCTGGACCGACACCAGGTCTTCCCACTCTTTCAGCCGTGAGCGCACCTTTTGCAACGCCGCGCTCGCCGGGCCCTTCTTGAGCTTGTCGGACTTGGTCAGCAGGATATGCACCGGCATGTTGCGCGTGTCGGCATAGCTGAGCATCATCTGGTCGAATTCGGTAAGCGGATGGCGAACGTCCATCAGCAGCACCAGACCGCGCAGGCTGAAACGGCCGCGCAGGTAGTCCGAAAGATGCTGCTGCCACTCCAGCTTGACCGCTTCGGGCACCTTGGCGTAGCCGTAGCCGGGCAGATCGACCAGGCGGCGTGCGTCGTCGTTCATCACGCTGAAGAAGTTGATCAACTGGGTGCGGCCAGGCGTGCGCGAGGTGCGGGCCAGCGCCTTTTGCTGGGTCAGCGCATTGATGGCGCTGGATTTGCCCGCATTCGAACGCCCGGCAAACGCCACTTCAGCGCCGGTGTCATCCGGGCAGGTGGCAAGCGTGGGCGCGCTGATGATAAAGCTGGCGGTAGGATAGTTGAGCCGAGGGACGGGGCTATCTTGGAGGGTGGACATGGAAAGAATCCTGAATCGAACCTATAGAACAGTCTGCGTTAACCACGCGTATAATGACATGGCACGCCGCGCTGCGACGAATTACCCCGTCAGTCGGGTCAAACGGTGCGTTGAGAGCGCTACTACCCGTGATCTGGGGCGCTAGTGTAACACCGCCGCGCGAGGGGCGCTGCTTAACGTCATTCACCCTTAACTGCAAGCGAGTTGCCATGAGAGTAGTGCTGCCAGGCCTGATGGCCATGTTGATGGCGTGGAGCGTGGCCTACGCCCAGGCGGATGATCAGCTGCTTTTGGACGCCGCCGCCGGCGAGCAGCGTGCGCAGACCTGTGCGGCCTGTCACGGCCAGGCCGGTATCAGCCCGGTCAGTGCCTTTCCTCATCTGGCCGGCCAGCAGGCCTCCTATCTTGCCAAGCAGATCAGGGATATTCGTGACGGCGAGCGCGTAGTGCCGCAGATGATGGGCATGGTCGATGGCTTTTCCGACCAGGATACCCTGGATGTGGCCGCCTACTACGCCGGCCAAGAGGCTAACCTGGGACAGGTCAGTCTTGATGACGCAGCCCTGATTGCCCGCGGTGAAGCGCTCTACCGGGCGGGTGACGCCGAGCTTGGCATTCCTGCGTGCAGTGCCTGTCATACCCCCACTGGCGCCGGTATCGACAGCGCCGTTTACCCGGCGCTTTCCGGGCAGTATCCGGCTTACACCGCCGCGGCGCTGCGTGCTTTTGCCTCCGGCGAGCGCACCAACGACCCGAGTGGCAGCATGAACACTATCGCTGCCAAGCTCAGTGCCGAAGACCGCCAAGCCGTGGCCGAATACCTATTCGGATTACACTAAGTTTGCGTTAGAAAGGCGCGCCGCGCCGCATCGCTCTGTTTCCTAACGTGAGGGAACCTGATAGCGTTATCAACAGTCTCAGCTTGCGCTTACCCCTTGGAGAATTGTCGCTATGTTCAAAACGTTAATGGTTGCGATGGCCGGTCTGGGCCTGTCTGCTGCCGTCAGTGCTCAGGAATTGGTCGAAGGCCAGGACTACACGCTGCTTGAGGCGCCGGTCGCGACCCAGGTGGATGATGATCAGATCGAAGTGACCGAGGTGTTCTGGTTCGGCTGCCCGCACTGCTACCGCCTGCAAACCCCGGTCAGCGAGTGGTACGAAACCCTTGAAGATGACGTAAGCGTTGTGCACATGCCGGCCACCATGGGCGGCAACTGGAACACTCACGCCGCTGCCTTCTATGCCGCAGAGTCGCTGGGTATCGAAGAAGACCTGCACGCCGATTTCTTTGACGCGATCCATCAGGACGGCCGTAAACTGGTCGATGCCGACGAGATCGCCGAATTCTTTGCCAACTATGGCGTGAGTGAAGAGGAAGCGAAAAAGGCCCTGACCTCTTTCACCGTGCGCAGTGAAGTCAACAAGGCCAACAGCCGCATGCGCGAAATGCGCCTGATGGGCGTACCGGCACTGGTGGTCGATGGTCGCTTCGTGATTACGCCCAGCACCGCCGGCAGCCTTGAAAACATGCCTCAAGTAGCGGAAGCACTGATTGAACGTGTACGCGAGGAACGTGCCCAGGAAGGGTAAGCAACCAAGGAATCAGGTGACAAGCAGATGGTCGATACGACAGCGATGAACCAGGGATCCGGGCCATTGCCTCTGCGCGAACGGGGGCATCTTCGCCTGCTGACGTTCAACTTGCAGGTAGGTATACAGACATCTGCTTATCACCACTACGTGACCCGTAGCTGGCAGCACTTCTTGCCTCATCCACAGCGGGTCAAGCGCCTGGACATCATGGGTGACGTGCTGGGTCAGTTTGACGTGGTGGGGCTTCAGGAGGCCGACGGTGGCAGCTTTCGCACCGGGCGCATCAATCAGGTTGAGTACCTCGCGGCCAAGGCCGGGTTCCCCCACTACTTCAAGCAGTTGAACCGCAACCTGGGCCATGTTGCCCAGCACAGCAACGGGCTGCTTTCACGCCTGGTGCCCACCAAGATCGAAGAGCACCGCCTGCCCGGCACGCTGCCGGGGCGCGGGGCCATTCACGTACGCTTTGGCAATGGCCCGGACGCGCTGCATGTCTTTGTAGCGCATCTGGCGCTTAGCCACCGGGGCCGGGTACGTCAGCTCAACTATTTAAGCGATATCATCGAGCCGCTGCGCCACGTGGTAGTGATGGGGGATCTCAACTGTACCCCGGATCAGTTGCATGCTCATGAGCGTTTCAGCACCTCACTGCCGCTGCACCCGGTCAAGCCGCTGCTCAGCTATCCGTCCTGGCAGCCGCGGCGTGCGCTCGATCATATTCTGCTCTCGCAGACCCTTGAAGCCGCCGAGGTTCGGGTGATGGACCATCTGTTTTCCGACCATCTACCGATCGCGGTGGATTTACCGCTGCCGGCGGCCTGCCTGTTAGCCATTGAAAAGGCAACGCCTTCGGCTTCCTGAGTCGCTTAGCGGCAATAAAAGGTCGCACAAGCGGGCTTGGGGGATGACGTTCGGCCCAGAATCAGCGATGATTCTGGGCCGTTTTCTTTCTCCAGGACATTTAACATGCTCGCCAATGCCCATGAGCCGCGCTTGCTCCGCTGGCTCGACTGCGTGACCGAGGGAGTGGGCCGGGCCATTGCCTGGCTGGTGGTCATCATGATGGTCGTCCAGTTTGCCATCGTCGTGCTGCGCTATGCCTTCGGTATCAACAGCATCGTGATGCAGGAATCCGTGATGTACATGCACGCCGCCGTGTTCATGCTGGGCGCCGGATGGACGCTGCGTCACGATGGGCATGTGCGAGTCGATATCTTCTACCGCAAGATGTCGGATAAAGGCCGTGCCTGGATCGACCTGCTGGGCACGCTGTTTCTGCTGATCCCCGTGGTCTCCTTCATTGCCATCTCAAGCTTTCATTATGTAATGACCAGTTGGGCGATCATGGAGCGCTCGGGGGATGGCGGCATTCCGGCGGTTTACCTGCTCAAGTCCCTGATACTGGCGATGGTCGCTCTGCTGCTGATCCAGGCGGTAGCCCAGATGATCCGTCAGGTGCTGATTATCCGGGGCAAGTTATCCGGTTGTGCCCCTGTACACGAGGAGATCATCTAGTGCTGGCGATTCTAATGGAAGGTATGCCGCTGGTACTGTTTGCCACGGTATGCGGTGTCTTGATGCTGGGCTATCCGGTAGCGCTTTCGCTGGCCGGGACGGCGCTGGCTTTTGCCGGACTAGGTTTTCTGCTGCAGTCGCTGGGCGTTCCGGTGCACTTCGAGGCGCGCTGGATGAGCTCCATGCCCAACCGCATCTACGGCATCATGACCAACAACACCCTGCTGGCGGTGCCCCTGTTCGTGCTGATGGGGGTCCTGCTCGAGAAGTCGCGGGTAGCGGAAACCCTGCTGGATGCAATGACCATGGCGTTTGGCGCCCTGCGCGGCGGCCTGGGCATTGCCGTGGTGCTGGTAGGCATGCTGCTGGCGGCGTCGACCGGCATCGTGGGGGCCACGGTAGTGACCATGGGCCTGCTTTCCCTGCCCACCATGCTCAAGCGTGGCTACTCGCCAGCGCTTGCGACCGGCACCATCTGCGCCACGGGGACACTTGGCCAGATCATTCCGCCCTCCATCGCCCTGGTGCTGCTGGGGGACGTGCTTAACAACGCCTACCAGCAGGCCCAGCTTGCCATGGGCTCATGGAGTCCCAAGACGCTCTCCGTGGGGGATCTGTTTATCGGCGCGCTGATACCCGGCCTGCTGCTGGTGGTGGCCTATATCATCTATCTGCTCATGGTGGCGTGGCTGAAACCCAGCGCGGCCCCGGCGGCGGACCGTGACGCGCTGATGCAGGAGTTGGGCCATACCGGCAGCGTCTGGCCGCTGCTGTTGAAGGGGCTCTTGCCGCCGGTCCTGCTGATCGTGGCCGTGCTGGGCTCGATTCTGGGCGGCTTTGCCACGCCCACTGAGGCCTCGGCAGTGGGAGCGTTCGGCGCGCTGCTGCTGGCGGCGGCCAATCGGCGGCTAAGCTTCACCATGCTGCGCGATGTCGTGCGCTCCACCGCTCAGGTCACCAGCATGGTATTTTTGATCCTGATTGGTGCGGCGCTGTTTTCGCTGGTATTCCGGGCGTTTGGCGGTGAAGAGCTGGTCACCCACCTGTTCGAGGGAATGCCGGGCGGCGTTGTCGGAGCCACGCTTGTCGTCATGCTGGTGATCTTCCTGCTTGGCTTCATTCTCGACTTTATCGAGATCACCTTTGTGGTGGTGCCGATTGTCGGCCCGGTGCTGCTTGCCATGGGGCTTGACCCCATCTGGCTCGGCATCATGATCGCCGTCAACCTGCAAACCTCGTTTTTGACGCCGCCGTTCGGGTTTGCGCTCTTCTATCTGCGCGGCGTCACGCCGCAGAACGTGCCTACCTCGGCCATCTACCGTGGCGTCGTTCCGTTCATTCTCATGCAGCTGGCGATGTTGCTGGCGCTGGCGCTGTTCCCGGGTCTTGCCACCTGGCTGCCGTCGGTCATCTAGGAGGCGTCATGGCATCAAGCGTCAATGTACTGACCATTGCCGGCTCCGACCCCTCCGGCGGGGCCGGTATTCAGGCCGATCTCAAGACGTTCTCGGCGCTGGGGGCTTATGGCACCAGCGTGATCACCGCGCTGACAGCCCAGAACACCCAGGGCGTGCGCGGCGTTTATCCGATTCCTGCGGACTTCATTCGCGCGCAGCTTGAAACGCTGATGGATGACGTTGAACTCGATGCGGTCAAGATCGGCATGGTGGCGAGCCGCGACGTTGCCGAGGTGATCAAGGAGGTGCTGGAAAAGCATCGCCCGCGCTGGATCGTGCTCGACCCGGTGATGGTCGCCAAGAGCGGCGATATTCTGGTGGATGATGCAGGCATCCGAGCCGTGCGCGATATCCTGGTGCCGCTGGCCGATATGATTACACCCAACCTGCCGGAGGCGGCGGTGCTGCTGGATACCGGCTCGCCCGAGAGCCTGGACGCTATGGAGGCCATGCTGCCGGGCCTGACCCGCCTGGGCGCGCCCTATGTGGTGCTCAAGGGTGGCCACCTGCGCGGCGAAACCTGCCCGGACCTGCTGGCCACACCTGACAGCCATGAATGGCTGCCCGCCTCGCGCATCCAGACCGACAACCTGCACGGCACCGGCTGTGCGCTGTCATCGGCGATGACCGCCTGCCTTGCCAGGCTGCCGGTTGGGGCATCCGGCGCTGAGGTCGTTGCCGCCATTACGGAAGCCAAGCGCTGGCTGCACGAAGCGCTCGAGGCAAGCGGCCGGCTGAGCGTGGGCAAGGGGCGCGGGCCGGTTCACCATTTTCACGCCTGGTGGTAGGCGCCTGAACCAGGCACGAGGAGACGCGCAGTGAAAGTGCTGATACAGCGAGTCCAGAAGGCCAGCGTAACGGTCGAGGGGCAAACCATTGGCGCCATCGACCAAGGGCTTTTGGCCCTGGTCGGCGTAGAGAAGGGGGATAGTGAAGCCGCCGTCGAGAAAATGCTGCACAAGCTTTTGCACTACCGAGTGTTCAGCGACGCCGAAGGCAAGATGAACCTCAACCTTCAACAGATAGACGGCGGCCTGCTGCTGGTGTCCCAGTTCACTCTGGCCGCCGAGACTCACAAGGGCCTGCGGCCGGGCTTTTCCAGTGCCGCCCCGCCCGCCGAAGGCGAGCGGCTGTTCAATGCGCTGGTTACCCAGGCCCGTTCGGCCTGGCCGAACGTGGCGACGGGCCAGTTCGGTGCTGATATGCAGGTCGCGCTGGTCAACGACGGCCCGGTTACCTTTCTGCTGGAAAGCTGAAGCCGGGCGCCGTCAGGCCTCTGCGCTTTCGCTGGCCAGAAGCTCCGCTTCCATGGCTTCCAGCGCTTCTTCGGCGGCCAGCCACTGCTGCTCGGCGCTGTCCAGACGCGCCTTGATGGTAGCCTGCTGGGCCAGCGCATCGGTCAGTTCGGCCTTGCGGGCACTGTCGGTATATAGCGCCGGGTCAGCCAGTACGGCTTCCACCTCTTCCAGGGCTGCCTGAGCTTTTTCCATGCTTTTCTCGGCCTGATCGCGCTCCTTTTTCAGCGGGCGCAGCTTCTCGCGCAGCTCGGCGGCGGCCTTGCGGGCAGCCTTGCGCGCTTCGCGGCTGTCGCCGCTTGGCTGCTGGCTCTGACGCTCGGCCTTTTCGCTGCGCGAATCCCGGCGGCTCTCTTCAAGGCGCGCTTTCAGCCAGGCACGGTAATCCTCAAGGTCGCCATCGAACGGCTCCACCCGGTGATCCGCCACGCGCCAGAACTCGTCGACCGTGGCACGCAGCAGGTGGCGGTCGTGGGAGACCAGAATCACGGTGCCTTCAAACCCCGCCAGGGCTTCGGTCAGCGCTTCGCGCATCTCAAGGTCCAGGTGGTTGGTCGGCTCATCGAGCAGCAACAGGTTGGGTTTTTGCCAGGCCACCAGCGAGAGCGCCAAGCGCGCCTTTTCACCGCCGGAGAAGGTCGCCACTTCGCCAAAGGCGTCGTCGCCCTTGAAGCCAAAGCCGCCCAGGAAATTGCGGATCTCCTGCTCGCTTGCCTTGGGTGACAGACGCTGCACGTGCATGAACGGCGTCGAGGTGACGTCCAGGCCTTCCAGCTGGTGCTGGGCAAAGTAGCCAATCGCCAGGTGCTCGCCGGGCACGCGCTTGCCGGTCAGCAGCTCAAGCTCGCCGGTAAGCGACTTGATCAGGGTCGATTTACCCGCCCCGTTGGGGCCTAGAAGGCCAATACGGCTGCCCGGCAGGAGCGTGATGTTGACCTTGTCCAGCTGGACGTTGTCGCGCTCCTCGCTTCGATAGCCGAGCTGGGCCTGATCAAGCACCAGCAGCGGGTGAGAGGTCTTGTCGGCGGCGGGCAGGGTGAAGTGAAACGGCGAATCGACGTGGGCCATGGCGATATCCTCCATGCGCTCCAGCATCTTTACCCGGCTCTGGGCCTGACGGGCCTTGGTAGCCTTGGCCTTGAAGCGGGCGATAAAGCGCTCGATCTCTTCGCGCCGTGCCTGCTGCTTGGCGGCTTCGGCCTGCTGCAGGGCGAGTTTTTCAGCGCGGGTGCGCTCAAAGCGCGAGTAGTTGCCCCGGTAAAGCTCCAGGGTCTGGTGGTGCATGTGCACAATGTGATCGCACACGGCATCCAGAAAATCCCGGTCGTGGGAGATCAGCAGCAGGGTGCCGGGGTAGCGGGTCAGCCACTGCTCGAGCCACAGCAGAGCGTCCAGATCCAGGTGGTTGGTCGGCTCATCGAGCAGCAGCAGGTCAGAGGGCATGAACAGCGTGCGCGCCAGATTCACGCGCATCCGCCAGCCACCGGAGAAGTCCGACAGCGGGCGGGCAAGGTCAGCCTGCACAAAGCCAAGCCCGACCAGCAGCTGGGCGGCGCGGGACTCGGCGCGGTAGCCGTCCAGGGTTTCGATCAAGCCGTGCAGCTCCGCTTCGCGGTGGGCTTCACCCGCCTTCTGGGCCGCCGCCAGCTCGGCTTCGGCCTGGCGCAGCGCCTTGTCGCCGTCCAGCACGTACTCGATGATCGGCCGGTCAAGGGCTTCCACTTCCTGGGCCATGTGCGCGATACGCTGGCCGCCGCTCATTTCCACATCGCCCTGGTCCGGGCCCAGCTCACTCAACAGCAGCTTGAAAAGGCTCGATTTACCAGCGCCGTTTGCCCCGATGATGCCCGCCTTGATACCGTCGTGCAGGGTCAGGTCGGCGTTCTCGAGTAGCGTTTGCGTGCCGCGTTGCAGGGCGACTTGGCGCAGTGCGATCATGCTCTCTCCCAAAAGAAGTGGGTAAACCAATGCTCGATTCTAACCGATTGCGCCGCCTGGAGCAGATGCCGTTATGGGATTTTGCGCTAGCGTTTTACGCAGACCCCGAGGTCGAACGGGCCTGCCTGGCACTACAGGATGCTGGCGGGGTCGATGTATGCGAGCTTCTGCTGCACGGCTGGCTTTATGTGCACGGCCTTGAGGCGCTGCCGGATGCGCTGGCCGAACAGCGCCAATCACGGGAAGCGTGGCAGCGGGAAGTGACCCAGGTGTTGCGCCACTTGCGGCGCAGTCTCAAGCCCGAAGCGCTGAACAGCGACTCGATTGCCGCGCTGCGCAAGACGATACAGAAGGCTGAGCTGCAGGCCGAACGTGAAAATCTTCAACGCTGGCAGAGCTGGGCGCTGGAAGTTGTGGCGTTTGAAGGCCGGTTGAAAAACGCTGCGCCACGTTCGCAGGATGTTGCAAAATGGCTGCAAGATAGCCTGTATTTGGCTCAACTTGACAAGGAGTGCGTTGATACGTCAGGCGCGCGCGAAAGCGTTTCACAAGCCTTTCAGGTTCTGGCAACCCGGCTTGACCGCTTCGAAGTGCCGCGCTAGCCTGAAAATGAGCTGCTTTTGAATAATCATTCGTTATACGTCCGCTGACCCGCAGCAATGGATAACGTTTTTGCGTGTCAGCGAATGTAAAAAAATAAGAGCAGATTTCTGCGCACGCGTATAGCGCGCTTACCACTGCAAGGGGAACATCGCATGAAGGCAAGCAAGTTAGTAACGACGGCAAGCGTAGGTGCACTGCTGTTTGGCATGACCGCCGCTGCACAGGCAGATAACTGGCGTTACGCGCACGAAGAGTACGAAGGCGACGTACAGGATGTGTTCGCCCTCGCGTTCAAGGAGTACATCGAAGACAACTCCGATCACACCGTCCAGGTCTATCGTTTCGGCGAGCTGGGCGAGTCCGATGACATCATGGAGCAGACCCAGAACGGTATCCTGCAGTTCGTGAACCAGTCGCCCGGCTTTACCGGTGCCTTGATTCCCGAAGCCCAGATCTTCTTCATTCCCTATCTGCTGCCCACCGATGAAGAGACCGTACTGACGTTCTTCAACGAAAGCGAAGCGATCAACGAGACGTTCCCGGAGCTTTACGCCGAGCAGGGCCTTGAGCTTCTGAAAATGTATCCTGAAGGTGAAATGGTCATCACCACCGACGAGCCGATCAGCTCGCCGGAGGATATGAGCAACAAGAAAATCCGCACCATGACCAACCCGCTGCTTTCCGAAACCTACGACGCCTTTGGCGCCACGCCCACGCCGCTGCCCTGGGGCGAAGTGTATGGCGGTCTGCAGACCGGCATTCTGGATGGCCAGGAAAACCCGATCTTCTGGATCGAGTCCGGCGGGCTGTACGAAGTATCGCCGCACCTGACCTTCACCGGCCACGGCTGGTTCACGACCGCCATGATGGCTAACCAGGACTTCTTCGAAGGGCTCTCCGACGAAGATAAAGAGCTGGTGCGTGACGCATCCGAAGCCGCTTATGACCACACTATGGATCATATCCAGGGCCTGGCCGAAGAATCACTGGAAAAAATTCAGGCAGCGTCTGACGAGGTCACCGTGACGCGTCTGGATGAAGAGCAGATTCAGGCGTTCCGTGATCGCGCCCCGCAGGTGGAAGAGGCCTTCCTTGAAATGACCGGCGAGCGCGGTGCCGAGCTGCTTGAGCAGTTCAAGGCCGATCTGGAAGCCGTTACCAACGAGTAACCGCTGGTTGGCTGTTCAAGCCAGACAGAGGACTTGAAAAGGGGGGCAGTCAACGCTGCCCCTTTTTTATTGCCTGGATTGCCGCGCCACGGCGCCTGCAAAGGGCATTTAGGGCAAGCGGTGCGTTGGCAATTATTTGCCCAACGCTAAGGCGCAAAGCCCAGTCACCCGTTACGCTTAGAGTGCGTCAACGCACTTTAATCATCTCTTCGTGAGTCAATTATCCAGCGTGCTATTGGCGTGCCATGCGCCATAGTCATGCCGAAAAAGGGAGTTCGGCCATGACCGATGAAGAATCCGAGAAGAATTACCACTCAGGGTTACCCGGTGTGTTGGGCGTGATCGACACTGCAATTAGCAAAATCGAGTCAGTGATACTGGCGCTAGGGGTTTTGCTAATGGCGCTGAATACGGTCACCAACGTTATCGCCCGGTTTGTGTTTGGCAACAGCATCATGTTCTCAGGTGAGCTGAACCGTATCCTGATCATCATGGTCACCTTTGCCGGTATCGGCTATGCGGCGCGTCACGGCCGACATATTCGCATGTCGGCCATCTACGATGCGCTGCCGGCCGGCGGGCGCAAGGCGTTGATGATCGGCATCTCGCTGTTCACCTCGCTGATCATGTTCTTTCTACTCTATTACTCGATCGTCTATATCCAGGACCTTTACAGCAAGGGGCGCGTATTGCCGGCGCTTAGCCTGCCGGTCTGGATGATTTATCTGTGGGTGCCGATGGGCTTTCTGATCACGGGTATTCAATACCTGCTGACCGCCATCAAGAACCTCACCAGCCGGGAGGTGTATCTCTCGACCGGCGTGGTGGATGGTTATAAAGATGTCGAAACCGACATTTGACGCAGGGCACTGCACACGAGGGGAATACGCATGACGACGATAATGGTAGTGACCATGATCGCCCTGCTGCTGCTGGGCTTTCCAATGATGGTGCCGCTGATTGCCGCGGCGGTCATCGGCTTTTACATGATGTTCAACGGCTTCGGCCAGATGGATACGCTGATCCAGCAGATGATGGCGGGCATCCGGCCGGCGTCGCTGATCGCCGTGCCCATGTTCATTCTGGCGGCGGATATCATGACCCGCGGCCAGTCGGCCAACCGCTTGATCGATATGGTCATGGCCTTTATCGGCCATATCAAGGGCGGGCTTGCGGTGAGTACGGCGGCGTCATGTACGCTGTTCGGGGCCGTCTCCGGCTCTACTCAGGCGACCGTGGTAGCGGTGGGTTCGCCACTGCGCCCGAAGATGCTCAAGGCGGGCTACTCCGACTCGTTCACCCTGGCGCTGATCATCAACGCAAGCGACATCGCGTTTCTGATTCCGCCGAGTATCGGCATGATCATCTACGGGGTCATCTCCGGCACCTCGATCGGCGAGCTGTTCATCGCCGGCATCGGGCCGGGCCTTTTGATCCTGCTGATGTTTTCGGCCTACTGCATCGTCTATGCGATCGTGAAGGACGTACCTACCGAGGCGCGGGCCAGCTGGAAAGAGCGCGGCACGGCGGTACAGAGAGCGCTCTGGCCGCTGGGTTTTCCGGTGATCATCGTGGGCGGCATCTACGGCGGCATCTTCAGCCCCACCGAAGCCGCTGCCGCCTGCGTGCTGTACGCTGTGCTGCTCGAGTTCGTGGTGTTCCGCTCGCTCAAGATGCGCGATATCTACGCCATCGCCAAATCGACCGGCCTGATCACCGCGGTGGTGTTCATTTTAGTGGCGGTAGGCAACAGCTTTTCGTGGATCATCTCGTTTGCCCAGATTCCGCAGGCCATCCTGGAGTCCGTCGGGGTGAATGACGCAGGGCCTACCGGCGTTCTGATCGCGATCTGCGTCTCTTTCTTCATTGCCTGCATGTTCGTCGACCCTATCGTCGTCATTCTGGTGCTGACCCCGATCTTTGCCCCGGCCATTGCGGCAACCGGGCTTGACCCGGTACTGGTGGGTATCCTGATTACCCTGCAGGTGGCCATAGGCTCGGCGACGCCACCCTTTGGCTGCGATATCTTTACCGCCATCGCAATCTTCAAGCGTCCCTACTGGGAAGTCATCAGGGGTACGCCGCCGTTCATTTTCATGCTGATTCTGACCGCCGCGCTTCTGATCATGTTCCCGCAGATCGCCTTGTTCCTGCGCGATGTGGCTTTCCGCTAAGGCTGCATGAAGAGCGCGTCACACAACGTGGCTAAACCTCCCGGCGAAACGGAGGTCGTATCTACATCCGCTGCCTGGTATGCACTAACAGGCGGCGGGTGGTAGTCTTTGAGATATCTCACATATGGCGTATGACGCCGCCGAATAAGGTTATTCTTGCTATGAAAACACTGCTCACTTCAACGGCCTTGACCAGCCTCCTGCTGGTAGCGCCTTTTGTTGCTGCCGCGCCGGACACTGACGAGCAGCGTCTTGCCTACAGCCTCGGTGTTACCCTGGGTGGAAGCATGAAAGCCGACCTCGAAGAACTGGATCTCGATGCGTTCAATGACGGCATGCGTGACGTGTTCGAGGACAACGAACTGGCGCTTAGCGAAGAAGACATGGTTGAGTCCATCATGGCTTTCCAGGAGCGCTCCATGCAGGCGCGCGAAGAGGAAGCCGCCGAAATCGCCGAGATGAACCAGCAGGAAGGCGATGATTTCCTGGCGGAAAACGCCGAGCGTGACGGTATCGAAGTCACCGAGTCTGGCCTTCAGTACGAAGTGCTGGAGTCTGGCGATGGCGAAACCCCGGGGCCGGAAGACACCGTTGAAGTGAACTACGAAGGCATGCTGCTCGACGGCACCGTCTTCGATAGCTCCTTTGAGCGTGGCGAGCCGGTCAGCTTCCAGGTCAATCAGGTCATCGATGGTTGGCAGGAAGCTCTTCAGCTGATGAGCGTTGGCGACAGCTGGATGCTGTACATCCCGGCCGAGCTTGCCTACGGTGAACACGGCCAAGGCCCGATTGGCCCTAACGAAATGCTCACCTTCCGCGTTGAACTGCTGGGTGTAGAGTAAATCATGCCCAAGGCGGCGGCCCGCTACGCAGCGTATGTGTTGCTGGCTGGCGCGCCGCTTGCGGTG
The DNA here is from genome assembly GCF_003002925.1 of Vreelandella songnenensis. Classification (GTDB taxonomy): domain Bacteria; phylum Pseudomonadota; class Gammaproteobacteria; order Pseudomonadales; family Halomonadaceae; genus Vreelandella; species Vreelandella songnenensis. The sequence goes on from NZ_PVTK01000004.1 coordinate 224,774, forward strand.
AGTGCTGACGAGCCACTGCCTGCCCTTGGCGCGTTGAACGGGCAGACGAGCGTGGTTGGCGTATCCTCGGGTGGTTACATGGCGACACAGCTGGCGGTTGCCTGGCCCGAGCGCTTTGCCGGGGTAGGCGTGGTGGCCGCCGGGCCCTGGGGCTGCTCTCAGGGTTCGCTCAGCATGACGCTGAACCGTTGCATGAAAACCCGTGGCGGTCTGCCCAATCTTGAGGCTCTTGAAGAGCGCCGGGTGCGTTACCAGGCAGACGGGCTGGTAGGCGATCAAGCGCCCCTTGGTCGGTTAAGAGCCTTTATCTGGCATGGCGGGGCGGATGACGTTGTCGAGCCTGGGCTGGTTGAGCTTCTGGCCGGGCAGTGGCGTCAGTGGCTGGCGGCATCCGATCAATTGAAGTTCGTGCGCCATCAGGCTGCGGGTCACGGCTGGCCGGTGCGCCTGCACGCAGAGGAAACGGTGGGACCCCACGAGCTGGGCAACTGCCGGCAGGGCGGGGGCAGCCATGTGCTCGCCTGCGATGAGGATGTGGCCCGCGATATGCTCGACTGGCTCTATCCTGAGCGTGACGTGCAGACAGCAGAGCCCGGTGAGCTGGTTGCCTTCGACCAGTCGGCGTTTGCCGCCAAGGGGCTTGCCGATACGGGCTATCTGTATGTGCCCGCCTCCTGCCAGGAGGAAGCCTGCCCGGTCACCATTGCCCTGCACGGATGCCAGATGAGCACCAATGCCATCGACGATACCTTTGTCAGCCACAGCGGTTTGAATCACTGGGCCGCGCGGCATCGCCAGCTGGTGCTTTACCCCCAGGTCGACAGCAGCCTTTCCAACCCTCAGGGCTGCTGGGACTGGTGGGGCTACGCCGAAAGCCTCTGGCAGCAGAACCCGCTGCACGATACCCGCGAAGGCGCCCAGATAAGCGCCTTGATGGCCATGCTGGATCGTCTTGAAGAACCTGCAGTCGACGCCGATTAACTTCTGCGTACGTCAAAGTCGAACCAGCTGCCCAGCCTGCCCTTGGGCGTATCCAGTATCACTCGCGCCCGCCAGGGTGCAGTGGCAGCGGTTGCGCTGCCTCTCTGCTCTCCCAGTTGCCCATGGCCGCGAAAGTGGTCAGGGGTGACGGCGTCAAGCATAAAGCGGTAAACATCGTCTTTCTTGTGCCGACTGACAAAATCCACGCTGACCTGGCTGGAAGTAACGCCTTGGATATCCACCGCCAGAGGAAGCGGGGTTAGCGCCTGGATTGGACCGCGGGTGTCGATATGCAAGGTCAACTGGCCTGCATCGCCGAGCCTTGCGGCACAGGCCTGGACGTTCAGATCGCACTGGGCAGCCGGAGGAAACCAGGTAACGTCATCGTGCAGGCGGTGGAAAAGTACGTACCAGGTGCACACGGCCAGCCCCAGGCCGGTCATCAGAATCAGCGCTTTGAGTCCCGGTAAGCGCGCAAAGTAAGCAGGCTTGGGTCGTATCTTCATGGCAGAATAATCGCTGCGCAGGCCGTGAGGCGGGATCGTTTCATGGTAACAGCAAAAAAGCCGATGTCGTTGCGCTGAGATGTCGCAGTCAATAAGGAAACGCCATGGAGAGTATTACCGCCGCCCTCGGGCCGCTGTTTCTGCTGATTCTACTGGGCGCTGGCCTGGGCTACTGGCGCTGGCCGAGCCCGGATTTCTGGCCCGCCATGGAGCGGCTGATCTACTTTGTGCTGTTCCCGGCGATGCTGGTGGGCACGCTGGCGAATGCGGATGTAAGCCAGGTGCCGGTAGGCCGGCTGGCGCTGGTGCTGCTTGGCGCCATGGCGCTGTTTGGCATTCTGATCTGGCGCTTTCGCCACTGGCTGCGCCTGACGCCGGCGGCGTTTACCTCGGTGTTTCAAGGCGCGGTACGCTTCAATACCTACGTGGGCGTGGCCGGTGCCGCTGCCCTGCACGGTACGGCGGGAGCCACCACGGCGGCGGTTGCCGTGGCTCTGATGGTGCCCGTGGTCAATGTGATGTGCGTGGCAAGCTTTGTCGGGGCCGGCACGCTGGGTAGCGCCAGCCTGGGCAAGAGCGTGATGGCGCTGGTGAAAAACCCGTTGATCCTTGCCTGCCTGACGGGAATCGCGCTGAACCTGAGCGGCATCGGCCTTCCCGGATGGAGTGGAGACACCGTGGCGCTGCTGGGCCGCGCGGCGCTGCCGCTGGGATTGATCGCGGTAGGCGTGGCGCTGCGCCCGACGGCACTCTTGCGCGTCGATCGCGGCCTGCTGGCCACCAACACCATCAAGCTTTTCCTGATGCCGGCGCTGGTGCTGGTGCTGGCCTGGCTGGTTGGACTGGACAGCATCAGCCGCGACGTGGCGCTGCTGTTCGCGGCGCTGCCGACCGCCACGTCAGCCTATATTCTGGCTCGCCAGCTGGGCGGCGATGCCGAGCTGATGGCGGCGATCATCACCGGGCAGACGCTGCTTGCCATGCTCACGCTACCGCTATGGCTGCAGCTTGCCGGATAAGATGTAAAAATAAATAAAAAGTATTCGCATTTGTGTTGACGGGGTAAATGCGAATGATTATATTGTGATTGTAGCGTTTAATGAGTCGCTACAGACCACGACAGATAACCGCCAGTTTCCTGTCATGGTTTCTCCCTCTCATTGCTAGTCACGGTCTTTTGCCACTCCCTTGGAGTGGCTTTCTTTTTTTATATCCCCTGAAAGTAAAAACGGCGCAGCGTCATCAGCTTTGAGCCAGGCCCTTGAGCCCGCTATCGGTACACGCGCTTTTCAAGCGGCTACACTGAGGCGATCATTCGTTTCACGCCAAGCGCTGGGAATCATATGGCCCATCAGAAACCGCACCTTCCAACGAAAATATGCCCGGTTTGTGAGCGCCCCTTTACCTGGCGCAAGAAGTGGGCCAGGGATTGGGAAAACGTTATCTACTGCTCGCAGCGGTGCCGACGCCAAGGCGTATGATGGCAGCCTCCGGCCGACACTAAAAAGCCGCCATGACGGCGGCTTTAAGTATAAGCAATCAAGCTGTTCGGCTTACGCCTCACGCCGATAGATCAGATCCCACACGCCGTGGCCGAGCTTTTCGCCACGCGCCTCGAACTTGGTCAGCGGGCGGAATGCCGGGCGGGGCACGTAGGGTGCCGTGTCCGCATCTGCGGTGTTGGCATAGCCCGGGGCGGCTTCCATGACCTCGGCCATCCACTCGGCATACGCTTCCCAGTCGGTGGCCATGTGGAAGGTGCCGCCATCCTTCAGGCGCGTGCGAATCAGCTCGACAAACGCCGGCTGCACGATACGCCGCTTGTGGTGTTTCTTTTTCGGCCAGGGGTCGGGGAAGAACAGCTGCACGGTGGTGATCGAGGCCTCGGGCAGGCACTGCTCGAGCACGGCCAGCGCATCTTCCTTGTAGATACGCAGATTGGTCAGGCCGCGCTTGTCCACTTCATCCAGCAGCTTGCCTACTCCCGGTGAATGCACCTCGATGCCGATAAAGTCGGTATCCGGGTGGGTTTCTGCCTGCTCGATCAGCGAATTGCCCATGCCGAAGCCGATCTCGACCACGCGCGGTGCCTGGCGCCCAAACAGGGCGTCCAGGTCCTGCAGGCCGTCGGCAATCGTGAGGCCAAAGCGGGGCCATACGTCTTCCAGGCCACGAGTCTGCGCCTGGGTCATTCGGCCTGCACGGATGACGTAGCTCTTGATCCCCCGACGGTGCAACGGTGCATCCGGACCTTCAGGACCGGTGGAAGATTCATCGGGTTTTTGAATATCAGTCATGGTTCTCAACCGTTGATACGGCCAGCAAAAGGGGAGGAAGGATCGGCGTTCTGGCGGCGCGGCATGCGTCCGGCCAGAAACGCATCGCGCCCGGCTTCCACGGCGCGTTTCATGGCCCGCGCCATGCGCAGCGGCTCACGCGCGTGGGCGATGGCGGTGTTGAGCAAAACGCCGTCGCAGCCAAGCTCCATGGCCATGGCCGCATCCGACGCGGTACCGATACCGGCATCGACCAGTACCGGCACGCGGCTCTGCTCGACGATCAATCGCACGTTGTGCGGGTTCTGGATGCCGTGGCCCGAGCCAATCAGTGAGCCCAGCGGCATGATGGCGCAGCAGCCCATGGCTTCAAGCTCGCGGGCGACAATCGGGTCGTCGCTGGTGTATACCATCACGTCAAAGCCATCGGCCAAAAGCGTCTCGGCGGCTTTCAGAGTTTCTACCACGTTGGGGTAGAGCGTGGTTTCATCGCCCAGCACTTCAAGCTTGACCAGGTTGTGCCCATCCAGCAGCTCGCGGGCCAGGCGACAGGTGCGCACGGCGTCCTTGGCGGTATAGCAGCCGGCTGTATTGGGCAGCAGGGTGTAGCGCGAAGGCGAGATGACGTCGAGCAGGTTGGGTCCGTCTTCCTGGCCAAGGTTGGTGCGGCGCACGGCAAAGGTGACGATCTCGGCGCCGCTTTCGGCAATCGCTGCGCCGGTTTCATCGAAGTCCTTGTATTTGCCGGTGCCCACCAGCAGGCGAGAGCTGAAGTCGCGTCCGGCAATGGTAAACGGCGTGTCAGTGTGCAGTGTCATAGCGGATCCTGGATAAAGCGCGTGAAATAAGCGGTCGCCAGCGGGGCGTTCGAAGCCTGCGGCTCAGCCACCGCCGATGGCGTGCACGACTTCCACCTGATCACCCTGGCTCAGGCGGGTGGTGGCCAGCTGGCTGCGCGGCACGATCTCTTCATTGATCTCTACCGCCACGCGCCTGCCGGCAAGCCCCAGCCGCTCGATCAGGTCGGCAGCGGTAAGCTCAGCGTCCAGCGGATAAGGCTCGCCATTGAGTTGGATGTGCATAAGGGCGTCTCGTCTATCGAGGCAGGGGTTATAGTGCCCTATTGTAGCGTTTTCCGGCGGGGCAAGGTATGGCGAGCCCTGGCCGTGGCAAGAAAAATTCATTCAGACAAGGAGCAGGCATGCAACGTGATGAGCGAATAATCGGGTGTGGGGTGGCGCTGTCCGGCGTGCTGATGGTCATTCTGGGCGCCTACGCGGCCCACGGCCTGGCCGAGCGGGCCAGCGCCGTCATGGTGAGCGCCATGGAAACCGGCGTGCGCTATCAGGCGTGGCATACGCTGGCAGTACTTGGTGTACTGGTGGCCCAGCGGGTATTCAACCTGCCCGGCTGGCGCTGGGTGGCGGGGCTCTGGGCGCTGGGCGTGGTGGGCTTTTCGGGCTCGCTTTACCTGATGGCCCTGGCCGGGTGGAACCTGGGTATCGTCACACCGCTTGGCGGGCTTTTGCTGATGGCCGGCTGGCTGGCTCTGGCGGTCAGCGTTATCAGAGCGCCCCGCGGCTGAGGTCGGTGGGCGTGTCGATATCGTGAAACAGGCCGCCGTCCGGCATGGCGTATTCGTGATACCGGCAGGGGTGGCGGCGAATCACCTCCCGTGCGCCGCTGGCGCCGGTCAGGGCCTCAAGCTCGGGCCACAGGGTACGCCCGAAAATGACCGGGTGGCCCGGCCTGCTGGCATGGCAGGGCCGTACAATGGTGTCGGGTGTAGCCAGCCGCTGAAGCGCCGTGAGCGCCTCCCGGCTCATCCAGGGCATATCGCCCAGCACGATGGCCACGGCGGCGATGTCGCCTAGCGCCGTATCGTGGCCCAGTGCGGCCACCGCTTCGGCCATGCTCGCTCCCAGGCCAAGGTGGGCGTGGCGGACGCGAATCAGCGCGACGTCATCCGTTAACCCCAGCTCCGTTAATCCCAACAGCGCAGCGTCATCCTCTTCACGAATCACCACGCGGACGTGGGCAAACGCCTGGCGGGTGCGGTCCACCGTGGCGGCAAGAAGCGTGCGCCCGTCGGCCAGGCGCGCCAGGCGCTTGTCGTCTTCACCGAAGCGGCGCGAGTAGCCTGCTGCCATTATCAGGGCGGCCACCGGGTAGCCGTTATCAGAGTGCATCCTGCGCCCTGCCGTGCTGAACGCGCACGATGTCGGCCATGACCGCCAGCGCGATTTCGGCTGGCGTCTTGCTGCCCAGCGCCAGGCCAATCGGCATATGGATGCGGGCAATCTCGGCGTCGCTTAGCCCGCCGGAGCGTATCAGCCGCTCTGCTCGGGCTGCCGAGGTGCGCAGTGATCCCATCACGCCGATATAAAAAGCCGGCGTGCGCACCGCTTCCATCATCGCCAGATCATCAATCCGCGGGTCGTGGGTGAGTGCCACGATGGCGGTGGCGTTGTGGCAGCGGTGGGTGGCAAGGTACCGGGAAGGCAGCGCTGCCTTGACGGTCACGCCGGGAACGTCAAACGCCTGGCAGGCGGCTTCATCGGGATCACACACGATCACCTCAAAGCCGAGCGTCACCGCAAAGGCGGCGCAGGCGCTGGAGACCGGCGAAATACCGGCGATGATCAGCCGCCGTGCCGGGGCGAGGCGCATGCTTACCAGGTTCGGCGCGCGCTCGTCAGCAGGCCAGATCACCCGAGGCCCGAGTGAGCTGTCTTCAGAAAAGAAGCGTTTGCCAGAGTGGATGTCGACGTGGCGCATGAGCGGTTGGTGACCTTCAAGCGCCGCCTTCAGCGTGCCCAGGTGCTCCCGCATATCCGGCGTGGCGGGCAGGCGCTCCACCAGTACTTCCAGAATGCCGCCGCAGGGCAGCGTGATATGCCCGCCCTGGGCGTCGTCGGCATCGCCGTAGCGTATGACACGGGCCGCCTGCTCGAACTGACCCTCGGCCAGGCGCTGGATGAAATCCTCCTCTACACAGCCGCCGGAGAGCGACCCCAGGTGCCTGCCATCCTTGGTGACCGCCATCCAGGAGCCGGGGGCGCGGGGTGAGGAGCCAAAGGTGGCCAGCACGGTACACAGCCAGACCGTTTCGCCTTCCTGAGACCAGGCAAGCGCTTGCTCGATAACCAGCAGATCCAAATGTTGCATTTCAAGCATTTCCAATCGTTAGCAAACGGCATCCATTGCCTGTCTTGCGTGGGTAGACGTGTCATAGCGTAGCGCACCTGGCGCGGGGAGAGGATGAATCCCTACGGTTTCGAAAGGTTTGGGCAGAGATTTGGGCTACCTGGCGCAATCATGTCTATGCTGAAGGCCTTATGGCACTAAATAAGCGATAGCAACGCGCAAGGAAGGCATATAGCAATGAACTCCTCTAATAATGTCGAAAGACAAACCAAGACCGTGACTCCCAACAGCAGTACCTATTCACTGACCATCAATGGCAAGCGGCATACGTTGACGCTGGATAACCGCACTACGCTTCTGGACGCCCTGCGTGAGCACTTGCAACTCACCGGCAGCAAGAAAGGCTGCGACCACGGCCAGTGCGGCGCCTGCACGGTGAGTATCAACGGCGAGCGGGTGAACGCCTGCCTGACCCTGGCGGTAATGCATCAGGGTGACGAGATCACCACCATCGAAGGGGTGGGTGATGTCGAGCACATGGACCCGATGCAGCAGGCGTTCATCGACAACGACGCCTTTCAGTGCGGCTACTGCACCCCGGGCCAGATCTGCTCGGCGAAGGCAACGCTTGACGAGATCCGCGCCGGTATCCCGAGCCATGTGACCCAGGAACTCAATGGCCCCATCGAGCTCAGCGATGCAGAGATTCGCGAGCGCATGTCCGGCAATCTATGCCGCTGCGGCGCCTACGCCAACATCCTCAAAGCCATCCACCAGGTTGCCAAAGAACAAGCTACCGAGGAGCGTTCATGAAAGCCTTTTCCTATGAGCGCATCGACGATGCGGCCCAGGCAGCCGCGCGCGCCTTCGAAGTGCCGGGCAGCAAGTTCATCGCCGGGGGCACCAATCTGCTGGATCTCATGAAGCACGAGATCGAAGTGCCTGCGCACCTGATCGATATCAACGGCACCGGCCTTGATGACATTGTCGCCACCGACGAGGGCGGTCTGCGCATCGGTGCGCTGGTCAGCAACACCGCCCTTGGCGCCGACGAGCGCATCAAGCGTGACTACCCGGTGCTGAGCCGGGCGCTGTTTGCCGGCGCATCGAGCCAGCTGCGTAACAAGGCCTCCACCGGCGGCAACCTGTTGCAACGCACCCGCTGTCCTTATTTTTATGATCCGGCCATGCCCTGCAACAAGCGCGAGCCCGGCGCCGGCTGTGCGGCGCTGGACGACGGTGCCGACACCCGCCAGCTCGGCGTGATCGGCACCTCAGATCACTGCATCGCCACGCACCCCTCCGACATGGCCGTTGCCCTTCGCGTGCTGGATGCCGAAGTGGAAACCGTCAGTCCCGAAGGGCAGACGCGCAGGCTCACGCTTGATGAGTTCTATGCGCTTCCCGGCGATACGCCGGAGGTGGAAAACGCGCTTGAACCGGGCGAAATCATCACCGGCGTGGTGCTGCCTGCGCCGGTCGGCGGGCGCCAGCGTTACTACAAGGTGCGCGACCGCGCCTCTTACGCCTTTGCGCTGGTCTCGGTGGCACTGATTGAAACCGACGACGGCAAGGGCCGGGTCGCGCTGGGAGGCGTAGCGCCCAAGCCCTGGCGGCGCGAGGACGCCGATGCCGAGCTTGGCAACGGTGCCGAGGCGGTGATGGCCAAGCTGCTTGACGGCGCACGCCCCACCGAGGAAAACGCCTACAAGCTGACGCTTGCCGAACGTACGCTGGCCGCCCTGCTGGCAAAGGAGTGATGTATGGATTTTAATCAATCAGCCGACGAGAACCTCTTTGATCACGCACGGATCATCGGCAAGCCCCATACCCGGGTCGACGGCGCGCTGAAAGTGACCGGCACGGCCCCCTACGCCTACGAGCGCCATAATGTGGCGGAAAACCCGCTGGTGGGTTACCCGCTGGGATCAAGCATCGCCAAGGGGCGCATTACCCGCATGGACGCCACGGCGGCGCGCAGTGCCGAAGGCGTGGCGGCGGTGATCACGGCGCTTGATATCGACGAGCTGCCCCGGGCCGACAGCAACGTGGCCAAACTGTTTGGTGGCGAGTGGGTCGAGCACTACCATCAGGCGATTGCCGTCGTCATCGCTGACACCCTGGAGCAGGCCCGCGCGGCCACAAGACTCATCGAGGTGGAGTATGAGGAAATACCCGGTGAGTTCGATCTCGACGATGCCTGGAAACGCCTGCAGGACAGGGATGTGGTTTCCCATGTAGGCGATGTAGACGCGGCCTTCGATAGCGCCGAGTTCACGCTGGATGAGACTTACCACACCGCCTCGCACAGTCACGCCATGATGGAGCCCCACGCGACGATTGCGGACTGGTGTGACGGCAAGAACATGACGCTCTGGACCTCGAATCAGATGATCGAGTGGACCCGTCAGGCGCTGGCCACCACTTTCGAGCTCGACGCCGATAACATCCGCCTGGAAAGCCCCTATATCGGCGGCGGTTTCGGCGGCAAGCTGTGGCTGCGTGCCGATGCGGTGCTGGCCGCGCTGGGCTCCCGGGAGACCGGTCGCCCGGTGAAGGTGGCGCTGCCGCGTCCGTTCATCTTCAACAACGCCACCCACCGCTCCGGCACCGTGCAGCGCCTGCGCATCGCCGCCAACAAGGATGGCCGCATCACCGCCTTCGACCACTCGGCGATCTCCCACACGCTGCCCGGCGGCAGCGGTGAAGACGCGGTCAATCAGACGCGCTGCTTCTACGCTGGCGAAAACCGCCGCGTGGCTCATCACGCCATCGACATGAACCTGCCGGAGTCCGCCGACATGCGCGCCCCGGGCGAGGCCACCGGTCTGGCCGTGCTGGAAATCGCCATGGACGAAATGGCCGAGAAACTGGGCATGGATCCGGTGGAGTTCCGTATTCTCAACGACACCCAGGTCAACCCGGAAGAGCCCTCCAAGCGCTACAGCGACCGCCACTTCGTGGAGTGCCTGCAAAAGGGCGCCGAGACGTTTGGCTGGGCTGCGCGCAACACTACGCCGGGCGGCAAGCGCGAAGGCCAGTGGTTGATCGGCCAGGGCATGGCCGGCGCCTACCGCGGCTCGCCGACGCTGGATTCCGGCGCGCGGGTACGGTTGAGCGAAGGGCGGCTGATCGTCGAGACCGACATGACCGATATCGGCACCGGCTCCTACACCATCATCGCCCAGACCGCTGCCGAAACCATGGGCCTGGAAATGAGGGATGTGGACGTTCGCCTGGGCAACAGCGCCTACCCCTCGGCGTCCGGCTCCGGTGGCCAGATGGGCGCGGCCAGCTCCACCGCTGGCGTGTACGCGGCGTGCGTGGCGCTGCAGGGTGAGATTACCAAACGTCTTGGCGTCGAGTCGGCGCGCTTCGAGAACGGCCAGGTGGTCTCGGGCGACAAGAGTGTTGCACTTCGCGACGTGGCTCAGGGCGAAGAGCTGGTGGGCGAGGACTCGCTGCACTTTGGCGACTTCAAGGACGAGCTCGAGATCGGCACCTTCGGCGCGCACTTCGTCGAAGTGGCGGTCAACGCCTACACCGGCGAAACCCGCCTGCGCCGGATGCTGTCGGTGTGCGATGCCGGGCGCATCCTCAACCCGATTACCGCGCGCAGCCAGGTGCTGGGCGGCATGACCATGTCGATTGGCGCAGCGCTCACCGAAAGCCTCAATGTCGATACCGCGCGGGGCTTCTTCCCCAACCACGACCTCGCCGGTTACGAAATCGCCGTACATGCCGATATCCCCGACATGGAGGTGATCTTCCTGGATACCCAGGACGGCGCTTCTACCCCGCTGAAAGCCAAAGGGGTCGGCGAGCTGGGTATCTGTGGCGGTGCGGCGGCGGTGGCGAACGCCATGTACAACGCCACCGGCATCCGCCTGCGCGACTACCCGCTGACGCTTGACCGTATGCTGGACCGGTTGCCTGGCGCGTAAGCTTCAGGTAATACCGACAGCATAAGAAGAACCCAGCACCGATAAGCCGGTGCTGGGTTCTTTGTTTTCTAGAGTGTGGTGTGACTGCGCGTTACAAGGGCAGCGCGTAGCTTGCGGTCACGTGAACGACCGGGCGGGTATCATCAGCGGCGGAAAATACCTGCACTTCACCCACGCCCAGTCGGCGGCCGAGCTTGATCAACTTGGCGTGGGCGATAATGTCGTGATCGCCGGAGGCGGCGCGCAGGAAGTGGCAGTTGAAATCGCTGGTGACCGCCATGGGTTCCGGGCCTATCTGGGCCAGGATCGCCACATACAGCGCCACATCGGCAAAGCCCATCATGGTTGGCCCGCTTACCCGGGGGCCGGGGCGCAGGTGCTCGTAGCCCACCTTCAGGCGCATGGTGGCACATCTGTCGCCCACGCTCTCGATTCGCCCCATCCGCTGGGGGAATACGTCATCCAGAAAGTGCTCGATCTGCTCGACGCTCATCACGGTCATTGTTGTTATCCTGTATAAAAAAGCCCCAGGGCATACGCCTTGGGGCTAGTTGTACCACGAAATGAAGTTACTTCGCTTTATGCACCTGACGCCATTCGTGCAGTAGCGGCTCGGTGTAGCCCGACGGCTGCTCGCGGCCCTTGAAGATCAGGTCGGAGGCGGCCTTGAAGGCCGTGGAGTCTTCAAAGTGGCTGCTCATGGCGGTGTAGGTGGGGTCACCGGCGTTCTGCTCATCGACCACCTTGGCCATGCGCGTCAGGGTCTCCTTCACGCGGGCCTCATCCACGATGCCGTGGTGCAGCCAGTTGGCGATGTGTTGGCTTGAGATGCGCAGCGTGGCGCGGTCTTCCATCAGGCCTACGTCGTGAATGTCCGGCACCTTGGAGCAGCCCACGCCGTGCTCTACCCAGCGCACCACGTAGCCCAGAATTCCCTGGCAGTTGTTGTCCAGCTCCTGCTGCTTCTCTTCATCGGACCAGTTGGCGTTTTCCGCCACCGGCACGCTGAGCAGGTCGTCCAGGAAGTCCGGCTCGCCCTGGGCTTCCAGCTCGCGCTGAACGTCCGCCACGTTGACCTGGTGGTAGTGCAGCGCGTGGAGTACTGCGGCGGTGGGCGAAGGCACCCAGGCGGTGTTGGCACCGGCTTTCGGGTGGCCGATCTTCTGCTCGAGCATGTTGTGCATCAGATCCGGCATGGCCCACATGCCCTTGCCGATCTGGGCGCGGCCGCGCAGGCCACACGCAAGGCCTACCTGCACGTTGTTCTTTTCATACGCGGTGATCCAGGCGGCTGACTTCATGTCGCCCTTGCGCACCATGGGGCCGGCTTCCATGGCGGTATGCATCTCGTCGCCGGTGCGGTCGAGGAACCCGGTGTTGATGAACACCACCCGCGAAGAGGCCTCGCTGATACATGCCTTGAGGTTGACCGTGGTGCGGCGCTCCTCGTCCATGATGCCCATCTTCAGGGTGTCGCGGCTCATGCCCAGAATATCTTCGACGCGGCCGAACAGCTCGTTGGCAAACGCCACTTCCTGGGGGCCGTGCATCTTGGGCTTGACGATATACACAGAACCCGTGCGCGAGTTGCGCGGCTGGTCGGCGTCTTTCTTCAGGTCGTGCAGGGCCAGCAGCGAGGTCACCACAGCGTCAAGAATGCCTTCCGGAAGCTCGTTGCCCGCCTCGTCCAGAATGGCCGGGGTGGTCATCAGGTGGCCCACGTTGCGCACGAACATCAGCGAACGGCCGGGCAGGGTGACCTTGCCGCCTTCGGTGGTCTGCCAAGTGCGGTCGGCGTTGAGCTTACGGGTAAAGGTCTGGTCGCCTTTCTCGATGCGCTCTTCCAGATCGCCCTTCATCAGGCCAAGCCAGTTGCGGTAGACGCCGACCTTGTCTTCGGCATCCACCGCGGCCACGGAGTCTTCGCAATCCATGATGGTGGTCAGCGCGGCTTCCACCACCACGTCTTTCACGCCCGCCGGGTCGGTCTTGCCGATGGCATGATCCGCATCGATCTGGATTTCCAGGTGCAGGCCGTTATTGGCCAGCAGGAGTGTGTCAGGTGCGGACATTTCGCCGGTAAAGCCGATCAGCTTGCCTGAATCCTTGAGCCCGGTGTCGCGGCCGCCTTCCAGGGTTACCACCAGATGGCCATCGCGAATCGCGTACTTGACCGCGTCACGGTGGGAGCCGGTGGCCAACGGGGCCGCTCGGTCAAGCACGCCGCGGGCGTAGGCGATTACTTTTTCGCCGCGCTTGGGGTTGAAGCTTTTGCCTTTCTCCGCGCCATCATCTTCGGAGATGGCATCGGTGCCGTAAAGCGCGTCGTAAAGGCTGCCCCAGCGCGCGTTGGCGGCGTTAAGGGCGTAGCGCGCGTTGCTGACCGGCACGACCAGCTGTGGGCCTGCCTGAAGTGCCACTTCGCGGTCGACGTTGGCGGTGTTGACCTGGACGCTGGCAGGCGCTTCGGCCAGGTAGCCAATCTCTTTCAGGTGCGCGCGGTAGGCGGGCATGTCGCTGACCGGACCCGGGTTTTCGCGGTGCCAGGCATCCAGTTTTTCCTGCAGTGCGTCACGCTCTGCTAGCAATTGCTGGTTTTTTGGGGTCAGATCATGAAACAGGGCATCGACACCGGCCCAGAAGGTGCTTTCATCGACGCCCGTTCCGGGTAGCGCCTGCTCGCTGATAAAGCGGTCCAGCTCGGCGGCCACCTGTAACCGGTGGCGCGTGATACGCTCGCTCATGGGGTTTCTCCTGTGAAGGTGCCCAAGGGGCATCAAAAGGCCTGGGGCAGAGTAAAAGTACATTTATGGAAAATACTTCCACAACTGTGCAGGCATGTAAACAGCGTAGACCGTAAAGCAGTACAATGCTCGACCAAATGATGAGAAAAGGCGCGCAGGGCGTTCAGGGAGAAACACTGATGCATGATTTCCAACAACTGGAAGGCCTGTTTCGGCAGGTGGCAGGCGAATCAGCGTTTTCTCGATTGATACCGGGTGAACCGCTGTGGAGCGTCGTACAGGACTATTTCCTGCACTACGGCCTGGAAACGCTGCTGCAAGAGACCGAAGAAGTACACGCCGGGTTTATCGATACCGGGCGCTTTGCCCTGTGGTGCCAGGTGTGGAGCCCGCCCAACCCCAGCGGCACCGCCTTTGTGGTACACGGTTATTTCGATCACCTGGGGCTTTATCGCCACCTGTTGGCGCACCTGCTGGCCAAGGGCTGGCGGGTGGTGCTGTGGGACCTGCCCGGCCATGGCCTTTCCAGCGGCCCGCGAGCGGAAATCGAGGATTTCGACGACTACCAGCACTGCCTGACCCACGTGCAAACCACCCTGCAAAGCCAAGGCCTGACACCCAAGCCCTGGCTGGGCGTGGGTCAGAGCACGGGGGCTGCCATTCTTGCCACCGATGCCCTGACCCGCCGCGAGCAGGCGGGCTGGGATGGGCTGGTGCTGCTGGCACCCCTGGTGCGCCCCTGGCGTTGGAGCCAGGCCAGCTGGGTGCACCTGATCGCCAGCCCGTTTCTGAAAGAGCTACCGCGCAAGTACCGGCCCAACTCGACCGATGAAGCCTTCACCGACTTCCTGCGCGACCACGACCCGCTTCAGCCCGAACGCCTGAGCGTGGCCTGGGTAAGCGCCATGCGCCGCTGGATGCCGAAGCTGCTGGCGCTTCCTTCCGTCGATATACCCACGCTGATTCTGCAGGGCGAGCAGGATTTGACGGTGGATTGGGAGTGGAACCTGAACATCCTGGGGGAGAAGTTTACCGCCGCCGAAATTCACCACCACCCGGAAGCGCGGCACCATCTGGTCAACGAAGCAGAGCCGATTCGCCAGGTGCTGTTTGAAGCTATCAATACGTTTATTGATGGGATGCCTGCAGTGTAGGACTGGCGTCTCCAATTCAAGAGGGATTTCTATCATGCCGAATATTCTGATGAATGCCCATGAGCTGCTGGACCGCCTGAACAGTGACGCGCCGCCCAAAGTGCTGGACGCCTCGCTGCCCAACAGCCCCATTGCGGCACACGTGCCCGATGATGGTCGCAAGATTCCAGGCTCTCTCGAGTTCGATATCGAGCAGGTCTTTTCTGACTGGGAAGCAGCGTTTCCGCATACGCTGCCCGCGAAAGAGGCTTTGGAAGCGGCGTGCCAAGGCCTTGGCTTGAGTCCTGAAGACGAGATCGTGATCTACGATAATCGCGGCGTTTACTCCTCCCCGCGAGCCTATTGGCTGCTTACCCAGGCAGGCTTCAGAAAGGTAAGGCTGCTGGATGGCGGTTTGCCCCACTGGCTCTCGCTGTCGCTGCCGGTTCAGCAGGGCTACTCCGCTCCAACGTCGTTGACTGTCCCGCCTGCGCTCCAGGCCAATAAAAGCGTGGTCAGCGTGGATGAAGTTCACGACAACATTGCACGCCAGCGCTTCAAGGTGGTGGATGCCCGAAGTGCTGCGCGCTTTTCAGGGCAGGCCCCCGAGCCTCGACCGGAATTGCCTAGTGGCCATATTCCAGGCTCCGTCAATCTGCCCTTTACCGAGCTTCTGGAAAACGGGCACTTCAAGCGCCGGGAGGAGATTGCAGCGCTCATGCGTAGCAAGCAGCTTGAGCCGTCGGACCACCTGACCTTCAGCTGTGGCTCCGGCATCACTGCCTGCATCGTATGGGTGGCAGCGGAGCTTGCCGGGTACGAGCACCTTTCGCTGTTCGATGGTTCCTGGACGGCGTGGGTGATGAGCGGCCGCCACCAGAGTTGATGGCAGGCTTTGCTGCATGCGCCTTCAGCCTTTACCCAGCATCCGGTCCAGCTGCCGATAGCCGATGGCCTCGATCAGGTGGGCTTGGGAGGGCTTGGGCTCGCCCTGTAGATCCGCCAGCGTCAGTGCCACGCGCAGTACGCGGTGGTAAGCGCGGGCGGAGAGCTTGAGTTTTTCCAGCACGTTGGCAAGCCAGGTGCGCTCCTCATCGTTCAAGTCGCAGGCGGCTTCCAGCGCCTTGCCGCCGAGCTGGCTATTGAGTGCGCCGCGCGCCATCTGGCGCTCCCTGGCCGCCATTACACGCTCGCGCACCGCATCCGACGATTCGCCTTGAGTCTGGGCGGTGAGCTGTTCCGGCGGTAGCGCGGGCACTTCGACCTGTAGATCGATGCGATCCAGCAACGGGCCTGAAAGCCGCGCCTGATAGCGCTGGATCTGGCTGGCGGTGCACTGGCAGCGCTGGCGCGGGTCGCCCAGGTGGCCGCAGGGGCAGGGGTTCATGGCGGCTACCAGTTGAAACTGCGCCGGGTAACGGCGCTCGTGGCTGGCGCGGGCCAGATGGATCTCGCCGGTTTCCAGCGGCTGGCGCAGCACTTCCAGTACGTTGCGGGAAAACTCCGGCAGCTCGTCCAGAAACAGCACCCCGTGGTGGGCGAGTGAAATCTCTCCCGGCTTGGGTTTGGAGCCGCCGCCCACCAGCGCGGCGGCACTCGCACTATGGTGCGGCTGGCGAAACGGGCGCTTGCCCCAATCGGCATCCAGGGGCAGCCCGCACACCGAGCGCACGGCGGCCACTGCTAGCGCATCATCCTCACTAAGCGGCGGCAATATGCCCGGCAGCCGGCTGGCAAGCATGGTCTTGCCGGTGCCCGGCGGGCCGGCGAACAGGAGGTTGTGCCCACCGGCAGCGGCGACTTCCAGCGCCCGGCGCGCCTGCTGCTGGCCGCGCACATCGGCGAGATCCGCCATGGGCGTGGTGGTTTTGATGGAGGCGGGCAGCCGGTGCGGGGCGATCTTTTCCTGACCCAGCAGGTGGGCCACTACCTGCCATAAGGTGTCGGCAGGCAGTACCGGAAGATCGCCGGCGAGTGCGGCTTCATCCGCGCATTCACGGGGAATGATCAGGGCTTTCCCAGACCGGCGCGTTGCCAGTGCAAAGGGCAGCATGCCGTGTACGGCACGCAGCTTGCCATCCAGTGCCAGCTCACCGGCACACTCCATGCCTTCCAGCGCCTCTACCGGAATCTGGCCCGAAGCGGCCAGGATGCCCAGCGCAATCGGCAGGTCAAACCGGCCGCCCTCCTTGGGAAGATCCGCAGGGGCTAAGTTGAGCGTAATCCGCCGGGTGTTGGGGAAATCAAACCCTGCGTTGACCAAGGCGCTGCGCACCCGCTCGCGGCTCTCTTTTACCGCGGTTTCCGGCAAGCCTACCAGCGTCAGCCCCGGCAGGCCGTTGGCCAGGTGTACTTCCACGTGCACCGCCGGTGCATCCAATCCCACGCCTGCCCGCGTGGCTACAATCGCTAGGGTCATTGCGCTCACTCGCTAGGTTTACTTAACCCTAACTTAACTTATTTGAGCAGGCGTTGATAGCGCTGGCGAGGCCGCTGTATAGTAGATATAAATAACAACGATTATCACTAAAAATCTTTCTACCTCTCTGCTCCTACCCCAATCGAGTACCCAACATGCCGTCTTTGCCGTTTGTTCGCTGCCCTCTGGCGCGTTCCATTGCCGCGTTGATTCCTGTCACCGCCGTTCTTGTCTGCGCCACTGCCAGCGCCCAGGAAGCGGTCAATAACGATACCCTGGTGGTGGTCGGCACGGCCTTGAAGGTGGATACGCCGCTGGTGGAAACGCCGCGCCCGGTTTCAAGCGTTGACCGTGAGGAGCTTGAAACCCGC
Organism: Vreelandella songnenensis; assembly: GCF_003002925.1. Lineage (GTDB taxonomy): Bacteria > Pseudomonadota > Gammaproteobacteria > Pseudomonadales > Halomonadaceae > Vreelandella > Vreelandella songnenensis. Next base: position 242,295 of record NZ_PVTK01000004.1, read on the forward strand.
AACGTGCAGCAGTTGGATGAAACCTTCCGCTATCGCGCGGGGGTGCTTGCCGGCCACTACGGCAGCGACAACGATACTGACTGGTTCAAGGTGCGCGGGTTTGACCAGTCCACTTACCAGGATGGCCTGCGAATCTATCGCGAAGGCTTCTATCAGTGGCTGCCGGAGCCTTACGGGCTCGAACGGGTGGAGGTATTCAAGGGGCCGTCCTCGATCCTTTACGGCGAGGCGCCTCCCGGTGGGTTGATCAACGCGGTGAGCAAGCGCCCGACGGACACCCCGCAGGGCAGCGTGAATTTCCAGCTGGGCAACCGCAACCATCGCCAGGTGGGCATCGATACCAGCGGCCCGGCAGGCGAATCGGACGATGTGCGCTACCGCGTGGTGGGCATGTATAAAGAGCGCGACGGCGATCTGGATAACACGGATAACGAGCGCTACTACTTTGCCCCCAGCCTGGCGGTGGACTTCAGCGAAGATACCAGCGTTACCTTCCTGGCCAGCGTGCAGAAGGACGATGGCGTGCCCGTCAATGGCTTCAAGCTGCCTTACGGCAGCATTCAGGATACGCCGTTTGGCCGGGTCAGCCCGCAGTCCAACGTCAGCGAACCCAACTATGACCGCAACAAGCGCACTCAGTGGGGGCTAGGTTACGAGCTGCGTCACGATTTCAACGACACCTGGGCGTTCGAGCAGGATTTACGCTACAGCGAACTCGACCTGGAACTGCGCAGCACCTACGCGCTCTCCATGGTGGATGACCGGCGTGCCTCACGCGGCCTGACGCTGCGCGATGGCAAGGCTGATAGCTGGACGGTAGATAACCGCTTCGTGGGCAACTGGTACACCGAGCGCACTGAAAATACCCTGCTGGTGGGCGTTGATTACCAGAACCTGGGCCTCAAGGGCCAGGAGGGCGATGATTATGCTTTCGGTGCGCCGATCGACATCTTCACGCCCACCTACGGCAACTACACCCCGTTTGCCGATGAAGATCTGGTCGAACGGCATATCGACAAAGAGCAGACCGGCGTTTACCTGCAAAACCAGCTGCGCCTGGATGACCGCTGGGTAGTGCTGGGCGGCTTACGTTACGACCATGCCGAGACCGAGAACACCAACGTGACGGCGGGCACTACCGAACGCTCTGACGATAACCAGCTCTCCTGGTCTGGCGGCGTCATGTACCTGGGCGAGAACGGCATCAACCCTTACGTCAGCTACACCGAATCGTTCGAGCCCATTGCCCAGTCCGACAGCGCGGGCAATCTCTATGACCCGCGTGAAGGGCGCCAGTGGGAAGCGGGTGTGAAGTATGCGCCCATCGGCTGGGATGGCTACGTGACCGCCGCCGTGTTCGATCTGGAAGAGAGCAACACGCTGGTCACCTCACCGGCGGGGTTTCAGGTGCAGGAAGGCGAGCGTAGCTCCCAGGGGTTCGAGCTTGAAGGCGTAGGCTATGTCACCGATGACCTGAAGGTCACCGCCGCCTACACCTATACCGATTCGCGCCTGGAAGATGACCAGCGCGCCAGCCTGATTCCGCGCCACCAGGCCTCCACCTGGCTCGATTACGCCTTTACCGGCGGTGCGTTGAATGGCGTGACCCTGGGCGGCGGCGTGCGCTACGTGGGCGAGAGCGTGGATGGCGATACCCAGGTAGGCAGCTTCACCCTGGCGGATGCCATGATCGGCTACGCGTTTGCTGAAGGCTGGCAGGCGCAGCTCAACGTCAATAACCTGACCGATAAAGAGTACGTGGCCAGCTGCGACTACTGGTGCTACTTCGGGGAATCGCGCAGCGTGATCGGCAGCGTCAGCTACCGCTGGTAAGCGCCGAGGTCAGCACGCGAGCAAAGCGCTGTGCCGAAGGCAGTGCGCCAAAGCTCCATACCGGCGGCAGGCGCAGCAGGGTGTCGTTTTTTACAATCGGCAACTGCTGCCACAGGCCGCTGGTGGCCAGCTGCTCCTCCACGCCGAGCGGCAGCGGGTCGATGATTACCAGCCGGGCGTCGGGGTAGTTCGCGAGCACCTCGATGCCCGTCAGGGAAAAGCCCCAGGCGTTGGTCGGCTCTTCCCAGGCGTTAGCCAGGCCAAGCTGTTCAAGCACCGCGTTATACAGGCTGTTGTCGCCAAAGATGCGCACGTGGCGTGCATCCATGAACTGCACCATCAATAGCGGTGCGGTATCCGGTTGCGCGTCGCGCAGTGACGCCATCAGCGTTTGCGTGTCTTCGATCAGCGCTTCTGCTGCCGCTTCGCGATCAGTCAGCTCCCCCAGCTCGCGCGTCAGCGCCTGCATCTCCTGCCAGGTATCCGCGCCGGGTGAATAGAGCGCAAGCGAAGTGACCGGCGCAATGCGCTCAAGGCGCGGCGTGAGCGAGGCGAACATCGGCGAGATCAGAATCTGCTCCGGGGCAAGCTGGGCCAACAGCTCGAAGTTGGGCTGGGCACGTAGCCCAAGGTCCGTAGCGCTTTGCGGGATGCGCGGCTCGCCCACCCAATCGTAGTAATCCTGCTGCTGGGCCACGCCGCTGATCGGCGCATCAATGGCCACCAGCGTCTCGGCGATGGTCCAGTCCACCGTGGCAAACTGGGCATGAGTAATACAAGACACGAGCAGACCAGTAGCGAGAACACTGCTCTGAACTAGCGTGCGAAGTAGGGAATAGCCGCGCATGGAGTGAGTACCTGACAGTAAGCGCCTTATTTAAACGAGTCTTTTTATCAATTGCAAATAGAAGCGCCCAGGCGTGTGGCCTGGGCAAACCGGCTGAAACAGCAGGCTAGAAACGGTAGTGAACGCTTGCGGTAATTCCGCGCTCCGCGCCGAAGTAGCAGTAGTCCAGCGAGTTGCACGAGGCTACGTACTCTTTGTCCAGTACGTTGTTGACGTTCAGGCGGGTTTCGACGCCGTTAATGCCGACATGGCTCCAGTCATAGCCGATGGTGGCGTCCACCAGGGTGTAGTCGGGCACGGTTTCGGTATTGGCGCGATCCGCGGCGATGTCCGCGTAGTGGCGCACCCCAACGCCTGCATCCACGCCGCTTAGCCAGCCGCTGTTCGCTTCATAATGGCCCCATACCTGCACCTGATGCCGGGGCGAGTAAATCGCATTGTTGCCCTGGTTGCCGTCGTCGCTCTTGGCGTAGGTAATATCGGTAAAGCTGTAGCCTGCCTGCAGCGAGAACGTTTCGGTCAGCTGGGTCTGGGCTTCCAGCTCAAGGCCCTGGGATTCGATTTCACCGACGGCGCGGTACGGGTCAGAGGGCTGCTCCTTGGTCGCCACGTTTTTCTGACTGATATGGAAAAGTGCCGCGCTGTACTGGCTGGCGCTACCGCTGGGTTGGTATTTCACCCCGGTTTCCCACTGCTCGCCTTCCATGGGCGAGAGCAAATCACCGCGCGCGTCCACAAAGCTTGTGGGGGTGAATGCGGTGGAGTAGCTCAGGTAAGGCGCCACGCCGTTATCGAACAGATAAACCACGCCGGCACGGCCGCTGAACTGGGTATCGCTGAGTGAACTCGAAGCGTCGGTATCCAGGTCCGTGTTATCGATACTGACCCAGTCATAGCGTCCACCCAGAGTGAAGCGCCAGTTATCCAGCGCGATTTGATCCTGCAGGTACACGCCTGTCTGTTCGATTTCATGACGCTCGCGAATGGGGTCGTAAAAGGCGACCGGGCCCGTGCCATAAACGGGCTCAAACGCGTTGATCGGCTCAAAGGCGCCGGAAGGCCAGGCAACCTCGTTTTCGCGCTGCTGATAATCCACTCCAAAGAGCAGCGTATGCTCCATAAAGCCATCGCTGAGGCGGGCTTCCAGCTGGTTATCGATCGTCCAGGCATGGAGAGACTCGTTACTGCCGGAGTAGTAGCGGTTCAGCTCGTTGGAGGTGGGTGACGTCCAGCCAAAGCCATAAGGCTGGTTGAGCACTACATCCGAGTTGAGATAACGCAGCATCTGGCGGCCGGTCATCTGCTCATTAAAGCGGTGCTCAAGCGTATAGCCGAACATGCGCTGAGTACGCTCATAGGCGTCGTAATCTTCCTCGCCGTCAAAGAAGTTGTTGCTGATTTTACGCCCGTTGCGGGGCACCACGGCGCCTTCATAAGGTACGCCAGAGTGATAGCCGCCTTCTGGCTCGTCCTGCAGGTAGGCTTCAACAGTCAGGCTGGTGGCGTCAGTCATATCCCACGTCAGGCGCGGGGCGATGGCGTAGCGCTGCTCTTCCGTGGGGCCGAACTGGGTATCGGCGGCGCTGGCGATACCGGTCAGACGGAACGCCACTCGCTGCTGCTCGCCAATCGGCCCGGTCAGATCAAACGCGGCGCTGCGCTGATGGTTGTTGCCTGCCCGCAGGCGCAGCTCGCCACCCTGCTCGAATTCAGGGCGCTTGCTGTTGAGTGCCACCACGCCGCCCGGGGAGGCGCGACCATAAAGCACCGACGCTGGCCCACGTACCACTTCGATGCTTTCCAGAAACCAGGGGTCGATGCGCATGGAGCTGTGCGAATTGGCATCGCCCATCACTTTCAGCCCATCCAGAAAGGTATTGCTCAAGCTGCCGTCGGAAAAGCCGCGCAGCACCAGGTAGTCAAAACGGTTGGAGGCACCTACCTGATTGGAATAGACGCCCGGCGTGTAGTCGGTGGCCCGCTGCACCGTGCTCACCCCGCGATTCTCCATCGCCTCGCGGGTGATCGTGGAAACACTCTGCGGGGTTTCGATAGCCGGCGTTTCCAGTTTGGTAGCCGCCTGCTGGGCGGTAATCGTGACGGTGGGCAAGGCGTTGCTGGCGTCGGCGCCGGTTTGTGCATAGGCGGCGGGCAAAAAGCTGCCTGCCAGGGCGGTCGCGAGCGTCAGATGACGATAGGCAAAGCGGTGCTGGGGCAAAAGCATGATAAATTCCCGGTCTTTATAGTAATGAGAATTATTGCTTTTTATGGGTATGGATAGATATGCCGAATGCCAAATTGGCTATGCGCGATGCCAGCGATGGTCACTCGTTCGTCCTGCTGAGCACCGCGGTAGGCGCCATGCCAAACTGGCGCTTGAAGGCGGTAGAAAAGTTGGTGGCATGACTATACCCACAGGCATGTGCCACGCGTTGAACGCTGTGGCCCTGTTCCAGCTGCTGGTAGGCCTTTAGAAGGCGGCAGCGGCGCAGGTGGTCAAAAATCGTGCAGCCGTATTGATGGCGAAATTTCTGGCGCAGGCTGCTTGGGCTCATGGCGGCGCTGCGAGCCAGGGCTTTCAGCGAGTAGTCAGCCAGCGGATGGCGGCTTAGCGTGTCATGCAGCTGGGCAAGCCGTTCGCGCTCACGCGTTCTACTGTCCGAGACGAGCGTGGGCTTGTCTGGAGGTGGCGTGGGCAGGCCATAGCCGAGTAGCTGGAGGGCAAGGCCATGCCAGAGCAGCGATTGGCGCCAGTCGTCCAGCGGATGCTCGCTGAGGGCAAGCAGCTGGGTAAAAAGCGCAGGTGGCAACGTCCAGGCTCGTAACTGCGGCGCATTGGCGATGGGCAGAGTGTAGGGGGCGGTTGCCAGAACGGCGATGTTGAGCGTGCGCAAACGCCTCTGGACGGGTTGTTCGACGACCAGCGGCGCCTGCGGAGTAAAGTGCGAACACAGCCCCTGGCCTGCACTGATGGTCAGCCGCTTCTGCCCCTGAGTGATATCAATATGGCCGTCCATGACCACGCATACAAACCACGGCACGGATTGGGTCGAACGTGAGTGGTAGGAGTGGCGCACCTCAAGGTCCGAAAGCGTGAGATGCAGCGCCGGCGGCAGCGGCAGGTCGCTGACGCTGCCCTGCGCAATCGGCGCATCGGGCGCCGCTTCCAAGTGGAGATAGTCGATGCCGAACCGGTGTCCCAGCTGGCTAAGAGTGGCCGGCGTGAGTGAGGTAAGGGTCGGCATCGAAAGGCTCAGTACTCCATTGACCAGCCCAGCGTGAACGTACGCCCGCGGGCCTGGTAGTCGTACAGGTACTCGGGCCCGTAGGTGGGCGAGTAGAAGCCGACGGCGCGCTGGCCCCAGGGCGTGGAGTACTGCTTGTCGGTCAGGTTGCTGATGCCAAGACTTAGGGTGCCAAGGCCGAGATCCTGGCTGCCGATCAGGTCAACGGTGGTAAAGCCGTCGATACGCTCGCCTTCGGCGTCCTGATACTCGCGGGCGTGGCTGCCCTGCAGGCGCAGCGTGCGCGCATCATCCTGCCAGGCCACGTGGGCGGTCAGGCTATCCTGTGAGGGGTAGGGCGCAACGGTAATGCCACGGTCTTGCCAGGTGCCATCCACCTTGCGCTCGGAGGTGAGCACGTGCAGCGTGCTGCCCACTTCCCAGGCATCGCCAAGGTAGCGCGTCACGGATGCTTCCAGGCCGTAATCGCGGCGGTCATCATCGACCTGGGTGATGTTGAGGTCGCGATCCAGCTCCATGGCGGTATCCGACCAGGCGTAGTAGACCGCCGCCTGGGTCAGCCAGTCGCCACCCTGGTAGCGCCAGCCAAGCTCCACCTGTTGGGTCTTGATGCCGTCCAGCGGGTTGTCCGCCACGGTTTGCCCGGCGCGGCCGTAGTACTTGGAGGGGTCGGGCAACTCGAAGCCTTCCGAGTAGCCCAGCCAGCTCTGGTGGCCGTTGTCGAAATCATACAGGGCGCTTACGTTATACAGCGTGACGTCGTAGTCGCTCGAGCCACCCGGTACGTTGTTGAAGTCATCGATATCCACGTCCATGCGCTGATGGCGAATGCCGCCGCTGAACTGAAGCTGATCCGTCGCCCACCACTCGCTCTGGGCAAACAGCGCCAGGGTGTCGATCTCGAAGCCCGGGTAGCGCGGGGTGACGCGGTCGGCGCGCTGCACCAGGCCACCGGTGGCGTCGCTGGCGGCACGATCAAAGCGCATCTGCGAGGCGTCGAACGACTCCCGGTCCATATCCGCGCCGTAGGTCAGGTTGAGGCTGTCCGTCAGGTCCGCCGAAAAAAGCCCCTTCAAGCCGCTTAAGGTGGTGTTCTGCTGGGAGGCGGCAAAGTAGTAGCCGCCGCCCTGAGCGGCGTAAGGGAAGGGGTGAAAGCTGGACTCCTCTTCCCGATGAAACACCTGGAGGTAGAAATCCTGGTTGAGCAGGTTAGCGTGATGGTAGCTGGCGCTGAGCATCTTGCGGTCGGTGCGCGGGTCACGGTCGGCGGTAAAACCATCGCGAATGTCGGCGTCGTTCAGGTTCGGCGCGGCGGTAGCCAGATTGGGGTAGTAGACCCCGCGATCCCCTTTCTTGCCGGACTCATACAGCTGGCCGCTGAGCAGCAGCGTCTGTTCATCGTCGAGCTCGACGCGCACGTTACCCAGAATATCCAGTTGGCGATTGTCCTGCAGGTCGCTTTGCGCGATATCGGGGAATATTTCATCGCCTCCGGCATCGTACTGGCGGCCGTTCTCGACCAGCGATACGCCAATGCGCCCCTGCAGGGTGTCATTGCCGCCGCTGGCCGACTGCGACAGCCGCCGATCAACATCATGACGCGTGTTGAATCCGCTGGTCACGCTGGCCTGAGACTCGAAGTGCGGGCGGCCGCTTTCACCCTGCTTGGTGATGATGTTGATCAAGCCGCCGGTAGCGCCACCGCCGTACAGGCTGCTGGTGCCGGAAAGCACCTCTACACGTTCGATATTGAACGGATCGATGGCATCGAACTGGCGCGACAGGCCGCGGGAGTTGTTAAGCGATACGCCATCGATCAGTACCTGCACGCTGCGTCCGCGCATGTTCTGCCCTGCATTGGTGCGCCCCTGCGGCCCAAAATCGAGCCCCGGCACCAGTCTACCCAGCGCCGTTTTCAGATCACCCCCGGCATTGATCTGCTGCTGCAATTCTGGACCTTCAACCACATGAACCGCGCCAGGAATCTGACTGATCTGGGTGGGCGTGCGCGAGCCTACTACCACCAGGGTTTCCTGAGCGGTGCTGTCAGCCTGGTTGGCGGCTTGAGTCGCGGTCTGGGAGTAAGCAAGCACAGGAAAAGCGCCGCTCAAAAGACCGGCGCTTATAACGATATAGCGATTCATGGGTTATCCAGAGAACAGTTTTTGTTGGTGCTGATCCTATCATTGCCGGTACAAAACGCAATGATAAATGTTCTCATTTTTGCTGTTCGTCGGGTGGGCCTTCAGCCTGTAAAGCCGCGAACGATGGCGTCGTTGGACGGCTTACTTATCGTCTTTCAACGGGCTGCTGGCACCCGGCTTCTTGGCGGGCGCCGCTTTCTTCACGCTTTCTGGCTTAGTGTTTTCTGACGGGGCATTTTCCGACGTGGGGCTTTCCGACGTGGGGCTTTCCGACGCTTCCACCGAGGCAGTAGGCGCTGGCGATTGCGCGGCGGGCTTGTTCGCTTCAATCGCGGTTTCAAGGCTTGCCACCTGGCGCTCCAGTGCTTCTACCCGGGTACGAGTGCGTTGCAGCACGTCCATCAGGATGTCGAAGTCTTCCCGCGATACCAGTTCCAGGCGATCAAAGGCGCCGCGAACCACCTGCTGAACACCTTTTTGAATATCTTCCGGGGCTTGTGAAGCGTTCTGTAAACGATCGCCGATCTGCTGGGCCAAACGGCTGATGCGGTCCTGGGGTGTCATGGTGCTCTCCTCAATGGTGATGCTTTAAAAATGGGCGCTACCTCAAGGATACGCAACCCTTCGCGACTACGCATGTTTTGCATGCGGTACTGACGCATTTAACGCCAGCGCCCGGCGCTCGCTAATGGTGCGCGGTCGCGCCTCTCTCGTCTTTTTTGGTGCAAACGCGCTGCCTGCCAAGTGGAAGTGACCTTAAACGGTGCTCTGGTGCGCACGAGTTTTTATTAAGTGATTAAAAAATAAAATAAAAACCGTTGGTGGCACGGTATGCGCATTAGCAGGGCATGACCAGCGACCGCGTCGCTACCCATTCAGCAGGACTTATCCAGCAGGGGAGATACGGGATGAAACTCATCACCGCCATCATCAAGCCATTCAAGCTCGACGACGTTCGGGAAGCGCTCGCCGACAACGGCGTACAGGGTATTACCGTGACCGAAGTAAAAGGCTTTGGCCGCCAGAAAGGGCATACCGAGCTGTATCGTGGCGCTGAATACGTGGTCGACTTTCTGCCCAAGGTGAAAGTGGAAGTGGCCGTTGACGACTCACGCCTGGAGAGCGTGATCGATGCCATCTGCGCCGCGGCCAACAGCGGCAAGATTGGCGACGGCAAGGTGTTCGTCACACCGCTTGAAGACGTCATCCGTATTCGTACCGGTGAACGCGGCGCTGACGCCGTCTAGGTAGGGGCTCACTGGGATACTTTCTGGTTCAACGGGGAACTGACAATGAACGAACTGGCTGATCTGAGCTATGCGCTCGACACCTTCTACTTTCTGATTTGCGGCGTGCTGGTCATGTGGATGGCCGCCGGTTTTGCCATGCTGGAAGCGGGCCTGGTGCGCTCCAAGAACACCGCGGAAATCCTGACCAAGAATATCGCGCTGTTCGCCATCGCCTGCACCATGTACCTGCTGGTGGGCTACTACATCATGTATTCAAGCAGCGAAGGCGGCTTTCTGCCGAGCCTGGGCTTCTTGATCGGTGCTGAAAACAGCCTCGATGCGGTCACCGCTGGCGGTGAAGACGCGCCCTACTACTCCATGCGCGCGGACTACTTCTTCCAGGTGGTGTTCGTGGCCACCGCCATGTCGATCGTTTCCGGAGCGGTAGCCGAGCGCATGAAGCTGTGGGCCTTTCTGGCCTTTGCCGTGGTCATGACCGCGTTCATCTATCCGGTTTCCGGCTACTGGACCTGGGGCGGCGGCTGGTTGTCTGAAGTGGGCTACTCCGATTACGCCGGTTCGGGCATCGTTCACATGGCGGGTGCGGCCGCGGCGCTGGCGGGTGTATTGATTCTCGGCCCGCGTAAAGGCAAGTACGGCAAGGATGGCTCGATTCACGCCATTCCAGGCGCCAACATGCCGCTGGCCACCTTGGGTACGTTCATTCTGTGGATGGGCTGGTTCGGCTTCAACGGCGGCTCCGAACTGAAAATGTCCGATATCGGTTCGGCCAATAACGTGGCGCAGGTGTTCGTGAACACCAATGCGGCGGCGGCGGGCGGCGTGATTGCGGCTCTGGTGCTGGCCAAGGTGTGGTTCCGCAAGGCAGACCTCACCATGGCGCTCAACGGCGCGCTGGCAGGCCTTGTCGCGATTACCGCCGATCCGCTTTCACCCACGGGGCTGGGCGCGGCGATTATCGGTGCGGTGGGCGGTCTGATCGTGGTCATGGCCATCGTCACCCTGGATAAGCTCAAGCTGGATGACCCGGTCGGTGCCATTTCGGTACACGGTGTGGTGGGTATCTGGGGCGTGCTGGCCGTGCCGATCACCAATGAAGAAGCCTCTTTCGGCGCACAGCTGATCGGCATTGCGGGCATCTTCCTCTGGGTATTTGCGGCAAGCCTTGTGGTATGGCTCGTTCTCAAGGCGATCATGGGTATTCGCGTCAGTGAAGAAGAAGAGTACGAAGGCGTGGATATCGCCGAGTGCGGCCTTGAAGCCTACCCGGAGTTCAGCGTTAAAAAATAACCCGCTGCCCAGTTCGTAGCAGCATGCACCTCAAGGCCTTCCTTTCGCGGAAGGCCTTTTTATTCTCTGCCGGTAGCGGTGTATGCTTAGGGGTAGCGGGTGGCCGACGCAGGCGGTAACACCCATCAGTTCACAGGGCCATGAAGCCAGGGGATATCGCAATGAAACTGATCTCAGCCATTATCAAGCCGTTCAAGCTTGATGACGTACGCGAATCGCTCTCCGATATCGGAGTGCAGGGCATTACCGTCACGGAAGTGAAGGGATTTGGCCGCCAGAAAGGGCACACCGAGCTCTACCGCGGTGCCGAGTACGTGGTGGACTTTCTGCCCAAGGTGAAGCTCGAGGTCGCCGTGGATGACGACATGGTCGAGCAGGTGATTGATGCCATTACCCAAGTGGCCAACACCGGCAAGATCGGCGATGGCAAGATTTTTGTCATGCCGCTGGAGCAGGTCATTCGTATTCGTACCGGCGAAACGGGTAAAGACGCGGTTTAACTCGCTCCCCCGTATCACAAGGAACCCCGCTGCCGGAGATCGGTAGCGGGGTTCTTTTAGTTAAACACTGAAGGCGTTTGCTATGAGTGCTTATTTCTCGACAAACGCACGCTCGATCACGTAGTCACCGGGCTCGCCCATGCGCGGGGAGATGTTCATGCCCAGTTCATCAAGCAGCGCGCTGGTGTCATCCAGCATGGCCGGGCTTCCGCAGATCATCGCGCGGTCCTGGCGCGGGTCGATGGGGGGAAGGCCTGTGTCTTCGTAAAGCTTGCCCGAACGGATGTGATCGGTCAGGCGGCCCATGGTGTGGAACTCTTCGCGGGTCACCGTCGGGTAGTAAACGAGCTTTTCAGCGATCTCTTCACCCAGGTATTCATGCGCTGGGAGCTCCTTGGTGATGAAGTCGGAATAGGCCAGTTCAGAGACTTCACGCACGCCGTGAATCAGCACGATCTTTTCATAGCGCTCGTACACTTCCGGGTCCTGGATCAGGCTCATGAACGGTGCCAGGCCCGTGCCGGTGGAAAGCATGTAGAGGTTGCGGCCCGGCAGCAGGTCGTCGCATACCAGTGTGCCGGTGGGCTTGCGGCTGACCATGATCTGATCGCCCACTTTCAGGTGCTGAAGGCGTGAGGTCAGCGGGCCGTCGGGTACCTTGATGCTGTAGAACTCGAGATGGTCTTCGTAGTTGGGGCTGGCGATGGAGTACGCACGCATCAATGGCTTGCCGTTCACTTCCAGGCCGATCATCACGAATTGGCCGTTCTTGAAGCGCAGGCTGCGCTCACGCGTGGTGCGGAAGCTGAACAGGGTGTCGTTCCAGTGATGAACGCTAAGCACTTCTTCCAGAGCAAACTTACTCATGCACTCTCTCCATTAAACGATGCCGACACTCAATCGCATCTTTCATATTCTTAAAAAGAATAAAAATTAGAAAATATGTTGTCAGCAAGTCTAAGCAAAGATGGTATATCTGTTAAGTCAATTATATTGATAACTCTTATCTTTAAAATCGATATAGGCTTTTTATGCACTATACCCTGCGCCAGCTCGAAGTGTTCGTTGCCGTCGCTCAGCACGAAAGCGTTTCCCAGGCGGCGCGGGCGCTGGCCATGTCGCAGTCGGCCACCAGTACCGCCCTTGCGGAGCTGGAGCGCCAGTTCGACTGCCAGTTGCTCGACCGGCTGGGAAAACGCTTGAAGCTCAACGCGCTGGGTTTTCAGCTGCTGCCCAAGGCGGTAGCGCTGCTGGACCGGGGCGAGGAGATCGAGGAACTGCTGCGCGGCCAGCAGGGGGTAGGCACGCTGGATGTGGGGGCGACGCTGACCATCGGCAACTACCTGGCAACGCTTTTGATCAGCGACTTCATGCAGCGCTACCCCGGCAGCCGGGTGCGCCTTTCGGTGCGCAACACGCGCCATATCATCGACAGCGTGCGCCAGCACTCGCTGGACCTTGGCCTGATCGAGGGCCAGTGCGATGACGAGATGATCATCAGCCAGCCTTGGGTGGAGGATGAGCTGTGCGTGTTCTGCTCGCCGCGCCATCCGCTGGCCGGGCGCGAGCACCTGGAGCTTGAACAGCTTTTACGCGAAGACTGGATCATGCGCGAAGAGGGTTCAGGCACGCGCATGACGCTGGAATACGCGGCGCGCCATCGGCGCAGCCGTTTCAATACGCTTTTAGAGCTTGAGCATACCGAAGGCATCAAGCGGGCGGTGGAGTCCGGGCTCGGCATCGGCTGCGTTTCGCGCCTGGCGCTACGCGACGCCTTCCGGCGCGGAAGCCTGGTGCCGCTGCCTACGCCGGAGCTGGATTTAAAGCGTCAGTTCACCTTTATCTGGCACCGCCACAAGTACCTGACCACCGGGGTGCGTGAGTTCTTGCGCCTGTGCCGCGAGATGACCGCCGGCGCCAGCCGAAGTGACGATATCGCGCTGCCGCCGGTGCCTTGATGCCTCAATAGGCGGGCAAGGAAGGGGCGGAGTTGAGGGCTAAAGGGGCCTGCGTATGTTGCGACAGCTTGAAGCTGCCTATGGTCACCGACAGATGGTCGGCCTGCTCTTTCAGCTGCTCGGCAGCGGTGGTTGACTCTTCTACCATGGCGGCGTTCGCCTGGGTCATGCGGTCAAGCTCGGCCACGGCGATATTGACCTGATTGATGCCGTCGCTCTGTTCACTGGTGGCGGCAGTGATCTCTTCCAGTACGTCGGTTACGCGGGTGATATGTGCCACGATATCCTGCATGGTGGCGCCGGCATCGCGCACCAGCGTGGTGCCGTTATTCACCTTGGTTTGCGAGTCCTCGATCAGCTTCTGGATATCGTTGGCGGCATCGCTGCTGCGCCCGGCAAGCTTGCGCACCTCATCGGCCACCACGGCAAACCCGCGACCGTGTTCACCGGCCCGGGCGGCTTCCACCGAGGCGTTCAGCGCCAGCAGGTTGGTCTGGAAGGAGATGCTGTTCATCAGGGTAACGATTTCGCCGATCTTGTCCGAGGCTCGGGTGATCTCTTCCATGGTGACGACCACGTTCGCCACGACCTTGCCGCCTTCGTTGGCCACCTGGGAGGCGGTTTGCGAGAGCTTGTTGGCTTCCTTGGCCGAAGCGGCCGTGTGCTGCACGGTACTGGTGATCTCTTCAATCGAGGCGGAGGTCTGCTGCAGGCTGGCAGCCGCGTTATCGGTGCGGCGGGAAAGATCCTGCCCACCCATGGCGATTTCATTGGCCGCGTGATGCACGGATTCACTGCTCGCGCGAACGTCCATCAGCACCGCTTCCATCTTGCCGACAAAGCGGTTGAAGGCACCGCTGATCTGCGCCACTTCATCGCGGCCCTGTTCCGGCAGGCGGCGCGTCAGGTCGCCCTCTCCACTGGCGATATCGTCCAGGGCATCCCGGGCGCGCTCAAGACCTGCAAAGGTACGCTTGAGCCACAGGCTGAGCAGCAGAGCCGTCACGGCAATGATGATCAGCAGCGTGACCAGCGATGATTTGAGAATGGCACGCAGTCCGGCGGTTGCTTCGTACTCATCGAGTGCCACGCCGAGTTCCCAATCCGTACCAGCGATGGGCGTGGCAGCCACGCGTTTGCTGCGGCCATTGACCTCGACGGGTTCCCAGGCATCTCGCGTTGCGCTTAGCCGCTCGATGCTTGTCGGCGTCAGGGCGTCGTTGATGCGGCTCAGCGGCTCGAGCGTCAGTGCCTTGTCAGGGTGCGCGATGATGGTTGCGCCACCGCTGCTCAAAAAGGCAAAGCTCGACGGTGTCGGCTGAATGGCATTGACCTGATTGACCAGGTTATCAATGGCCACATCGCCACCAATCACGCCGTACAGACGACCATCGCGCTTGACCGGGGTAGCAAAGGTCACCACCAGCTGATTGCTGTTGGCATCCACGTAAGGCAGCGAGACGATGGTGCCATCCTTCGCCGTCGCAGCCCGGTACCAGTCGCGCTGGCGAGGGTCATAATCGCTGCCTGGTACCCAGCCATCGGATGACAGGTGCCGGCCATCGGTCTGGCCATAGAACGCCGCGATGAACCCACCCGACTCGGCCAGTTGCAAAAGCGGCGCGAGCGGGTCGCTATCCATCACCGGCATGCGAGCTGCTTCCAGCATGGCGGCACGTGCCGCCACCCACTCCTCGATGGCCAGAGCGTTACCCTGCGAAACAGAGCCCAACTGCTGCGCCACCTGTTGATCGTTATGTGTCTGCAAGGTCAGGTAACTGACCGAGGCGTTGATGGTAAGGGCCAGTGTAATGACCACCAGCGTAATAAGCAGGATGCGCAAGCGCAGGGATGACAGCATTGAGGGATCTCGCAAGTGAACGGATGGGGTAGGGAGTAGGCCGCCTTATCGTTGATAGCCGCTTTCATGCTATCGGCCTTGTTGGATGCAACTTTAGTCGTGCGTGAGTAGCGGGATGCTCAGTATTATCGCAACCTGAAAAGGGCCTCATGATGAGGCCCTGAAAGAAGTCAAGAAAATGGTTCGAGTCTGCTGGAGTACCGCCTAATAGCTCTCAGGTGCTTTGGAGGGCAGCTGATACCGAGAGGACGTAGTGTCGCCTTCAAGCGTAAACCCGCCCACCAGCTCGGCCAGCCGCTCGGCCTGCTCCTTGAGCTGTTCGGCGGCGGTGGTCGACTCTTCGACCAGGGCGGCGTTTTGCTGGGTCATCTGGTCAAGGTCGCTGACCGCGATGCTGACCTGGCTGATGCCGTCGTTCTGCTCGCGGGCGGCGGTACTGATATCGCCCAGCATCTGCGTGACCCGAGTAACGCTTTCCGATAGCTCATGCATGGCGGTTTCGGCGTCGTGTACCAGCTGAGTGCCGCTTTCCACCTTGCCCGCCGAGGCGTTGATGCGCTGGCGAATATCCGCCGCTGCATCGCTGCTGCGCCCGGCCAGCTTGCGCACTTCATCTGCCACCACGGCAAACCCGCGGCCGTGCTCGCCTGCCCGTGCGGCTTCCACCGAGGCGTTCAGGGCCAGCAGGTTGGTCTGAAAGGCGATGCTGTCGATGACGCTGACGATGCTTTGAATCTCGGTAGAGTTGGTGCGGATATCGTCCATGGTGATGACCACCTGCTCAAACGCGCCGTTGGTGCGCGCAGCAAGTTGCGAGGCGGTTTGCGCAAGCCCGCTGGCCTCCTGCGAAGCGCTGGTGGTGTGACCCACGGTGCTGCTGATCTCTTCCATGGCGGTCGAGGTCTGCTGCAGGCTGGCGGCCGCCTGGTCGGTGCGCCGTGAAAGGTCCTGGCCCCCTTGAGTAATTTCGCTGGCGGCATGGTGGACCGATTCGCTGCTGGAACGCACATCGACCAGCACATCGTGGATTTTCACGGCAAAGGCGTTGAACTGGATGGCAAGTTCAGCGCTTTCGTTGCGCCCACGCACCGGCAGGCGCTGGGTAAGGTCGCCTTCACCGGACGCGATATCACGCATACGGTCAGCCAGGTTTCGAAGCGGTCGGGAAATACTGGTGCCCAATAGCCAGCTGGCCAGCAGGCCGAGGCTGGCAATCAAAAGCCCCATCAGCATCATGCCCCACATGGAGGCTTTACTCTGCTCGCCGAGCTGATCCTGCAAACCGTAAAGCCCCGCCATGACGGCACTTTCAGGTAGCCGGATCATCAGCACCCATGGGTTGCCGCTTTCATCGATAGAGAAGGGCCAGTACAGTTCGGTCATGCCCTGCTCGGTATCCAGCTTGCGCACACTCTCACCCTGCTGGGCCTGGGTGATGCTGGCCTGAATGTCAGGGTCGAGCACGTTTTCAACGCGTTTACCCATCCGTTCCGGCGCGCCGGTATAGGCAGCCAGAGCGCCATGAGCGGCGACCAGCGCCATTTCGCCCACACCGTCGTAGAGCGTTTCGTTAGCTTCTTCGAGCAAGCCCTGAATGAACTCGACGGAGAGGTCGACGCCGGCGCTGCCGCGAAACTCGCCGTTTACGATAATAGGCGCGTTAAACGAGGTCACCAGCAAGGTTTCGCCGTTGTAGTCGTACAGGTGCGGGTCGACAATACAGCTGCGCAGAGTTTCCTTGGTGCACAGGTAGTACTCACCACGGCGTATGCCGTCGGCATCGCGCTCCTGGTTCTCTATATCACTGCCCAGTGCGAGTACTTCGATGCTGCCACTGTTGGTACGGTACCACCAGGGCATGAAGCGGCCATCGGGGCCGTAGCCCTGGTCTTCTCGACCGATAAAGTTGGCATCGCTGTTGAAGGCGTCCGGCTCCCAGCCAATGAAGGCATCCAGCAGGTCCGGGTTATTGACAACCGTTTGTCGTACCAGCATCGAGACTTCGCGGCGGCTAAGCGACATCAAGGGCCGTCCATTTTCATCCTGCTGGTCCAGCATGGCGTTGGTATGCGCCAAGTTGGTCGCAAGCGTCAGCGCGTGTTCAAGCTGACCCTTTATCTCTTCGGCCTGGCCCGAGGCAATCGCGGTAAGGCGTGCCTCGATATTGCGCTCGAGCAGCGCCTGGGTCTCGCTTTTGACCAGCGATTGGGAGCGGGCGTTGGCGATCACCGAGTAGATCACCAACGCTGCCACCACCAGCAGAATACAGCCACCCACCAGGGTGGCGATCAACGTTCGGACGGATTTGAAGTTCATCTTATTATTGCTCTCGATCTGGATACCGCTTAACGCGGCAGGGACGCGGGCTGCAAGAGCCGCCCGCCTGGGGGAGCTGAACTACTTGATAGAGTGAAGCCGCCGACGAGCGACGCAAGGCGCTCTGCCTGATCCTTGAGCTGCTCGGCGGCCGTAGTGGACTCTTCTACCAGCGCGGCATTCTGCTGAGTCATCTGATCAAGGTCGGTAACTGCAATGCTGACCTGGCTGATGCCGTCGCTCTGTTCGCTGGCGGCGGTGCTGATGTCGCCAAGCATCTGGGTGACCCGTGTCACGCTCTCGGAAAGCTCATGCATCGCGGTCTCGGCGTCGTGAACCAGCTGCGTGCCGCTTTCCACTTTACCCGCCGAGGCGTTGATACGCTGGCGGATATCCGCCGCTGCTTCGCTGCTGCGCGAGGCGAGCATGCGCACTTCCTCAGCCACAACGGCAAACCCACGGCCGTGCTCGCCAGCTCGCGCCGCTTCGACAGAGGCGTTCAGGGCCAGCAGGTTGGTCTGGAAGGCGATCCCGTCAATCACGGTGACAATGGTCTGGATTTCCGACGAGGTAGCGCGGATATCATCCATGGTAACCACCACCTGCTCGAACGCGGTGTTGGTGCGTGCGGCCAGTTGCGAGGCGGTCTGGGAAAGCCCGCTGGCCTCCTGGGAGGCGCTGGTGGTATGGCCCACGGTACTGCTGATCTGCTCCATGGCCGAGGACGTTTGTTGCAGACTGGCAGCGGCCTGCTCGGTACGCCGGGAAAGATCCTGACCACCCTGAGTGATTTCATTGGCGGCATGGTGCACGGATTCGCTGCTGGCGCGCACATCGACCAGCACGTCATGAATCTTGACGGCAAAGGCATTGAACTGGATGGCGAGCTCAGCGCTTTCGTTGCGCCCGCGCACCGGCAGGCGCTGAGTCAGGTCCCCGTCGCCGGAGGCGATATCGCGCATACGCTCGGCCAGATTGCGCAGCGGGCGGGAGATGCTGGTGCCCAGCAGCCAGCTGGCCAGCAGGCCAAGGCCCGCAATGACCAGACCCATGACGAGCATGCCCAGGGTGGAGGTGGTGCGCTGATCCTGCATCTGTTCCTGAAGATTGTTCAGCCCGGCAAATACTGCCTGTTCGGGCAGGCGCAGCATCAGAATCCACGGCTTTTCAAGATCGCCAATGGTAAACGGCCAGTAAAGTTCGATCATGCCCTGTTCAGTGTCATGATGACGAACGGCTCCGCCTAGCTGAGCCTCGGCAATGCGTGACTGCAGCGAGGCATCCAGCACCTCGCCTGCGGGTCTGCCAAGCGCCTCTTCAAGGTCTGTATGCGCGGTTAACGTGCCGCCAGAGGCAATCAGGGCCAACTCGCCGGCGCCGTCATAAAGTGACTGGCTGGCATCGTTGAGCATGGACTGGATAAAGTTGACCGAAAGGTCGACCCCGGCCACGCCGCGGAATTCGCCGTCTACGAGTATCGGTACGCTGAACGAGGTGACCATCACTGTCTGGCCGTCGTAGTCGTAGGGGGCGGGGTCTACAATGCAGGTCGCTTGCGTATCGCGCGGGCATAGATAGTACTCACCCTGGCGCACGCCGCTGGGCTGGAGAGTTGCGCTCTCCATGTTTTCATCCAGCGGAAGTACGACCACATTGTCGCTGTCGTCGCGATACCACAAGGGGCGAAAACGGCCGTCGGCACCGTAGCCCATCCCTTCGCGTCCGGCAAAGACATCGTCGCGCCCGAAGGCATCAGGCTCCCAGCCTATATAGGTGCCCAGCAGTTCAGGATTGGCAACCGCCGTCTGGCGCACTATCTGGGAAAGTTCGCGACGGCTCAGATTGAGTGAAGGCCGCCCCGTTGCATCCTGCTGTCCCAGCAGTGCATTGGTCTGGGCCAGGTTCTCGCTCAGCGTCAGGGCATGCTCCATCTGGCCTTTGATACGCTCGGCCTGCTCGGAGGCGATAGCTTCCAAGCGAGATTCGGTATTGCGTTCAAGCAGCGCTTCGGTCTGGCTTTCCACCAGAGCCTGCGAACGGGCGTTGGCGATGAGTGAATAGATCACCAGTGCGGCCACCACCAGCACGATACAACTGCCGACGAGGGTCGCGATTAACGTACGAACGGACTTGAAATTCATGACCAGGATGCCCCGCTTGCGCAATAGGCAAGTGAAGCAATCGAGAGGCGTTTTGCTGGGGCCGAGGCAGTACGGCCAAACGGGGGCTTGACCAGTAAACCTGACTTTCGGCAGGAATTCTGAACGCTTGCAGCGCTATCCACACCACTGTTCGAGTGAACGGCGGTCATTTTTATGGATGGTAGGACACAGGAGCATACGGATAGGGGGAGGAACATGGTCGCTCTCTAGAAGGATAAACTAATGCATGTGTTGCCACATACATACAACAGGGGTAATTAGTTTATCGGCGAGAGCGACCCATGCTTTAGTTGTATTCGATTAAAAAGCGTTGAGACGCTTAGCGTAGATCGCTGACGGCCTCCTGAATGTCTTCAAGTGACGCTTTACTAAGGTCTTTCGAGAGCGTGTGGATGACAAGCTTTTGTGTGGGGCCATCGAGTTTTTCACGCAGCAGACCCAGAAACTTGGGCGGCGCGACCATGATCAGCTTCTCCATGCTGTTGCTCACCCGGGCGTCATACAGGCACTGGGTGACTTCCTTGGCGAACATCTCGTTCTCGTGCTTCAGGGCGGTTCCGCCTTCGGCGGAGGAGCGCGAAGTCGATGACGTCGATTCGTGCACGTCGGCGCCAGGGCTATCGGTAATCAGGTCGCCTTCGTGCATGCGGCCTTCGGCGTGTACCAGGCTCTGCTTCTCTTTCAGATGAAGCGAGTCGCGCGTGAAGATACGGGCGCGAGCGGCGTCGGCTACCACGATATAGGTTGTCATCATCAAACGTCCTCCGTGTCGTTAGGGATACCTTAACCATGGCAAGCGTTTGGCATTCGGTCAACCGCTTGCCGGGTCAGGGCTGTATCAACGCATTTTGAGCAAGGCACTTTTTGATCAAAGCACCTTGCGTCTCAGCACGCTGGTCATCGCCTCACCCATCAGTACCAGTACGATGATCGCCATCAGAATGGTCGCCACTGTCGGCCAGGCAAAGGTATCAATGGCGCCCTGCAGAATGACGCCGATACCGCCCGCGCCCACCAGCCCAAGGACAGTGGATTCGCGAATGTTGATATCCCAGCGCAGAATCACGATGGCGAAAAACGCCGGCATCACCTGGGGCACGATGGCATAGACGATCACCTTGGCTTTGGAGGCGCCGGTCGCTTCCATGGCTTCCACCGGGTGGCGGTCAATCTCCTCGATCGCCTCGCCCATCAGCTTGCCGATAAAGCCGATCGAGCGGAACACGATGGCCAGAATCCCTGCCAGCACGCCGGGGCCGAAGATGGCCACGAACAGCAGCGCCCAGATGATGGTGTTTACCGAGCGGCTGGACACCAGAATGAACCGGCCAAGCCACAGGCAGGCCCGGTTGGGCGTGGTGTTCTGCGCGGCGATATAGGCCACCGGCAGGGCCAGAAAGATGGTCAGGAAGGTGGCAAGCGTGGCGATGTGCACCGTTTCGATCAGGGCATTCACGATATTGCCAAGCCCGGCGGCGCTGGGGGGCCACATGCGCGCGCCCAGTCCGGAAATCTGGTTGGGCGCATCCCACACCCAGGGCCAGAAGATATCGATATCGCGAACCGCCCAGACCACCACCATCAGGGTGACCAGCAGCACGGCAAAGCGGACAAGGCGCTCTCTGCGATCAAAACGTTGCCAGACATGGTCGGCGAGTTTCTGTGCGTGATCTACCATATCTTTTTCCTCACCCAGCCGCTCACGCCTTCGCTGAGCAGAATCACCGCGATGATCACCAGCAGAATCGCAAAGGCGAAGTCGTAGTCGTAGCGCCCGAAGGCATTCATCAAGGTGCCGCCGATACCACCGGCACCCACGATGCCTACCACCGCAGACGCCCGCAGGTTGCTGTCCAGCTGATACATGGAAAGCCCTACCTGACGCGGCAGGATCTGCGGGAAGACGGCATAGAAGAGCGTAGCCAGGTACCCGGCCCCGGCGGCGCGCATGGCCTCCACCTGGCCCCAGTCGATCTCCTCGATCTCCTCGGCCAGAAGCTTGCCCACAAAGCCGATGGAGTAGAGGGTGAGCGTCAAGATGCCTGCCAGCGGCCCGAACCCGACCGCGGCGACGAACAGAATTGCCACGATTACCGGGTGGAAGCTGCGCGAGATGATGATCACCGCACGGCCGACCAGATAGATCGGCATGGGCGCCACGTTACGCGCGGCCATCACGGCAAAGGGGATCGACAGAAAGACGCCCAGCAGGGTGGCGAGAAGAGCGATCTGAAAGCTCTCCTTGAAGCCGGTCAGGAGCAGCTCGTAGCGCTCGAGGTTGGGCGGAAAACCGCCGCTGAAGATACGCGCCGCCCGGGGCAGCCCCTCGGAAATGCGCGCCCAGTTGAACGGCAGCGAGCCAAAGGCCCATACCAGGTAAACCACCGCCAGAATGATCAACCCGTAGCGCAGCAGGGGATTGGCAATGAACGGCGGCTTTTTCCAGGTGCGCGGCGCGCTGAATGACGTCTCAGGCGGGGTCATGGGCGCGCTCCTCTGAAGGGGCGTCGCTTATCGCATCGTCCGGCGCTTCGATGCCGCCGTAAATGGCATCCAGCGCGTCTTTATTGAAATCGGCGGGCGCGCCGTCGAAGATCATCTTGCCGTGGCGCAGGCCCACGATCCGTTCGGTGTAGGTCTTGGCCTGGGCGACGTTGTGGATGTTGATCAGCACCGGCAGTGAAAGCTCGCTGGCAAGGCTCTGCAGCAGCATCATGATCTGTTCGGAGGTGCGCGGATCAAGCGACGCGGTGGGCTCGTCGGCCAGCAGCACTTCAGGCTCCTGCATCAGTGCGCGCACCACGCCGACGCGCTGGCGTTCGCCGCCGGAGAGCTCGTCGGCGCGTTTGTTGGCGTAGTGGGCGATACCCACGCGCTCCATCAGGTGAAAGGCGCGCTCGATGTCCGCCTGGGGGTAGCGCCGGGTAATCGCCTGATAGAGGTTCACGTAGCCCAGCCGCCCGGCCAGCACGTTCTCCATTACCGTCAGGCGGTCCAGCAGGTTGAAGCCTTGAAACACCATGCCGATCTTGCGCCGCGCACGGCGCAGGTCCGCCCCCTTGAGATGCACAAGCTCGGTGCCGTTCAGGGTAATGGAGCCGGAGGTCGGCTCCACCAGGCGATTGATACACCGCAGCATGGTGCTCTTGCCAGCACCGGAGGCGCCGACAATCGATACCACGCTGTTGCCCTCTACCTTCAGGTCGAGCCCTTCCAGCACGGCCTTGTCGCGGCCATAACGTTTGACCAGATTCTTGATTTCCAGCATGTCTTCGCTTCCATCGGCAGCCAATAACCGCGCCCTACGGGCGCGGCAGGTTTTACTCTTCCAGGTTTTCGGGCGTATAGCGCACGCCGTTGGCAGCCTGAATGGTGCGAATCACCTGCCAGTTATCCTTGTAATTGATGGGGATAAACTTCTCCACGCCCTCGAACTCCTCGCCAAGCTCGGTGCCTCTGAAATCGAAGCTGAAGAACGCTTCTTCGATCTTCTCGACCAGGTCCGGATGCAGGTTGTAGGCGTAGTTGTAGGAGGTGGTGGGGAAGCGGTCGGATTCGTAGATCAGGCGGACGTCATCGGTATCGTAAAGCCCGCGCGCCGCCATCCGGTCGACCACTTCCGATGCCACCGGGGCAGCGTCGTAGTCGCGCGCCACCACGCCCAGCATGGATTGGTCATGGCTGCCGGAGTAGACCACTTCGTAATCTTCATCCGGCGTGATGCCAAGTTCCGGCAGCAGGGCGCGGGGCGCCAGATTGCCCGAGTTGGAAGTGGGCGAGGTGTGGGCCACGCGCTTGCCCTTGAGGTCGGCAAGTTCCTGAATATCGGAATCCGCATGGGTGAAAAGCTGCAGGGTATAGCCGAACTGACCGTCGTCCGAGCCCATCAGGGCAAACGGCACGGCGCCGGCCAGGTTCACCGCAAAGGGCGTGGGGCCGGTCGAGAAACCCGCGATATGCAGGCGGCCGCTGCGCATGGCTTCCACCTGGGCGGCGTTGGACTGCACGGCGAAGAAGCGCACGTTACGCCCGGTCACTTCGGAGAGATGGTCGATGAAGGGTTGCCAGATATCAGAGTAGATCGCCGGGTCCTCTACCGGGGTGTAGGCAAAAATCAGCGTATCGGGGTTGGCCCACTGGGCTTCATCGGCTGGGCGGTCCGCGACCATGTCGCCATCTTCGTCACAGTAGATGCTATCCAGGTCGCCGCGTTCGCAGTCGGCGTAGGCGTGAGTGGAGAGCAGGGCAAGGGGCAATAGTGCGGCCGCGGTGAGCAGAGCAAGCGGGCGCTTGGGGAAGAGCGTGCGAGTCATGAGATGCCTCATTGTTGAGTTATTTTTGTGGTCTTGCGATGGGTCGCTATGCTAATGGTGTTCCTTTCCATGCCTTTGGCCCGGATAAAGGGCGTCTGGCGTTTCGAAAGTGCACATTTAGCCGTTGTAATAGTTATTTTCGAAAATCGACACTTTCAATCTAGGGTTTGTGACAAAGTTATGTCAAACACTTTCCTTGCCACCTCAGACCATTGGCGCAATCGCTATCTGTTGATGCGCCACGGTCATAGCCAGGCAAACCAGCAGGCGTTGATCGTCAGCAGCCCCGAGCGGGGCATTGATGCCTTCGGGCTTTCCGAAACCGGCGAGCAGCAGCTGGCAAGCATCGTGGATACGTGGCCCTGGCCTGTGCCTACCCGGGTGGTGCACTCCGATTTTCTGCGCACCACGCAGACCGCCGCCCGGGTCGCCAATGCCTTCGAGCTTGCGATGACCCCGGACAAACGTCTGCGCGAGCGTTTTTTCGGTGAGCTGGAGGGCGGTTCGGATGCGCGCTATCCGGATGTGTGGGCACTGGACGCCGAAAGCGCCGAGCACGGCACTCATAAGGTAGAGGCAGTGGGTGCAGTGGCTGCACGCATGATGGCGGTGCTTGAAGAGTGGGAGCGTAAGGCGGAAGGCGAAACCATTCTGATCGTGAGCCACGGCGACCCGCTGCAGATCTTGCTGACCGCACTGAAAGGCAGGCCGCTCACCCAGCATCGTGAGCAGCCTGCCCTGTTACCCGCCAGTATTACTCAGGTAGGCATGCCTTGAGCGTTTGAAGATCAGTGCCCCAGAATCTGGCTCAGGAACAGCTGGGTGCGCTCGGACTGCGGGTTATTGAAGAACGGTTCCGGCGCGTTTTCTTCGATGATCTGCCCCTGATCCATGAAGATCACCCGGTCGGCGACGGTCTTGGCAAAGCCCATCTCGTGGGTGACGCACAGCATGGTCATGCCCTCTTCGGCAAGTTCGACCATGACGTCCAGCACTTCCTTGATCATTTCCGGGTCAAGGGCGGAGGTGGGCTCGTCAAACAGCATCACGTCCGGATGCATGCACAGCGAGCGCGCAATCGCCACGCGCTGCTGCTGGCCGCCGGATAGCTGGCCGGGATACTTTTTCGCCTGCTCGGCAATGCGCACGCGCTCGAGATAGCGCATGGCCTGCTCTTCGGCTTCCCGGCGCGGCTTCTTCTGTACCCACATGGGTGCGATGCAGCAGTTCTCCAGCACCGTCAGGTGGGGGAACAGGTTGAAATGCTGGAACACCATGCCGACGCTTCTTCGAATCTGCTCGATGCGCTTCACGTCCTGGGTCAGCGGCACGCCGCCGACCACGATATCGCCCTGCTGGTGCTCTTCGAGGTGATTGATGCAGCGAATCAACGTCGATTTACCCGAGCCCGAAGGGCCGCAGATAACGATCCGCTCGCCGCGTTTCACTTCGAAATCGATATCGCGCAGTACGTGAAAATCGCCGTACCACTTGTTGACGCCGCGCATTTCGACCATCAGGTCAGATTTACTTTTAGACATGCCGGTGCCAGAGAGGTTGGTGGCTGCTTGTGTCATGGTTGCATCCTTCGAATTCTTGTAGGAAAAAGCGGCGTCAGCGCTTGTGGCCGGTGTTCAGCTTGCGCTCCAGGTACTGGCTGTAGCGCGACATGCTGAAACAGAAGATCCAGAACACAAAGGCGGCAAACACGTAGCCTTCCAGCGAAAAGCCCAGCCAGTTGGAGTCGGAAAGTGCCGCCTGCACGATTCCCAACAGGTCAAACAGCCCGATGATCATGACCAGCGTGGTGTCCTTGAACAGCGAGATAAACGTATTGACGATGCCCGGAATCATCATCTTCAGCGCCTGGGGGAGAACGATCAGGCCCATGCGCTTCCAGTAGGTCATGCCGAGCGCGGCAGCCGCCTCTTCCTGGCCCTTGGGAATCGCCTGGAGCCCGCCACGAATCACCTCCGCCATGTAGGCACTCTGGAACAGCGTCAGGCCGATCAGCGCCCGTACCAGGCGGTCCACACTGATGCCCGAGGGCAGAAACAGCGGCAGCATCACCGAGGCCATGAACAGTACGGTGATCAGCGGTACGCCGCGCCAGAACTCGATGAAGATGACGCAGAAGCTCTTCACGATAGGCATGTTGGAGCGCCGCCCCAGAGCCAGTACGATGCCGATGGGCAGCGCACCGATCATGCCTACAGATGCCAGCAGCAGGGTCAGCATCAAGCCGCCCCAGCGGTGGGTGGGCACGCGGGGCAGGTCAAAGTAGCCGCCGTGAAGCAGCACGTAGGCGGCAATCGGAAAGCCTATCAGGGCAAACACCGCCACCCAGCGCTTGAACGGCAGGCGCGGAATGGCAAGCCAGGCGATCAGGGTGAAAAAACCGCCAAACACGATATTGGCCCGCCAGATCTCCGAGCGCGGATAGAGCCCGTAGATGAACTGGGTAAAGCGCGCATTGACGAACACCCAGCAGGCGCCTTCCCGCGAGCAGTCGTCCCGCGTGGTGCCTATCCAGTCGGCGTTGATGAAGGCCCACTGGATGGTTGGCACCAGCAGCAGATACAGAACGTATAGCCCGGCCAGGGTAAACAGCGTATTGAGCGGGCCGCTGAACAGGTTGGCACGCAGCCAGGCCACCGGGCCCAAGGTATTGCTGGGGGCCGGGCGCTGGTCGATCATCGTTTGATTGTGAATCATAAAGCTATCCTCACCGGCGCCTAGCGCTCGACCAGCGCCACGCGGGCGTTGAACCAGTTCATGAACATGGAAACCAGCAGGCTGATGGTCAGATACACCGCCATGGTCATGGCGATGACCTCGATGGCCTGACCCGTCTGATTAAGCGTGGTGCCTGCAAACACCGAGACCAGATCGGGATAACCGATGGCCGTGGCAAGCGAGGAGTTCTTGATCAGGTTCAGGTACTGGCTGGTGAGCGGCGGAATGATCACCCGCAGCGCCTGGGGAATCACCACCAGACGCAGCACCAGATTGCGCGGCAGGCTGAGTGCCTGGGCGGCTTCGGTCTGGCCGTGGGAAATGGCCTGAATGCCCGAGCGCACGATTTCGGCAATGAACGCGGCGGTATAGATCGAAAGCGCCATCCACAGGGCCAGAAACTCCGGAATCACGGTAAAACCGCCGCGGAAGTTGAAGCCACGCAGTTCCGGCACATCCCAGGTAATCGGCACGCCGGTCGCGACCGTGATCAACAGCGGCAAACCCATAATCAGCGCAAGCGATATCCAGCCGGCGGGAATGCGCTTGCCGGTAGCCTCCTGGCGGCGCTTGTTCCAGACACACAGCGCGATGCTTGCAACGATCGCCACGATAAAGGCCGCAGGAATCAGCCCGAAGCCGGATTCGAACAGCGGCTCGGGCAGATACAGGCCGCGCACGTTGAGAAAGATCACCTCGCCAAAGGCCATGCTGTCCCGGGCACTTGGCAGCGTGCGCAGCACGGCGAAGTACCAGAAGAAGATCTGCAGCAGCAGCGGGATGTTGCGGAAGGTTTCGATATAGGCCGTGGCCAGGCGCGCCAGCAGCCAGTTGGGCGACAGGCGAGCAATACCGACAATAAAGCCGATCAGCGTAGCTGCAATAACGCCCAGCCCACCTACCAATAAGGTATTGAGCAAGCCCACCAGAAAGGTGCGGCCGTAGGTGTCCTGAGAAGAGTAGTCGATCAGGCTTTGCACAATGCCGAAGCCTGCAGTGTTATTCAAAAAGCCGAAACCTGTCGTAATACCCCGAGCAGATAGGTTGTCCTGAACGTTACCCACGATATAGAACAGGAATACGGCAACAGCGGCGGTCAGCAGCAGCTGAAAAACAAGCGCGCGTTTAGCGCGGTCTCGCCAGAACGGTGGCTTGTGGCCAGCGGGGCGAGCGTTGGGTCTTACGGACATGGGTGGCGTCTCCGCTACACGGAAAGTCGAACAGATGGCCCGCCGCGCTTTTGATAGCGCGACGGGCCGGGTCAAGCGAGACGCTTAGCGAATCGGCGGGGCGTACTGGAAGCCACCCTGGTTCCACAGGGCGTTGGCACCGCGCTCGATCTCAAGCGGTGAACCCATGCCGACGTTACGATCAAAGCTTTCGGCGTAGTTACCCACCTGGCTGATGATGTTGTAGGCCCAGTCGGCTTCAAGACCCATGCCTTCGCCATAGTTGCCGTCCTGGCCAAGCAGGCGGGCGATGTCGGGGTTTTCGGAGCTGGTCATTTCGTCGACGTTTTCGCTGGTCACGCCGTACTCTTCAGCATTGAGCATGGCAAACAGCGACCACTTGACGATGTTGAACCAGGTGTCGTCGCCTTGACGTACTACCGGGCCCAGCGGCTCCTTGGAGATGATATCGGGAAGAATGACCGCACCGTTTGGGTCATCCAGCTGGATGCGCAGGGCCGCCAGCTGTGAGGTATCCGAGGTCAGCACGTCGCAGCGGCCAGCCTGGAAGCCGCCCACGGTCTGCTCGGACGTATCAAACACGATGGGGTCGAATTCCATGTCGTTGGCGCGGAAGTAATCGGCCACGTTGAGTTCGGTGGTCGTGCCGGTCTGGATACAGATCGCCGCACCGTCCAGCTCGTCAGCACCGCTGATGCCCAGGTCACGGCTGACCATGAAGCCGATGCCGTCGTAGAAGTTGACGCCGGCGAAGTTCAGGCCCAGCGTGGTGTCACGAGTGGTGGTCCAGGTGGTGTTACGCGAAAGCACGTCCACCTCGCCGGATTGCAGGGCGGTGAAGCGCTCAACGGCGTTGAGGGAGATGTAGTTGACGGCATCGGCATCGCCCAGTACGGCCGCGGCGACCGCACGGCAGACGTCGACATCCAGGCCTTGCCAGTTGCCGTCACCATCCGGTGCCGAGAAGCCCGGCAGGCCGTCGCTGACGCCACACTGCACGGCGCCGCGTTCAACGGTGTCTTCAAGCGTGGCGGCATTGGCGGCGCCGGTCAGCGTAATGGCACCTGCAGAGGCCAGTAGTACCCAGTGTTTCTTGTTCAACATGGTAATTCCCTTCCTCGATTAATATTGTTATGCATGCAAAGGCATGACACATAAAGCTAGCAAGGAAGGTGCCAACATGGGTACAACGCCATATTCAGCGCTTTTCAACGCAAAACGACCGTATGCCTACGAAAGTTTAGGTGCAAAAACGGGAAAACGGTTATCGCATGCTCTTTTCTGGTGCGATAACCGTCAGTAAAGCCAAAATGCAAGGGTCGAAAAAGCGTTTAACGAATGGGCGGGGCGTACTGAATGCCGCCATCTTTCCATAATGCGTTCAGGCCACGGGCGATCTTGACGTTGGAGTCCGCGCCGACGTTGCGGTCAAACATTTCGGCGTAGTTTCCCACCTGCTTGACGATCTGATAGGCCCAGTCGGCGTTCAGGCCCATGCCCTCACCGAAGTTGCCGTCCTGGCCCAGCAGGCGGGCAATATCCGGATTGTCGGAATCGGCATGCTCATCGATATTGCTGCTCGAAACGCCCAGCTCTTCGGCATTGAGCATGGCAAACAGCGACCACTTCACGATGTTGAACCACTGATCGTCGCCTTGGCGCACGGCGGGGCCCAGCGGCTCCTTGGAGATGATTTCGGGCAGAATCACTGCCATGTTGGGGTCCGCCAGCTGCATGCGCTGGGCGTAAAGCTGGGAGGCGTCGGAGCTTAGAACGTCGCAGCGCCCGGCTTCGAAACCGGCGATCGACTGCTCGGGTGAATCAAACACCACCGCGTCATAGCTCATGCCATTGATGCGGAAGTAGTCGGAAAGATTGAGCTCGCTGGTAGTGCCCGATTGGGTGCAGACCGCGGCGCCATCCAGTTCCTCGGCGCTTTGGACTCCTAAGTCGCTTGCCACCATGAAGGTCTGGCCATCGTAATAGCTCACCCCGGTAAAATGCATGCCCTGGGTGGTGTCGCGGCTCACGGTCCAGGTCGTGGTACGCGAGAGCACGTCCACTTCGCCGGACTGCAGGGCGGTAAAGCGTTCGACGGAATCCAGCGGCACGAAATCGACCTTGCCGGCATCGCCCAGGGCGGCGGCGGCAATTGCCCGGCAAACGTCGGTGTCCAGGCCACGATACGTATCGTTATCGTCCAGTGAGGAGAAGCCCGGCTGTGCGGCATTCACGCCGCAGCGCACGCTATCGCGGGACTGTACCGTTTCAAGCGTAGTGCCCAGAGCAACCGCCGGGGCCAGGGCGCACGCGCCAACGCTTATCCATTTAAGGGTTTTCATTGTTGGTTCCTTGACGTGGTGACACAAAAAAGGCCGAGCAGTGCCCGGCCTTCATCGCTTGCTGGCGCGCTATTCAGTCAGACGTCAGCCGAACGCCTTACGCATGAACGGCGGCAGTGCCAGGGCGCCCCGGTGGGCATCCGCTGTGTAGTACTGTAGCGGCATTTCGTGGTTAGCGGCAGCCTCTTCGCGGAAGCTTTCCACGTTGGTGCCTTTACCGGCAAGCGTCACGCTCCACCAGCCGGAAGGATAGACCGGCTGAGGGAAGGGCAGGGTAGCGACGCTGTCGAACCCGGCTTCGCGCATGTCGTGGCGTAGCTCGCGAATGATCGAACCGCTGTGATAAAGCGGCGACTCGCTCTGCTGAACCATCACGCCATCGGCTTTCAGAATGCGATGGCAGCGCTTCAGGAAGTCGGTCTTGAACAGGCCTTCGGCGGGGCCTACCGGGTCGGTAGAGTCGATGATCAGTACGTCGATGCTTTCATCCGCCGCGTCATCCACCCACTTCACGCCATCGGCGAACAAAAGCTCGGCGCGCGGGTCGTCGTTGGCTTCCACCAGCGCAGGGAAGAAGCGCTCGGAGGCCTTGGTCACTTCCTCATCGATATCGATCTGGGTGACTTTCTCGACGCCGGGGTGGCGCAGCACTTCTTTCAGCGTGCCACAGTCGCCGCCGCCGATGATCACCACGCGCTTGGGCGCGGGGTGAGTAAACAGCGCCGGGTGGGCAATCATTTCGTGATACAGGAAGTTATCGCGGTCGGTCAGCATCACGCAGCCATCCAGCACCATCAGGTTGCCGTAGGTTTCGGTGGCGTACACTTCCAGGTGCTGGTATTCGCTCTGCACGTCCAGCAGCTTTTCAGAGATCTTCAGCGAGAAGGCGCTGCCGTGGCTATCAAAGACTTCGGTAAACCACTGGTCGTCGCGTAATTCGCTCATCAATTGGCTCCTGAGAATGGGGTGTGTGAATGGGTCACAATGCCCTGGTGGTACTGCGGACTTAGCTCGTGCAGCGCTTCCATGAAGGCGGTGACATTATCCGGGTTGGTGAACTGGCTGATGCCGTGGCCCAGGTTGAACACGTGACCCGGGCCGTGGCCGTAGCTTTCCAGCACGCGGGCCACTTCGGCGCGAATCGCGGACGGGCGGGCAAACAGTACGTTGGGGTCCAGGTTGCCCTGCAGCGCCACCTTGTGCCCCACGCGGGCGCGGGCGCTGGAGAGCTCGGTCGACCAGTCGATGCCGAGTGCATCGGCGCCGGCGCAGGCGATATGTTCAAGCCACTGGCCGCCGTTCTTGGTGAACAGGATCACCGGTACGCGGCGTCCGTCTTGCTCGCGGATCAGCCCGGAGACGATCTGCTCCATATAGCGCAACGAAAATTCCAGATACGCAGGTGTTGAAAGTGCCCCGCCCCAGGTATCGAAAATCTGCACTGCCTGGGCGCCTGCGCGAATCTGGGCGTTGAGGTAGTCGGTCACTGACTGAGCCAGGGTATCCAGCAACTGATGCATGGTATCCGGCGTGTCGTAGAGCATGGTTTTCAGGTGGCGGAAATCCTTGCTGGAGCCGCCCTCCACCATGTAGGTCGCCAACGTCCAGGGGCTGCCCGAGAAGCCGATCAACGGCATACGGCCATTCAGTTCGCGGCGAATGGTGGAGACTGCGCGCATCACGTAATCCAGGTCGCGCTCGGCGTCCGGCACGCTGAGCGCGGCCACTTCTTCAGGGGTGCGCACGGTCTTGCGAAACTTGGGGCCTTCGCCGGTTTCGAAATAGAGCCCGAGGCCCATGGCGTCCGGAATCGTCAGGATGTCCGAAAACAGGATGGCGGCGTCCAGCGAATAGCGCTCCAGCGGCTGCAGGGTCACTTCACAGGCCAGGTCGTGGTTGCGGCACAGGTCCATGAAACTGCCTGCATCGGCGCGGCTGGCACGGTACTCGGGCAGGTAACGGCCGGCCTGGCGCATCATCCATACCGGTGTGCGGTCGACGGGCTGGCGTGCCAGGGCGCGAAGGAAACGATCGTTTTGCAAAGGTGTAGGGGTCATAAACACTTGCCCTTGGAAAATGTGCCCGCATCGTACGCAAAAACGTAGCCGGGAAACGTGACTTGGGAACCGAATAAGCGCAATTGTACTTGAAATTGCAAGCGATGATGCCCCTTGCGGACGCCAGTGAACAGGGTAGCTGAAGAATGCAGGCCTGGCTGACGCCTGCGTGGCGTAAATCGATCTCATTCGATCATTTTTCTCACGTAACAAGACCCTGGGCCGCCGTGAGCTCATGGCGACTTCCTGATAAACTGTTCGCCTTTTGCCAACACTGTTGTGGTTAACTGGTTTGGTTAATCTGCGAGGTAACCTGTGACCATTCGCTTCATTGCTGCTTCCCGGCTGCCCACCCCCTGGGCCACGTTCACCATGCACGGTTTCGAAGACGATGCGACCGGCAAGGACCACATTGCCCTGACGCTGGGTGATGTCAGCACCGCTGAGCCGGTACTGGGGCGCGTTCACTCCGAGTGCCTGACCGGCGATGCGCTGTTCTCCATGCGCTGTGACTGCGGCTACCAGTTGCAGGAAGCGCTAAAGCGTATTGCCGAAGAGGGCCGCGGCGTGCTGCTTTACCTGCGCCAGGAAGGACGGGGAATCGGGCTCTTGAACAAGATTCGCGCCTACCACTTGCAGGACCAGGGGGCGGATACGGTCGAGGCCAACGAGCAGCTCGGCTTTGGTGCCGACATGCGCCGCTATGACCTGTGCGTGCCGATGCTCGGCCATCTGGGCGTTACTGCGCTCAAGCTCATGACCAACAACCCGCGCAAGGTGGATGCGCTGACCCGTGACGGCGTCAATGTGGTCGAGCGGCTACCCATTACCACCGGCCTCAATCCGCACAACGAACAGTACCTGGCCACCAAGGCCGGAAAGCTTGGCCATATGATGGCGCTGGGTGACTTTACTCAGGCAAGCGATGTGGATATTGAGCGAAAAGGCTGAAAAATACGCATTAATGCCGTCAAAACCCCGCAAAATTGCTTTTTCTTAAACTTATTTGCCCGGCGTCTGAGCTATGGTGATACATGGCAGGACGCTAAACATGGCATCACGTTAAGGAGAAGCGACGATGAAGGCACTTTGCTGGCACGGTAAGAACGACGTTCGCTACGACACCGTTCCCGACCCCCAGATCGAACACCCCCGCGATGCGGTTATCAAGGTAAGCAGCTGCGCCATCTGTGGGTCCGACATGCACCTTTACGACCACTTCATTCCCGGCATGGAGTGCGGCGATGTGCTCGGCCACGAGTTCATGGGCGAAGTCATGGAAGTGGGCAGCGCGACCAAGGATCTTAAAGTAGGCGACCGGGTGGTGGTGCCGTTCACTATCTCCTGCGGCGAATGCGAGCAGTGCCAGCGGGGCAATTTTTCCGTCTGCGAGCGCTCCAACCGCAATAAATCCCTGGCGGATAAAGCCTTTGGTCATGGCGGTGCGGGGCTATTTGGCTACTCCCATCTGACCGGTGGCTACGCTGGCGGCCAGGCCGAGTACGTACGCGTGCCGTTTGCCGACTCCACTCATATCAAGGTGCCGAGCACCCTCACCGACGAGCAGGTGCTGTTTCTGGGCGATATTTTCCCCACGGGCTGGCAAGCCGCGGTGCAGTGCGACATCAAACCCACCGATACGGTCGCCATCTGGGGGGCGGGGCCGGTCGGCCAGTTCTGTATCCGTAGCGCCGTGCTGCTGGGTGCCAGGCAGGTCATCGTGATCGATAACGTTCCCGAGCGTCTCTCCATGGCCCAGGCGGGTGGCGCAATCACGATCAACTTCGATCACGAAAGCGTACTGGGGCGGTTACAGGAGCTGACCCATGGCAAGGGGCCGGAAAAGTGCATCGACGCCGTCGGCCTCGAGGCCCACACCACGCGCTCGCTGGATTCTGTCTACGACCGGGTGAAGCAGGCGATGATGCTGGTGACCGACCGTGCCCACGTGCTGCGTGAAATGATCTACGTGTGCCGGCCCGCCGGCGTGCTCTCCATTCCCGGCGTTTACGGCGGCCTGGTCGACAAGATTCCCATGGGCGCGCTGATGAACAAGGGCCTGACCGTGCGTACCGGACAGACTCACGTCAAACGCTGGACCGATGATCTGCTGCAGCGGATCGATGAAGGTCAGATCGATCCCTCGTTCGTGATTACTCACTCCGTCGGCCTGGATCAGGGGCCTGAAATGTACAACACCTTCCGCGAGAAGCAGGACGGTTGCGTCAAGGTCATTCTCAAGCCCTGAACGATCACACAGGAGGCAGGTATGCATCACTCACACAACACCCCGACCACGAACATGACCCGCTCGCTCAGCTCCGCCGATAAAGTCGCCCGCGGGCTTGGCTGGGTGAGCCTGGGCATGGGGCTTTATCAGCTTTTTGCCGCGCCCCGGCTTGCCCGTCAGCTGGGCATGGAAGGCCACGAGAACAAGCTGCGCGCCTGCGGCGCCCGGGAGATGATCAGCGGCATCGGCGCGCTGTCCGATAATCCCACTCCCTCGATCTGGGGTCGGGTGGCCGGCGATACGCTCAACCTTGCCGCGCTCACCTACGCGCTTCAGGACAAGCACCATCCGAAGCGTGAGAACCTGTATCTGGCCCTGGCCGCCGTTGGCGCGCTTACGGCAGTTGATGTCTGCTGCGCTCAGGCGCTTGCCAAGCGCCACGCCTATCAGGGCGGCATCACGCCAGACTACAGCCACCGCAGCGGCTTTCCCCAGGGGCTTGAAAGCGCCCGCGGTGCGGCGCGTGGCTATGAAGTCCCAAGCGATATGCAGGATGCGCTGCCCAATCCGCCTATCTGATACGCAGCGCTGAATCAGGTGCTGATGGCAAAAGACCCAGGCATGATCCGATAGAGGGTTCAAGGATCCAAGGCCTGGGTCTTGCGTGTCTGCTTTTGGCTTATAGTCGTAAGATGCCCAAGGGCGTTACTATCTGCCCAGATCCCCCGTGGAGGACGTATGAGCATGCCAGGCAGCCAACCATTAGAAGAGTTCAGCCCCCATGAGGAGCGCTGGCACAGCATCACTCACGGTATCGGCGCCGTTTTAAGCCTGGTCGGCGCGGTTGCGCTGATGGTGGCGGCCAGCCTGGCCGCGCAGGTGGACCCCTGGAAACTCGCCAGCCTGGGACTTTACGGCACTACCCTGGTGCTGCTTTACACCGCATCGACCCTGTATCACGGTATCAGCCATCAGCGCTGGAAGTCGCGCTTTCAACTGTTGGACCACTGCGCGATCTATCTCTTGATTGCCGGTACCTACACGCCGTTTCTGCTGGTGAACATGCGTGGCCCTACGGGCTGGGGGCTGTTTGCCGCCGTGTGGTCGCTGGCGCTTTCGGGCATTGCCTTGAAGCTGCTCTGGCCTGCGCGTTTTTCGGTGCTGAGGGTCGTCATCTATCTGCTGATGGGCTGGATGATCGTGCTGGCCTCCGAGGAGATGGCGGCCAGCCTTTCGACCACCGGCATCGCCCTGCTGGCCGCCGGTGGGATCACTTATACGCTGGGCGTGATCTTCTACGCGGTGCGCGCCATTCCTTACAATCACGCCATCTGGCACCTGTTCGTGGTCGCCGGCAGCGTATGCCACTTTGTCGCCGTGGTGGCCACGGTGCTGCCGCATACCGCGTAGGCGATGCCGGTTTACCTGGCGTCTGCGGCCTGCTGTTCACGCTCGGCGGCTCGCGTAAGCGCCGGGCGCGCCGAATGGCGCTTATGGTAGGCCAGCAGTGCATCCGGCAGGCGGTGCTTCATGCTGATCGCCCAGGAAAACGTGTGGGTCAGAAACAGGTCCGCCAGGGTGAAGGTGTTGCCTACCAGCGTTTCCTTGCCCTGGAAACGCCGCTCGAGGGCGCCGAGGGCGCGCTGAAACTCCCAGGCCGTAGTGGGTACGATGGCAGGCACGCGCTTGTCTTCGGGCAACGCAAAGGTGTGTTTAGCCTGATTCCAGAGCGGCTGCTCGATTTCGGTGACGATAAAGCTGAGCCACTGGTCGACCTGGGCGCGCTCGGCGGCGCTGTCGGGTAGAAGCGCTACCTTGTCGCCATGCTGCTCGGCCAGATAACGGCAGATCGCCGAAGATTCAAACAGGGTCAGCTCGCCGTCTTCCATTACCGGCACCTTGCCATCCGGGTGGCGGGCCAGGTGGGCTGGGCTTCGGCCTTCGCCCTTGTCCAGCGCCACGTGCTGGCACTGGTACTCGACGCCCAGCTCTTCCAGGGTCCAGGTGGCCCGTAGCGAGCGCGAGTGGGGGAAGCTGTACAGCGTAATCATGGCGTGCTCCTGTCGTTGTTAAGGGCGGCGTCGTTAAAGGCGGTGCTGATGTAAAAGAGAACGTCTTCAATCTAGCCGCTGCGGGGAAGGCTGTCGATGGTCTGGCCTCGCCCACGAAAAACGCGGCTCCAGGGAGCCGCGTCGGTGAGTAGTACAAGAAGAGGCCTGCTTACGCCGGGAACGCGAACTGGGCGCCTTCGCGAATGCCCGCCGAGGGCCAGCGCTGGGTAATGGTCTTGCGCTTGGTGTAAAAGCGCACCGCATCCGGGCCGTAGGCGGAAAGATCGCCAAACAGCGAGCGCTTCCAGCCGCCAAAGCTGTGGTAGGAGACCGGCACCGGAAGCGGTACGTTGATGCCTACCATGCCCACCTGAATATTGTCGCTGAAGTAGCGGGCTGCTTCACCGTCGCGGGTGTAGATACAGGTGCCGTTGCCGTACTCGTGTTCGTCAATCAACTGCATGGCCTGCTCCATCGAGTCGGCGCGCACCACCAGCAGTACGGGGCCGAAGATCTCTTCTTTATAGCAGGTCATCTCCGGCGTCACGCGGTCGATCAGCGTGCCGCCCACGTAAAAGCCGTTCTCGTACCCGGGCACGCTGACGCCGCGGCCATCCACCACCACCGTCGCCCCCTGCTGCTCGGCGCTGTCGATATAGCCCAGCACCTTCTCCTGATGCTGCTTGGTGATGACCGGACCAAAGTCGTTGCCGGCATCGGAAAACACCCCGACCTTGAGCGATTGCATCTGCGCCTGCATCTTTTCGATCAGCGTGTCTGCTGCCTTGTCGCCCACCGCCACCGCCACGGAAAGCGCCATGCAGCGCTCGCCGGAGGAGCCGAACGCCGCGCCGGTCAGCGAGTTGACCACGTTGTCCATGTCCGCATCGGGCATCACGATGGCGTGGTTCTTGGCCCCGCCCAGCGCCTGGCAGCGCTTGCCGTTGGCGCTGGCGCGGGAGTAGATATATTCGGCAATGGGGGTTGAGCCCACAAAGCTGACCGCCTGCACGCGCGGGTCGTTCAGCAGGGTATCCACGGCTTCCTTGTCACCATTCACCACGTTCAGCACGCCCGGCGGCAGGCCTGCCGCCAGCGCCAGTTCAGCGATGTACAGCGCCGAGGTGGGGTCGCGCTCGGAAGGCTTGAGCACGAAGGTGTTACCGCAGGCAATCGCCATGGGATACATCCACAGCGGCACCATGGCCGGGAAGTTGAACGGGGTAATACCCGCCACCACGCCCAGCGGCTGGAACTCGCTCCACGAATCGATGCCCGGGCCGGTGTTCTTGCTGTACTCGCCTTTTAGAAGCTCCGGTACGCCGCAGGCGTACTCCACGTTCTCGATGCCGCGCTGCAACTCACCCGCCGCGTCGTGGCTGATCTTGCCGTGCTCCTGACCAATCAGATGGGCGATCTTCTCGGCGTTCTCCTCGAGCAGCTGCTTGAAGCGGAACATTACCCGGGCGCGTTTGGCGGGCGGCGTGTTGCGCCACGCGGGAAAAGCGTTGTGGGCGGCCTCGATCGCGCTCTCGACCGTTGCCTGGCTTGCCAGGCTCACCTGGCCGGAGACCTCACCCGTCGAGGGATTGTAGAGATCCTGGGTGCGGCCTTCGCCATCGACGCGGGCGCCGTTGATAAGGTGATTCAGCGTTGTCATGGAGTACCTCGTTTGGATGCGTGGCGTCTTGATATTGTTGATAGCAGCGGTTGGTAATGACGGTGGTGAGTAAAAACGCTAGTCCAGCTCGTCGAGGGTCTCGCCCAGCATATTGATCAGGCGGTCGATCTCGTCCGTTTCGACGATAAACGGCAGGCCCAGCTGAATGGTATCGCCACCGTAGCGCACGTAAAAACCCTTCTCCCAGCACTTCATGGCAATTTCGTAGGGCCGCCTTGCGGGCTCATTGGGGTAGGGCTCGATCTGCAGCGCCCCGGCCAGGCCATAGTTGCGGATATCGCTGACGTAAGGGCGGCCCTTGAGGCTGTGCAGGGCGGTTTCGAACACCGGGCTCATGTCACGCACGCGTGGAATCAGCTGGTCATTTTCCAGTACGTCGAGGGCGGCAAGCGCGGCGGCGCAGGCCACCGGGTGGGCGGAGTAGGTGTAGCCGTGGGGCAGCTCCAGCATGTAATCCGGCCCGCCCTGCTCCATGAAGGTCTGGTAGATGGCGTTCTGCACGATCACTGCCCCCATGGGCACGGCGCCGTTGGTGAGCTGCTTGGCCACGTTCATGATATCCGGCACGACGCCGAACGCGTCGGCGCCGGTCATCGCCCCCATGCGGCCAAAGCCGGTAATCACTTCATCGAAAATGAGCAGGATCTCGTGCTGGTCGCAGATCTCGCGCAGCCGCTTCAGGTAGCCCTTGGGCGGAGGAATCACCCCGGCGGAGCCGGCCATGGGCTCGACGATCACGGCGGCAATGTTGGACGCGTCGTGCAGGGCAATCAGCTCCAGCAGATCATCGGCACGCTCGACGCCTTGCTCGGGCATGCCTTTGCTGAACGCGTTCTCCTTCATCAGCGTATGCGGCAGATGGTCGGCATCGATGCCCTGGCCAAACAGCGCCCGGTTGGCGCCAATGCCACCCACGCTGATGCCACCAAAGTTGACCCCGTGGTAGCCCTTGGCGCGGCCCAGCAGTTTGGTCTTGGTGGGCTTGCCCTTCTTGCGCCAGTAGGCGCGGGCGATCTTGAGCGAGGTATCGGCGCTTTCCGAGCCCGAGCCGGTGAAGAACACGTAATCCAGCCCCTTGGGGGTCAGCCCGCGCAGACGGTGGGCCAGTTCGAACGCCTTGGGGTGGCCAAACTGAAAGGCCGGGGAGTAATCCAGCTGGCCAAGTTGCTGGCTGACGGCTTCGGTAATCTCCGGGCGGCAGTGGCCCGCGCCGCAGGTCCATAGGCCTGACAGGCCATCGAAAATGCGCCGCCCCTGGGCGTCCTTTAAATAGCTACCCTCGGCACCCACGATAATGCGCGGGTCGCGCTTGAACTGACGGTTGCCGGTGTAGGGCATCCAGTAGGCATCGAGCTGCTCGGGGCTTAAACCGGCAGTGGGGGAAGTGTCCTGATGTGGCATGACCGCACCTCATGGTATCCGTTATGGAGTTGTTCACTGAGGTTAGCGGCGCAAAAGGATAAGTTAAATCCATAAATGGTTAATCATATGCAAGCAATTGGTTAACTTTAAGCCCTGGCAGTGCTAGCGTGGTCGAACGATAAAAAAGCGAGGAGAGGCCCATGGCGCGCCACCGGGAAGCGTTGAGCGGGCAGCTGAGTGATACGGATTTACGCCTGCTCAAGATCTACCGCAAGGTGGTCGAGTGTGGCGGGTTTTCCGCCGCCGAAATAGCGCTGCAGATCAGCCGGGCGGCCATCAGCATGGCCATGAACGACCTGGAGACGCGCCTGGGATTGCGCCTTTGCCAACGCGGGCGCGGCGGCTTTGCGCTGACCGAAGAGGGCGCCGAGGTCTATGAGGCCACGCTTCAATTGCTGGCCGCCACCGAGGGCTTTCGAACGCGGGTAAATAGCCTGCACGCCTGGCTCAAGGGCGAGCTGAACATCGGCATCACCGATAACCTGGTAACCATGCCGGACATGCACATCACCAACGCCTTGAGCGCACTGAAGGCGCGGGGGCCAGAGGTGCAGATCAATATCCGCATGATTCCGCCCAGCGATATCGAAACCGGCGTGCTGGATGGGCGCTTGCATACGGGAGTGGTGCCGGCCTTGAAATCGCTGCCGGGGCTTGTGTACCTGCCGCTTTACGCCGAGGCCTCGCAGCTTTACTGCGCCGCCAATCACCCGCTTTTCGATGCTGAAACGATTACCCAGGCGGATCTTGCCGCCTGCGATGCGGTGATTCCGGCC
Source organism: Vreelandella songnenensis (assembly GCF_003002925.1). Taxonomy (GTDB): domain Bacteria; phylum Pseudomonadota; class Gammaproteobacteria; order Pseudomonadales; family Halomonadaceae; genus Vreelandella; species Vreelandella songnenensis. Next base: position 282,499 of record NZ_PVTK01000004.1, read on the forward strand.
TACGCCCAGACCCCGGAGGTGAAGGCGCTGCACGAGCCGCTGAACGCTACGGCGTCGGCCACGGATAGAGAGGGCACGGCGTTTCTGATTCTCTCAGGCCACTATATTGGCTACCTGCCTACCCACTACGCCGAGCGCTGGGTGCGCGATGGTCGTATGCGCGCCATAAAACCCGGCCGCTGGCACTACGCTACCCAATACAGCGCTATTACCCGTAAAGGCGCGCCGCCCAACCGGGTGCTGGAGTGCTACCTGGAAGAGCTTGCGCGCCTGGTCAATCCAGCCTGAGATAATCAGCCTTCGCGGGCCTTGCGGATGCGCTCGTAGGCGTTACCGATTTCGCTGGTGCGCGCCTGGGCGACTTCGCGCATGCTCTCGGGCAGGCCCTTGCCCGCCAGCTTGTCCGGGTGGTTCTGGCTCATCAGGCGGCGGTAGGCTTTCTTGATCTCGGCGTCGCTTGCCTCCTCGGATACGCCCAGCACGCGGTAGGCGTCTTTCAGCGCCTCTTCGCTGGCACCCTGGGAGTTGGCGGCCGCGCCGTGCAGCATGGCTTCTATCTGCTGGACTTCGGCCTCGCTACAGCCCACGCCGCGGGCAACCCGCAGAATCATTTCGTGCTCGGCGGGGTGCAGCACACCGTCGGCGGCAATCGCGGAAAGCTGAACCTGCAAAAACACCTGGCGCATGACCGGCTGGTGGCGGGTCAGGCGGCCCACGCTTGCAAGCTCGGCGTCCAGGTCAAAGTCATCGGCGCGGCCGCGTTCAAAGGCGGCGCGCGCCTTGGCCCGCTGCGCGCCTTGCAGGCGCATCTGGTCCAGCAGCTTTTCAGCCACGTCCCGCTCGCCCTCGGTGACCTTGCCATCTGCCTGGCACAGGCAACCCATGACCGCAAAGATCGATTCCAGAAAGCCTTCCTGAATCCGCATGCGCGCATCCATCAGGCGCCGGCTCAGGCGTCGCCCGAGCCACCAGCCCAGGGCACCGCCAATTAACAGGCCAACGGGGCCGCCCGTGGCAAGACCAATCAGGGCAAAAAACACAATCAGAAGTAGCATGGCTCTCTCTAGCGTCAGTCGAACGGGTGTGCAGCCGGATACGGGCAAGGGCAGGGTTTCAACGAGCGGTGGGCTTTCACCAGGCGACGCGCTGCGTCGAACGTACTACTATAGTTGAAAAGAAAGCTCGCTAACGTTTGCCGCAGTGGTTGATCGCAGATGTCAGCTGCAATGCTTCCCCTCCCCCTTTTCCCATGGAGACGCTATGGCCTCGCCACATCCGGACGCCCCAAAAGGCTCTACGGTACACGATCCCAAGGTTTTTGAGTATCACAACCCGGCAGGCGGCTGGGGCGCGCTCAAGGCGGTGGGCAAGCACCTGTTGCACAGCCGTTCAGCGGCGGCCAACGCGCGTTCGCTGTTCAAGCTCAACCAGCCCGATGGCTTCGACTGCCCGGGCTGCGCCTGGGGCGACCCCGAACACGGCTCCTCTTTCGAGTTCTGCGAAAACGGCGTCAAGGCGGTTACCTGGGAGGCCACTTCCAAGCGCGTCACGCGGGATTTCTTTGCCAAGCATAGCGTCAGCGAGCTGAAGACCTGGGACGACTACCGGCTGGAGGATCAGGGCCGGCTGGTGGAACCCATGCGCTACAACGCCGACACCGACCACTACGAGCCCATTGGCTGGGACGCGGCGCTGGATCTGCTGGCCGCGAAGCTCAAGGCGCTGCCCACCCCGGATGACGCGATCTTCTACACCTCGGGCAAGGCGGGTAATGAATCGGCCTACGTGTTTCAACTGCTGACGCGGCTTTACGGTACCAACAACCTGCCGGACTGCTCCAACATGTGCCATGAAGCCAGCGGCGTCGCCCTGGGTGAGGCGCTGGGCACCGGCAAGGGCAGCGTACGGCTGAAAGATTTCGAGCACGCCGAGGCGATCTTCGTGTTCGGCCAGAACCCCGGCACCAACCATCCGCGCATGCTGGGCACGCTGCGTGAGGCCGCCGAGCGCGGCGCTACCATCGTCAGCATCAATCCGCTGCGCGAGCGTGGGCTCGAGAAATTCGCCGATCCGCAAAAGCCGCTCGAGATGCTGCATAACGGTAGCCACCGGATCAGCTCGCACTATTTCTGCCCCAAGCTTGGCGGCGACATGGCGGTAGTGCGCGGCATGGCCAAGGCGCTGTTCGAGCGTGATGCCGCCGGCGACGACGTGCTGGACCACGCCTTCATGTCTGCTCACACCGCCGAGCTTGACGGCTACCGCGCCCTGGTGGAAGCCACCGCCTGGGAAACCCTGGAGGCGCAATCCGGGCTGAGCCGCGCCGAGATGGAAGAGGCCGCTGCGCTATACGCCCGCTCCAAGGCAACGATCATCTGCTGGGCCATGGGGATTACCCAGCACGTGCACTCGGTGCCCACGGTGCGCGAAATCGTCAACCTGCTGCTGCTGTGCGGCAACCTGGGCAAGCTGGGCGCAGGCACTTCCCCGGTACGCGGGCACTCCAACGTGCAGGGCGACCGCACCATGGGCATTTTCGAGCAGCCTTCCGATGAGCTGTTGGACGCCCTGGAAGCCCGCTACGGCAAACCCATGCCCCGCGAACACGGCGTGGATTCCGTCGCCGCCGTACAGGCCATGCGCGATGCGCCGGGCAAGGTGTTCATCGGCCTGGCGGGCAACTTCACCCGCGCGATTTCCGATAGCCGGGTGACCGAAGCGGCCATGGCCCAGTGCCGCATGACGGCGTTCATCAGCACCAAGCTGAACCGAAGCCACCTGGTGACCGGCAAGGACGCGCTGATTCTTCCCTGCCTGGGGCGCACCGAGGTGGACCGCAACAAGGCCGGCAAGCCACAGCTGATCACCGTGGAGGACTCCATGAGCATGGTGCACGGCTCGGCGGGCATCAACCGCCCGGTGGACAAGGCCCTGCCTTCCGAGATCACCATCCTGACCGGCCTGGCCGAGCGCCTGCTGGGCAGCGAGGTAGTGGATTGGGCGGCCATGCGCGAAGATTACGACGTGATTCGCGAACATATCGAAGCGGTGATCCCAGGCTTCGAGAACTTCAACGAACGCGTGCGCGAGCCCCGCGGTTTCTGGCTTGGCAACCCGGCGTTCGAGCTTAAGTTTCCTACCCAGAGCGGCAAGGCCGAGTTCTCCACCGCCGAGCTTCCGGGCCAGGTGATGCACCAGCAGATGACCACCCGCGAAGGCGGTTGGCTGACGCTTCAGACCATGCGTTCCCACGACCAGTACAACACCACGGTGTACGGCTACAACGACCGCTACCGCGGCATCGAAAACGGCCGCCAGGTGATTTTCCTGAACGCCGCGGACATCGTCCGGCTGGGCTTTGAAGCGGGGCAGTGGGTGAATCTGATTGGCGAATCCAGCGACGGCATCGAACGGCGGGTAGATGGCTTCAAGATCGTGGCCTACGAAACCCCCGAAGGCTGTGCGGCGGCCTACTACCCGGAAACCAACCCGCTGATCCCGCTGGACCACAAGGGCGACCAGAGCCACACCCCGGCTTCCAAGTCGATTGCCATCCGCCTGGAAGCCAGCGCCCGGATTGCCTGAGCATGCCTGATACCCCAGCGGATCGGCACCTGCAGCGCGCGCTCAACGCGCTGCAGGCCGACCATCCCGAACTCGACCCGCTGGCGGCCCTGGTGCTGCTGGCGTTAGCGTCGTCACCTTCTTCTGAAAAAGGCGTTTCCAGCGCGCTGCTGGCCCGGCGCCTGGATATCGAACACGCCCTGATCCTCCGCGCCTGCACCACGCTTGAAGAGGCCGGTTGGGTCAGCACCCAACCGGCCGGTGGCGCCAGCCCGGCGCTGCGGGTGTGTTTGATCGCCAGTGCCGGAGATCAGCCAGGTCTGTCTCGCTGAACAGAGCCTTCGCTTTATGGCGCCTGGGCTGGCATAGGTGTCAAACCTTTGCCAGCCTGCAGGAAAGGATTTCAATTAACGCTTAAGCTCAAGTTTTAAAAGGTTGCGCCGAAAGTAGTACTAGACGTGAACGCGTAATGTCTCGCTGTCTGAAACCCTAGCCGATACGTGTATTGATGGCCCTCAAATCATCAACAGCGACATTCAACAAGATTGCTTCAATTAAAGGATTGTCATGAGCACGGTTAACAACGCCCACAACACGACCATGCCGTCGGTGCTGGGCAAAAAAGACAGCAATGATGAGATGGTGCATCGTATCGGCCATCTTACGCGCCTGCTGCGGGACAGCATGAAAGAGCTTGGCCTGGATCAGCAGATCAGCCAGGCGGCGCAGGCGATACCCGATGCCAATGACCGGCTCAACTATGTGGCCTCGATGACGGAACAGGCGGCGGAGCGGGCCTTGAATGCCGTCGAGCGCGCGCAACCCGTGCAAGACAGCCTCGAGGAAGAGGGCGCTGCTCTCAACAAGCGCTGGCAGGCAGCGGCGGCGCTGGCCGTCGTGGAAAGCGATCCTTCGCTCATCAAGGATACACAGCACTACTTGAGCGATTCGCTTCCAGGTGCGACTAGCGCCACGCAGAAAGAACTGCTTGAAATCATGATGGCCCAGGACTTCCAGGATCTTACCGGCCAGGTGATCAAGAAGATGATAGAGGTCATCCGGCTTATTGAAGAGCACCTTGTTCAAGTGCTGGTGGACAACGTGCCTAACGTCACCGATGGCGTGAGCATTGAAGATAACCGCGACGAGCACGCCAAGCTGCGCAATGGCCCGCAGGTGCGTGAAGGCAAGACTGACGCGGTGTCAGGGCAGGATCAGGTCGACGACTTGCTGGATGAACTCGGCTTCTGAGCAGGCCTCTCTCGCCTTTGTGCCTTGTGATGGCCGCCCACACCAGGGCGGCGTTCGGTTTCCTGCTGATGATTGCGCTTGCCGGTCAGCCGAGGTCTTGGCTTTTTACATGACGACTAGGGCAAGCGCTGGCGAATAGCCGCCTCGATGCCTTCGGCATCCAGCCCGCAGTCGTGGAGCAGCTCTTCCGGGGAGCCGTGTTCCACGAACTCGTCCGGCAGGCCGAGGTTCAGCACTTCGATCTGTACGCCTTCAGCGTGTAACAGCTCGTTGACGGCGCTGCCCGCGCCGCCGGCAATCGCATTCTCTTCCAGTGTGATCAGAAGCTCATGCTCATCGGCGGCGTGCAGTACCGCGTCGCGGTCCAGCGGCTTGATCGAGCGCATGTTGATATGCGTGGCGTTCAGGCGCTCGGCGACCTCGGCGGCGGGGCCGTTCAGGCTGCCAAACGCCAGCAGGGCGATGCGCACGCCCTCACCGGTCGCTTCGCGGCGTACTTCCGCCTTGCCGATGGGCAGGGCGTCCAGATGCGTGGGGATCTCCACGCCGGGGCCGGTGCCGCGCGGGTAGCGTACCGCCGTGGGGCCGGGGTAGTGGTAGGCCGCACTCAGCATGGCGCGGCACTCGGCTTCATCGGCAGGCGCCAGAATCACCATGCCCGGCACGCAACGTAAAAAGGAGAGGTCCATGCTGCCGTGGTGGGTGGGGCCGTCTTCGCCCACAAGACCTGCCCGGTCGATGGCAAAGGTAACGTCCAGGTTCTGCACCGCCACGTCGTGTATCAACTGGTCATAGCCGCGCTGCAGGAAGGTCGAGTAGATCGCCACCACCGGCTTCATGCCTTCGCAGGCCATGCCGGCGGCCAGCGTGACCGCGTGCTGCTCGGCAATCGCCACGTCGAAGTAGCGCGCCGGGTACTCCTTGGAAAACCGCACCAGATCCGAGCCTTCACGCATGGCGGGAGTAATGCCCATCAGGCGCGGGTCGCTTTCGGCCATGTCGCACAGCCAGTCGCCGAACACGTTGCAGTACTTTTTCCGGGGGGCGCTGGGGGCCTTGGGTGGCGGGGTGGGCGTTCTGCGGGTCTTTTCCAGCTTGGTAATGGCGTGATAGCCGATCTGGTCCGCCTCGGCGGGCAAGAAGCCCTTGCCCTTGCAGGTCTTGATATGCAGAAACTGCGGGCCTTTTACATCGCGTAAATTGGTCAGCGTTTCAGTGAGCGCTTCAAGATCGTGGCCGTCGATGGGGCCAATGTAGTGAAAGCCCATCTCCTCGAACAGCGTAGCGGGGCTGACCATGCCTTTCATGTGCTCTTCGGTGCGTTTGGCAATTTCCAGCGCGCCGGGCAGATGAGAGAGCACTTTCTTGCCCTCTTCCCGCATTTTCAGGTAGGGCTTGCTCGACATCATCCGGGCGAGGTACGTCGCAAGGCCGCCCACGTTTTCCGAGATCGACATCTCGTTGTCGTTGAGCACGACCAGCATGTTGGCATGGGTGTGGCCGGCGTGGGCCAGCGCCTCGAAGGCCATGCCGGCGGTCAGCGCGCCGTCGCCGATAATTGCACACACGCGGCGGTGTTCGCCCTTGGCCTGGGCGGCCAGCGCCATGCCAAGCGCGGCTGAGATCGAGGTGCTGGAGTGGCCCACGCCGAAGGTGTCGTACTCGGATTCGGCGCGGCGTGGAAAGGCGGCCAGGCCGTTTTGCTGGCGAATGCCCAGCATCGCCTCGCGGCGCCCGGTGAGAATCTTGTGCGGGTAGGCCTGATGACCAACGTCCCACACCAGGCGGTCCTTGGGCGTATGAAAGGCATGATGCAGAGCCACGGAGAGCTCCACCACGCCCAGGCCTGCGCCGAAGTGGCCCCCGGAAACGCCCACGCTATAAAGAAGGTAGGCGCGCAGCTCGTCGGCCAGTTGGGCCAGCTGCCGGGCATTCATGGCCCGCAGCGCCGAAGGATGGTCAAAGGAGTCGAGCAGCGGCGTTGCCGGGCGCTCGCGGGGAATCTCGTCGAACAGCTTCATGGGCATCTAGTGGTCGCGCTCGATCATGTAGTGGGCTAGTGCGGCCAGAGGGGCAGCTTGCTCGCCTAACGGCGCAAGTGCGGCAATGGCCTCGTCAATCAGGGTTTGCGCCTTGTGCTGCGCACCTTCAAGCCCCAGAAGGCTTGGGTAGGTCGGCTTGGCGCGGGCGGCATCGGCGCCGGATGTCTTGCCGAGCGTGGCGGTATCGCCGGTCACATCGAGCACATCGTCATGAATCTGGAAGGCTAGACCAATGGCGCGCGCGTAGCGAGTCAATGCGTCCAAACGCGGGTCAGTGTCATCGACGGCCACCAGCCCGCCCAGGCGCACGGCGGCGACAATCAGCGCGCCGGTCTTGTGAGCGTGCATGTGGGCAAGCGCATCAACGTCCGGGTGGCCGCCCACGGCGGCCAGATCAAGCGCCTGGCCTGCCACCATGCCGGCGCGGCCCGAGGCAGTGGCCAGGGTCATGATCAGACTGCCCAGGCGTGGGTGGGCGGTGCGCGCCAGCACTTCGAAGGCCAGCGTCTGCAGCGCATCGCCGGCCAGGATGGCGGTGGCTTCATCAAAGGCGATATGCACGGTGGGCTGGCCGCGGCGCAGGTCGTCATCGTCCATGGCGGGCAGGTCGTCATGAATCAGCGAGTAGGCGTGAATCAGCTCGATGGCGGCGGCCGGGGCGTCGAGGTCCGCATCGCGGGCGCCCAGCGCGCGGCCCGCCAGGTAGACCAGCAGCGGGCGCAGGCGCTTGCCCCCCACCAGCAGGCCGTGGCGCATGGCGTCATCAAGCCGGGGCACCACGGCGTGTTCATCAAACAGGGCGTTCAAGGCCGCATCGACCCGGGCGTTGCTGGCCTGGCGCAGGGCGGTGAGCGAAGCCGCTTGGGGGGCTACCATGGGGGCGTCTCCTTGGCTTCGTCGGCGTCATCCGCGGGGGCTTCATCGCTTTCGAAAGGAGCCACGCTCAGGCGGCCGTCGCTGTCTTCGCTCAGCGCGCGAACCTTGAGCTCGGCGCTGTCCAGGCGCTGCTGGGCATCGCGGGTCAGCCGCACGCCCTGTTCGAAGGCGCCCAGCGCATCTTCCAATGAGAGCTCGCCTGACTCCAGGCGTTCTACGATGGTTTCCAGCTGTTCAACCGTGGCCGCAAAATCCTGCGGTGAGGGTGTGGTATCGCTCATTGGTCACTGCCTACTGTTTTCTGGCGCCCAAACAAGGCCGCGTGTGCCCGCCACTCAAACGCACAGTATACACCGAGGCCAGGGGGTGGCGTCTTCCCCTGCCGGTTTTCCGGGGCACTTGCACTGCTTTCATCTTGAGAACGCAGACATTTCATCCGCTTGGCTCGGCTCGTTGGAGATGCGATGTGCTACTATACGGCCTTCCCGTGAACCGATACACGGCGCACGCCGCCGACCATAGAGGTTGATTCAGCCATGGCTAAAACGTCCCTGGACAAGAGCAAGATCAAGATCCTGCTACTCGAGGGCGTCCACCAAAGCGCGGTGGACAATTTTCACAATGCCGGATATGAAAATATCGAGCATTTGGCGACATCGCTCGATGAAGCATCGCTGATCGACAAGATTCGCGACGTGCATTTCATCGGTATCCGCTCGCGTACCCAGCTCAATGAGCGGGTGTTTGCCGCAGCGGAAAAACTGGTCGGCGTTGGCTGTTTCTGTATCGGTACCAATCAGGTAGACCTGGAGGCGGCGTTGAAGCGCGGTATCGCCGTGTTCAACGCGCCTTACTCCAACACCCGTTCGGTAGCTGAACTGGTGCTTGCCGAGGCGATCATGCTGCTGCGCGGTATTCCGGAGAAAAACGCCCGGGCCCACCAGGGCGGCTGGCTGAAATCCGCCAGCAACTCCCACGAAGCGCGGGGCAAGACCCTGGGAATCGTGGGCTATGGCAGCATTGGCGCGCAGCTCTCGGTGCTGGCCGAGTCTCTGGGCTTCAACGTCATCTATTTCGACAGCATCACCAAGCTGGGCATGGGTAACGCAAGCCAGGTAGGCAGCCTTGCCGAGCTGCTGGAGCGCTCTGACGTGGTCAGCCTGCACGTGCCGGATCTGCCGTCCACCCGCTGGATGATCGGTGCCAAGGAAATTGCCGCCATGAAGCCCGGCGCGATCTTCATCAACGCTTCGCGCGGCAGTGTCGTGGAAATCGAGCCGCTGGCCGATGCGATCAAGTCAGGGCATCTGAACGGCGCCGCCATTGACGTCTTCCCGGTGGAGCCCAAGGGCAACAACGAAGAGTTCGAGAGCCCGCTGCGCGGCCTGGAAAACGTGATCCTGACGCCGCACATCGGCGGTTCGACCCTGGAAGCCCAGGAGAACATCGGCATCGAAGTGGCCGAGAAGCTGATCACCTACTCCGACAACGGCACGACCATCACCTCGGTCAACTTCCCGGAAGTGGCGCTGCCCGCGCACCCGGACAAGCACCGCTTGCTGCACATCCACGACAACGTGCCCGGCGTGCTTTCCCAGATCAACCGCGTGCTGTCGGAAAACGGCATCAACATCTCCGGCCAGTACCTGCAGACCAATGACAAGGTCGGCTACGTGGTCATCGACGTGGACAAGGCCTATGGCCCCCAGGCGCTTGAAGCGCTGAAGCAGGTCGAACACACGCTGAAGATCCGCACGCTTTTCTCGTCACACAACAGCTGATAGAGCGACGATAGAAAAGCGCAGCGCTACAGAAAACGGCCCCTCATTAGAGGGGCCGTTTTGCTTGGCAGATAAAGCGGGGCTGCCATCAGGCCAGATCAAACAGCAGCACTTCGCTTGCGTCCTTGCCGGTGACGCTTAGGCGCTCACCGGGCTCGAATGCCGCCGCATCGCCGGCACCCAGGCGTTCGCCGTTGACCTCGACCGCTCCTTTCACCACGTGCAGCCAGGCGTGCCGCGTGGCGGGTGTTTCGGCGTGCTCGCCAGCGGCAAACAGGCCGGCATACAGGTTGACGTCCTGGTTGATGCTGACCGAATCCTCGCGGCCGTCCTGAGATACCACCAGGCGCCACTGGCTCTGGCGGCGGGCGGCGGGAAAGGCTTTCTGTTCGTAGCTGGGGGCGATGCCGAGCGCCTGGGGCTCGATCCATATCTGCAGAAAGTGCAGGCCGTTTTCGCGCGAGTGGTTGAACTCGCTGTGCACGACGCCCGTGCCCGCCGACATGCGCTGCACATCGCCCGGGCGCATGATCTCGCCGTTACCCATGTTGTCCTTGTGCTCCATCTCGCCTTCCAGCACGTAGGAGATGATCTCCATGTCGCGGTGGGAGTGGGCGCCAAAGCCATGGCCACCGGCCACGCGGTCTTCATTGATCACTCGCAGGGCGCGAAAGCCCATGTGCCTGGGGTCCATGTAGTTGGCAAACGAGAACGTATGGTAGGAGCGCAGCCAGCCGTGGTCGGCGTAGCCGCGCTCGTCGGCGCGACGAATCTTCATGGGGTGCTCCCGATAAAATTGAAGGAATAAACGCAATATACGCGCGAACGCGCGCCGCGTGGGGTGAAGGTTTCTGCACGGTGGCGTCGATTAAATCGACGCTTTTTCAAGCTGAGGTGACCTGCGTCAACGTGCCAGGATTCAAGCGCTGCGCGGTTTGCGCTAGACTGTGCGCGTTTATCAACCCGGTCCGCCCTTTACGGGGGCGACTACCTGGAGCCCTACATGTCTGCACCTGTTTCTGAAACAGTCCCAACTGCTATCTCAAGCACTATCTCTGAATCTGGCGATACGCCGCGCATTGTGGTGGCGGCGCTGTATAAATTCGTCACCCTGAACGACTTCGAGGCGCTGCGCGAGCCGCTTCGCCAGACCATGGTCGATAACGATGTCAAAGGCACTCTGCTGCTTGCCAAAGAGGGCATCAACGGCACGGTGGCCGGTACCCGCGAAGGTATCGATGCCCTGCTTGCCTGGCTGAGTGCTGACCCGCGCTTGACCGATATCGATCACAAAGAATCGTTTTGTGACGAAACGCCGTTCTACCGCACCAAGGTCAAGCTCAAGAAAGAGATCGTGACCCTTGGCGTGCCGGGCATCGACCCCAACGACACCGTGGGCACCTACGTCGAGCCGGAAAACTGGAACGACGTGATCTCCGACCCGGAAGTGCTGGTCATCGATACCCGCAATGATTACGAAGTGGCGATTGGCAGCTTCGAAGGCGCAGTTGACCCCAAGACCACCACCTTCCGCGAGTTTCCGGAGTACGTGCGCGAGCAGTTTGATCCTGAGAAGCACAAGAAGGTCGCCATGTTCTGCACCGGCGGCATCCGCTGCGAAAAGGCTTCCAGCTTCATGCTCAAGGAAGGGTTCGAGGAGGTTTATCACCTCAAGGGCGGCGTGCTGAACTACCTGGAGAAGGTGCCCGAGGAGCAGTCGCTGTGGCGTGGCGAGTGTTTCGTGTTTGATAACCGGGTAGCGGTGCGCCACGACCTGAGCGAAGGCTCCTTTGAACAGTGCCACGCCTGCCGCATGCCAATTTCTGAGGAAGACATGCAGTCCAGCGCCTATGAGCCGGGCATCAGCTGCCCGCACTGCATCGATTCGCTACCCGAAAAGACCCGCGCCGCCGCCCGCGAGCGCCAGCGTCAGATCGAGCTTGCCAAGGCGCGCGGCGAGCCGCATCCGTTGGGTTACAACCATCGCGAAAAGGCCTGATACCCTCGCGCTGAGCATTTGATCCAATACCGGCGGCCACGCCCGTGGCTGCCGTGAGCACTGACTCCCTTGCTTTCGTTCTTCCCTGCATTCGTGGAATCCGTTTCCGTAAACGCGACAGCGTCATGGTGGCGCGTTATCCTGTGGGTTTTGTGCCTTCAGGAGAGAGCAGGGTGAGTGAAGCCAAGCGTAGAACGGTCGGGCGTCCGGCCAGCGCCGCCAAGGCTGGCGGCGGGCATAGCCAGTCGCTGGTACGTGGCTTGACGCTACTGGAGTACCTGGCGGCGAGCCCGCGGGGGCTTGCCCTTTCCGAGGTGGCTGAAAAAGCCGAACTGGCGCCTTCCACCACCCACCGCTTGTTGCAGGCGCTGCAGAGTCAGGGCTTTGTCACTCAGGAAAACGAACAGGGGCTGTGGCGTATCGACGTCAAGACCTTCCGTATCGGCAACAGTTTCCTGGAGGCGCGCGACGTGGTCGCCACCAGCCGCCCTTTTCTGCGCCGTTTGACCGGCGAAACCGGCGAAACCGCCAACCTGGGGATCCGCGACGGCGATACGGCGGTGTTTCTGGCCCAGCACGAATCGCCCCAGATGATGCGCATGATTACCCGCCTGGGCTCGCGAGCGCCGCTGCACGCTTCAGGTGTGGGCAAGGCGCTTTTAGCCTGGATGCCCGCCGATGAGCGCGACCGCTTCATGCACACCGGCGAGCTTGCCCGGGTGACGGAAAACACCTTTTATCAGCCCGACGCCCTGGCCACCGAAATGCAGCAGATCAGCCAGCAAGGCTTTGCCTGCGACCGCGAAGAGCATGCCATTGGCCTGCACTGCGTGGCGGCCTGCGTGTTCGATGAGCACGCCCTGCCGCTGGCAGCGATTTCGGTGTCGGGCCCCATGGCGCGGATCCCCGAATCGCGCCTGCTGGCCCTCGGGGCGCTGGTGCGCCAGGTCGCCGATGAGATTACCGCCCAGCTGGGCGGCCAGCTGCCGCGTTAACCGCGTGCGCGCCATCTCATGCTGAGCCTTTTTCTTGTCGCCTTTGCCAGCGCCACGCTGCTGCCCGGTGGCTCCGAGGTGTGGCTTGCCAGACTCTGGTGTCTGGGGGAGCCTGCCTTCGTGCTCTGGTGGGTAGCCACGGCAGGTAATACGCTGGGCAGTCTGGTCAATGTGGCCATGGGTCGCTACGCGCGTCAGTTTCAGCACCGGCGCTGGTTTCCGGCCTCGCCTAAAAGCCTGGCGCGGGCCGAGCGCTGGTATCACAAGCTCGGTGAGGCAAGCCTGCTGCTCTCCTGGGTGCCCATTATTGGTGACCCGCTGACGGTACTGGCTGGCTTGTTTCGCTTGCCCTGGTGGCGCGCTGTGCTGTGGATTGTGCTGGCGAAAGGCGTGCGCTACGCCGTGGTGCTTGGTCTGGCGCATCGTTTTCTGCTGCCGCTCTGTCAAGCCTGATATACCCCGTTATCCCCTTGCGATTACTGCCAGACCTGCTTCATGGGTGCATGTTACCCTGTGCGGCCTTACAACCTGACAACCGGCCCCGCGAGTGCATTTTGATTTGCATAAAACGGGCCAGCCGTTAGATTTAAGACAGCATTTATTAAATATGGAGGTTGAGGTGTGACGCCACTACGATTACTACCCTGGCTGGGCGTCTGGATGATGGCGCTGCTGGTAATGTTTGCAACGCCGGCACTGGCCCAGACAACGCTCAGTGCTGACAGCGAGGCGCCGCCCCCGGCCTCTTCGGCAGAAGAAGCGCCTTCCTACGAAGCGCTGGCCGACCTGCTTGAAAACGATCAATCACGACAGGAACTCATCGACCTGCTGCGCAACCAAGCCTCGGCGCTGCCTGCAGGCCTTGAAGCACAGCTATCGCCAGAGGCGGCAGCGCAAGGCGGCAACGTAGCGCCTGAAGATGTCTCGCTACCCCGCCAGCTCGCCGAGCTTACCAGCCGGGTGGTGACCGATATTGGTCAACAGGTAGAGCAGGCGTTCTCGATCATCGGAGATCTCTTTTCCGGGCGGGGCACCGGCTCGTTTGATTCTGCGGCCTTTGTGCAGGCAGCGATTAACCTTGGCATCGTCATTCTGGCTACCTTTGCGCTGTTTTTCGTACTGCGCCGGCTGGGCAAATCGGCGTTTGCCAAGGTAAGTCGCTGGTCGCTGAACGGCTCTGGCCTGACACCGGTATTGCGGCTCGTGTTGTGCGTGGCGATTGCCGCGGTAATCGATTTCCTGCTGGTGGGGCTTGCCTACGTGGGCGGCAACCTGGTGGCCACCTTTGCCGTTGGTGAAACTGGCGAGCTTTCTACCCGCGCCTCGCTGTTTCTCAACGCGTTTTTGATCATCGAGCTGTTCAAGGCAGTCATGCGGATGCTGTTCTCCTCCAAGTACGAGGGGCTGCGCCTGCTGCCGATTTCCGCTCACGAAGCCTCCTACTGGAACCGCTGGCTTGCCCGGTTGATCGGCATGGTGGGCTACGGTTTGATGGTGGCCGTGCCGCTGGTCAATTTCTACCTGGGCGCTGCCCTTGGCCAGGCGGTCGGCACGCTGATCATGATCATTGCGTTTATCTACGCGATTAGCGTGGTGCTTAAAAACCGTGTGCGCCTGCGCGGCAACATGAATGCGATTGCCGCCAATAGCACCATGACCGCCAGCCGTGTATCGATGCAGCTGTTTGCGCGTACCTGGCACCTGTTTGCGCTGCTCTACTTCCTGGTGGTGTTCGTTCTTACGCTGACGCGCCCGGGGGATGCGCTGCCGTTTGTGCTGTTTGCGACCTTGAAGACGCTCGCTGCCGTAGTGATTGGAATACTGGCATCTACCTTCCTTACCCAGACCATTGGTCGTCGTATCCAGCTTTCCGATGACCTGCGGCGCAAGCTGCCGATGCTCGAACACCGCCTGAACAGCTACGTGCCCAATGCGCTGCGTGTACTGAGAACGGTGATTCTGGTGGCGGTCATCATGGTCATTCTGGATGCCTGGGGCGCCTTCAACCTGGCTGGCTGGTACGCCTCCGAGCGTGGCGCGCACATCGTGGGCAACCTGGTGAGTGTGGCGGTGATCCTGATCGTATCGCTGGGGGTATGGCTGGCGCTGGCCAGCCTGATCGAGCACAAGCTCAACCCGGAAACCGGTACGGGCGAGCCTTCAGCACGTGCCAAGACGCTGCTGAGCCTGTTCCGTAACGCCCTGGCGATTGCCATGGTGACCATTACCGGCATGATCGTGCTCTCCGAAATCGGCATCAATATCGGGCCGCTGATTGCCGGTGCCGGTGTACTGGGCCTGGCGATCGGTTTTGGTGCCCAGAAGCTGGTGCAGGATGTGATTACCGGCGTCTTCATTCAGATCGAAAATGCCATGAATACCGGTGATGTAGTCACCGTAGGCGGCATTACCGGTACCGCCGAGCGCCTGAGCATTCGCTCGGTGGCGATTCGCGACCTGTCGGGCACCTACCATATCGTGCCGTTCTCGAGCGTGGACACCGTCTCCAACTACATGCGCGAATACGGCAACCACGTGGGCGAGTACGGTATTGCCTACCGTGAAAGCATTGATGATGCGATCGCTCAGCTCCAGCTGGCCTTTGACGATCTGCGCGCCAGTGAAGAGCACGGCTTCAAGATCCTGGCAGATCTTACCGTTGCCGGCGTAACGGCCCTGGCAGACAGCTCGGTGAATATCCGTGTGGTCATCAAGACCACGCCGGGCGATCAGTGGGGCGTAGGCCGTGCCTACAACCGTCTGGTGAAGATGCGCTTCGACGAAGCCGGTATCGAGATTCCGTTCCCGCATACCACGCTCTACTTTGGTCAGGACAAGTCAGGCTCAGCACCGCCTGCCAACCTGCGTGTCATGCAGCAGGCGTTTACCATCGATGGCAGCCCGGCCGGGCAGCCCAAGTCGGGTGACCTGATCGAAGATAATCGCTACAGTCCGCGTAAGGACAACGCCCAGGCTGAAAACCCTGAGCATCACAAGCCTGATGATGAGGACGTATAGCCACAAAGCGTAACGCGAGTACGCATAAGCAAGCAGAGGCCACCTTCGGGTGGCCTCTTGCGTTTCTGGCGGTGGCTCAGGCGGGGTAGTTTTCCGAATGCCGACCTTCCAGAGCAATCGATTCGCCGCCATCCACGAACAGGACCTGCCCCGTCACGAAATCGTTGTCCAACAGATAGTGCAGGGCACGTACCAGATGCGCGGGAGTGCCCTGGCGATGAAGCGGAATGCCCTCCAGTCGCCAGGCGATATAGTCAGGAGAGCGCAACGAGGTGGGCAGCACCACGCCGGGGGCGATGCCATTCACCCGGATGTGTGGGGCAAACTCCAGCGCCGCCATCTGCGTCACTTCCACCAGCCCCTTCTTGGACAGCAGGTACGCCGCATAGGGGTACTGATGGTAGGCAACCTTGTTGTCGATGATATTGATCACGCACCCCTTTTCTACCCGTTTGGCAAAGTGCTGGGTCAGCAGCAGCGGGGTAAACAGATTGACCCGAAACTGCGCTTCCAGCATGGAAAGGGAAGTTTGGGCGAGCGGTGCCGCCTGGTAGGTGGATGCACTGTTGATCAGTACGTTCAAGCGGGGAAAGCGCTGGCAGGCGGTTTGAATCAGCCCATCCAGCGAATCGTGCAGGAAGTCGCAGGTAACTATTTCACACGCCACTCCTTTGGTGCGAATCACCTGCGCGACTTCCTCGGCTTCACTGCGCGAGCTGTTGACGTGTAGCGCGATGTCGTACCCGGCTGCTGCCAGCGATTCGGCAAAAAAACGCCCTAGCCGAGTGGCGCCACCGGTAATTAATGCAGCGTAAGGTTCCATGATATATCCCTGTAATTATTGGTTATAAGTCGGGTGCGTAACCTGTGCGTTGACGGCCCACTTGTCGGCTACTTGCACACTAAAAGCGTAGCGCTAGTCTGAAGCAGGATCATTACGGTTCTTATGAATTCTTTGGATCGCCCTGAATCAGGCCATGGCTATGTCATCGAAAGCATTGCAGGTAAAACAAGAAGCGCTACTTCATGAGTGTCTGATTTCCATCGGCTCGAACATTGAGCCCGAGCGCCACTTTGCCCAGGCGTTCACGCTGCTGGGTAGCGAGTGCGAGCTGGTGCTCCACTCCCAGGCGATCTCTACGCCGCCGGTCGGTTTTCTGGATCAGCCCGATTTTCTGAATGCGGCCCTGCTGGTGCGCACGCCGCTCGACCATGCGATGTTTCGTGCTTATCTGAAAGCGGTAGAGGACCGGTTGGGGCGCGTGCGTGGACCCAACAAGTCGGGCCCACGCACCATGGACCTGGATATCGTTGCCTGGGATGGTGAGCTGCTCGATCAAAGCTACCTTGCCTACGACTATGTCCGCCTTCCTGTGGACGAGGTGCTGGCCGCCAGCGGGCGCTCTTTACGGATGAGAGAGGATTAAAGATTTTTCCCCTCAGGCCGATAAATTAGCGACTACTGCTGATTAAACCTTGCCGTCAAGGCGCGCCAGCCGAGGATGCGGATTGTTTAGCCTGAACACCAACGTTACCTCGCTGCAGGTGCTGAGCAACTTGCGCACCAGCCAGCAGGCTATCCAGACTTCCATGCAGCGGCTCTCCTCTGGCCTGCGTATCAACAGCGCCAAGGATGACCCCGCGGGGCAGGCCATTGCCAATCGCATGGGCGCACAGCTGCGCGGTATGAATCAGGCTATTCGCAATACCAACGACGGCATCTCGCTGGTGCAGACCGCGGAAGGCTCGCTCAATCAGATCAACGATAACCTGCAGCGCATACGCGAGCTGAGTGTGCAGGCCGGAAACGGCACTTACAGCCGCGATGATCTCCTCTCGATTCAGGGCGAGATCGATCAGCGCCTGGATGAGATCGACCGCATCGCCGGGCAGAGCAACTTCAACGGTACCCATCTGCTCAGTGAAGCGCGCAGCCTCAATATCCAGGTAGGCGCCAATGCGGGCGACACCATCGGTATCCGAATGGTGGCGATGGACCGCCAGGCGCTGGGCCTTGACGGCTTCAGCGTGCTGAAAGATAGCGCTACGCCAAAGCCCATGAGCGTGCTGGACGACTCCATCAAGCAGCTGGACCAGCAGCGCAGCTACCTTGGCGCCGTCCAGAACCGCTTTGACAGCGTGCTTGACGGCCTCGACAACAGCATCGTCAACCTGTCAGCCGCCCAGTCGCGCATTCAGGATACCGATTACGCAAAAGAGGTATCCAGCCTGATCCGCGCCCAGATTCTCCAGCAGGCCGGCATGGCGATGCTCGCTCAGGCCAATCAGCAGCCGCAGATGATCTTGCGTCTGCTGGAAGGGCTGTAGTTAAGCGCCAGTTTAGGCATTCCTTTTTTGCTACTTTGACCCATCGTCATGCGCGCATGAAGCACTAAATACGCCATCCATTCCAATACGGCATGGATTAGGCGTTTTTTTTCGTTTGTGATCTACGCTGCGGATTTGCTTTGATAAGGCTATTCACCCCGCAATGACAGGAGACGCAACGGCGATGGATCTTCCCCATGTAAGTGCTGCATTGGGCGTTATACATCCAATCTGTGTTGCCCGCGGGCGCAATGCCGAAGTTTGGGATGAAACAGGTCGGCGCTATATCGATTTCATTGGTGGCATTGGTGTGCTCAATCTCGGGCACGGCCACCCGGCCGTGGTCGAGGCCGTCAAGGCCCAAGTGGACACCTTGATGCACTCGGCGTTTAACGCAGTGCCCCACCGCGGCTATCTGGCGGTGGTCGAGGCGTTGAGCCAGTTCGTGCCGGTGTCCTATCCGCTTTCCTGCATGCTGACCAACAGTGGCGCCGAGGCGACCGAAAACGCACTGAAAGTGGCCCGCGGTGTTACGGGCCGTCAGGCGGTGATCGCGTTTGATGATGCTTTCCATGGCCGTACGCTGGCAGCGCTGAACTTGAACGGCAAGGTCAAACCGTATAAATCAGGGCTAGGCGCCTTGCCGGGCCCGGTTTATCACCTGCCTTTTCCAAGCCGCGACAGCGGCGTGACCGCAGAGCAGTCGCTGGCGGCGCTTTCGCGGTTGTTCGAGGTCGAGATACCCGCCGATGAAGTAGCTTGTGTGGTGGTCGAACCCATCCAGGGCGAGGGCGGCTTTCGCCTACTGTGCCCACAGTTTGCCAGGGCACTGCGCGATATCTGCAATCAACACGGCATACTATTGATTTTCGATGAAATTCAGTCCGGGTTCGGGCGTAGCGGCAAACGCTTCGGCTTTACGCATCTGGGCGTCGAACCCGATCTCTTGCTGATGGGAAAAAGTATCGCGTCAGGCCTGCCGCTGGCGGCGTTGGCCGGGCGTGCGGAGCTGATGGATGCGCTACCCAAAGGCGCGTTAGGCGGAACCTACTCAGGTAACGCCGTGGCCTGTGCGGCGGCGCTGGCCGTCATGGATGTCATGCAGGAAGATGCGCTGACAGCCTGGGGCGAGCGACAGGAAGCGCTGATTGTCGAGGCTTATCAGACATGGCAATCAAGCGGCCGCTTTCCCATGCTGGGCGCCATGACCGGTGTGGGGGCCATGCGGGGAATTGTCTTTGATGATACGCACAACGCCACAGGCGCCGAGCATCTGGCAGCGCTGCTGGCCGCCGGGCGTAACGCCGGTGTGCTGCTGATGCCCAGCGGGCGTAAACGCAATATCCTGCGCCTGTTGCCCCCCTTGACGACGGAACCAGAAATACTCAGAGAAGGGTTAGGCCTGATCGAGCAAGCGCTGGAGACGTTGAGCGCATGATGGCAAGAGAGGGCGGGGCGCAGGTGAACGATGTATATAAGCGCTTTCTAGCTGCCCTTAACACACGCGGCTTCGAAGGCGAAATCGCTCCGGATTACGCCCAGCGCACGGTGCTCTCCACCGATAACTCGATCTACCAGCGCCTGCCCCAGGCGGCGGTGTTTCCCCGCCACGCCGAGGATCTCGAGCGCCTGGCCAAGCTGGCCGCCGAAGTGCCCTACCGCGACGTGGTGCTCACGCCCCGCGGCGGCGGTACCGGCACCAACGGCCAGTCGCTGACCGACGGCATCGTGGTGGATGTCTCGCGCCACATGAACCGCATTCTGGAGATCGACGTGGAGAGCCGCCGCGTGCGCGTGCAGGCGGGCGTGGTCAAGGATCAGTTGAACGCGGCACTCAAGCCCCACGGGCTGTTCTTCGCCCCGGAGCTCTCCACCTCCAATCGCGCGACGATCGGCGGCATGATCGCCACCGACGCCAGCGGCCAGGGCAGCTGCACCTACGGCAAGACCCGCGATCACGTGCTCGAACTCGACACCGTGCTGCTGGGTGGCCAGCATCTGCACAGCCGGGCCCTGAGCAGGGAAGAGGAGCAGCAGGCGCTGTTACAAACGGGGGCGCTGGGCAAGGTACACCGCACCGCGGCGGCGATCATCGATCAAGAGCGGGACGTGATCGAGGCGACGTTTCCGCCACTGAACCGCTGCCTGACCGGCTTTGATCTGGCCCACCTGCGCGATGAACAGGACCAGCTCA
>NZ_PVTK01000005.1 GCF_003002925.1 Vreelandella songnenensis
AAGCTAGACCTGTTACCGCTCGACTTGCATGTGTTAAGCCTGCCGCCAGCGTTCAATCTGAGCCATGATCAAACTCTTCAGTTTAAAATCATTGTAATCCTTACGTGTTACCCGAAGGCAACAAAAGCGGATCAAACTTGGCTCAAGGTTCAAACGAATATACTGTGATACTCCGAAGAGTATCGCTGTGTTCGTCTGCCTTGATATTTGGTGACTTGTCACCCTCATCGGCAAACGCCCACATGAATTACCTGATCAAATTGTTAAAGAGCGGTTTCGCTTGAAGAAAGCATCGACTCGATGACCGGAGCCGCTTGCCTCAGCGAGGAAAGCGTATTCTACGCATTTCCTGGTGTTTGTCAAGGGCGTTGTTTTCGATGTAGAACCTGCTACATCCAAAACCGCTAACTACCTGACAAACCAAAGGTTTTCACCTTCATGCACCGCTGGTAACGCTTGGCGCCCCCGGCAGCGGATGCGTACTTTACGGATTCGCTGCCGGTTGTGCAAGGCCTTTTTGCAAACAGGCTGAAAAAGTTCAGATAAGCGTTACGCGAGCGTAGCGCTTCTTGCCTGCCTGGATAACGTAGGCCTTGGCTGTCGCCAGCATGGTGTCCTGAGCAACCACTTCACCATCGACCTTTACACTGCCGTTTTTCAGCATGTCCTTTGCCTGGGCGCTGTTCTTGGTCAGGCCCGAACGGTTGAGCACGGTAGCGATGGGCGCCTGCTCACTACCCTCGAAGTCCACCTCTACTTCCGGCAGGTCTTCCGGCAGTTCGCCATCGGCCAGCTGGTTGCCCGCGGACTTGTGCGCATTGGCGGCCGCCTCATCGCCGTGGTAGCGGGCGATCAGCTCGCGGGCAAGCGCCATCTTCACGTCGCGCGGGTTCGCACCCTGCTCGACACTCTGCTTGAGCGCATCGATTTCTTCATTGGATTTCAGCGAGAGCAGTTCAAAGTAGCGCCACATCAAACTGTCCGGCATGGAGACCAGCTTGTTGAACATCGAGCCCGGCGCTTCGTCGACGCCGACGTAGTTGCCGAGCGACTTCGACATCTTCTGCACGCCGTCCAGACCTTCCAGCAGCGGCATGGTGATGACCACCTGAGGCTCCTGGCCGAAGTGCTTCTGAATCTCGCGCCCCATCAGCAGGTTGAACTTCTGGTCGGTGCCGCCGAGCTCGATATCCGCTTCAAGCGCGACGGAGTCGTAGCCCTGTACCAGCGGGTAGAGAAATTCGTGAATGGCGATCGGCTGGTTGGCCTTGTAGCGCTTCTCGAAGTCGTCACGCTCGAGCATACGCGCCACGGTGCTCTGCGCTGCCAGTTCGATCATCTTGGCCGCGGTCAGCTCGCCAAACCACTCGGCGTTGAAGCGCACCTCGGTCTTTTCAGGATCCAGGATCTTGAATACCTGCTCTTTATAGGTCTCCGCGTTGGCCTTGACGTCCGCTTCGGTGAGGGGCTTGCGCGTCACGTTCTTGCCGGTCGGATCGCCAATGCGCCCGGTAAAATCACCGATAAGGAAAATCACGGTATGACCCAGGTCCTGAAACTGGCGCATCTTGGTGAGCAGCACGCTGTGACCCAGGTGCAGATCGGGTGCAGTGGGGTCGAAGCCCGCCTTGATACGCAGCTTGCGCCCGGATTCGAGCTTCTTTCTCAGCTCGTCTTCCACCAGGATTTCATGCGTGCCGCGCGACAGCAGCGCTAGCGCCTGATCCACCTCATTCATTGCCACTCTCCACTATAAACTTTGCCCGACAGGGCCTACAGATGAACAATAGCCGACGATGTTACCATGCCTCATGGCCCTGGTTGAGCCTTCGCCCCGCTTTGGATGACGCTTTATGAAAACGCCCCCTGCCGCCACTCCGCTTTACTATATTGGCCTGATGTCCGGCACCAGTCTGGATGGCATCGATGCCGCCCTGATTGCCATCGAACCCGCCGCGCCACCTCGACTGCTCGCGACTCACGCCGAACCCATGCCCTATGCATTGCACGCCGCGCTTTTAACCCTGTGCCACGCCGAGCAGGCCGGTTTTGCTCAGCTCGCGGCGGCAGAAGATGCCTTTTGCCGACTGCAGGCTTTGGCTGTGCAGGCACTGCTCGATCAGCAGCGCCTTACGCCCGGTAACATCGAAGCTATCGGCAGCCACGGCCAGACCATCGAGCACGCCCCCGGCGGCCATCAAGGCGGCCCGTCCTACACCCTGCAACTGGATAACCCGAGCCTCTTGGCGGAACTTACCGGCTGCCGGGTCGTGGCTGATTTCCGCCGCCGCGATCTGGCCGCCGGCGGTCAGGCGGCGCCGCTTGCGCCCGCCTTTCACCAGGCGCTGTTTGGTCGGCAGAGCGCCGAGCAGCTGATTCTCAACCTGGGCGGCTTTGCCAACGTGACCTGGCTGCCCCGCGATGCTGAGCAGGCCGTACTGGGATTTGATACCGGCCCGGCCAATGTGCTGCTGGACGCCTGGTTTGCCAGGCACGCTAGCAAGTGCGAGCGGTTCGATGAAAACGGTGCCTGGGCCGCCAGTGGAGAGATCGATCAAGCGCTGCTTTCGCGAATGCTGGCCGAGCCGTTCTTCACCCAGCCGCCACCGCGCAGCACCGGGCGTGAGCTGTTTCATCTGGACTGGTTAGCGCAACACCTGACCGGCGAAGAGGCACCGGCCAACGTGCAGGCAACGCTTGCCGAACTGACCGCGATCAGCATCGCCCAGGCAATAGGGCAGCTATTGCCACCGGGCGAAAGCCTTACCTTGATCACCTGCGGCGGCGGCGCTCATAACGGCTACCTGATGGCGCGTCTGGCGCACCACCTGCCCGGCGCCACGCTGACCTCGCCTGCCGCTCATGGCTGGCCGGAGGACTGGATTGAAGCCGGCGCCTTTGCCTGGCTTGCGCACCAGCGCCTGCACCATCTGCCGGGCAATCTGCCCTCGGTGACGGGTGCCCGGGGGCCGCGCGTACTGGGCGGCATCTATGCACCATGAAAAGACACCGCACAGGCCGCACAACCCGTATCATGCTGGAAACCGACACGAAAACGGCGTCCGATGCATTCCGCTTTGCCGAGAATGCCGCCTGTTCGTTAATATCCCTATCTATTTTATGCGGTGAGGTGCTTGAGCATGACCGATAGCGCACTTCCAGCGTCGCTTGCCAGGGCGCGCGAACGCCTGAGCCAGGCGCTAAAAGAGGCAGGCCGTGCTAAAGACAGCGCGCACCTGCTGGCGGTGAGCAAGACCAAGCCTCCCGCCATGATTCGTCAGGCCTGGGAGCATGGGCAGCGGGCGTTTGGCGAAAACTACCTGCAGGAAGCCCTGGAAAAACAGGCGGAACTGGCAGATCTAACTGACATCGAGTGGCATTTCATTGGTCCGCTCCAGTCGAACAAGACCCGCGCGGTCGCGGAACACTTCGACTGGATGCACAGCGTGGACCGCTTGAAGATCGCCGCGCGGTTAAGCGAGCAGCGCCCCGACCACCTGGCGCCGCTGAATCTCTGCCTGCAGGTCAATATCAGCCGCGAGGACTCCAAGTCCGGCGTGATGCCCGAAGAGGCCGAGGCGCTTGCCATGGAAATCGCCAAGCTGCCCAACGTTCGGCTACGCGGCTTGATGGCCATTCCGGCACCGGCCGCCACGCGTGAGGCCCAGCGCGAACCGCTGGCGGCGCTGCGCGAGCTTCTGGCAGCTTTGCAGCAAGCCCTGCCTCAGGCGCCACTGGATACGCTTTCCATGGGCATGAGCGATGATCTGGAGGCCGCCGTGCTGGAAGGCGCCACGCTGGTACGCCTGGGCACCGCCATTTTTGGGGCGCGGGATACGCGCTGATTCATTCACGCTATCTTCATTCATATCATGAAAGGCTGCCGGCGCAGCCCATTCAAACGAACAGGACACGAACATGGCGAGCAGGATCACTTTCATTGGTGCGGGTAATATGGCGAGCGCCATTATCGGCGGGCTGATCGACAGCGGCGTAGCGCCCACCGACATCACCGCTACGGCACCCAACGCAAGCGAGCTTACCTCCATCAAGGAGCGCCTGGGGATCAATACCCAGACCGACAACGCCGCCGCCGTCAACGAGGCCGATGTAGTAGTACTGGCCGTCAAGCCGCAGATCATGCGCGCCGTGTGCGAAGAGCTCGCCCCCAGCATTCAACAGGCACGCCCGCTGATGATCTCCATTGCTGCAGGGCTCGACGCCGCCACTATCGACCAGTGGCTGGGCGGCAGCAATGCGCTGGTGCGCTGCATGCCCAACACCCCCTCTCTGGTAGGCATTGGCGCCAGCGGCCTGTATGCCAACGCCGAGGTAAGCGAAGAGCAGCGCGCCCTGGCCACCCAGTTGATGGAAGCAGTGGGTATTGTCGAATGGGTCGATGACGAAGCGCTTCTGGAAGCCGTGACCGCGGTTTCCGGCAGCGCCCCGGCCTACTTCTTCTTGATGTTTGAAGCCATGGAAGAGGCTGCGGTCAAACTGGGCCTGCCCGCTGAGACCGCCCGCCGCCTGGCGATTCAAACCGGGCTTGGCGCGTCGGCCATGGCCCAGCAGAGCGACCGCGACCCGGCCACGCTCAAGCAGAACGTCATGTCGCCGGGCGGCACTACCGAGCGCGCCATTGCGCACATGGAAGAGGCGCAGATGCGCACGATTGTTGCCGATGCCATGCAGGCCTGCGCCAAGCGTGCCCAGGAAATGGCCCGAGAACTGAGCGGTCACTGAACACTACTTTAACGAGACGGAGAATCATCCATGGGCAACCAACTGGGCAGTGCCGGGTTAATGCTGGTCAACTCGCTGATCAACATTTACCTGTTCCTACTGATGCTGCGCTTTCTGCTGCAGGCATCCCGCGCCGACTACTACAACCCGCTGAGCCAGACGGTGGTCAAGATCACCCAGCCGGTGGTGGGGCCTTTTCAGAGTTTTCTGGGCCCGGTGGCCGGGCGCTTTGATCTGGCCACCCTCGCCGCGGGTTTCGTGTTGAAGGTAGCCAGCATGATCGCCATCTTCATGGTGATTGGTTACGGCATGCCACCGATTGCCGGGCTTTTGATCGCCGGTGTAGCCGCACTCGCCAATGCGATCCTCAAGATCTACTTCTTTGCCCTGATCGTGATGATCATTCTGAGCTGGGTGGCGCCCAATGCAAGTCATCCCGCAGCACTGCTGGTCATGCAACTGGTCGAACCCATCATGGCTCCTGTGCGCCGTGTGATTCCGCCGCTTGGCATGATTGACCTGTCGCCGATTGTGGTATTTATCACCATCAATCTTATCGATGGATTCGTGATTGGCTCGCTGATTCGCGCAGCCGGCATTTCCGGTGCGCTGGTAGGCCTTTAAGGCTCGTTTCAGCTACCCACACATCAGCAGGACTAACGCTTTCGATGCCCGACTCAGATACGCTTGCCTTTGCTGACCGACCAGCGGACTCCGTTGGTCTTGTCACGCCGCATATTGCGCAGTTCGACACGCCGCTCGCCCTTGCCTGCGGCAAGGTGCTGCCGGAATACGAGCTGATTTACGAGACTTACGGCACGCTCAACGCCGAGCGCAGCAACGCCGTACTGATC
This sequence comes from Vreelandella songnenensis, assembly GCF_003002925.1. Classification (GTDB taxonomy): domain Bacteria; phylum Pseudomonadota; class Gammaproteobacteria; order Pseudomonadales; family Halomonadaceae; genus Vreelandella; species Vreelandella songnenensis. The sequence goes on from NZ_PVTK01000005.1 coordinate 5,598, forward strand.
TGCCACGCGCTCTCCGGCCACCACCATGCAGCGGGCTACCACAGCCCGGCTGACCGCAAGCCCGGCTGGTGGGATGCGCACATCGGCCCTGGCAAACCGATCGATACCAACCGCTTTTTTGTCGTATCGCTCAATAACCTCGGCGGCTGCCACGGCAGTACCGGACCGGTCAGCCATAATCCGGAAACTGGCCGCCAGTGGGGCCCGGACTTTCCCATGGTCACGGTGAGCGACTGGGTCGCAAGCCAGGCCCGCCTTGCCGACCACCTGGGTATCGAACGCTGGGCGGCGGCGGTGGGCGGCAGCCTCGGCGGCATGCAGGTGCTTCAGTGGACCATCACCTACCCCGAGCGGGTGGCCAATGCCGTGGTGATTGCAGCAACGCCCAGGCTATCGGCGCAGAACATCGCGTTCAACGAAGTGGCTCGCCAGGCCATCCGCTCCGACCCGGAGTTCTTTGGCGGCTGGTACGCCGAACACGACACGGTACCCAAGCGCGGGCTGAAGCTGGCGCGCATGGTGGGGCATATCACTTACCTGTCAGAAGACGCCATGGGCAGCAAGTTTGGCCGCGACCTTCGAAGCGAAGACCTGAGCTTCGGCTTTGACGTCGAGTTCCAGGTGGAGTCCTACCTGCGCTATCAGGGCGACACCTTCTCGACCGCCTTCGATGCCAACACCTACCTGCTGATGACCAAGGCGCTGGATTACTTCGACCCGGCCGCCGCCGCTGACGGCGACCTGGCGCAGGCGCTGGCCCCGGCACAGTGCCCGTTTCTGATTGTCAGCTTCACCACCGACTGGCGGTTTCCACCGGCCCGCTCCCGCGAGCTGGTGGATGCACTGGTGCGGGCGGGCAAGGCCGTCAGCTACGCCAATATCGAATCACCCCACGGCCACGATGCGTTCCTGTTGCCGGAGCCACGCTATGAGGCGCTGTTCAGCGCGTTCATGAACCGCACCGCCCGTGAGCTTGGCCTGGAGGAGACCCGTTGATGCGCGCCGACCTTGAACTGATCTACGACTGGGTGCCCCAGGGTGCCCATGTACTGGACCTCGCCTGCGGCGACGGGGCGCTGCTGGAAAGCCTGGCCCGCGACAAGAACGTAACCGGCTATGGGCTGGAGATCGACCCACAAGGCATCACCCAGTGCGTGGCACGCGGAGTCAGCGTGATCGAGCACAACCTGGATGACGGGCTGGGCAGCTTTGGCGACCGCAGCTACGATCAGGTGATCATGACCCAGGCGCTTCAGGCGCTGCGCCGCCCGGACAGAATGCTCGACGAGATGCTGCGCGTCGCCGACGAGGGCATCATCACCTTTCCCAACTTCGCCTACTGGCGCCACCGGGTTTATCTTGGCCTGCGCGGCTACATGCCGGTATCCAAGTCGCTGCCCCACGCCTGGTACGACACACCCAACATCCACCTGTCGACCTTCAACGACTTCGAGCAGCTGTGCCGTGAAAAGGGCCTGGTGATCGTGGACCGCGCGGTGGGCGTGGGGGAGCGTCGCGGGCACTGGACCTCGAAGTGGTGGCCCAACCTGTTCGGCGAGATCGCCATCTTCCGCGTACGCCGTCGCGAGCGCTAAAGACGTACCGGCAAGGAGCGCTCGAGGGCAATGCCCGACGGCGCTCCATCTTTCCACTCGATGCCCACCCCATAGGCCAGCACCTCCACCCCCTGAGCCGCGGCGCTGTGAAGGCCCGCCGCGTAGGCGGGGTCGATATGCGTGGCCGGCCCCACGTCGGCAATACCCTCGTGAGCGACACAGAACACCAGCACTGCTCGCTCGCCTTCCCGCGCCAGCGCCTCCAGCGCCTGCAAATGCTTGAGTCCCCGCGTACTGACGGAGGCGGGAAAGTAGCCGTGTCCGTCGTCCTCCTTGAGCGTGACCTGCTTGACCTCGATAAAGGCACGCCGCCCGCTTGCCTCGTCCTCCAGCAGGAAATCCAGCCGCGATTCGCCCACTTTCACCTCGCGACGCAGGTGTGAATAGCCCGCCAGCGCGTCAAGCCTTCTCGCCTCCAGCGCCGTCTCGACGATGCGGTTGGCGCGTCCGGTATGAATCGAAGCCATCACCGTCTTGCCACTTTCGTCGGGCAGCTCGATCAGCTCCCAGGTCCAGGCAAGCCGGCGCTTGGGGTTATCGCTGGGCGACAGCCATACCCGGCAGCCGGGTACGTTGACGCTTTTCATCGAGCCGGTATTGGGGCAGTGCGCGACCACTTCACGGCCGTCGTCCAGCAAGATATCGGCAAGAAAGCGCTTGTAACGACGCAGCAGAATGCCGGGCACCAGGGCTTTATAAGGTAACGCACAGCGTAACGGCGAGGTCAGGCTCATAGCCGCCCCACGAAACGGGTAATCCGCGCCACGGCCTCTTCCAGGCGGGCGACATCATTGGTAAACGCAATGCGCACGTGGTGCTCACCGCCGCGTACGGCGAAATCGATACCCGGGGTAATCGCCACATTCTCCTCTTCCAGCAGCCGCTGGCAGAAAGCTTGGCTATCGCGGCTGTAGCGTGAAATATCCAGCCAGACGTAAAACGCGCCCTGGGGCGGCAAATCCGGCGCAAGCCCAAGCGTTGCCAGCCCGTCGAGCAGCACCTGGCGACGCTTCGCAAGTAGTTCACGGCGTTGCTCAAGGATTGCTCGGCACTCAGGGGTAAACGCGGCAAGCGCCGCGTGCTGGGAGGGCGTGGTCGCGGCCAGAAAGACATTCTGGGCAAGCCTTGTCAACGGCTCGACCGCGCGCTGCGGGGCCACCAGCCAGCCCAGGCGCCAGCCGGTCATGCCGAAGTATTTCGAAAAGCTGTTCACCACGAAGGCGTCGCTGGAAAGCGAGGTTGCCGACAGCGGCGCATCGTCGTAATTGAGCCCCTGGTAGATCTCATCGACGATTACCTCCCCTGCGCGACGGGCCACGGCGTCGAGCACCTCCGTAAGCTGCCCGGCACTCAAGGTATGCCCGGTCGGGTTGGAGGGTGAGGCGAGCATCGCCAGGCGCGTAGTGTCGCGCCAGTGGCGTTCGATCAGCGCGGCATCCAACTGCCAGCCGCTTTCACGGCCCACCGGTACCGCGTCGATCTCGGCACCGGCCAGGGCCATGAAGTGGCGGTTGCAGGGGTAGTTGGGGTCGGCCATCAGCGCCCGGTCGCCGCTCTCGACCAGCAGTTGGCTTGCCAGCAGCAGCGCGCCGGAAGCGCCGGGGGTTACCAGAATGCGCGAAGGGTCTACCTCGGCATTGAAGTGCTCGGCGTAGTGTTCGGCAATCGCTTCGCGCAGGGCCGAAAGACCAGCGGCCGGCGTATAGCGGGTCTGGCCACGCGCCAGGGCCTGCTGGCCCGCCGCGATGACCGGCTCGGGGGTGGGAAAGTCCGGCTCGCCGACTTCAAGATGAATAACGTCATGCCCGGCCGCTTCACGCGCCTGGGCCATTTCCAGTAAGTGCATCACGCGAAAAGGCGCCACGCGGCTGACTCGTGAATTCCAGGCCATAACGGCTCCTTTGGCTTGCAGGATTAACACATGACCCAGGCCCTGAAAATGCTAGGACCATAGTCGAAAGCGCACTATTATGCTTGCAACGAGAACGTTTTTCAGCTAAACAAGCATCCCTTTGGCGTGAGATCGTGGCACACGCTCATGGTCGATCAGCAGTCACACATGTAAGGGGCAATCCCATGCCAGTAGCGGAAAAGAAACCGGAAGCGACCAAGTCCTTCACCCCGTATGAGCCGGCACCGGGTGAAGAGTACATGAACGATAAGCAGTTGGCGCACTTTCGCCAGCTGCTGTTGGACTGGAAGCAAGACCTCATGGAAGAGGTGGACCGCACCGTGCGCCACCTACAGGAAGACGCCAACAACTACGCCGACCCCGCCGACCGGGCAACGCAGGAAGAAGGCTTCAGCCTTGAGCTGCGCACGCGTGACCGCGAACGCAAGCTGCTCAAGAAAATCAACGAGACCATCGAGAATATCGATGACGACGATTACGGCTTCTGTGAAGCGTGTGGCGTTGAAATCGGCATTCGCCGTCTCGAAGCCAGGCCAACGGCGACGCTGTGCGTCGACTGCAAGACCCTGGCCGAGCTTAAAGAGAAGCAGCTGGGCGGCTAGGCAGGCGGGTCAAACCACCTGAACGCTAGCGCTGAAGGCGGGCACCTTGGGGTGCCCGTTTTTGTTTTGGCAAAAGGCTTTTATGACTTCCTTGGCTGACTACCGTGGGCGCTTTGCCCCGACTCCCTCCGGGCCGCTGCACTTTGGCTCGCTCGTGGCCGCACTTGGCAGCTATCTCGATGCCCGCGCCGCCGGCGGCCGGTGGCTGGTGCGCATTGAAGACATTGACCCGCCGCGCTGCCCTGAGGGCGCGGACACCACCATCCTGCGCCAGCTGGAAACCTTTGGCCTGGAGTGGGACGAGGCGGTGTGCTGGCAGCACGAACGTTACGCGGCCTACCAGCAGGCACTGGATCAGTTAATGCAGCAGAAACTTGCCTACCCGTGCAGCTGTTCACGCAAGCAGTGGCAGGGCCACGACATCTACCCCGGCTGGTGCCGCAACGGCGTATGCGAGCCCGGCAAGCCCGTGGCCTGGCGGTTGCGCAGCGATCTGGCCCAGCGGCCAATCACCTGGCAGGACCGGCTGTTCGGCCACCAGCAGTTCGACCCTGCCGAACTGGGCGATGTGGTGCTCAAGCGCAAGGATCACCTGTGGGCGTATCAGCTCGCCGTGGTGGTCGATGACGCCGCCCAGGGCATCACCGATGTCGTCAGGGGGCTTGATCTGCTCGACAACACGCCCTGGCAGCGCCAGCTGCAAATTGCCCTGCGCCTTCCCGAGCCGCGCTATCTGCACCTGCCGCTGGTGGTCACGCCGGAGGGCCAGAAGCTCTCCAAGCAGAACCTTGCCCCGGCGCTTGCCGAAGATGATAAAGGCGTGCGCCGTCAGCTTTTCCAGGCCCTTCAGGCACTTGATCAGGCGCCGCCAGAGGCGCTTGCCACCGAGCCACCGGCAAGCCAGCTACACTGGGGCGTAGCCCACTGGTCGGTTGAGCGGCTATCGCCCGTTCGGCACCGCATGTCGCCCTGAGGCCTGTCGTCCCAAGGAATCATCTATGTACGTCTATCGCATCATGCTGTTTCTGGTGTTTGGCGGCTACCTGCTTTCACCGCTTTTAATGGATGGCTGGAGTGACCCCAGCGCCGCCTGGTATCGCCCGTTTGCCATCTGGGGCGTGCTGATTGCGCTGACCCTGTGGCTTGAGCAAAAAAGGAAGTTGGATGAGCGTTGAGTTGACCGGCGTCTTGCTGCTGGGCCTTGGCTACCTGGCACTGCTGTTTGGCTGTGGCACCGCCGTGGAGCGCGGCTGGGTGCCCGCCCGCATTACCCGCCACCCGATGGTCTACACGCTGGCGCTCGGGGTCTATGCCAGCGCCTGGGCGATTTACGGCAGCATAGAGCTTGCAGCCAACGCCGGGTTCGGCTATCTGGCCTACTATCTGGGCGCGGCGGGCACTTTCCTGCTGGCCCCGGTGCTGCTGGTGCCCATTCAGCGCATTACCCGCACCTATCAGCTCGCCTCGCTGGCCGACCTGTTTGCGTTTCGCTTTCGCTCGCGCTGGGCCGGCACGCTGGTCACGCTGATCAGCCTGCTGGCAGTGCTGCCGCTTCTGGGCATTCAGGTACAAACCCTGAGCGATGCGATTCGCTGGCTCACCGGCAGCCCCTACAGCTCGTGGGCAGCACTTGTGTTTTGCGCCTTGATTGCCAGCTTCGCGGTCATGTTCGGCGCGCGCCGCAGCCACTCGCATCAGGACGCGCTGATCAGCATCCTGGCGTTCGAGTCAGTGATCAAGCTGCTGGCCATGCTGGGCCTGGGGGCGGCGGCGCTGTGGCTCGTGTTTGACGGCCCGCAGGATCTTCAGCGCTGGCTGGAAGGCCCCGGCCTTCAGGCCCAGCAGGCGACTCAACAGTTGGAAGCCGCTCAGTGGCGCACCCTGCTGCTGCTGTTTTTCGCCTCGGCCTTCATGATGCCGCACCTGTTTCATATCACTTTTGCCGAAAACCTCTCACGCCATACGCTGCTGCAAGCCAGCTGGGCGCTGCCGCTCTTTCTGCTGCTGATGGCACTGCCCATCCCACTGATCTGGTGGGCTGCCCAGTCCGTCAATGACGAGATTCCGATCACGGCCTACGCGGTCTACATGATGAGCGAGCACGTGTGGGTCAAGGCGCTGGCGTTTGTTGCGGGGCTTGCCGCCGCCAGCGGCACCATGATCATGATTGCCCTGGCGCTTTCGGGCATGGTGCTGAACCATATCGTCCTGGTGGCCAGGCCCCCGGAGGCGCGCAGCGACCTCTACGGCTGGCTGCTCTGGCTGCGCCGGGGTCTGGTGGTCGGGGTGATCGTCAGCGGCTGGCTGTTTTATGAGGGAGTGGGCCGCCACCACGACCTGGCCAATCTGGGTCTGGCCTCCTTTGTGGGTATCGCCCAGTGCCTGCCCGGCATGCTGGCACTGCTCTACTGGCCGGGGGCCAATCGCAAGGGCATGGTGGTCGGGCTGATCGTCGGGGTCGGAATATGGCTCTGGGGACTATGGCTGCCGCTGGTTCTCTCGCTGCCCACCCCGCCGCTGCCGTTCACTCACCTGATACCGAGCGATGCGCCGCCCTGGTACACCGTCACCCTGCTGTCGCTGGCCACCAATATCGTGCTGCTGATCGTGATCTCGCTTTTCACGCGTATCTCCGAAGGCGAAAAGTCGGCGGCCGAGGCGTGCTCGGTAGATGCGGTGATTCGTTCGAAGCGCCTGCCACTCGAGGCCGCCACGGCGGCCGACTTCACCCCGCATCTGGCCCGGGCGATTGGCGATGAAGCCGCTCAGCGTGAAGTATCCCGCGCACTGGCAGCGCTCAAGCTTGCCCCTCAGGAGCGTCGCCCCTATGCACTGCGCCGCCTGCGCGACCGTATTCAGGCCAACCTTTCGGGGCTGATGGGGCCGTCCGTTGCGCGCGATATCGTCGACCGCTACCTGCCCTACCGGCACGACGATGCGCCGGTGACCGACGATATCCACTTTGTCGAGAGCCGCCTGGAAGCCTACCGCTCGCGCTTGACCGGCCTTGCCCGCGAGCTCGACGGACTGCGCCGCCATCACCGCCAGACGCTGGCCCACCTGCCGGTCGGGCTGTGCGTGTTTGGCGACGACAAGGAGCTTTTGATGTGGAACCAGGCGCTTTCCCAGCTCTCCGGCATCAGCGGTGAAAGCATCATCGGCTCACGCTGTGACAGCCTGCCCGCGCCCTGGCCGGCGCTATTGGGCAACGTGCTGCTCGCCCCTCACGCGCCGCTTTACAAGCAGGCGGTCACGCTGCATGGCAAGGACTACTTCCTGACCCTGCACAAGGCCGAGCTGAGCGGCCACGACAGCCGGGGCGGCAGCGTTATCCTGGTCGAGGACCACACCGAGATGAAGTGGCTGGAGGACGAGCTGGTACACGCCGCTCGGCTGGCCTCGATTGGCCAGCTGGCAGCAGGCGTCGCCCACGAAATCGGCAATCCGATCACCGGTATTTCATCGCTGGCCCAGAACCTGCGCTACGATACCCAGGACCCCGCCCTGCTGGAAACCGCCGACCAGATTCAGGAACTGACCCAGCGCGTGACCCGGATCGTCAACTCGCTGGTTGGCTTCGCTCACGGCGGCCGCCATGCGGGCCTGCCGCCGGCTTCACCAGTGGCACTTACCACCATCAGCGAAGACGCATTACACTTGATTCATCTGGCGCGCTCGGGCGAGGATGTAACGCTCACCAACGCCTGCCCGGATGACGTCGTGGTACGCGGCGATGCGCAGCGCCTGACCCAGGTCATGGTCAACCTGCTCAGCAACGCCCGGGATGCCTGCATGCCCGATGGCCAGGTAACCATTACCGGCGGTTACGAGGCAGGCAGCGCCTGGTGGCGGGTCAGCGATAACGGCCAGGGAATCGATCCGCGCGTGCGCGATCATCTGTTCGAGCCCTTTACCACCACCAAACCGGCCGGTGAAGGCACGGGGCTTGGGCTATCGCTTGCGTATCAGATCATCAACGAACATCAAGGCAGGATAGAGGTGGCATCGCCACCGCCTGGAGAGCCCCGCGGCACGGCCATTACCCTTTGGCTGCCGCTCTACCAACAGGATGACCAGCGACCTCATGCCCAGGATTCTGATTGTTGAAGATGAAGCGATCATTCGCAGCGCCTTGAAGCGCCTGCTCGAACGCCACGACTACACGGTAAGCGAAGCGGGCAGCGCCGAAGACGCCGCCCAGCTGGCGCTTGGCGAGTTCGACCTCATCATCAGTGACCTGCGCCTGCCGGGAGAGCCGGGCACCACGCTGATCAGTGCCGCCGCCCCGGCGCCGGTACTGATCATGACCAGCTACGCCAGCATGCGCTCCGCCGTGGATGCGCTCAAGCAGGGCGCGGTCGACTACATCGCCAAGCCGTTTGACCACACCGAGATGCTGGAAACCGTCGAGCGCATCCTGCACCAGCAGTCGATGCAGCACGGCGAGCCGCCCGCGATTACCGACGACGGCGGCAGTCAGCAGATGATGATCGGCGACTGCGCCGCCATGCAGCAGGTATATACGCGTATCCGCAAGACCGCGCCTGCCGATGTCACCGTGCTGATTCAGGGCGAGTCCGGCACCGGCAAGGAGCTGGTGGCCCGAGCGATACACCAGCAGAGCAAGCGCGCCAAGGCGCCGCTGATCAGCGTCAACTGTGCGGCCATTCCGGAAACCCTGATCGAATCGGAGCTGTTCGGCCATGAAAAGGGGGCTTTCACCGGGGCCAGCGCGGCGCGCACGGGCTTGGTCGAAGCCGCCGACGGCGGCACGCTGTTTCTGGATGAAATCGGCGAGCTGCCGCTGGATGCTCAGGCGCGCCTTTTGCGCGTTCTCCAGGAGGGCGAGATCCGCAAGATCGGCTCGGTGGAGACTCGCCACGTCAATGTCCGCCTGATTGCCGCGACCCACCGCGACCTGCGCGCGCTTTCCCGCAGCGGCGAGTTCCGCCTCGACCTCTACTACCGCCTGAACGTGATGCAGATCGAGCTGCCCCCGCTTCGTGAACGCGAAGACGATGTGCTGAAGATTGCCGACATCCTGCTCGATAAAGCCTGCACGCGACACGAGCGCCCGGGTCTGCGCCTTTCCAGAGCCGCCCGTCAGGATCTGCGCGACTACCCGTGGCCGGGTAACGTGCGCGAGCTGGAAAACGCCCTCGAACGCGGGGTCATTCTTGCCGAAGGGCATCTGATTCATCCGGACGACCTGGGGCTTGCGCCCGCACCGCCCCGCGCACATGCCGGTAACGCTTCCTCACACGAAGAAAGCGTGGCCGAGGATGAGGACGATCTTTCGCTGGAGGATTACTTCCAGCACTTCGTGCTGGAGCATCAGGATGTGATGAGCGAGACCGAGCTTGCCCAGAAACTGGGTATCAGCCGCAAGAATCTCTGGGAGCGGCGCCAGCGACTTGGCATCCCCCGCAAGAAGACCGCCAGGCGCCCAGGCTGATGCCCCACAAAGAGGCCTTTCGCAGAATATTTGCACCGCTACTGCCGATCTGGGCCTCTCATGCCCACGGCTTACGACCAACGTCTAATATACTGATTTAAATAAAAAATAATCAAATTCCGTTACCCGCTCATTGTTACCTACCCACACAACCGGCCCGAAAAATCAGCCCAAATGCGGTAACACTTAAACCCCACAAACGTTACCTGGCACGCTCTTCAACATCCAACTTACTGAAATACATAAACTCCTCAACAAGTGGCACAGCGAGTGCAATATATCCAGGTAAGAAAAACAAACTGGGCCAAGCGGTGGGTCTCAAACAAGAACAACACGACACCACCCAGACCTGAGCCAAAACAAGAACAACACGGCCAGGCGAGATAACGGTACGAATAAAAATAACAGGCTTGAATCTCATTACTTGCTGGCGCTAAGAAGAATAAGCGCAGCTAACAAGAACAATAGATAGCAAGTGCCCAAAAAGGACGCGACGTACACCAGGTGATCTGCGCACCAACAAGAATAACAGCAGTGAGTGTGTACACCCCGGAACCAATAACAACACGCCGGGGAAGAGAAGTTCGCGGTTGGATTATTGTTTTGAATACGAGGCGGTCGTGAAACGCCTTCCGACTGCGGTGCGTATTCAGGGCGATGTGCCATCATGAAGAAAAACAGCAGCATGGACGCTGATTGAATACTTTACAGGGGAGGCTCTCTTAGCCTCCCCTTTCCGCGTTTATAGAATGAAGCGTTTGCAAACCCGTGAGCGAGACTTTGCAAGTGTTAAGGGGTCGGCTACACTCTCAGCCACTTACTATTTTTTTAATGGCCACTTTTTTAGCCACCCTGCGAGTCGATATCGCCGCATGTTCAAAGGATTTACCCGTTTCTTATCTAATCAGGGAGAGCAAGTGAAAACGCTGCTCGATCCCCAGGAGAGTGAAGCCACTCTCAGCCCCCGTGTTATCCCCCGGTCCGAGCACCCCGTTTCTCGCCAGCACATCAGCGACGCCGCGTTAAAGGTGCTTTATCGCCTTAACGGCGCAGGCTTTGACGCTTATCTGGTAGGTGGCTGCATCCGCGATGCACTGCTTGGCAAGATGCCCAAGGATTTCGACGTGGCCACCAACGCCACGCCCGAGCAGGTGCGTGACCTGTTTCGCAATTCGCGGCTGATTGGCCGACGTTTTCGCATTGTTCACGTCCGCTTTGGCCGCGAAGTCATCGAAGTCACCACGTTCCGCGGCAAGCCTCAGGACGAGCACGGCGAGAATATCGCTCACCAGTCGGACGCCGGCCTGCTGCTGCGCGACAACGTGTGGGGCAACATTGAAGAGGACGCCGTGCGGCGTGACTTCACCGTCAATGCGCTTTACTACAACATTGCCGACTTCAGCCTGCACGACTTTGCCAACGGTGCAAAGGATATCGAGTCGCGCACCCTGCGCCTGATTGGCGACCCGGCCACGCGCTACCGCGAAGACCCGGTGCGTATGCTGCGCGCCGTACGCTTTGCCGCCAAGCTCGACTTCACCATCGAGCCTGCCACCGAAGCGCCAATGCATGACCTGGCACCGCTGCTGCTGCAGATTCCGCCAGCGCGGCTGTTCGATGAAGTGCTCAAGATGTTCATGTCCGGCCACGGGCTTGCCACTTTCCGGCTGCTCAGCCACTACGGCCTGTTTGGCATGCTTTTCCCCGAAGCGGAAGAAGCCATGGCAGACGCGGCGTGGGCCGAAAAGCTGATCGAATTTGCTCTGGCCAACACCGACAAGCGCATCGCCGAAGATCGTCCGGTCACCCCGGCGTTTCTGCTGGCTGCATTCTTGTGGGCGCCGGTGGCTCACCGTCAGGCGGAGCTTGAAAGCGAAGGCATGCCGGCCATTCCGGCGCTACAGACCGCCTCTCAGGAGGTGGTATCGCGCCAGCTGGAGCATACCTCGATTCCCAAACGCTTTGGCATGCCCATGCGCGATATCTGGGAGCTGCAGACTCGCCTGCCCCTGCGACGCGGCAAGCGCGCCTTCCAGACCCGCGAGCATCCGCGCTTTCGCGCCGCCTATGACCTGCTGCTTCTGCGCGAGCAGGCCGGTGAAATACCGCGTGGCCTGGGTGACTGGTGGACCGCCTTCCAGCAGGGCGATGAGCACGAGCAGCGCCGTCTGCTGCAGAAAGTAGGCGGCGACCCGGCAAGCCAGGGCGACCGTCGGCGCAAACGGCGCCGCAAGGCACCACGCAACGGCGGCGAACAGTAAATCAGCCTCGACCCAACAGAGAGCAACGCATGACAACGGTATCGCTTGCGTACATTGGCCTGGGCAGCAATCTGGAAAATCCGATCACCCAGGTGCGTCAGGCTATCTCGGAGCTTGCTGCTCTGCCGCTTAGCCAGCTTCACCGCGCCTCCTCGCTTTACGCGAGCCGTCCGGTGGGCCCGCAGGACCAGCCGGACTTCATCAACGCCGTGGTAGCACTCAAGACGCGGCTCTCCCCCCTTGCCCTGCTCGACCAGTTGCAGGGGCTGGAGCAACGCCACCGGCGCCAGCGCGAGCGCCACTGGGGCCCGCGCACGCTGGATCTCGACCTGCTGCTGTATGGCCAGGAAACGCTTGCCCATCCGCGCCTGAGCGTCCCCCACCCGCATATGCAGGCCCGCGCCTTTGTGCTCGCCCCACTTGCCGAGCTCGACGCATCGCTCACTCTCGACCAGCAGCCTCTGCGCTACTGGCTTGACCAGATCGGTGAGCCCGGCATTCAACGCCTGGTCGAAGACGGCCCCGGCTAGACCGCCTTACGCCCATGAAGTGCCTGTCATCGGCATTGGTGTCAGGCCGGATGCTGCGCTGTGTCAAAAACTTCATGCCACAAGACAAAATGACCATGCACACTCTGCAAGACATTACCGACTTGCGTCGCACCCTGGATGAGTACCGGACGCGCGGTCTGCGTATCGCGCTGGTGCCTACCATGGGCAATCTGCATGCGGGGCATCTGGCGCTGGTCGCCACGGCTCACGAACACGCCGATATCGTGGTCACCAGCCTGTTCGTCAATCCCATGCAGTTTGGGCCCAACGAGGACCTTGACGCCTACCCGCGCACTTTTGCCGATGACCAGGCCAAGCTTCGCGAGGCGGGCTGTCATGTGCTGTTCGCGCCCTCCAACACGGCGCTCTACCCAAACGGGCTTGACGGGCAGACCCGCGTGCATGTGCCCAGGGTCAGTGAAGGGCTGTGTGGCGGCTCGCGCCCCGGCCACTTCGATGGTGTGTCCACGGTCGTCACCATGCTGTTCAATCTGGTGCAGCCAGATGTGGCCTGCTTTGGCGAAAAGGATTATCAGCAGTTAGCGGTAATCCGCAAGTTCGTCCTCGATCTGCATATGCCTATCGACATCATTGGCGTGCCGATCGAGCGCGCCGAGGACGGTCTGGCGCTCTCCTCACGCAACGGTTACCTGAATGCTGAAGAGCGTGCCGCCGCACCGGCCCTGTACCGTACGCTGTGCTTGCTGCGTGACACACTGGAACAAGGCGAGCCCGCGGAAGCCGTGCTGAAAATGGGTCAGCAACAGTTGGCCGCGGCGGGCTTTATTCCGGACTACCTGGAGCTTCGCGATACGCACCTGAACCCGGTGGATGGCACCACCCGCCGCGCCGTTTTGCTCGCCGCTGCCCGGCTTGGCCCGGCGCGGCTGCTTGATAACCTGAGTGTACAGCTACCGGCTCCTTCAGCCTGATAACCGAACCGCCAGGGGGATATTCTCTACAAAGCGCCGCCATGGCGCGTTTTGGTTTGCACCGAAAAGCGTATTGCCGCAATGCACAACCATCCCCTATGCTGAATGACACGGCTGACATAAAAAGTAGATAGCGCTCGTTTATCCTCTTCCAATAACAGGCTGTCTCGCTTACTCACTCCAGGAGTCATCTCATGCAAGAAGTGGTCATTGTTGCAGCACGCCGCACCGCGGTTGGCGCGTTTGGTGGTTCACTTGCAGATATTCCGGCAAGCGATCTGGGTGCCTTGGTCATCAAGGACATTCTCGCTTCAACCGGCGTTTCCCCAGACCAGGTCGATGAAGTGCTGCTCGGCCAGGTGCTCACCGCGGGCGTAGGTCAGAACCCGGCACGCCAGGCAGCAATCAAGGCGGGTCTGCCGGACAGCGTACCGGCCATGACGATCAACAAGGTGTGCGGTTCAGGCCTTAAAGCCGTGCACCTGGCAACGCAAGCCATCCGCTGCGGCGATGCCCAGCTGATTCTGGCCGGCGGCCAGGAGAACATGTCCGCCTCGCCCCACATCCTGCCCCACTCGCGCAAGGGCCAGCGCATGGGCGACTGGAAAGCCCTCGACACTATGGTGCACGACGGCCTGTGGGATGCGTTCAACGACTACCACATGGGCATTACTGCCGAGAATCTGGCCGAGAAGTACGGCATTACCCGCGAACAGATGGACGAGTTCTCTGCCCAGTCGCAGCACAATGCAGCCAAGGCGATCAAGGAGGGCAAGTTCAAGAGCCAGATCGTGCCGGTCGAGATTCCTCAGCGCAAGGGCGACCCCGTCGTGTTTGATACCGATGAGAACCCGCGCGAGGTCACCGCCGAGAAACTGTCTGCCATGAAGCCCGCGTTCAAGAAAGACGGCACCGTTACCGCCGGTAACGCCTCATCGCTCAACGATGGCGCCGCGGTGGTAATGATCTGCTCGGCAGAGAAAGCCCGTGAGCTGGGCCTTGAACCACTGGCACGCATTGCCGGCTACGCCAACGCAGGCGTTGACCCGGCGATCATGGGTATTGGCCCGGCACCGGCCACCCGCCGCTGTCTGGAGAAGGCGGGCTGGAGCCTGGAGGATCTGGATCTGGCTGAAGCCAATGAAGCCTTTGCCGCCCAGGCGCTGTCGGTCAACAAGGAGCTTGGCTGGGACACCTCCAAGGTCAACGTCAACGGCGGTGCCATTGCGCTAGGCCATCCGATTGGCGCTTCAGGTTGTCGCGTGCTGGTATCGCTGCTGCACGAAATGATCGCCCGCGACGTCAAGAAGGGTTTGGCCACGCTGTGCATCGGCGGCGGTCAGGGGGTCGCGCTTGCCATCGAGCGCACCTGATCAGGTTAATCAACCAAAAACGCCCCTGTCAGCGACAGGGGCGTTTTGCTATCGGCAGCTTTCACTGCGCCTAGCGGTACTTCATACCCACGATGCGTGACGGCGTACGCCATACCAGCAGCGCACCCAGCAGGAAGAGCACCGCCGCGGCCCACATGGTAACCGGCAAGCTGGTGGCATCCACGACGCGCCCCCCGACCATGGCACCCAGGCCGATGGAGAAGTTGAACACGAACGCCATCAGTGCAGTGGCGGCTTCCGTATTGGGCGCCGTGCGCAGAATCCAGGTCTGGATACTCACCGACACACTGCCAAATACCGCGCCCCACATCATCAGCATCAGCACACCGCTTGTCGGCTGCACACCCAGGAAGGGGAACGCCGCAACCACCACCAGCATCAGGCTGGGAATCGCCAGTACCGCCCGGTAAGGGTGGCGCGCGGCAAACATGCCGGCGGCGATGTTACCCAGAATACCCGCCGCCCCGTAGAGCAGCAGCAGGCTGCCGACATGACGCTGGGCAACGCCGCTTATCTCCTGCAGAATCGGGCTGATAAAGGTATAGGCAACAAAGTGGCCGACCACCACAAAGCCGGTGACCAGCACCGCTACCCGTACACCGCGATTGCTAAACTGCTGCGCCAGTACCTTGAGGCGCACCGGCTCCCGGGGCGGCAGCGGCGGTAACCAGCACCACAGCGCAAGCGCAGTAAGCAGGCTAAAGCCTCCCAGTGCCGCAAAGGCGACCCGCCAGTTGCTGAAATCACCCAGCAGCGTGCCTAACGGAACGCCCAGTACCGAGGCCGCCGCCACGCCGCCAAAGATGATCGTCATGGCCTTGGCGACCTTGTCAGCCGGTACCAGACGGGGGGCGATACTGCCCGCCACGGCCCAGTAACCGCCAATACTGATCCCCACCAGCACCCGTGCGGCCAGCAGCAGTACAAAACTGCTCGCCAGAGCGGTAAGCGCGCTGCCGATGACCATGACGCCCATCAGCAGCGTGAGCATGACACGCCTGTCCATACGCCCTACTGCCACGGGTAACAGCGGCGCCGAAAAGGCCGCCACCACGCCGGGCACTGTGACCATCAGCCCGGCAACCCCAGGCGTTACATCCATCGAGGCAGCCACCTGGGAGAGCAGCCCGATAGGCAACTGCTCGGCGGTCACCAATAAAAAGATGCCGATCATCACGGCCACCACCGCCCACCAGCGGGGTGCCTGCTCCGTTTCCATGCTACTCACTCCCTTTTCAACCCGATGTTACTCAACGTATAACTTCCTTCCTGCCAAACAACTCCGCCCCCGTAGCCGGGGGCTACGGGGGCGGAGTAGAGAACACGCGGCGGTTTATTCCGCGGCGTTCTCACTTTCAGCGGCAAACGCCGCTTTCTCTTCTTCGGTGATTTCCTTGATCGAGAGCTTCACGCGGTTGCGGTTGTCGATGTCGAGCACCTTCACAATCACGTCGTCACCCTCGTTGAGGAAATCGCGCACGTTGTTGACGCGCTCGGCAACGATCTGCGAAATATGCACCAGGCCGTCGGTACCCGGCATGATGTTCACAAAGGCACCGAAGTCGGCGATGCGCACGACCTTACCCTGGTAAAGCTTGCCGATTTCCGCTTCGGCAGTAATCGCCAGTACGGTATCGATGGCTTTCTTGGCAGCCGCCTTGTCTTCGGCGTAGATGCGCACGGTGCCGTCGTCGTCGAGATCGATGGAGGCGCCGGTATCTTCACAGATCTTGCGGATGGTGGCGCCACCCTTGCCGATGACATCACGGATCTTGTCCGGATCGATCTTGATAGTGGCCATGGAAGGCGCATTATCGGAGACGTCGGTACGGCTCTGGCTGATGACCACGTTCATCTGCTCAAGAATACCCAGGCGGGCCTTGTGAGCCTGCTGAAGCGCGGTTTCCATGATCTCTTCGTTGATGCCTTCGATCTTGATGTCCATCTGCAGGGCAGTGACGCCCTCTTCTGAACCGGCAACCTTGAAGTCCATATCGCCGAGGTGATCTTCATCACCCAGAATATCGGTCAGTACCGCGTAGCCGTCCTCATCCTTCACCAGACCCATGGCGATACCTGCCACCGGCGCTTTCAGCGGCACGCCCGCATCCATCAGTGCAAGCGATGAACCACATACGGAGGCCATGGAGCTTGAACCGTTGGATTCGGTGATTTCCGACACCACGCGAATGGTGTAGGGGAACTCTTCTTCGGACGGCAGCATGGCCTGAACACCGCGGCGCGCCAGGCGGCCATGGCCGATCTCACGACGCTTCGGGCCACCCATGAAGCCAGCTTCACCCACCGAGTAGGGAGGGAAGTTGTAGTGCAGCATGAAACGGTCTTTACGCTCGCCTTCCAGCGACTCGATCAGCTGCGAATCGCGCAGCGTACCCAGAGTTGCAACGGCAATCGCCTGCGTCTCACCACGGGTGAACACCGCAGAACCGTGCGTCTTGGGCAGCACGCCAACTTCGATGGCCAGCGGGCGCACGGTGAAGTTGTCGCGGCCGTCGATGCGCGGCTCGCCCTTCACCACGCGTGAACGTACAACGCGCTTTTCAAGGCCAGCAAAGGCACCTTTGACTTCATCCTTGCTGAACTTGTCGTTCACCGGCTCGCCATCAACGGCTGCCAGCTGCTCAACCGCCTGATCCTTCAGGGCTGCCAGAGCATCCTGACGCTGCATCTTGTCGGTGATGCGGTAGGCATCGCCTACCTTGGCTTCAAACGCATCGGCCATAGCGGTTTTCAGCGCCACGTTTTCAGCCGCCGGCTGCCAGTCCCAACGCGGTTTGCCGGCCTCTTGAACCAGCTCGTTGATGGCGCTGACGGCAACCTGCATTTCCTGGTGACCGAACAGTACCGCACCCAGCATTTCGTCTTCCAGAAGCTCTTTAGCTTCGGATTCAACCATCAACACGGCGTTTTCAGTACCGGCGACGACCATGTCCAGCTCGGAAGTTGCAAGCTCTTCAACGGTGGGGTTAAGGAAATACCCCTGCTCTTCGTTGAAGCCAACGCGGGCAGCGCCGATCGGGCCCTTGAACGGCACGCCGGAAATGCTGAGCGCCGCCGAGGTACCCAGCATTGCGGCAATATCCGGATCATGGTTACGGTCGGTAGACAGAACGGTACAGATGACCTGCACTTCGTTCATGAAACCTTTGGGGAACAGCGGGCGGATCGGGCGATCGATCAGACGCGAGGTCAGGGTTTCTTTCTCGGTAGGACGGCCTTCACGCTTGAAGAAGCCGCCAGGAATCTTGCCGACCGCGTAGGTCTTTTCCTGGTAGTGAACCGAGAGCGGGAAAAAGGGCTGGCTGGGGTTGGCCTCTTTACGGGCAACAACTGTACACAGCACAACGGTGTCGTCCATGGTGACCATGACGGCACCGGTGGCCTGGCGGGCAATACGCCCGGTTTCTAGGGTGACGGTGCTACGACCGTACTGAAACGTTTTTTTTACCGGATTCACGGCGACTTCCTTTAACATTAATAAGTACTTGAATAAGTACTTGTCTATTCGCTTGGGTCGTTTTGACTCGCCACTATTCTAGGCGCTGTGGCGCCCAAGGGCTACCAGAAACCCGAAATCCCCCCGTCGAGGCCGCTCTGACACAAGATACGGCCAAAAAAAACGGGCAGCCCAGAGGGCTGCCCGTTTTGCTTGCATCGCCGGTAGTGCTTAGCGACGCAGGCCCAGACGCTGGATCAGAGACTGGTAGCGTTCGAAATCCTTGCGCTTCAGGTAGTCCAGCAGTTTACGACGCTGGTTTACCATGCGGATCAGACCACGACGAGAGTGGTGATCCTGCTTGTTGGTCTTGAAGTGGTCCTGCAGGCCATTGATGTTGGCGCTCAGCAGTGCAACCTGTACTTCAGGGGAACCGGTATCGTTGTCGCCGCGGCCGTATTCGTTGACGATCTCGGCCTTCTTCTCAGCGGTTAAAGCCATCTGTCTCTCCAGTAAGCAATATGCCTAAAAATGAATGGGTGAGACCACGCATATTTGCAGTCTCAGGCGCTATTTTCGCGTAAAACGCCACGTCCTTGCAACGTCTACGAGATAGCGACCGTACTTAACAGCCGCTTGGGCGCTACTTCCTGAACGCCTTTTACTATCCCCAAGCCGATAAACGACTCGGCGTAATAAAGCCTTGCGATATCGTCAGGTCCAAGTTCACCGGTCGCAAGGACCGCTGACTGGCCGTGAGACAAGCGCGTGTGGGCCGTGTCATCGACTGAAAGCGACGGCAGATGATCGACCAGCACGTCCACGGGCATAAGTTCCGCTTCACGCGTTGGCTGATCTGCCAGGGCTTCCAGCGCCTCCAACGTCCACATTGCATCACCGGTAAAGGGCCCGGTCTTGAGCCTGCGCAGCTGGCTGATATGCGCACCGCAACCGAGCGCCAGGCCAATATCCTCGGCCAGCGTACGGATATAGGTGCCCTTGCTACAGCTGACTTCAAGCTCGAAGGCCTGACCGTCAAAGGCAAGCAGGCGCGCATCATACACGCTAACCCTGCGCGCCGCACGCTCTACCTGCTTGCCCTCACGGGCCAGCTCGTAAAGCTTTTTACCTTGGTGCTTGAGTGCCGAATACATCGGCGGCACCTGGTCGATCTCGCCACGAAAGCGCGCGATGGCGGCTTCGACGTCTTCCTCCGTCAAGGAGGGGACCTCACGGGTTTCGATCACCGTGCCTTCAGCATCACCGGTGTCGGTGATCACACCCAGTTCAACGCGGGTGCGATACATCTTGTCGGCTTCCAGCAGGTGCGCGGAGAACTTGGTAGCTTCCCCCAGGCAGATCGGCAGCAGGCCGGTTGCCATGGGGTCCAGCGTGCCGGTATGCCCTGCCTTTTGTGCTTCGAACAGACGACGCACGCGCTGCAGGGCATGGTTGCTGGAAACGCCCTTGGGCTTATCCAGCAGCAGCACACCGTTAACCGGTAAACCGCGGCGGCGACGAGCCATTAGCGCGTCTCCTCACCTTGACCAGACTCATCCTCTTCATCCGCCTGACGGGCGCGGTCGGTGGAAACCGCCTCGTCAATCAGGGACGAAAGGTGCTGACCGCGCACCACGCTTTCATCGTAATGAAAGCGCAGTTCAGGCACGTGGCGCAGCTTGATACGTTTGGCAATCTGGCTTCTCAGAAAACCGGCAGCGCGCTTCAACACCTGCAGGTTCTCCTTGATACGCTCGGGCTCCTGTTCACCCAGCAGGGTGACATAGATATCGGCGTAGCCAAGATCACGGCTGACGGTCGCGCCGCTTACCGTAATCATGCCCAGACGCGGGTCCTTGACCTCGCGCTGGATGAGTACCGCCAGCTCCTTCTGGAGCTGGTCGGCTACCCGGTCGGTACGCTTGAATTCGCGCATGATTGCTCCTCGCGGCCCTTACAGGGTGCGCTCGACCTTGACCTGGTCGAAGACTTCGATCTTGTCGCCGACCTGGACGTCGTTGTAGTTCTTCACGCCAATACCACACTCGACGCCGTTGCGAACTTCCTGCACGTCGTCCTTGTAGCGGCGCAGCGACTCAAGCTCACCTTCGTAGATGACCACGTTGTCACGCAGAACGCGGATGCGCTTGCTGCGCGATACGGTACCTTCGACGACCATACAGCCGGCCACGGCACCGATCTTCGGCGCACGGAACACGTCGCGAACTTCGGCAACGCCAACGATCTCTTCTTTCCACTCCGGCGCGAGCATACCGCTCATCGCCTGCTTGACCTCGTCGATCAGGTGGTAGATGACGCTGTAGTAGCGCAGATCCAGGCCTTCACGCTCGATGATCTCGCGGGCAGCGGCGTCGGCACGTACGTTGAAGCCGACCACGATGGCTTCACTTGCCAGCGCCAGGTTGGCGTCGGTACCGGTGATACCGCCCACACCCGAGGAGACCACCGCCACCTGTACTTCGTCGGTGGAGAGCTCTTCAAGGGCACCCTTGATGGCTTCCAGCGAGCCTTGCACGTCGGCTTTCAGTACGATGTTGACCTTGGCCACTTCGTCCTGACCCATCTGGCTGAACATGTTCTCGAGCTTGGCTTTCTGCTGACGCGCCAGGCGCACTTCGCGGTACTTGCCTTGACGGAAGTTGGCCACTTCGCGGGCTTTCTTCTCGTCCGCCACGACCATGAAGTCGTCACCGGCGTCCGGCGTGCCGTCCAGGCCCTGAATCTCTACCGGCATGGCCGGGCCAACGTTCTCGACCTGCTGGCCTAGCTCGTTGGTCAGTGCCCGTACGCGGCCGTAGTGCAGGCCTGCCAGTACGATGTCGCCTTTCTTCAGCGTGCCGTTCTGTACCAGTACGGTAGCTACGGGGCCACGGCCTTTGTCCAGGCGCGACTCGACCACTACACCTTTACCCGGTGCTGACGGTACCGCTTTAAGCTCGAGCACTTCAGACACCAGCTGGATCGCTTCCAGCAGTTCTTCGATGCCTTCACCGGTCTTGGCGGACACGTGAACGAACTGGGTATCGCCGCCCCAATCTTCAGAAATCACGCCATGCTGCGAGAGTTCGTTACGAATGCGGTCAAAATCGGCGCCCTGTTTATCAATCTTGTTCACTGCCACGACCATGGGTACTTCGGCCGCCTTGGAGTGCTCGATTGCTTCAATGGTCTGCGGCATCACGCCGTCGTCCGCCGCCACTACCAGGATAACCACGTCGGTGGCCTTGGCACCGCGGGCACGCATGGCGGTAAACGCCGCGTGGCCGGGGGTATCCAGGAAGGTAACGCCACCGTGGTCATCTTCGACGTGGTAGGCACCGATGTGCTGGGTAATACCGCCGGCTTCACCGGTGGCTACCTTGGCACGACGAATGTAATCCAGAAGCGATGTCTTACCGTGGTCAACGTGACCCATGACGGTCACGACCGGTGAACGGGTGATCTCTTCGCCTTCGTAGGAGATGCCTTCGAGCATTTCCGTTTCCAGCGCATCATCCTTCACCAGCTTGACGCGGTGACCCATCTCTTCCACCACGATCGCGGCGGTATCCTGATCGATGGTCTGGTTGATGGTCACGGCCGCGCCCATGTTGAACATGGCCTTGATCACTTCGTTGGCCTTGATCGACATCTTGTCGGCAAGCTCGGCGACGCTGATCGACTCAGGGATCGAGACTTCGCGCACGATCGGCTGGGTCGGCTTCTGGAAGCCATGCTTGCCGTTGCCGCTCTGGCTTGCGCCACCGCGACGGCCGCCACGACGTTCAGCACGCTTGACCTTCTTGGCGCCACCGCCACGCTTACGCTCTTCGCGATCGCCACGGTCATCGTCGTCGTCACGGCCTTTCTTCTTGGCCGCGGTTTTCTTGGGCGGCGCAGTGCGACGGTCGGTACGACCTTCTTTCGGCGGTGCCGGCGGCATATCTTCGCCAGTCGGCGCTTCCTCGTCGATCTGCAGCTCAGGCACGTCGAGCTTGGGTTCGGCAGCCGCCTTGGCTTCCGTCTCCTTACGCGCGGCGTCTTCTGCAGCCTTGGCCTTGGCCGCCGCCGCTTTTTCTTCCGCGTCGCGCGCATCACGTGCTTTACGCTCGGCTTCGGCTTCCGCCATATCGCCTACCAGCTGACGCGGGCCGGTGTGCTTGGGCTCGGCCGCTTTCGGCTTCTCGTCTTCTTCACGCTTGACGTAGGTCTTCTTCTTGCGGACCTGAACCTCAATGGTCTTGCCACGCTCGCCGGTCTTGATGCGGCTGCGCGTCTTGCGCGTCAGCGTAATGCGGTTCTTGCCTGCATCCGCTTCAGCGCCGCCGTGGCTCTTCTTCAGAAAGCTGAGCAGCTTCTGCTTGTCTTCTTCAGAAACGGCATCGCCTTCCGAGGCGTGCTTCAAACCGGCTTCTTTCATCTGTTCCAATAGGCGGGGCACATCACGGCCCACCTTTACTGCAAAATCTTTAACTGTCATATCTGACATAGTGACCCTCCTCAGCCCGTGACCTGTTTACTGTGTGTTCGAATCTGATGCGTCATCTTCGAACCAGGGCGCACGGGCAGTCATGATCAGTGCCGCTGCGCGCGCTTCGTCCAACTCCTCGATATCGACCAGATCGTCGACAGACTGTTCGGCGAGATCTTCCATAGTGACAATGCCGCGGCTGGCCAGAATGAAGGCCAGGTGGCGCTCCATACCGTCCATTTCCAGCAGATCAGCTGCTGGCTGGGCACCGTCCAGTGCTTCTTCCGAGGCAATGGCCATCGTCAGCAGCTCGTCTTTCGCACGCGCGCGTAGCTCTTCAACCAGCTCTTCATCGAACTCTTCGATTTCGAGCATTTCTTCAAGCGGCACGTAGGCGACTTCTTCAAGCGTGGTAAACCCTTCTTCCACCAGCAGGCGGGCGACATCGTCGTCCACGCCCAGATGCTGAACGAAGGAGTCCACCAGGCTATCGATTTCCTGCTCGCGCTTGGACTCGGCTTCCTCTTCGGTCATGACGTTGATACGCCAGCCGGTAAGTTCCGAGGCCAGGCGCACGTTCTGACCGCTACGACCAATCGCCTGGGCCAGGTTGTCCTGAGCGACGGCGACGTCCATGGCGTGGGCGTCTTCGTCCACAAGGATAGACCCAACGTCGGCGGGCGCCATGGCATTGATCACCAGCTGGGCGGGATTGTCATCCCACAGCACGATATCCACACGCTCGTTCTGCAGCTCGGATGAGACCGCCTGAACGCGTGAACCGCGCATACCGACACACGCACCGACCGGGTCGATGCGACGGTCGTTGGTCTTGACCGCAATCTTGGCCCGTGAGCCCGGGTCGCGGGCAGCACCCTTGATTTCGATAAGCTGTTCCGCGATTTCAGGTACTTCAATCTTGAACAGCTCAATGATCAGCGCCGGATTGGTACGCGACAGCTGAAGCTGGGCGCCACGCGCATCCGGATCAACTTTGACCAGCAGCGCACGTACGCGTTCGTTCATGCGGTAGCGCTCACCGTGAATCATCTCGTTGCGCGGCAGGAACGCTTCGGCGTTCTCGCCCAGATCGATGATCAGGCCGTCACGGGTCGTCTTCTTGACGATACCGGCAACCAGCTCGCCTTCGCGGTCGGCGTATTGGCGAACCACTTCGGCACGCTCGGCTTCACGCACTTTCTGGACGATGACCTGCTTGGCGGTTTGCGCCGCAATACGGCCAAACATCGCGTTCTCGATCTGCTTTTCGACCACGTCGCCCAGTTTCAAAGGCGGGTCGCGCTGCTCGGCGATGCTTTCCTTGATTTCGTAATCCGGCGTCTCGAATTCGTCATCTTCGACGACCGTCCAGTAGCGGAAGGTGTCGTATTCACCCGTGCGGCGGTCGATATGCACGCGCACATTGGCTTCTTCATTTTCAAAACGCTTGCGTGACGCGCTCGCCAGAGCGGCTTCTACCGCTTCGAAGATGACATCACGGGGAACGCCTTTCTCGTTGGAGATGGCGTCAACGACCATTAAAATTTCTTTACTCATGCGTTTGCCTCGCCAGAAAACCTGTCCTTTTGTGCATCACCCCGGCAGCCTGCCGGCAGCGTCGCCACCCGGTTAATCGTCGAACTGCGGTACGATGTGCGCTGAATCGATGCTTTCAATGGGGAAGCAATACTCTTCGCCATCCATCTGCAGCAGTACTTCATCGCCCTCGATACCCGCCAAAAGCCCCTGGTACTTGCGCCGACCGTCAAACGCTACGCGCAGTTTCAGCGCGACGTGATGGCCTTGGTAGCGAGTAAATTGGTCCAGGGTATACAGGGGGCGCGCCATACCGGGCGAAGAGACTTCCAGCCGATACTCACCGGGGATGGGATCTTCAACGTCCATGACGGCACTGACTTGGCGACTGATATCCGCGCAGTCTTCCACGCTGACGCCACTTTCGCGTTCGATGTAGATCACCAAGCGCGAATGCTTGCCCTGGGAAAGATGGTCGATGCCCCACAGTTCAAAGCCCATGGCGGCTACGACAGGTTCAATAAGCGCATGAAGCGCCGCGTGTTTTGTGGCCACAGACAAAGCTCCTATAGCCGTTGCATCAGGCACCTGGCCAGGAGTCGAGAGAAAAGCTAGGTGGCTGATTGGCGTTACCCGGAATGTGTCTCCGGCAACTCGGACGATATCCGCTCTGAGACACTCTTGTTAACAAAAAGCTTGCTAACAAAAAGCCCCTTCACAGGAAGGGGCTTTTCATAAGAAACCTGTAATACCATCTTAGCAACATGAAACAGGTTTTACCTGCCAGCGCTTTTCCTTGTTGGCGTATCACCAGGTGATACTGCCGGAAAAACCGCTTTACAACATGTTACCAGGAAATGGTAGCGGGGACCGGATTTGAACCGATGACCTTCGGGTTATGAGCCCGACGAGCTACCAGACTGCTCCACCCCGCATCAATCTAGATCGACAATACTAGACACTTGAACCACTTACGTCAAGCTATCTTTTTTGTCGCAGGTGCCAAACCTGGTTCTCCTTGTCTTGGCATTGCCTTGACAAAGATTCTGGGAAGCTGGCGAGCCAGCAAAACAGATGGTGCCGAAGGCGGGACTTGAACCCGCACGACCATACGGTCACTACCCCCTCAAGATAGCGTGTCTACCAATTCCACCACTTCGGCATCAGGGGAGGCTAGAAAAACATGCTCGACGATTACTCGCCGCTTTCCTCTAGCACTGGCGCGGTATTATCCACACTTGCAGGGCTGTCGTCAAGCGTCGGTACGTTTTGCTGCTGTTCAATCAGACGTGAATCGGGAATACCCGCTTCCGGTGCCTGACCTGCCTGCGTTGCAAAGTACGCCAGCGCCATGGACGTCACGAAAAAACCGGCCGCCAGAATACCCGTGGTACGTGACAGGAAACTGCCGCTACCGCGCGAGCCAAAGACGGTTTGCGAAGCACCGCCACCGAAGGCAGCACCGGCTTCGGCACCTTTACCCTGCTGAAGCAGGATCAATACCACCAGGGCGACCGCAATCACCACATGGACCATAAGAATTGCAACTTGCATGGCGTTATCCTGCTGACTGACAAATGGCGTAGAAATCGTCGGTTTTGAGCGAAGCACCACCCACCAAACCGCCGTCGATATCCGGCTGGGCAAGTAGCTCAGCCGCATTTTTTGCGTTCATGCTGCCGCCGTAAAGCAGCGTAAGCTGCTCGGCAAGCGCGGCATTGAATCCTGCCTGATAGGCGCGGATTCCGGCCATCACTTCCTGAGCCTGTTCCGGCGTGGCCGTGCGGCCGGTACCGATGGCCCAGACGGGCTCATAGGCAATGACCACCTGCTGGCGCTGCTCGGGGTCGAGCCTTGCCATGGCGTAACCTACCTGGCGCAGCACCACGTCCATGGTCTGCCCCGCATCACGCTCGGCAAGCGACTCGCCCACACACAGAATCGGCACAAGCCCGTTATGCAGCGCGGCCAGCAAACGGTCAAACACCTGCTCGTCGCTTTCCCGATAAAGCTCGCGACGCTCGGAGTGACCTACCAGCACGTACGTGACCTCAAGCTCCTTGAGCATACGGCCACTGACTTCGCCGGTATGTGCCCCTGAGTCGATCGGATTGAGCGTTTGCGCGCCTAACTGCAGCGGCGTATCGCGAAACGCCTGACGTGCCGCATCCAGGTAGGGAAAAGGCGGAATCACCACGACATCGACCGCCTCGGGCAGCGCTGCGTCGGCAAACGCGCGACCGAAGTCGTCAATCAGTGATGTGGAGCCGTTCATCTTCCAGTTACCGGCAATTAATCGCGTACGCATCGACACTCCTCACTCAAGGTGGAGCGAAATGGTATAGGAGCGGCCTTGTCAAGACAACCGCTGACAAGCACAGCCGCGTTATTTGAGCAAGGCCTGCACACGCTCAGCCAGCGTGTTGGCCAGTTGATCGACGTTCAGATGCTCGCGCCCTTCCACCATGACGCGAATCAAGGGTTCGGTTCCCGAGGGGCGCAGCAGCACCCGCCCCTGATCGCCAAGCTCTTGTTCCAGCGTGGCGACAGCCTCATCGAGCGCGCTCGAGGCCATTACATCGCTTGCCTTTGTACCGGCGGGCAAACGCACGTTGACCAGCGCCTGGGGCACTTTCTCGAGCCCCTGAAGCAAGGCAGGCAGTGATTTCTGCTCGCGCATCATCAGCGCCAGCACCTGCAGCGCCGAGACGATACCATCGCCGGTAGTCTGCACATGCCCACAAACGATATGCCCCGAAGCCTCGCCACCCAACTCCCAGCCGTTGTCCGCCATCATTTCCATGACGAAGCGGTCACCCACCTTGGCACGCTTGAACGGGATACCCAGCTTCTCAAGCGCCATGGCAAGACCGAAGTTGCTCATCAGGGTGCCCACCACACCACCTTCCAGCAGGCCGCGCTCAAAGCGGTCGCGCGCGATCAGATAGAGAATATCGTCGCCATCGACCTCACGACCATCGCCATCCACCAGCAGAACCCGGTCGCCGTCGCCGTCAAATGCTATCCCCAGGTCAGCGCCTTGATGAATGACCGAGGCACGCAGAGCAGCCGGATGCGTCGAGCCCACCTGATGGTTGATGTTCAGACCATCCGGTGACGCGCCAATGACGCTGACCTCCGCGCCAAGCTCGCGAAATACGCTGGGTGCGATGTGGTAGGTCGCCCCATGGGCACAGTCCAGCACCACTTTCAGACCGTGCAGGCTCAAGCGGTCCGGCAAAGTGGATTTGCAGAATTCGATATAGCGCCCGGCAGCATCGTTGATGCGCGTGGCCTTGCCCAGCTGTACCGCCTCGGCGGTCGTCAGCGGCGCCTCCAGCATGGCCTCGATACAGTGCTCGATATCATCGGGAAGTTTCTTGCCCTCCGCCGAGAAGAACTTGATGCCGTTGTCATCGAACGGGTTATGCGAGGCGGAAATGACGATACCGGCATCGGCCCGGAAGGTGCGGGTCAGGTAGGCGATTCCCGGCGTGGGCATGGGCCCCAATAGCGAAACATCCACACCCGCCGCCGAAAGCCCGGCTTCAAGAGCGGACTCGAACATGTAGCCTGAAATACGCGTATCCTTGCCGATCAGCACGCGCGTGCGCCCCTTCTCACGGCGCAGCACCTGTCCCGCCGCCCAGCCAAGCTTGAGCATGAAGTCAGCGGTGATGGGAGCCTGCCCGACCGTGCCGCGAATACCGTCGGTACCAAAATAGCGTCGTGTCATAGCTGACCTTCCTCGTTCATGGGCATTTCACACCCCTCCTGTAGCACCGCCCAGGCCATATTGACGGCATCCACCGTTGGCCCTACATCGTGTACGCGCAGAATCCGCGCACCGCGCTCGACGGCCATCGCCGACAGGGCCAGCCCGCCGGCCAGACGCTCCTCCACCGGGCGACCCAGCACCTTGCCGATCATGCTCTTGCGTGACATGCCGACCAGCAGCGGCAGCTTCAGTGCTTCCAGCGCGCGCATATATTTCAGCAGACGCAGGTTATGCTCGACGGTCTTGCCAAACCCGAATCCCGGGTCCAGCAGCATCCGGCTGCGCTCAAGCCCCGCAGCTTCGCATTCGGCCACCCGCTGTGCCAGGTACTCGGTCACCGCCTGCTCCACCGGCTGGTCATAGGCCGGTGACTGCTGCATATCCTGCGGCTCGCCCTGACGATGCATCAGGCAGACGGGAAGCCCGCTGCCAATTGCCGCCATCAAGGCGCCTTCACGCTCGAGAGCGCGCACATCGTTGAGCATGCCAGCGCCCAGTGCGCTCGCTTCACGCATCACCAGAGGGCTGCTGGTATCCACGGACACCAGCGCATCCAGCTCGCGCACCAGCGCTTCCACTACCGGCGCTACGCGGTCGAGCTCCTGCTGCTCGCTCAAGGGCGCCGCCCCCGGGCGTGTGGACTC
This sequence comes from Vreelandella songnenensis, assembly GCF_003002925.1. Classification (GTDB taxonomy): domain Bacteria; phylum Pseudomonadota; class Gammaproteobacteria; order Pseudomonadales; family Halomonadaceae; genus Vreelandella; species Vreelandella songnenensis. The sequence continues at coordinate 34,207 of NZ_PVTK01000005.1, forward strand.
GCCCCCTACATCGATGATGGCCGCTCCTTCGGCCAGCATCTGCTCGGCGTGGCGCAACGCATCCTCCGGGGCGATATGCCGGCCGCCGTCGGAAAACGAGTCCGGCGTGACGTTCAAGATGCCCATCACGCGGGGAAAGGAGAGATCGAGCCGGTGGCGCCCGCAGCGCATGTTCACATTATCATTCATTACTTGAGACTTAGGAGGGTCGATTATTGATTTCATGCTGACGCCTATAAAAAAGAAGCAGCGCTAGGGTTGACCACAGGATAACAAAAAGGCGCCCCATGATGGGGCGCCTTGATGAGCTGCCAGAAGTGCTTAGGGGCCGGTCGAGCCACCCAGCGGGTCCGAGGGGCGACGGCGCGGGCCATCGTCATCCTCTTCTTCGCCGTCATCGCCAGAGGCACTGCTATCCGGCGGCGTCGAGGTACCGCCCTGCGCCTTGGGTGCATCGTCGCTGACGCGCGTGCCGCCGCCTGATGAGTCGCCGTCGTTCCAGCCTTCCGGCGGACGCGGCTCACGGCCTTCCATGATGTCCTTCAACTGATTGGCATCGATGGTCTCGTACTTCATCAGCGCTTCGGTCATGGCATCCAGCTTGTCACGATTATCGTGCAGAATCTGGCGCGCCTGCTCGTAGCACTCATCGATGATCTTGCGCACTTCCTTGTCCAGACGCGTAGTGGTATCGCCGGACTTCAGCTTGCTGCCACCCTGACCCGGGCCGCCGAGGAACTGATGCGACTCGTCTTCGTCGTACATGATCGGGCCCATCTCATCGGAAAGACCCCACTTCGCGACCATGTTGTGGGCAAGCTCGGTGGCGCGCTTGATATCGTTGGAAGCACCGGTGGTGACCCCGTTCGGCCCCAGCGTCATCTCTTCGGCGATACGTCCGCCAAACAGCGAGCAGATCTGACTGAGAATCTGCTGACGCGACAGGCTATAGCGATCTTCCTCGGGCAGGAACATGGTCACACCCAGAGCACGTCCGCGCGGGATGATCGTGACCTTGTAGACCGGGTCGTGCTCGGGCATTACCAGGCCAATGATCGCGTGGCCGGATTCGTGATAGGCCGTATTGAGCTTCTCTTTATCGGTCATGACCATGGATTTTCGCTCGGCGCCCATCATGATCTTGTCCTTGGCAAGCTCAAGCTCCTCCATGCCGACCAGACGCTTGTTACGGCGCGCGGCAAACAGCGCCGACTCGTTGACCAGGTTGGCCAGGTCCGCGCCCGAGAAGCCCGGCGTACCGCGCGCAATCAGCGACGGCTTGACGTCTTCGGCCAGCGGCACCTTGCGCAGGTGAACGCCCAGGATGTGCTCACGGCCGCGGATATCCGGCAGACCTACGGTGACCTGACGGTCAAAGCGGCCTGGACGCAGCAGCGCCGGGTCGAGTACGTCGGGGCGGTTGGTCGCGGCAATCACGATGATGCCTTCGTTGGCCTCGAAACCATCCATCTCGACCAGCAGCTGGTTCAACGTCTGCTCGCGTTCGTCGTTACCGCCGCCCATGCCGGCACCGCGTGAACGGCCCACAGCGTCGATCTCGTCGATGAAAATGATGCAGGGTGCCTGCTTCTTGGCCTGCTCGAACATGTCACGCACACGCGAGGCACCGACACCTACGAACATTTCAACGAAGTCGGAACCTGAAATCGAGAAAAACGGTACTTTCGCTTCGCCGGCAATGGATTTCGCCAGCAGCGTCTTACCCGTACCCGGAGGACCCACCATCAATACACCGCGCGGAATGGTGCCGCCCAGACGCTGGAACTTGGTGGGCTCGCGCAGGAAGTCGACCAGCTCTTCCACTTCTTCCTTGGCTTCATCACAGCCGGCGACGTCGGCAAAGGTCGTCTTGATCTGATCCTGAGATAGGAGCTTGGCCTTGGATTTACCAAAGCTCATGGGGCCGCCCTTGCCGCCGCCGGCACCGCCCTGCATCTGGCGCATGAAGAACATGAAGATGGCCAGGATCAATAGAATCGGGAAGCTTGCAATCAGCAGACGCGTCCAGATGCTCTGCTGCTCTGGCTCCTTGCCTACGACGGTCACGTTGTTGCTGAGCAGGTCGTCCATCAGCTTGGGATCTTCCGCCGCCGGACGAATGGTCTGGAACTGCGACCCATCCGTACGCTCACCGGCAATGGTATAGCCATCGATGGTGACACTGCGGATCTGCTGGTTTTGCACCTGCTGCACGAACTGAGAGTAGTTCGTGTTTTGCGGAGCACTTTCCGTACTAAAATTGTTGAACACTGTCAGTAGCACAGCCGCAATGACCAGCCACAGAATCAGGTTCTTCGCCATATCGTTCAAGGGGCTACCCTCATTACAAGAATCCGTCAGTTAACCGCCGATACTAAGACCCTGCCGCAGTACCAGACGTTCAACCCTTGCCAAAGCGCCGTTGGCTTTGGGCCATCTGTGTCACGCTTATCTCATGCGCATAATGTGACACACCTTGCGCCTGCCTGTCTGGCAATCGCTGTGATAAATCTTTGCTATACACACTTCACTAGTTTAGCCGCGAAACCCCTCGGCTAAAAAGTAGACTTCCCGCGAACGTGCTCGCGAGGCGTCCGGCTTGCGAGTCACGACCCGATCAAAACTGCTGCGAAGCTCCTTGAGGTAAGCGTCAAACCCCTCCCCCTGAAATACCTTGGCCAGAAACCGCCCACCCGGGGGCAGCGTTTCGCGGGCCAGTTCAAGCGCAAGTTCTACCAGATACATGGCCTGGGGCTGGTCGATCGCGGCCATACCACTCATATTGGGGGCCATGTCGGACATCACAAGGTCCACGGGGCGATTTCCCAACCGCTCGAGGATCGCGTTCAGCACGCTCTCCTCGGTAAAATCGCCCTGAATGAAGTCCACGCCAGCAAGGGCATCCATTTCCAGTATGTCCGAGGCAATCACCACGCCTTCCGGGCCCACCTTCTCGGCGGCAATCTGGCTCCAGCCGCCCGGCGCCGCTCCCAGGTCGATTACCGTCATGCCCGAACGAAACAGCTTATCCTTCTCATCGAGTTCCAGCAGCTTGTAGCTTGCGCGGGAACGGTAGCCATCCTGCCAGCTCTGCTTCACGTACTGGTCGTCGAAATGTTCCTTCTTCCAGTTATTGCTGGTCTTGCTGACGGCGTGTTTGGGCTTTGGGGGCTTTTGCTGCATATGAGAATCTGACACTGGAATAAGAGATGGGCGCATTGACGCGATTGCTTTCACTCGGTGGCATTTCACCGTAAGATGGAGCGTTAAGCGCTAACCGGGATACCGCAAGATACCATGAGCTTGTCACAGGCACAAAAGAAAGCATTTCGCAGCATTGGCCACCATTTGAACCCCGTGGTCACCGTTTCTGAGAACGGCGTCTCCGAAAATCTGCTCGCAGAACTCAACCGCGCGCTCAACGATCACGAACTGATCAAGGTGAAACTTGCCCTGCCTGAACGTGACGACCGTGCGGCCATGCTCAATGAACTGGTGGCTGACAGCCGCGCCGAAGTGGTTCAGACGATTGGCAAGATGGCGCTACTCTATCGCCGCAACCCCAAGGCCAATCCGAAGCTTTCCAACGTGACGCGCTTCGAGGACCATCACGGCCGCCACTAAGCGCCGTTGACCGAACGTCAAAAAGCCCGCCAGCAGATGTTGAACTGGCGGGCTTTTTTGTGGGCGCCCGGTTGATCGGGCGCCTCTACGCGGCTATGAGCGCGCGTGCTTACAGATGCTCGACGCTTTCGACTTCATACTCGACGTCGCCGCCCGGCGTTTTCACCACGGCCACATCGCCCTCTTCCTTGCCGATCAGCGCGCGGGCAATGGGTGATGTCACCGAGATGCGGCCGGATTTGATATCCGCCTCGTCCTCACCCACGATGCGGTAAGTGACGCTGGCATCGGTATCCAGGTTAAGCAGCGACACCGTGACACCAAAGATCACCTTGCCGGTCTTGGGCAGCTTGGTGACATCGATCACCTGGGCCACGGAAAGCTTGCTCTCGATCTCCTGAATGCGCCCTTCGATAAATCCTTGCTGCTCGCGAGCGGCGTGATACTCGGCGTTCTCCTTGAGATCGCCATGCTCACGCGCTTCGGCGATCGAGGCAATCACTCGGGGGCGCTCCTCACCCTTGAGATGATTGAGTTCTTCGCGAAGGCTCTTTTCTCCCGCGACCGTCATCGGGACCTTGTTCATTGACTCGCTCCTGCATGCAGATCCTGAAGGCGCCGCACCGTAATCTCCCGACCGTACTCGAGCGCCATGCAAACGGCATTAGCCCCCGCCAAGGTGGTTGCATAAGGCACCTTGCGCGCAAGAGCAGTACGGCGAATGATCGAAGAGTCGTTGATTGCCTGACGACCTTCGGTGGTGTTCACAATGTAGGCGATTTCGTCGTTCTTCAGCAGATCGACGATATGGGGGCGGCCTTCGTAGACTTTATTGACGCGCTCCACTGCCAGGCCAGCCGCTTCAAGCGCTGCGGCCGTGCCGTGTGTTGCGCATAACGTGAACCCCAATGTTAGCAGAGAACGGCCTACTTCGATAATCCCCTCCTTGTCCGGCTCGCGCACGGAAAGGAACGCCTTGCGCTCACCCTCGAGCGCCGGGATCGCTTCACCCGCGCCCAGCTGCGCCTTGAAGAAGGCTTCGGCGAAGGTATCGCCCGAGCCCATCACTTCGCCCGTGGACTTCATTTCCGGCGAAAGAATCGGGTCAACGCCCTGGAACTTGTTGAACGGGAACACCGCTTCCTTGACGCTGTAGAAGTGCGGGATGATTTCGCGCTCGAAGCCCTGGCTTGCAAGCGTCGTGCCCGCCATGCAGCGTGCGGCAATCTGAGCAAGCGAGGTGCCGATGCACTTGGAAACGAACGGCACGGTACGCGAGGCGCGCGGGTTGACCTCGATCACGTAGATCTCGTTATCCTGCCAGGCCAGCTGTACGTTCATCAGCCCCTTGACACCCAGCTCAACGGCCATGCGCTTGACCTGATCGCGCATCTCGTCCTGCACATCCGCCGGCAGCGAGTAAGGCGGCAGCGCACAGGCGGAGTCGCCGGAGTGAACGCCCGCCTGCTCGACGTGCTGCATGATGCCGCCGATCACCACCTGCTGACCATCGGACACGGCATCGATATCCACCTCGACCGCCGCGCTCAAGAAGTGATCCAGCAGCACCGGCGAATCGTTGGAAACCTTGACCGCGTTGGTCATGTAGTTCTCGAGCTCGGAGGCGTCGTAGACGATCTCCATGGCCCGGCCACCCAGCACGTAGCTTGGACGCACCACCAGCGGATAGCCAATCTTCTCGGCCTTGGCGAAGGCTTCCTCGAAACTGCGCGCAGTGGCATTGGGCGGCTGCTTCAGGCCGAGCTTGTCGATCATGACCTGGAAGCGCTCGCGGTCTTCCGCGCGGTCGATGGCATCCGGCGTGGTGCCGATGATCGGCACGCCGGCAGCTTCGAGTTCGCGGGCCAGCTTCAGCGGCGTCTGACCACCGAACTGGACGATCACGCCGACCGGCTTCTCCTTGTCGGCAATCTCGAGTACGTCCTCAAGCGTTACCGGCTCGAAGTAGAGACGATCCGAGGTGTCGTAATCGGTAGACACGGTTTCCGGGTTGCAGTTGACCATGATGGTTTCGTAACCGTCATCGCGCATGGCAAAGGCGGCGTGAACACAGCAGTAATCAAACTCGATGCCCTGGCCGATCCGGTTCGGGCCACCGCCCAGTACCATGATCTTCTGACGATCGGACACGTCCGCCTCGCACTCCTCCTCGTAGGTGGAGTACATGTAGGCGGTGCTTGATGCGAACTCGGCAGCACAGGTGTCCACACGCTTGTAGACCGGGCGAATGCCGGCGGCCTGGCGCGTCTGGCGGAACTCCTTTTCGCTGACGTTCAAGAGCTTGGCCAGACGCGCATCGCCAAAGCCCTTGCGCTTGAGGCGGTAGAGCTCTTGCGCGGAGAAATCGGCCAGCGTGCGCTTGGCGACGGCCGCCTCAGAAAGCACCAGGTCTTCCATCTGAACCAGGAACCAGGGGTCGATGTTGGTCAGCGCGAAGATCTCGTCCACGCTCATGCCGGCGCGCATGGCGTCCGCCACATAGAAGATGCGCTCGGCGCCTGCGGCCTGAAGTTCGCCCTTGATCAGGGCCATGTTGTCCGGATTGAAGTCGGTAATGATCGGATCGAGGCCGTCGTTGCCGGTTTCCAGCCCGCGCAGCGCTTTCTGCAAGGACTCCTGGAAGGTGCGACCAATCGCCATCACCTCACCTACGGACTTCATCTGAGTGGTCAGGCGGTCGTTGGCCTGGGGGAACTTCTCGAAGGTGAAGCGCGGAATCTTGGTGACGACGTAGTCGATGGACGGCTCGAAGGACGCCGGGGTCGCGCCGCCGGTGATGTCGTTCTGCAGCTCGTCCAGGGTGTAGCCCACCGCGAGCTTGGCGGCGATCTTGGCGATCGGAAAACCGGTCGCTTTCGAGGCCAGCGCCGAGGAGCGCGACACCCGCGGGTTCATCTCGATGACCACCAGACGGCCGGTCTTCGGGTCCATGCCGAACTGAACGTTGGAGCCGCCGGTTTCCACGCCGATCTCGCGCAGTACCGCCAGGCTCGCGTCGCGCATGATCTGGTACTCTTTATCCGTCAGCGTCTGCGCCGGGGCCACGGTGATGGAGTCACCGGTATGCACGCCCATGGGGTCAAAGTTTTCGATTGCGCAGACGATGATGCAGTTGTCGTTCTTGTCGCGAACGACCTCCATCTCGTACTCTTTCCAGCCCAGAAGCGACTCGTCGATCAAGAGCTCGTGGTTGTTGGAAAGCTCGAATCCGCGAGTACAGATCTCTTCGAACTCTTCCTTGTTGTACGCCACGCCGCCGCCGGAGCCGCCCATGGTGTAGGAAGGCCGAATGATGGTCGGAAAGCCAAGCTCCGCCTGAATTTCCCAGGCCTCGTCCATGGTGTGGGCCACTTTCGCCTTCGGACACTCAAGGCCGATGCGCTTCATGGCCTGGTCGAACAGGTCGCGGTCCTCGGCCATGTTGATGGCATCGGCGTTGGCACCGATCATCTCCACGCCGTGCTTTTCGAGCACGCCATGCTTTTCCAGATCAAGCGCACAGTTCAGCGCGGTCTGGCCGCCCATGGTCGGCAGGATGGCGTCGGGCTTTTCGACCTCAATGATCTTCTCGACGGCCTGCCAGGTAATCGGTTCGATGTAGGTAGCATCCGCCATGGCCGGGTCGGTCATGATGGTGGCGGGGTTGGAGTTGACCAGAATGACCCGGTAACCCTCTTCACGCAGCGCCTTGCACGCCTGGGCGCCGGAGTAGTCGAATTCGCAGGCCTGGCCGATGACGATGGGGCCTGCGCCAATGATCAAGATACTGTTTAAGTCGGTACGCTTAGGCATAACGGTTCCCGCAAAAAATGGTGACGATGAGCGACAAGAGACGGCAATACGGTGATGCTGGGCGCCTTAGCGGCGCGCCTGCATCATCTCGATGAAGCGGTCGAAAAGCGGCGACACGTCTTTCGGGCCGGGGCTCGCTTCCGGGTGGCCTTGAAAGCTGAACGCCGGGCGGTCGGTGCGCTCGATGCCCTGAAGCGTGCCGTCGAACAGCGAACGGTGCGTGGCGCGCAGATTCGCGGGAAGCGTCGCTTCATCGGCCGCAAAGCCGTGGTTCTGACTCGTGATCATGACCGTGCCGGTGTCCAGATCCTGCACCGGGTGGTTGGCACCGTGGTGACCGTGGCTCATCTTGACAGTCTTGGCGCCGGAGGCGAGCGCCAGCAGCTGGTGGCCCAGGCAGATACCGAATACCGGGGTGTCGGTTTCGAGCACTTCCTGAATGGCCTTGATGGCGTAGTCGCAAGGCTCCGGGTCGCCTGGGCCGTTGGCCAGGAACACACCGTCCGGATTCATCGCCAGTACGTCCGCAGCGCTGGTCTGCGCCGGCACCACCGTCAGGCGGCAGCCGCGGGCGGCCAACATGCGCAGAATATTGAATTTCACGCCGTAGTCATACGCCACCACATGGTAAGGGCGCTCGCCCTGGGTGGTATCGGCATAGCCTTCGCCCAGCGTCCACTCGCCTTCTGTCCACTCGTAAGCCTCCTGGCAGGAGACCTCCTTGGCCAGATCCATGCCTTTCAAGCCAGGAAAGGCCTTGGCCGCCGCCAGCGCGCGCTCGACCGCGTCATCGCCTTCGGCATCGGCACCTGCCAGAATCGCACCGTTCTGGGCGCCCTTGTCGCGCAGAATGCGCGTCAGGCGGCGAGTGTCGATATCGGCAATGCCGAGCACGTTCTGGCTTTCCAGGTAGTCAGACAGCGTCTGCTCGGAGCGGAAGCTGCTGGCCAGTAGCGGGAGGTCGCGAATCACCAGGCCCGCTGCGGCAATCGAGGCGGACTCGATGTCTTCAGCATTGATACCGGTGTTGCCGATGTGGGGATAGGTAAGGGTAACGATCTGGCGGGAATAAGAGAGGTCAGTGAGAATTTCTTGATAGCCGGTCATGGCCGTATTGAACACCACCTCACCGCTCGTTACTCCCTCCGCGCCAATGGCTACTCCATGAAACACACTGCCATCTTCCAGGGCCAATATTGCGGGTTTGCTCAATGCGGGGTTATTCAAGTCAAGATCCTCCCATGCTGGTGGGAGCCTGTGGGCGCAGGCTCGGCGATCCGGTGTCGGCGTTTGTCGGTAAACGTCGGGTCGTAAAAAAGCGGGACGAAGCCGATAAAGAAAAAATCGGTTTCATCCCGCTTGTTGTTCTCTTCCGTGGCAGGTGGCCATGGTTTCGCGTACGGCATCATACAATCTTAATGTAGAGCTGGTGCAACAAGCGCAGCGCTTCGCCGTCTATTTCTTGCTCACATGCCACCGCCCGGCCAAAATTTTTGGAATGTTACAGGATTTAATCGCCTTCGGCCAGCCCTTTATTTTATCACTGGGCTTAACAGAGTTTTTCTGACCGTTATCCGTTCAGCGCCAGCACGTCCTGCATATCGTAGCGGCCGCACTCCTGACCCGCGACCCAGCGGGCGGCGCGCACCGCGCCCTTGGCAAAGGTCATGCGGCTCGACGCCTTGTGGGTAATCTCGATGCGCTCGCCTTCGGTGGCGAACATCACCGTGTGCTCACCCACGATGTCGCCGGCGCGCACGGTGGCAAAGCCGATCTCTTTATCGGTGCGCGGCCCGCACTGCCCTACCCGCTCGAACACGCCGTGCTCTTTCAGAGTGCGGTTGAGACTCTCGGCCACCACCTCGCCCATCTTGATGGCAGTACCGGAGGGGGCGTCTACCTTGTGGCGGTGATGCGCTTCGATCACTTCAATATCGTAGCCCTCATCGCCAAGCGCCCGGGCAGCGGTTTCCAGAAGCTTGAGGGTCAGGTTGACGCCCACACTCATGTTGGGGGCGAATACCATGGGAACGCGGTCGCGGTAGCTGTCCAGCTGAGCAAGCTCGTCATCGCTCATGCCGGTGGTGCCGATCACCATGCGCTTGCCGTGTTCGGCGCAGAACGCCAGATTGGCGAGCGTGACCTGGGGGGCGGTAAAGTCGATCAGCACGTCAAAATCGTCAACGATGGCGGCGAGCGAATCCACCGCCGTGACGCCTCGCTTGCCAACGCCTGCCAGCTCACCGATATCGGCACCGGCCAGAGAGCTGCCGGGCTCGACGATCCCGCCGGCAAGGGTGGCACCAGCATCCTGCTCTAAAGCACTTACCAGCGTACGGCCCATACGGCCGGCCACGCCCACAATGGCAACTCGGGTCATGCGAACTCCTGCGACGGTCAAAGATTAGCCGCCGATTATAACAGACGCACCGAGGGTTTCAGCGCCGGACGCGTTCAAGCCTGGCTTTTCCAGATGACCGTCAACGCTTCATCCTTGGCCATACGCACCAGATGGCTTTCCACCACGCCCTCGAGCTTGTCCAGATGCTCTTTTTCCTGGGTTTCAATCGATACTGAAAGCACCGCAGGCTCGGCGTGCATCACGCAGGTACCCATATCAGGGAACAGGATCTTGGCATCCTGCTGGGTGTGCTCGACCTCCAGCTTGTGCGCCCAATGCTTGCAAAGGCGGTTGATAATCCGCTCACCGGAAGCGGTGGCGATCTCGGCACGGGATAAAGGCATGCGTAACTCTCCACAGATAGGAATGGCCGCTAGACAAGCCATGAAGACACTGTCTCGACAGCTCTGGCGGTTTCCATGATAATGGTCCGCTATGCGAATGGGAATTATATTCAAACACATACTCGAAACGGTGTGTTCGACGTAACGCACTGACGCAGGGCCATGAGACAACGGCCAACGGTTAACCCTCTTGAGCAAGTGATGAGCAGGCCTATGAGATCCTACATGTTGAATATCCTGGCAAGCACCGTGGCCGCCCTGAGCTGCACGGCGGCGCTTGCCAACGAGATAACGGTTACCGACGTCACCGGACGCGAGATCACGCTGGATGGCCCCGCCGAACGGGTCATTCTCGGTGAAGGCCGGCAGATCTACCTGCTGGGCCTGCTCGAACCCGATGCACCTTTTACCCACGTAGTGGGCTGGCGTGAAGACTTCTCCCAGGCCGACCCGGACAACTACGCCCGCTACGCCGAGCGTTTTCCTGAAATCGCCGACATCCCCACCTTCGGCGGTTTCAAGGATGGCACCTTCGATGTCGAGCAGGCCGCCTCCCTCGAGCCGGATGTGGTGTTCATGAACCTGGAAGCCAAGGCGGCCACCGAAGACGCGGCTTACGACGCCAAGCTTGCCCAGCTGGGCATTCCGATCATCTACGTCGATTTTCGCGAAGATCCCATTGCGCACACCATTCCCTCGATGCGCATCATGGGACAGGTAATGGGCGATGAAGAGGCCGCCGAAGCGTTCATCACGTTTGCCGAAGAGCAGATGGCCCGCGTGACCGACGTCATCGATGAAGCCGACCCCGAGCGCCCAAGCGTGTTCATTGACCGCGCCGGTGGCTACTCCGACGAGTGCTGCATGAGCTTTGGCCCGGGCAACTTCGGCGAGTACGTTACCCTTGCCGGTGGCACCAACATTGCCGATGGCATCATCCCCGGCAGTTTCGGCACGCTGAACCCCGAGCAGATCATTGCCGCCAACCCGGAGCACGTGGTGGTGACCGGCGGCAACTGGGATGCCTACGTGCCCGGCGGTGACTGGGTGGGTGTTGGGCCGGGCTCGGACATGCAGGCGGCCCGTGCCAAGCTTGAAGCGCTGACGACGCGTACCGCCATGACCGGCATTCAGGCGGTGGAAGACGACAATTTCCACGCCATTTGGCACCAGTTCTACAACAGCCCCTACTACTTCGTTGCCGTGCAGCAGCTCGCCAAATGGCTGCACCCGGAGCTGTTCGAGGACCTGGACCCGGAAGCCACCATGCAGGAACTCCACAACCGCTTCCTGCCCATCGATTACGCGCCGGGCTACTGGGTATCGCTCCATGACGACTGACACCCTTGCCACCGTGACCTATACCAAAGGGCGCGCCTTCTACCGCAGCCAGGTCTTCCGGCGCCAGATGATTCTACTGGCGCTGGTCGTCGCCCTGTTCTTCAGTCTCTGCGTGGACCTGGCTCTCGGCCCTGCCCGCTACAGCCTGGGTGAAGTAATCGCGGCGCTGCTGACGCCGCAGAACGTCAGCCAGCAGGCGCGGGTCATCCTGTGGGAAATCCGCATGCCGGTGGCGCTGATGGCACTGGTGGTGGGCGCCAGCCTGTCGGTGGCCGGCGCGCAGATGCAGACGATTCTAAGCAACCCCCTGGCCAGCCCCTTTACGCTGGGCATTTCCGCCGGGGCCAGCTTCGGCGCCGCGCTCGGGCTTGCCTTTGGCGTGGCAATCATTCCTGCCGCCATCGAGTTCGTGGTGCCCCTCAACGCCTTTATCATGGCCATGTTCACCGCGTTTCTGATCCACGCGCTGAGCCTCAAGCGCGGCGTCACGGTGGAAACCATCGTGCTGCTGGGCATCGCCATGGTGTTCATCTTCAACTCCTTGATGGCGCTGATTCAGTTCTTCGCAAGTCAGGAAGCCGTCTCGGCGGTGGTGTTCTGGACCATGGGCAGCCTGACCAAGGCTACCTGGCCCAAGTTCTGGGTCGCGCTGGGCATTCTCGTCGCAGTCATGCCGCTGCTTGCCCGCCACGGCTGGGCGCTGACCGCCATGCGCCTGGGCGATGCCAAGGCCGAGAGCATGGGCGTCAAGCCCCGGGCGCTGCGTCTAGAAGTGCTGATTCTGGTGTCGCTGCTAGCCGCCGTGGCGGTGGCGTTCGTGGGCACCATCGGGTTTATCGGTCTGGTGGGGCCACATATCGCGCGTATCCTGCTGGGCGAAGATCAGCGCTTCTTCCTGCCGGGCTCGGCGCTGTGCGGCGCGCTGATTCTCTCGGTGGGCTCGGTGATCTCCAAGATCATCATTCCCGGCACCATCATCCCCATCGGTATCATCACCTCCCTGGTGGGCATCCCCTTCTTCCTGTTTCTCGTGCTCAACCACAAGAAGGCCTCATGGTAACTTTACAGCTCACCCGCGTATCCGCGCGCTACGGGCGCCGCACCATTCTGGAAGATATCACCACGCCGTGTTTCCAGGGTGGCCAGGTCGTCGCACTTCTAGGCCCTAACGCTGCAGGCAAATCGACGCTGTTCCGGCGTATCCTGGGGCTGTTGAAAGGCGAAGGCCAGGTGGCCATCAGCAACACCAGCGCCGAGCGCCCGGTGGCCTACATGCCCCAGGATACCGGCGCAAGAGCGGTGCTGACGGTGTATGAGTCAGTACTTCTGGCGCGCATGCAGGGGCGCAGCCTGAAGGTACAGCCCGAGGATCTCGCCCAGGTGGACAGGGCGCTTGAAGAGCTCAACATCACCGCCCTTGGCGAGCGCGATATCGGCGATTTGAGCGGCGGGCAGCGCCAGCTGGTGAGCGCGGCCCAGGCGCTGGTGCAGGAACCCGAGATTCTGATGCTGGATGAACCCACCTCGGCGCTGGATCTCAACCGCCAGATCAACCTTCTGACGGTGCTGCGCCGTCTGGCCGACGAGCGCGGCATGCTGATTCTGGTGGCGCTTCACGATCTGGGCCACGCGCTGCGCTTTACCGACGCGTCCATGGTGCTCGAAAACGGCCGCCTGATTGCCTGCGGCCCCACTGAAGACGTGATCACCCCGGCGCTCTTACGCCAGGTGTACAAGGTGGCGGCACGTATCGAGCCCTGCTCGAAAGGCCGCCCTCAGCTGATCGTCGAAGAAGCCGTCTAGCGCTTCTGGCCTGAAACTCTCGAAACCGGCAGGCGATCCCTTCGCCTGCCGGGATCACGATCAATCGCCTCGCAGCTCCTCCCGCATATCCGCCACTTCTCCCGCTGACACCGCCGGCGCCGCATTCCCCCAGCTGTTGCGCACGAACGTCAGCACGCTGGCGATCTCTTCATCGTTCAAATTCCAGGCAAACGACGGCATGGCGGGAGCCGTGGGCTTGGCATCGGTGGCCACCGGGCGACTGCCGGCCAGCACGACCCGAATCAGCGAGGTGGTGTTATCACCGTTCACCAAGGGGTTGCTTGCCAACTGCGGGAAGATGCCCTCCTCGCCGCCGCCGTTGGGCGTATGACACCCGGAGCAGCGATCAAAGTAGATATGGCTGCCGGCAGTGACCTGCGGATTGTCTTCAGGCAGCGGCTCTGGCGGCGCGTGGTCCCAGTCGCTCGACTCAAGACCTGCACCGCTGAGCAGGTAGCGCGCCACGGCGTAAAGGTCATCCTCGGTCCAGTGCTGGGAAGAGTGATGCACTTCATCGGCCATCGGGCCGGAAGCGAAGCCATAACGGTTGCCGCCGGTTTGCAGGTACTCGACCAGCTCATCCTCGCTCCAGCCCCCGATACCTACATGGGCGTTCGGCGTGATGTCGGGCGCGTACCAGCCCTCGATGGTGGCCCCGGCAAACTTGTCGCCACCCGCGCCGCCCATGAAGTTGCGTGGCGTATGGCAGGTACCGCAGTGTCCCAGGCCCTCGACCAGGTAGGCCCCCCGGTTGATCTCGTCGGACTGCTCCGGGTCGGGCTCGAAGCTACGCTCGTCGAAGTTCAGCCAGTTCCAGCCCATCATCACCGAACGAATACTGAACGGGAACGGCAGCTGGTTGGCCTCAATGGCGTTCTCGACCGGCGTCACCGTCTGCAGAAACGACCAGAGGTCGTGGATATCCTCCTCGTTCATCAGCGTATAGGAAGGGTACGGCATGGCCGGATAGAGATGATAGCCGCCCTTGCCGACCCCTTCGGTCATCGCGGCCTTGAAGTCCTCATAGTCCCAGCGCCCCAGCCCGGTGGTCGCATCCGGGGTGATATTGGGCGCGACCAGCGTGCCGAAAGGCGTCTCCAGCGGAACGCCGCCGGCAAACGGCTGGTCATCGTTGACGGTATGACAGGCCGCGCAATCCCCCAGCACGCTGATGTAGCGACCGCGCTCGATGTCCTGATATTCGGTGCTGGCCGCCCAGCCCGCCAAAGGCACCAGCGCCAGGGTAACCCCCATGAGCGTTTTCATGTGCTGATCATCTCCCCGGGGTTGCGCAGATAATGGTTGACGATGCCGTCGGCGGCCTTGAAGGCCAGCGCCCCCACCGTACCGGTGGGGTTGTAACCCGGGTTCTGCGGAAACGCGGAGGCCCCGACCACGAAAAGATTGGGCACACCCCACACCTGCAGATGCTTGTTGACCGAGCTGTTGCTCGGATCGGCGCCCATGACGAAGCCGCCCACCACATGAGAAGACTGATAAGGGCGGCCATCCCAGGGCCCGGTGCGCGGATTGGCGACGATCTGGCGCGGATTCATGCGCCGGGCGATTTCCGCGGTCTTCTCGGTCACGTACTGCGCCATGCGCAGGTCGTTTTGCGTAAAATCAAAGGTGATGCGCAAAAGCGGCCTGCCCAGCCGGTCGCGGTAGGTCGGGTCCAGCGAGAGGTAGTTGTTGGGCGAGGAGTAGTTGCTCGCCTCGCAGCCAATCGACATGGTGCTGGCGTAGTTATCCACCGTGGCACGCTTCCAGTTCGAGCCCCAGCGCGGCGTACCGGGCGGCGTGGGCCTTGCGTTGATCGGCGTAGCGCCGATGGGCGTGACCCGAGTGCTGCCGCCGCCGAAAAAGCCAAGCCCCGAATGGTCGAAGTTATCGTTGTTGAACTCGTCGATGCCCATGCCCACGGCGCCCGCGCCGATGTACGGGTTGAAGTTCTTGTCATCGAAGAAGAGCTGCACGTTGTTGGCGGTCTGGTAGGCGTAGTTACGCCCGGTGGTGCCGCGGCGCGTGGCCGGGTCGTAGGCCTCGCCGATGTTGGAGGTAAGCATCAGACGCACGTTCTCGAAGGTGAACGCGGCGATGATCACGATCTCGGCGGGCTGCTCCCAGCGGCGCCCGGCGGAGTCAACGTAAACGATGCCGGTCGCGCGGCGCCCATCCGAATCGGTCGTCACCTTCAGCACCTCGCAGTGGGTGCGCGCCTCGAAATTCTCCTTGCGGATCAGCGTCGGCAGCACCGTGGTGATGGCGCTGGCCTTGGAGTAGTTGGCGCAGCCGTAATTGGTACAGAAGCCGCAGAAGGTGCACGGCCCCATGGTGACGCCGAGCGGATTGGTGTAGGTCTCGGAGACCAGCGACGACGGCACCGGAAACGGCTGATAGCCCATTTCCCGGGCCGTCTCGGCAAACAGCGTCGGCGAGTAGGGTTGCTTCAGCGGCGGCGTGGGGTAGTCGCTCGAGCGCGTGCCCTCAAAAGGGTTACCGCCCTCCTGCCGGCCGCTTGCCAGCTGCCCCGCCCGGCCGGAGGTACCGGCGATCTTCTCGAAAGCGTCGTAGTGCGGCTCCATCTCTTCCCAGTCCGTGCCCCAATCCTGCAGGGAGAGCTCGTCGGGAATCGAGTCCGCGCCGTAGCGCTCTTCCAGGTGGCTCTTCAGCCGGAACTCTTCGGGCTGAAAGCGAAACGTGATGCCCGCCCAGTGATTGCCCGCGCCGCCGGTGCCGTTGCCGGGGTGGAACGACCCCCACTTACGCATCGGCAGTGCCGTTTGCGTGGGGTTGTTGCGCAGGGTGATGGTGTTCTGGGCGGTGCGCAGCATCAGTTCCTGGCGCTGGGCGTAGCGCAGCTCATCGGTGACCGAGGCGATATTGAAATCCTTGGCGGTATCGCGCCATGGGCCGCGCTCGACCCCCACCACTTTAAGGCCCGCATCGACGAGCTGATTGGCGATGATCGCGCCGGCCCAGCCGAGCCCGACCACCACGGCGTCGGTAGGAGGTAGTTTGGTTGCCATATGCTCTGCTATCCCTGCGTTTGCCAGTCAGGACGCCCGCCGATACTTACCGGCTCGAATCCCAGGTCTTCATTGTGTCGTTCGACGTAGTTGCGGTAGTCGTAGCGGGCGCCGGGGAACCCCAGCATCTTCCAGGAGACCATATCGCGGTTGCCGCCATAGATAGGATCGGCGAAGAAGCCCTCCATGGTGTTCGTGAGCACCAGCTCGAAGAACAGCTGCGTATCGATATCGTCGAGCTGAATCTCCTCTTGCTCCAGCTGGGCCAACAGCTGATCTCGCTGCTCCTCGCTCAGCTCGGCGAAAACAGCGCCATGCTCGTTGCGGCAGTGATCATTGAGCGCCCCCAGCCCCAGGCGGTAGCGCTGCTTGGGTGTCAGGGCGGACTGGTCGCCCTGCTCCGGGGTACCGTCCTGAAAGGGGCCATGCATGTAGAGGCGCTCATAACCGCCGTAGGCACCGGCCAGCTGGCGGTCGATAAATACCGCACAGCCCGCCTCCTTGCCGCTCATGCTCAGATCATCGGCGGGAATCAGGCGCTCGACGATGGCCTCGACCGTCGCCGCTTCCTCATCGGTAAAGAATTGCCAGGCGGTATCGGTATCAACGGGTTCGACAGCCACGTTGTCGAAGGGCTTCCACTCCGGCGTTCCCTGAAATGTCAGCCCCTTGGCGGCACCTGAAGCGCCCACCAGCAAGGCCGCCGAAGAGCCCAGCAGCTGCCTTCGCGTCAGGCCACCGGGCGCGGCGTCATCGTCTTTTTCTTTCATCACGGTTCCCTTGATTATTTTGGCCCGCTGGCGCGTACAGAGCGTCCAGAACGGGTCATTACAGTCAGCGCGTCCAGACCGCCAAACTATGTAACCTGCTAACTATTATGTAAAACATAGGAGACGTGACAACTTGCCGCAACATTAAAGCGCAATTTGGCGGGAAAAATGAGGTGAGGGGCTGCCCCGAGGCGGCGCTGAAGAAGCGCCGCCATCGGCTTATCGTTGAAAAAGGTGCCTGAACCGGCGGCCTTCCATAGCTGCCAGTGCCACGCCGGACAGCATCAGCGGCAGGGCCAGCACAAAACCGCCGGATACGGGAATACCGAAAAGCACCCAATCGGCCATCACCGGCCAGACCAGCGCAATATACTCAAACGGCGCCAGGCGCGAGGCCTCGGCGTAGCGCAGCGCCAGTGTCATGGCGATATGCGCCGCCCCGCCAAATAGCCCTGAGAGCACCAAGAGTCCGAACGCTTTCGGATCAAGCGCCGCCCACCCCAGGGGCAGTGTGGCCAGCCCCGCGAGCGCAGACACCAGAATAAAGTAAAAGGCGATAGAGGCAGCCGTCTCGGTGCGCGAAATCCGCCTGACGGTAAGCAGCGCTCCCGCCGTTAGCAGCGCACTTAGCGCACCCAGCGCATATCCGGTCATCTGGCCACTTTCAGCACTGGCATCAAGACCGGGCAGCACCAGCACGGCCATGCCCGCAAGCGCCAGCACAATGGCACCCGCCCGATAAAACGAGAACTTCTCGCCCAGCAGCAGCACGCCGCCCACGGCCATGAACACCGGGGTCAGCTGAGCAAGCAGCGTCGCCTCGGCCACCGGCAGCAGTGCCACCGCAGCAAAGGAGGCAAACATCGCCGCCGCCCCCAGCCCCGAGCGCAACGCATGCCCCAGCGGCCGCCGCGTAGCCAACCCGCGCGGAAACTCTCGGCGAATCATCAGAAACACCACAATCGGCAGCAACGCAAACAGCGAACGGAAGAACACCGACTGCCCTACCGGCACCGCATCGCTCACCGCCTTGATACACACCAGCATGCCGGTAAACAGCACGCCGGACAGAATGCGCAGCAAGATGCCAAGCCCAGGCCGGTCTTGAAGGTTATCCATTACTCTTGTTCCTTAAACGTCAAAAACCCCCGGCCAGGGCCGAGGGTCTAGAGAACCTAACGTTTACCACGGCGTCAGGATCAGGGCTTCATCTCTTCAAAGAACTTCTTCACGCTGTCGAAAAAGCCGGTTTTCTTGGGCGAGTGGCTGTGGCTGTTGCTGCCTTCCAGGCTTTCCTGGAACTTGCGCAGCAGGTCGCGCTGTTCGTCGCCCAGGTTGACCGGGGTTTCGATCACGACCTTGCAGAGCAGGTCGCCCGGGGCGCCGCCGCGAACCGGTTTCACGCCCTTGCCGCGCAGGCGGAAGAGCTTGCCGGTCTGGGTTTCCGGCGGGATCTTGAGCTTCACGCGACCATCGAGCGTGGGCACTTCAAGCTCGCCACCGAGGGCGGCATCCACGAAGTTGATCGGCACGTCGCAGTGCAGGTTCTTGCCGTCACGCTGGAAGATGTGGTGCGCCTTGATGGCGACCTGTACGTACAGATCCCCCGCCGGGCCGCCGTTGACGCCGCTTTCACCTTCGCCGTTAAGACGAATGCGATCACCGGTATCCACACCGGGCGGAATCTTCACCGACAGCGTACGGGTTTCGCGCACGCGGCCTTCGCCGTTACATTTATGGCACGGTACCTTGATGTGCTGGCCGCTGCCGTGGCAGGTCGGGCAGGTCTGCTGAACCGCAAAGAAGCCCTGCTGCATGCGCACCTGGCCATGGCCATGACACGTTGGGCAGGTCTCCTTGGTCGAACCGGGCTCGGCACCGTCGCCTTCGCAGCGGTCACAGTTGATATGCCGCGGTACGCGGATATCCACCGTGGTACCCGCCACTGCGCTTTCCAGATCAAGCTCGAGGTTGTAGCGCAGGTCAGAGCCACGCGCCGGTGCGTTGGGACCGCGCCGCCGGCCACCACCGCCGCCACCGAAAATATCGCCAAACACATCGCCGAAGATGTCGCTAAAGTCGCCAGCGCCACCCCCACCAAAACCGCCGCCGCCGAAGCCGCCGCCCTGGCCGTCCACACCGGCATGACCAAACTGGTCATACGCCGCGCGCTTCTCGCCGTCGCTCAGCACTTCATAGGCTTCTGACACTTCGCGGAATTTTTCCGCCGAGGTGTTATCGTCCGGGTTTCGATCAGGGTGAAATTTCTGCGCCAGGCGGCGGTAGGCCTTTTTGATCTCTTTCTGATCGGCCCCTTTATCGACACCCAGGACTTCGTAATAATCGCGTTTGGACATGGGTCCTACGCCTCCTGGTTAATTATGCACTCGATGACCATGCATCTGATTAGGGTCTCAACCGCGGAAACAGCAACGCGGGAGGAGTCTCCCGCGTTACCTTCTTCCTTGGCAGAAAGAGGATCTTACTGCTGTTTCTTGTCGTCGTTGACTTCTTCGTACTCGGCGTCAACCACGTCATCGTCCTGCTTGGTGTTGGCTTCTTCAGCGCCTTCAGCACCCTGCTGGCCGGCTTCTGCCTGTTCAGCGTACATCTTCTGGGCCAGCTGGCCGGACGCTTCGGTCAGGGCATCGAGTTTCTTCTGGATGTTGTCCTGATCGTCGGTCTTGACCGCTTCTTCCAGCTCGCTGATCGCGGTTTCGATGTTCTGCTTCTCTTCATCAGTCGCTTTGTCGCCCGCTTCCTGCACGGTCTTGCGCGTGGCGTGAATCATGCCGTCGGCCTGGTTACGCAGCTGCACCAGCGCTTCGAACTTCTTGTCCTCGTCCGCGTGGGCTTCCGCGTCGCGCACCATCTGATCGATCTCTTCATCGGACAGACCGCTGGACGCCTTGATGACAATCGACTGCTCTTTGCCAGTCGCCTTGTCCTTGGCGGACACGTTCAGGATACCGTTGGCATCGAGATCGAAAGCAACTTCGATCTGCGGAACACCGCGCGGTGCCGGCGGAATGTCGCTGAGGTCGAAACGACCCAGTGACTTGTTCTGCGCAACCTGTTTACGCTCACCTTGGGCGACGTGAATGGTCACGGCCGTCTGGTTGTCATCCGCGGTCGAGAAGGTTTGCGTCTTCTTGGTCGGGATGGTGGTGTTCTTCTCGATCAGCGGCGTCATCACGCCACCCAGGGTTTCGATACCCAGGGTCAGCGGGGTCACGTCGAGCAGCAGCACGTCTTTCACGTCGCCGCCGAGTACGCCACCCTGGATCGCAGCACCTACGGCCACCGCTTCGTCGGGGTTGACGTCTTTACGCGCTTCCTTGCCGAAGAAGTCAGCCGCTTTCTTCTGCACCATCGGCATGCGGGTCTGACCACCGACCAGGATCACTTCGTCGATTTCAGAGGCAGAAAGACCTGCGTCTTTCAGCGCCATCTTGCAAGGCTCGAGCGAGCGCTGAACCAGCTCTTCGACCAGCGACTCAAGCTTGGCACGCGTCACCTTTACGTTAAGGTGTTTCGGGCCGGTGTTGTCGGCGGTGATGTAAGGCAGGTTCACATCGGTCTGCTGGGCGCTGGAAAGCTCGATCTTGGCTTTCTCGGCCGCTTCTTTCAGACGCTGCATGGCCAGGTTGTCGCCAGACAGGTTGATGCCGCTGTCCGCCTTGAACTGGTCGACCAGGTAGTTGATCAGCGCCAGGTCGAAATCTTCGCCGCCCAGGAAGGTGTCGCCGTTGGTGGCGAGCACTTCAAACTGAGTTTCGCCTTCAACGTCGGCCACTTCGATGATGGAGATATCGAACGTACCACCACCCAGGTCATAAACCGCGATGGTCTTGTCGCCGCGCGACTTGTCCATGCCGTAGGCTAGGGCCGCTGCAGTCGGCTCGTTGATGATGCGCTTGACGTCGAGCCCTGCGATACGGCCGGCGTCCTTGGTCGCCTGGCGCTGGCTGTCGTTGAAGTAGGCCGGTACGGTGATGACCGCTTCGGTTACGGTCTCGCCGAGGTAGTCTTCGGCGGTCTTCTTCATTTTCTTCAGCACTTCCGCGCTTACCTGCGGCGGTGCCATCTTCTTGCCTTTGACTTCTACCCACGCATCGCCGTTGTCGGCTTCAGCGATCTTGTACGGCACCATCTTGATGTCTTTTTGAACGACGTCGTCCTTGAAGCGACGGCCGATCAGACGCTTGATGGCGTACAGGGTGTTTTCCGGGTTGGTAACCGCCTGGCGCTTGGCCGCCTGGCCTACCAGGGTTTCGCCATCGTCGGTGTAAGCGATAATGGAAGGCGTAGTACGGCCACCTTCGGCATTTTCGATAACCTTAGCACTGTCACCATCGAGTACCGCCACACAAGAGTTGGTGGTACCCAGGTCAATACCAATAATACGTCCCATAGCAAAAACCTCGAATTCAGTTGTTTCAATACTTGTAACGTTTGCGGGCTTCCCCGCAGGGTTGCCCCTTATCTGGGGGGCCGCCGGTGACTTTTCAAGGGCTTTTTTGCGCTTTACGTCACTAAAATCGGCTTAATTTGCCTTCTGGCTGACCACGACCATTGCCGGGCGAACCAAACGGCCGTTCAGCAGGTAACCTTTCTGCATCACGTCCATCACCGTATTGGGTTCAAGCTCGGGGTTGGGCACCATGGCCATGGCTTCGTGCACCTGCGGGTCGAAGGGCTCGCCGTGAGGTTCGATGCTTTCGACGCCGAAACGGTTGAGAACGTCGAGCTGCATCTTCAGCGTCATGGAAACGCCTTCACGGTGTACGTCCGAGGCGCCGTCCTGCATGGATTCCAAGGCCTTCTCCAGGCTATCCACCACGGGCAGCAGGTCCTTGACGAACTTTTCCAGGGCAAACTTGCGAGCCTTGTCAGCTTCCTGCTCGGCGCGGCGGCGCACGTTCTGGGCTTCGGCAGCGGCGCGCAGGGCCTGGTCCTTGGCTTCCGAAAGGCTCTGCTCAAGCTCTTCCACCTGGGCGGCCAGCATGTCAGCTTCCGGGTTGCCAAGACTTCCTTCAAGCGGCATTTCGTCGTTCACCAAGCCTTCAAGCTCGCCATCGACAAGGCGCTCCTGGGCGTCTTGATCGGTAATTTCAGCTTCCTGTTCCTGACGGGCCAACTCATTATCCAGCGGCGTTTGCGGTTCTTTTGCCATGCCATGCTCCTGAAAAGTGAAGGCGGGCCTTGGCAGGCCCGGCGTTATCTGTAAAACGTCGTCTATAAAAGCTCACCGAAGAGCATTAGATGCCTATGCACGCTATATGGGGGCCATAAAAGCCATCTCAAGAGGGGCATTGAAGTGAGTTATCGACTACTGTATAAAACACCAATTATTGGATAAGTATCCAGCTTCTGTGTCGCACCGCCTCAGGAGGCATCATGCTTACTCAGCTAGCGATTCAAGATTACGCCATTGTCGACCGCCTTGAGCTTGACCTGACCCACGGCATGACCGCCATTACCGGGGAAACAGGCGCGGGCAAATCCATTTTGCTCGGCGCCCTGGGCCTGTGCCTGGGTGAGCGCGCCGATGCGGGCAGCGTCCGCCACGGCTGCGAGCGCACCGATCTCTCCGCACGCTTTGATATTCAGCATCTGCCCGCCGCCATCGAGTGGCTGCAGTCGCGCGAGCTGCCGTTTGATGAGTGCCTGCTGCGCCGCGTGGTGACCGCAAGCGGTCGCTCGAAAGCGTGGATCAACGGTCATCCGGCCACCATCAGCGACCTGAAATCCCTGGGTGAGCAGCTCATTCAGATACACGGCCAGCATGCCCATCAGGCGCTGATGCGTGAAGAGATGCATCTTGCCCTTTTGGATGATTACGCCGGCCTGCATGCGGCCCGCACCGAACTGGCAGACACCTTTCGCGAATGGCGCCACGCCCGGCGGCGACTCAAGAAGCTCAGCGAGGAAGGCAGCGAGGTTGAAGCCAAGCGCCAGCTGCTGCGCTACCAGGTAGAAGAGCTTGATCAGTTGGGTCTTGGCGAAGGCGAGCTGAAGACCCTGGAGGAAGAGCAGCACACCCTGGCCCACGCTGAAGAGACGCTGCGCGAAACCCAGTTTGCTGCCGACTGCTGCGAAAGCGATGAAGGTGGCGCCCTCTCTCTGCTCAATCAGGCTTACGCCCACCTGAGCGCCCTGCCGGGCAGCGACAAGGGCACTCTGGCCAATACGCTGGCCATGCTGCGCGATGCGCGCATTCAGGTGGAAGAGGCTTCCGGCGAACTGCACCGCCTTGCCAGCACCACCGAACTCGACCCGGAGCGGCTGGCGTGGGTGGAAGACCGCCTGGCGGATG
Source organism: Vreelandella songnenensis (assembly GCF_003002925.1). Classification (GTDB taxonomy): domain Bacteria; phylum Pseudomonadota; class Gammaproteobacteria; order Pseudomonadales; family Halomonadaceae; genus Vreelandella; species Vreelandella songnenensis. Next base: position 57,672 of record NZ_PVTK01000005.1, read on the forward strand.
TACACCGCGTGGCGCGCAAGCATCACGTGGCACCGGAAGAGATTTACGCCCTGCATGAATCTCTGCAGCGTGAAGTGGCCCAGCTGGAGGCCAGCGACGATGACCTTGAATCGCTGAGCAATCAGGTGGCCGAATATCGCGAGCGCTACCGCCAGGATGCCAAGCGCATCAGCGAAGCCCGCCAGAAGGCTGCCGTACGCCTGGGCAAGGAAGTACAGCAGCAGCTGGCGTTTCTGGCCATGGGCAAGGCGCGCTTTGAAGTGGCGCTCTCCCCACGCGAAACGCCCTCTCCTGAGGGGCTCGATCATGCCCAGTTTTTGATCAGCGCCAACCCGGGTCAGCCGGCGCGCCCGCTTACCAAAGTGGCTTCCGGCGGCGAGCTTTCGCGCATCAGCCTGGCCATTCAGGTGGTAGCCGCCTCCCACTCCACCATTCCGAGCCTGGTGTTTGACGAAGTGGATGTGGGTATCTCAGGCGCCACCGCTGAAATTGTCGGCCAGCTGCTGCGCAAGCTGGGTGAAAACGGCCAGGTGATGACGGTCACCCACCTGCCCCAGGTGGCCGCACAGGCCCACCAGCATCTGCATATCGAAAAGCGCGCCAAGCGCGATACCACCCTCACCCATATGGCATTACTGGATGAGCGCGGCCGGATCAGCGAGCTTGCCCGCATGCTGGGCGGCGTGACACTGTCCGACCAGACGCTGGCCCACGCCCGCGAAATGCTCCACGCCAGCCAGCGCCCGCCCCACTGACGCTACCGCCCACTTAATCACCGCCACGCAAAATACCCCCATGCCGCTTCCTGTTGATAACAGGGGCGGCATGGGGGTTTTAGGCAGCGACTAAAACAGGCGGGCTGGCTGAGCGCCTATTTCTTGCTGGTGCTCACGTTGATCTGGCGTGTTACGTCCGACCCGCTGGGGCGCACGTAAAGAACCAGAGCGTGATCGACAAGCTCATAGCCGTGCTCTTCGGCGATCTCTTGCTGGCGCCGCTCGATGATGTCATCAAGAAACTCGATGATTTCACCGCTTTCCAGACACACCATATGGTCGTGGTGGTCTTCTTGGGTCATCTCAAAGACTGCGTGGCCACCGTCAAAATTGTGACGAATCACAAGCCCCGCTGACTCGAATTGAGTCAGTACGCGGTAAACGGTTGCCAGGCCAACATCTTCGCCCGCATCAATCAGTGTTTTATACACTTCTTCTGCGCTAAGGTGATGCTGACCCGAAGCATTTTCGAGAATCTGCAGGATCTTGACGCGCGGCAGGGTCACTTTCAGCCCGGCTTTGCGCAGTTCATGGTTCTGATCGGCCATGGTTGCTCTTCGCAGTAACAGGTTAGGTCGGGTATGATCGACCGAAACCACGATAGTGAAGAACAGGCTCAAATGCAAAAATTGACTCGCATCATCACCCTTTCCGTTGCCCTTACTGTAGTAAGTGGCTGTAGTTACGTTGGTGTTTACAAGCGTGACATCCCCCAGGGCAACCTGGTCACCGAGCAGATGGTCAGCAAGCTGCAGCCGGGCATGACCCAGGATCAGGTCGTTTATGTCATGGGCCGCCCGCTGATGGAAGCACCGTTTGATTCCAACCAATGGGATTACGTCTACCGTCTGGACGAAGCTTATGGTGACGTTGAGCAGCGGCGCGTAACACTCACCTTCGACCCCTCAGGGCGGCTGAGCAACGTGCAGCAGCAGGGAAATTTCTCGCGCGATATACCAGTCAGCAGCGATAGCGGCCTGGGTCCTGCCCTGGAAGGCGCCGATCCGATGGACGCGCTACCTGCCGAGCGCGTCCAGACCCAAGCGCCGGAAACGGCGCCGGCACCGCAGCCGGTCATTCGCGCCGAGTAACCTTACTGGCCGCTTGCCTGGCGCTTGGCACGCTCCAGGCGGGCGGCCTTGGGGTCGATCTCCAGCGGGCGATAGACTTCCACGCGGTCTCCGACGCGCAGCGTATGCGCATCGGGGTCGCGTAGCGCCTTGCCAAAAATCCCCAGTGCCGCCTGGCTGAACGCCGATTCCGGCAGTTCAGGAAAAAGCTCGGGCAGGCCGGCAAGGGCGACGGCCTGCCGGGCCGTTGTGCCTGATGGCACCTCCAGCGCCACGATGCGCTGCTTGTGGGGCAAAGCGAAGGCCACCTCTACCCGAAGAGTGCTAAGGGCCATACAGCTCGTCAGCGCGCTTGGTGAAGGCGTCCACGAGCTGCCCGGCAATCTGCTGGAACAGCTTGCCAAACGCCATGCCTAACAGGCGGCTGGCAAACTCAAAGTCCATCTCCAGGCTCACCTTGCAGGCGTTATCCCCCATCGGAGTAAACAGCCAGCGCCCTTTCAGACGCTTGAACGGCCCTTTCACCAGGGAAAGTTCGATCCGCTCCGGGGCAAACAGGTCGTTACGCGTGGTGATGGTCTGCTCCACCCCCGCACGACCCAGCGTCATTTCACCAATCAGGTGGTCGGCGTCATGCTCAAGCAGGCGCGCACGACGACAGCCCGGTAAAAATTCGGGGTAGTGTTCGAAATCGTTGACTAGATCGAACATTTGCTGGGGGGTGTGCCGCACCAAGGCGGAACGATTGACGGTTGGCATTGACCTCTCCGCTGACTTCACAGTGCCCAAAGCGTATCATGGGAAACATTTTTCAGACCTTGAATGGTATCACGCCTCCCCATATAACGAAGGGGGTGCCACCGACAGATTATAGATGAGGTTCCATGGCCACTAAGAAAGGTAACAGCAAGGGCCCTAGCAGCAGCGTTATTGCCCAGAACAAGAAGGCAAAGTTCGAATACCATATCAACGAGGTCTTCGAGGCCGGCCTGGCGCTTGCCGGCTGGGAAGTCAAAAGCCTGCGCGCGGGCAAGGCCCAGCTTACCGATACCTACATTCTGGTGCGCAACGGCGAAGCGTTTCTGCTGGGTAGCCACATCATGCCGCTCAATACGGCCAGCACCCACGAGATTGCCGACCCAACGCGTACGCGCAAGCTGCTGCTGCACCGCAAGGAGATTGCCAAGATCTTCTCGATCACCCAGGACAAGGGCCACACCTGCGTGCCGCTCAAGCTCTACTGGAAGCGCAACAAGGTGAAGTGCGAGCTTGCCCTGGTCACGGGTAAACAGCTACACGACAAGCGCGCCACGGAGAAGGATCGCGACTGGAGCCGTCAAAAAGGTAGAATTATGCGGGAACACAACAAGGCATAACTGGTCAATTTGCTGTGAGCACGTTAGAATGCTCGCCTGTAGTTAAGGGGGCGACATGGTTTCGACGCCGGTGACAACCCTTGCGGTGCATGCCGAGAGCGTGATGTATCTCGTAAATCCCACATCACGAAAAATAGTCGCAAATGACGAAAACTACGCTCAAGGCGCGCTGGCAGCTTAAACCCTGCTAGCTTCTTGTCTGGCCCCAAGGTGATGTGCCTATTCATCACTGAGGGGATATGAGCTAAAGCTGATAGGACCGCGGTTGGTGGTGTCTTCTCGTCAACCGTTAAACTTTAGAAGGCTCGCGTTGCTGAATCCTGATCGTCGGAGTCAGTGACGTTAAAGCAAATGACGAAATCTAAGCATGTAGAGCCAATAGGCGCGTGCTGGCGGACGCGGGTTCAATTCCCGCCGCCTCCACCAGACACCCCTACAAATCAAGCACCTAGCGGTGCTTTTTTTGTTTCTGAAATATGAAACTACCGCGAACAATAAAATCAGCCGGTATCGAACGACGTTCTATATGCCCTTGGCCGCTTCGCAGCGCGGCCAAGGGCATTAAAGCAAACAGCGCCTTACAACAGCACCAGCGACAGCCCATACACCAGCAGCATTGCGGTGACGCCCTGAACCAGGGTTGCCATCGTCTGCGCCCGGTAGGCAAGCCCTACGCTCATGCGGCTGAAGCGCGAGACGACCCAGAAGAAGCTGTCATTGGCATGCGAGACCGTCATGGCGCCGGCGCCAATGGCCATTACCGTGAGCGTGCGCCCGATATCGCTGCCCAGCCCTAACGAATCCAGCATGGGGGCAACGAGTGCGGAGGTTGTCACCAGCGCCACTGTGGACGAGCCTTGAGCTGACTTCAGCCCCGCCGAAACGATAAACGGCATCAGGATACCGATACCCAGCGTGGAGAGCGTACTGCCCAGGTAATCGCCCAGTGGCGAGGCGCTGAGCACAGCACCAAAAGCGCCCCCGGCACCGGTAATCAGCAAGATGGGCGCCGCCGCCAGAATGCCTTCACTGATACGCTCGCTGAACTCGGCGACCTTGTCATCGCTTTTCAGCAACGTGCAGGAAAGCAGCAGGCCGATCAACAGAGCCGTCAGCGGCTGTCCGAGCAGGCTGAGGATGTCCATGACCGCCCCGTCGCCGAAAGGCGCGGCCGGAAGGCGGGCAATGGTGCCGATACAGATCAGCAGGATGGGCACGATGATAGGCGCAAACGCTGCCATCGGCCCAGGCAGGCGCCCATAGCTTGCCTTGAGCGCCTCCCAATCCTGCCACTGATCATCAGCGTGCTGGGGCGTATCGTGTACGTCCGGGGAAGTATGGGCAAAGCGCTTCGCCCAGAGCATACCGGCGATGGCCGCGACCGCAGCAATGGGAATACCCGCTGCAATCACCAGCCCAAGGTTCGACTCAAGCCCCAGGTTGCCAGCCGCAGCAATGGGCCCAGGCGTGGGGGGCACAAAGGTATGCGTGGCATAAAGGCCGGTGGCGAGCGCCACGCTCATGGTGATCGACGAGGTATGCAGCTTCTTGGCCAGCGACTCCTTGAGCGAATTGAGAATGATGAAGCCGGAATCGCAGAACACGGGAATCGAGACGATATAGCCAATCATCGACATCGTCAGCGTGGGGAAGCGGTCTCCCAGCCGGGCAATGATGGCATCGGCCATGGTAATAGCCGCCCCGCTTTTCTCCAGAATTACCCCGATGATGGTGCCCAGCACGATTACCAGACCGATATAGCCGAGAATACCCCCAAACCCGGAGGTAATCGTGCTGACCACCGAATCAATGGGCAGCCGATACGCAAAGGCAGCAATGAAGGCCGCGCCAAGCAGTGCCAGAAAGGGATGTACTTTCCACTTGCTGGTGGCCAGTACGATAAATGCCACCACAATCAACAGTATTAACACCAACCCCATGCCTTTCCCCTAAATGGTTGCTTATTCAACGTGATGCGTATCACCCTCCGCTCAGCGCCTTGATCGCTCAAGCGGCCGGCATAACCTACCCGAAGTGGCTAGGGGGCGTACACTACAAGATGAAAAACCATTCAGGGCTTGCGACTTGAAGTCACTTAACCCGGGCAGCTCATATCCCCTTCTTCACAGCTGGCGTGCTCCTTCAGCCGTTCGGTACGCGCTCGAGTCCGCGTTTCAAGGCAGCCGTTGCGAACCATGGGCTGGGCGCCGGCATTTCTGCCAGCGCCCTGTTGATTGCCGGAACACTTGACGGCGTGAAAGCACGCCGATACGCGTCGGTTTAGTGAGCGAGCATCTCGTCAACGATTCCATCACCATCAAGCTCGGACGGATAGTAAGTCGGCCAGTGGGTAACTTCTTCGAGAAGAGCGGCACGATCATCGCCCCAGTAAAGGTGGAAGTGATGCGCGTCCGTCGGGTAAATATCGTGGTCGCTGAACTGGATATATTGGGGCATATTGTCAGCGTCATCTTCGAGTTCGAAGATAAACCGTACGCCGCGATTGCCTGCTGCGTAAGTCAGAATCTCGTAACCGTCGGCACGATACTCGCCGGTCGTCTCTTCACCGTTTTCGTAGAACGTAACGCTGTTGCCTTCTATCACGATGCGGTCTACGTCGGTTTCATAACCGGTGGTGTAGTACTGCTTGTACTCTTCGGCAGTTTTGTCGCCCTGCTCTGCCTTGTGCTCGAATACCTCGTCCAGCGTGCCATCTTCCAGGTATGGATAGACGGACTGCCAGTCACCTTCCCAGTCGGAAAGCGGGCGGTCAGCGATCTGATCATCGTCGAAATGACCCGCGTAGATATCGCTGTCGTGGGAGTGACTGTGCGCGTGGTCGTGGTCGTGGTCGTGGGCATGATCGTGCGAGTGGCCGTGTTCATGATCGTGGTGTTCGTGGTCATCGGCAATGGCAGTGCTGGCGCCTGCCAGTACCAGCGAACTGATGGCAAATGCACTGAGATGCTTGCTTGAGAAAAGCGCCATGGTGTCAGGTTCCTTTTTTGACAAGTAAAGTGGGCAAGTGCTTCCCGGCCCTTAAAATTACGATATAACATTGCATTAAGCAAACATGATTTTAATCGATATTTCACTGGGCACGTGTTCATCCCAGACTGGGCTTTTACAACAGCATCACGCCCACCTCCTCACAAAATGCTGACAGAAATACGACGGCCGCTGCGTTGAACGCATTAGTCTCGCTATCTTTCAGGCTCACATCTATAGTCGCTAATACAGGATTCTCCTGATTGTGCAGGCGCTGCTGTGGGGGTGGATATGCTGCTTTATGGGCTGAGTTTGTTTGCAGGGATTGTGCTGTTGACGCTGGGCGGTGAGGGCTTGATCCGCGGTGCGGTGGCGGGAGCAAAACGCCTGGGCGTATCGCCGCTGTTTACCGGTCTGGTGATTGTAGGGTTTGGTACTTCCTCGCCGGAGCTGGTGGTGTCCATTCAGGCGGCGATCAATCAGCAGCCGGATATCGCCATCGGCAACGTGGTGGGCAGCAATATCGGCAATATTCTATTGATCCTGGGGCTTTGCGCGTTGATCTGCCCGCTGACGGTGCAGCCTCAGGCGCTCAAGCGCGATGGCATGGTCATGCTCCTGGCGGCGGTACTGTTTATCCTGCTGGCCCTGAATGGCAGCCTGGCTCGTCTGGATGCCCTGCTGTTGCTGCTTGGCCTTACGGTTTATCTTGGCTGGGCCTACTGGAGCGAAAGCCGCCACAACGCCCCCGCGGCCGCCGTGCATACCGCCGAAGCAGAAGAAGTCACCCAACTGCCCATGAGTACGCTGATGATCGTGGTGGCCTTGGTGGGCGGCCTTGCGCTGTTGATCGGCGGCTCCCAGTTGCTGCTTTATGGCGCCGTGGGTGTGGCCCAGGCGATGGGCGTCTCGGAAGCGGTCATTGGTCTGACGATTGTCGCCGTCGGCACCTCCCTGCCCGAGCTTGCGGTATCGATCATTGCCGCACTGCGTCGCCATGCTGATGTGGCGGTAGGCAACATACTGGGCAGCAATATCTTCAACATCATGGGTATTCTCGGGGTTTCGGCCTTCCTTCAGCCGCTTGCGCTGGTGGAGCGCATGGCATCGTTCGACCAGTGGGTGATGCTGGGAGCCTCGGCAATCCTGATGGTGTTTCTGTATACCGGCCTGCGCCTGTCGCGCGGTGAAGGAGCGCTGCTGCTGCTAGGCTATGCGGCCTATTTGACGGCGAGCTTTACCATTATCAGCTAAGCACTGGCACACGTTGTCTTGTAACGACGCCGCTGCGGTAAAACCGCAGCGGCGTCTTTTATCGTATCCAGCGTCAGCAGCCAGGCCCTAGCGCAGCGCCTCGGGGATCTCGATATCCATTTCTTCGTAGTAGCGCAGTGCTCCGGCATGCAGCTTGCCGGCCATATTGCTCAACAGGTCGGGCGTGATGTCGCTCCACCAGGAAGACTCGGCCGCCATGTCGGTCAATACCTCCCAGAAGGTCTTGGTCAGGGTGTACGCCAGGTCATCATCCATTTGTGTCGTGGTGTAGGCCATGACTGGAAGCGACGTGGTCTGCACATTCTGGTTGACCCCCGGGTAAGTGCCGCCGGGAATGATGCGACGCGGCGTGCCGATCATTTCAATCTGCTCATCGCTCAGACTGACCATGGAAATGGGCATGCTGGCGGCCACGTCAAAGATATTGGGCGTAGGAAACGAGCTTGCCGTCACAAACCCGTCGATCTGGCCATTCTTGAGCGCATCCGGCCCGCTGCCCAGGGCCGCATCGGCAATTCGTATCTGTTCGTCCAACCCAAACAGGGTGAAATAGCGCGCGGCTTCGCGAGCGCTGAACGTTCCCCGGCCAATCAGAATATGCTTGCCTTTGAGTGCATCGGTGCTGACCACGCCGTTATCCCCGCCCAGAATAAAATGCATGGTCATGGCAGGTAGAGGAAACAGCCCGCGAATATTCTGAAAGCGTGGGTGCGGGCGCTCGGTAAACGGCCCCGTTGCCGTCAGGGCTTGCTCCACCAGATCTGAAGGCGTGGTAAAGACATAGTTACCTTGGCGGGCCATGACCTCCATCACGTTCTGAACCGACCCCTGGCTCTCCTCCTGAGTGAGTACGATCTGCCCATCGGTGGCCTGGTTGATCGCCTCGGAAAGCTCAACACCCATCTCATGATACGCGGTGCCAGCCGTTGCGGATTTATAGGTAATGCGGGTTTCAGCATGTACCGCCTGGCTTAAGGGAAAAAAGGCGGCTAGAAGTAATGAGAACGTGACAGCGGAGCGAAAAAGGGAGGGCATGGATCAACTCCTGGGGTTAACTAATACTTGTCTGCATCGTTCGCCCAGGCCGAACCAGTGGCGCAGCGAGCGCATAACATAGCATGACCTTTGCCTGACACAAACGTGCTTTTCTGGCTATCGATCAATCGCCGCGGGGCCCCTTTCAGGCTACCCCTCCTGGGTGAAAATTCTGATGTTTGAAGGCGCCCAACGCCGCCTTCTTGTGTAAAGTCACATCCGCCATTGCCAATGGCGCCGGTTATCCTCGCACGAACTCACAAAGCGTTAATTTTTATTATTAAAAAAGCACCTTCAATTAGCCAAATAAGATTTAACAGCCGCTTAACTTACGACATTAGTTTAATAAGAGAGAACGTTAGAAGATATGACACCTTATTGAAAAAGTTACCATTAGCGAAACGGTTAATTTACTAAAAAAAGATGCTTAACCAGATTAATCAACGCTCTTTATTCGTTTTTATTCTGTATTTCACGCTAAAGACGCTTGATAGACTAAGCGAGATTACTCCCCCCTTCATTCACTTCAGTCAGGATAAAAACGCCATGCCAACGCACTACGATGCCCCGGGCCAGCGACGAATCTCTCGTCGCTGGCTTTTTTTGTTAGCGGCTCTGCTATCGCTATATAGCGCTTCAACATTTGCCGTGACCGGCGAGATTGACCTGACCACTTCGGCCATCGGCTTTTTTGCCGTAGGCATCTTTGTGCTGGCTTACGCCCTGGTCATGGCGGAAGAAAAGATACACATGCGCAAGTCCAAACCGGTACTGGTGGCCGCCGGGATTATCTGGAGCCTCATTGGCTGGGTCTACGTCCAAAACGGCATGTCGGAAACCTCGGAATACGCGTTTCGCATGACCCTTCTGGAATTTACCGAGCTGATGCTGTTCCTGCTGGTCGCCATGACGTACATCAACGCCATGGAGGAGCGCCGGGTATTTGATGCTCTGCGCTCCTGGATGCTGCGCAAGGGCTTCAACTACCGCACGCTTTTCTGGCTAACCGGTGGCCTGGCATTCATGCTCTCTCCCATTGCCGATAACCTTACTACCGCACTTTTGATGTGCGCGGTGATTACCAAAGTGGCCGAAGGCGACAAGCGCTTCATCAACCTTGCATGTATCAACATCGTGGTAGCAGCCAATGCGGGCGGAGCTTTCAGCCCGTTTGGCGATATCACGACACTGATGGTCTGGCAGGCGGGCATTATCCAGTTTCAGGAGTTCTTCACCCTGTTCTTGCCTTCGCTGGTCAACTTCCTGATTCCTGCGGTGGTGATGAGCCTGTTCATCAAGGACCAGAAACCGGCCAGTGTCTATGAGGATGTCCAGTTGAAGCGCGGCGCACGACGTATCATCGGGCTTTTCCTGCTGACCATTTTGACCGCCGTGATCTGCCACACCTTCCTGCACCTTCCACCGGTACTTGGCATGATGACCGGACTTGGCTACCTTCAGTTCTTCGGCTTTTACCTGCGCAAGAGCCTGCCGCGCTCACTGGAGCGCAAACGCGAACGCTACAGCCGCTGCGGCGACAACAAGAAACTTGAACAGCTGGGTAGCGTGGTGCCGTTCGATGTCTTCAATCGCGTGGCGCGGGCCGAGTGGGACACTCTGCTGTTCTTCTACGGGGTGGTGATGTGCGTGGGCGGTTTGGGCTTCATGGGCTACCTGGGCCTGCTTTCCGAAGCGCTTTACACCAACTGGGATGCGACCTGGGCCAATATCGTGCTGGGCGTGGTGTCGGCGGTGGTGGATAACATTCCGGTGATGTTTGCCGTATTGACCATGCAGCCCGAGATGTCCCACGGCCATTGGCTATTGATCACGCTGACCGCGGGCGTGGGCGGCAGCCTGCTTTCCATCGGCTCCGCGGCGGGTGTGGCAGTCATGGGTCAGGCGCGGGGCTCCTATACCTTCATGGGCCATCTGCGCTGGGCACCGGTCATCATGCTGGGCTATATCGCCAGCATCCTGGTTCACCTGTGGCTCAATGCCGAAAGCTTCGCGGTTTACTAGCGCCTGAAGAGCCCCTTCACGGCACGCCGCGAAGGGGCAGCTCAATAGCTTTCAAACAGGTTTTCGATGGGCATGGGACGCCCGAACAGATAGCCCTGATAGCGGTAGCAGCCATGGCCTTTCAGCCAGTCCAGCTGCTCTTTTTTCTCGACGCCTTCGGCCACCACGGTCAACCCCAAGCTGACCGCCAGCAGAATAGTGGTATCCACAATCGCCGCATCCGCCCTGTCGGTCAAAAGCTCGCTGACAAACGACTGATCGATCTTGAGTTCATCCAGCGGCAGCCGCTTGAGATAGCTCAACGAGGAGTAGCCGGTTCCAAAATCATCGATGGCAAAACGGATGCCTTGGGCGCGCAGTTTCAACATCGTGTTACGCACCCTTTTAGGCTCGCGCATCAGCAGGCTTTCGGTCACTTCCAGCACCAGCCGCCCAGGCGGGGCCTGGGTCTGGGCAAGCAAGCCTTCCAGATTGCGCACGAACTCCGGCTGTTGAAACTGCACCGAGCTTACGTTGACGGAGATAGTGAGCGCGGCGTAAGGCGCCTGGTTGGACCACTTGGCCAGCTGCTCGCAGGCCGACTGAAGTACCCAGTAACCAATGGGTACGATAAGCCCGTTCTCTTCTGCCAGGGAAATGAACGTAGCAGGTGACACCCAGCCGCGCTGCGGATGGTACCAACGCAGTAACGCCTCCACGCCAACGGTCACGCCCTGGTGGTCCACCTGGCGCTGATAGTGCAGCGCCAGCTCGTTGCGTGCCAGCGCGTGGTGCAGGTCGGCTTCCAGATTGGCCCGCTCGATCAGGCTGGTTTGCATATCCTGATTGAAGAAGCGCAGCGTGTTGCCGCCGGCGGCCTTGGCCTGCTGCAGCGCTAGATCTGCCTGCTGGAGAACGCTGTTCATGCTGTGATCGACGCCGTCGAACAGCGTGATACCGATGCTGGCGCTGACCGGCAGCGAGTAGTCGGTGCGCAGTTGGGAAACCGCTTCCAGCAACTGCCGGGCGGCACGCTCGGCGCCAATGGCCGTATCGGCCTGATGCTCCCCCAGCTTGGCCAGTAGCGCGACAAACTCGTCGCCGCTAAAGCGTGCCAGCACCGCCCCTTCAGGCAGGTGCTGATGCAGGTGCTTGGCCACATTGATCAGCAGCTGGTCGCCACTTTCATGGCCCTGGATATCGTTCACCAGATGGAAATTATCCAGGTCGATCACCAGCAGCGCGCTATAGGGTCGTGCGGTGCTCTCCTGCTCGATTTCCCAGGCCAGCGACTCCATCAGCAAGCGCCGGTTGGGCAGTCCGGTCAAGGCGTCGTAAAACGCCAGATGATTGGAGCGCGACTGCATTTCCAGAAAGTCGGTCAGCTCCGTCGATATTCCGCACAGGCTCGCAGGCTCGCCCGGCGAGAGCACCAGCGGCATCTTGATGGTCAGAAACGTGCGCACATGGCTGTCGCTCTGAAGCACGCTGCTCTCTTCAATCGTGACCTTCTTGCCGGACTCCATGACATTGCGATCGACCAGGGCAACTTCCCGCGCCGTTTCACTATCAAAAAAGGCGTCATCGCTCTTGCCTACGATCTGCTCCGGGGGGAGACCAAAAAGTTCGCTGACGCGCCGATTGACGTAGTGATAGCGCAGCGCGGGCGTCTTGATATAGATATAGGCGTCAACGCTGTCCAGAATCGTTGCCAGCATTGCTTCATTGGCCTTGAGCTGCGCGCGGTTGAACGCCATGCGCCGCCGCAGCCACAGGACAAACCCCAATGCCAGAGCGCACGTGGCGGCCAGCAGCCCAAGGCACCACCACAACCAGGCGGGGATGATGCCGACCGGCGGCGCATCTGCCCGCCAGGCGCGCAGCGTGGTGAAGTACTCGGAGCGCGGGTCTTGCTTCCAGCGGCGCAGAACGTCGTCAATGCGTTCCAGCACCGTGGCGGAAAGCATGGGCGAACCTGCATAAAAAAGCCGAATCGGCTGAAAGATGATCGGCGTTTCAAAGAGCCCGTAGTTATGCGCCCGCCAGTCGCCAAACAGATGATCCGACACCGCAAGATCCGCATCCCCCCTGGCCACGGCTTGAAATCCTTCGGCGTAACTGTCCACCAGTTGCCAGGCCACCATGACATCGAAGCGCTCGGTCACGGCTCTCAAGTACTCCTGCTGGATGGAGCCATTCACGACTGCGACACGCTTTTGATCAAGGTCGAGAATCGCCTCTACCCCTTCGCCCTCGTGCTGATAGAGCTGCGACCAGGTGTGCATGATGGGTTCTTGATGAAACGCCACGCGCTCTGCACGCTCTTCGCTCCAGGCCACATCGGGCATCAGATCGATATCGCCGCGCTCAAGCAACTCCAGACAGCGCTGAAAATCACAGGCGATACTTTCAAGCGACCACTCTTCCTCACGCGCGATCGCCTCGAGCAACTCTCCTAAAACGCCACGCAGCTTGCCCTGATCATCCACAAACAGCTTGGGCGGGTTGTGATAGACCCCGACCAAAAGCGTTTCATTGGCACTGATTGAAGGAGTAACGCAGAGGCTGCCCAGCAGAAGGCTCGCTTTGAGAGCCCCGCCCAACCTCCGGCCATGCGAAAATATTCGCCCGGGTAAACGATGACCGCCCGTCACGTCCAACGCCGCAAGCATGGTGCTGCTTACCCGCCCGGCATGCTGAGCGGTCCAGCACGCTCGACAACGCGCTGCCAGGCAGGGTCGGCGTCGATACGTTGTACGAATTCAGCAATGGCAGGATACGCCGTCACGGCTTGCGTGCCGCTTATCGCCTGAAGCGGGAAGCTCATCTGGATATCCGCGCCGCTTGGCCACTCACCGGCAAAGTTTCCCTTTTTCGCCAGGTGCGCTTCGATCACGCTTAAATGCCGCTTGATCTGCGGATTCAAGAATCGTTGAACCGCCTTGTCACCGATTCCTTTAACTACTGGTTTAATAAACCACGGAGACTGTTTAGGCATCTTCTTGAATACCAGCTGCATTACCAATAAAGGCATTAAGGAGCCTTCGGCGTAATGTAACCAGTAACGATAGTCGACCCAGTCAAGCGTATTATCGGCAGAAGGTTGTAAATGCCCGTTACCGTAGCGCTGTATCAAGTAATCGATAATCGCCCCGGATTCGGCAATGACCAGTTCGCCATCGGTAATGACCGGTGATTTACCCAAAGGGTGAATATTCTTTAATGCGTCAGGCGCCAGCTGCGTCTTGGGGTCACGCTTGTAAACATGAATTTCATAATCCAGCTCAAGCACTTCGAGAAGCCACAGAACTCGATGCGAACGGGACTTTTCCAGATGATGAACGTGGATCATAAACTACTCCATGGTGGCGATATCGCGCGCAGGCCTTGCACCTGCGGAAGCTATCCTTTTACTGCAAGCCTGTTTAGCTTAGCAGCGTTGTTCACCACGGAGTAATTATCTAGGTAAAAAAGCGCAGATTAAATCAAGTTCGAGAAACGTGCCGCAAGCGCGTCCAGATATCCACAAGCGACCACTTACCTTGAAGCCACGGCGCCAGTAACCGTGTGGAAAGCGGGATAAATACAAAGACCATAATAGGCGTGAGCATTAATGTGCTGACAAGTACGCGGGGCACCAGCGCCCAGTCAGCCAATACACTCCCGAACACCCATTGAAACACCAGCGAGATCGGGAAAAAGGCCAACCATACGGCCACCGCCTGCTTCCAGCGTGGCGGCGGGCTGCCTGCCGCGGTTTGAAACCACGCATCCAGGCCCAGGGCACGATGCTCCTGAGGGGCGTCGTACAGGTCCTTGCCGCGCAACAGCCACGCGTGGCGTGAGGCTGAATGCTCCCAGGCATGCAGCGTATCGCTGCTGCTGAAGCGGAAGATGATTTGATACTCATCGTCATGGTTGGGCGGTGCCAGCACGCCCGAGCCCAGGTAGCCTGGAAAATCCGCCGCCAGTTCGCGGCCTTCGTTCAACCAGCGGTTGAAATCATGATAGCGGCCGCTGGCAACGCGCCGAGCCACCATCAGTGTGACGGGTGAGGCAGACATGATATATCTCCTGATAGAAACAGCCGGTGCCGGGTAGGCGAGGCTGCAAGCGCCCAGGCGGGTTAGCCCGAAAGCGTTGACGATAACAATCGATGGCACAGTATATAGACAATATCAGCGCCATGTACCAGCCGATTTGCACGGCTATTTGACACCACAATCGCGGCCCCGAGCCTCACGGCTATCGCCTTGCAAGTGGCTCGATACCGGCAAAGCGCCCCTGATCGGAAAACGCCAGGCGAAACACCCCGTGAACCCCGCTCGGGCCGACCACACGGCGAATCGCCTCAGCGGGAAATACCACCCAGCGCCCGTCCACGCTGCGCGCACGCACATTGGCGGCCCGGCCTTCATAATGGGCCAGACACTCGTCGGGGCTTAAATGGATAATGACGTCAATGGAAGGCATGATGATATTAACAGTGTCGATAATATTAACGGCGTCTATACGGCGTATCGGTCAGTAAATGCCAAGCAGACAGTATACGTTCTTGCACGGTTTTACGCTCTCACCGATACTTGTTTCAACCTAACGGCTCAGGCAGCGGTGATCGCTTATGGACTTTACCTCTATCAGTGCGTACCCCACGGTGGGTCCGGCGTATACGCGCCCGGCCAGCCCTTCAGTGCCTGGCGTGGATGAAACGGAAAAACCCGGCGACGCCCTGAGTCAGAGTGATGCCCGCGAAGCGGATAGCGAGACAGCGCCCGGCCCGACGCGGGCCGACGGCACGCCCCTGGCGCCGGAAGAAGCCCGACTGCTTGAACAGTTGAAGCAGACCGACCGCGAAGTGCGCCAGCACGAAATGGCCCACCAGATCGCTGGCGGCGCCCACACGGGCGGCGCTTCCTACGAATATGAAACCGGCCCCGACGGCAAGCGCTACGCGGTTGCCGGGGAAGTGCCGATCGACTACGGCCCGGTGCGCGGCGACCCGCAGGCCACCATCGAAAAGATGCAAACCGTGATTGCCGCCGCCATGGCCCCCGCCGACCCGTCACCCAAGGATTTGCAGATAGCCGCTCAGGCCCGCCAGTACCTGCTGGAAGCCAAGCTTGAGGCCGCCCAGCAGCAGGGCATGATGGCGAAAGCACGGGGTGACGGTGAATCAAACGCGGCGGACACGCCGCGTGACGCCGAGGCAGGCCTCCCGCCCGAACAGGCGGCCTGATCGCCGGGCCTGCTCACCGCGCGGCAAGCGCCTGCCAGTCGGCCCGTTTTGGCCAGCTGGCAAGCCACTCGGGTAGCGCTTCAGGCGGCATGGGTCTGGCGATACCGAAGCCCTGAGCCAGATGGCAACCCAGCTTCATCAGCGCCTTGGCATGCTCAAGCGTTTCCACCCCCTCTGCCAGCATGGGCCGCTCAAAGCGGTTGGCCATATAGATCACGCTCTCCACAATGGCCATATCGTTGGCATCAATCAGCATGTCGCGCACAAAGCTCTGATCGATCTTGATCAGGTTCACCGGCAGCTGGCGCAAATGGGTCAGCGATGAAAAACCGGTGCCAAAATCATCGATCGCGAACCCTACCCCCAGCGACTGGCAGCGCGCGATATTCTTGAGCGCGGCCTCTACGTCGTGCATCGCGGCACTCTCCAGCACTTCCAGCTTGAGCATGTCGGGCGACACCTGCGGGTAGCGCTCCAAAAGCTCCGCCAGACGTTGACTAAAGCCACTGGCCAGCAGATGGGTGGGACTGATATTGACGCTGACCGGTATCACGATGCCCAGCGCCTGCCATTTGGTGAGCTGTTCAAGCGCCTGGGTCAGTACCCACTCGCCCAGATCGACCTCGAGCGAAGAGGTATCGATGATCGGCAGGAAGTCACCCGGTGGAAGCAGCCCCTGCTCGGGATGCTGCCAGCGAATCAGCGCTTCGACGCCGACCACCCGGCCGCTGCGCATATCGACCTGGGGCTGGAAATAGAGCCGCAGCTCGTCGTGGTTGATGGCATCGATAAAGCGCTGGCGCTGCTCATGGCGAACCTGAAGCATTCGATCAAGGTCAGGGTCGAAGAAGTGAAAGGTATCGCGTCCGCGCTGCTTGGCGCGGTACATGGCCTGGTTGGCGTGGCGTAGCAGCACATCGCCCTGCACGTGATCGCGAGGGTAAAGCGTTACCCCCAGGCTAACGGTCAGATAGATGCTCTGCCCTTCGATCACGATGGGCTGGCGAATGGCCGTCAGCAGCTTCTCGAAAAAAGCGTCGTCCACATCGTGGTGCAGCAGCAGCACGAACTCATCGCCGCCGACCCGGGCCAACACGTCATCACCAAACAGCAGATGGCTTACGCGCTGGGCAAACGAAGCCAATAGAATATCGCCCACCTGCCCGCCCAGACGCTCGTTGACCGTTTGAAAGAAATCGATATCCAGCGAGCAGATGGCCAGCGGCTGCGCCTTTTGGTCGGCGTGCTGTATGGACTCCTGAATCAGCCGGGTCAGCAGCTGTAAATTGGGCAGGCCGGTCAGCGCATCAAAATAGACTTCACGGCTCAGGTGGCGGGCATGGGCGGGAATGGCCGACAGATCCGCCAGCACGACCACATGGTGATCAACGCGCGCCTGGGCATCGCGCACCCGATTCACCGACATCATGCCGGGGTAGTACTTCCCGTCGTGCCCCCGGTAGCTTACCTGGTGCTTGCTGCGATCGCGCAGCCGGTACTCCTCACGCATCAGCTCCTGGGCATGGCCAGTGTTCAGCGGCAGGATGCTGAAGGCTTCCGGCGTTTTATGCAGCACCTCTTCAAGCGTAAACCCGGTCAGCTCACAAAACGCCGGATTTACATCAACGACCCGGTTGTGCCTGTCGGTAATGATGATCGCTTCATTGGCATGCTTGAACGCGGTGGCGGCGGTAGCGCTTGTCTCATCGACGTTCTTGTTGGGCATAGCATCCACCTGGCGTTGGAAAGGCGTCTTCTGCGGCACACGGGTAGGCGGATACATGGCAGTGCTCCTTATTCTTGCGCATCCCAAACGCGCGCCTGGCGGCAGCCTCTCCACTGCCTGTTACGCGCTTTCTTATGAAGGGTAAGCAAACATACTACCACCGTGAATCGCCACCGTGCGCTGATATTGCCAGGCTACCCGACCCGAAGCGCTCGCCGGGCGCTCAGGGGGCCAGCGACGCGGCGCCCAGAAAGCGCTGCTGCCAGTAGTCGATATCCAGCGGGACGCTGACCACGGCGCGGCCGCTGCCGGGGGCATGAATCATCTGCTGATTGCCGCGATAGATACCCACGTGGGTGGCCCGGCTGCGCTCGCCAAAGAACAGCAGGTCACCGGGCTTGGGTGTATCCACGGCAGGCAGCGCGCGAAACTGGTCATCGGCGGTGCGCGGCACGCGCATGCCGGCGGCGCGGTAGGCAAGCTCCACCAGCCCGGAACAGTCCAGGCCGTCCGGCGTATTGCCACCAAAGCGGTACGGTGTACCGATGGCCTGCTGAGCGTGGGCCAGAATCAGCACGCGTTCCATGGAAAGACCGTCGCGTGGCATTGGCGAATCGGGTGTTGAAATGGCAACGTCGCGGCTCGCGCAGCCTGAAAGCCACGCGAGCAACATCAACGCAATGGTGAATTTTCCCAACGTGACGGGCATTGTCGACTCTCCTTGTGGCAACGCCCTCATCATGGCGCAAACCGGGTAAAGCGCCAAGCTCAACTAACGGCCAATCCACTCGATAAAGCTGGTTTCCCCCAGCGCATGACGCTCATGACGCACGCGGCTCATGGCAGCATAGGGCAAGTCCATGGCCAGCACCCGGTCAAGCGGCTGCTCAAGCACCTGGCGCAGCAGACCGTTGCACACGAAAAGATGCGCCACCACCAGCACGTGGCGCCCGGGCGGGTTGGCCAGCAGGTCGCGCCACACCTCGGCCAGCCGGCAGTCGAAGGCCGCCATGGTCTCGCCTTCAGGGGGCGACATCGTCGCCGGGCTGTTCCAGAAAGCGCTCATGGGGGCCGTGCCCTCTTCAGCAAACACCTGGCTATGGGTCTTGCCCTCCCAGCGGCCCAGGTTCAGCTCGGCAAGGTCATCCTCGATCTGTACCGGCAGATCGAACTCCTCGCCCAGCCACAGGGCAAACTCGCGGCAGCGCGAAAGCGGCGAGGTAATGATCGCGTCATAGGGCGGCCGGCCATTCGTCGCCTGGCGCATCACCGCCTCGGTTACCTGCTGCCAGCCTTTGTCGCTCAGGGGGTGGTCGGTTGCGCCGCGCAGCATGCGCCCGCCTACCGGTTCACCGTGGCGCAATAGGTCAATCGTGGTGATATCTGCTTCAGGAAAACGCATCCTGGCTCCTCTTTTACGTAGCCACTGCCTGGCTAGATGATCGCATGGCGCACCCGCGCCGAAATCCATTCGGATACCAGCACCGTGGCGAAGATCATGATGAAGATGACGCTGACCTGATTCCAGGCCAGGTTGTTGATCGAGGCGTTCAGCTGCAGGCCGATACCGCCCGCCCCCACCAGCCCGAGCACCGTGGATTCGCGAATATTGATATCCCAGCGGTACACGCTGATACCCGCAAAGGCCGGCATGATCTGCGGCAGCACGCCGTAGTTCATTACCTGCAGGCGGCTCGCGCCCGTGGCGCTGATGGCCTCGACCGGGGTGGGATGAATCTCCTCGATCGCCTCGTATAACAGCTTGCCCACAAAGCCGATGGAGCGCAGCGCGATGGCGATGATACCGGCCAGCACTCCCGGGCCCAGAATGGTCACCAGCAGCATCGCCCAGATCAGCGAGTTGATCGAGCGCGAAGAGACGATCACCATCAGCGCAGCACTGCGCACCAGCGGATGCGGCGTGGTATTGCGCGCGGCCAGAAAGGCCACCGGGAACGCCATCATGATGCCGATCGCGGTGCCTAGCGTTGCGATATTCAGGGTGTCCCACATGGGCTTCCACAGCACGTTGGCGTATTCCCACCTGGGCGGCAGCATGCGGCTGAGCAGATCACTCCCCTGGCGGCCGGCGTCTTCCACGAACACCCACATGGTGTTATCGGAAATCACCTTCCAGCACAGCAGAAACAGGCTGATACCCAGAAGCCAGGCCGCGTATTGCAGCCACTGGGCGCGGGTAGTGCGCCGCTGCCAGGCAGGCAGGCCCTGCGGGGTAAGCGAAACAGGCATTTACTCTCTCCAAAATGGCGGGACCGGGCATGGCTGGCCCGGTATCTCTAACCCGGCTCTTGTTTATTCGCTATCACTGGGTCCAGCGGCGCACGTGGCTCGAGCTGTATTCGCACAGCAGCACGATGGCAATGATGATCAGCAGGATCGCGGCAGAAGTGTCGTACTCATAGCGGCTCAGCGAGGTGTTGAGCGTAGCGCCGATGCCGCCCGCCCCGACGATGCCGATCACCGCTGACTCGCGAAAGTTTATATCCAGCCGGTACACCGAAAGCCCGATCAACCGCGGCATGACCTGAGGCTGAACGGCGTGGTTCATGGTCTGCCACCAGCTCGCGCCGGTGGCGCGCACCGCTTCTACCTGCCGCCAGTCCAGGTCCTCGATATCTTCGGCAAGCAGCTTGGCCATGAACCCGATGGTGGCAAATGCCAGCGTGATCATCCCGGCCAGTGGCCCGAAGCCGAACATCACCACGAACAGGATGGCGATGATGATCTCCTGAAAGGTGCGCGACACGGCGATGATTGCTCGGCAGAGCAGATAGAGGGGCAGCGGCGAGATATTGCGCGCCGCGCCAAGCCCTACCGGAATCGCCAGCAGAACGCCCAGTACCGTCGAGGTCAGCGTCATGGTCAAACTTTCCAGCAGCCCCGCCACGATATCGTTCTGGCGGCTGATGAAATCCGGCTGCATGAACGCACCCAGAAAATTCAACGCCCGGCCGGCGCCTTCGGCGACCCGCGCCCAGTTGACCTCGACAGAGGCCAGCGCCAGCACCAGATAAACCACCCCGCCAATGGCGATGCCCCAGCGCCAGCGCGGGTTCTCGATCAGCGGCAGCCGCCGCCACCGACCCTGGCGGGCTGCCTGAGCGCGCGCGGAAGCCAGCGCCTCTGCCTGGGCACTCATCGAGCGCCCCCGGCGGCCAGGCCTTGAAGGGTGGGTACGTAGGGCGGCGCGGCGGCGGGTTCGTCGTCCATGGGCTCCGGCGTGGTGTCCCAATCCTCTTCACCGTAGATGGTGGTCAGGATTTCGCTGGTCAGCTCGCTCGGCAGGCCGTCGAAGACGATTTCACCGGCACGCAGACCGACGATCCGGTCGGCAAACTGCTGCGCCAGCGCCACGTCGTGGATGTTGATGATCGCGGCCAGGTCGCGCTCGGCGCACAGCTCGCGTATCAGGCGCATGATCTGGCGCGAGGTTTTCGGGTCCAGGCTTGCGGTGGGTTCATCGACCAGCAGCAGCTTGGGGCTTTGCAACAGCGCCCGGGCAATACCCACCCGCTGGCGCTGGCCACCGGAAAGCGCATCGGCGCGCTTGTCGATGGCGTGGGGCAGGCCAACCCGCTCCAGCAGACGAAAGGCCTCGGCTACGGCGTCTTCCGGGTAGCGGCGCAGAAAGCTGCGCCAGAAGCCCACATAGCCAAGCCGGCCCGAAAGCACGTTCTCCATCACGCTCAGCCGGTCGACCAGCGCGTACTCCTGAAAGATCATGCCCATCGAACGGCGCGCCTGGCGCAGCGCGTTGCCGGAAAGCCGGGTGATCTCGGTGTCTTCCAGGCGAATGCTGCCCTGGGTCGGTTCCACCAGCCGGTTCACACAGCGAATCAGGGTGCTTTTACCCGCCCCGGAAGGGCCGATCAGCGCCATCACCTGGCCCTTGGGCAGCGTCAGCTGGATATCCGTCAGCGCCCGGTCGCCGGTCGGGTAGCGCTTGGTCACGCCGCGTAGTGTCAACATGTTCTCACCTCTCATGTATAGCGAAACGGCCAGAAAGGGGAGCCTTTCTGGCCGCACACAGCCGTTTATCTAGCGCATCAATCGCAGTCGTAAGTCACGCCGTTGGCGTCGGCGATGGTGCGCACCACGGACCAGTTTTCCTGGTAGGTGATGGGGATGAACTGCGCCTCGCCAGAGTTGGCGAACTCGGCTTCAAGCGGCGTGCCTTCCCAGTCGTAGTTGAAGAATGCGTCCTGAATCTTTTCGGCAAGTTCCGGGGTCAGGTTATGGGCCAGGCCGTACGCAGTGGTGGGGAAGGTTTCCGAGGTGTAGATGACCTCATAATCGCCCTCGTTCACCACGCCCCGAGCGATCATGCGCTTGGCCACCGAGTTGGCGATGGCCGCCGCGTCGTAGTCCTTGTTGACCACGCCCAGAATGGAGTTGTCGTGCGAGCCCGAGAAGGCCGTCTCGAAGTCTTCACCGGCTTCAAGGCCATACTCGGAGCGCAGCAGTGCCGAAGGCGCCCGGAAGCCGGAGTTCGAGGTTTCCGCCGTAAAGGCCATCTGGCGACCTTCCAGGTCTTCAACGCCTTCGATGCCGCTGCCCGGGTAGGTGATGATCTCCATCTCGTAGCCAAAGCTGCCGTCGTCGGCGGCCATCATGGCAAACGGGCGGAAGCCGCCGCAGTTGACGGCCACCGGCGTGCTCCCGGTGTTGAACCCGGCCACGTGCAGGCGCCCGGCGCGCAGAGCTTCAAGCTGCGCGGCGTTGGACTGCACGGGGAAGAACTGCACCCGCTTGCCGGTGGCCTCCTCAAGGTGGCTCAGAAAATCCGACCACACGTCGGCGTACACCGCCGGGTCTTCCACTGGCGTATAGGCAAATACCAGCGTATCCGGGTCTACCCACTGTGACTCATCGCTCGGCGCATCCGCCACCATATCGCCGTCGCTATCGGTATAGCGGGCGGACAGATCGGCCGATGCAGT
Organism: Vreelandella songnenensis; assembly: GCF_003002925.1. Taxonomy (GTDB): domain Bacteria; phylum Pseudomonadota; class Gammaproteobacteria; order Pseudomonadales; family Halomonadaceae; genus Vreelandella; species Vreelandella songnenensis. The sequence continues at coordinate 80,116 of NZ_PVTK01000005.1, forward strand.
GACGGCCGTCAGGGCAAAGGCGCTGGCAACGGCCGCGCTGAGAAGAGTACGGGGCACAGACAGAGTAGACATGGGTCACCTGAGGTGTTGTTCGAAGATAGCGCTATCCTGCCCACCGCATATGACAGGACGAAGACACTTCGGTGACCGCTTGGTGACGCCCGCAAGCGCTCAGGATGCCGCTACGCAGCAGCCTCGGCGCTCGACAAACAGGCTGTTGCCGGGAATCTTCTTGGCCTGATGCTTGAGCTCCGAAAGCTGCGCGGCGATATCCAGCGCCTTGCAGACAGCCGTATCCAGGACCGGCTTGACCGCAATGGAGACGCTGACGAAAGGGAAAAAGCTCGCCCTGCCCTGGCGGCCTTCGATGGTGATGCCACCCCGAGTGCGGTCGCTCTCATCATAAAACTCCGGCGCCATCCGCTCGAACGAGTGCAGTATCTGCCGGCATACGTGCTCCCAGTGGCCAAGGGGCAGCAGCATCATGAAGTCATCTCCGCCGATATGGCCGATAAAGCCCCCGGCGCTCTCCACCTGGGCCTGGAGCAGGCGCGACAGCGAAATGATCACATGATCCCCACGGGCGTAGCCGTAGGCATCGTTGAACGCCTTGAAGTTGTCCAGATCCACGTAGGCCGCGGCAAAGCCCTGACGGGCCGCCAGGTGCTGGGTCAGCGTCTCGTTGATGAGGATGTTGCCGGGAAGCCCGGTAAGCGGGTTGGCATGGCGTGCCTGGCGCACCTGAATGGCGGTGATCTCGCGCAGCAGATCGACAATGCTGCCCATGCCCAGGTAGTCGCCGCTGCCATCCACGATCACGAAATCCTCCTGCTCGATATCATGGCTGTCGGTGAGCTGCTGGCTGAGCAGTTCAAGCGGCATATCCGCATCGGCGATCAGCGGCCGGGAGTCTGCCACGTCCAGCACGCAGCGCTTGGCATACAGCGAGTGGCTGTAGGGATTGGTGAACAGGGTCAGAAACGCATTGCGGCGCACCACCGCGACCGGCTTTCCATTATCCACCACCGCTACGCAGCGCAGTGCCGGGCGGTGGCGAAAGCGCTCGGCCAGCATCGGGACAGAACAGTCCGGGGCGACGGCCTCCAGCGTGCGGAAGATGGAGCGCGCCGTGCGCCCAGCGGGGCTTGCCAGCTGGGCACTGGCGGCAGGCAGAAGCGTATGCAGCTGCAGCGGCGGCTCGGCACTTGGCCTGGCGAAGTAGAACCCCTGCAGCAAGGCAAGCCCGCGGTCGAGTTCCCACAGGCAGAGATGTTCGGCGGCGGTTTCCACGCCTTCGGCAATCAGCTGGCAGTCAAGGCTTCGCGCCACGTCCAGAATCGAGCGCAGAAACTCGCGCTTGGCCGGCTCCTGGTCGATGCCCGAGATGAAGTGGCGGTCCAGCTTGACGAAATCCGGGCGCAGCTCCGACCAGTGGCGCAGGCTCGAGTGCCCGGCCCCCAGATCATCCAGCGCTACCTGAAACCCCATGTCGCGGTAGTGATCCACGGCCTGGCGCATCAGCTCGTAGTCATGGATCGGCACATGCTCGGTCAGTTCGATCACTACCCGCTCCGGCGGCAGCCCGCTTTCGCGGATAAAGCCAAGCGTGATGCCTTCCCTGAAGTCGCGCTCGACGATGGTCAGCGGCATCACGTTGAGAAACAAAAGCCCCGGCAGCTCAAGCTCGGCAAAGCGGTGAATGGCCAGCCGCCGGCACAGGAGATCCAGCTCCACCAATAGCCCCGCCTGCATGGCCACATCGAAAAGGCGCAACGGTGAGTAAAGCGGCGAACCTTGCGGCCCGCGAATCAGCGCTTCGTAACCGTAAATGGCCTGCTGGCTGGCATCCACGATGGGCTGAAACAGCACGTGGAGATCTTCTGTAGCAATAATGCGGTCAAGCCAGTGCGCTTCTTCCTGTTGGGCGGTCATATACCTGCTGCCTTATCCAGCACCTGCCTTGCGGGCACTGAAAACGTCATGATGATTATTGGTAGAGACGGTCAATAAAGCCGGATTACCCCGCCGTGCAGCCAGCCTGGCTAGCTTGTCGGCTGTTTCAAAAGACTTTTCAGCGAGCTGGCACCGGCAGCAAGCGTGCGACATTCCCATGACACTTTAATGACGCTCAGGCGTCTGGCTTTCGGGCGTTTCCAGGTCAGTCGAAGGCGGAAACACAACGTCATCTCCACTGACATCCAGTTGACGGATATCTACCGGGCGGCCCTGCTCATCCAGCGTGACCAAGCCGATACCGCTGGCGTTCCAGAGCCGCTCACCGGCGCTTGCTCGGCTGGGGTCGCGCGGGTGAATGCTCATCTTGCGCCGCTTGGTCAACCAGTTGAGCGGCGACCAGGGCGCGTAGAGCCAGCGGTTGAGCCGGTCAAAGGTGTTGAGAAGCTGTACCGGAAAGGTGTTCTTGATACCGCTGGAAGTCACCTGCCACAGGTGCGGCGCCCGCTCCTGACGGCGCACGATGATGTCGTAGACAAACGAGTAGTGCACATCACCGGAGAGAATCACGTAGTTCCCGGGTGTCTTCGAGTGGCGCCAGATCTGCAGCAGCACGTTGGCCGCGCCCCGGTGGGCCATCCAGTTTTCGGCGTCCACCACCAGCGGCTTGCCCAGCACGGTGAAAAGCTTCTGCACGCCCTCGATCAGCTTGACGCCAAACATCGGCGCCGGTGAAACAATCACCGCACTCTTGCAGCCCAATAGCGCCTGCTGCATCTCCATCAACGCTTCCCAGTCCATCAACCCGGAAGGCCGCCTGGGGCTTCGCTCGCTGCGCCAACGCCGGGTGCGGGTATCCAGCACGATCAAGGCAGGCGTGCCCGGCACGTGAAACTCCCAGCCCTGAAAACGCAGCAGCCGCTCGATCAACGCGTCCTGCGCCTCCAACGGCAAATGCGTGGCGTCGGTGTGCAACAGTTCGGCCGCCTGGCCAAGCAGCGGCTCAAGCTTGTCCGGTGCATTGCCCCAACCCTGGCACAGCAGATAGGCGATCAGCGCATTGCCGATGATCCGCTTGGAAAACGGATGCCCGTAGGCGCAGCGTTCCCAGTCCGCGGTCAGGTTCCAGTCATCGGTAACGTCGTGATCGTCAAAGATCATCAGGCTCGGCAGGTTGGCCAGAAGCCTTGAACACTGGGGAAGCCCGGCCACGAAGTCATCTATCGCGCCCTGCTCCTGGCGGTAGGTGTCGGCATTCTCACGGCTGAGCGCGGGCATTACCGGGGCGATGATCTGCCAGGGCGTAGGCGACCACGCCAGGCAGTACATGGCGAGCATCTCCGCAAGTGTCATCAGGTGGTTGGAAGCGTTCGCCGAGGTGAACACCGGCTTCTTGACGCCGCCGAAGAACCGCTCCCGCAGGGCCACGTTGCTGGTTACATCCGGCAGCAGCGCTTCGCGGTGATAGTAACTCTGGGGCGAGATATACAGCGCCTGGCTGTCATTCACCGTGGCGCCTTCAAGCCGCTCATCGAAAAGCCCCAGACGCTCGATCAGCGCATGCACGGCGCGCAGCATGGGGCCGGCCACGTCGTCCACATACACCTGATCACCGGTCATCAATAGCCACGCCGGCCACTCTTCGGGCGCAGCCTGCCTCTCGGCCAGCCAATCGTCGGCGCGTACCAGGCCATCGGCACTTGGATGATGAGGCTTGCGGCAGGAGCCGTGCATCAGCCGGTGATGGCGCGAGGCCACCACGAAGGAGGGAAAGCGCTCACCCGGGTAACACAGCCAGGGCGCCCACACCGGTAGCGCCTGCCATTCGCCCTGAGTGGTCTGCACGCGCAGGTCGTACTCGATGCGCTCGTCTACGGGCAGTGCCCGGGGCAAGCGCAAATCGATCAGGTGAATAAACGCGCGTCGGCCGATGGGCAGGCACTGCTGATGGTCGTTCAGGCTGAAGCGCTGCTCATCCGCCGCGCCCGGGCGCAGTACCAGCGAGAGCGTCAGCGGCCGCGTGGCCACTAGCCACATCACCAGCCGGGTAGGGCTTATACGGCGCAGCAGCGGACCAACCAGTACATCGGGCAGCGCATCACTCATCAATCAGCTCTCCTTGGGCCTAGTTCACACTCTACCCAGCGTTTTACCCCGCGCCACCACCGGCAGCTCGATAACCACCTCAAGCCCCCCGATACTGGCGCGCTGCAGGCGCATCTGACCATGGTACAGCGTGACCAGATCCGCCACGATGGCCAGGCCCAAGCCACTCTGCGAGCGCTGCTCGTCCAGCCGGTTGCCGCGTCCGATGGCGGCCTGACACTCCTGTTCGGTCATCCCGGGACCGTCGTCGCTGACCGTCAGGCGAAGCGTTCGGTCAATCACCTGTACCTGCAAGGCCACTTCGCGCCGGGCCCAGCGCAGGGCGTTATCCAGCAGATTGCCCACCAGTTCCTGGATATCCTGAGTGTCGATATGCACGCGCGGCGTGGCTTCAAACGCGGTATCGAGGGTAATCTGGCGCCGCTGGGCCAGCCGGGCCAATCCGTTCAGCAGTGGCGCCAGGGTCTCGCGCAGCTCGATCGGCGCAAACCGTACCCCCTCCCCAGCGGCCGAGGCCCGCGCCAGGTGGTGGCGAACGGCGCTGTCCACCCGGGTAAGCTCGGTTTCCCAGGCGGCGCGGCTGGTCTCGGGCAGCTGGCGCACCAGCAGGCGCATGACGCTCAGCGGGGTCTTCAACGCGTGGGCCAGGTTGCCTGCGGTGTGCCGGCCCCGCTCGATCAGCCGCTGGTCGCGTGCCAGCACGGCGTTCATGGAGGCGGCCAGTGTCGCAAGCTCTTCAGGCAGGTCGGTGTCGAGCTGTTCGGTATCGCCGCGTTCCACTTCCTGTAGATTGGCCTTCATCCGCCGCAGCGGCGCCAGCCCCCAGCGCACCTGCAAGGCGAGTACCGCCAGCAGCAGTGCACCAAGCCCCAGCAGACCCAGCCACAGCAGGCGCTGAAACTCGCCTATATCGCGCTTCAGCTCATCGTTGCGGGCCGCCACGCTGACATGCAGCGGAGCTTCTAAAGGCGCGAGGTAGATGTCCTGTTCCATGACCCGCAGTAACTGCCCCCGAGGCCCGATGATGCTGCGCCCGCTGGCCTCTTCGCTGTCGGTGACCGGCAGGCGCTGGTCCCACAGCGAGCGCGACGTGGTGGTATGGCCCTGCTGGTCGGTAACCTGCCAATACCAGCCGGAAAACACCTGATCAAAGCGTGGGTCGCCCAGCGCCCCCTGGTAATCGAGCGCCTGGCGCATGGGATCAAACGCCACGCCGGCAATGATCACGTTGAGCGTGGCTTCAAGGCGCTCATCGAAGGCCTCGGTGGCGGCAGTGCGAAAGTGGTGCGAGAGCAGCACGCCTGCCACAGGCAGGGCAACGCCAATCATCAGCAGCACGGCCAGCAGCAGCCGCAGGCTGATCGAGCGGCCCGCCCAGCGTTTTCGCCATACGGGCAAGGCGCTCATTCGCCGCCCGGCTCATCGGCCAGCAGCCGGTAGCCCTGGCCTCTGAGCGTGGCAAACCGCCAGGCACCGAGCTTGCGGCGCAGTCGGCTGATCTGTACATCGATCACGTTGGAGTCGGGTTCGTGGTCGCGGTCGTAAACGTGTTCGGCAAGCTCGCTGCGGCTTACCACGCGAGGGGCGGCATGCATCAGATAGCTCAGCAGGCGGGTCTCCTGGGCAGTCAGGCCCACCGGCCGACCCGCCAGCGTCACGTGCTGAGTGTGAGTATCCAGGCTCAGCTCGCCTACCTTGAGCACCGGATGGGCGTGGCCGTGGCTGCGCCTCACCAGGGCGCGCAGGCGAAACAGCACCTCGGCGGATTCAAACGGCTTGGTGACGTAATCGTCGGCACCGGCGGTAAAGCCTGCGGCCTTGTCCGCCCAGCGCTCCCGGGCGGTGAGAATCAGCACTGGCAGATCGATGCCGTCATCACGCCAGGAGGCGAGCCAGCGGGTACCGTCGCCGTCGGGCAGGCCCACGTCCAGAATCAGCGTATCGTAGGTCTCGGTGCGAACCAGAAAATCGGCTTCCTGGCCATTTTCTGCATGCTCCACCAGCCAGTCACCGTCGCGCAGCGCCTGGCTGAGCTCCCGCGCCAGTGCCTGGTCATCCTCTACCAGCAAACACTTCATCGTCATACGCCTTAGGGGCGACGCATCTCGTTGATGCGCACCCCCTCAATGGACATTAACTGGCCGCTCTGGCCATCGAATTCAAACTCTACCACCTGGTTCTGCGGGCCAAGCAGCTTGATTTCATACTCGACGTAGCCGTTTTCGCGCTCTACCTCCACTTCAAGCACCTCGCCGATATAGTGTGCCTCGAGCCAGTCGAGAATGGTTTCAAGCGGCACCACGTCGCCGCGGCGCACCTCCGCGTGCAGCGCCTCCCAGTGCTGGTCGCCCAGCGCACCTGCAGATATCCCCGTGCCCAGTGAAACGGCCAGCGCCAGGAGCCCGGCGCCGATAAAACGTCGGGGCAGGCAACGGCCGAAACGGCCGGTAGAGGCAAGAGAATGCAGTGCGGCTTTCATGGTGTCAGCATGCCAAAGGCCACATGAACGTTAGATGAACGGCACGTTCAGTCTAGGGAAAGAACCCGAGTGCTATAACGTTCGTGTCGCATTCGCTGAATGCTGTTAAACAGATATTGTCTTGCTAAACCAAAGAAGGATTTTGCCATGAACGCCATGAAAAAAATGCTGATCATCCCCACTTCCGCTCTGCTGTTCGCCGCGGCGGTAGGTAGTGCCCAGGCCGACTCGCTGCCCATCGACCGCATCGACGACGTGCTGGGTCACGCATCCGCTTATGGTATCACCCAGTATGAAGAGATCAGCATCGATGGCCGCGGCCGTGCCGAAGTGGAAGGCTGGCTGGATGACGAGTGGTACGCCGATATCGAGTTCGCCATCGACAGCGGCGAAACGCTTCAGGAGCAGCGCGAGCGCCTGATCACCGGTGCCTGGGGCATGAGCGAAGACGATATCCGTCAGGCCCTGCAAGTCGCCCAGCAGGAAGGCATGACCGAGTTTGAAGATATCGACATCGACAAGAACGGCATCATCGATATCGAAGGCCGCGACGAAAGCGGCCGCGAGCTTGAGATCAGCGTACGCCAGGGCTCCACTGATGTGACCCAGATCGACCGCGACTAACCGTTTACTCTATAGCCTTGTACCCAGCGGGCTCCCTTCGGGGAGCCCGTTTTGGTTAAGCGCGTGCCTAGCGGCCATCCAGGCAGTTGCCCCGCGCCATGATGGCATCGGCGATACGCTCGATCCCCTGGCGGTAGGCAGCCTGACGATAGGTAATGCCCTCTTCTTCGGCGCGGCTCAACACGCGCCCGGCCTCTGTTTCCAGCAAGGCTTCCAGACGACGGTTCACCTCGTCCTCTTCCCAGGTTTCGCCCGCCCGGTTCTGCAGCCACTCGAAGTAGCTGACCACCACTCCGCCCGTATTGGCCAGCACATCCGGCAGCACTGAAACGTCCCGCTTGGCGAGGGCGTCGTCGGCCGCGCTGGTCAACGGGCCGTTGGCGATTTCCAGAATCGCGCTGGCCTGCACCTCGCCCACGTTCTCGCCGTGAATCTGATTTTCAAGCGCGGCCAGAGCCAGTACATCGACCTCCAGCGCCAGCAGCTCGGCGCCGCTGATGTGCTTGCCCGCGTCACTCTTGCTCAGCTTGCCGTGCTGGGTCTTGTCCTTGTGGGCGGTGGCAATGTCGATGCCGTCGGCGCAGTAGATCGCCCCGCTGGAGTCGGAAAGCGCCACCACCTTGTAGCCTCGCGCCTCGGCCAGGCGGGCGAAGTGATACGCCGCGTTGCCAAAGCCTTGCACCGCCACGCTCGTCTCTTCGGGCTTGCGCTCTTCACGCGCGGCCCACAGGTCCAGCACTTTCAGCGCCCCGCGCCCGGTAGCCGCAACCCGGCCTGGCGACCCGCCCAGCGGCAGCGGTTTACCGGTAATCGCCGCTGGCGCGTGGGTGCGTGTGATCTGCTCGTACTCATCGATCATCCAGCCCATGACGGTGGCGTCCGTATTGACATCCGGGGCGGGAATATCGCGATCCGGGCCCATCACATCGGCAATGGCGCGAATATAGCCGCGGGCCAGGCGCTCGCGCTCAAGCGCCGAAAGCGCTTTGGCATCCACCTGTACGCCGCCCTTGCCGCCGCCGTAAGGCAGGCCCGCCACGGCGCACTTGACCGCCATCCAGAAACTCAGGGTGGTGACTTCGTGCTGATTGACGTCCGGATGAAAGCGCACGCCGCCCTTGGCCGGGCCAAGGCTGGTATCGTACTGCACCCGCCAGGCCGGAAACGCCTTCAAGCTGCCGTCATCCATACGCACCGGCACGCTGACCTGGAGCGACAGGCTCGGCTGCATCAAACGCGCCCGCGCGTCCGGGTGGATCTCCAGCGCGGTAAACACGTCCTCAAGGCGCGAGCGCGCATCTTCAAACAGCGCCGCCCCGGTCTCCGGCGTCAGAGCCTGCGGGGCCGACTGCTGCGCCTGGGGCTTTTCTGACCGCGGCGCTTTTGGCTGGGATTTTTTATTCGCTGCTTTGGCTTTCCTGGATTTGGACTTACCCATTCAACACGCTCCTTTCCTTGGCTAGTGCGGGTTATCGCGTTAATGTCGCTCTTCAGCAAAGCGTAGCAGCTCGGCGGTAATTAGGGCGGCGCGCTGCCCCCATGTAGTGCCCAGGAGATCGCGTTGCCTACTCCCCCGCTTGCCGAAGGCGTAAGCCCCGCGCTTTATACGCCGCCCGACCGCCACGCGTCGGCACTGCTGCGCGATATTGCCTGGCTTGCGCACACGCCCGACCTGGTGGAACTGGCCCCACCCATTCCCTGCGCGGGGCGGCCCACGCTTTTTGAACTGGGCTTTGCAGAACACCCCCTTGAGCAGTGGCTGTTGACGCTTTCCAAGGCGTCGCTTGCCGGCGCCCACGACCCGCGGGCCACGCGTCTGGGCCACTATCATGAGCGGCTGTGGCATATCATGCTGGGTAACGCCCCCGGCACGCGCCTGCTTGCCCGTAACGTGCGCATCGCCCATCGGCGCAACACCCTGGGCGAGCTGGACATGCTCTACCGCACCCGCGCCAATCCGACGCCGGTGCACCTGGAAGTGGCGATCAAGTTCTATCTCGGTTTGCCGGAAGGCCCCGGGGATGCCAGAAGCCAGAGCCGCTGGATCGGCCCCGGCGGGCTCGATAGCCTGGCGCTGAAAGCAAGTCACTTGCACCGTCATCAGTTGCCGCTTTCCGCCACGCCCCTGGCGCTTGCCACGCTCGCCCACTGGCTGAATCCCCGGGATACTCAAAACCCGCTGGATCAAGAAGTCACGCTGAGCCAACGCCTCGCCATGCCCGGCGTGCTGTTCTACCCCTGGCACACGCCGCTGCCGGCACCTTGCGGCGCCACTGCCGAGCATCGCCGCGGCCGGTGGTGCTTTCTGCGCGACTGGCCCGCCCTGGCACAAAGCCTGGCCACCCCGTTTACCCTGGCGTGGCTGCAAAAGCCCCACTGGCTGGCCCCGCCCGGCCAGCACGCCTTTCGCTTGCCCCGCGTGGTGATGCCCGCCATTCAGCAGCAGATTGCCCAGCGCGGGCCGCAGCAGGTCATGCTTTACCTGCCCGAGCAGCAGCGCTTCGAGCGCGTGTTTATCGTGCCGGATGACTGGCCCCGCCAGGTGCCACTGCCGCCCGCCCAAAAGGGGTGAACAAAAAACGCCGCTTACCTGAAAAGATAAGCGGCGTTTTCTTAGGCCGTTACACGATGTTATATAACGGCAAGACGCTATATGACGACCAGATTATCGCGGTGAATCAGCTCGTGGGCCTCGACATAGCCCAGAATCGCTTCGATCTGGTGGCTGGGCTGACCGGCCAGCAGGCGCGCTTCATCCACGCCATAGTTGGCCAGCCCCTTGGCCACCGGCGTGCCCTGTTCATCCACGCACACCACCATATCGCCGCGCTTGAACTCGCCCTTGACGCCGCGCACGCCTACCGGCAGCAGGCTGGAGCCGCGCTCCCGCAGCACCTTGACCGCACCGGCATCCACCACCAGCGTGCCGCGCACCTGAAGCTGGCCCGCCAGCCAGCGCTTGCGCGCCGCCATGGGTGCCTGCTCCGGATGCAGCAGCGTACCCAGGGCCTCGCCGGCCATGATGCGGTTGATCACCTCCGGCTGGCGGCCGCTGGCAATGATCGTCACCGCACCGGAACGCGCCGCCAGCTTGGCCGCACGCACCTTGGTGCTCATGCCGCCCCGCCCAAGCGCCCCGCCACTGCCCGCCACTGCGGCCAGGCGCGGGTCATCGGCGCGCCCTTCGCCAATCATCTGGGCGTCAGGATTGTGGCGCGGGTCGGCGTCGAACAGGCCTTCCTGATCGGTGAGCAGCAAGAGCGCATCGGCTTCCAGCAGATTGGCCACCAGGGCACCTAGCGTGTCGTTGTCGCCAAAACGGATCTCGTCGGTGACCACGGTGTCGTTTTCGTTGATCACCGGAACCACACGCATCTCGACCAGGGTGCGCAGCGCGGACAGCGCATTGAGGTAGCGTTTGCGGTTGGAAAGGTCATCGTGGGTGAGCAGGATCTGTGCGGTCAGCATGGCGTGGCGGGCAAAATGCTGCTCGTAGCACTGGGTCAGACCGTTCTGGCCTACCGCTGCGGCGGCCTGAAGCTCATGCACGGCGCTCGGGCGGGCCTGCCAGCCCAGGCGCACCATGCCCGCCGCCACGGCGCCGGAGGAGACCAGCACCACTTCCACGCCCTGCTGGTGCAGCTTGGCGACCTGATCGACCCAGCCGCCAATGGCAGCCTCGTCCAGGCCGCGGCCATCATTGGTCAACAGCGCGCTGCCAATCTTGACCACGATACGCCGGGCGCGGCTCAGGGCCGCGCGGCCCAACCCCTGCTCATGACTCTCCATCCGCTTCTACCTTTCAAGGCACGTTTTTTTAAGTACGCCGTCAAGCAGCCAATTGATCACGGCGCGTATTCGACTTCCACATCGTAATCATCGTCATCAAAGTCGTCATCGCCTTCATCATCGGCCTTCTTGCGCCGGCGGCCAAGGCGCTCTTCGATACGCGCAACGGACTCTTCTTCCATGCGCCGGCGCATTTCCTGCTCGCGGGCATTGGCTTCTTCGTCCTCGTTCTCAAGCCGGCGCTGCTCGGTCAGCCAGCGGTAGGCCGCCTGAACCAGCTTGTCGGTGCCTTCGCTGGAGATCGCCGAGATGCGGAACACCGGGCCATCCCAGTTGAGCGCCGCGATGATCGCCTCGGCCCGCGCTTCGCGCTCCTCTTCCGGCAGCAGGTCGAACTTGTTCAGTACCAGCCAGCGCGGGCGCTCGGAGAGCGCGGGCGAGAATTGGCCCAGCTCATGCACGATTGCCTGGGCGGCTTCCACCGGGTCGGACTCATCAAAGGGCGCCACATCGACCACGTGAAACAGCAGCCGCGTGCGAGTCAGGTGCTTGAGAAAGCGCAGCCCCAGCCCTGCGCCATCCGAGGCGCCTTCAATCAGCCCCGGCACGTCGGCCATCACGAAGTGCTCGTGCATGCCCAGCTTCACGACACCCAGGTTAGGTACCAGCGTGGTGAACGGATAGTTGGCCACCTTGGGCTTGGCCGCAGATACCGAGCGGATCAGCGTGGATTTACCCGCATTGGGCATGCCCAGAAGACCCACGTCGGCCATCACCTTCATTTCCAGGCGCAGGTTGCGCCGGTCGCCTTCGGTACCCGGCGTGGTGCGCCGCGGCGCGCGGTTGGTCGAGGACTTGAAGTGGATGTTGCCCAATCCACGGCGTCCACCTTCTGCCACCAGCACGACCTGGCCGATTTCGGTAACGTCAGCAATGACTTCCAGCGTATCGACATCCACCACGGTAGTACCGACCGGCACCTTGACGTGCAAGTCAGCGCCGGCCTTGCCGCTCATCTGACGGCCCATGCCGCCCTGGCCGTTTTCAGCCTTGTAGAAACGCTGGAACTTGAAATCCACCAGCGTGTTCAGCGCATCGTCACCAATCAGGTAGACGCTGCCGCCGTGACCGCCGTCGCCCCCATCGGGGCCGCCCTTCGGGACATATTTCTCGCGGCGAAAGCTCAGACAGCCATTGCCGCCTTTTCCCGCCTCAACAATAATCGAGGCTTCATCGACGAACTGCATTGGATTCTCCCGGCCGCTTCCGCCGCCCTGATATGCAAAACCCTGCCCAATACGGGCGAACGGGTTCAAACAGACAAAAAAGCCCCGCCATAGCGGGGCTTTTCTTTCATCAACTACGTCCTGCGCAACGACGTTGCTTAGGCAGAAACGATGCTGACGAATTTACGGTTTTTCGGACCTTTGGTCTCGAACTTCACAACGCCTTCGTTCAGAGCGAACAGCGTGTGATCACGACCCAGGCCAACACCGGTGCCGGCGTGGAAGCGCGTGCCGCGCTGACGAACGATGATGCTGCCAGCGTTTGCTGCCTGGCCACCGAACAGTTTCACACCCAGGCGTTTGGATTCGGAATCGCGACCGTTACGCGTGGAGCCTGCTGCCTTTTTATGTGCCATTGCAAAATCCTCCTCTGAGGGAATTTAACCGCTTAAGCGGAAATTCCGGTAATTTTGACTTCAGTGAACCACTGACGATGGCCCTGACGCTTCATGCTGTGCTTACGACGACGGAATTTGATGATCGTCACCTTGTCACCGCGGCCGTGAGAAACGATTTCCGCGGAAACCTTGGCACCGCTGATCAGCGGAGCACCAATGTTGAAGTCGTCGCCATCTGCTACCAGCAGCACTTCGTCAAACTCGATCGTTTCGCCAGTGGCGACTTCGATTTTCTCGAGCTTGAGCGTTTGACCTTCTTGAACGCGGTACTGTTTGCCACCGCTTTTAATAACTGCGTACATGTCGCTCTCCGGACTTGTCGTTAATGCCGCTTTCGGCAGCGCTCATCGCCTTACGCTCTTATCGACCTGCTGCGAGTGGCGCCCCTTTTGGCAGCCATCTGACAGGGAGCATGATGAGTGGGTCGCGGATTATAACGACATTCACCCTCTATCACAAGATCTATCACGAGAGTACCGGCCATTGTCAATTGCCGATTTGCCCATACGCCCGGTCCCGGCCCCAACGCGCCTTGACGCCTTACCGGCAGCCCCATAGCATGACCTCAACTTACGGGGCACGCCCCTTCACCTGCCGCGATGAACGGAACCCATGACTGCCAACGTCTCCCCAACCCCGACTGCCAGCCCAACGCCTTCACCGCTGCACGCCGTGGTGGCAGATGACTTTGACGCCGTCAACCGGACGATTGTTGAGCAGCTCACCTCGAAAGTCCCGCTCGTCGAGACCATCAGCCAGTACATCATCGAAAGCGGCGGCAAGCGCCTGCGCCCGCTGTTAGTACTGCTGGCAGCCCGCTCGCTTGACTACCCCGGCGACAAGCACATTACGCTTGCCACACTGATCGAGTTCATGCACACCTCGACATTGTTGCACGACGACGTGGTCGATGAATCGCACCTGCGTCGTGGCAAGAAAACCGCCAACGACGCCTGGGGCAACGCGCCTTCGGTACTGGTCGGCGATTTTCTCTACTCGCGCTCGTTCCAGCTGATGGTGGATGTCGGCTCGATGGAGATCATGGCGATTCTTTCCAGTGCCACCTGCACCATTGCTGAAGGCGAAGTGCTGCAGCTGACCAATATCGGCAACCCGAGCATTTCCGAGGCGGACTACTTCGAGACCATTCAGGGCAAGACCGCCATGCTGTTCGAAGCCGCCACCCACAGCGGCGCGGTACTGGCAGATGCAACGCCCGCACAGGCCGAAGCGCTCAAGCTTTACGGCCGCTACCTGGGCCTGGCTTTCCAACTGATCGATGACCTTCTCGATTATCAGGGCGATGCCGATGCCATGGGCAAGAACGTCGGCGATGACCTGGCCGAAGGCAAGCCTACGCTGCCGCTGATTCACGCCATGGAGCAGGGCACGCCGGAGCAGGCCAAGCTGATTCGCCAGGTAATCCGCAAAGGCGGCCTGGAGCAGCTCGATGAGGTGCTGGCCATCGTTCACGAAACCGGCGCCCTTGAGTACACCCGCAAACGCGCCGATGAAATGGCCGATCTGGCACTTGCCCAGCTGGAGCTGCTGCCGCCCACCGCCTACCGCGACAGCATGGCCCAGCTCGCCCGCATGGCCGTTGATCGTCAGGCATAAATTTCATGTACAGGCGGTGCAGGGGCTTGAAAAATCCTGCCCGCCTGTGTAAGATTCAGCCCCGTTGTAGAGCACGTCTCGCAACTTTCGGAATATAGCTCAGCTTGGTAGAGCGCTGCCTTCGGGAGGCAGAGGTCGTAGGTTCGAATCCTGCTATTCCGACCAAGAACATCAATAAAAACGGCCACTTAGCTAAAATAGCAAGTGGCCGTTTTTATTAGTAACGGTTCTAGGTTCTAAATAGGTTCCAAGATGAATCATGCAGACTTCTTCTCAGCGTGGGGCGCTCGTAGATAAGCCAGCCTACCATGCTATCTCGTTCAGCCTGCTAAAGACTGATGGGGCTACAAGACTAGTACAGAGAGATCTTCTATCCTGCTTGGCACCTCAAGTTTTATCAGTTGTAATTCGATAAGTTACTTACATTACGGGATTAACTGTCAAATTAAAGAACATAGGGATATTTTAGGCATTGAAATAATCCTTCCTATCTATAATTACCTCAAACCGACCAAACTATTAAACCATTGCTATCGTTAGATGTTGCTTTCCTAATTACATCCATATCAAAAAAACCATAAGAGTACCTAGCCACAACCTTAACAACTATGCAGACCTCAATAGAAAACTTGTTAAAAAAGATATTAGGCTTTAAAGCGATGTTAGCAGATCCCTCATGAGCAACACTAGGATAGACTATACCATCAAGACTAGGATAACGGCCTTTTAGAAGTTTATATAAAATTCTAGAATATAAATAATTACTTATACTTGCGTTTTTATCTCTGAATATCTCAGAGGCCAGCGCATCCATATAAACAAAACTTTTCATAACCCGAGGCGGCATATCATTGATTACTTTTTTAACATCCTTAGTGATCGAATAATTAAAAAGTGCATTGCCATGATAAGCATTAACTATCTCGCCAACCATTAGCAAGCTCGGATTGCTTAATTCGCTTATCCCAATCATATGCACAAAATCGCCAGGCTGCGCCTCGATTTCTGATAAAGCAGTATTGGCAGCACCCGAGAGATAGAGCATGGGATCATTTGCTTCATTCATCCGCCCAGGTCTAACTAAGTCAGCTGGTGGAGCTAATAACTCGTGAACAAAGCTAAAGCCATCTTTGTTTGAGCATTTTCTGGCTCGCCAATGAAGCTGATTATAAGAAAGAGAGGTATTAATTGGCTCATAAAAACTTAGGAACCATTTCAGTTTTTCCTCTACAAACTGCGGATCACTGCTATTAAACAATTCCTGCCTAAATTTTTCTAAAAAATCAACATCAACTAATTTTAATGTATTCGTTTCTTTATCGTACATACATTACACCTTTTGCAAAAAAAAGCTTGAAACTTTAAAAAACCAATAATTTTCCATAAATTTACCATTGATCTACGATAACTCAATACATGCATAACTCCGCATGAAAACGCATAAAAATATTACCCCTTATAACCACCCTTCCGCCCAGCAACGGCGCGGCCCGAGTGCCTGCCGCAAAACTGCATAAAAACCACTACATTTAGCGCGCGGGCGGGGCGGGGTGACGATGGCGCGGCGTGGTAAAGCTTTTAGCTCGCCTGGTGCTCATCTACTATTCTCTTTAACTCTTGAACATGCGACTCCAAAGAAGCACTCTTAGTCGTCATTACTGTGATATAGATACCACAAGCCCCAGTGCTGATAAGTGCAGGGCCTAATGTTCCAAAGAAAAAAGTCAAAAATAAGAGAGCTTCTTTTGAATCGTGAAAGTCACTGAGTGAGGCTTTAATCCACAGCACGACCACTTCGGCTACAGCAAAAAAACCTGTGAATAGCAGAAACGCGGATGCAAAAAACAGGACAGGAGTTGAGAAAACTGAAAAAGCTTTCCAGGTTTTTGGATGCTTAAAACCCCACTTTTCTTTAATTGAATGGTTTGCATGATTCCATTGAATCAGCGCCGGGCTTGATTTGCCGAAAACTTCCCAAGCATTCATTGGTCCCCATGACACCTGAGCAAGGTCATCTATAAGCTTTGCAGAGGCTCTTTTTTTATAGCAGCGCCAGTAAGCCACCTCTAGACCAAATTGTGATGGTCGGTGATTGGGGTCAAAGAGATATTTATCATAAGCATCCTCTAAATGCTTATAATCCTTCGCTTTAACTGGCAATGATACTCCTGGGAGGCTAAGTGTAATCATTTGTCTTTTCCTGCATTTATCGAAAAACAAGCCGCCCCTTACGGAGCGGCTTAGCATGGGTAGTTGGCTAGAGATTTACAGGTTGGTGATAATGAACTCCCCGCGTGGATCGGTTGCCTGCTGACCCACAGCATACCTAATTAAAGTTGTTTTTAGGGTTAAACTCTTGAATGCATCGCGCATCTCCGGCGTGTCGTTGATACTGATCACAAACTGCCCCTTCCCTGTTCGGGTGAGCTCGCCCATACGGTAGTCCTCTCTGCTGGCTTTCTAGTGACTGTAGGTGAGTATTTATGGCGTCAATATCCATAAAATGGCCCTGAGCAAAGCGCCTAAAATAACCGACGATATATTTGGTGAACTGTTGGTAAAAATGACTTGGCGTTACCATATACATCATCGCCAGCGCCAGACGTGATTCGACGGTACCTCCCTTATTGACAACTAGAAATAGGCTTATCCCATGATTAAAGATGTGTGTCGCATAAGACCCTAAAGAAGTATAAGACGGCAACAGTGTCTTATGGCTTCTCCCGGAGTGAAAACAACTGTTGAGGTGAATAAGGATTATATCGAGCAGAAATAGTGGCCTGTCATCACCCACAAAAATTTGATTGCCGTGGTTCTGGATGATCTTGAAAAGAATAAATCCAGACAGCGTGTTCGAATGGGCCGCCAAGTGATGTATGTCGCTGAAAGTAAGAGGCAGTGGAAGCGCCCCAAATGCATAAAGCAAAAGCCCATGCCGCTTGTGTTCAAAGCAAAACGGTGAACTGACTATGGCCTTCTCTACAATGGCCTGAGCATTTGCTGTCGCATTTCGGTTGGAATAGTGAAGCGCCGCAAATGCTCCATCCATGCAAAACCATGGTATGTCATTAGCCAACGATAGTTGTATGGCGTCATAAACCGTAGAGTCAATGCCATCCTTAATCGAATAAATTTCAGTAGTAGTGTCATGCAAAACTGGGTGGGCAACAGATGCATTAGCTAGGATCAGACGTAACGCCTTAAGAATGTGTCCGCTGCGAGCTTGTAAATCCAGCGCAGTAGTACGAAACAGTTTGCCGTGATCAGTCACGTCCAGCAGCATGAAGTTATGATCAGAAATTTCATTAACCCAACGGAAAAGCGCCTCTTTAGTGGCTGCTGGCAGAACGAACGAGATACCAATATCTTGCATGCGCTGCGCAAGATCCGTGACAGCTAGATAGCCGATACCATAAGCATCAAGTACTATCTTATTAGGTGCAGCATTTCCATGACTAAAAAGCACTGATTTTGAAATACCTACATCAGTCCAACAACTTATCGCCACCTTGAAAGGATTATTAGGATCCAAAGCATAGCCACGAATGTAAAGAGGGATATTGTCTATCTTGTTCAACCGATTTCTATTCCCACTATATTGGCCTAATTTTTCCTCCAAAAACGGTATAAATTCTTGAGTATTCGAAGGCATTTTTAATAAGGCAAAGCAGTCGCTGCCGTCATTGTGTTTATGCCTAAGTTGAAGAGCAATCCGCACGCACGCCAAATAGGGAGGCAAGTGTTCCGTAACTTTGTAGCTGACCATTCCTAACAATCTACTCTCACCAATAGGCAAGCTTTGCAATAGCCCCCCTAACTGACTGGAAGCCTTCAGTGTACACATACTCGTGTTGTGATAATCATCGGTGATAAGCCTAATCAGCGTTTCTCCGTCTTGCTCGAACTGGAAGGCAGCCAAGCAGTGATCCATTTTAGATGAGAGTTCAAACTCCCCTCGCCTCGTACCGTCCATACTTAGCCCAAAATGAAAATCAACCAGTTCAACCGCGTGTGCAAGCGGGTCCTTGATAAACCACTCTACCCATAGTGACTCTGCCCGCTTGAAATTCCCTGCTTTCGTAAGGAAATAAAGAATACCTGCTACTTCAGAGGAATAATTTTGTAGCAGTAAGTCTGGAATCAGTTGTTGGAATTCATGTTGATCTGCTTCACTTAGGTAACGATCGCGTAGGTAGCACCCCCTGTGCCAGCAATAAGGTACATCTGGTGCGTGGTTAATCATCTGGTCGCTAATCTCGATAGCGCGTGTAATCTCTCCCATTTGCTCTGCTTTCGATGATTGGAAGCTCATTAGTACAAGAGACTTTTCTGCTTCAGCGATTCTTGCCCAGACACTATCATAAGTTCTGTATTGCTGAGCTTCTAACAGACATTTCATATGCATCAGAACGAATGGAGATGGCCATAAGGCTTGGTTGGGAATCAGTCGAGAAGTGAAGCATAGAGCCTTATGTGGCAACTTAGCGTAAAACAATTCATCAGCCAATTCGAATATTCGCTCAGGTGCGATACTTGTTATGTCATCCCCCCATTCACTTAAAAAGAGGTCAACCTGCTCAGCTAATTGGTGTCTCTGAGGCAAGCCATTATCTTGTTTAGCGCCCCGGGCTGCATTACCAAGAAGCCTTACAAAAGCCACTACCATTACTGATGCATCGTTAATTGGTGTTTTCTTAGATAACCAATCACCAATCTCTTCAGGTGTCGCAAGACGAATGAACGCAAGTACTTCTTCAAGAGTATGGCTATCCGCTTGAAGGAAACGCAAACACCAGCTGGTTTGCTTTTGAGGGCTTTCTTTTGCGTCTCGAACATCCCGCTGTATTTTTGTGAGAACAGAGTCATCCCCTGCGTTTGCTTTAAATCTCGCGGCTGTATGGGGATGAGCCTGTTCAAAGTACTGGAGGTATTTTTCAAGCATCTCAAACAGACTATTTAGCGCTAAGCCTTGATAGCATTCATAAATAGGGCAGGCCATATCGTAGAGGCGTTTATCGGTACCCTCCGATAACTCTAGCAGCTTGACCACTTGATCTGAAAGATCATCAAGACCCTGCTTCACCTCAGGCAAATTTAGCCAAAGGTGACGCTGAGCTATATCTTTATTAAGAATGGTGGCGCGTGCTAGAACTTGAAGCACCGAAGCATTGTAGGATGGGAACGTTTCTTTAAGGAGACTAGACGCTCGAAACGCTAAGCATCCTAGATTTAACCGTAAGGCGCCTTCAACAATACCTGTCAGCTCTCCTTCCGAAAGAAATAACTTTTGACTAGCGACCTCTAATTCGGACTCATCTGCGTAAAAACGCAGAAATGCCTCTCTGGTATAGGGCCCCAGGTCAGGCGCAGCAAGGTAATAGTTTTTTGCTGCCGCTTCTCGCGCAGTGTTGCGAGAAAGCCGCAACAGCGCCGCTAAACATACGTCTTTAACGATATCATTCTTAGCTGAAGCAGCTATTTGAGAAACCGTTCCCCAGACTGCGCTATGATCCTCAGCTTCGACCAGGTCGCCATAAATAGAAATTGCCTCAACCAATGCAGCCGCTTCAGGATCTCTTTGTGCCATCGATTTTAGCATCGCCACCTGGATCTTAGCTGTGGAACGATCCATCCTGCGGACACTTTCGAAGACCATCTCCATAGGAACAAGGAGATCAGCGGGCGCTAACGATTTGATCTCAAAATAGATCTTGTCTCTAACGTTATCCCCACTGCCTTCGTGGTGCTGCTCAATAGTGTTCAAGCGCGACGCCTTAGATTGAATTACTGAATTATTTTGTTGCCAGCGATGTTGTCACCACTCCCGCTGTGAGTCTGGGTTACATTAGTAATTGTGGAAGGAGCAACAAGCGTTGAGTTCGCATTTATATCGCCAATGAAGCTCATGATTTTCGACGATTGCTCGAGACGTCTAGTAATGGCCACTTCACTCATCTCATCGTTGATACCCAGCACGGTCAGCTCTTCTGATAGGGCTCCAGCGACAACGTCTTCTCTGATCCATTGCCCCAAACGCTCCTTGAGTCTCTTAGCACTCAATTTCAAGCCATTTTGCAGAACATCGTAGGCCGCATTTGCGATAATTCCAGTAGTGATAGGGTCCATTTCAAACGCTCCATAGAAAAAGACGAGACTATAATAGCGCATGAATTACGTCTAACGTCGGTTGAATCTTAATCTAGCCCCCTGATCAGTTCAGCGGAATTTCGCTTTTCTTACATTTTTTGCGCTGCCTTGCTTATGTCGGCTCTAACGTTTAGATATCCATCATTGACCCACTCAATAGCCTGCTAATAACTGTGCTACTATCGCGGCTTCCTTGAGCCTGCCTGGCTTTATAATTTTTTCAATAATTCAGACCTGGGATGCCTACCATCAGCCGTTTAGCCCACACCAAAGCCGTGCTGCTGTTTGCCAGCACCATGACCGTGATGTCGGGTGCGATTATCGCGCCTGCCCTGCCGGGTATCAGCCGCCACTTTTCCGAGCATCCGCAGGTGCTGATTCAGCTGATCCTGACGCTGCCCGCGCTGATGATCACGCTGTTCAGCCCGCTGATGGGCTATCTGGCCGACCGGTTTGGGCGCAAGCCCTTGCTGCTGCTGATGCTGAGCATTTACGGGCTGGCGGGGGGCGCGGGCTTTCTGATCGATAGCGTCGAGCTCTTGTTGGCCTCAAGGGCGCTGATGGGTGTCGCCGTGGCGGGCATCCTGAGTATCAGCACGACGCTGGTGGGCGACTATCTGGAAGGTTCCGAGCGGGTACGCTTTCTGGGGTTGCAGAGTAGCTGCATGGCGCTTGGCGGGGTGGTGTTCATCAACCTGGGTGGCTTGCTCTCCGACTGGAGCTGGCGCGGCCCCTTCTTGCTCTACCTGACCGGCGTGCTGCTGCTGCCTTACGCCTGGGCCATGCTTAGAGAGCCCCATTCGCAAGCCGGCGCGAAAGCCATTCACGCAGAAGAGCCGGTAAAGGTCGACCTAGGCCGCACGGCGCTGGCCTATTTCACGGGCATGCTGGCCATGATGCTGTTCTACATGTTTCCGGCTCAGTTGCCCTTTCTACTCTCGGAACAGGGCGAGATCAGCGGCTTGGCCATCGGCATTGCGCTTTCGACGGCGGCCTTTACCGCCAGCATCGTGTCGTTCTGTTATGGCTACTACAAGCCGTTTCTATCCGTCATGACCATTTACGTGGTCGGTTTCGTGCTCGCCGGGGCAGGTTTCTTCGTGGTAGGTACTACCCATAGCTATACCATGGCCATTATCGGCGCCGCGATTTCCGGGCTGGGTCTGGGTGCTTTCATGCCCAATACCACCGCCTGGCTGATGCGCATTACGCCGCAGCGAGTCCGTGGCCGGGTATTTGGTGGTTTTACCGCGACCTTCTTCTTTGGCCAGTTTATCTCGCCCATTGCGGTCGCCCCCGCCGTGGTCTGGCTGGAGTCCCTGCGCAACGTCTATCTTGGCATGGGCGTACTCTGCTGCCTGCTGGCTATCTTCATGGGCATTCTGGGTAAAACGTACCTTCGAGCAGACAGCAGGCTATAAGCCGCACTCAATCATTCGCCAGCAGCGTCTCGTAAAGCGCGACGTAATCCTCGGCCATGCGCGTGGCGGTGAAGCGCTCCAGAAACGCCTCACGAACGCGTCGGCGGTCAAGCTCAGGCAGGCGTTTGACCGCCGCCACCGCCTCTTCGTGAGAGTCGACCACAAAGCCGCTGACGCCCTCTTCGATGATTTCTTCCACCGAACCATTACGCCAGGCGATGACCGGCGTGCCGCAGGCCATGGCCTCGATCATGACCAACCCGAAGGGCTCTGGCCAGTCGATGGGAAACAGTAGCGCGGCCGCCTCGCCTAGAAACGCCTGTTTCTGGTGATCGTTGATCACCCCCACATGCTGGATGCGCTCATCAAGCTCAGGCGCTACATGGCGATCAAACCAGTCGGGATTACCCACATCGATACCACCGGCCAGGCGCAGCGGATAGCCCGTGGCGCGCGCCACTTCGATGGTCCGGTCGGGGCGTTTTTGATCGGTCATGCGGCCAATGAAGGCCAAATATTCTCCCGAACCTTTATCTAGATTAAAGCGCCGGGCGTCCAGGCCATGGTAAACCGTACCCAGGTGATTTTGTTCAGGCAGCGCGACGCCTTGTGCTTTTGAGATGGAAGCCACCGGCAGGTCGGCGAATCCCTTGAAAAAAAGCTGGCGGTCCAGCTCATCAACACGCCAGTGAACGGTCGTTACGCTGTGTCGCCGACGCTCGCCCAGTACCGCCGCGTGGCAGAACTCGCCATGGCAATGGATGATATCGAACTCATCCAGATGCTGGCGCAAACGCTCCAGCACCAGCGCTTCAAGAACGCCCGGCACGCCTGGCGGCACGTTGTCATGTAATTGCTGCCAGCGATAGAGGCTTGGCGAGGTTGCCAGATGGCGCGCGCTCGTCTGGCTGTCAGAAGGGGCAATCAGCGTGACCTCATGTCCCAGCGCCACAAGCGCTTCGGTCAGATCAAACACGATGCGCTCGGTTCCGCCGCTATCGGCAGGCGGTGTGGGAAAGATAACGGGCGCAACTTGAGCAATGCGTATACGCTTTTTCTGAAGCATAGATTGGGTGGACCCCATCCGGTGAAAAGGAATTCACGACATGCATATCGTACATCTGGCATTACAGGGCTGCCTGCGCGGCAGCGATATCGAATACGGCATCACGGCGGACACCGGCGGCCATATTCGCTACCTGCTGGAACTGGTTGAAGCCTCCGAGCAGGACCCGGCCATCGAGCGAATCACCCTGGTGACCCGCGCGTTTGAGTGTGAGTTTAGTAAGGTAGACTATAGCCGCGCAGTTGAGGTGATCAGCCCCAGAATTACGCTGGTACGCCTGCCTACCGACAACCCCGGCTACCTCTCCAAGGAAGCGCTCTGGCAGGAATTGCCTTCGTTCATTGCCGCTTTCGAGGATTGGTTGGCAAGCCTGCCCAAGCTGCCTGACGCTCTGCACGCCCACTATGCCGATGCGGGCGAGGTAGCCGCCGAGATCAGCGCCCGCCACGCCATTCCGTTCGTGTTCACGGCCCACTCGCTGGGGCGCTGCAAGCTGAAATGCCTGGCGACCGGCCAGCCGAACCTCGATACCCAGACCCAGCAGGCCCTGCAGCGCCGCATTGCCTTTGAAGAGCGCGCGATTCGCGATGCCACGCTGATCATCGCAAGTTCCCGCGATGAGGCCGAGGTTCAGTACGCCGACTACCTGCACTACGATATTGGCCGCATTCGCGTCATTGCCCCGGGCAGCCACCTGGAGGACTTTACCCGTGCGACCTCGACGCCTGCCGTTGACGCCATGATGCAGCCCTTCTTGCTGGACCCCGACAAACCCGTGCTGCTGGCCATCGCCCGCCCGGTGACCCGCAAGAACCTGGCAGCGCTGGTGACCGCCTACGGGCAGAGTAAAGCGCTGCAGCAGCGCGCCAACCTGGTGGTCGTCGCGGGCGTGCGCGACCAGATTGACGCACTCGAGCCCGAGCTTGCCGATAACCTTCACGAGCTCCTGACGCTGATCGACGACTACAACCTTTACGGCCACGTGGCTTATCCCAAGCACCACGCGCCGGAAGATATTCCCGCGCTCTACGCCTGGGCCCGCGAACGGGGCGGCGTGTTCATCAACCCGGCGCTCAACGAGCCTTTCGGACTGACTCTGCTGGAAGCCTCGGCCGCGGGCCTGCCCCTGATTGCCACGGACAGCGGCGGCCCCAGCGATATCATCGAGCAGTGCGGCAATGGCGTACTCATCAACCCCCGCCACAACGACGAAATCATCCGCCAGGCGCTCGACCTGTTCCAGAACGCCGAGCGCTGGCAGCGCATGGCCGACAACGGCCGCGAGGCCGTCAAGGCCTACGACTGGCAAAGCCATGCCGAGTATTATCACGACCTGCTCGCCCGATTAAGCCAGCCGGAACAGGCCCCCATACAGCCCCAGGCGCTGCTGATCTGCGATATCGACAACACCCTGACCGGCTCGCCCGATGGCATTCGTGCCTTTACCCAGTGGTATGAAGCACAGCCCACACTGGGGTTTGGCGTCGCCACCGGGCGCAGCTTTCACAGCGCGCTGTCGATTCTCGAGCAGGCCGGTATTCCCTACCCCCAGGTAATCATTTCCTCGGTGGGATCGGAGATCTACTACCGCAATACCAACGGTGTGACCTACCAGCAGGACACCGCGTGGTCGGCGCGGATCGACCGCCGCTGGCAGAAGGAGGCTGTCGAGCAGGCCGTGCGTGATATGCCCGAACTGACGCCCCAGGGCCCGTTGGAGCAGCGCCGCCACAAGCTCAGCTACTTCAGCGACGGCGACCCCTCTCTGATGGCGCGCATCCAGGCGCACCTGAAAAAATGCGGCCTGGCGGCCACGGTGATTCAAAGCCATGAGCGCTATGTGGATATTCTGCCCGTGGAAGCCTCCAAGGGTCAGGCCGTCGAGTACGTGCGCCAGCGCCTGGAGATTGACCGCCAGTCGCTTTACGCGGCAGGCGACTCCGGCAATGATCTGGATATGCTGCGCTCGGTGCCCTGCTCCATCGCGGTTGCCAACCACTGCGATGGCCTGCTGGATGGCCCCGATATGGCGCATGTCTACAGTGCGCGGGCCCGCCACGCTCAGGGCATCATCGAAGGTGTGCAGCACTTTCAAAAGCGCCGCAAGCTGGGGGGTGCGGCATGAAGGTAAGCGCTTTGACGCTGGTCAGACACCGCCGCGACCATCTGATCAATCTCATGCTGAGCCTTGATGCCCAGACGCAGCGCCCGGATGAGCTGATCATCGCCTGGATGCAGGAAGAACCGGAAACCGGGCTTCCCGAAACGCGCTTTCCCGTTCGTCATGTCATGGTGGAAGGCGACGCCCTGCCGCTGGCCAAGGCGCGCAACGCCGCGGTCAATGCCGCGGCGTTTGAGGCGCTGATATTTCTCGACGTCGACTGCATCGCCTCCCCCACGCTGGTGGCCCGCTACCACGACGCGCTGGCCGCAAGGCCGGCGCTTTATATCGGCGAAGTCCACTACCTGCCCGCAGACGCGGTGCGCCGCCACGAAGACGGCACGCTGGACCTTGCGCGCCTGGCTACGCTTGGCGAGCGCCACCCGGCGCGTCCGGCCATTGAAGAAGACGAGATACGTGGTGAGCCCGACCACGGCAACCTGTGGGGGCTCTCCTTTGCTCTGATGCGCCAGGACCACCAGCGCGCCGGGGGCATGGATGAAGGCTACCGGGGCTATGGCGGCGAGGAGACCGACTACGCGTGGCGCCTGGCGGCAGCCAGCGTGCCGCTCTACTGGGTTGGCGGGGCGCTTGCCTGGCACCAGCATCACGCCATGTACGCCCCGCCCTGGCCGCACTTCGAGGCCATCATTGCCAACGCGCGACGCTTCTACGCCCGCTGGGAGCAGTGGTGCATGGAGTATTGGCTGAACCAGTTCCAGCAAGCCGGCGCTATCCGCTGGTCACCGGCATCAACAGGAATCGAGATCGTCAGGCACCCCACGCAGGAGGAGATTGCCGCAGCGCGCCTGCCCACCAGCGCACGCTACGGCTGAATTTCCACTGCCCGACGCGCAGGCTCGGCTTCCAGGCGTTTAGCCGCCCCCTCCTCCGAAGCGGGTTCTGAAGAGCGCTGGGCGACGGGCGCTCCCGCCCAGAGCCGGTCAACGCACTCTTCAAGCCATGTGGCGGCGCGCTGGGCGGCGTCAGCGCTGTAAAGCTCGCTCAGCGCGCTGACATCCAGCCCCCGCGCCTCTTCCAGCACGGCCTGCCAGCCGGCAAAGTCACCGGGCCAGGCGGCCATATTGACCGCTGCCCTCAGCTCCGCCAGACGTTCGGCCTTGCGGGTCTGCTCGCCGAAGTAGCGCCACTCGGGGGCCACGATATAGGGGCGCTTGAGCATGGCGATCTCATGCACGGTGTTGTCGCCGGCAGACGCCAGTACGATATCGCTGGCGGCGAGATAATCCACCACGTTATCTACCCAGCCGGCGTTGATCAGGTTGGCAAAGTCGGTCTCGTGGCCTTCCAGGTGAAGCGGGCCAATGGTCACGAACAGCGTATTGGGCGCGGCGCGGGCGGCAACGGTCAGCGGCGCGTAAGGCGTGCCCGAACCACCGCCACCGGTGAGCACCAGAACGACTTCCCGATCCGGGTCGAGCCCCAGGCGGCGGCGCGCGTCTGCCTGCCCCGGCATGTCGGCAGCCGTGGTGCACAGCCCGCCGGTGTAGAACGTCTTCTGACGCAGATGCGCCGGGTAATCGTCCTGCTCCAGGCGCTCGTCAAAGGGGGCGAGCATACCTACGCAGGCTTCGTAAGCGCCCTGGTGCCCCGGGTCATTGCGGTCGCCGTGCATGCGGATCTTGACCGCCGGGACGCTGGCGATACGCGAGAGCAGGGCAAGCTCTGCGGAAACGTCGATCACGAACAGCCCGGCGTCGCGGTCATCCAGGTGGTCCAGAATGCGCCGCATGGTCTGGCGCATTTCGACTACGCCCATGGGCACGCAGTGCATGACTGACGGCGTGGGCTGGTCGAACAGCGCCTGGGTAGGCACGTCCGCGCCGATCATGTCGGGCAGCGCAATCAGCTCGATCTCGCGTTCGAAACCGTCGAACAGAGAGGTGTCTGCGGTCATCACGCTGACCGGGCGGTCTGGCGAGAACTGGCGGATGATGGCCATGGTGCGCCGCGCATGACCGCGCCCCTGGTGGTGGACAAAAAAGCTGATGGGTTTCTTCATGGCGTACACTCCCTGTATTGAGCGGCGCCGGGCCTGCCCGGCTACCGTGGCCGCCTCCGTGGCCTGATGGCGTTGCGTTCCATAAGCATAGCCGCCAGCGTGAAAAAAACCTGACCGGTTCACCGGGATGAAACCGGCCCCCACCAGTTGGGCAGCAGCGCCTGCACCCGGGGCCGGGCAAAGCGGTCGTCCATCAGCACCACCACGCCCTGATCCTCGGGGCTGCGGATGACTCGGCCGGCGGCCTGCACGACCTTGATAAGCCCGGGGATCTGATAGGTGTACTCATCGCCCTGCCCAAAGCGCCTATCCAGGCGCGCCTTGAGCGCTTCATTGAAGGTATTGAACGGCGGCAGGCCGAGCGTGGCGATAAAGGCGCCGATCAGCCGATCACCGGGCAGGTCGATGCCTTCGGCAAAGGCGCCGCCAAGCACGGCAAAACCAATCCCCCGCCCGCCCGGCGTAAAGCGCGCCAGAAACGCCTCGCGCGCGGCCTCCGGCATGCCCGGCGTCTGGGCAAAGACGGGTACGCCCGGGTGCTGCTCGCTAAACCGCGCAAGCGCGGCCTCGAGATAGCTGAAGCTGCTGAAAAACGCCAGATAGTGGCCTGGCGTTTGCTCGTACTGCCGGGCCAGCTCGGCAACAATGGGTGCAAGTGACGCTTCGCGGTCGCGATACCGGGTCGAGATATCCCGACGAATGCGCACCTCCAGCTGACGGGCGACAAAGGGCGAGCTGACCTCGCGCCAGACGGTGTCAGCGGGCAGGCCCAGCAGGTCGCGATAATAGTGCGCGGGGGTCAGCGTGGCGGAGAACAGCACCGTGCAGTGGGCCGCCTGAAAGCGTGCGGTCAGAAAATCCGCCGGAATCAAGTTGCGCAGGCCGATCAACGCCCGTCCGCGCCCCTTTTGCGTGATATCGCACAGCGAATGATCGCCAAAACTCTCCGCCAGGCGGCAGAACGCCAGCGCCTCGAATAAAAGCTCCTGAAGCTCGAGGGTGATGTCTTCCGGGTGCTCCCCCAGGTGGTTGGTGATCGTGGCCGCGGCGTTTTGCAGCGCGCCCAGCCACTTTTCGGGCAGGGACTCGCGCAGGCAGTAGTCGGCTTCACTCTCCTTGCCTAGCGCCTGCCACTGCCGGGCCAGGCTGCCCAAGGGTCGGCTGAGCGCTTTCGGAGCGCTGCGCCGCACGCGGTTGAAGCGTTGCTGGTCGCTCTCGGCGCTGTACATGCCCCGGGCGCGCTCGACCAGATTATGCGCTTCATCCACCAATAGTCCCACGCGCCACTCGTCGGCCTGGGCCAGGCCGTGAAGCAGCGCGTGGCGATCAAACCAGTGGTTCACGTCACCCACCACCACATCCGCCCAGCGCGCCAGCTCCTGGCCCAGGTAGTAGGGGCAAACGTTGTGGGCAAGGGCGATGTCACGCAGCGCTTCGCGGTCCCACCAGCCTTGTGCCACGGCGGCCTGGCGCGCGGCGGGCAGGCGGTCGTAGAAGCCCGCCGCCAGCGGACAGGCATCGCCATGACAGGCGGTTCCCGGATATTCGCAGGCCTTGTCGCGCGCGACCAGTTCGAGTACCCGGGGCGCCTCGCCCTCAGCCGTTGCGGCATCCTGCTTATCCGGGCGCAGCTGCGCCAGGGCGTCCAGCGCCAGGCGCCGCCCCGGGGTCTTCATGGTCAGAAAGGCAATACGGTCCAGGCGCTGGCGAGGCATGGCGGTGAGCATGGGAAACAGCGTCCCCAGCGTCTTGCCGATACCGGTGGGTGCCTGGGCCAGCAGGCAGCGCCCGGTGCTGGCAGCGCGGTACACGTCCTCGGCAAGCTCACGCTGGCCGGGGCGAAACGCCGAGTGGGGAAAGGCAAGCGCGCCAAGCGCTGCATCCCGCGCGGCTCGGTGCGCGGCCTCCTGCTCGGCCCAGGCAATAAAGCGCTCGCACTGGGTGATAAAGAACGTCTCGAGCTCGGCGGCACTCGCCTTCTGGCTGAGCAGGGTCTCTTTTTCGGTGGCGATATCCAGGTACACCAGCGTCAGCGTGACCTCATCGAGGCCACGCGCCTGGCACAGCAGCGCGCCGTAGATCTTTACCTGCGCCCAGTGCAGGGCCCGCTGGTTGTCGGCCATGCGCTCGAGATTGCCGCGATAGGTCTTGACCTCTTCCAGACGACATTCCGCAGGATCAAAGCCATCGGCGCGCCCGGATACGGTGAGACTTTTATAAGTGCCGGATAGCGGCATTTCAGCCACGTACTCCGCCCCGCGGCGGCTGGCGACCAACGTATGCCCAGCAATCCCTTCCTGGGCGCTGGGCGACGGTGTAAAGCGGTGGTCCAGGTCGCCTTCCCGGGCGGTGAAGTCGCACAGCGCGCGTACCGCTACCCGGTAACTTGCCTGCTCGCTCATGGCGTTTCTGACGCTTCCCGCCAGCGTACGTAGCACACCGCCACCGGGATATCGTGCTGATGAAAGAAGGTCAGCCAGCGGCGCTGGTTATCCTGAAGCCGGTCGCCGGGGCCTTTGACCTCGATCAACTGATAGCGCGGCTCGCCGGGCGGCGCATCTGGAAAGAACTGGATCAGATCCGGCAGGCCCGCGCGGTTGGCTTTCAGGTCCTTCAACAGCCGTTCAAAGCAGGCGCGCAGATGCGCCGCGGGAATGCACTCAAGGGCCAGCGCCAGCAGCGTTTCGTCCAGCAGCGGCCAGTGCACGAAGGGGGATGTCAGGCCGTGCTTGGCCTGCCAGGTTGCGTAAATCACCTGCCGGTAGCGTCCGCTTTCCAGCTGCGCCAGGCACTCATCGAACAGCGCGCGCCGGCGGGCAACGAAGTCGTCACGGTAAAGATCCGCCGGGCCGCTGTGAAACGGGTGAAAGAACGCACCGGGCAGCGGGGCAAAGATCGCCGGCCAGCAGAGCAGCCCGAAAAGCCCGGTAATCAGGGTGTTTTCGCTGTAGTAAACCGGGGCCTCGGGTTTGCCAACGTGCAGCGCCACACCGCGCTCGACGGGCTGTGGGCCGGGAAGCACGAGATCCCAGCGCGGGTAGGCAGGTTCGGCCACGGCAGGTTCGATCGCCATTTTCAGCTTGCGCTGCAGCCTTGGAATCAACCGGGCGAGCGCCTGGGCTTCGGTTTCATTGGGGGCGCTTGCGTGAGCGCGCGTGGCAAGCGCGAACGCCTCACTGTAGCGGCCCAAACGCTCCAGCACGCGCAGCTGGCGAACGCGAGCCTCGCTGCTGGCCGCCTCGGCGTAACAGGCAAGCGCCTGCTCAAGATGTCCGCTGCGCTCGGCCTCCCGACCTAGATGCAGCAAGAGCCGGGCACGGCGCGTGGCAAGCCAGGGGTTATCCGGGACGGGCGGCACTTCAAGGCTCAACGACTCGACTGTCTCGCCTTCCTCCAGGCGCGTGCGCAGTTGGTGCAGGGCGAGGTAGGCGTCTACTTCGTCACGTCGGTGAAAGGCGCGCGAGGCGTCGGTGAAGGCAACGTTGTCAAAGCGCTGCAGGCCAAGCTCGGTGAGCACA
The DNA here is from genome assembly GCF_003002925.1 of Vreelandella songnenensis. Taxonomy (GTDB): domain Bacteria; phylum Pseudomonadota; class Gammaproteobacteria; order Pseudomonadales; family Halomonadaceae; genus Vreelandella; species Vreelandella songnenensis. Next base: position 110,704 of record NZ_PVTK01000005.1, read on the forward strand.
AACTCCGCCCAGTCCTGGCGCAGGTTGCCAAAGAACATCAGCCGCAGGCGGTCGCAAAGCGCCATGACGTCAAGGCGGACGATCCCATCCGGCGCCTGTGGCCACCACGCCTCAAGCGGTTTTACATCATCAAGCTCGGTAGCCAGAGAAGCTTCGAGCACCGCCTTGCCGGTTGAAGCGCCAAGCCCGGCCGCGCGGATAGGCTCTTTCAAGGCCTGACGAAGTTCGGCCAGACGCAGCTGCTTGAAAAGCGCCTGCACGTTGATCTCCGGGGCATCATCTACCCAGCCAAGCGCGATAAGCGGCGCCAAGGCCGCGGCGGTATCGCCTATTTCAGTGTAGGTAAGCCTGGAGAGGCGAAACAGCTCGCCCTTGCGCATCACCATGCGCACCAGCAGCGCCTGGGAGGCGCGGGGGAGCGCATCGAAACGGGTCAGAAAGTCGCGTTCGGATGGATTCAACAGATCGGCATGGCGTTCGCCTACCCAGGCCAGCACGAAACGGAAGTTCGTCAGGTAGTAGAAGGGATCATCCAAGGAGGCGGTAACAACGGCGGGAGCACTGTTCATTTATCCATTGTATCAGGGCGCTACCCGGCGCTGCCAGCTTTCCAGAAGTGCCTGGCACCAGGGTCTAGCCCACGCGGTGCTGCATCAATATCTCAAGTGCTTGATCCGGTTCTTTTTGCACGGATTCCACCGCCGTAGCAGGCCGGTCTCGGGTGCCGATTTTTGGCCCACCGCCGACCAGCACGTACCACTCGGCCTCGGTCAGATAGCGCTGACACCAGCGGCCCAGGCCATCGGCCACCGCTTCTCGGCTACGCTCGCCGGCACGAAAACCGTGGGCCAGATAGAGCAGGTCCTGACGGGCAGTCCGTGCACGCGCATTGCCGCCGTGCACCTTGGAAAGCGGGCAGCGCCGGTCGTAGGCCGCGTTGGTCAAGGCGTAAAGCCAACGCTCCAATTCATGTGCCTGAATACCGCCGTAAACTGCCACGCCTGCGCTCCCTGCCCGTTAAGTGGGGCATTAGCCTGCCCGAATAACGGGCGGCTGTCATCTATCCTGCGGGCTTTCCCGCTCAAAACCCTGTAATACATTGACTACGTTGACACCTATTTCCTCTACCGCATAGCCCCCTTCCATCAAAAAGGTGGTGGGCAGGCCCGCCTGGGCCAGCCGCTCGCCCAGCGCGATGAAGTCCGCACTCTTGAAGGTGAACGCGCTGATGGGGTCGTCTTCGAAGATATCCACTCCCAGCGAGACGATCAGAAGCTCGCACTCCTGGGCTTGAATGGCCGCCAGGGCCTGCTCCAGCGCCTGCATCCAGGCAGCGACGCTGGTGCCCGGGGGCAGAGGAAAGTTGAGGTTGTACCCCTGCCCTTCCCCCGCGCCGGTTTCGTCGGCGTACCCCAGGTAATAGGGGAAAGTCACTTCCGGGTCGCCGTGCAGCGAGGCAAACAGCACATCATTACGGGTGTAGAAAATCTCCTGGGTGCCGTTGCCGTGGTGAAAGTCCACATCCAGCACCGCGACACGGCGCTTGCCGGCATCGAGGGCGTACTGCGCGGCGATGGCGGCGTTATTGAAAAAGCAGTAGCCGCCAAACTGGTCCGACGCGGCGTGATGGCCCGGCGGGCGGCAAAGGGCAAAGCTCGGCGCCTGGGTGTGGAGGGTATGGGCAACCGCACCGAGTGCGGCGTCCTTGCTGCCCATGGCGGCGCTGAACGTGCCTTCGCAAAGGGAGGTGTCCGCCCCCAGCGCATAGTAGCCAAGCTTACCGCTGACCGAGCGCGGAACGTGGTCGCTACGCATCGAGCGGGCCGGCCAGATATTGGGAATCGCCTCGCCTTCGTGGCCAGCCGCTTGCCACGAAGGCCAGCAGGTCTCCAGGAAACTGACGTAATCCGCATCGTGAACGGCATGCACCGGCCCCAGCCCGTAGGCCTCCGGGGTACGCACTTCAAACCCGGCCTGTCGAATATGCCGGAGCACCAGGTCGATGCGCTCGGGGCACTCGAAGGGGCTGACCAGCGCGCCGTCGTGAAGCTCGGTACGCGCCCGGCGCAAGCGGCTATCTTCGGAGAAAAACGTCAGCATACAGGCTCCCTGCAGGTTAATTCACGCTATGTTAATCCACGTCAAGCGGAGGCGGCCACCCCGTCGCCCAGCGACGTTTCTGAGTGGGGGTCTGCTGTTTTAGCCGATACTCCGCCCGGCTGGCCTCGGCGCGGTCGGCAAACGGCTGGGCGCCCAGCAGCGCCACCGGCGGGTTGGCTCGGGTGTAGCGTGCCCCTTTACCCGTACAGTGGGCGCGATAGCGCCTGACAATGTCATTGGTGATGCCCACGTAGGTGCCGCGCTGGCACTCCAACAGGTAGACATACCAGGGGCTTGGTGAAGATGACGACATCCCTGCTCCTTGACGGGATCAGTTTTGAGATAGATTGCCAACGAATGCCTCCAGCGCTTCCAGCGGCATCGGCCTGGCCAGCACGTAGCCCTGGAAGATATCGCACTGGTAGGCAAGCAGGCGCTGGTGCTGCTCTTCGGTTTCCACGCCTTCGGCCACCACCTCAAGCCCCAGGTGGTGGGCCATGGAGATAATGCCCTGAACGATGGCCGAGTCATCCTCGCTGTGAGTCAGCTCCTTGATGAAACTGCGATCGATCTTCACCGTGCTGATGGGCAGGTGCTTGAGGTAACTGAGACTCGAGTAGCCCGTACCGAAGTCATCGATGGAGACGCCAACGTTCATGCTGCGCAGCGCGTGAAGCGTATCGATGGCATCTTCGGCGTTGTCCATCAGAATGCCTTCGGTCAGCTCCAGACTCAACTGCCCGGCGGGCAGGCCGGTAGTCAGCAGGGTCTGGCGCAGCGTGGCCAGAAAGCTTGAGCGCTGGAACTGCAGGGGCGACAGGTTCACCGCCACCCGAATAACGCCCAACCCTTTCTGGGCCAGCAGTTGCATATCCAGGCAGGCGCGCCTGAGTACCCACTCGCTGATCGGGATGATCTGACCGGTGGTTTCGGCCAGAGGAATAAAGCGCGCCGGGGAAATGAAGCCTTTCTCCGGGTGCTCCCAGCGCAGCAGCGCTTCCACCCCGGAAAGCTGGCCTTCGCGGTTGATCAGTGGCTGGTAGTGCAGCGCAAACTCTTCGCGTTCGATGGCTTCCTGAAGGTCGTTGCGCAGTACCATGCGCTCGCTCACCGTATCGGTAAACGCATGGGTAAACCATTCGTAGGCGTTACGCCCCTGCTGCTTGGCCTTGTACATGGCCATGTCGGCCTGCTGGATCAGCATCTGCGGCTGCAGGGTATCTTCCTGGCTGATCGCGATGCCGATACTCGCCGTCAGGTAGAGCTCGTGAGGGTCGATACGATAAGGGCGGGCAAGCGTAGGCAGAAGCCGCTCCACCAGGTCGATCACTTCAGCATCGTGGTCGATGCCGGCCTGGAGAATCACGAACTCGTCGCCGCCCATGCGCGCCACGGTGTCCTCGGGCCCTACCACGTTGACCAGCCGGCGGGCCACTTCCACCAGCACCTGATCGCCCACCGCATGGCCCAGGTTGTCGTTGATCGGCTTGAAATCGTCCAGATCCACGAACAGCACGGCCATGCGCTTCTTGCGCTGGCCAAGCGTTACGAACTGCTTGAGCAGAGCATCTTCGAAGAACATGCGATTGGGCAGGCGGGTCAGGTCATCGTGGGAGGCGTGGTAGGCCAGCTGCGCCTCATACGCCTTATGCTCGGTGATATCGTGCTGCACGCCTACATAGTGAGTCACCCGGCCGTCATGATCGCGTACCGGGGCAATGTACAGATCATTCCAGAACGGCGTGCCGTCCTTGCGGTAGTTGCAGATCGTCACGTTGACCTCACGCTGGGCGTGAATAGCGTGGCGAATCCGCTGGACGACCTCCGGTTCGCTCTCAGGCCCCTGCAGGAACCGGCAGTTCTTGCCAAGGATCTCTTCCTGGCTATAGCCGGTCATCAGGGTACACGCCTTGTTGGCGTAGATAATCGGCAGGTCGGGCTGCTCGGCATCGGCAATCAGGATGCCGTTGACACTGGCCTCCACGCTGCGCTCCAGGGTGCGCAGGCGCGAGTCCTGCTCGCGGGCGGCGGTGACTTCCTGGGCGATGGCGTGCACGCCCTTGACCGTGTCATTGACCATCATCGGCAGGTGAATGATATCCAGCAGGTGCAGATGCCCGGCGCGGTCCTTGAGGGTCAGCTCGTAGCGGTCGATGCCGCCGCGCATGGCCGTCTCGATATACGCCTGAACACGCATCACGTCCTGCTCGGCGATAAAGAAGGTAAATGGCTTGCCGAGGATCTCGTCGACCGAGTAACCGGTAAGCGCGGCACAGGTGGCGTTGGCCGTCACAAAGCAGCTCTTTTCATCCAGGGTGAATACCGCATCGGGGTGATGGGTAAACAGCGACCGGTAACGCTGCTCGCTCTCTTCCAGCGAGCGCCGCACCTGAAAACGCTCGACGGCCAGCGCCATTAGCCCGGTGGCTTTCTCGATCTGCTCGGTATCGGCGCCGCTTGGCGTACTGGGGCGCGAATAATAGACCGCCACCGTGCCCACCAGCTGCCCCTCGCCACCAAACACCGGGCTTGACCAGCAGGAGGCCAACCCTGCCTGCCGAGCGACGCCGTGGTAACCGCGCCAGCGCTCATCTTCGGCGATATTGGCGCAGATTACCGCGGCCCCCTGGAAGGCGGCGCTGCCACAGGCACCGTTGTTGGCGCTGATCAAGATGCGCGAAATGGCGTTACGGTAAGCGGCAGGCAGGCGGTTGCCCGCCGCAAACTCAAGATGCGTGCCTTCATCATTCACCAGCATGACCGAACAGATGGCGTGGGGCAGCTCGCGCTCGAGCATGAGGCACAGGCTTTCGAGTATCTCGCCAAGCGGCTGCTCCTGAGCAATCATGCGCTGCACCATCTGCTGGTCTTCGAGCGAGCGACGCGTCTGAGCAAGCTCGCGGGCGCGCAGTACACTCACGCTCACCACGCCCAGGCTGAACGCCAGCAAACCGCTCAGCAAAAGGCTGCCAAGCGCGATGGCAAACGGCAGCAGGTTAAGCTGGTACCAGTTGTGATGGCTACCCGGGTAGGCATATAGCTCCATGTTGATGCCACCAGGCAGGCCGATATAGCGTGACGCCAGCGCAAGTTCAGGGGTTTCCATCAAGTCGGCGGAAAACCCTGCCGGGTGAAGCCTGACAAGCGATGTTTCGTCGCGGTTGATCCGGACCTGGAAGGGCCCTACCTCAAGGCGCAGCTCGTTTTCGAGCATGGTGGCAAGGTCAAAGCTGGCCAGCAGATAGTGGCCGTTGGCAGGCACGGGGATGATGAACAGCGCTTCACGAGGCTGACTGCCATCCGCCATCAATAACCGCGGACGGTCCAGAGGGATCTGCATCCAGGTGCGGGTGAACTCATCTTCCAGACGCTGGCGCAGCCAGGCTTCTCTTTCCGCCGAGCGGCTTACCCCCCAGCTCCAGGTCAACTGCTCCTCGTCGACCAGCGCGATGGCGCCGATGCTGGGTGTATCACGCAGATAGTTTTGCGCATCGTTTTCCAGCAATGCCTCATCCCAGCGTGGCCCCATGGCGTTCAGGCGCTCGGCCATACGCTGCATGAGGCGCAGGCGGGTCTGGATCGCCTGTTCGATTTTCAGCTGTACGTTATCCAGAAGATACGCTGCCTGCTGCTGGGTTGCCGCCTGCTGGTAGCTATTGAGCAGTAGCCAGATAAAACAGCTGATAATGACGCCCCAAAGCGAGGCCGCCACCGTAACCCGCCCTGGATTCAAGCGTTGCGGCGTGCGGCGAGCGCCGATGATCAGCATGGCGGTTCCGGAAAGCCAGGCAAATACCAGCGCCACCATCGGTGACGAGGAAAACAGCGGCGAACTGGCGCCTGGCCCCTTCCACAGCTGAGCAATGACCAGCAGCGACAGCCCCCACAAGCAGATGCCTGCGCTCACCCACAGCCAACGCCGCCAGGACGTGGAAAGCCCTACCAGCAGGCATGCCCCAATCAGCGCAAGAAATGCCCCGGCAAGGCTGGTAACGCGCCGGCCTCCGGTCAGCCACGAGCCCTCCGCCCCACCTGCCAGGGCGTTATGCACGACGGTATAAACCACTACCAGCAGCAGCGCGCAGGCGCAAATGAGCCGCGCCCTGTTCCACTTCTGCAAGGCTGCCAGCAACCCGACACCGACCAGCAGCACCACCAGCGCACCATCCGGCACCAGTGTGGCAAAGAAAGGACTGGCTGGTACGCTGACACCAATGATCAGACCTACCGCTCCCATGCACACAAGCGTTGCCAGTATCATCAGCAATAGAGTTTCGAGCGCTAGATTACGCGTATTAATCGGCATGGTCGGCGTCTCTTGAAACCTGGGAGGTTTACACCAGATCAGCGTTTGAAGTGTACTTGTTCGGCCAGCGGCACCAGCACATGAAACTGCTCATCCATATAATTGCTATACGCCGCCAGCGGCCGGTAATCGATCAGCGAGCCGTAATCGTAGGCCAGGCGGTAGCGTAGCTGCGTATCGTTAATCGCTTGCGCCAGTGCACTGGCCAGTATGGCCAGGCGTTCCGGCGGCGTATCTTTCGGGGCAAGAATACCGCGATCGGTCGTATTCACCAGGTCGATTCCCTGCTCACGCAGGGTCTCGACATGCGGCAACCCTGGCAGGCGCTCGCTGCTTGCCACTCCCAGGGCCGTCAGGGCATGCGACGTATACAGCTGGCCTGACGACGGCATGTCCAGCATGGCAAAGTCGATTTCGCGGGCGAGCAAGGCCTCCACCTGAGAGGTCATGTCGGGAAAGTACACCATCAGTACATCGGCAGGTGAAATACCGCTTTGCTCGAAAAACTGTAGCCAGAAGAAATGATCGTTGGAGTTGTGGGTAATGCCAAAGGCGAGCGGTCTTGCCCGTTGACTTACCAGCGCTGCGATATCGCTGGCTTTTTGAGCACTGTGCCCGGCATAGGTAGTAGGTATGCTGACCGTGCGGATCAGCATTGAAACGGGAGCAAAGTGGGCATGATAAAAGGACGCCTGCCCGGCCAGATAGGCAAGATCAAGCGCCTGGTGGCTCACCAGCAGCGTATAGCCATCCGAGGCGGCCTCCTTGACGTAGTGCGCGCCGCGGACGGCACCACTGCCCGGCATGTACTCCACTGACACGGGCTGCCCCAGATAAGGTTGCGCTGCTCGGAAAATATCACGCAACAGCACATCAGTCGGCCCCCCAGCCACATAGGGAATCACGACGGTAATTTCTTTTTGTGGAAAGCTATCGCTGGCAACGGCCCAACCGGCAATTAACAGTAATCCGCTTACTACCCCTATTCTCAAGTAACGCCACGCGCCCCTGCCACTATACGTCATGCCCCCTGACCCTCATTTTTATTAGTAACGCATAGCTACTCGTTGCAACATAGCTTTAATTTGCGCCCGCTACCACAAAAGCATGGGTCGTTGCGGCGCGGTTTGAGGCGCACCACGGCAGGCGTTCCATCCACGTACCACCAGCGGCCGCTTTCATGCACAAAGCGCGAGTTCTCCTCCAGCATGTGCCAGCGCTCGCGCTCCTTGAAATAGGCACGAAAATGCACAAAACCGCCCTCTGCTTGAGAAGATGCCTTGGTGGCATCAGGGCCACTTTTGATAATTGATAAACCTTTCCACTGGGTTTCAGGATCGGGTGATAGCGCGGCCGGACGCGTACTGATGTGCCAGGTCGCCAGAAGGTAGTCGTGCAGTGTCAGGGCAAAGGCTGTGTAGCGCGAGCGCATCAAGGCCTCAGGCGTTGGCGCAGGCTCGCCCTGATGGTAGCGCCCGCAGCATTGAGGCGTGGATAGACCCGTCCCGCACGGGCAACTTGATGTGTCTTGCAACGTCATAATCTAGGCTCGATAAATCCGGTTAGGATAAGACTAACCGATCACCTGGGAGGCGTCTTGCTGCAGACCTGCTTTTAGTTCGATATTCATACGTTGTTAGGCGTATAGTGGTTGGCGCAGTATTTAAAAGGTAGTACTTGGTAAGATAGTACTTGGCAAGGTGGCGCCTGGGACAGCACTCGGCACATCGACGCCTAGCGCACTCAAGAACATAAGCGCACTCAAGAACCTATCAGAACGGCAGATAACGGAGCACGAAACACGACCCCATTATTCTTTCCAAATGCAGCGGAGGTTCTCATGAAGGTCTACAAACCGGAATGGCAGTGCACGTTTAGCGTAAACGAAGGCGCAGAAGAATCAGCTAACTGGAAAGAGCGAGTCGCCTGGCGGCTTCGCGCAATGGCCGACCGTCTGGACGGTGTCGGTCGGACGCTCAAGATCAACTGTAATGTGACCCCTCAGGTAAGCCGCGAGGAAGTCGATACCTGCCTTGGTAAAGGCTTTGAAGTGACCCAGCAGCTATTGACTCAACTGGCCCATCAACAGGCCTGCGAAGACGTCATGCGCGATGCCAAGGCCAACCTGTACGAAGAGCGCTCCTCGCTCTAGCCCCTTGCGCGTACAAGTCGATTTGAAGACACCCGCCCCGGCGGGTGTCCTTGTTTGCGGCGCACCGCATCGTTTCAATTGCCCTACTCCTCGAACGGCACGTCCAGCGCGCGGCCCATCCGGGTCATGAAGTCCAGGCACGCCTCAATCTCGCTTTTATCGATGTACTCATCCGGCTGGTGCGCCTGGGCGATGCTGCCCGGGCCCAGAATGATGGTCTGCAGTCCCTGGCCCTGAAACTGCCCCGCTTCGGTGGCGTAGGCCACCGCGTGGTTGCAGCACTGCCCGGGCAGGTGATCCTTGGCCAGGCGGAGCACCTTGTCATTATCCCGGTCGGCAAGCCCCGGCACCGTGACGTTCAACGCCTCGGTCGCGATATCCACCGTCTTGCCACGCGCCTCGAGTTCGCCGGTGAGCCGATCGCAATAGGCGCCGAAACGGGCGTAGATGGCATCGAAGGTGTCGGTAGGCAGGTGGCGAATCTCCCACTCGAACTGGCACTCCCGGGCCATGATGTTGATCGCCGTGCCGCCCTTGATACGGCCCACGTGCAGGCTGGTATGGGGCACGTTGAAGGCCTCGTCCACACGGCCCTCGTCGACCAGTTCCGCCATGGTGTCCTCGATGAACGTGACCAGGCGGGCGGCCACGTGAATCGCGGAGGTGCCCTGGTTGACCTGGCTGCTGTGCGCCTCACGGCCTGTGACCGTGGTGCGCAGGTTGGTTGCGCCCTTTTGCGCCACCACCGGCTGCATGCTGGTGGGTTCGCCGACGATCACGTGCGCGGTGGTCGAGTAGTGATCATGAAAGCGCTGAATCAGCGCCGGCGCGCCCACGCAGCCGATCTCTTCATCGTAGGAAAATCCGAAGTAGAGGGGCTGTTCGAGCGGCGCCTTTACCCACTCGGGCACCATGGCCAGCGCACAGGCGATAAAGCCTTTCATGTCGCAGGTGCCACGACCATAGAGTCTGCCGTCGTCGCCTTCGACCAGGGTGAAGGGGTCCGTCGACCAGGGCTGACCCTCGACCGGCACCACGTCGGTATGCCCGGAGAGCATCACTCCGCCCGGGGCGTCGGGGCCGATACGCGCGATCAGGTTCGCCTTGGTGCCGCAGGGGCTCATGACCCGCTCCGAGGCGACGCCGTGCTCATCGAGATACCCCTCGACAAACTCGATCAGCGCAAGGTTCGAGCCTTTTGATGTGGTGTCAAAGGCGACCAGTTTGCTCAATAACGAAATGGCGTCATTCATAAGGCTCTCGCTGGTTATACGTTTCATCTCACCCTATCACCGGCTTCCCCGTGCGCCTACTGCCAAAGTTGCACACGCGCGAGGCGTCACCTGCTTAGCGGTCATCAAAATGTCATCTACACTGACTACTGTTCAGTGCATCCAAAACCTCAACAAACGCACTGTGCCGCCTGGCGATGCCGGGCTCAAAAGGAGTCGATATGTCCCGCTTCACGTTACGCGCGTTATCTGCCGGTATCGCGGCGGCAAGCTTGAGCCTGTCCGCCCACGCCGCCACCGAGATCACCTGGTGGCACTCCATGGGTGGCGAGCTTGGCGAGCGCTTGAGCGCCCTGGCCGAGGACTTCAACGCCTCCCAGGACGAGTACCGTGTCACGCCCTCCTATCGGGGCGAATACGAACAGACCATGGTCAACACCATTGCCGCCTTCCGCGCCGGCGAGCAGCCGCACATCGTGCAGATCTACGAAGTGGGCACCGGCACCATGATGGCGGCGCGCGGTGCAATCTACCCCGTCTACGAGCTGATGGAAGAGCACGGCAACACCTTTGACCCGGATGACTACCTGCCCGTGGTGACCGGCTACTACACCGATACCGACGGCAACATGCTCTCCATGCCGTTCAACTCGTCGACGCCGATCCTGTACTACAACAAGGAGGCGTTCGAGGCCGCCGGTCTTGATCCTGAATCGCCGCCCACCACCTGGGCCGAGATGGGCGAGATGGGTCAACAGATCGTCGATGAAGGCGCGGCGTCGTGTGGCTTTACCATGGCCTATGCCGCCAACTGGATTGGCCTTGAGAACTTCTCGGCGCTGCACAATCAGCCCATCGGCACCCAGGAAAACGGCTTTGGCGGGCTGGACACCGAATTCGAATTCAACGGCGAGGTGCAGGCGCGCTTCTGGGATCAGTTGAAAGAGTGGAACGACAGCGGTGTCTACAGCTATGGCGGCCCGGCCAATGGCCCGGACGCAGCACCTTCGTTCTACTCCGGCGACTGCGCGATGTACATGAACTCCTCAGCCTCGCGCGCCGACGTGCTGGCGAACTCCGACTTCGAGGTCGGTTTCGGCATGCTGCCTTACTACGATGACATCGAGGGCGCCCCGCAGAACTCGATCATCGGCGGCGCGACCCTGTGGGTACTCTCGGGCCATGAAGACGACGAGTACACCGGCGTTGCCGAGTTCCTCGAGTACCTGTCGCTGCCTGAAGTGCAGGCCGAGTGGCACCAGGGTACCGGCTACCTGCCGATCACCACCGCGGCTTATGAGCTGAGCCAGGAGCAGGGTTACTACGACGAGAACCCGGGTGCAGATATCGCCATCGAGCAGATCAACCTGAACGAGCCGACGGCAAACTCCAAGGGCCTGCGTTTTGGCAACTACCCGCAGGTGCGCATGGTGCTGGACGAGGAGTTCCAGGCGGTGCTGGCGGGCACCAAGAGCGGCCAGCAGGCGCTGGATGACGCGGCGCGCCGCGGTAACCAGATCCTGCGCGACTTCGAATCGGCCAATAACTGATCCCTTCTCGCTGCGTGTAATGAAGTCCCGGCCTCGTGCCGGGGCTTGTCCAAGCCATCCCATACGCCCGGGTCAACAGGGCCTATGGGATGGCTTGCTTTCCAGCGGCCAACCGCGGCCATCACGTTGCATCAAGCGCCCGCAAGACAGGAAGTAACATGCAGACCAAACGCTCCACCTACCAGAACCGGTGGCTCCCCTTCTTTCTGCTCGCCCCGCAGCTGGCCATCACGCTGGTGTTCTTCATCTGGCCGGCGAGTCAGGCGGTCAAGTCGAGCTTTGAGCGCACCGACGCCTTCGGCTTCAAGACCACCTTCGTGGGCCTTGAAAACTACGCGCGCATTCTGGCCGACCCCAGCTACCTGAACGCGCTGGGGCGCACCGCCATTTTTGCCATCTCGGTGACGGTGCTCTCCATGGGCATGGCGCTGTTACTGGCGGTGTGCGTCAACCGCGTCCTCAAAAGCGCCAAGTTCTATACCACGCTGCTGGTCTGGCCATACGCGGTCGCGCCGGTAGTGGCCGGGGTACTGTGGTGGTTTCTGTTCAACCCGACCATCGGCCTCCTGCCGCATTTGCTCGACTGGTTCGGCATCAGCTGGAACCACCGCGTCTCGGGCTCACAGGCGATGATCCTGATCACCATCGCCGCCGCCTGGAAGCAGATCTCCTACAACTTTCTGTTCTTCCTGGCCGGGCTTCAGTCGGTGCCGCATTCACTGATCGAGGCGGCCGCGATTGACGGCGCCACGCCGTTCAAACGTTTCTGGACCATCGTGCTGCCGCTGTTGTCGCCCACCACCTTCTTTCTGCTGATCATCAACATCAACTACGTGATGTTCGACACCTTCGGAGTGATCGATGCCACTACCGGTGGCGGGCCGGGCCAGGCCACCATGACGCTGGTCTACAAGGTCTACACCGACGGCGTGGCGGGGCTGAACATCGGCTCGTCGTCGGCGCAGTCGGTCATGCTGATGGGGATCGTGATCATTCTAACGTTCATCCAGTTCCGCTACGTGGAACGCCGGGTCAACTACTAGTGCGTTAAGGACATGAACATGGTTGAAAGAAGACCCTTTCTCAATATTCTCACCCACCTGGTACTGATTGCCGGTGTGCTGATCGTGGCGTTCCCGGTGTACGTGGCGTTCATCGCCTCGACCCACGAACCCAGCGCCTTCGTGCGCGGCGTGCTGCCGCTCACGCCCGGCGACAACCTGCTCGAATCCTACGGACAGATGCTCAATGCCGGCTGGCAGGTGGGCGGCACGCCGCCGGTCTGGCTGATGCTGGGCAACTCGCTGATCATGGCGCTGACGATTGCCATCGGCAAGATCAGTATCTCGATTCTCTCGGCCTTCGCGATCGTCTATTTTCGCTTTCCGTTTCGCATGCTGGCGTTCTGGATCATCTTCATCACCCTGATGCTGCCGGTGGAAGTGCGCATCATCCCCACCTACGCCGTGGTGGCGAATCTGGGCATGCTGAACTCCTACGCCGGGCTCACTCTTCCGCTGATCGCCTCGGCCACCGCGACGTTTCTGTTTCGTCAGTTCTTCATGACCGTACCCGAAGAGCTGATGGAAGCCAGCCGGGTGGACGGCGCCGGACCAATGAAGTTCTTCAAGGACATACTGCTTCCGGTATCGATCACCAATATCGCCGCACTGTTCGTGATCATGTTCATCTACGGCTGGGTGCAGTACCTGTGGCCGCTGCTGGTCACCACCGATGAAGATTTCTACACCATCGTGCTGGGCATCAAGCGCCTGATGGCCTCGTCCGACCGGGTGCCGGCCTGGAACTTGATCATGGCGACGGTGACCCTTGCCATGCTGCCGCCGGTGCTGGTGGTGCTGTTCATGCAGAAACTGTTTGTGAAAGGCCTGACCGAGACGGAGAAATAAGATGGCCAGTATTACCTTGGAAGGGCTTAGAAAGACCTACGCGGGCAACGTGCAGGCGGTGAAAGGTGTGGATCTCGCGGTTGAAGACGGCGAGTTCGTGGTGCTGGTAGGCCCGTCAGGCTGCGGTAAATCCACACTCTTGCGCATGGTGGCTGGGCTCGAGACGATTTCCGAAGGCACGCTGAAGATCGGTGATCGGGTGGTCAACACGCTCGAACCCGCCGAGCGCGATATCGCCATGGTGTTCCAGAACTACGCGCTCTACCCGCACATGACGGTGTACCAGAACCTCGCCTACGGGCTGAAAAACCGCGGCTTCAAGAAGCCGGTGATCGAAGAGCGCGTACAGAAAGCGGCCAAGATGCTCGAAATCGAGGATTTTCTTTCGCGCAAGCCGCGCAATCTTTCCGGCGGCCAGCGCCAGCGCGTGGCCATGGGCCGGGCATTGGTGCGCGAGCCCGCCGCTTTCCTGTTCGATGAGCCGCTCTCCAACCTGGATGCCAAGCTGCGCGTGCAGATGCGCGTGGAGATCCGAAAACTCCAGCGGCGGCTCAAGACCACAAGCCTCTACGTCACCCACGATCAGCTGGAAGCCATGACCCTGGGCGACCGGCTGGTGGTGTTGAACGGCGGCTTGATCGAGCAGGTGGGCACGCCCATGGAGATTTACGCCCGCCCGGCGTCGATGTTCGTGGCAGGCTTTATCGGCTCCCCGGCGATGAACATGGTGCCCATCGAGTACCTCTCGAGCCGCGGTGCACGAGAGCTGCTGGTGGATTTGCCACCCGAGACCGATATCGTCGGCATTCGCCCGGATGACATGCGCCTGTCACCTCCCGAGACCCCGCACCTGGTGGTCGAATCAACGCTCGAGCTTTTCGAGGCTGCCGGGGCCGAGAGCCATCTCTACGTACGCCTTGCCGAGAGCGAGCAGCCCACGGTGATTCGGGTCAGCGGTCAGCCGCCGGTCAATGAAGGCGAAACGCTGCGCTTTTATGTTACCCGCGAAGCGCTTCATCCTTTCAACAGCGACACCGGTCAACGCACGGGTTAGCGCCTTGCCCGCCTACGGGCGGGCGATATCCTTGAGGCGCCCTTCCACCTGATACGCCACCTCGCCTGACGAGACCAGGTAGTCGCGCAGCATCTCCCAGTCGGTATTGCCGACGATATGGCTGCGGTCGTCATCATGGGCGGCCTCGAGCGCTGCGTGGCTATCGCCGCCGGCGGCGGTGAAGTTGTTGGTGGCGATGGTATAGGTGCGCGCCGGGTCAATGGCCTGCAGCTCGCCATTTTCAGTCACTTTCAGGCTCACCACGCGCTCGCCAGGGGGCTGGCGGCTGTCATACTCAACCTCGGTGCCGCGAGAAATCTGCAAGAAGGCGCCGCTCTCTTCCGGAGCATTGGCGAGCGCGATCTCGAAGGTTTCCAGAAGCTCCGCGCCGGTCACGTCCATCAGCGTCAACCGATTGCCGAAAGGCTGTACGGCGATCAGCTCGCCCACGGTGACCTCTCCCGCCGCCACCGGCTCACGAATGCCGCCGCCGTTTTGCAGCGCCAGTACCGTCTCCGGGTTCACTCGGCGGGCGGCGGCCAGCTGGCCATCGGCAATCAGGTTGCCAAGGGCGGTTTCATCGGCGCGTACGCTCGTTTCATCCCCCTTGCCGTGGCGCGGGTTGGGAAGCGCCTGTACCAGGTGGACACCCACTTGGGTATCGCGTACTTCTTCGATGCGCGCGGTGTAAGGCGCGAGCATCGCGGCCGCCTGGGCGTCGGGTTCGAAGTCCTCGGTGGCGAGCAGCTCACCCGTGGCGTCCGTCACCACGCCGTCGTCATCGAAGGTGACCTGCATCACGCCGAGATACTTGCCGTACTCGTTCGCCTGGCCGATCACGGTGGGCGCCTTGGCCTCGCCCAGGTCGTTTTCGGCCATGATCACCGGCGATGCCAGGCGCGTATGGCTGTGCCCGCCGATGATGACGTCGATACCTTCCACGTGCTGGGCAAGCAGTACGTCGTTACCCACCGCCGGGTCGCTGTCGTAACCCAGATGCGTCAGTGCGACGATCTTGTTCACCCCTTGGGCTTCGAACGCTGCCACCATCGCTTCAGCCGCTTCGCGGTAGTCGCCGATGGTGACGTTGCCGGGGCTTGAGACGGTGTCGCTTGATTGCGTGCTCAGCCCGAAGATACCGATGCGCTCGCCGTCCTGCTCGACGACGATGCCATCGTACAGATGGCCCGGCTGGGGTTTAAGTTCAGGCTCGCCGTTGATCGAATCACCCAGCAGCTCACCAAATTCGGGGGCGGCAGAGAAGTCCAGGTTCGCGCCCAGAATGGGAAAGTCCGCCGCCTCGAACAGGGCCACCAGCGCCTGGTGGCCCTGCTCGGGTTCGTTCAGGTCGAACTCGTGATTGCCGGGTACGAAGGCGTCATAGCCCATCAGGTTCATGAATTCGACGGCGTCCTGCCCCCGGTACTCGTTGAAATAGAGCGTGCCCGAAAAGATATCCCCGGCATCCAGCAGCAGGCCGTCGCCGAAGCGTTCGCGCGCATCCGCCAGCGCGCTGATCAGCTGTGGGTAGCTGTCGGTGCGCCCGTGCAGGTCGTTGGTGTGGAAGAGGGTCAGCGTATAGGGAGCGGCCGTGGCCGAGGAGCCGAACAGCCCAAGCGCGACGCCTAGCGCAAGGGCATGGGGGGTAACGCGCATCAGCAGAATTCCTTTTATAAGGTTTGATTAACCACGTTAGCCTGCTCTTGCCCCCGAGCAAACCACTGCGCCTGTTTTTTTGACATACAGCGCTGAGTTTCTAGGCTTAGAGGCATACGCAATCTAAGACTTTAGATTAACGCCACGTTCGATCAACAGGGAAGCTATCGAAATGAAATATCGTCCTCTAGGCAATTCAGGGCTGCTGGTATCTGAAATCGTGCTGGGTACCGTGCCGTTTGGCGGCAGCGGCGGTTTCGAGAAGGCGGCCAGCGTCGATGTAGAAGGCGCACGGCGCCAGATCGACATGGCCATCGATGCCGGCGTCAACCTGATCGATACCGCCGATCTCTACTCCATGGGCGAGTCCGAGGAGATTGTCGGCAAGGCGCTGGGCGACAAGCGTAACGACATCATTCTGGCCTCCAAGGCGCGCAGCCCCTTGGGCGACAACCCCAACCACAGCGGATTTTCGCGCTACCACCTGATCAACGCCTGTGAAGCAAGCTTGAAGCGCCTGGGCACCGACCATATCGACCTGTACCAGATGCACAACTGGGACGGCGTCACGCCGGTCGAGGAGATGCTCTACGCGCTGGACCACCTGGTGCAAAGCGGCAAGATCCGCTACTACGGCACGTCCAACTTTACCGGTTGGCAGATGATGAAGACCATCGGCAAGGCCGAGCTGCATAACCTGGCCGGGCCCATCAGTCAGCAGATCTACTACACCCCGGAGTCCCGCGAGGCCGAGTACGAGCTGATGCCGCTGGCGATCGATCAGAACATCGGTACGCTGGTCTGGGGGCCGCTGGGAGAAGGCGTGTTCAACGGCAAAGTGCGCCGCGGTCAGAAGGCCCCGGAAGGTACCCGCCAAGGCAACGGCTGGCCCGAGCCCTATATCCACGACATGGAGCGCGCTTACGACATCATCGAGCTTCTGGCCGAGATTGCCGAGACGCACAACACGTCCATTCCACGCACGTGCCTTGCCTGGCTGAAGGACCGCCCGGGCGTGACGTCGCTGATCGTGGGGGCGCGCAGCGAAGAGCACCTGAAGGACGACCTGGCAGCCGCCGAGCTTGCGCTGAGTGGTGAAGAGATCGAGCGTATCGAAGCCGCCACGCGCCCGGCACCGCAGTATCCCTACTGGCACCGCGTGGTGGCCGGCATGGACCGTATCGACAAGGCAGAAAAACCGTTTATCGATAACTACCGCAAGACCATCGATAACCGCCGCGACGAACGCTAATCGCGCAACGCCAAAAAGTCGGTATGGCGCATGCCATACCGACCAAAGATCGGAACAAGTCTTTAACTGCTGTCTTCAACTACCAAGGAACCTGGGCGCTGCCTAGAAGTGGTAACGCGCGCCGAACGCGTAGTACAGATCGTCTTCGTAGTTATTGATCGCGTCCAGATCCGCGTCATTCAGCTCGATAAAGGTATCCAGGCTGCTGGAAACCTTATACAGCGCACCGGCAGCCCAGGCGTTGCGGCTGGCGTCACGGTTGTCCGGGTCGATATTGTAGTAATCGGCATACAGCTTCCACGAATCGATGATGTAGGTGGCACCTACGCCGATCTTGTCGAAACCTCCACCGTAGACGTCGCTATCGCCACGGGTTTCGTAACCTACGCGGGCCGCGAATGCGTCGTTGACTTCAAACGCGCCGGTCGCGCCATAACGCGTCTTGCCGTTGCCGCCGCCACGCAGGGTATCTTCAACATAACCAATGGCCAGACGGGCCGGGCCGGTGGAGTAGACAAGGCCGCCTTGAGTGGCGATGACGCTGCCTTCATCGGTTTGATCTGCTTCTGTCAGGCCGCGCTCGGAGAAGTGCTTGGCCGAAATGACGGCCTGGAAACCGTTCAGTTCCGGCGTCTTGTAGCCCAGTGAGTCACCACGGGCCTGTACGCCGCCACCGGCAAACTCATAGCCGCGCTCAACGTAGACGTCGAACGGCGTCATGATGTAGTTGTCGTAGAAACTGTTGTAGTTACCCGCCATGAACGTACCGAACTGCTCACTTTCCAGACCCAGGTAGCTGTTGCGCACTTCATCAAAGCCCGGGCGGCTGCGCTCATCGCCTTGGAAGCGCCACTCTACGCGGGCAAAGGCACGCAGGTCAGGGGTGATCTGGTGGCCGGCCGTGAAGCGCAGGCGTGAACCGAAGTTGCGGAACTCTTCGCCGTTATCGACACCGTTTTTAGCGCCACCGCCATCAAACCCCATGGCAATACGGCCATAGATATCCAGCGTGGTGCCATCCTGGTCGTATACCATGGCCGCCTGAGCGGCGCTGGCACCCAACAAGCCGCAAATACCCAGCGCCAGTGTCGTCTTCTTGAACATGTCTGATCCCTTCGAAATAAAAATAATTAATTTTTTTAGGCGTTCATGTTTAGTCCGGCAGAGACCACGTCATGGCCTGCCTCGACGCTGCGAATATTAGAGGGGATATATTTCAGTTCGCTTAACGTTTTATTAATTAATAACTTGAAAGAATTATTTAAACTTTCACAGAAAAGCCGCATGCACTTAATAAGAAAATGCTAATAGGAAAACAGGGGGGAAACTAAGTATTCCTTGTCCTTTTGTCATCACTTGGTCACTCGCCTGACTTGGCAGTGTCACCGTCTCTGGCCACACTGAATCAAAATGTGAGCAAGGGACGGATCGCTTATGCGGCTTTGCATTGTTAGCGAAACATGGGCACCGGAGATTAACGGGGTGGCGCATACGTTGAGCCGATTGCATCAGGAGCTCTTTCGCCAAGGTGTCTGCGTGGACGTGATTCGTCCCCGACCACGCGTCACGGCGCCGGCGGCCAACGTGGAGCAGGAGCTGCAGGTCAATTGCTGCGCCATGCCGGGCTATAAGGATGTTCAGGTCGGTTTGACGCGCCCCTCTACCCTTAAGCGCTTCTGGCGCGAGCACCGCCCAAGCGTGGTGTACCTGGCCACCCAAGGCCCGCTCGGCTGGGCGGCGCGCCAGGCCGCTCGTCAGTTGAACATTCCCCTGGTGGCTGGCTGGCATACCAATTTTGACCACTACTGCCACGACTATGGCGTGCCTTGGCTGGCCTCGGCCACGCGGCGCTATCTGCGCTACTTTCATAACGGCTGCGAGATGACGCTGGTGCCCACCCGCCTTCAGGCCCAGGCCCTGCGGGAGCAGGGTATCCACGATGTCCATGTCATGGCACGGGGGATCGAGGGCGAACGCTTCTCACCGGCCCACCGCGATATGGCCTTGCGCCAGCAGTGGGGGGTGAGCCTCCATCAGCCGGTAGCCCTTTACGTGGGCCGCCTGGCACTCGAGAAAAACCTGACGCTGCTGCAGGAAACCCTGCAGGCCATGCGCGAGGTGCGCCCGGATATGGCCCAGGTGATCGTGGGCGACGGCCCGGCCCGCGCGCAGCTTGCGAAGGCGCTTCCCGAGGCGCACTTCACCGGTTTCGTGGAAAGGGAAGACCTTGCCCGCTACTACGCCAGCGCCGACCTGTTTATCTTCCCTTCGCTTTCTGAAACCTGGGGCAACGTGGTCGCCGAGGCCATGGCGAGCGGCCTGGCAGTGGTGGCTTACCGCCATGCGGCCAGCGCCGAGCTGATCGAAAGCGGTCAGAACGGCATTACCGTGGCACCGGAAGACAGTGAGGCCTTTCAGCAGGCAGCCGTTGAGCTATGCCAGCACCCGGCCGACTACGCAAGGCTTGGCCGTGTTGCGCGTCTGCGGGCGCTTGAGCAGAGCTGGACAGGTATTGCCGACCAGTTCCTGCAGTACCTTCACCAGGCCCAGGAGGCTTACCATGCGCCCACGCCCGCTTGTCGTGTTCGATCGTCTTGATCTCTGGGAGTGGCAGCTTTGCCAGCGCGTTACCCGGCTGAACCTGTTCCGCCCCTGGCGGATCGCGCTTCAGACCGCCAGCCGTATGGGCGACTGGCCGGTGTGGGTGCTGCTGATCGCCGCCCAGCCCTGGCTGCAGCCCAACGGTAGCTGGCACATGCTGCAGTATGCCGGCATCGCGCTACTGGCCATGGTGGTGTACCGGTTGATCAAGACGCGCCTGTGCCGCGAGCGGCCATTCATCACTTATCTCGGCGGCGTGCACTGCGGCGAACCGGCCCGCGACCGCTATAGCTTCCCAAGCGGGCACACCATGCATGCCGTGCTGTTCAGCGTACTGGTGGCCGCCCATACGCCATGGCTGCTGCCTATCGTGCTGCCCTTGGCGCTGCTGATTGCCATCTCCCGCGTGGGCCTTGGCCTGCACTACATCAGCGATGTCATCGCCGGCGGCGCCATTGGCTATGGCTTTGCTTTTCTTAGCCTTTATTGGATGGGGTGAAGTAAACTTTTCGCCATTTCAAGCATTAGACGCTAGATTTAGACCAACCAAGTCATTTAACGGTCTTGCCAGGCTTATGGCCCCGGCATTCATTAGGGAGCGATGTAATGACCATGACGGTTGGCGAACTCTTTATAGCGCTGGTAATCATCGCGCTGGCCCTGGTGGTCAGTAACGCGCTGCGCCTGAAACTTGCCTGGCTGCGCAAGCTGTTCATGCCAAGCTCGGTGATTGCCGGGCTGATTCTTTTACTGCTGGGGCCGGATGTCATCGGCCGTCTGATACCTACCCTGTTTGAAGATAGCCCTGGCCTGTTTCCTGCCTACGTGCAGGAGAGCTGGTCGGCGCTTCCCGGGCTCTTGATCAACGTGGTATTTGCCGCGCTGTTTATCGGTAAAGCCATTCCCGGCCTCAAGACGATCTGGATGCGCGCGGGCCCACAGGTGGTGGTAGGCCAGACCATGGCCTGGGGGCAGTATGTGGTGGGGCTTACTCTGGCATTACTGGTACTGGCACCGCTGTTCAACATGAACCCGATGGTAGGCGCACTGATCGAGATCGGCTTTGAAGGCGGCCACGGTACGGCGGCAGGCATGGCCGACACCTTTGCCGACCTGGGCTTTGAAGAAGGCGCCGATCTGGCGCTGGGGCTCGCCACGGTCGGGATCGTCTCGGGCGTACTGATCGGCACACTGATGATCAACATTGCCGCGCGCCGGGGGCTGATTACCCCCAGCAAGGAGAGCGATGACCCTGACGACCTGATGCGCGAAGATGAGCGCCCCTCTACCGAAGAATTCAGCGAGTTCAAGAAAGACCTCACCCATGAAGCCGGCACCACCGACCCGCTGAGCCTGCACATTGGCCTGGTGGGCATCGCCATCTTGATAGGCTGGCTGCTGCTTTCCGGCTTGCAGTGGGTCGAGCAGGTCACCTGGGCGCGCAACGATGGCCTGGAGATACTCGCTCATGTGCCGCTCTTCCCCATTGCCATGATAGGCGGTGTCATCGTTCAACTGGTGATCACCCGCTTTGGCCTTGAGCATCATGTGTCTACCCGCACCATGGCCCGCATTGCCGGCACCGCGCTGGATTTCACTATCGTGGCGGCTCTCGCCACGCTTTCGCTGACCACCCTGGGCGACTACTTCCTGCCCTTCTTGCTGCTTTCAGTGGCGGGTATTGCCTGGGGGCTTTTCGTGCTTATCGTGATCGCCCCGCGGGTCATTCCGGAGAACTGGTTCGAGCGGGGCATCGGCGATTTTGGTCAGTCCATGGGCGTAACGGTTACCGGCCTTTTACTGATGCGCATGGCGGACCCGAAAAACGAATCCGGCGCGTTCGAGAGCTTTGGCTACAAACAGCTCATGTTCGAGCCGGTGGTAGGCGGCGGGTTATTTACCGCCGCCGCGCTTCCGCTGATCGCCGAGTTCGGTGCGCTGGCCGTACTGATCTTCACCGGGGTCTTGACCCTTGGCTGGCTGGCCTTTGGACTGCTTTACTTTGGCCGCATGGTCCCTGAGCGCGGCAAAGGCCGCTGGAAGCAGCAGTAGCCTGCTGACAAGCATAAAGCCCCATGCGTGCAAAGGCAGGCATGGGGCTTTAAGGGGACTACTGAAAAGGTACGGCGACAGTCTTAAATCAGGCTACCGACAGGTGACAATCAAATATCAGGCGGTAGATCTTCCCTGTCTTCAGTGGCTACCATAAAAGAGGTCTTGAACATCATGTACAGCCCGATAGCAGAAAACCCCAAGAACAGCACGAACATGCATAACATCAGTACCATTGCCATAACGCTTGTCCCTGAAAGTATGCGGCTGTAGCGTTGACGTTTTCTAACCGCTTAGATTTAGTATGCCGAAAGGATAGACTAAATCGTCGGCTTCAGCTGTACCAAAGCTTTGCAAATTATTGATTAAAAACAACAATATTATAATAATCAGTAGCTTGCGAATAAAAATAAACGCAAAAAAACCATCCCGCTTACGCGAAATGGTTGTTTTGCATCTCCGCCACTCCTTGGCCTCGACGATTAGCGCCTCCGTACGCTAATACAAGTGAGCGGAATGAGTGTCCTAAAGCGTCCCTGTTCTTCTACGTATGGCTCCTGCCTTCCCTTATCTTCTGTCATTCCACTCACACTGTTACTACCAAGGTATTGCATGGCCCGGGCCATATATTGATAAATTCAAAAATTTTTTTTTAAAAACATACACTTAATTAAAAACACCGGTCACCAAAAGGATCGCCAACCCGCCTGAAAAGTGTTTAAAAAAGGCACATGCGACAAAAAATACTCCACGGAGTGTAACGCTTGTCACCTCACCTAAAGGCTTGGGTGAGCGCGACAGCGATATACGATGACGAGGTGGGCCTTGAGCGAGTGCTGGCTGAAATTGCCGCCGCTGCGTAGTATAAAAAGCAGACTTCACGACGCCGATGCAGATATTGAACAGGCGGCCAGGCCCTTCACCCTTCAGCAGCGAGTTAATTACCATGATGACTGTCTACCTGTCCCACGGACTGGAAAGCGGCCCAGAGGCCTTGAAAATCCAGGCTCTGAAAGGCGTTGCTGAAAAGCTGGATGATTGCGAGGCGGTCGTCATGGACTACCGTGGCATGGCAGAACCCTCAAAACGCCTGGAACACCTACTGGCCACCATTTCCAAGCGCAACGACAAGCCCGAGGAGTGCGTTCTGGCAGGTTCGAGCCTTGGCGGCTGGCTGAGCGCCGCGGCCAGCGCTCAGCACTCTGTGCTTGGCTGTTTTCTGCTGGCCCCGGCGCTGGGCCTTCCCGAGTATCCGCAGACCTCGCCCACCATTGCCGCCCGGCTTACCCATATCATTCATGGCTGGCAGGACGACGTGGTGCCGCCCGGCCCCGTGATCAGCCACGCCGAGCGGCAGCGGCTTTCGCTGCGCATGGTGGATGACGACCACCGCCTGCACGCAAGCCTTGAAACCATACTCGGCGATTTCGAGCGCTTTCTTGCCCAGTGCCACGCGCTCGATCAACAGGCCGTTCAGGCTAGCTGCCCCTAGGCCTTCCGCTACTCGTCGGCGAGCGCTGGCAGCAGGGTTTTGAGCTTGCGCGTCAACGTATTGCGCCCCCAGCCCAGCAGCTCGGCGGCTTCACCCTTGCGCCCGCCGGTATGTTTTAACGCCGTTTCGATCAGGATGCGCTCGAAATCCGGCACGGCCTCTTCCAGCAGATGCGTATGGCCTTCCGCCAGCGCGTGGTCGGTCCATTCGCGAAACGCCGTGCGCCAATCACCGTGGCCGCCGCTCTCTGCGCTTGCGATGGCGCGCAGCTCCGGCGGCAGGTCTTCGACCAGAATCTCCCGCCCCGAGGCCATGACGGTCAGCCAGCGGCAGATGTTCTCGAGCTGACGCACGTTGCCCGGCCACGGCAGGCGGGTCAGGTGCGTTTCAGTCTCTGCGGTCAGCACCTTGATATCCGTTGCCAGCTCCTTGGCGGCTTCGGCCAGAAAATGGCGTGTCAGGCGGGGGATGTCCTCACGCCGCTCGGCAAGGCGCGGCAGGTGAATGCGGATAACGTTCAGGCGGTGAAAAAGGTCTTCGCGAAAGCGCCCGTCATCGACAAGCGATTCCAGATTCTGGTGGGTGGCGGCGATGATGCGTACATCCACCTTGACCGGCGTATGCCCCCCTACCCGGTAAAACTCGCCATCGGCCAGCACGCGCAGCAGGCGAGTCTGGGTTTCCGACGGCATGTCGCCGATTTCATCCAGAAACAGCGTACCGCCGTTGGCCTGTTCAAAACGCCCCTGACGCTGCGCCGCGGCGCCGGTAAAGGCGCCCTTCTCGTGGCCGAACAGCTCGGACTCGATCAGATCACGCGGGATCGCCGCCATGTTAAGCGCAATAAACGGCTTGCCCGCCCGAGGACTGTGCTGGTGAAGCGCCTGGGCAACGCGCTCCTTGCCGGTGCCGGACTCGCCGTTGATCAGCACCGTGATATGCGAGTGGGAGAGCCGCCCGATGGCGCGAAACACCTCCTGCATGGCGGGCGCCTCACCGATGATCTCCGCGTTCAGCCCTTCGGGCACGCTCACCGGGCGCTGCCGTTCGCGGGCGTGAGCTACCGCGCGGCGCACCAGCGCCAGCGCCTCGTCCACGTCAAACGGCTTGGGCAGGTATTCAAAGGCGCCGCCCTGGTAGGAGGCCACGGCGCTATCCAGGTCCGAATGCGCGGTCATCACGATCACCGGCAGATCCGGGTGCGCCTCGCGAATGCGCGCCATCAGGTCAAGCCCGTCGATGCCCGGCATGCGAATGTCCGTGACCAGTACATCCGGCGGGTCTTCCAGCAGCCTGGGAAGCACCGTATCGGCCCGCTCGATGCACTCGACATCGAGATCCGGCTGCGCCAGCGCGCGCTCGAGCACCCAGCGGATAGCGCGGTCGTCGTCCACAACGACCACCCGTGCAACATCGTTACGTGTCGCCTCAGTCATGACGCTTCTCCGGTGCAGTTAATAACCATGGGAATCAGTAAACGGAATTCGGTGTGTCCGGGTTGCGAGTCGCATTCGATCAATCCTTGATGCTGGTGCAAAATCGACTGGGCAATGGAAAGCCCCAGCCCGCTGCCTTCGGCACGCCCGGATACCATCGGGTAGAAGAGCGTCTCCTCGAGTCCTTCGGGTATGCCGGGGCCGTTATCGATCACCCCCACTTCGCTGACCAGCCGGTGCCGTTCGGCGCCGAGCGTAAACTGGCGCCGGGCGCGGGTGCGCAGCGTCAGCTCCGGTGCCGGGGTGCCGGCATCGCTCATCGCCTGAACCGCATTGCTGGCCACGTTGAGCACGGCCTGGATCATCTGCGACTCGTCGCCGGAGAGATCCGGCAGGCTCGGGTCGTAATCGCGGCTGATGGTAACGTCCGGGTGCTCGGCAATCAGCAGCGTCCGGACCCGTTCCAGCACCTTGTGGATATTGACCGGCTCGTGCTTGACGATGCGGTTGGGGCCGAGCATCGAATCCACCAGGTCACGCAGGCGGTCGACCTCCTCGACGATGATATGGGTAAACTCACGCAGCGCCGGGTCGTCAAGGTCGCGCTCCAGAAGCTGCGCGGCGCCACGAATGCCCCCCAGCGGGTTCTTGACTTCGTGGGCCAGCCCCCGGGCCAGCACCTTGATGGTTTCCTGGCGGGTGGTCAGCGCTTCCTCGCGGGAGATCTGCATCAAGCGGTCGCGGGGCTCCACTTCCAGCAGCAGTTCATTTTCCGATAGCGGCGTCACGGTGTAGTCCACCGTCAACGCTTCGCCGTTGACCGGCGTAATGCGCGCCTCGCGCTGGGTATAGGGATGGAAGGCATCGCGCGCCTTGGCCAGCACCTGGTCGATACTTTCATCGCCCCCCAGCAGCGTATCCAGGCTGATACCCTCTACGCGGCTGAAGCTGACCGCCAGCAGGGCTTCAGCGGCCGGGTTCATCCAGCGTACGCGGAGCTCACCGTCCAGCAGCAGCACTGCCATGGAGAGATGTTCTAGTAAACGCTGATACATGAAGTGTCCTGACGCATCGCGGGTGAAGTCATTCATCATGCAGGGGAAACTGCAAAAAGCGCGCCAAGTTGTTCCAAACCCGACACACTGCACGGCTTGTGGGCATGCGGCGCTGCTTGATCGAGCATTTACCGCCCGCCCTTCGCCAGTCTCTGTGCACTTATGCACTATTTTAGTGCATAAGTGCCAACAAGCGTCAGCAAGCTCCCCGCTTCAGTGCAATAAAAAAACCCCGCCGAGGCGGGGTTTCGTGACTGCCGATGCGTGCTTAGCAGCTGTAGTACATATCAAACTCGATGGGGTGTGTGGCCATACGAATACGATCCACTTCTTCCATCTTGAGTTCGATGTAGGCATCGATCATGTCGTCGGTGAACACGCCACCTTCGGTCAGGAACGCGCGGTCAGCGTCGAGCGCTTCCAGGGCCTGATCCAGGCTGTTGGCCACGGTCGGTACTAACTTGCCTTCTTCCGGCGGCAGGTCGTACAGGTTCTTGTCCATGGCGTCGCCAGGATGGATCTTGTTCTTGATACCGTCGATACCCGCCATCAGCAGTGCTGCGAACGCCAGGTACGGGTTGGCGGTCGGATCAGGGAAGCGCGTCTCGACGCGCTTGCCTTTCGGGCTCGCCGTGTACGGAATACGGATGGACGCACTGCGGTTGCGGGCGCTGTAGGCCAGCATGACCGGCGCTTCAAAACCCGGCACCAGACGCTTGTACGAGTTGGTAGACGCGTTGGTGAAGGCGTTCAGGGCGCGGGCGTGCTTGATCACACCGCCGATGTAGAAAAGCGCCATTTCAGACAGGCCCGCGTACTCGTCACCGGCAAACTGGTTCTGGCCATCTTTCCAGAACGACTGGTGTACGTGCATACCTGAGCCGTTGTCACCGACCAGCGGCTTGGGCATGAAGGTAGCGGTCTTGCCGTAAGCGTGGGCCACGTTGTGGATCACGTACTTCATTTCCTGAACTTCGTCGGCCTTCTTCACCAGCGTGTTGAACTTGACGCCGATTTCGTTCTGACCGGCGTTCGCCACTTCGTGGTGGTGAACTTCGACGGTCTGGCCGATCGCTTCCAGTGTGTTACACATGGCACCACGGATATCGTGGAAGCTATCCACCGGCGGAACCGGGAAGTAGCCGCCTTTGAGGCGCGGACGGTGACCCAGGTTGCCGCCTTCGATGCGGCTGTCGGTTGCCCAGGCGCCTTCGTCGGAAGAGATCTTGTACATGGAGCCCTGAATGTCGGTCTTCCAGTGCACTTCGTCAAAGATGAAGAACTCAGGCTCAGGGCCGAAGAACGCCGTGTCGCCGAGACCGGTTGACTCGAGATACGCTTCAGCACGCTTGGCGATGGAGCGCGGGTCGCGGTCATAGCCCTGCATGGTGGCAGGCTCGATGATGTCGCAGCGCAGAATCAGGGTCGCGTCTTCGGTGAAGGGGTCGAGGAACGCGGTACCGTCTTCCGGGCGCAGAATCATGTCGGATTCGTTAATGCCTTTCCAGCCCTCGATAGAGGAGCCGTCAAACATCTGGCCGTTTTCGAAAAACTCTTCGTCTACATCGCGAGCGGGCACGGTAACGTGCTGCTCTTTGCCGCGAGTATCGGTGAAACGCAGGTCCACCCACTTAACATCATGTTCTTCGATTAGCGCGAGCGTCTTGGCTGACATTGTGTCCTCCGGTATGAGCGTGGCTTAAAGCGTAAAAACAGTAAGCGATCGATAAAAAGTGTTATTAGACAAACTAATCATTCGACAAATAACGTGCCAGAGGGCGCGTTTGTCATTGTTGTTCGCTCAACGATTGCCTGATGTGGATGACACATCGTCCAGCGATCATTTCAGACCGGCTATCGTTGTAGCACGCCGCAAGGCTTCTGCCTACGACCCGCTAGCCGCTGACAAATATAATGCAGAGAGCGTGCCAATCCTGCACCAACATAGCCTATCAAAACACTAAGCCGTTGTTTTAAAGTGCATAAAAGCGTGCACTGCGTGCCTTCACATGTCGCATGGCAGCGTTTGGCTAGCGCCGCATCCATCACAACCGCATTTCATTGAACCAAAATAGTGCAATAAACGATTAAAATGAAACGCTTTGGTGCAATAGCGCAATTTTTTTAAATAACCGGGACGATATCAGATCAGGACATGGCCTATCGCCGTGAACCGCTATGCCTTCAAACGCTTGCCAAACATCATGGCGCCAGCGGTCGTGGTATTGGCAAGCCTGTTCAACAGAATCGACCCAACCGCCCCCACCACGGCGAGCAACGTGGCATACACCGCGACCGGCAGCGCCATGCGTGCAACGAACACATCGGTAATGGAAAAGAACATCGGGTGGGCAAGGTAGATCCCGAACGAGTAGACATTGATGTAGCGCACCCAGCCGGGCGCCGGCCGACCTTTCAAATAGCGCATGGCCACCAGGGTAAAAAGCACGAACAGCGGCACGACCCACACCTCCTTGGAAGAGAAGTGCAGCCAGCCCGCCACGCTTGCCGCCACCAGCAGCGCCACCCACGCACAAAGCCACACCGGATGAGAAAGGCACTGCATCCATGCTGGGCGCTCGGGCGTCTTGACCAGCGAATCGAAGGGGTAGTAGCGCACCAGCACCAGGGCCAGAAAGAACAGGTACACCCAGCCAAGTGGCGCAATCCACAGCAGATACCCCGGCAGTTCGACCTCAAGCCAGTAGGCCATGCCCCAGTACGCCATGCTGACCAGACAGCCAAGCCACAGCCACGGCACCGGATTGAAGCGCCACAGCCGCCAGCGGGTAAACAGCCAATAAGCCACATAGAACTGCATGGCGATGATCAGAAAATAGCCGTGCCAGCCGGCAAACACGAAGTACTCCACCGCGTTGGCCACGAAATCCACCGGCCGCCCGGCCATGCTCAGGCGCGCCCACTCGGCGGTAGAGTAGATAAAACCGTACACCAGATAGGGCAGCATCACGTACTTCACCCGCTGGGCCAGAAAGCCCGGCGGCACGGCCTTGTCGTAGCGCATGGCGAACACGAACACCGAGATGAACAGAAAGATCGGCGTACCCAGCACCAGCGGCAGGCGCATCAGGTCAGTGGCCAGGTTATCCAGGCGCTGATTGACGTGGTCCAGCAAATGAAACAGAAACACCGCCACGCAGCCGTAAGCCCGCAACCAGTAAATCTCTTCTATTCTTTTATGCATACCCACTCCGCTGCATGCGTAGGATTGGCCTGCGCTGAACACTCATGGTAATGGCGGGTCCGACTTTATATTCTGACAATAATTCCCGGAGGCGTTTTGTCACTTCTTCCTTTTCCCGGCAACCGGCGCTGCACACGTTACCCCTTTCTGATCAAGCTTGCCGCATTACTTGGCCTCTGGAGTCTGTTCAATACGGCCATTGCCGGCGAGGTGCAGCACCACACGTTCGACTCCCCCACCCTCGGCCATCCCTACCCGTACACCGTCTATTTACCCGATGGGTATGACGCCCAGGCAAGCACCCCCTACCCGGTGGTGTACATGCTGCACGGCTCGTTCGGTAACGAACGCGACTGGGTGGCCAAGGGCAACTTGGCGCAAACCGCCGATCGCTTGATTCGCGCCGGGCACATTCCGCCGGCGGTCTTCATCATGCCCGGCAGCCGCAGCTGGTGGATCGATGGCCACAACGAAGCCGCACGCAGCGCCTTCTTCAACGACCTTCTCCCCCACGTGGAATCCACCTACCGGGTAGGCGACACCCGCGCGCTTCGCGGCGTTGGCGGGCTTTCCGCGGGCGGGTTCGGCGCGCTCAACTTCGCCCTGGAAAAGCCCGAGATGTTCGCCGCCGTGGCCGCCCTCAGCCCGGCAAGCTACGTGCCCTATCCGCCGCCCAACTCCTCCGCCCACCGCCACCCGGCGCTGCTGGATGAGCAGGGCAACTTCGACACCGCCCTGTGGGAGCAGCGCAACTACCCCGCGTACCTGGAAGCCTACCGCATCAAGGTAACCCCGCGCCCCAGCGCCGAAGAGAGCGATGTACCGCCCGTACCGCTCTACATCAGCGCCGGCCGCAGCGACGTGTACGACGCCGAGTTCCACGCCCGCCAGCTGCGCCAGGCGATGGAGCGCATTCAGCCCAACAGCGTGCGCCTTGATCTCTACCCCGGCGGGCACACCTGGCGCGTATGGCGCGCCAGCCTGCCCGCCGCGTTAACCTTTATGTTTCAGCATATTGGCGATACACCCATCGGCCAATAACTGGCGAAATCAACAAAAAGCAAACTACACTTGCCGTATCGGCCAACGTATAAGGAGATAACGATGCATCGACACATTGAATGGGACGACCCGGGCAGCGCCAGCGTATCCAAACTGTTCGCCAACGACCATCACGGTCACGCCCAGATAGGCGACGGCGATATTCTCTCCGCCCGCTACCAGGGCAAGATCGTCCGTGTGGAAGTAGAAGCCTACCGCGAAGAAGACGCCGTCAGCATCGCCAAGGTCGTCGCCATCCTCGACACCAAAGGCAACCGCCTCAAAGGCATGGACAACCTCAACCTCGGTGACATCGTCCGCCTGCCTGACGACAAGCGCGCGTTTGAGAAGCGAGAAGATTACGACTGAGCCAAGCCCGTTACCCTGTTTTAAACAAAGAGCCCGTAAGGGCTCTTTGTGTTTGGTGAAATCGCGTCCTTTGGTATCCACACTTATTTAAGATAACGGCACATACCGTAGCGCGGCGTAAGCGCTAGCGCACCCGCGAAGCGCCGCACCGCGGTGCCCCATGCACACTTTAATCATGACTACTGCCTGGACGGCAGCATTTGATCAATTGACGGGGGTCAGCAACTCGCGTTGTGCGGCAAACGCGTCTAGGTTCGCGAACTGTAGATCGCCCATGGCTTCACGGGTCTGTAGAGTGCCTGAACCTTGATGAGGTTGAAGAATCACATTATCCAGCGTCAGTAATCCAGGATTGACTGTAGGCTCGTTCTCGAAAACGTCCAGCCCAGCACCGCCTAGGCGACCCGACTCCAGTTGTTCGATCAATGCGATCTCGTCAATGACTGATCCTCGGGATACGTTGATGACCACTGCGCCAACGGGTAATGCATTAAGTACCTTTGCCGAAACCAAATGACGAGTATCGACACCACCAACGACGGTTACGAACAACACATCCACGGTAGCCGCCAGTTCCAACGGCGTTGAATGGTACTGCCAAGTTGACGGTACATTCTTAGGACGGCGAGACTGATAGTGCAGCTCTGACTTGAAGGCGGCCATTCGATCAGCTATTTCACGACCAATACGCCCCATACCAAGCACACCGACCCGCAATCCGTTAGCGTTAGCGTTGAGTGGAAAAGTGCCACGTCGAGCCCACTCACCTTCTCGAACCCATCGATCTCCAGCTAATAGCTGCCGCTTAACGGCCAGCAACATGCCTACCGCAAGATCAGCCACATCGTCATTAAGCACGTTCGGTGTATTGGTGACTTTAATGCCACGGGCTACGGCCGCCTCGATATCGATATCGTCATACCCCACACCAAAATTGGCAATCAGCGCAAGCTGGGGCAACTGATCCATCTCTGCTGGACCAAAGGGAGAGTGGCCGTGATAAGCAATACTTTGACATGTTTGACGTACTGATTCGGGCACATCATTCAGAGAAGCTAGATGACTAATTGAATAAGTAGAAAATCGAGTTTCGAGCTGTTGGCGCTGCCGCGGTGAGTAGTCACCGATCAAAATAACACTAGAGGCTGACATTAAAACTCCCTTAAGAAAGGTTGATTAGCGAAAAATCGAGCTGCATCACAAGTGCAGCAACCCGTCACGTTCAATAGCTAGGGTCTGCTGCCGCGTTAAGTGATGCAGCTTGGCAAGCGCATCCAAGGCTCTCTTCCCATCATTAGCAGCGATAGATTGCATAATTTCGATATGCGGCTGTACCGTCGCTGCAGGTTCATGGTGAGCAACCTGGGCAAGAAAGAAGCCAATACGTCGAGAAACGGCATGCAACGGCATAACGGCCCTCGCGGCGACAACGTGATTAGCAGCTTCACAAACCCGCTCGTTGAAGCGCTTGTCGATCCGCGAAAAAAGCCTGTTGTCTCGCGTTTCCAACGATTGTTCCGCTTGTCGAGCCATATGAACGAACTCGGCTCGCTGGCTCTCGCTAGCCAGGCGGGCAGCGCGTTCAATCAACAACCCCTCAAGATGATGGCGAACGTCCAAGGCCTCCAGCGCTGTTGTTGTATCGATAGGTCTGATCAAGATTCCCTGACGTGGTAGCACAGTCAGCAGATAGTCATGCTTGAGACGCAGTAAGGCCTCGCGTACAGGAGTTCTCCCCATTTCCAATCGTGCACACAGCGCCTGCTCGGTAAGGCTCTCACCGGGTGCCAATTCAAGGGTAACGATCATTTCTTCGATAGTGTTGTAAGCAATCTCTGCACGTGAGGCGAGTAAAGTCCGCTTTTGTATAGTCGCATTCATGCTGTAGGTTTCCTCGCCTTCATGTAATGCACTAATCTTATCAGTGGAGGAACGACCCATATCGCTAGCGTTATCATGGCCAGTCCGACTGCCAGAGGACGACTCAAGAAGATCATTAGATCGCCGTTCGATTTAACCAGCGTATTCAAAAAATTCTCTTCGACTATAGGGGCTAGCACGACACCTAGTATCGCTGGCGCTAATGGAAAGCCATTCTCTTCCATGTAGAAGCCAATCAGACCGGCAATCAGCATGGTGACTACCGCATAAACGGTATTCTCAACCGCAAAAGAGCCAATGATGCACGCGCCAACAATGAGTGGCATTAATACGCTACGTGGCACCGCCAGAATATGGCGAAACAGACGAATAGCCACGATGCCAAAGGGTAGGATCAGTAGGTTAGCGAGCAAGAACGCAAGAAAAACTGCAGTAATCAGCGTTCCTTGAGTCAGGAAGACAGTAGGCCCTGGGTTGAGGCCTTTCATATAAAGTACGCCAATGATAACTGCGGTCAGGCTATCGCCGGGAATGCCGAAGACAGTAGCTGGCACTAAAGCGCCACCGACTGAAGCGTTATTGGAAGCACTAGCCGATGCTACACCATCGACAATACCCGTACCGAAACGCTCCGGGTGGGGCGATTGCTTCTTGGTCGCTGCATACGCTATGTAGGAGGCGATATCCGCTCCAGCCCCAGGGATTGCACCTACCAGCGTGCCAATGCCGCACCCCTGCAAAATCTGAAACCAGAGCCGTCTAATTTCTCCAAATACACCTCTAAAAAGCCCATTAAGCTTACTAATCGGCGGTCTATCGCTATCGCCAGGCGCCAGAGCAAAACGAAAAACCTCTGACATGGCAAACAGTCCAATCAAGACCGGGATAAAACCTAACCCTCCGGAAAGATAACTGGTCTCAAACGTGAACCGTGACTGCCCTGATACAGGATCCAGCCCCACACAAGCAATGAGCAAACCAATACACAGAGATATTACTCCCTTGGCCGCAGAGCCCTGCGAGACACCAATCGCCGCGGTCAGCCCAAGACACGCTAGCCAGAAGTACTCAACAGAGCTGAACTGCAGTGCCAGGTCACCTAACGTGGGGGCTGCGAGAATCAGTGCGATGCTGCCGAAAATACCGCCGATGGATGAACAAATTAGCCCTGTCCCTAACGCTAGTCCGGCGTTACCGCTACACGTCATTTTATAGGATTCGTCAACGTAAGCAGCCGAGGCAGGCGTACCGGGGATGCGCAACAGAGCGCCCGGAATGTCACCTGAGAAAATAGCCATGGCGCAGAGCGTCACCACACCGGCCAGTGCTGGCACAGGATCCAGAAAATAACTGACAGGCACCATTAGTGCTACAGCCATTGCGGCTGAGAAACCAGGAATTGCGCCCACTACAAGGCCGTAGATTGCACAGGCCACCATAACGCCGAGAGTGGTTGGCGTCATCAACATCATGAAAGCGTCGATCACCATGTCAGCACTCCAGCGAACGGTGTCAGCAGGCCCCAGGGCAGCTGCACGGACATCAATTGATAAAAGAAGCTATGCAGCAAAAAGCTACCAATGATTGCAATCAGGAGGTCGCGCACGATACGCCGGTCAAAAAAGATCAGCAGCACAAAGAGCGAGACTGGCATGGCAATCAAGAACCCCAGAATATTGAGCGTGGCGATGTAAAACGCGATAGCGCCAACTACAACACCTATAGCGCTCAGAGCCTGTGGCCAGGATTGAGCACGGGGTAGTGCTGCCCAGGTAATACTCGCGCCACGCTGCAGCAAAGGTTTAAGCGCTATCACGCTGCCAGCGATCATCATCACGCAACCAATCAAAGTCGGGAAAAAGCCCGGCCCATAATCAATGAACGTAAGCGTCGGCAGTTGCTGGGCGAGGAAGACGACCACGCCACCGAGAAGAATAAATACAAGCCCGTTGAGGCGATCGTCGAAGTACAAGGCAAAGCTCCATTGGCAAAGAAGCCATTCTGAACAAGGAGATCGAGCTCCTTGTGTTTAGGAATTGCCGCTGGCTAATCCCAGGGTTTCAATGATGGCGCGGACAGAGCTTTGCTGATCCAACATGAACTCGTTGAAAGCCTCTGAATCTCGCCACTGAACGCCAAAGCCACGATCCTGCATTTGCTGACGCCACTCATCATCGTGGACTATCTCGTTCATGGCATTCTCAAGCTCAGCGACGATATCGTCCGGAAGGCCCGCTGGTGCGATCAACCCACGCCAAGCCCCCAGCTCAAGCTCCATATCAGTAGATTCCTGCAGAGTAGGCACATCAGGAAAAGCTTCTAGCCGCTCTTTGCCCATTACGGCGAGCGCTTTGATGCGTCCGGACTCTATCAGCGGGCCGGCTTCCGGTAGGGAGGATGGCACAACATCAACACCGCCTGCTGCCAGATCCTGCAATG
Source organism: Vreelandella songnenensis (assembly GCF_003002925.1). Classification (GTDB taxonomy): domain Bacteria; phylum Pseudomonadota; class Gammaproteobacteria; order Pseudomonadales; family Halomonadaceae; genus Vreelandella; species Vreelandella songnenensis. Next base: position 145,487 of record NZ_PVTK01000005.1, read on the forward strand.
CAGCGGCAGCGCCTTGGCCAGAGATAAAGCGGACCTGAGAGACATCAACTCCGTACTCATTCATCATCGTAGCAGCAGCCATTGGCCAGGATCCGCCACAGCCGCCGCCGCAAGCAATCACATAGTCGTCAGGTGCATCTTTGATAGCCTCCAGCGCTTGGTCGATGTTTTCCCACTCGCTGTCACTGCGTACTTGGAATCCAGCTGGGTCAAAGTTGTACTGAGCGATCGGAGTAAAATCTTCAACATGAACGTCGGACTGCCCCATAGTGGCGTAATGAGCAAAGTTGAATATGACGCCCAACGTATAGCCATCGGGATTAGCATTTTTGATAGATGAAATGCCAACCACGCCTCCACCCTGGCCTTGATTAACCACATTAAACGGCTGGCCAAAGCGCGCCTGCAACCGTTCAGCGAGCATGCGCCCCGTTTGATCGGTTCCCCCGCCAGCACCGGATGGTACTACGATAGTGACGGGCCTTTCCGGCCATTCGGCCATAGCACTAAGTGGTGTAATACCTATAACAGCGGTAATCAGGAAGGCCTTGGCAATTTGGTGTCGCATTGTTCTTCTCCTGTGATATATCACAATGTATAAGAGATCCTTTTGCGATTAGTGTCAAAATTTCGAGGCTAAACTTTAGTTTTTTAGACTTTAGAATCAAAAAATATAACCAATTGTTTTAATTTAGATTTAAAGAAAATCGCCTTCATCAAAAAAACAAATTTAAAGAATAAATAGGGATTAATTAAAATCACGAGCCAGTGCCATTGCATGAATGCAGGATTAGCACACAAATAACTAGACGCTTAGTAGCTCAGTCATGGTCGATACTGATTGGGCGGATATATTTAGCGGTCCTCACTCGACACTAATGCTTTCCAGCGAGCATGCTACGCTTAACGTCACTTTCCCTTGATGACAGGATGTTGCTCATGCGTTTAAACCATTTGCTGGGCGCGCTGCTGTGCGCGGTAGTATTGCCGGCCCAGGCCCAGAGCGGGAATGAGTGGGCGGGATACGACGATGTGTTTGAGGGCGGGGCGCGTCAGGCCAATGTGTGGCAGTGGGGCTGGACGGGGATTTATGGCACGAGCCTTGCCGTGAATGCCTACCAGTCGAGCGAGGCGAGCGACCGTGACGACCGCTTTGATGCGCGGGTAGGCGTGGTGAAATCGGCGCTGGCGCTGGGCGGTATGCTGCTGGACCGCCAGCCACACCCCGCCGCGCTGGCGGAATACGAGCGCCTGAAGGCGAGTGGCGATATCAGCGGCGTGCAAGCGCTGGGGCTGGAGCTTGCTCAGGCCGAACGCGAGCGCCGCGGCTGGGGTGCGCGGGTCAACTCGCTGGTGGTGAACGGCGTGGCGGGTGCGGTGATTGCCGCCGATGGGCGTGAAAGCGACGCGGCGGTCAACTTCGCCACCGGCATGCTGGTGAACGAGCTGCAGATCTGGACCCAGCCGAACCAGGCATCGTCGGCCATCAACCGCTTCCAGCCTGCCAACCTGTCGCTGGGGCCGGTCACCATTCCCGGTGAATATGCGCTGATGGTGTCACCCCAGCAGTTGGGCGCTACCTGGCGCTACTGATCCGCCCTGCGCCTGCTTGATGGGGTGCAAGGCACGGAATGTGCGCTAATCTGCCACATTGGCAGGGTAAAGCCCGGCGCGGATTATCGCCGGGCACAATAATGAAAAAAAGAGGCGCGGATGGAAACGGTCCTATCAGGGAAGAGCGACAGCGTTGTGGTGGATGACGCGCGTCATATTACCGATGTCTTGATCAATCTGGATGATCGCTGCGATGCGCTGACCGTGTCGCTTCACGATCAAACACCCCACGCGCCGTTCGATTACCCGGTGCATCTCGACCGCCTTGACCCGGCGGCTGGCGAGCTTTCGCTGGTGGTGACCGATGCCGGTAGCCTGGATGCTCCAACGCTTGGCGATCAACGCCTGACGCTGCGCGCCGAGAATGACCAGACGCTGCGATTTGAGTCCATCCGCGTGCTGGAAGCCGAGCGCTACGGCGATGCCCTGCAGCTGCGCTGCGCGTTTCCCCGGCGCCTGCTGGCAGCTGCTCGCCGCCAGAGCGCGCGTATCACCCTGCGCAAGGACATGCCGGTCAGTGCCGCGATAACCCGCTATGTAGATCAGCCGCCCATGGCAGCCACCCTGCGCGATATTTCAAGCGGCGGCTGCCTGCTGAGCCTGCCGCTTGCCGAGTGCGCCGCGCTGAGCGAAACCCAGGCACTGCCTGAGGTGACACTTACCTTCCCCAGCGGCGAGCGCTTCAGTATCGATGCCTCGGTGCGCCATATCACGCCGGTCCCGCGTAGTGATCAGGCCGCCGTCGGTCTCGCCTTTGACCGTATTGACCGCCCCCACCAGCGCCAGCTGGCCCACCTGGTGTCCTCCACCGAGCGGGAGATTGCCTGGCGTTCCGGGGAAGGATCGCGGTTGGCAGCGCCTACACCGCTTTATACCAGCGCTGACCGCCCGCGCCGCAAGGCAGCCAAACGGCGGCCAACGCGCACCGCCAGCGGGCTGAAAACGCTGCGCGACATTGCCCGCCACCAGCATCTGTTCCTGCTGGCTTTGCAAAACGGCCGCCCCTTGCCGGTAGAGCGCCTGGAGCGCAGCGCCAACCAGTTGATAAAACTGCTGGGTAAAGGGCGCCAAACGTTCTTTTATGATCTTGCCTGCCTGTCCGATGAGCCCCAGTGGATGCAGCATTCGCTTAACGTGGCGGGCAGGCTTGCGGATTTGATGCTGGCCGAGCCTGCGCTTGCCGCGGATACCCACCGCGCCGTTCGCGCGGCGCTGGTTCATGATCTTGGCAAGGCGATGCTGATCGATGAGGCGTTGCCTTCGCTGGAGAGCGAGATGAGCGACGCCCAGCGCACTCGCCTGCGCGGCCATGTAGGCGAGCTGCTCACCGCCCTTGAGCGTGCAAACTACCCCATCGATGCATTGGAGCGGGAGATCATCAGCGATATCAACGAGCGGCTGGATGGCTCCGGCTACCCGCGGGGGGTAACGGGCGAGGCGCTATCCCCGGTCGCACGCCTGGCGGCAGTGATTGATGTGATCGATGCCATGACGCGCGCACGCGGCGACCGGCCGGCGTTGAATGCAGTAAAGGCGTATCGCTACCTCTACAACCGCCCTGCGCGTTTTGACCGCCACTGGGTAACCCGTTACGTGCAGCGTCACGGCTTCTACCCGCTGGGCAGCCTGGTGCGATTCTCGCACGGCTACCTGGCCTGGGTGGTGGCGCTGGATGAGCGCGGCCAGCCCTGCCGAGTGCGGGTGGTACGTAACACCCGCCGTGAGGGCATCTTTTATGATGACGAGATCGGCCGGGTGGATTTCGACCAGCTGGGCCGCTTGGTCGAATCGGTACAGCCTGAACATTACGGCCTCTGAAAAGGTCACCTCGCCTTAGTAATTAGCTCGCTCACGATTGCCACCCGCCGGTGAGCGAGTAAAATATCCAGCAATTTTTTGGCATCGCCAGATGTTATGTTATAACTTATTCTATTGTTGAGAGGATATACCGTGAGTCATCACCCGCACCGACATAACCGGGAAGGGCCTTGCCACTTCTCCCTGATGTCCTTGTCGGCCACCAAACGGCTGGTATTTGTGGCGCTGCCGCTTTTATTACTCTGGGCCCTGGTGGCCTGGGCAAGCGGGTGGACGCCATGAGTACGCGCGAGTTACCGCCCTTGCAGCTTGAAAACCTGCACCTGGCCCAAGGGCACCGCACGGTGCTGGAGCACGTGGATGGCGATATCAAGCCCGGTGCCATTACCGCACTGATTGGCGCCAACGGGGCGGGCAAGAGCACGCTGATTCAGGCCATCATGGGCGAGCTTCGCCCGGTGAGCGGCAAGGTAACCTGCCGCGTGCCTTCCGAGCGCCGCGCCTGGCTTCCCCAGCAGCTGGCGCTGGATCTCACCTTCCCCATGAGCGTGGAAGAGCTGGTGATGACCGGCAGCTGGCCAAGCCACGGGGCGCTGAAAGGCTACTGCGCGGCGCATTATCGTAAAGGGCGCGACATCATGGCGCGTCTGGGCATTTCGCACCTGGCCCACCGCCCGCTGGGCGAGCTTTCCGGCGGCCAGCGCCAGCGCGCGCTGATTGGCCGCACGCTGATGCAGGAGGCGGAGCTTCTACTGCTGGATGAGCCGTTCGCCAACGTGGATAGCGACACGGTAGATATCCTGATCCGCATACTGCGCCAGATGGCCGATGACGGCACTACCATCATTGTGGTGCTGCACGATATGGATCATCTGCAGCGCCTGGCAGATGAAGTGCTGATGTTGAACGGCGGCCACGCTCGCTGGATGGCGCCCGCGGCGCTGACCCAGCAGCAGGCGCCCGCCCAGGCGGTGCCTTTTACCCTGGGAGGCCACCATGCTGGAATTGCTTAACGCGTGGTTTGTCGCCCCGTTTGATTACGGCTTCATGCGCCGCGCGGTGGTGGGCGGCCTGGCACTTTCACTGGCCGCGCCACCGCTGGGGGTGTTTCTGGTGCTGCGCGGCATGAGCCTGATTGGCGATGCCATGGCTCACGCCATCCTGCCGGGGGTCGCCATCGGTTTTCTGCTGGCCGGCTTTTCGCTGCCGGTAATGAGCATCGGCGGAGTGATGTTCGGGCTGATGGTGGCGCTGCTGGCCGGGGCGGTTTCGAAGATGGGCGGCCAGCGTGAAGATGCCGCCATGGCGAGCTTTTTCATTATTTCGCTGGCCGCGGGGGTCATGCTGATCTCCGTGGGCGGCAGCAGCGTGGACCTGACCCACGTGCTGTTCGGTTCGATCCTGGCAGTCAATTCGACGGCACTGGCGCTGATTGCCGGCATCAGCACGCTGATCGTGATCATTCTGGCAGTGATCTTTCGGGCGCTGGTGGTGGAGTGCCTGGATCCACTGTTCCTGCGCGGCCAGAGCCGGCGCAATGGCTGGGTACACAGTGTTTTTCTGGGCCTGCTGGTGCTCAACCTGACCGCCGGTTTTCAGACGCTGGGGACGCTGATGGCGGTGGGTTTGATGATGCTGCCGGCCACCGCGGCGCGGTTCTGGAGCAAGCGGCTGGAAGGCCTGATGGGCATTGCCGTGGTGCTTGCCATGACCGCCAGCACCGGGGGCCTGCTGCTCTCGTTTCATCTCGATATTCCCTCGGGGCCAAGCATCATTCTGCTGGCCGGCGCGGGCTACTTTTTCTCGGCGCTGTTCGGGCGTTATCACAGCCTGGCGGCCAGGCTGCGGCGTAAGACAGCACCGCTCAGCGCCGAGACATCCATGTAACACACCATCACACAGGAGTAGGTATGTCTTTACGGTTATCTTCACGCATGCTGGTTGGCGTTTCCGCAATGCTGGCACTACCGGCGGCCATGGCGGCCGATCGTGTTCAGGTAGTGACGAGCTTTTCGATTCTGGCCGATATGGTCGAGAACGTGGGCGGCGAGCATGTGGACGTTACCTCGCTGGTTGGCGCTGATGGCGACTCGCATGTCTACTCCCCCCGCCCCGGCGATGCCCGCGCCTTGGCAGGTGCTGATCTGGTGGTCTTCAACGGCCTGCTGTTTGAAGGCTGGATGGAGCGTTTGATCGAGGCCAGCGATTACCAGGGCGCGCTGGTCACCGCGACCGACGGTATTGAGGCGCTCTCCTATGCCGGTCACAGCCATGATCATGGCCACGGGCATGATCACGATCACGGGCATGGTCACGACCACGGGCATGACCACGATCACGGGCATGATCACGACCACGGGCATGACCACGACCACGGACATGATCACGGACATGATCACGTGCATGGCGAGTTTGATCCGCATGCCTGGCAGGATATGGCCCAGGCGCGGGTTTATATCGCCAACATTCGCGATGGGCTGGTGGCCGCCGATGAAGACAATGCCGATGAGTACCAAGCCAATGCGGAGCGCTACCTGGCTGAAATCGCCGAGACGGATGCCGAGATTCGTGAGCTGATCAGCGAGATTCCGGCCTCGACCAGCGTGATTACCGGCCACGACTCGTTTGGTTACTTCTCCAACGCCTACGGTATTCGTTTTCTTTCCCCGGTAGGGCTTTCGACCGAAGTCGAGCCGAGCGGTGCCAGCATGGCCGAGCTGGTGGATGTGATCAACGACCAGAACGTTCAGGCGCTGTTTCATGAAAACATGACCAACCCGGCGGTCATCCAGCAGCTTTCCGAAGAGACGGGCCTGCCGATTGCCGGCACGCTGTATGCCGATGCGCTGGCCACTGAAGGCGAAGCCAGCACCTACCTTGGCATGATGCGCCATAACGCCCAGGTGCTCCACGACTCCCTGGCCGAGCCCGGCCATGATGACCACGGCCACGACGCTCATGGCCATGACCATGATCACGATCACGATCACGATCACGATCACGATCACGGCGAGCATAGCCACTAAGCATCTGATGAGAACAGCGATAATCGCTTTTTTGAGAGCGCCCCACGCGGGCGCTTTTTTATTGTCCAGCTAAGCCTCGCAACAAGACACTTGTACGCTGGCGCAACGCTTCATACATTACACCTCTGCCTTGCCACTTAATCCTTCACTGGTTGCCGATATGATCAATGTGCTCTTCAAAGCCGCCGGTATTAGCGGCGTGCTTTCCCTGCTGACCGCCGCCCCTGTGTGGGGGGCTGATGATATAGATCGCGCCCGTATCGAAGCGCTGGTCAATGACACCATCGCTCCGCTGATGGCCGAGCAGCGTATTCCCGGCATGGCGGTCGCACTGAGCGTGAACGGCCAGCGTCATGAGTTCAGCTATGGCGTTGCCGATCAGGCAACCGGCCAGACCGTTACCCCGCACACCCTGTTTGAACTGGGTTCGATCAGCAAGCTGTTCACCGGCACGCTGGCCGCCAGACTTCAGGCAAGCGGCGCCATTTCCCTTGATGACCCCGCCAGCCAGTATTTAAAAGCGCTTGAAGGCACGGCCTTTGATGACATCAGCCTGCTGGAACTGGGCACCTATACCGCCGGCGGGCTGCCTTTGCAGTTTCCCGACGAGGTGCAGGATGAGGCGTCGATGATCGACTACTACCGAAACTGGCAGCCTGAGTACGCGCCCGGCCACCAGCGGCTCTACTCCAACCCCAGCATTGGCTTGCTTGGCTATTTGACCGCCCAGCGTTTGGGCCAGCCCTTTGAAGCGCTGATGAGTGAGTACGTATTTGCACCGCTGGGCCTTGAGAACAGCTATTTTCAAGTACCCGACGCACACCAGGCAGACTACGCCTTTGGCTATTCCAAGGAGGATGCGCCTATCCGGGTCAACCCCGGCATGCTGGATGCCCAGGCCTATGGCGTGAAATCGACCGCTGCGGACGTACTCACCCTGGTGGAGGCCAATATGGAAGATAGCGCGCTTGAAGCGCCGCTTCGTCAGGCGCTGGCCGATACTCGCGCGGGCTACTTCAGCGTAGGCGACATGGCTCAAGGGCTTGGCTGGGAAAGCTACGCCTACCCGCTCACCCTTGAACAACTGCTGGCAGGCAACTCCCTTGAAGTGATACTGGAGGCCAACCGCGCCGAACGCCAGACCCCACCGCTGCCGCCACGCAAGGATGCGCTTTACAACAAGACCGGCGCGACCAATGGCTTTGGCGGCTATGTGGCGTTCATTCCCGGCGAGCGGCTGGGCATTGTCATGCTGGCGAACCGCAACTACCCCAATCAGGCCCGCATCGAGGCGGCCTATCGTATCCTGACCACCCTGGCCGAAGCGCACTGACGTTCACGCCGGTTTAACGAGCGCCGCCTTGCTGGCGGCGCTATCCGTTTTAGCTCGTTTTTTTAAGTAATTCTTCTTATCTAATTGCTTTAAAGTAAAAGCGGTTACCAACTACCGGCCAAATAGCGCGGCTATTTAAAAAAACACCCACACCTAAACTTTATTAGGCGTATTGAAAAGTATAACAATAGCGGTTGATATTAGTTAAAGTATTTGAAACAGAAAATTTAAACCTGTATTAAACCACTACTTAACACTATACCTTAATATACATACTTTATCTTTTATTCCAGCGCCCAGGTTAATACCATCAAAAACAATAAACACCTGCCCAGCACTTGTTAATCATCAAATATGGATTAAATCCGTGAGGTCATGAGTGATGGCTAGATTATTGGTAGTGGGTGGCTGTGGCTATATTGGCTCACATACGGTCAAGCGGCTGCTTCAGGCCGGTCATGATGTGGTGGTGCTGGACAATCTGTCCTCCGGTTTTCGCGATAGCCTGCTGGGCGGCACGCTGGTCGTTGGCGACTGCGGTAACCGCCCGCAGCTCGACACGCTGTTTTCCAACTACGCCTTCGATGGCGTTCTGCACTTTGCTTCGCTTATTCAGGTCGGCGAATCGGTAACCGATCCGGCCCGGTACTATCTCAATAACGTCATGAAAACCCTGACGCTGCTGACGGCCATGAAAGACCATGGCGTAGGCCCGCTGGTCTTCTCCTCTACGGCAGCCATTTTTGGTGAGCCGACGACGGCGCGCCTGAGCGAAAGCCACCCCTGCACGCCGCTGAACCCCTATGGCATGAGCAAGCTGATGGTGGAGCATATGCTGGGAGACTTTCTGCACGCCTACGGGCTGCGTTCGGTGGCGCTGCGCTACTTCAATGCTTCTGGTGCCGACCCGCTGAATCGTATAGGCGAGCGCCATGACCCGGAAACGCACCTTATCCCGCTTGCCCTTCAGGCGGCCTTGGGGCTGCGTGGGCCGCTCAGCGTGTATGGACGCGACTACGCCACCCCGGATGGCACCTGCGTTCGTGACTATATTCACGTGGATGACCTGGCGCAGGCGCATCTGCTGGCGCTGGAGTATCTCTGGCAGGACGGCGAGCCTGGCGCCTTCAATCTAGGCAACGGCGGCGGCTTTAGCGTACAGCAGGTGCTGGATACCGTGGAGCGGGTAACGGGGTGTCGCGTACCGTTTGAAAACGCCCCGCGCCGCCCGGGCGACCCCGCCCAATTGGTGGCGGATGCCCAGCTGGCCAGGCACACCCTTGGCTGGGCGCCACGCCACGCCGCGCTGGAAACCATCATTACCCACGCCTGGCAGTGGGAGATCAAGCGCGCGGGCCTCACGCCCACACTTTATAACCCTCATGCCGCTTGACGTTATAACACTGAATAATCGTCAGGCTTGCATAGGCAAAGCAGCTTTTCAAACCCATTAAAAGAGGTGTTTCATTACTATAAAACGCTACTTATTTATCCATAAAAGCCTTGTTCCATTAACACACGACAGACTTGTTCTATAAGCAAACAACTGATCACCACGTCCCAAAAAGCGCAGAACATCAATAGCGTTAACTATGCAACGGAAAAGAAACTTATTTTTATACGCTTTTAAAGCGGCTGAAAATAAGCCTTCTTTATTAATCAAGGAGAGTTCCCATGCGTTGGACAGAAGCTGAGCCACCCGGTATTGGCAAACGGCAGCAACACACCTTATCGCCCAGCGATTTAATTGCCGATAACCCTTCTCACACCACCGTGCTTATCTGCTTTTCCCATTTACGCTGGCGATTCGTTTATCAGCGCCCCCAGCACTTGATGTCGCGCATGGCCACGACCCATCAGGTCATCTTCTTCGAAGAAGCCCTGCCCACGGATGCTGCCGAACCCTGGCTCGAGCAGCGCCAGGAAGACAACCTTCAGGTACTGATTCCGCGCCTGCCCGCGTCGTGCCAGGGCGAGGCAGCCATTGATGCCCAGCGCCGCTTGTTGGATGCGTATCTGGATGACATCGCTGCAAGCGACCTTATCGCCTGGTACTACACCCCGATGAGCCTGCCCTACTCCACGCATTTGAAGCCTCGATTGACGGTTTACGACTGCATGGATGAGCTTTCCGCGTTTCGCGGGGCGCCGCCTTCGCTGGTAGAGCAGGAGCGGCGCCTGATGGAGCGCGCCGATATCGTCTTCACCGGCGGGTTCAGTCTGTTCGAAGCCAAGCGTCATCTGCACGCTAACGTCCACCCTTTTCCCAGCAGCGTGGATATCGCCCACTTCGGTGCCGCCCGCCACGTGCAGCCGGAGCCCGAGGATCAGGCATCGCTTGCCCATCCCCGTCTGGGCTTTTTCGGGGTCATCGATGAGCGCCTGGACATTGCGCTGCTGGAGGAGGCCGCCATCAAGCGCCCCGAATGGCAGTTCATCCTGATCGGCCCGGTGGTCAAGATCGACCCGCAGACGCTTCCCCGGCAGGCCAACATTCACTACCTGGGGTCGAAATCCTATGCCGAGCTACCCCGCTACCTGGCCAGTTGGGATGTCGCGCTGATGCCGTTTGCCCTCAATGAATCGACCCGCTTCATCAGCCCCACCAAGACGCCGGAGTATCTGGCGGGCGGGCGCCTGGTGGTGTCCACCCCCATCACCGATGTGGTGCGTACCTACGGTGACAGCGGCGTGGTCAAGATCGCCCGAACCCCGGACGAGTTCATGGCCGCCATCGAGCAGGCGCTGGATGAAGGCCGTCAGCAGGCGCGGGTGTGGCAGTTGGCCGATGCTGCCCTGAGCGATATGTCCTGGGATACCACCTGGAAGCTCATGGAGGAGAAAATGCGATGTGCAGTATGAACACTACCCCGAGCGGCACTTATGACTACCTGATCGTGGGCGCAGGCTTTGCCGGCAGCGTGCTGGCCGAGCGCCTGGCCACCCAGCTCGACAAGCGCGTGCTGGTGATCGACCGGCGCCCGCATATCGCGGGCAACGCCTTTGATCACTACAACGAGGAGGGCGTGTGGGTACACCGCTACGGGCCGCATATCTTTCACACCAACGCCCAGCGGATCGTCGATTACCTGAGCCAGTTCACCGAGTGGCGGCCTTACGAGCACCGCGTGCTGGCCCAGGTCAAGGATCAGCAGGTGCCCATGCCGATCAACCTGACCACGCTCAACATGCTTTACGGCCTTACCCTTGATGCCGAGCAGGGCGCGGCGTTTCTGGCCTCGCGCGCCGAGCCGGTGGACGATATTCGCACCTCGGAAGATGTGGTGGTAAGCCAGGTGGGGCGCGAGCTTTACGAAACGTTCTTTCAGGGCTATACCCGCAAGCAGTGGGGCCTGGACCCGTCGGAGCTGGATAAATCGGTGACCGCCCGCGTGCCTACCCGCACCAATACCGACGACCGCTACTTCACCGACGCGTTTCAGATCATGCCCAGGGATGGGTATACCGCAATGTTCGAAAAGCTCTTGGATCATCCCAATATCACCGTTGCGCTGGGCGTGGATTTTGCCGAGATGCGCGAGCGGGTCGACTACCGCCACCTGATCTATACCGGGCCGATCGACGAGTACTTTGACTATCAGCTCGGCAAGCTGCCCTACCGCTGCCTGCGCTTTCAGCATGAAACGCTGGACCAGGAAGTATTCCAGCCGGTGGGCGTGGTCAACTACCCGTCTGAAGACGTGCCCTACACGAGGATTACCGAGTACAAGTACCTGACCGGTCAGCAGCATCCCAAGACCAGCGTGACCTACGAATTCCCCACCGACCAGGGCGACCCCTACTACCCCATCCCTCGGCCCGAGAACGCCGAGCTTTACCGACGCTACCGGGCGCTGGCCGATGCCACACCGGACGTCACCTTCCTGGGCCGCCTGGGCAGCTACCGTTACTACAACATGGATCAGGTAGTGGGCCAGGCCCTGGCCACCTTCGAGCATCTGGCCGAAGCGCACGCCGCCGATGCAGTGGCGAGCCCCGTCGAATCGCGGGCAAGCTGAGCCGCCCGCTTCACCGACAAGGACCTAACGGCATGCATCAGCCGAGTCTCTTCAAGAGCTTTTTCCTGGGTGGGTTCGAGTGTTCCACCCAGCGCCGCCGGGATGGGCATCGCCTGGACGTGCTGGCCGGCACCCGCCATGACCAGCACGCCAGCGCCGACTACGCAGCGCTTGCCCAGCACGCCATTCACAGCGTGCGCGACGGCATGCGCTGGCACCTCATCGAAACCGCCAAGGGCCGTTACGACTGGCAAAGCGTGCTGCCCATGGTGCGCGCGGCCAAGGCCCAGCGCACCGAGGTCATCTGGGATCTGTGCCACTACGGCTGGCCGGATGATATTGATATCTTCAAGGCCGAGTTCGTCGAGCGCTTTGCCGCCTATGCCGGCGCGGCGGCGCGGCTGTTGCGCGATGAGGGGATCGAGGCGCCGCTGATCACGCCGCTCAATGAAATCTCGTTCTGGGCCTGGGCCGGGGGAAGCGTGGCCCACTTCAACCCTACCGTGCGCCATCGGGGCAATGAGCTCAAGCGCCAGCTGGTGCGCGCTGCCATTGCCGCCATGCGGGCCGTTAGAGACGTCTCGCCCCGGGCACGTTTCATTCAGGTCGACCCCATCATTCACGTGGTCTCGCGCTCGACCCGGCGCCGCGACCGCCTGCGCGCCGAGCAGCTGCGCCTTGAGCAGTTCACGGCCTGGGACATGCTGTGTGGCTACCGTCACCCTGAGCTTGGCGGCAAACCCGAGTACATGGATATCATGGGGGTGAACTACTACCCGCATAACCAGTGGTACGCCAACCGTCAGGATATTCCACGAGAAAGCCCGGACTACCGCCCGTTCCACGAGCTGCTCGCCGATGCCTACCAGCGCTACGGCAAGCCGCTGCTGATTGCTGAAACCGGCGCCGAAGATGAACACCGCGTGCCCTGGGTGCGCTATGTATGCGAACAGGTCGAGCTGGCCTTGCGCCAGCATATCCCGGTTGAGGGTATCTGCCTGTACCCGGTGACCGACTACCCGGGCTGGGAGAATAACCGCCACTGCCGCACGGGCCTTCTGGGCTACGCCAATGTGCTGGGGCAACGCCCGGTATTCGCCCCGCTGGCGGAGGAGCTTGCCCGCCAGCGGCCACGCCTTGAGCCACACCCGGTGCATAAAGCGCTCACTGTATAGGCGGGGTATCCGGTACGGGCAGGTTGCAATTGGCGGGCTATCTATCGAGACTAGGCAGCTTATATACGCTAATGAGCGAACATCATGCACCTGAATGCCGATTTCTCGCAGTTTGCCTGCGTCACCCCCGACCAGTACCAGTGGGTAGATGCCCCCAGCGCAGGCGTTGAGCGCATGATGCTGGACCGCATTGGCGGTGAAGTAGCGCGGGCGACCAGCCTGGTGCGCTATGCCCCCAACAGCCGGTTCAGCGCTCATACCCACGGCGGGGGCGAAGAGATTCTGGTGCTGGAGGGCGTGTTTGCCGATGAGCACGGCCGCTACCCGGCGGGCAGCTACCTGCGCAACCCGGTCGGCACGCAGCATACGCCCCAGATTGGCGACGAAGGCGCGCTGATTCTCGTCAAGCTGCACCAGTTTGACCTGACCGATACGCTGCGTCTGGCCGTCCCTGCCCATCGGCTGCCCTGGCAACCAGACCGGCGCCCACGCATTGCCTACAAGATGCTGCACACCTTTCGTCAGGAGCGGGTAAGCCTTGAGCGCTGGGCTGCAGGCACCTCCATCGCCTACCCGACCCTCAAGGGCGGTCTGGAGCTTTTCGTGCTGGAAGGCACGTTAAGCGATGGCGAGCGAAGCTACCCGGCAGGCAGCTGGTGCCGCTACCCAAGCGGGGCGCTGCCATCTCTGACCGCCGAAGGCGATGGCGTGATGATGTACCTCAAACGCGGCCATCTACCGGCCGCGTAAGCCGCCCCCTAGCCGCCCATCAGGCCCAGAAACGGCAGAAGCGTCAGCGCGGCGATCAGGCCGATGGCGATCAGCACCAGTACGACCTGAACGGGGTGCTCAAGCAGACGGCGCAGGAGCGTAGGCGCCTTGCCTTCTGCGCGGGCAGCGCTCAGCTCGCGCCGGGCTTGATCGAAGCGCTCGGCCTGGTAGGCGGCGAGCACCGTTTCGGCGGCCTCGCGCTGGCGCTCGTCGCGCAGCCAGATGGCATCGACCCCCAAACGAAAAACACCCGCCTGGGTTTCGTACACATCGAAGCCGTGCTCATCGAGCAGCGCACGCACCTCCAGGGCCTCCTCGTCGGTCACGTGGCGCAGCCGAAACAGCAGATGGGCCAATATCAGTCGCCCATCGCCGCCATCAGGTCGGCCTGGATCACTTCGATCCAGTAGCCATCCGGGTCCTTGACGAAGATCACGTCTTTCATCTTGCCCTGGTCGGCGCGTTTTACGAACGTCACGGCGTGCTCGTCGAACCACGCCTGGGCGGCGTTCAGATCCGGCACGCTAAAGCAGATATGCCCAAACCCCTGAGGCTCGGCGTTGCCATCGTGATAGGCAAACTCCTCCTGCTCTTCGGTGCCCCAGTTATGGGTCAGCTCCAGCAGGCCTTTCTGGCTGAACGTCCAGGCGGTGCGGGCCTTTGTCTCTTCCGGCACGCGGTCATCGGCGTCGAGATTGGCCAGGAAATAGAGCGAGAACTGCATCTCTTCGAAATCCAGCCGACGCAGTACCTGCATACCGAACACCTTGGAGTAGAACGCCAGCGAGCACTCCGGGTCCTTGGCCCGCAACATGGTGTGATTCAGTCGAAATCCCTGCGTCTGCGGGGCACTTGGGTTGACACCGGGATGCTGCTCTCCTGCAAAACTCATCTTGAGCTCCTTAAGCTTTTTTGCCGCCAAATGGGTCGATCGGGCGGTTATCTTTGACAAAATTGAGACAATGTACAAGCCTGTAGCTAAACGGCGCCACACGACTTGCAACCCCGTGGTAACTAACCATGCGGGCGGAGTAGCGATTATTCCAGCCCCAACGACAGGTAGACGACATGTCTCGCGATCTCAACGTGCTGGGTGAACCCCTGACACCCTGCTGCCATTCACCAAAAACCGGGTTCTACCGGGATGGCTTCTGCCGTGTAGGCCCCGAAGATACCGGGGTACACGCGGTCTGCGCCATCATGACCGAAGAGTTTCTGGCGTTTGCCAACGCCCAGGGCAATGACCTGGCGACGCCGCGCCCCGAATTCGGCTTTCCAGGCCTTGGCCCAGGCGACCGCTGGTGTTTGTGCGCCAGCCGCTGGCAGCAGGCCGCCGATGCGGGCGTAGCACCCCCGGTGATTCTTTCCGGCACCAACGAGCGCGCCCTTGAATTCACCACGCTGGCCACTCTTCGCCAGTACGCCCTGGACCTTGTGCATTAGCAACGCCATTTACCCGGCCACCCGCCGCGCTATCTGGAACCGAATTTTCCCACCGCCTGCGCTTTACACCTTCGCCCCAGGCTAGGATAGTAGCGCTACCGACAGGGGCGCCTGATATCTCAGGCTGAGACGCACCCTTTGAACCTGAACCGGATAATGCCGGCGTAGGAAGTCGCGGTGTCACGGCACACGCGCTCTACGCTGCGAGGTGGCCATGACATCACTCCCGCTGAGCGACGCGCTGTTCGCTGTACAACGCACCACGCCGCTGGTGCACTGCATTACCAACTATGTCGCCATGAACAGCACGGCCAACTGCCTGCTGGCCATGGGTGCCTCGCCTGCCATGCTGCACGCCCCTGAAGAAGTGGCCGAGTTTACCCACCTGGCCGGCGCGCTTTCGATCAATATCGGCACGCCTTCAGCGGCTTGGGCGGAAGGTATGCAGCTGGCAGCGAGGGCCGCGCAGGAGAGCGGCACGCCTTGGGTATTCGACCCGGTCGCGGTCGGCGCCACCCGCTACCGCCAGACGCTTTCTCAAGCGCTGCTGGCGCATGACCCCGACGCGATTCGCGGCAACACTTCAGAGATCATGACCCTTGCAGGCCTTGCGCACGCAGGCCGCGGAGTGGATGCCACGGCGTCTATCGATGAAGCGCGCGCAGCGGCCATTGCCCTGGCCAGGCGTCAGGGCTGTCTCGTGGCCATGACCGGCGAGCGTGATTTCATCACCGACGGCCAGCAGCACTGGTACATTACCGGCGGGCACGCCTTGATGCCGCGCGTGACGACCTTGGGCTGCGCCCTGAGCGCGACCGTGGCGGCGTTTCTGGCTGCCTCACCTTCAATGCCACTGGCCGCCGTGGCGGCGGCCGTGGCAAGCTTTGCCGTGGCGGGCCAGCGCGCCGGACAGCAGGCCGCAGGGCCCGGCAGTTTTCAGGTAGCTCTGCTCGATGCACTTTATCAGCTGACACCCGACGACCTTGATCAGTTTACCGGCCTGGAGGCAGCCTGATGCGCGTTGACCTTTCACTCTACCTGGTGACAGATGCAGAGCTGTGCAGAGATGCCGGCCTTGAGCGCACCGTGATGGACGCCGTCGAAGGCGGTGTCAGTTTTGTTCAGCTGCGCGACAAGCACGCAAGCGATGCCGAGATGATTGACCAGGCCAGGCGCCTCAAGGCTGCCCTGGCCGGCAGCGGCGTACCGCTGGTGATCAATGACCGCCTGAACGTTGCCCTGCAAAGCGGTGCCGACGGCCTGCACGTGGGCCAGAGCGATACGGCCGTGCAGGAGGCCCGCGCTGCTCTCGGCCCCGAAGCGCTCATCGGTCTTTCGATCAATACCCTCGAGCAGCTACACAGCGCGCCGATATCACTGCTGGATTATCTGGGCCTGGGCCCGGTATTCGCAACACAGAGCAAGCATGACCACGCCGCTCCTTTGGGGTTTGAAGGACTGGCGCAGCTGGCCGCCGCTTCGCCCTTGCCAAGTGTCGCCATTGGCGGGCTGAAAGCCGAACACGCCGAGCGCGTCTTTCAGGCCGGTGCCGACGGATTGGCGGTCATTTCGGCCATTTGCGGGCAACCGGACCCGTGCGCTGCCGCCCGCGCCTTCCTGCGCCCTAGCCGCTAAGCGAGACCGCCATGCTCCAGCTTGAGCCGATCATTGCCTTTGTACGCGTCGCCGAACTGAAGAGCTATACCCGTGCGGCCGAGGCGCTGTCGCTATCGCGCACCCGCGTATCGCGGCTGGTCATGGCGCTTGAGGCCTCACTGGGCGTGCGTCTGATTCAGCGCACCACGCGGCGCTTGCACCTGACCGCCGAGGGCGAGCGCTACCTTGCCCATGCCCAGGGTATTCTGCAGGCACTGGATGAAGCCGCCGCCGATGTGGGTAGCGGAGTGACCGACATGCGCGGCCGGCTGCGCATCAACGGGCCGATGAGCTTTGGTACGCGCCATCTTTCCCCTTTGGTGGCGCGCTTCATGGTCGAGCACCCGGACCTGGACGTGCGCCTGGATCTGAACGATCGCCGCGTGGATCTTCTCGAAGAGGGCTACGACGTGGCCATTCGTATCGGCAGCCTGCCGGATTCCAGCCTGATTGCGCGGCGCTTGACGCGCTGCCGGATGCTGTTCTGCGCCTCGCCGGATTACCTGGCAAGAGAGGGAATGCCCGCGAGCCTCGAAGCGTTGAAGCAGCACCAGTGCCTGCGCTATCGCAGTGGCCCTATCAGCGGCGACTGGCATCTGGGTGCCACTACGCTGACGACTCAGGGGCCGCTTGAAAGCAATAATGGCGATGTGCTGACGCACGCTGCGGAAGCAGGGCTGGGCATCGCCCACCAGCCAAGCTTTCTGGTGACCGAGAGTATTATTCAGGGACGTCTGGTACCGGTTCTGGAGCATGTAGCCCCCAGAATGCTGGATATTCACGCCCTTTACCCGGCAAGACGCTTTCTGCCCGCCAAGGTGGAACGCTTTACCGACCTGCTGGCAGCCGCCTGGGGCTCACCGCCCAGCTGGGAACGGGACATGGGATTGTCGCCCATTACGCAACAGTGATGTTCGTCTATCGCGGATTATCTCCTTACTCAAGCGTCGTAAAGTGTCTTCATTGAGATCGCCTCCCCCCTATCCAATGGAGCACCCATGAACGTATCGACTACCGCTACTTCCACACCCGCTGTTCAACCCCACGCCATTGCACTGCTGCGCGTCTCGCTTGGCGTGATGGCACTGGCTCACGGCCTGCTCAAGGTCTTCGTTTTCACTCTGCCCGGCACGGTGGGTTATTTCGAGTCGCTGGGGCTACCGGGCTTCGTGGCCTATTTGACCATCATCGGCGAACTGGGCGGCGGCCTTGCTCTGCTGCTGGGCGTTTATACCCGCTGGGTCAGCCTTGCCATGATACCGCTTCTGCTGGGCGCGACCTCGGTACACCTGGGTAACGGCTGGATGTTCTCCAACGCCGGTGGCGGCTGGGAATTCCCGCTGTTCTGGAGCGTGGCGCTGCTGGTCCAGGCTGGCCTGGGCGGTGGAAGCTTCGTCCTTAGCCGCCGCTTGCGCTAATCCAAGCCCACTGCGCTGCATGCCCCGGCCCTCTGCCGGGGCTTACTGTCAGGAGAATTTGCCATGTTACCCAGCCTTTTCATCTCTCACGGCTCTCCAATGCTGGCACTTACCCCGACGCCTGCACACCGCTTTCTGCGTGAGCTGGGCCAGACGCTAAGTCCTAAGGCCGTCGTCGTCGTATCCGCCCATTGGGAGACGCTGTCGCCCAAGGTAAGTACCAGCGCCTGGCCGGAAACCATTCATGATTTCGGCGGCTTCCCCCGCGCGCTGTTCGAGTGCCGGTACATGGCCCCTGGCGAGCCAGCGCTCGCCAAGCGCGTCGCGGCGCTTCTGGACGCCCAGTGCGTGGAACGCGGGTTCGATCACGGCGCCTGGGTGCCGCTGTCACTGATGTTTCCCAAAGCCGATATTCCGGTTGTTTCCGTATCGCTGCCTATCCGCTGGACCAACGATGAGCTGGCCGATCTGGGCGAGCGCCTTTCAGCCCTGCGCGAGGAGGGCATCCTGGTCATCGGTTCAGGCAGCCTGACTCATAACCTGTATGAAACCATGGCTCAGGATAGCCAGGCGCCCAACTGGGTAACCGCCTTTGCCGACTGGGTCACCCGCAAGCTGGCAGTCAACGACCGCGAAGCCCTGCTCGACTGGCAAAAGGCGCCCTACGCGCGGGACAACCACCCCACCCCTGAACATTTCCAGCCACTGCTGGTCGCCATGGGCGCCGGTGGCAAACCGAGCCAGTTACACCACAGCGTTGAGCATGGCGTGCTGGCCATGGATGTCTACGCGTTTGCCTAGGCGGCACAAAACGCTTTGCGTCAGTAGCGTTCGCAAGGCCCGTGCATAAAAAAGCCCCCGCCGGCTACGATGAGCTTCGCAACCGGCGGGGGCTTTTCAGGGTCTGACTTACAGGCTGGCGTTGACCACCATGCACTCCATGCCCTGTATCTGCAGCTCACGGCAGGCTTCACGGGCGTGCTGCTCGTCGAGAGCTACCAGACGCGCGCGATAAACCGGGGTCTGGCCTTCCAGGGTATCCACCGCAATCCGCCCGGCCAGGTTGTTGGTCAGCCGCTGGGCAGCCTGCTGGGCGAGCTGCTGGGCCTGAGCTTCCTGGCTGAACGCACCCACCTGAATACCCCAGCCGCCGGTGGGCGGCGCCTCGATCAGCTGTTCATGCTGAATGAAGGCCTGCAATGGGTCAGCTTCAGCCGGGCCTTGGGGCTCCGCCGGGCCTTCCACGGTTATCTTGGCCAGCCGCTCATCGACGCTGGCCTCAGGCGCTGGCGACAGCGTGGTGGCTTCTACGCTGGCCATCATCTGGCTGGGAGGCGCCGGGCGCTGGGGTGAACTTGGCGGGGCGACGGGCGGTGTCGAGCCAGAAAACGCCATGAACTCCTTCGAGAAGCTGGTATTGGCAAGCCAGGTGCGCTGGTCGCGAAGCCCGGCACGGGAAAAGCTGCGGTCCAGCAGACTGGCCATGTGGGTATCCCGCGATGCAGCGCTGAACCCGCCCATGACCACAGCCACCATGCGCCGTCCATCGTGTACGGCGGTGGTCGCCACGTTGAATCCCGAAGCGCGGATAAAGCCCGTCTTCAAGCCGTCGGCACCCGGATAGTCGCGCACCAGCCGGTTATGGCTGGTGTGACGCGTACCGCGGTAGGTAAATTCCTGCAGGCCAAAGTAGTGGTAGTACTGGGGAAAGTCCTGCATCACGCGCACCGAAAGGGTCAGCATATCCCGGGCAGTGGTCATCTGCTGATCATCGGGCAGCCCTGACGCATTACGAAAGGTGGTAGAAGACATCCCCAGCTCACGCGCCTTTTCCGTCATCAGCCGGGCGAACTGCTGCTCGCTGCCGCCCAGTGCCTCACTGATCACCACCGCCACATCATTGGCAGAGCGCACCGCCAGTGCGCGGATCGCGGTATCCACGGGGATACTGCTGCCCGCCGCCAGCCAGAGTTTGGTCGCCGGCATGGCGGCCGCCTGGGCTGAAACCGGCAGCGGCTGGTTAAGACCCAGCTCGCCTTTTTCAAGGGCTTCAAAGGTAAGGTACAGCGTCATCATCTTGGTCAACGAGGCGGGATAACGCGGCGCGTCGGCGTTTTCCGAATAGAGTACCTCGCCGTTATCCAGGTCCACCACGATGCCTGCGTAGCGGGGATTCGCCTGCACGTCCGTGGCCATCAGCGCTATTAGAAAAAGCAGGGTAACCGTTAGCCACACCCTTGCCACACTGTTGTCGTTAACTCCCCTCGCCGCCATGTCTGCCCCTTGCTGATTGATCTACGCTGAAAACGAACCCATGATCGATGTGACTCGCACACGCCAGGAACACCGCACTATCACGGCTATGAGCGCGCGGATAAAGATATTTACCGGTTAAAATTAGCTCACTCTAGACTAGCACGCCCACCCGACAATTTAACGTCTGCGCGAGGTATAAATATGCGCGGCGTAGCGCTTTGACACCGCTAAATGGGCTAAAACGGCAGAAACAAAAAAACCGACCCCAAAGGGTCGGTTTTCATTTTGCCTGGAGGCAGTGGCGAAGATTTACTCTTCAGCCGCCGCTTCTTCAGCAACCGGACGGTCTACCAGCTCAACGTACGCCATGGGCGCGTTGTCGCCTGCGCGGAAACCGCACTTGAGAATACGGATGTAACCACCCGGACGCTCGGCGTAACGCGGACCCAGCTCGTTAAACAGTTTGCCGACGGCTTCTTTGGAACGTGTGCGAGAGAACGCCAAACGGCGGTTCGCAACGCTATCCTGCTTTGCCAGGGTGATCAGCGGCTCGATGACGCGACGCAGTTCCTTGGCCTTGGGCAGGGTTGTCTTGATGACTTCATGTTCGACCAGCGAGACAGACATGTTCTTGAACATGGCCTGACGATGCGAGCTGGTGCGATTCAGATGACGACCACTCTTACGATGACGCATGGTTGCAATTCCTTACCAAACTGGGACTCGAGTCGACGCTCACGCGGAGGCCTTGTCGTCCTTCAGGCTAGCCGGCGGCCAATTTTCCAACCGCATGCCGAGGGACAAGCCGCGCGCCGCCAAAACGTCCTTGATTTCATTCAAGGATTTTTTACCGAGGTTCGGTGTCTTCAACAGCTCAACTTCTGTGCGCTGGATAAGATCACCGATGTAGTAAATATTCTCGGCTTTAAGGCAGTTCGCGCTGCGAACGGTCAACTCAAGATCGTCTACGGGGCGCAATAGGATAGGATCGACATGATCCTCTTCCTCTTCGACTTCCTGCTCTTTGTCAGCTTCCAGGTCGACGAAGGCGGCCAGCTGCTCTTGCAGAATGGTCGCACTGCGACGGATAGCCTCTTCCGGATCCAGGGTACCGTCGGTTTCCAGATCGATAATCAGCTTATCGAGGTCGGTACGCTGCTCGACACGAGCGGCTTCGACCGAGTAGGAAACACGGCGGACAGGGCTGAAGGTGGCATCCAGCTGCAGGCGGCCAATAGCACGGGTCTCTTCATCAGAGCCACGAGCGTCAGCCGGTTCGTAACCACGACCCAGCGCTACCTTAAGCTGAATTTTCAGCTCGGCACCTTCATTGACGTGTGCAATGACGTGGTCCGGGTTGACGATTTCGACGCTATGATCAAGCGCAATGTCGCCAGCAGTGACGACGGCTGGGCCCTGCTTGTTCAGCGAGAGCACCGCCTCATCGCGGCTGTGCATCTTGATCGCAACATCTTTCAAGTTCAGGAGGATTTCGATGACATCTTCCTGCACCCCTTCGAGCGCACTGTACTCGTGCTCTACACCAGCAATCTCAGCCTCTACCACGGCAGCGCCGGGCATGGACGAGAGCAGAATGCGACGCAGTGCATTCCCCAGGGTGTGACCAAAACCACGCTCGAACGGTTCGAGAACGATCTTGGCATGATGTGCGCTGATTTCTTCGACCTTGATGTCGCGGGGACGAAGAAACTCTGTCACTGAACGCTGCATATGAACACCTTTCAGGCTGCCAAACGGATACTGAGTACTCTAAAGCACAATACTCAAGAGCATCTGGGCGGCTAGCTTCGCTACTCCGCCCAGGCCTCAAGAAGCAGTGATGTAAATCAAACCGCTTACTTGGAGTACAGCTCGACGATCAGGTTTTCGTTGATGTCGGCAGTCAGGTCACCGCGTTCAGGCAGAGCCTTGAAAGTGCCTTCCATCTTCTTGGCGTCGATTTCGATCCAGGCGATATCGCCACGGTTGGCCGCAATGGTCAACGCGTTTTGAATACGTGCCTGGTTCTTCGCCTTTTCGCGAATGGAAACAACGTCACCCGGCTTCACTTGGTAGGAAGCTACGTTAACGGTGCGGCCGTTCACGGAAATCGCCTTGTGGCTGACCAGCTGACGCGCTTCAGAGCGAGTCGAGCCAAAGCCCATGCGGTAGACGACGTTATCCAGTCGGGATTCAAGCAACTGCAACAATACTTCGCCCGTCGCGCCTTTCAGGCGAGCGGCTTCTTTGTAGTAGTTGCGGAACTGTTTTTCGAGTACGCCATACATGCGACGTACTTTTTGCTTCTCGCGAAGCTGCAAGCCGTAGTCTGAAAGACGCTGACGACGCTGGCCGTGTACACCCGGGATCTGCTCGGATTTACACTTTTTCTCGAAGGGAGTAACACCGCTCTTCAGGAAGAGGTCGGTGCCTTCACGACGAGACAGTTTGCACTTCGGTCCAATATAACGAGCCATGAATCTGTCTCCTTAAACGCGGCGTTTCTTAGGCGGACGGCAGCCATTATGGGGAATGGGCGTCGCGTCTACGATGCTTTGCACGCGGAAGCCTGCGGCATTGAGTGCGCGCACGGCGGATTCACGACCGGGACCTGGGCCTTTAACCAGTACGTCTACGTTTTTCACACCATACTCGGCTGCAGCAGTTGCTGCACGCTCGCTTGCTACTTGAGCAGCGAACGGGGTGCTCTTGCGAGAACCACGAAAACCCGAACCACCGGCAGTTGCCCAAGAAAGCGCATTGCCCTGGCGGTCTGTGATCGTCACGATCGTGTTGTTAAAAGAGGCATGGATATGCGCAACGGCATCCACAACCTGCTTTTTAACCTTTTTACGGTTATTACGCGGGTTAGCCATGTTGATGTCTATTCCTGTCTTTACGTCAGCTCTCTCTTAAAGAGCCTGCGTGTTATTTGCGGATCGGCTTACGCGGGCCCTTACGGGTGCGCGCGTTAGTCTTGGTCCGCTGACCACGCAGCGGAAGACTACGACGATGACGCAGACCACGGTAGCAGCCTAAGTCCATGAGACGCTTAATGTTCAGCGTAACATCACGACGAAGGTCGCCTTCTACGGTGTACTTACCAACTTCAGAACGCAGGGTATCCAGCTCTTCGCCAGACAGATCCTGGATCTTGGTAGTCAGCTCGATACCAGCAGCAGCACAGATGTGCTGAGCGCGGGTACGGCCAATCCCGAAGATATAGGTCAGCGAGATCGCCGCATGCTTGTTGTCCGGGATATTGACGCCTGCAATACGGGCCATCAGCTTACTCCGAAATTTGAGCGGCTTGCTCGTTTATTCATCTACAAAAGGCGCAACAGCATACCCCTTTAACTGCCCGAAGGCAAGGGGTATGCCAAACACCCACTTAAA
Source organism: Vreelandella songnenensis (assembly GCF_003002925.1). Lineage (GTDB taxonomy): Bacteria > Pseudomonadota > Gammaproteobacteria > Pseudomonadales > Halomonadaceae > Vreelandella > Vreelandella songnenensis. The sequence continues at coordinate 169,412 of NZ_PVTK01000005.1, forward strand.
ACAGCGCAGGTATTAACCTTGACGCTGTTTGTGCCGTGGCTCGACGCAGATAACGCGGACAGCGCCATTGCGACGAATGATCTTGCAGTTACGGCACATCTTCTTTACGGAAGCTCGAACTTTCATCGTTCTCTCCAATACGGTCGGCGCGCCTCAGCGCATGATGCCGCCGCTACCGTAGCCTTTCAGGTTGGACTTCTTCATCACCGAGTCATATTGATGCGACATGAGATGCGATTGCACCTGGGCCATGAAGTCCATGATGACCACTACCACGATCAGAAGTGACGTACCGCCAAAGAAGAACGGAACATTCCACGCAACGATCAGGAACTGGGGCATCAGGGAAACCGCAGTGATATACAGGGCACCGAATAAGGTCAGACGAGTCATGACTTTATCGATATAGCGAGCGGTCTGCTCGCCGGGGCGAATGCCCGGCAGGAACGCACCTGACTTTTTCAGATTGTCAGCTACATCCTTGGGATTGAAGACCAGCGCTGTGTAAAAGAAGCAGAAGAATACCACTGCCGCCGCGAAAAGCAAGATGTAAAGCGGTTGCCCGGGGGCTAATGCTTGTGAAGCTCGCTGCAACCACTCCATTCCCTCACCGGCACCTACCCACTGTCCGATCGACGCCGGAAAGAGCAGAATGCTGGAGGCGAAGATCGCCGGAATAACGCCGGCCATGTTCACCTTGAGAGGCAGGTAGCTGCTTTGACCTGCATACATCTTATTGCCCACCTGGCGACGTGGATAGTTCACTTTCAGGCGGCGTTGACCGCGCTCAATGAACACTACGAATGCCACGGTGGCAATACCTAGCACTGACAGCGCTAACAGCGGGAGAACATTCCAGGCCCCTTCGTTACGAGCGAGCTCGAACGCTTGCCCCACGGCACTGGGCAGCCCAGCGACGATACCGGCGAAAATCAGCAGCGAGATACCGTTGCCGATCCCCTTCTCGGTAATCTGCTCACCTAGCCACATCATAAACACCGCGCCTGACACGAACGTGATCACGGCGGTGAAATAGAAGCTAAAGTCAGCGCTGTATGCGATGCCTTGGCTAGCCAGGCCCACGGACATGCCGGTTGCCTGGACAAAAGCCAGTATCACCGTGCCGTAGCGGGTGTACTGGCTAATTTTGCGGCGGCCGGACTCGCCTTCCTTCTTGAGCTGCTCAAGATGGGGCGAGACCGCGGTCATCAGCTGCATGATAATCGACGCCGAGATATAGGGCATTATGCCCAGGGCGAGGACGCTCATGCGCTCCAGGGCGCCACCCGAGAACATGTTGAACATGCCCAGGATGGTGCCCTGTTGCTCCCTAAACAAGGCAGCAAGCTGGTCAGGATTGATACCGGGAACGGGAATATGGGCACCGATACGGTACACCACGATGGCGAGGAGCACGAAGCGCAAACGCGCCCACAGTTCACTCAGACCGCTGCCCGTCGCCGGCATATTTCCTGACTTGGCCATTTAGTCCTCTACCTTGCCGCCAGCAGCTTCGATCGCTTCACGGGCACCTTTGGTGACCTTGATACCACGAACGGTAACTGCTTTGTTCAGTTCGCCTGAAAGGATGATCTTCGCGTGAAGCGTTGCATCCTTCAGCACGTTGGCTTGCTTCAGGGTTTCCATGGTGACTTCGTCACCGGCAACCTTGGCAAGCTCGGCCAGGCGTACTTCTTCAGACACCAGCGATTTAGCTGACGTGAAGCCGAACTTCGGCAGACGACGCTGCAGCGGCATCTGACCGCCTTCGAAACCAGGCTTGACGCTACCGCCACTGCGTGATTTCTGACCTTTGTGGCCACGGCCGCCGGTCTTACCAAGACCGGAACCGATACCACGACCAACGCGCTTTTCAGCGTGTTTGGAGCCCGGTGCCGGGCTCAGGGTATTGAGTTTCATGGATTACTCTCCCTCAACGCGCACAAGGTAGTTAACCTTGTGGATCATGCCGCGTACGGCAGGGGTGTCTTCCAGTTCAACCGTATGACCGATGCGACGCAGACCCAGGCCGTTCATAGTAGCCTTGTGCTTGGGTAGAACGCCGATGGTGCTGCGGATCTGGGTAACCTTGATCGTTGCTGCCATGGTGTCTTACCCCGTGATCGCTTCGACAGACAGACCGCGCTTGGCGGCGATGTCTTCCGGTGCCTGCATGGCAGAGAGACCTTTAACTGTCGCTCGTACCACGTTGACCGGGTTGGTGGAACCGTAGCACTTGGCCAGTACATCGTGGACACCAGCAAGCTCTAGTACAGAGCGCATGGCGCCACCGGCGATGATACCGGTACCTTCAGATGCCGGCTGCATGTACACCTTGGAAGCACCGTGACGGGCTTTTACCGGGTACTGCAGCGTGTGGCCTGCAAGGTTAACCTTGACCATATTGCGACGAGCCTGGTCCATCGCTTTCTGGATCGCAACCGGCACTTCACGCGCCTTGCCACGACCGAAACCGACACGACCTTTACCATCACCAACGACGGTCAGTGCGGTGAAGCCGAAAATACGACCACCCTTGACCACCTTGGCGACGCGGTTGACCTGCACTAGCTTCTCTTGCAGATCACCGCTTTGCTGTTCGTTCTTCGCCATCGTAAAACCCTTTAGAATTCCAGGCCGCCTTCACGAGCGGCGTCGGCCAGAGCCTTGACGCGACCGTGATACTTAAAGCCAGCACGGTCGAAGGCCACCTGGGTGATGCCTGCTTCTTTAGCGCGTTCGGCAATCAGTGCGCCAACCTTGGAGGCGGCGTCTGAGTTACCGGTCGCACCCTCGCGCAGTGCTTTGTCCAGCGTGGAAGCGCTGGCCAACACTTTGCCACCATCCGGCGAGATAATCTGCGCATAGATGTGACGCGGGGTACGGTTGACGCACAGGCGATACACGCCCAGCTCGCGGATCTTGGCGCGAGCGCGGCGGGCACGACGGAGACGAGATTCTTTCTTCGCGTTCATAACCCTGCCTTACTTCTTCTTGGCTTCTTTACGGCGGACCTGCTCGTCGCCGTACCGAACACCCTTGCCTTTGTACGGCTCTGGCGGACGGAAGGCGCGGATTTCCGCGGCGCACTGACCGAGCTTCTGCTTGTCCGCGCTTTTCAGCACGATAGTGGTGTTCTTGGGCGTTTCCGCCACGACACCTTCAGGCAGTTCATAGTCGACCGGGTGCGAGAAGCCCAGTGAAAGATTGAGCGTCTGGCCCTTAGCTTGGGCACGATAACCGACGCCAACAATTTCGAGAGTCTTTGTGAAACCCTCGGATACGCCCGTCACCAGGTTCTGAACCAAGGCGCGGGTAGTACCGGCCATTGCCCAGCTCTTGGCAGTTTCGCTCGGGGCGAAGGTCAGCTGGCCGTCTTCCTGACCAATCACCACGTCCTGGTGAATGGGCATTGACAGCGTGCCCTGGCCGCCTTTGGCGGTCAGCTGGCCAGCGTCGATTTTAACGTCGACACCAGCAGGCACTTTAACCGGATATTTCGCTATGCGGGACATTCCAGCCTCCTAGAATACGGTGCAGATGACTTCGCCACCGACACCCGCCTGGCGCGCGGCACGATCGGTCATGACACCATTGGATGTGGTGACAATCGCGATACCCAGGCCGTCGGCAACCTTAGGCAGGTTGTCCTTGCCTTTGTACTGACGCAAAGACGGCTTGGAAACCCGCTGAATGTGCTCAATAACCGGCTTGCCCTCAAAGTACTTGAGAGTCACAGTCAGTGAAGGCTTGACACCTTCAGCCACTGCGAAGTCGGCAATGTAACCTTCTTCCTTTAGCACGCGGGCCACTTCCACTTTCAGCTTGGAAGACGGCATGACTGCCGTCTCCTTGGTGGCCATCTGCGCATTGCGGATACGGGTACACATATCCGCCAGAGTGTCTTGCATGCTCATTTAATGTGCGCTCCTGATGATTCTACGTGGCGTTACCAGCTGGACTTTTTCAGACCAGGGACGTCGCCACGCATGGCGGCTTCACGCAGCTTGTTACGGCCGAGACCGAACTTGTTGTAAAAACCGTGCGGACGACCGGTAATACGGCAGCGGTTACGCTGACGCACCGGGCTTGAGTCGCGCGGCAGTTGCTGCAGCTTCAGCGTCGCCTCGAAGCGCTCTTCCTCGGACGTGTTAACGTCCGAGATGATTGCCTTGAGCTCAGTACGCTTGGCCGCATACTTCTCGACCAGCTGCGTACGCTTGAGCTCACGCTCTATCATACTTTTCTTAGCCATGATCCAACCCTTATTTCTTGAACGGGAAGTTCAGCGCCGCTAGCAGCGCGCGACCTTCCTCGTCGGTGTTGGCGGTAGTAGTGATAGTGACGTCCAACCCACGGATACGATCGATCTTATCATACTCGATCTCCGGGAAGATGATCTGCTCACGCACACCCATGGAGTAGTTGCCGCGACCGTCAAAAGACTTCGGGTTAAGACCACGGAAGTCACGCACGCGTGGAATCGCGATGTTCACCAGACGGTCAAGGAAGTCCCACATGCGCTCAGCGCGCAGTGTTACCTTGATACCGATCGGCCAACCTTCACGCACCTTGAAGCCCGCGATGGACTTACGTGCTTTGGTCACCAGCGGCTTTTGACCGGAGAGTTTCTCCAGGTCGCCGATGGCATTGTCGATCAGCTTTTTATCACTAACCGCTTCGCCGATACCCATGTTCAGAGTCACTTTCGTGATCCGGGGTACCTGCATAACGTTGGCGTAGCTGAACTGCTCTTTGAGTTGAGCCACCACCTCGTTTTGATAACGTTCTTTCAAGTTCGCCATTGTGCTACCCGACTCGCGTTAGGCGTCGATCTGCGTCTGCGTCGACTTGTAGATACGTACCTTGGTACCGTCTTCCTTAACTTGGAAGCCGACGCGATCCGCCTTACCGGTCTCCGAATTGAAGATGGCTACGTTGGACGCGTGAATCGGAGCCTCACGCTCGACGATACCGCCCTGATTTCCCGCCATGGGATTCGGCTTGGTGTGACGTTTAATCATGTTCACACCGGACACCAGGAAGCGGTTTTCCATTACCCGCTTAACGGTGCCACGTTTGCCTTTATCCTTCCCGGCGATGACGATGACTTCATCGTCACGTTTGATCTTTTGCATATCCGCCTCGCTCCTTACAGCACTTCAGGCGCTAGGGAAATGATCTTCATGAACTTCTCATTACGAAGTTCACGAGTTACCGGCCCGAAGATACGCGTGCCGATCGGCTGTTCGTTGGTGTTATTCAACAAAACCGCCGCATTTCCATCGAAACGGATCAGCGAACCGTCACTACGACGGACGCCACTACGGGTGCGAACGACTACCGCTTTCAAGACTTGGCCTTTTTTGACCTTGCCACGCGGGATAGCCTCTTTCACCGTTACCTTAATGACGTCACCAACGCGGGCGTAGCGACGGTGTGAACCGCCTAGCACCTTGATGCATTGCACCCGGCGCGCTCCGCTGTTGTCGGCGACATCCAGCATTGTCTGAGTCTGAATCATCGGTTTTCTCCAAACCTAATCTGACTGCACTGGTCGGCAGACTTTAGGTATTAACCCTTAGCCTGCTCAACCACCTCGACCAGCGTCCAGGCTTTCTTCTTGGAAAGCGGACGGCACTCCTGAATGGAAACCGTATCGCCTGCCTTAGCCTGGTTCGCCTCATCATGGGCGTGCAGCTTGGTGGAGCGCTTGACGTATTTTCCGTAGATCGGGTGACGTTCACGACGCTCGATCATAACGACGATGGATTTATCCATCTTGTCGCTCACCACCTTGCCGGTGAGCGTACGGGTTTTTTTCTCTTCGGCCATCTCAATCACCTGCCTTCTCGTTGAGCATAGTCTTAACGCGGGCGATATCCCGACGGACCTGCTTGAGCAGATGAGTCTGGCTCAGTTGGCCAGTGGCCTTCTGCATGCGCAGGTTAAACTGCTCGCGGAGTAGCTCGAGGAGCTGCTCTTTAAGCTCTCCTGCGGACTTTTCACGAATTTCCTGTGCTTTCATCACATCACCGTCCGTTTCGCAAAGGTGGTGGACAAGGGCATCTTCTGTGCGGCCAGTTCAAATGCTTCACGGGCCAGCTCTTCGGATACGCCTTCAATTTCGTACAGGACCCGACCCGGTTGGATCTGGGCTACCCAGTACTCAACAGAACCTTTACCTTTACCCATACGAACTTCGAGCGGCTTCTTGGAAATCGGCTTGTCAGGGAAAACGCGGATCCAGATTTTACCGCCACGCTTGACGTGACGTGTGATCGCACGACGGCCGGCTTCGATCTGACGCGCAGTGATGCGGCCGCGACCGGTAGCTTTCAGACCGTATTCCCCGAAGCTGATCTTGCTTCCGCGATGCGCCAGGCCACGGTTGCGGCCTTTCATCATCTTGCGGAATTTCATACGCTTGGGCTGTAACATCGACTCGCTCTCCCTTACCTGGAACCTTTCTTCTTGGGCGCGTTGCCGGCAGGCTGCTGTTGCTTAGCCTTGGCACGTACTTCCTCGATACCGCCGAGGATTTCGCCCTTGAAGATCCACACTTTGACGCCGATAACGCCGTAGGTGGTGTGAGCCTCGAAGGTGGCGTAGTCGATATCAGCACGCAGGGTATGCAGCGGAACGCGACCTTCGCGGTACCATTCGGTACGAGCGATTTCAGCACCACCAAGACGACCTGACAGCTGAATCTTGATGCCGCCAGCGCCAAGACGCATTGCGTTCTGTACCGCGCGCTTCATCGCACGACGGAACATTACGCGACGCTCAAGCTGACCTGCAACGTTGGCTGCAACCAGCTTGGCATCCAGCTCCGGCTTGCGAACTTCTTCGATGTTCACATGAACCGGGACGCCCATCATTTCGGTGAGATCGCGACGCAGACGGTCGACATCTTCACCTTTTTTACCAATCACGATACCCGGACGGGCAGTGTGAATGGTGATGCGGGCATTGTTAGCCGGACGCTCGATGTGAATGCGGCTTACGGAAGCGCTTTTCAGACGCTCTTCCAGGAAGCTGCGCACTTCGAGATCGTTATTGAGCTTATCGGCATAGGCGCCGCGCTCGGCATACCAGACAGAAGCATGGTCTTTGACGATGCCCAGTCGAATGCCTGTTGGATTGACTTTCTGACCCATCTGGTCGACTCCTACTTCTCGGCTACCTTGACGGTGATGTGGCAGGTGCGCTTCAAGATACGATCCGCACGGCCTTTGGCGCGCGGCTTGATACGCTTGAGCGTCATGCCCTCATCGACGCAGATGGTCGAGACACGCAGCTCGTCGATGTCCATGCCGTTGTTTTCTTCCGCATTCGCGATGGCGGACTGAAGCACTTTCTTGACCAGTTTGGCAGCCTTCTTCGGTGAGAAGGTCAGCAGGTCAATAGCTTCGGCGACCGGTTTACCGCGCACCTGGTCAGCCACCAAACGGGCCTTCTGTGCGGATAAAGCAGCGCCACTCAGCTTAGCTGTGACTTCCATCTCTTAATCCTCTCTGGCTTACCGTTTGGCTTTCTTGTCCGCTGCATGCCCGCGGTATGTGCGGGTAGCTGCGAATTCGCCAAGTTTATGGCCCACCATTTCCTCGGAGACGTGCACCGGGACATGCTGGCGTCCGTTATGGACTGCGATGGTCAGACCTACCATGTTGGGCAGGATCATCGAACGACGCGACCAGGTCTTGATCGGTTTGCGATCGTTCTTCTCCACTGCAGCCTCTACCTTCTTCAAAAGATGAAGGTCAATGAAGGGACCTTTCTTTAGTGAACGTGGCACAGCCGTTACCTCTTAATGTCTTGGCAATTTCGATTAACGCGTCTTGTTACGACGACGGATAATCAGCTTGTCGGTGCGCTTGTTCTTACGCGTCTTGTGACCCTTGGTCGGTACGCCCCATGGGGATACCGGGTGACGACCACCACTGGTGCGGCCTTCACCACCACCGTGCGGGTGGTCTACCGGGTTCATCGCGACACCGCGAACAGTCGGACGCACGCCTCTCCAGCGCTTCGCACCGGCCTTGCCAAGTTGACGCAGGCTGTGCTCGGAGTTGCTCACTTCGCCCAGAGTCGCGCGGCACTCGGCCAGCACTTTACGCATTTCGCCAGAGCGAAGACGCAAGGTGGCGTAGTTACCTTCACGAGCGACCAGCTGAGCGCTAGTACCGGCACTGCGAGCAATCTGCGCGCCTTTGCCCGGCTTCAGTTCGATACCGTGAACGGTAGAACCAAGCGGCACATTGCGCAGCGGCAAGGCATTGCCTTTCTTGATCGGCGCGTTGACACCAGATTCCAGCACGTCACCCGCGCTGACACCTTTCGGTGCAATGATGTAACGACGCTCGCCATCTGCATATTTCAGCAGCGCGATGTGCGCACTACGGTTCGGATCGTGTTCCAGGCGCTCAACGGTGGCCGGAATGCCATCCTTGGTGCGCTTGAAGTCGATCAGACGGTAGTGATGACGGTGACCACCGCCCACGTGGCGGGTGGTGATGCGACCGTAGTTGTTACGGCCACCGGACTTGGACTGTTTTTCCAAAAGCGGTGCATACGCACGGCCCTTGTACAGCTCCTCGCCAACGATCTTGACGACGTGGCGACGACCGGCGGAAGTGGGTTTGGTCTTGACGATTGCCATTTTCCGTACTCCTGCCCTTATTCGGCGCCAGAGAAGTCTTCGAGCGTTTCACCCGCAGCCAGGGTCACATACGCTTTGCGGTAACCCTTACGCTGGCCAACGCCGTGTGCAGTACGTTTGGTTTTACCCTTCATGTTCAGTACCTGAACATTACCGACCTTCTTGCCGAACAGTGCTTCAACGGCCTTCTTGATCTCGGGCTTGGTAGCATCAGTTGCCACCTTGAAAACGTACTGGTTGCGCTCTGCAGCTGACGCGGCCTTTTCGGTCACGTGCGGTCCAAGCAGAACCTTGAATACGCGTTCCTGGTTCATGCCAGCTTCTCCTCGAATTTACGCAGGGCGGAGACGGTAACCAGGACCTTATCAAAGGCAACCAGGCTTACCGGGTCAGCTGCCGCGACATCCACCACGTCAACGTGGGGAAGGTTGCGTGCGGCAAGATAGAGCTTCTCGTCGACTTCTTCAGTGACGATCAACACTTTTTCAAGGTTGAGCTCTTTCAGCTTGGCAGCTACCTGCTTGGTCTTGGGCGCTTCGACGTTGAACTCTTCAATCGCGACCAAGCGCTCTTGACGTACGAGTTCAGACAGGATGGAGCGCATCGCCGCGCGGTACATCTTGCGGTTAACCTTCTGGGTGTAGTCTTGCGGACGAGCCGCGAAGGTTACGCCGCCGCTGCGCCACAGCGGAGAGCGGATGGTGCCGGCACGTGCACGACCGGTACCCTTCTGACGCCACGGCTTCTTACCACCACCACGTACGTCGGAACGGCTCTTTTGAGCGCGAGTGCCCTGACGGCCAGCTGCCAGATAGGCAGTGACAACCTGGTGAACTAGCGCTTCGTTGAATTCTTTGCCAAAAGTGGCGTCGGCTACTTCAACGGTACCCGTGCCTGCAGCAAGATTCAGATTCATTGGTAATTATCCCCTTCAGCCAGCTTTCACGGCGCTGCGAACGATAACGTCGCTACCCGGTGCTCCCGGTACGGCGCCCTTGATCAGCAGCAGGTTACGCTCGGCGTCAACACGGACGATCTCAAGGCTTTGAACGGTGCAGCGGACGTTGCCCATCTGACCGGCCATTTTCTTGCCTTTAAATACGCGACCTGGTGTTTGACACATGCCGATAGAACCCGGCGCGCGATGCGACAGGGAGTTACCATGGCTGTTGTCTTGGGTACGGAAGTTCCAGCGCTTAACAGCACCCTGGAAGCCTTTACCCTTAGAGGTGCCGGTCACGTCGATCATTTGACCAGCTTCAAAGAGGGATACGGTGAGTTCGCCACCCACTTCAGGAGCTTCCTCACCTTCTGCAAGGCGGAATTCCATCAGCGAACGACCAGCCTCAACACCCGCCTTGGCAAACTGACCAGCTTGCGCTTTGGAGAGGTGCTTGGCTTTACGAGAACCTGTGGTGATCTGAATCGCTGCGTAGCCGTCAGACTCAATGGTCTTAACGCGCGTAACACGATTAGGATCAACTTCAATAACGGTCACGGGCACGGATGCGCCATCTTCGGTAAAGACACGGGTCATCCCGGCCTTTTTACCGACTAAACCGATAGTCATACTCAGTCTCCTATAGTGTACGGGGCTATCACCCGCTATGGCTGCCCTTTCCAGAGCATTCCACTAGCACATTGTGTGGCGCCTCACGGCGCGGCGGCTGCTGATCGTGCTAACTCGCTAGTGCGAGCGACGAACGCTGGGCCGCAAGTGTCTAGTGTGATTAGTCGAGCTTGATTTGCACGTCTACGCCGGCGGCGAGATCGAGCTTCATCAGCGCATCAACAGTTTTCTCAGTCGGCTCAACGATGTCGAGCACACGCTTGTGCGTACGAATCTCATACTGATCACGCGCATCCTTGTTGACGTGCGGTGAAATCAGAATGGTATAGCGCTCGCGGTTGGTCGGCAGCGGAATCGGCCCACGAACCTGAGCACCAGTACGCTTAGCGGTTTCAACAATCTCCGCTGTGGACTGATCGATCAGGCGATGGTCGAACGCTTTCAACCGAATGCGAATCTTTTGGTTCTGCATTTGCCCTAAACTCCAATGGATGTCGACGGCGCGAGCCGTCTACCCACGCATTCAAAGGATGCGCATTATAGGCACGCCAAAAGCCCATGTCAAACATTTGCTATTGGTGCGCAGAAAAGGGGGCTCCCAGGAGCCCCCTTTCTCATTCAAGTAAAATAATTACTGAACGATTTTGGCCACAACACCAGCACCAACGGTACGGCCGCCTTCGCGAATCGCGAAGCGCAGACCTTCATCCATGGCGATCGGAGCGATCAGAGTAACAACCATTTGCACGTTGTCACCCGGCATGACCATTTCAACACCTTCCGGCAGTTCACAAGTACCTGTTACGTCAGTGGTACGGAAGTAGAACTGCGGACGGTAGCCCTTGAAGAAAGGCGTGTGACGACCACCTTCTTCTTTGGACAGTACGTAAACTTCTGCTTCGAAGGTAGTGTGCGGTTTGATGGTGCCCGGCTTGGCCAGAACCTGACCACGCTCGACGTCATCACGCTTGGTACCACGCAGCAGGGCGCCAACGTTCTCACCTGCACGACCTTCGTCGAGCAGCTTACGGAACATTTCAACACCGGTAACGATGGTTTTGGAAGTGTCGCGGATACCCACGATCTCTACTTCCTCACCCGCTTTCACGATGCCGCGCTCTACACGACCGGTAACAACAGTACCACGGCCAGAGATAGAGAATACGTCTTCGATCGGCATCAGGAACGGCTGGTCGATAGCACGCTCCGGCTCAGGGATGTACTCATCCAGAGCTTTGATCAGGTTAGCTACCGCAGTAGTACCCATGCCGTTCTCGTCTTCACCGTTCAGTGCCATCAGGGCAGAACCAGTGATGATCGGCGTGTCGTCGCCCGGGAAGTCGTACTGGTCGAGGAGTTCACGAACTTCCATCTCTACCAGTTCGAGCAGCTCTTCGTCATCAACCATGTCCGCCTTGTTCAGGAACACAACGATGAACGGTACGCCAACCTGACGAGACAGCAGGATGTGCTCGCGAGTCTGCGGCATCGGGCCATCAGCGGCAGAACATACCAGGATCGCGCCGTCCATCTGAGCAGCACCGGTGATCATGTTCTTGACGTAGTCAGCGTGTCCCGGGCAGTCAACGTGCGCGTAGTGACGCTCTTCAGACTGGTATTCAACGTGCGAAGTCGCGATGGTGATACCACGCTCACGCTCTTCAGGAGCGTTATCGATAGTATCGAATTCACGCCAGTCGCCGCCGAAAACTTCAGCAGACACGCGGGTCAGGGCCGCAGTCAGGGTCGTTTTACCGTGGTCGACGTGACCGATGGTGCCGACGTTGACGTGCGGTTTGGAACGTTCGAATTTTTCCTTAGCCACTGCTATAACCTCTTTACGTTAGCTAACGGTTAACCGTTTTGATTGATGACGGCTTCAACGACGCTGGAGGGCGCCTCCTCGTACTTCGCGAACTCCATGGAGTAGCTCGCACGGCCCTGGGTTTGTGAGCGCAGGTCGGTTGCATAACCGAACATCTCACCCAGTGGCACCGTTGCACGAATGACTTTACCAGCAGATGAGTCATCCATGCCCTGCACCAGACCGCGACGACGGCTCAGATCGCCCATGACGTCACCCATAAACTCTTCGGGAGTCACGATTTCGACCTTCATCACCGGCTCCAGCAGCACGGCCTTGGCCTTCCTGGCACCTTCTTTTACTGCCATAGAAGAAGCAATCTTGAACGCAGTCTCGTTAGAGTCCACGTCGTGGAAAGAGCCATCAAACAGCGTCACTTTAACGTCGATCATCGGGTAACCCGCGATGACACCGTTTTTGAGCTGCTCGTAAGCACCTTTCTCGACCGCAGGAACGTATTCCTTCGGAACCGTACCACCTACGATCTCAGAGTTGAACTTGAAGAAGATTTCGTCTTCGCCTTCACCCTTGTCTGCAGCAGTCAGCGGCTCGATACGCAGCCAAACGTGACCGTACTGACCACGACCACCGGACTGACGTACAAACTTGCCTTCCTGCTCAACGTTGCCACGAATGGTTTCGCGGTACGCTACCTGCGGCTTACCGATGTTGGCCTCAACCTTGAACTCGCGACGCATACGGTCAACGATGATGTCCAGGTGAAGCTCACCCATACCAGAAATGATCGTCTGGCCGGTCTCTTCGTCGGTCTTGACCTGGAAGGAGGGATCTTCCTGAGCAAGTTTGCCCAGTGCAACGCCCATCTTCTCCTGGTCAGCCTTGGATTTCGGCTCAACGGCTACCGAAATAACCGGATCCGGGAATTCCATGCGCTCGAGAACGATCTTGTTGTCGATATCGCACAGGGTGTCACCGGTGGTAACGTCTTTCAGGCCGATACAAGCCGCGATGTCGCCGGCCAGTACTTCCTTGATCTCTTCACGAGAGTTGGCGTGCATCTGAACGATACGACCAACGCGCTCTTTCTTCTGCTTGACGGAGTTGTACACGCCGTCGCCAGATTTCAGAACGCCCGAGTAGACGCGGATAAAGGTCAGCGTACCAACGAAGGGGTCGGTGGCGATCTTGAACGCCAACGCCGCAAAAGGCTGGTTGTCGTCGGCTTCACGAGTCGCGATAGTGCCGTCTTTATCGTCCAGCTCGCCTTCGATCGCTTTAACTTCGGTCGGAGACGGCATGTACTCGATAACACCGTCGAGAACCGCCTGAACACCCTTGTTCTTGAACGCAGAACCACAGGTGACCAGAACGATATCGTTAGCCAGCGTACGCGCGCGCAGACCCGCCTTGATTTCTTCGACGGTCAGCTCACCTTCTTCAAGGTACTTTTCCATCAGCTCGTCAGAGCCTTCAGCAGCCGCTTCGACCATCTCTTCACGATATTTCTCGGCTGTTTCTTGCAGCTCAGCCGGGATATCGATCAATTCGAAGTTCATGCCCAGGCTTTCTTCGTCCCACAAGATAGCCTTCATCTCGATCAGGTCGACGACGCCTTTGAAATCTTCTTCCGTACCCCAGTTGATCTGGATCGGCACGGCATTCGCACCCAGGCGATCTTTCAACTGGTCGACGACCATGAAGAAGTCAGCACCGGTACGGTCCATCTTGTTGACGAAGACCATGCGCGGTACTTCGTACTTGTTGGCCTGACGCCATACGGTTTCGGTCTGCGGCTGAACGCCGGAGGAACCGCACAGTACAACGACCGCGCCATCGAGCACACGCAGCGAACGTTCAACTTCGATAGTGAAGTCAACGTGCCCAGGGGTATCGATGATGTTGATGCGGTGCTCGTCGAACTGCTTGGCCATGCCCTGCCAGAAACAGGTAGTCGCAGCCGAGGTGATAGTGATACCACGCTCCTGCTCCTGCTCCATCCAGTCCATGGTCGCAGCGCCGTCGTGTACTTCACCTACCTTGTGAGAAAGGCCGGTGTAGAACAGTACACGCTCGGTCGTCGTGGTTTTACCCGCGTCGACGTGCGCTACGATACCAATGTTGCGATAACGCTTAAGTGGTGTCTTGCGTGCCACGGTGAAACTCCCGTTAGTTGGCGATGCTCGTTAATTTAGCAAGCGGTGAAAGTGAGCCTTACGCCACCGCCGCCATCACAGCATGATAGCGGCGGGGTGTTGCAACAAAGCGACTCGACTTACCACTTTCAACGACGCCGTGCTGAAACAACGTGCATATATAAACGCGAACCTTGCAGACGCTATGTTTAAAAGCGTCATGCTTGGAAGCGACGCACTTAGAAACGACGCCTTTAGAAACGATAGTGCGAGAAAGCCTTGTTGGCTTCGGCCATACGATGCACGTCTTCGCGCTTCTTAACGGCAGAACCTTTGCCTTCAGCGGCATCCAGCATTTCACCTGCCAGACGCTGAACCATCGTTTTCTCACCGCGACGACGCGCCGCGTCTACCAGCCAGCGCATAGCGAGCGCTTGACGGCGAGACGGACGAACTTCAACCGGCACCTGATAGGTCGCACCACCAACGCGGCGCGACTTGACTTCGACCATCGGCTGGATGGTTTCCAGCGCCTTGTCGAAGATTTCCAGCGGCTCTTCTTTACTACGCTCGGCAACCTTGTCCAACGCACCGTAAACGATGCGCTCAGCTATGGACTTCTTGCCGCTGACCATCAGGTGGTTCATGAACTTCGCCAGACGCTCACTTCCGAACTTGGGATCCGGCAGGATTTCGCGCTTAGCTACAACTCTTCTTCTAGGCATGATAAGCCCTCAATTAAGGATCCTTCAGGTAAACCCGGGACTCACGCTAGGCATTCGGCGCTTGGCGCCGCCCGACCTTACTCTTATCAGACCGTCATATATTCGTGTTAAAGGTAACAGACGGAAATGCAGTACCGCCTCAAGCAGCCTTGACGCCCTGGACTCAGGACTTCGGCTTCTTGGTACCGTACTTGGAACGACCCTGCTTACGGTTCTGTACGCCAGAGGTGTCCAAGGCGCCACGAACGGTGTGATAACGCACACCTGGCAAATCCTTTACACGACCGCCGCGAATCAGAACAACGGAGTGTTCCTGCAGGTTGTGACCTTCACCACCGATGTAAGAAGAGACTTCGAAACCGTTGGTCAGGCGCACACGGCAAACCTTACGCAGGGCCGAGTTCGGCTTCTTGGGGGTAGTGGTGTATACGCGCGTACATACGCCGCGTTTTTGCGGACAAGCTTGCAGCGCAGGCACGTCACTCTTGGTGACGGGGCGCTTGCGCGGCTTGCGCACTAGCTGATTAATCGTTGCCATGGTGTTTAGCTGACTCCAATGGTTGCCTGGCCTTTCAACAAATACGGGCAGCGGATGCGGGCGCACCCACCCCACTGTTAAAGGCTGCGCATTCTAAAGGCTGACCCTAGGCGGCGTCAAGTCCTGCCGGCGGTTTAACCGGCAAGGACATGACGCCTCCAGAGACAGATACTTATTTTACTACTCGGTTTTAGAGCTCGTCGTCAGTATCAAGTGCTGTCAACTGGGCTCCAAGCTCCTGCTCTACCTCGGTCGCCGAGGGATTGAACAGACGCTCGACGTCTTCGCGCTTGCGACGACGTTCTGCGTGGTGAGTCAGACCGGTACCTGCCGGAATCAGACGTCCAACTACCACGTTTTCTTTCAGGCCGCGCAGATAATCGCGCTTGCCGGTCACCGCCGCTTCGGTCAGTACTCGCGTGGTCTCCTGGAAGGAGGCCGCGGAGATGAACGACTCGGTCGCCAGGCTCGCCTTGGTAATACCCAGCAGCAGACGCTGATACTTCGCCGGGAACTTACCCTCTTTCTCGAGACGGGCATTCTGTTCCAGCACACGAACAAGCTCAGCCTGGTCGCCGGTGATGAAGTCAGAATCACCCGAATCGGTAATTTCAACCTTGCGCAGCATCTGACGCACGATCACTTCGATGTGCTTGTCGTTGATGCCTACGCCTTGCAGACGATAAACGTCCTGTACTTCGGCCGTAATGTACTTGGCAAGTTCCGCCACGCCCAGAAGACGCAGAATATCGTGCGGGTTGCTAGGACCATCGGAGATGACCTCGCCCTTCTCGACGCTTTCACCTTCGAACACGGCAATCTGACGCCATTTCGGAATCAGCGCCTCGAACGGATCACCAGACTCCGGGGTAATCGTCAGACGACGCTTGCCCTTGGTCTCTTTACCGAAGCTCACCACACCGCTGATTTCAGCCAGAATGGAGGACTCTTTCGGCTTACGCGCTTCGAACAGGTCGGCAACGCGGGGTAGACCACCGGTGATGTCCTTGTTACCCGAGGCTTCAACCGGGATACGGGCAACGACTTCACCCACACCGATGGTTGAGCCATCGTCGACCGAGATGATCGAGTTACCCGGCAGCAAGTACTGTACCGGCGTGTTCGAGCCGGAAACCGACACGTACTCGCCTGCGGCATCCTGAAGCATGACCATCGGGCGCTTGTCGCGGCCAGCCATCGGGCGTGCTGCGGACTCGATAACTTCGATAGAGGAAAGGCCGGTCATCTCATCGACTGAGCGGTGCATGGTGACACCCTCGTCAAGATCGAGGAACTGCGCTTTACCTTCTACTTCGGCAATGATCGGGTGAGTGTGCGGATCCCATTTGGCGACCATCGCACCGGCATCGACCACATCGCCGTCACGCACGGACAGCTCGGCGCCGTAAGGCAGCTTGTAGTATTCGCGCTCACGACCGTGATCGTCAGCAACCGCCAAGGCGCTTGAACGCGATACCACCACCAGCTTGCCGTCGGCACGCTCTACGTGCTTGATATTGTGCAGACGAACCTTGCCGCCGTGCTTGACCTGTACGCTATCTACCGCGGATGAACGCGATGCCGCGCCACCGATGTGGAAGGTACGCATGGTCAGCTGGGTACCCGGCTCACCGATGGACTGTGCGGCGATAACACCGACAGATTCACCGATATTGACCTGGTGGCCACGGGCAAGGTCACGTCCGTAACAGGACGAACACACGCCGTGCGGCGTATCACAGGTGATGGTCGAGCGTACGATGATCTCATCCACACCCATGGTGTCGAGCTCGGCACACCACTTCTCGTCGAGCAGGGTGTTACGCGGAATCAACACTTCTTCGGTGCCCGGATCGACAACGTCTACCGCTACGACACGACCCAGTACGCGCTGGGACAGCGGCACGATGATGTCGCCACCCTCGATGATCGGGTGCAGCGTCAGGCCGTTTTCAGTACCACAGTCGACCTCGGTAATCACCAGATCCTGGGCCACGTCGACCAGACGGCGGGTCAGGTAACCGGAGTTGGCCGTTTTCAGGGCCGTATCCGCCAGACCTTTACGGGCACCGTGGGTCGAGATGAAGTACTGAAGTACGTTCAGACCTTCACGGAAGTTGGCGACGATGGGCGTCTCGATGATCGAGCCATCAGGCTTGGCCATCAGGCCACGCATACCGGCCAGCTGACGGATCTGGGCGGCAGAACCACGCGCACCGGAGTCGGCCATGATGAAGACGCTGTTGAACGAATCCTGCTCAACCTCGTTGCCATCGCGGTCGATGACGGTCTCTTTCGAGATACCCACCATCATCGCCTTGGCAACTTTATCGTTGGCCTTGGACCAGATATCGATAACCTTGTTGTACTTCTCGCCGGCCGTTACCAGGCCAGATGAGAACTGGTCTTCGATCTCTTTGACTTCGGCTTCCGCTGCATCAACGATTTCAGTCTTGGCATCCGGGATAACGAAGTCGTTGACGCCGATCGAGGCGCCGGACCAGGTCGCCAGGCGGAAACCGGTGTACATAAGCTGGTCAGCGAAGATGACCGTCGGCTTGAGACCGGAGCGGCGATACACTTCGTTGATCAGGCCGGAAATCGCCTTCTTCTTCATCGGCTGGTCGATCAGCGCAAAGGGCACGCCTTCGGGCAGAATGCGGAACAGCAGCGCACGGCCAACCGTGGTTTCGTACAGACGGCGATGGAATGACTTCTCGCCGGTCTCTTCTTCAATATCGATCTCGTCCAGGCGCACCTTGACGCGGGCGTGCAGCGATACCGACTGGGTACCGAAGGCGCGCTCAACCTCGTTGAGGTCGGAGAACACCATGCCTTCGCCCTTGGCGTTGATCTTTTCGCGGGTCATGTAGTAAAGACCCAGAACAACGTCCTGCGACGGTACGATGATCGGCTCGCCGTTGGCCGGCGACAGCACGTTGTTGGTCGCCATCATCAGCGCACGGGCTTCGAGCTGGGCTTCCAGGGTCAGCGGTACGTGTACCGCCATCTGGTCACCGTCAAAGTCGGCGTTGTAGGCCGCACACACCAGCGGGTGCAGCTGGATCGCCTTGCCTTCGATCAAAAGCGGCTCGAACGCCTGGATACCCAGACGGTGAAGCGTCGGCGCGCGGTTCAAGAGTACCGGGTGTTCGCGGATGACATCAGCCAGGATGTCCCACACTTCCGGAAGCTCGCGCTCGACCATCTTCTTCGCGGCCTTGATCGTGGACGCATGGCCCAGCGACTGAAGCTTGGAGTAGATGAACGGCTTGAACAGCTCGAGCGCCATTTTCTTCGGCAGACCGCACTGGTGCAGACGCAGGGTCGGACCCACGGTGATGACCGAACGGCCGGAGTAATCGACACGCTTGCCCAACAAGTTCTGACGGAAACGACCCTGCTTACCCTTGATCATGTCGGCAAGGGATTTCAGCGGACGCTTGTTGGAACCCGTGATCGCACGGCCACGACGGCCGTTATCCAGCAGCGCGTCGACCGCTTCCTGAAGCATACGCTTCTCGTTGCGCACGATGATGTCCGGCGCGTTCAGGTCGAGAAGACGCTTCAGGCGGTTGTTACGGTTGATCACGCGACGGTAAAGGTCGTTGAGATCCGAGGTCGCGAAGCGGCCACCGTCCAGCGGTACCAGCGGACGCAGATCCGGCGGCAGCACGGGCAGCACTTCCATGACCATCCACGCCGGCGCATTGCCGGAGTGGTAGAACGCTTCCAGAAGCTTCAAACGCTTGGAAAGCTTCTTGATCTTGGTTTCAGAGTTGGTCTGCGGAATCTCTTCACGCAGCGTGTTGATCTCTTCTTCCAGATCGATGTCTTTGAGCAGTTCCTGCACGGCTTCGGCGCCCATGCGGGCATCGAAGTCGTCGCCGAACTCTTCAAGGGCTTCGAAGTACTGCTCATCGTTCAACAGCTGGCCGCGCTCAAGCGTGGTCATGCCCGGGTCGATCACCACGAAGCTCTCGAAGTACAGCACGCGCTCGATATCACGCAGGGTCATATCGAGGAACATGCCGATACGCGACGGCAGTGACTTCAGAAACCAGATGTGAGCAACCGGTGACGCCAGTTCGATATGGCCCATGCGCTCACGGCGCACGGCAGCCTTGGTCACTTCGACGCCACACTTCTCACAGATGATGCCGCGATGCTTCATGCGCTTGTACTTGCCGCACAAGCACTCGTAATCCTTTACCGGACCAAAGATCTTGGCACAGAACAGGCCATCCCGCTCCGGCTTGAAGGTACGGTAGTTGATGGTCTCAGGCTTCTTCACCTCGCCGAAAGACCAGGAGCGAATCATGTCCGGCGACGCCAGAGTAATCTTGATCGCGTCAAACTCTTCGGACTGAGATTGCGATTTGAGTACTTTCACCAAATCTTTCATATGACGGCTCCTAGCTCTCTAACTCGATATCGATGCCCAGCGAGCGGATTTCCTTCACGAGTACGTTGAAGGATTCCGGCATGCCCGCCTGCATGGTGTGGTCGCCATCCACGATGTTTTTGTACATCTTGGTGCGGCCTTCGACGTCATCCGATTTGACGGTGAGCATCTCCTGCAGGGTGTAGGCTGCGCCATAGGCTTCCAGCGCCCACACTTCCATCTCACCAAAGCGCTGACCACCGAACTGCGCCTTACCACCCAAGGGCTGCTGGGTAACCAGCGAGTAAGAACCGGTAGAACGTGCGTGCATCTTGTCGTCTACCAGGTGGTTCAGTTTCAGCATGTACATGTAACCCACGGTTACCGGGCGATCGAATGCATCACCGGTACGGCCGTCGTACAGCGCCATCTGGCCCGACTCAGGAATGTCCGCAAGCTTCAGCAGGTGTTTGATCTCGTGCTCTTTGGCACCATCAAATACCGGCGTTGCCATGGGCACACCGCCTTTCAGGTTCTTGGCCAGTGCGATGACTTCGTCGTCACTCAGCGAATCCAGGTCTTCAGCGCGGGCGCCCGGCGTGTTGTACACCTGACCCAGGAAGTCGCGAATCTCGGCAACCTGCTGGCCACGCGCATCACGCAGCATGGCGTCGATCTTGACACCCAGACCGCGCGCCGCCATACCCAGGTGGGTTTCCAGAATCTGACCGACGTTCATGCGCGACGGTACACCCAGCGGGTTGAGCACGACGTCGACCGGCTCGCCCTTCTCGTCAAACGGCATGTCTTCGATCGGCATGATCGCGGAGATAACACCCTTGTTACCGTGACGACCGGCCATCTTGTCGCCGGGCTGGATGCGACGCTTGACCGCCATGTAGACCTTGACGATCTTCAGCACGCCCGGTGCGAGATCATCGCCCTGGGTCAGCTTGCGCTTCTTGTCTTCGAAGCGCTCGTCCATCTCTTTACGGCGGTTTTCCAGCTGTTCGTCAGCCTGAGCCAGAAGCTCGTTGTAGGACTCATCCTGCATGCGCAGTTTGAACCACTGCTGACGCGGCAGCTCTTCAAGGTACTCTTCGTCGAGCACATCGCCTTTCTTGAGTTTCGGACCACCGTTGACCGGCTGACCATCCAGCGTACGCTTCAGACGCTCGAAGGTGGCGTCTTCGGCAATACGGTAGGTTTCCTGCAGATCCTTGCGCACTTCATCGAGCTGCATCTGCTCGATGGAAAGCGCACGGGAGTCTTTTTCGACGCCGTCACGGGTGAAGACCTGAACGTCGATGACCGTACCTTTCATGCCGGTGGGGGCACGCAGGGAGGTATCTTTAACGTCGGAGGCCTTCTCACCGAAGATCGCACGCAGCAGCTTCTCTTCCGGCGTCAGCTGGGTTTCACCCTTCGGCGTCACCTTGCCGACCAGGATGTCGCCCGGGCCCACTTCGGCGCCGATGTAGACAACGCCCGCCTCGTCCAGCTTGCCAAGCGCCGACTCGCCGACGTTGGGAATGTCCGAGGTGATCTCTTCCGGCCCCAGCTTGGTGTCGCGCGACACACAGGTCAGTTCCTGGATGTGAATCGTGGTGAAACGGTCTTCCTGAACCACCCGCTCGGACAGCAGGATGGAGTCCTCGAAGTTGTAGCCGTTCCAGGGCATGAACGCGATACGCATGTTCTGACCGAGTGCCAGGTCACCCATGTCGACCGACGGGCCGTCGGCGAGGATGTCGCCACGTGCCACGCTGTCACCCGGACGCACGATGGGGCGCTGGTTCATGCAGGTGTTCTGGTTCGAACGCGTGTACTTGGTCAGGTTGTAGATATCAACGCCGGCTTCACCGCCGATGATTTCATCTTCATTGACCCGTACGACGACACGACGCGCATCGACGGAATCGATCACACCGCCACGGCGCGCTACGGCACAAACGCCGGAGTCGCGTGCAACGAAACGCTCCATACCGGTACCCACGAGCGGCTTGTCGGCGCGCAGAGTGGGAACGGCCTGACGCTGCATGTTCGCACCCATTAGGGCGCGGTTGGCATCATCGTGCTCAAGGAACGGGATCAGGGCCGCGGCCACCGATACAACCTGACGCGGGGACACGTCCATCAGCGTCACTTGCTCAGGACGCATGAAGGTAGTCTCGCCGCGGTGACGCACCTGAACCAGGTCATCACTGAGCTTGTTGGACTCGTCAACCGCCGCCGACGCCTGGGCGATAACGAAATCACCCTCTTCGATCGCTGACAGGTGAACGATATCGTCCGTCACCTGACCCGCGTTCACCTTACGGTACGGCGTCTCGAGGAAACCGTAGCTGTTGGTGTGGCTGTAGGTGGCCAGCGAGTTGATCAGACCGATGTTCGGACCTTCCGGCGTCTCGATCGGGCACAGACGACCGTAGTGCGTGGCGTGTACGTCACGTACTTCGAAGCCTGCACGCTCACGGGTCAGACCACCCGGGCCGAGTGCAGACACACGACGCTTGTGGGTAACTTCCGAAAGCGGGTTGTTCTGGTCCATGAACTGTGAAAGCTGGCTTGAACCGAAGAACTCTTTCACCGCCGCCGCGACCGGCTTGGCGTTGATCAGATCCTGCGGCATCAGGCCTTCGCTTTCCGCCATGGACAGACGCTCTTTCACCGCACGCTCGACACGTACCAGACCCACGCGGAACTGGTTTTCGGCCATCTCGCCGACACAGCGGATACGGCGGTTGCCCAGGTGATCGATATCGTCAACGTCACCAAAGCCGTTACGGATATTGATCAGCTCGCGCAGTACATCCAGGATGTCCTTGCGGTCCAGCACGCCGGAGCCGGTGTCGGAATCGCGACGCAGGCGGCGGTTGAACTTCATGCGGCCGACACCGGAAAGATCGTAGCGGTCTTCGGTGAAGAACAGGTTGTGGAACAGCGTTTCAGCCGCTTCCTTGGTGGGCGGCTCGCCAGGACGCATCATGCGGTAGATTTCAACGAGCGCCTCGAGCTGCGAACCGGTGGTATCGAGCTTCAGGGTGTCGGAAATGAACGAGCCGCAATCCAGGTCGTTGGTGTAGAGCGTTTCGATCAGGGTGATACCACCCTGGGCCATGCGCTCCAGCACTTCAGGCGTAATTTCGGTATTGCAGGGGCAGATCAGCTCGCCAGTCTTGGTGTCGATCTGATCCTTGGCCAGCGTCTTGCCGAACAGGTACTCCATCGGTACTTCCAGGCGCTCAAGGCCGGCTTTTTCAAGCTGACGAATGTGCTTCTGGGTAATACGACGGCCCTCTTCCACAATGATCTCGCCGTTACCGTCTTTAATATCGAAGGTAGCGGTTTCACCGCGCAGGCGCGAAGGCACCAGCTCCACGGAGAAGCCGGACTTCTCGATGTGGAACACGCTGGTGTCGAAGAACTCGTTGAGGATTTCTTCAGCGCTCATGCCAAGCGCGCGCATCAGTACCGAGGCCGGCAGTTTGCGGCGACGGTCGATACGTACGAACACGTTGTCTTTCGGGTCGAACTCGAAGTCGAGCCAGGAACCACGGTAAGGAATCACGCGCGCTGAATAGAGCAGCTTGCCTGATGAGTGGCTCTTGCCTTTGTCGTGATCGAAGAACACACCGGGCGAGCGGTGGAGCTGGGAAACGATAACCCGCTCAGTACCGTTGATAACAAAGGTACCGTTCTCAGTCATCAGGGGGATTTCCCCCATGTAGACTTCTTGCTCTTTAATATCCTTGATTGCCTTGTTCGAGGAATCGCGATCGTAGATGATCAAGCGAACCTTGACGCGCAGCGGGGCGGAATAGGTCACGCCGCGCAGCTGACACTCCTTAACATCGAACGCCGGCGTGCCAAAGCGATAGCTGACGTACTCAAGTGCTGCGTTACCGGAGAAGCTCTCAATCGGGAACACGGACTTGAACGCCGCATGCAGGCCAACTTCGTGACGCTCGTCAGGCGAACGATCTTGCTGGAGAAAGTCGTAATAGGAATCAAGCTGGATGGCCAGCAAGTAAGGCACATCCATCACTTGGGGCAGTTTGCCGAAATCCTTGCGGATGCGTTTTTTCTCAGTATATGAGTAAGCCATCTGTATTCCCCAGCTTGTTCACCATGGGTGACCGATGCGTGGTCATCGCTGCCCTGCGCGGGCGTGTCAGACGCAGACAGCAAGCTCCTAAGTCGGTAGCTCGCCGTCGAAAATCTTGATCGATAACAGTGTTACAACAACGGTATTACTGTGCTTCTGCAACAACCTTATGGTTGTAACAGAAAAAGGCCGGCAGCGGGATATGCCCGCCGCCAGCCGTGGAAGCTTACGCAGCGCGTAAAGCCGTCAGCACAAGAATTACTTGAGCTCGACGGTTGCGCCCGCTTCTTCCAGCTTCGCTTTAGCTGCTTCAGCGTCGTCCTTGGACATCGCTTCTTTGATGGTCGCCGGAGCGCCGTCAACGGCACCCTTGGCTTCTTTCAGGCCAAGACCGGTGATTTCGCGAACCGCTTTGATGACGTTAACTTTCTTGTCACCAGCAGATGCCAGAACCAGGTCGAATTCGGTCTGCTCTTCTGCAGCAGCTTCGCCGCCAGCAGCCGGGCCAGCCATAACAGCTGCAGCAGCTGATACGCCGAATTTCTCTTCCATCGCTTCGATCAGCTCGACAACTTCCATTACTGACATGTCGGCTACAGCATTGATGATATCGTCTTTAGACAGTGCCATTTTTCATTCCTAACTTTGCGGGAGTCTCGGTCGGCCGAGAACTCAGGATTCATTGCTCGGTTCAGGCAGCGAGCTGCAACAACAGTTCACGCCGCCTGCAAAAAGATCTGCTTACGCAGCTTCTTCTTGCTTCTGGTCGCGCAGGGCGGCCAGAGTACGAACCAGCTTGCCAGCGGAGGCTTCTTTCATTACCGACATCAACTTGGCAATAGCTTCGTTGTAAGTCGGCAGGGTTGCCAGACGGTCGATGTCAGCAGCCGGGATCAGTTCGCCTTCGTAGGCCAACGCCTTCACTTCGAAGTTCTGCTCGGTTTTAGCAAAATCCTTGAACAAACGAGCGGCAGCGCCCGGATGGTCAGTAGAGAAAGCCAACAGAGTCGGACCAACAAAGCTCTCGTTCAGACACTCCCACTGAGTGCCCTCGAGGGCGCGGCGAGCCAGAGTGTTGCGAACAACACGCAGCTCTACACCATTCTCACGTGCCTGCTTGCGCAGATCGGTCATTTTACCGACCGTTACACCGCGAGAATCGGCAACTACGACGGAGAGTGCGCCCTTGGCCGCTTCACTGACCTCGGCAACAATCGCTTTCTTGCCTTCAAGTGCTAGTGGCACAGTGATCACTCCTTCGTGCCGGAACCGTTAAGGGCTCCGGAGGTTACCATCTCTTTCAGGCCTGATATAACCGGCGCTGAAAGCCTTGGGGGATGGTGCTCACCAGAAAGCAGTGTCAGCTAAAAGCTTCAACCAACTGGCGGCCACACCATCTGCGCAGGCGCTCTAGGCAATTAAGCCGCGCTGACATGTAGACATACGGCGCGGCACCTGCGGTCTTTGACGGTGCTCTGGCAGGCTTACCTCACCAGAGGACCGCAAAGTTCTTGCTCGGTTCTTACTAGAAACTGACGACGTTCTGCTTATACAAATGCAGAGTGGTCGATAGTCAGACCTGGGCCCATGGTAGTGGACAGGGTGACTTTCTTAAAGTAAATACCTTTGGAAGAGCTCGGCTTGAGACGCTTCAGGTCTGCAACCAGCGCTTCCAGGTTACCCTGAACGGACGCCGCATCGAACGTCACTTTACCCAGCGTAGTGTGGATAATGCCGTTCTTGTCAGTACGGAAACGTACCTGACCCGCTTTGGCGTTCTTGACGGCCGTGGCAACGTCAGGCGTTACAGTGCCGACTTTCGGGTTAGGCATCAGGCCGCGCGGACCCAGGATCTGACCCAGCTGACCCACAACGCGCATGGCGTCGGGTGAAGCGATAACGACGTCAAAATCCATCACGCCTTTTTTCACTTGCTCAGCCAGTTCGTCCATACCCACGATGTCAGCGCCGGCTTCTTTAGCCGCTTCAGCGTTGGCGCCCTGAGTGAAGACTGCTACACGAACGTCTTTACCGGTGCCGTTAGGCATGACGGTAGCGCCACGTACAACCTGGTCGGATTTACGCGGGTCAACGCCAAGGTTGATCGCAACGTCAACAGACTCGTTGAATTTGACGGTAGACAGCTCAGAGAGCAGCGCAACCGCTTCTTCCAGAGAGTAGGACTTGTTGGCGTCTACTTTTTCGCGAATCACTTTCGCGCGCTTGGACAGTTTAGCCATGATCAGAGACCCTCCACGTTAAGGCCCATGCTACGAGCGCTGCCTGCGATAGTACGTACGGCGGCGTCGAGATCGGAAGCCGTCAGATCAGGTTCTTTGGTCTTGGCGATCTCTTCAAGCTGCTCGCGAGACACGGTGCCGACCTTCTTCTTGTTCGGCTCACCAGAACCAGACTTGATGCCAGCGGCTTTTTTCAGCAGCACGGCAGCAGGCGGCGTCTTGGTGACGAACGTGAAGCTACGGTCAGAGTAGACAGTGATCACGACAGGCGTCGGCAGGCCCGGCTCAATGTCTTGAGTCGCGGCGTTGAACGCTTTACAGAATTCCATGATGTTCACGCCGTGCTGACCCAGCGCTGGGCCTACGGGCGGACTTGGATTGGCTTTACCTGCAGCTACCTGCAGCTTGATGTAAGCCTGGACTTTCTTGGCCATGGTAATTACTCCATTTGGGTACTAGCGCCTTGCGGCTCCCCGGGACTAACGAGACAGCCAATGGCTGCCTCTTGCGAATTTTCGACTGCGAGACCTATCGGCTTGCAAGCTTACTCTTTTTCAACCTGAGAAAACTCGAGCTCGACAGGGGTTGCACGCCCAAAGATCAACACGCTGACCTGCAAACGGCTCTTGTCGTAGTTGACTTCCTCGACCACGCCGTTGAAATCAGCAAACGGGCCATCCACCACGCGCACCGACTGGCCTGGCTCGAACATGGTCTTGGGCCGCGGCTTGTCGGTACCGTCTTTCACGCGACGCAAGATAGCGTCGGCTTCACGAGACGTGATCGGTGCCGGTTTCTCTTTGGTGCCGCCAATGAAGCCCATGACGCGCGGGGTTTCATTGACGAGGTGCCATGTTTCGTCGGCCATTTCCATCTCGACCAGTACATAGCCGGGATAGAATTTGCGCTCGCTCTTGCGGCGCTTGCCGTCGCGCATCTCAACGACTTCTTCCGTCGGCACCAGAATCTCGCCAAAGCGATCTTCCATGCCGTGCATTTTCACACGCTCGATAAGTGAGCGCATGACATGCTTTTCGAAGCCGGAATAGGCGTGAACGACGTACCAACGTTTGGACATGAAAGCTCCTAACCAATGACGCCGGACATTGCCCAGCCAAGAAGAGTATCAATCAACCACAGCATCAAACCCACCACGAGAACAGCCACCAGAACAATCGCGGTGGTTTGAATCGTTTCGGGACGGGTCGGCCATACAACGCGCTGAATCTCTTTCTTGGCGCTAACGGCCAGCTCCATCAAGCTGCGACCTTTGGCAGTGGTGAGTGCGATCAGACCTGCAAGCGCACATAACACCACCACGCCCAGAACGCGGTAGAGCAGACCAATATCGGTGAAATAGGTATTACCTACGACAGCAACGACAAGCAGCGCTATAACCGCCGCCCACTTGAGCCCGTCATGGCGCGTCTGTTGCACCTCGGCGCCATGTTTTACAGAACTCGGCTTCATAAAAACGAGACTCCTCAGGGTGCAGCGAGCGACTATGGAATTCTTTAAATACATACCAACCTGGGGAAGGTTGGCAGGCCAGGAGGGAATCGAACCCCCAACCTGCGGTTTTGGAGACCGCTGCTCTGCCAATTGAGCTACTGGCCTGTATCATCGCGTGCCCGGGCATTTAGCCAAGCCCAAGCAACAGCGGGCGCCATGGTAGCGGAGAAGTAACCGCCTGACAACCCTTTTTTGCAGATTAAGCGTGCAGTATGCACCACCTAATCACAGAGACAAAAAAAGCGAGCTTGGCTCGCTTTCTTCGCAATATGGAGCTCATGGACGGAATTGAACCGTCGACCTCACCCTTACCAAGGGTGTGCTCTACCCCTGAGCTACATGAGCATAAACACATCAACTGGAGCGGGCGGCGGGAATCGAACCCGCACCATCAGCTTGGAAGGCTGAGGTTCTACCATTGAACTACGCCCGCAAACCTGGGGCCACGTAACCGCTGCCCGAATGACAAGCCGCGCACGCCGAACGATAGACAATGCCCACTTACCGGCTTTCATCCAGCAACATCGACCCTGGCCGACGCTGCTTAAATCTGGTGGAGAGAGAAGGATTCGAACCTTCGAAGCTTTCGCGGCAGATTTACAGTCTGCTCCCTTTGGCCACTCGGGAATCTCTCCATCTTTGGCGGCACATTATGCCAGCCTCCAAAACAGTGTCAAGCTAGATATTTACTTAATTTATCGTAGCTTGCGATGCCTGAGCACCCATACCTGCCTTGGAACGCGCTGCATTCTGTCAAAGCAGCATGGAGAATGCAAGGCCTGCGCGAATTTTTTCTAATGATACCGGCTCAGGCACCCGTGGCGCGCCGGACATCTTGCCCGCCCGTTCGGCAAACGTCAGCGGGAAGCTGGCTTCAAGCCCCCCGTAAACCATGTCCGGCCACACCGCGTGAGGCACCTGAACACCTCTGGACACCACGCGCGCATCACCGCCGGTCAGCAGCATGGGCAGCGAGATGCCCTGCTGGTCACATACTTCGCTGTAGATACGGTTGATGGCGCTGACCGCAGCCATGTAAATACCGTGATTGACCGCGTCCACTGTCCGCCGCCCGGGTTCCAGAAGCGCGTCCGCTTCACTTTCAGGGTCGATGGCCACATTGCGCGTACCCAGCTTCAAGCTCTCTTTCATCAGGCGCAGCCCGGGAATGATGAAGCCTCCCAGGTGAACACCGCCCGGCAGCACGAAATCGATGGTAATGGCGCTGCCGCAGTCGACCGCGCAGCAGCCTCCGGCCAATTGATAGCCGGCAAGCGCGCCCATCCAGCGATCAACCCCGAGACGCCCGGGCTCGTCGTAGCCGTTGATCACCCCCAGGGCCTCCGCCTGGGAGTGGGCCACGAACACGTGGCGCACCTGACGGCGCAGAAGGGTAACGGTTTCCTCCAGCACCGCCGCGCGAGCTACGCTGGAGATACGCACTGCCTCGACCACGTCGAGGTCGGGAATATCCGCCCCCGGGCGCCACTCTTCGCGGGTCCATACCGCACCGCGCGAGCGTATCTCGCTACTTTCGGCATCCTTGAGTCGCCACTTCGACAAGGTGTTGCCGATATCCAGATCCAGAATCATAAGCGCCTGCGTACGCTGATCTCACCGCCTGCCAAGCGCCGCGAGTGACCGTTTTCAGTAACCCACAGGTTACCGCTCTCATCCACGTCGCCTGCGATCGCATCGCTTGCGCGCTCCCCTTGAATAATACACACGGGCAATCCGGCATAGGCGTGACGTGCATTCCATCCGTCACGCCAGGCGGCAAAGCCTACCTGCTCGAACTCGGCCAGCATGGTCAAAAGCCCGGCGACCATGTCGGCGGCCAGCTGATTGCGCGAAAGCCCGGCATGCACATCAAACAGGGCCGCCACCGGTTGGTCAATGGCAGCGCGCTGGGATTCACTCAGCGACAGGTTCATGCCCATGCCGATCACCACCTCACAAGGGCCCGCAGCATCGCCGGTGACCTCGATCAGAATACCGGCAAGCTTGCCCAGCTCATCGCCGGTTTCGGCCAGCAGAATGTCGTTGGGCCACTTGAGCCTGGGCGCTGCCCCGTGCTGCTCCAGCACCTGGGAAACCACCACGCCGACGGCCAGGCTCAGCCCTTCAAGAGCAGTCACTCCAGATTCGAAGCGCCAGCCCAGCGACATCATCAAGCTCTGCCCCCAGGGGGTGGTCCACACCCGGCCGCGCCGGCCGCGCCCCGCGGTCTGCAGCTCGACCAGGCAGACTTCGCCGTGTCCGGCGGCCTGGCTAAAACGCTGACGCAGGTACTCGTTGCTCGACGGCAGCTGATCTTCCACGAACAGGCGTGTCAGCAGATGGCGCGCCTGGGCGGGCAGGCGCTCAACGATTCTGGCGCCTTCCAGCGGCTCCAGACGCTGAGCCAGCCGGTAGCCTCTCCCCTTGACGGCTACCAGCTCCACGCCGAGCGCTTCCAATTTTTTTAACTGTTTCCATACGGCAGCCCGCGAAACGCCCAGCGCTTCACCTAATTGTTCACCGGAGTGAACCTCGCCATCGCTCAACAAACGCATCAGGTTACCGATGGTCATGTGCTTGCCCCAACTGGGAAAACGCCTATCTTAACGGATGCAGCGCAGAGGCGAAAACTGCCGCCTTTGGGTTATTGACTCGCCGCTTTATTTAAGACAGCGCTGGTAGTCGACCACCCCCAGACCCTATAATGCCGCCCTATTTTTCCAGCAGGATCGCGTCGTGATCGAGAATCTTCGTAACATTGCCATCATCGCCCACGTTGACCACGGCAAAACTACCTTGGTAGACAAGCTGTTAAGTCAATCAGGCACCCTAGACCGCAAGGCCGAAGGCCAAGAGCGGATCATGGACTCCAATGACCAGGAAAAGGAACGCGGCATTACCATCCTGGCCAAAAACACGGCCATTCAGTGGCAAGATGGCAATGGTACGGGCTATCACATCAACATCGTGGACACCCCTGGGCACGCCGACTTCGGTGGCGAAGTCGAGCGCGTCATGTCCATGGTGGACTCGGTTCTGCTGCTGGTCGACGCGGTTGACGGTCCGATGCCCCAGACTCGCTTCGTTACCCAGAAAGCGTTCTCCCAGGGCCTGAAGCCGATCGTCGTGGTCAACAAGATTGACCGCCCCGGCGCGCGCCCGGACTGGGTCATCGACCAGATCTTCGATCTGTTCGACAACCTCGGCGCCACCGACGAGCAGCTCGATTTCCCGATCATCTACTGCTCGGCGCTGAACGGCATTGCCGGCATGGACCCGGAAGAACTTGCCGAGAACATGGATCCCATGTTCCAGGCCATCGTGGACATCGTCGAGCCGCCGAAAGTCGAAGTCGACGGCCCCTTCCAGATGCAGATCTCCGCACTGGATTACAACAGCTACGTAGGCGTTATCGGTCTTGGCCGCATCAAGCGCGGCAGCGTCAAGCCGGGCCAGCAGATCACCGTGATCACCAAGGAAGGCAATACCCGTAAGGGTAAGGTCGGCCAGGTCATGACGCACATGGGTCTGGAGCGCGTACAGACGACTGAAGCCACCGCCGGCGACATCGTCTGCATCACAGGTA
This sequence comes from Vreelandella songnenensis, assembly GCF_003002925.1. GTDB lineage: Bacteria > Pseudomonadota > Gammaproteobacteria > Pseudomonadales > Halomonadaceae > Vreelandella > Vreelandella songnenensis. The sequence continues at coordinate 200,694 of NZ_PVTK01000005.1, forward strand.
TCGAAGATCTGGCGATTTCCGATACGCTGTGCGACTCAAGCGCCGTTGAAGCCCTGCCGCCGCTGTCCGTCGACGAGCCGACCGTCTCCATGACCTTCCAGGTCAACGACTCGCCGTTCGCCGGTAAAGAAGGCAAGTTCGTGACCAGCCGGAACATCAAGGACCGTCTTGATCAAGAGCTGATTCACAACGTGGCGCTGCGCGTTGAACAGGGCGAAACCCCTGAGAAATTCAAGGTTTCCGGCCGTGGTGAGCTTCACCTGTCGGTACTGATCGAAACCATGCGTCGTGAAGGCTTCGAGCTTGCCGTTGGCCGCCCGGAAGTCATCATCAAAGAAATCGACGGTGTGAAGCAGGAGCCCTACGAAGAAGTCATCATCGACTGTGAAGAGCAGCACCAGGGCTCGATCATGGAAGAGCTTGGCTACCGTAAGGGTGAAATGACCAACATGAACCCGGATGGCAAGGGTCGTGTTCGTCTGGACTTCATCATTCCGGCACGCGGCCTGATCGGCTTCCGTGGTCAGTTTTTGACCCTGACCTCCGGCACCGGCATCCTGACCAGCCGTTTCGATCACTACGGCCCGCTGAAGCCTGATGCGTCCATCGAGCGTCGTAACGGCGTGCTGGTCTCCATGGTGGGCGGCAAGGCACTGGCCTATGCGCTGTACGCCCTGCAGGATCGCGGCAAGCTGATCATCGACCACGCCACTGAAGTTTACGAAGGCATGCTGATCGGCATCAACAACCGTGCCAACGACATGGTGGTCAACCCGACCAAGGGCAAGAAGCTCGATAACATGCGCTCCACCGGTAACGATGAAAACATCGTGCTGACGCCGCCGATCAAGTTCACCCTGGAACAGGCCATCGAATTCCTGGATTCCGATGAGCTGGTGGAAGTGACGCCGACGCACATCCGTCTGCGCAAGAAGCACCTGACTGAAAACGAGCGTAAGCGCGCCGGCAAGAAATAAGCCACCGCCTGAGCGCTTGAAAACGCCCCCTGAAGCCCCTGGCCTCAGGGGGCGTTTTGCGTTTATTAGCTTTCACAGGAGATAAAATCGCCGCGTTAACGCAGCCTAAACGGTAGGGTGCTGGAAAGCGGAGGCTTTCTAACGCAAAGTAGACCCAACAGTTCGAGACAGACGTACCACCCCTGTTCATCCCAGTGTCTGGATCCCCTTCCAGCCACCCGTACCTGGACACCGATCTCATGAGCGGTCATAACGTCTGGACCCACAAAGGCACGTTCCTGCTCGCCGCGGTCGGCTCTGCCGTGGGGCTGGGTAATCTGTGGCGCTTCCCTTACCTGATCGGCGAGAACGGCGGCGGGGCGTTCATTCTGGTGTACGCACTGACCATCTTTGCCGTCGGCATACCCATTCTGATCGCCGAAACCATGCTGGGCCGTACCAGCCGCCGCAGTCCGATCATGGGCATGCGCCACCTGACCAGGACGCACCGCACCTTCCGCTTCTGGGAGTCGATTGGCTGGCTGGGGGCCGCCGCCGCCTTTCTGATCCTGAGCTTCTATTCGGTGATCGCTGGCTGGGCCATTCACTACACCTGGCTGATGTTTACCGGTTCGCTGCTCGAGGCCGATGCGCGCACCATCAGCGAGGGTTTTACCGCTCTGCTCGCCTCACCTGCCCTGATGACGCTCTACCACACCCTGTTTATCGGCTGCTCAGGCATCATCGTGGGCATGGGTATTCACAAGGGTATCGAATCCGGGCTTCGCATCATGATGCCCGCGCTGTTCGGCATCCTGCTGGTGGTGCTGGTCTACAGCGTGATCAATGGCGATATCGCCGCGGCGGCGCGCTTTCTGTTCACCTTCAACGTGGCGGATTTGAGCGTTGAAGGATGGCTGCAGGCCATGGGGCAATCGTTTTTCACCCTGAGTCTCGGCATGGGCGCCATCATGGCCTACGGCGCTTACATGACCAGCGAGACCTCGCTGACCCGCACCGCCATTGCCGTCGCCTTTATCGATACCGCCGTTGCCATGGTGGCCGGCCTTGCCATCTTTGCGCTGGTGTTCGGCGCCGGGCTCGATATCAATCAGGGGCCGGGGTTGATGTTCGTCACCCTGCCGCTGGCCTTTGCCGACATGCCCATGGGCGCGCTGATCGGCGGCATCTTCTTCATTCTGGTGCTGGGCGCGGCGATCAGCTCGGCCATCTCGCTGATCGAGCCGGTAGCGGCCTATCTGGTCGAGCGCTTTGACATGACCCGCCCCCAGGCGGTGGCCGTCATGGTCGTGGCGGCGTGGGCCATGGGGCTTTTAACGGTCATCAGCTTCAACATCTGGGCAGAAGGCACGATTTTCCACGCCCTGTTCGGGCGTAGCGCGTTTGAGCTTATTGAGCTTTTGACCAATGTCTTTATGCCCCTGGGTGGGCTTATGATTGCCCTCTTTGCAGGCTGGGCCCTGACCCAGACGGAAGTGAGAAAAGAGCTTGATACCAGCACGGCCTGGTTTGCCACGTGGCGGTTTCTGGTGCGTTTTGTCAGCCCGGCGGCGGTCGCGTTCGTGTTCCTGCGCGCCCTGCCCGGCATAGAGGGTTACCTGATACCGGCCGGGGGCGCAGTGCTTTTCGTCGGCCTGTTTGCTCTGGGCCAGCACCGCTTGGCCAGGCGTCGCCAACGTACACAACAATAGCCACAAAGCGCGAGGGAGCGATGACACCGCTTATCGAAGTTCAGCAAGTCAACAAGGCCTTCGGCGGCCTGCAGGTTATCAACAACTGCTCGATCCACGTCGAGAAAGGCTCCATCACGGGCATGATCGGCCCCAACGGCGCGGGTAAATCTACCCTGTTCAACCTGATCGCCGGCGCGCTCACCCCGGACAGCGGCCGCGTGCTGCTCGATGGCGAGGACATCACTGCGCTGAGTGCCGACCAGCGGTTTCACAAGGGTTTGCTGCGCACCTTTCAGATCGCCCACGAATTCAGCCAGATGAGCGCGCTCGAGAATCTGATGATGGTACCGCCGCGCCAGGCCGGCGAGCGCCTGTTCAGTACCTGGTTCAAGCCCGGCCAGGTGCGCGAACAGGAGGCCGAGGTGCGCAGGCGTGCGCTCGAAGTGATTGATTTCGTCGGGCTGCACCATGTGCGTAACGAGCTTGCCGGCAACCTTTCTGGCGGCCAGAAGAAGCTTCTGGAACTTGGCCGCACCATGATGACGGATGCCAAGGTGGTGCTGCTCGATGAAATCGCCGCCGGGGTCAACCGCACCCTGCTGGGCGATTTGATCGGCAATATCGAACGCCTCAACCGCGAAATGGGCTACACCTTCCTGGTCATCGAACACGACATGGAGATGATCGCCCGGCTATGTGATCCGGTCATCGTGCTGGCCCAGGGCAGCGTCATGGTCGAGGGACATATCGAGGAGATCCAGAACAATCCGGACGTCATCGAAGCCTATTTCGGCACCGACGCCGCCTGAGCGGCGCCTTGCGCAAGAGCTGCGAAAAGACCAAGTCAAAAACTAAGACAAAAACCACATGCCGCGTGAACGCGGCGCTGCGAGACACTTTTCTATGTCATTACCGATGTCATCAACGACGCCTTTGCTCGAGGCGCGCGACGTGCACGGTGGCTATGGCGGCATGAACATCCTCAACGGGGTGAACATGACGCTACACGCCAACGAAGTGGGGGTCATCGTCGGGCCCAACGGGGCGGGCAAGTCCACCATGCTGAAAGCCGTCTTCGGCCTTCTGAACGTCACCCAGGGCGAGATTCTGCTCAATGGCCAACCGATCCATAACCTGCCGCCCAACAAGCTGGTAGAGCGCGGCATGGGCTTTGTGCCCCAGGAGAAAAACGTTTTCCCGAGCCTGACAGTCAAGGAGAACCTGGAGATGGGCGCGTATTTGAAGCCGCAAAACGTCAAGCGCATGCTCGAGCAGGTGTATGCATTCTTCCCGCCACTGGTCGAAAAACGCCACCAACCGGCGGGTGAGCTTTCCGGCGGCCAGCGGCAGATGGTCGCCATGGGCCGGGCGCTAATGGCCGAGCCAAGCCTCTTGCTGCTGGATGAACCTACCGCCGGGCTTTCACCGCTTTACATGAACGAGATCTTTGATCGGGTCAAACAGATCAATGCCGCCGGCGTCGGGATCTTGATGGTCGAGCAGAACGCAAAGCAAGCGCTCGCCATTGCCGACAAGGGCTTCGTGCTGGCCGCCGGCCAGAACCGTTTCACTGATACGGGTGCTGCGCTTCTTGCCGACCCGGATGTCGCCAAGAGCTTTTTGGGCGGCTAGCCCGGGGGAGAAACCTGTGAACGAACTGGTCTTTTTTATCAACAACGTGATCATTGCCGGCAGCGTGACCGGCTCGATCTACGCCATTGGCGCCATTGGCGTGACGCTGATCTTCAGCATCATGCGTTTTGCCCACTTCGCCCACGCCGACATGATGACGTTTGGCGCCTTCATGGTGCTGCTGCTGACTACGCTGTTTCCCGCCGCTGGCACCAGCATCGGTGTGCCCACGGCGCTGGTCATGCTGCCGCTCGCCATGCTGCTGACCGCCGCACTTGCCGTGGGTATCGACAAGGCCTTCTACAAGCCGCTGCGCGCTCATGGGGTCAAGCCCATCGTGCTGGTGATCGGCTCCCTTGGCGTCACGCTGATGCTGCAGGGGCTTATTCGCCTGTTTTCAGGCACTGGCGGGCAGAGCCTGTACGTGGATGACCGCAAGGAGATCTTCCGCCTGGCGCTGCCCTTCGAGGGCGCCCGCGCGCCTATCGTGATTACCGAGCCGCAGCTTTACCTGTTCGTGATTACCCTGGTGGCGGTGGTGGCGCTGCACGTGTTTCTCAACCGCTCGCGGCTGGGCAAGGCGATGCGCGCCATGTCGGATAACCCGGAGCTTGCCCAGGCCTCGGGCATCAACACCAATACCATCGTGGCGGTTACCTGGGTGATTGCCGGGGGCCTGGCGGCCATTGCCGGCACGCTGCTGTCGCTGGATGTGACCTTCAAGCCCGATTTGAGCTTCTTCCTGCTGCTGCCGATCTTTGCCGCGGCGATTGTGGGCGGGGTGGGCCATCCTTACGGCGCAATTGCCGGCGGCTTCGTGGTGGGCTTTGCCGAAACCCTGGCGGTCTTCAACTGGAACGTGCTGCTGCGCCCCTTCCGCGACAGCCTGCCCACCTGGCTGGAACTGCCGTCCAACCTGGCCTTCGTGGGTACCGAGTACAAGATCGTGGTGCCGTTCTTCATTCTGGTGGCCATTCTGGTGTGGCGTCCTACCGGCCTGTTCAAGGGCAAGGTGATCCAATGAGCAATTCGACAGAAACCCGCGACCCGACCTATACCCCGCGTGACGCCACGCCCGCGCGGCGCTTTCCCGTACGCGAGGTAGTGCTGTTTGGCGCGCTCCTGGCCGCCATTCTGGCGGTTTACGCGCTGATGGGGGCGGCCTACAGCACACGCATGCTGGTGGAGGCCGCCTGCTATGCCATTCTGGCGCTGGGTCTGACCATTCAGTGGGGCTACGCCGGGCAGTTCAATGCCGGGGTGATGGGCTTTGTGGCGCTGGGCGGCTTTTGCGCCATGCTGTTCAGCGTACCGGTCAACGATGCCTTCTGGGGCACCAGCCTGCCCGGCGAGCTGGGCAGCGTATTGCTCTACGGCGTGGCCGCCACCTTCCTGGTGGTAGGCGCCAGCCGACTTGACCGTCTGGGGGTACCCAAAAAGCTGCGCACTCTGATTACCGTGGTGCTGGCGCTGGTGCTGTACTTGATCGTGATCAGCCAGCTGCGCGAGGTGACCAGCCAGATTCAGTCCCAGGCGGGGTTTGTGGGTGGTCTTGGCCTGCCCGCCTGGGTGGGCTGGATCGTGGGCGGGGCGCTGGCCGGTGGCGTGGGCTACCTTATCGGCCACGTCTGCCTGGGCCTGCGCAGCGACTACCTGGCGATTGCCACGCTGGGCATTGCCGAGATCATCAAGGCATTTCTGAAGAACTCCGACTGGTTGACCCGGGGCACCGCCACCGTGTCGCCGCTGCCTTGGCCCACGCCCGGGCCGGCGGAGCTTGGTTTTACCCTGTCGCGGGCGGTGTATCTGTCCTTCACGGCGGTGGTGATTGCGGTGATCTTCTTTCTGCTTCACCGCGCCTATCACGCCCCCTGGGGGCGGATGATCCGAGCGATTCGCGACAATGAGGTTTCCGCTGCCGCCATGGGCAAGGACATCAACAAGCGCCGCCTGGAGATCTTCGTGCTCGGCTGCATCCTGATGGGCCTGGGCGGCGGCATGCTGGGCACCTTCAATAGCCTGTTCGACCCTCAGGGCTACCTGCCGCTCAACCACACCTTCCTGGTGCTGGTCATGGTGATTCTGGGCGGGCCCGGCAATAACCTGGGCACCATCTTCGGCGCCGTGGCGGTGTATATCATCTGGATCATGTCGGAGCCGCTGGCGCTGTTTGTGATGGAGCTTGTGGTCAGCGTCGGGGAAGGTACCTTCGGCTGGGATGCGCCCAGCAACATGGATAGCCGAGCGCTGCAGGCCCGGGTACTGGTCATCGGCATGCTGATCACGCTGGTACTGCGCTTTGCCCCCAAGGGACTATTGCCAGAGAAGATTGCCCATCACGGCTGATTGAGCGATCGCGCGCGTTACACATTAGTGCCTTTACAAACGAAAGCCCCGATCAACGATCGGGGCTTTCAGGTTTAGACAACCATTGCTACGTCAGGCACTGCTTACAGATCCACCTGCCCTTTCGTGGTGAAGGTGCCATTCTCGACCGCCATTTCCACGACCACGCCGGGCACGTCGCCATTGTCATCGAACTCATGGGAGCCGGAGGCGCCTTCATAATTGATCTCGGTGCCGGCGGCAATCAGCTCGACCGCTTTTTCCCACTCGCCGGGCAGAATCACCTCACCTGGGGCGCTCGAAACGCTGCGCAGGGCATCGACCAGGCCTTCACGCTCGGCGCTGCCGTTCTGCTCGATGGCCAGCGCCAGCAGGAAGGCGGCGTCATAGGCCTGAGCGGCAAACACGGCGCTGGGGTCGAACCCGGCAGCTTCGGCGGCGTCATTGAAAATCGGCGTGCCGGGAAGGTCCGGACTGCCCGGGCGGGTGGCGATCATGCCGTCGAGCACGTCGGCGCCAATGGCTTCGATCAGGCTGTCACCCACCATGCCGTCGGCCCCCACATACTGGGTGAACATGCCGCTTTCATAGGCCTGGCGAAGCACGGTCTGGCCGGAGGTGTCGGCATAGGCCAATACCACCAGCGTATCCACACCGCTTGCCGACAGCGAACCCAGCTCCGAGCGGTAGTCGGCGCGGTTATCCTCGTGGGCCAGGTTCTCGGCAATATCGCCGCCGCCGGCTTCAAAGGCGGCGCTGAAAGCATCGGAAAGGCCGCGGCCGTAGTCGTTGTTGACGAAGGTAACCGCCACCGCGTCGATGCCTTTATCCAGCAGCAGCTTGGCCAGGATCTCGCCCTGGAAGGCGTCGGAAGGCACGGTGCGGAATACCAGGTCGTTATCGTCAAGTTCGGTGACCGCAGGCGCCGTGGAGGCGGGTGACACCATCACCACGCCCCCCGGAATGGCCGCGTTGTTGGCCGCGGCAATCGTGGCACCGGTGCACAGCGCGCCGACAATCGCGGTGACCTGCTCGGAATTGACCATGCGGTCGGCGGCGTTGGAGGCCGCCGAGGCATCAGAGCAGGTGGTATCGCCTGATGGCATGGAAAGTGTCTGGCCGCCGAGTATCCCGCCCTGCTCGTTGACCTGTGCAACGGCCAGCTTGGCGCCTTCAAAAATGGGCGGCGTCAGGCTCTCGATTCCCCCGGTAAAACCACCCAGAAAGCCAATCTTGACCTCTTCTGCCTGTGCAAACCCTGCCAGGGCAAGTGAAGAGGCCGCAACGGCGGTGGCTAATGCGCGTTTATTGATCATATTGTTCGTCGCTCCCAATGAGGTAAACATTCCCGCGCCGTGCGCGGAAACTTTATCTAATCTGGAACCACTGCGCCAAAAACACAAGCAACGCTTTCTAACGCTGCTTTGATGTTGACCTACAGCCAGCGCTCAAGCCGGAAGGTATGGCTGATCCAAGCATTGAAATGCCGCCACAGACTGCCAGGCTCTTCTGTCAGCAGGCGTGGCTCGCCGTCGTGCTCCAGCTCCCAATTCACATGGCCAGCGTCATCCAGCACCACGTGATAGCTGATGGCCGGGTCACGGCCGATCTCCACCAGCTCGTCGAAAGCCGCCATCAGCGTTGCGCTTTTCACCAGCACGCCGACCTCGGTATTCCACAGCACCGAGCGCGGGTCAACATTGAAGGAGCCGACAAACAGCTGGTCATCAAAGCTGATGGCCTTGATATGCAGGGCGGACGCCGAGGCACCGGGCACACGCATCTCGTTTTCGGCATCTACCTCGTCGGCCTCCTGCTCCGGGCGCAGCTCGTAGAGCGTGACACCGTGCTCTAGAAGCGTTTGCCGCCAGGGGGCGTAGGCACCGTGCACGACGGCAGCATCGGTGGACTCAAGCGAATTGGTGATCACCTCTACCGCCACCCCCTGATCAGCCAGGTGGGTCAGGCGCTCGACGCCGTCTTCGGTGGGCACAAAGTAGGCGGAAATCAGCGTCAGCCGTTCGCTGGTCTGGGTATTGGCCGTCAGATCGCCCAGCAGCGTGGTCTGCCAGTCCGGGGCGCCGCTTTCGGCAAGCTTGCCCGGTGCATCCCACAGCGCCTGGCCTTCGCCCCAGTGGAGCGTCTCCCAGGGCGGCGCCTCGCGCGACTGCTGGCGCAGCTCGGAAAAGTAGGCGGAATCGGCGTTATCATCCAGCCACTCGTCAAGCTCACTCTGAAGCGCCTGCCAGGCGTCGTCCGCCACCTGGTGATAGCGCTCGATGGGCTGGGCCAGGCCATGGTTCCAGTAAAGATCGAAGCTTCTGGAGAGCTCCGGCACCACCTCGCCCACGGTAACCAGATCCAGGTCGGCGAAGTTGCGCGCATCGTTGGCGTCGAAATACTCGTCACCCAGATTGCGCCCCCCCACAATCGCCACGCTGTTGTCGGCGATCCAGAGCTTGTTGTGCATGCGCCGGTGCTGCTGGGCTGGGTTGGTGATCGACGCCAGTACCCGCGTCACCAGGTGGCCCCGGCCCACCGCTACCGGATTGTAGACCCGCACATGAATACCCGGGTGGCTTGCCAGGGCAGCCAGGCGCTCGCCCTGGCCGACTGCGCCGATGTCATCTACCAGCAGCCGCACCCGTACGCCCTCTTCGGCGGCCTTGAGCAGGCGTGACAGCACCAGGTTGGTGGTCTGCCCCTCGCCCAGCAGATAGGTCTGGATATCCAGCTCGCGCTGGGTCTGCTGGATAAGCCCGGCGCGCACGGCAAAGGCCTCCTTGCCGTTGGCCAGCATGCCAAAGCCGTCCGGCTCGCTCTGGGCAGCCAGCACCTGTTCAACCTGCCCGCCCAGCCAGGTCTGCCGGGCCTCCTCCAGGGTCAGGGCCGTCTGGTGTTCGCGCACCACCGCGTGAGTACAACCGGCAAGCAGCAGACAAAGCGCCAGCCAGCCAAGCCAGCGCGACCACTCACGGGCACTAGGCATGGTCGCTGTCATCACGCCGTGCGGCGCGCTGTTTACGCAACCGGTTACGGCGATACACCCGCACCAGGGCGATAGCCAGGGCGGCGGCCAGCATCAGGCCAAGCGTCACGCCCTGCCAGGGCCGTGCGGCATCGCCCAGCACAGTCTCAAGCGTGATGACGACGATCAGGCCCAATGCCTGGGAGCCAATGGCCAGCGCACGCAGGACATCAAAGGCGGGTTGAGGCATAGACAAACTCCGTAAAAGACAGCTCTCGTGATATGGTCTCTAGTGTACCTGCTTATTGGAAAGACCATGAATGCCATCGCCCTTGGGCCGCTGTTGATTTCGTTACCCAGGCTTTACGCCATTGGCTGCGCGCTGCTGCTGTGGCTGGCCGCTCGCTACTTGCTGCGCCTGCCGTCGGCGGCCCGGCAGCGCTGGTTTACCGGGCTGGTCATCGCCTGGCTGGTCGGCGCGCGCATCGCGCATATTACCCTTCATGGGGAGAGCTATAGCGCCACGCCCCTAGACACGCTCAAGCTCTGGCAGCCGGGCTATCACGGCATCGGCGGGCTGCTGGCGGGGCTTCTCTGGAGTGTTTTTGCGCTGCGCAAGCACCTTCTTGCCCTGCTCGGCAGTACCGCGCTGCTGCTTGGCGCCTCTGGTGTGTGGCTTGTTTTGATGACGGTGTCGCCGCTGGGCGGCACGTCTGACATCAGCCGGATACCCGAACTCAGCCTGGAAAACCTGGAGGGCGAAGAGGTCTATCTGCCCGCGCTTGTGGAGGGCAGCGAGCGGGTCGTGGTCAACCTGTGGGCCACCTGGTGCCCACCGTGCCGGCGGGAAATGCCGCTGCTCGAAGAGATGGCCGGGCATGAAGGAGTGACCGTTGCCGTCATCAACCAAGGCGAGGATCTGCTGCCCATCGTGCGTTATTTGGACGCAGAAGGACTCACCTTTACCCACGCCCTGCGCGACCCAGGCCAACAGCTGATGGCACTGTTTGAAGCCCCCGGCCTACCCACCACCGTACTTTTCGATGGCCAGGGCAATACCCTGGATATACATGTAGGCGAGCTTACCCGCGCCCACCTTGAGCGCTGGCTGGAAGATTGACGGCGATACTCCTTAATCCCCCGCCGCCTTTGCGTTAGAATCCCCCGCCCTACTGCTGCCGATGGCGCGCCCTCGGCAGCGTATGACCCGTTTTTGTAGACTTCCCCGAGGCATCATGAGCGATTTTTCTCCCGGCCAGCGCTGGATTAGCGACGGCGAAGCCGAGCTTGGGCTTGGCACCGTGCTTAACTGCGACGCCCGTAGCGTTACCATCTTGTTCAGTGCCAGCCAGGAAACCCGTACCTATAACACCCGCCAGGCGCCACTGACCCGGGTGATGTTCGGCAGCGGCGACCGGGTACTGTCCGCCGACGGCTGGCAGATGATCGTTGATGACAGCAAAGAGTCTCACGGCCTGATCACCTACATTGGTGAAGACAGCGAAGGCGCGCTGCGCGAGCTGCCCGAAGCCAAGCTTGCCGACACCATGCAGTTCGACCAGGCCCGCGACCGGCTGCTGACAGGCCAGGTGGATCGCAACGACTGGTTCGACCTACGCTTTCGCACCCTGCACCACTTTCAGCGCATCGAGCAGCACAGCGCGCTGGGCTTTGCCGGGCCGCGCATCGACCTGATCCCCCACCAGCTGTATATCGCCGATGAAGTGGCCCGGCGTCACGCGCCTCGGGTGCTGCTGGCCGACGAAGTGGGCCTGGGCAAGACCATCGAAGCCGGGCTGATTCTGCACCGTCTGCTGCTGGCCGGGCGCGTCGAGCGCGCGCTGATTCTGGTGCCCGACAGCCTCACCCACCAGTGGCTGGTGGAACTGCTGCGCCGCTTCTCGCTCAACGTCAGCCTGCTCGACGAACACCAGAGCCAGGCCCACGGCAGCGCCAACCCGTTCGAAAGTGCCCAACTGGTACTGGCAAGCCAGGGCTGGCTGTTTGCCAACATTCATCGTCAGGATCAGGCGCTCGCCAGCCGTTTCGACCTGCTGATTGTCGATGAGGCGCACCACCTGGACTGGAGCAGCGAAGGCAGCGGCCCGGGCTATCAGTGCGTCGAGCAGCTCGCGGCGGAAATTCCCGGCCTGCTGCTGCTGACCGCCACCCCCGAACAGATGGGTATCGAAAGTCACTTTGCCCGCCTGCGCCTGCTCGACGGCGAGCGCTACCACGACCTGGAGCGCTTCAAGGACGAGGAGCGCCACTACGCCGGCGTAGCCAGCGCCATTGACGCCCTGGATGAGCTGCCCGCTGCGCCGGATGCCCGCGCCCGCGTCGAGGCCGTCGCCGACGACCGCGACAGCCAGGCGCTGCTGGCCACACTCTGCAACCCGGAAGCCAGTACCGAGCAGCAGGACGCCGCCCGCCTTCAGCTGCGCGACGCCCTGCTTGACCGCCACGGCACCGGCCGGGTGATGTTCCGCAACAGCCGCCGTCACGTAGGTGGCTTCCCCGAGCGGCGCCTGCACCTGGCGCCTCTGGAGCTGCCGTCGGCCTACCGCCGGGTGGTGCGTCGTCTGGAGCGCGACGACGACTATCTTGACGAGCTGTTGATCGAAACCGGCATGGATCATCCGGATGTACTGATCTACCCGGATGCCATGTATCGCGAGCTCAGCAACGACCCGCTCAATGGCGAGGCCTGGTGGCATATCGATCCGCGGGTCAACTGGCTGCTCGAGAAACTCAGCGACGACAGCGACACCGGCTTTGCCAACGACAAGGTGCTGGTGATTGCCCACCATCGCGAAACCGCCGAAGGCATCGCCGAAGGGCTGCGCGTACTGGGCGGCTATCAGGCGCCGGTCTTTCATGAAGGGCTGTCGCTGGTGGAGCGTGACCGCGCCGCGGCCGCCTTCGCCGATGAGGAAGAAGGCGTTCAGGTGCTCGTCTGTTCGGAAATCGGCTCGGAGGGGCGCAACTTCCAGTTCTGCCGCCATCTGGTCATGTTCGATATGCCCCAGCACCCGGACCAGCTGGAGCAGCGCATTGGCCGCCTGGACCGTATCGGCCAGAAGCATGCCATCGAACTCCACGCCCCGACCTTTATCGGCAGCCCCGGCGAGCGCCTGCTGCGCTGGTATCACGAAGGCATGGATGCGTTCAGCGCGCCCCACGGCATCGGCAGCGATCTGTTCGAAGCCTTTGGCGATGCCCTGGCGGATGCGCTTTTAGATGATGAAACGCTGGATGAAATCATCGAAGAGACCCGGGAGATGTTTACCGCCAAGCTTGCCGAGCGCGATGCGGGCCGCAACCGTCTGCTGGAGCTCAATGCCTGCCGCCCGGCCCGTGCCCAGGAAGTCATTGATGCCGTGCGCGAACTTGACGAAGACGCCGCGCTGCCACGCTATGTCGAACGTGCCCTGGACGTATTTGGCGTCGACAGCCAGGAGATCGGCAAGGGGCTTTTCCACCTTCAGCCCAGCCAGCACATGCTGGACGGACTGCCGGGACTGGTGAAGGGTGAGGAGGGTTTTACCGCCACCTACAGCCGCGCCCAGGCGCTGGCCCGCGACGATATCCATCGGCTTTCCTGGGAGCACCCGCTGCTGCGCGAAATGATGGGTCGCGTGCTGGATGGCACCATGGGCAACACGGCCCTGGCCCTGTTGCGCCACCCCTCCATCCCCAGCGGCCGGCTGATGGCGGAGCTTGTGTTCCGCACCCACTGCCCGGCGCCCCGCTCGCTGCATCTCAACCGCTTCTTGCCGCCCACCGCTGTGCGCGTGCTGCTGGATGAATCCGGCGCCAACCTGACCAGCAAGATCTCGTTCACCGGCCTGGGCAAGAACCTGCAAAAGGTCAACAAGTCGCTGGCCCGGGACTTGATCAAGAGCCGTCACGACCAGCTGCGCGAGCTGCTGAGCCAGGGGGAAGGCGAGGCAGAGCGCGAACTGCCGAGTATCGTGGAAGCCGCCGAGACGCGCATGCGCAGCCAGCTGGATGCCGAGCTTGCCCGCCTGACCGCACTTGCCGAGCACAATCCGTCGGTGCGTGATGAGGAGCTTGCAGCGCTGAAGCAGGAGCGCGTAGCGCTGAGCGAGGCGATCGAGAATACCCGGCTGCGTCTGGACTCCGTTCGGGTCATCATTACCGTGGACCCGAACGCCTGACCCCTGGGGCTATCCGTTAAAGAATGGCCGCAAGTGCCCTGTCGAGCGTGGGATAGTGAAATTCGAACCCCGCCTCGGCAAGGCGTGCCGGGCGCATATCGGCCCCGGTCAGCAGCAGCCGGGACATTTCCCCAAGGCCCGCCTTCAAGACAAAGGCGGGTACCGGGAAAATGGCCGGGCGGTGCAGCTGGCCGGCCAGCGTCCTGGTAAATTCGGCGTTGGTGACCGGATGCGGGGCGCTGCCATTGAATACCCCGCTTAACGCATCGTGTTCCAGCAGAAAGATAATCGCGGCCACCAGGTCATCGCGATGAATCCACGGCATGAACTGCTTACCGCTGCCAAAACGCCCGCCCAGGCCCATCTTGAACGGGGGCAGCATCTTCTCGAGCGTGCCTCCCCCGCTGTCCAGCACAAGCCCCGTGCGCAGAATCGCCAGACGCACACCGAGTTCTTCTACCGGTTCAGCAGCAGCTTCCCACTTGGCGCATAGCCGATGGGCAAACTCGTCGTGGGGAGCGGTTTCTTCGGTGACGACGCGCTTGCCCTGATCACCGTAATAACCCATCGCAGAGCCGCTGATCATGACCTTGGGGACCGGCTGGCCGCTGGCCTTGAGCTGCTCGCACAGCGTGACCAGTTGATGGGTGGCCTTGGTGCGTGACTCGACCAGGCGTTTTTTCTGCGCCTCGCTCCAGCGCTTGCCGGCAATCGATTCGCCGGCCAGATTGACGATGGCCTGTGGCGGGGCATCCATGAAGCCGAGCGCGCTGTCACGAATATCACACCCGTCAGGCAGCTTCTCCCGCGCCTTGTCCGGATGACGCGACACCACCTGTACCGCGTGGCCAAGCGCCAGCAGCTTTTCGCAAAGACGCTGGCCGACAAAACCGCTGCCGCCTGTTATCAGTACACGCATGGTGTCACTCCTGTTGATAGACGCTTTCGGGCAAATAGAACCGCGTACACTACCTATACACTGCAAACGCCGCATGTTTACCCAAAGTAGCTTTAGTAGTATCCCTGTAGAACCTGGCTATTTTATCAACATAGGTTACGAACGGCTTATAAACCAATCGTTCCATTAACATCACGTACTTAGAACATATTTTAAATCTTGCTTGAATTGACTTTAAATCCAAAGGTTGTACCGGATAGCGACAAGTTGTACAAATAGGGCTAGGATAGACGTACTTCAATTACGTTTATTCAAGCGATACACGATATGGATTGTGAAACAACTTCGCCGCATCGCGCCCCAAGAGCGCTTAGCTTTATGCGGTTTGAGTCAACCAAGAGGCAAAGGCGCCCATGAGTAGCAAGGCGACCCATCCACCCGATACTCCGCTCTATCCGATTCGGGAAGTTTCCCGTTTGACGGGTGTGAACTCGGTCACCCTGCGCGCCTGGGAGCGACGCTACGGCCTGATTCGTCCTAAACGCACGCCAAAAGGCCACCGTTTATATGCTCAGGACGATATCGCGCGCATCGAGCGCATTCTTCAGTGGCTCAATCGCGGCGTGCCGGTCAGCCAGGTCGTGGACCTGCTCGACCAGCCCGAAACCATCGAAGCGCCAGCCCCGGATGCAGGCGACTGGTTAAGCCAGCGTCAGCAGCTGCAGGCCGTTATAGAAGCGCTGGATCTGCCCAAGCTCGAGATGCTCTATCACCAGAGTCTGGCGCTTTATCCGTTGAGCGTTGCCGTCAACGAGCTGTGGCAGCCGGTACTGATGGCGCTGGAAACCAAGTGGGCCATACAGCCGGACAATCTGGTGCGCCGCACGCTGGAAGCGTTCTTGCGCAGTCAGGTAGGCACCCGCCTGCACTACGCCAATCAGTCCACACGCGGCCCTCTGATACTGCTTAACGCCATGCCCGATGACCCCGGCCCCCTCTGGGTGCTGATGGCTGCCTTGATGGCCAGCGAGCAGGGTTACCGCGTTCAGATGCTGGATCACTCCCTGCCGCTTGAAGACCTGCCACAGGCCGTGGCTCGCCTTCACTCCTCCATGGTGCTGTTGACCAGCGGCCAACGGGAGAGCGATAGCTTCATTCATACGGCG
This sequence comes from Vreelandella songnenensis, assembly GCF_003002925.1. GTDB lineage: Bacteria > Pseudomonadota > Gammaproteobacteria > Pseudomonadales > Halomonadaceae > Vreelandella > Vreelandella songnenensis. The sequence goes on from NZ_PVTK01000005.1 coordinate 216,535, forward strand.
CTTCCCAACGCCGCTGAGGCGCTCAACGTGCCGCTTGGCGTATGCGGTGCCGTGGCCAGGCTGCGCGATAGCGAATTGCGCAGTGGTCCTGTACATACCCTGGGTGATGACCTGCCCCAGGCGATTGCGCGTCTCAGGCCGCTGCTGCGTGAGTCGGGCGTGCTGTAAATATCTGTTGATCGGGCGCGAGCCCCGAGATTTGGCACTACCGGAGAGAACATGGATGTTCAACTAGTCTGGTTGCGAAGCGACCTGCGCATTCACGATAATACGGCGCTCGCGGCGGCCGCCGCCAAAGGGCCGGTGGTGGCGGTCTTCCTGCGCAGCGTTGCCCAGTGGCAGTATCACGGCCACGGTGCGACGAAGATCGACTTCTGGGCGCGCGGCGTTAGCGCGCTCAAGGATGCACTCAACGGGCTTAACATTCCCCTGCTGCACCGCGATATTGACCGCTACGATGACGCGCCCCAGGCGCTTCTAGACATCGCACGCGAGCACAACATCGCACGGCTGCATTTCAACTATCAGTACCCGCTCAACGAACAGCGCCGCGACCAGGCGGTGCTGGATGCCTTCAAGAAGGAAGGCATCGCCGTCCACGGCTATCATGACGCAGTCGCCTTTGCCCCCGGCACGCTGCTGACCGGCAAGGGCGACTACTACGGCGTGTTTACGCCTTTCTCCAAGGCGTGGCACAAACAGGTCAGCGCCGAGCAGCTTGAGCTGCGCGATACGCCCGAACCGCAAGAGCGGCTATCCATCAAAAGCGACAAGCTGCCGGAGCTACCCGAATTCGATGATGCCCCGGTAGGCGGCCGCGAGTGGCCCGCCGGTGAAGAGACGGCAGGCGACCATCTGGCGCGTTTTTTACGCTTTCGTGGCCGTCACTATAACGACCAGCGCGACTTTCCCAGCGTACGCGGCACCAGCGAGCTTTCGCCTTACCTGGCGCTGGGCATGATTTCCTACCGCCAGTGTCTGCAGGCCGTGATGAGCGAAAACGGTGGCCACCTGGCCGATGGCGATGCGGGGCTAACCACCTGGGTGAACGAGCTTATCTGGCGTGAGTTTTATCAACATGTGGCGGTAGGATTTCCCGAAGTATGCCGCTATCAGCCGTTTCAGGAACACACCAAGCAGCTTGCCTGGCGCGAGGATGACGAAGGCTTCAAGGCCTGGTGCGAGGGGCGTACGGGATATCCGCTGGTGGACGCGGCCATGCGTCAGATGCTGGCAACGGGCTGGATGCACAACCGGCTCAGAATGGTCACGGCCATGTTCTTGAGCAAGCATCTGCTGATCGATTGGCGCCGGGGCGAGGCGTTTTTCATGCGCCATCTGGTAGATGGTGAGTTCTGTGCCAATAACGGCGGCTGGCAGTGGGCGGCGTCCACCGGTACGGATTCAGCGCCCTATTTCCGGATCTTCAACCCGACCACCCAGTCCACGCGCTTCGACCCTGACGGCGAGTTCATTGCCAAATGGGTGCCGGAGCTTGCCGAGCTGCCCGCCAAGGCGCGCCATGCGCCGCCTCGGGACATGCTGACCCAACTGGACTACCCGGAACCCATCGTGGATCACAAGGCTGCCCGAGCGCGCGCGCTGGATGCATTCAAGGCGCTGAGCAAATAAAGGCCGGCTTGCTGCGATCAGACTAGAGGGCGCCTGCCGCAGCGGTCAGCGCCGTCCAGCGCTGCTCCAGTTCAGCCGCCGGTAGCGGGCGGGCAAAATAGAACCCCTGCACGATCGAGCAGCCTGCATTGATCAGAAACTGGCACTGCTCTTCGGTTTCAACGCCCTCGGCAACCACGTCCAGGCCCATCCCTCGGGCCATGGCAAGCACCGCTTTTACAATGGCGGCATCCGCATGGCTTGCGGGCAGCTCGCGGATAAAGGCGCGGTCCAGCTTGATCTTGTCCACCGGTAGCCGCTTGAGATAGCCCAGCGACGAGTAGCCTGTGCCGAAATCATCAATGGCAATCGAGTACCCCTGCTCTTTCAAGGCTTTCAAGCGGGGGCCCATGTCGCCGGCGCGCTCGTCGATCAGTACCGATTCGGTAAGCTCCAGGCCAATCTGGGAGGGTTTTAACTGATAGCGCTTCAAGCAGGTATTCAGCTGCGCTTCCAGGTCGCCCTGAAACAGCTGCAGGGCGGAAATATTGATCCAGATGGGTAGCTTGGGCATACCGCTGTACTGCCAGTGAGCCTGCTGAGCGCAGGCTTTCTCGATCACCCAGCTGCCCAGCTCCGACATCAGACCGTGGCGCTCGGCCAGCGGAATGAAGTCGCCCGGCGAAATCATGCCGTCCAGCGGGTGGCGCCAGCGCAGCAGCGCTTCCATGCCGAGAACCTCGCCGGTGCCCGGGTGGTGCTGGGTCTGGTAGTGCAGCTCAAGCTGGTCACCGGAGATCAGTGCCGCACGCAGGTCGCTGACCAGCGCCAGCTGCGGGTTATCCTGCTTGTCCAGTGCCGGGCGAAACCGCAGGCTATGATTGCGCCCCAGCCGCTTGGCACTGTACAGGGCAGACTCAAGACGCTGGAAAAGAACGCCCGAGTCGCGGCCATCTTCCGGCGCCCGACAGCTGCCGATGGTGAGGCCCAGGCGCAAAAGCTGGTCGCTGATTTCAAACGGCCGACTCATATGCTCGCGAAGCCCCGCTACCCACGTTTCATGGTCATCATAGGTAGTGGTACGAATCACCATGAATTCGTCTCCTCCCAGCCGCCCAACCACGCTGCCCGCGACATAGCTTGCCAACCGCTGGGCAAAACGGGCCAGTAGCCGGTCCCCCTGCTCAACGCCCAGGCTGTCATTGACGGACTTCAGCCCGTCGATATCGATCAGGGCAATATCCAGGCTCTCGCCTGCCCGCAGATGGCGCAGACGCGACCCCATCAGATCATGCAGCCGCCGGCGGTTGGGCAGCCCGGTCAGCGGGTCTTCATAGCCAATACGCCGCAGATCATGCTCGCGCGCCTTCTGCGCCGAGATATCGGTAAACAGGCTGATGAAGTGGGTAATAGTGCCGCGTTTATCGGTAATCGCACGCACCTTCAACCACTCGGGATACTCGTCCCCATGCTTGCGCCGGTTCCACATTTCTCCTTCCCAGCGCCCGGTAGCCTTGAGGGTACTCCAGAAGTTCTGGTAAAACGCCTTGTCGTGCCGGGGAGCAGCCAGGGCTTCAAGTTTCAGCCCGACCACTTCGTCGCTGGCGTAGCCGGTAATATCGGTAAAGGCAGGATTGACCGCCAGGATCCGGTTGTGTGCATCGCTCACAACGACGGCATCACTCGCCAGATCCGTGGCGTTGTTCGCCAGCCGATAACGCAGCCGCTGCTGGCGCACCTGGTGCCAGGCATCCCATAGCCCGAATACCACAAAACTGACCGCCACCAGGCGCAGCATGGCATCGGGCAGCCATACACAGGCAGGCAGGGCAGCGAGCGCTATCCAAACCAACGGACGATTGAGAGAAACAGGGAGCCACATGGCGATTCGCTACGTCCTATCCTGAAAACTGACATAAAATAAACATGACCTCGAGCAACATACGCATCATGCCGCGTTACCAAAAGCTTGAATACACGCATATTACGTTAATAGGTCATTTAAGTGGGCAATTCACTCATTGCAAAGCCCCCTAAAAGACTGGCTGGCAGCGACTACCGCTTAATAAAAAACGCTCGTTAGCAGCGATATATGGCGTCTTACGTGCATTCGAGGGTTTCGGGAAGTAGACTAGGACAGGCCTTGCGGGCCGTGCCTAGGCGCGAGGCCCCAGTGCTATGCTCAGGTGCTATGCCTCGGCTCTTGGTGCCGCACGCGGCCAACAATCATCTTGAAACTCGGAACGATTCAGTGACCAAGCAACATTCCTTTGATCGCGAAGAACTGCTGGCCTGCTCGCGCGGCGAGCTATTCGGCCCCGGCAATGCGCAGCTTCCGGCTCCCAACATGCTGATGCTCGACCGTATTGCGCACATCCATGAAGAAGGCGGCGAGCATGGCAAGGGCGAACTGATCGCCGAGCTGGATATCTCTCCGGACCTGTGGTTTTTTGACTGCCATTTCCCGGGCGACCCGGTGATGCCTGGCTGTCTGGGGCTTGATGCCATGTGGCAGCTGGTCGGCTTCTATCTGGGCTGGCTTGGCCACCCGGGCCGTGGTCGTGCGCTTGGCTGCGGTGAAGTCAAGTTCAGCGGGCAGATCATGCCGGATGCCAAAAAAGTGACTTACCGTATCAATATCAAGCGTATCATTACCCGACGGCTTATCTTGGGTATCGCTGACGGTACTGTATCCGTTGACGGACGCGATATTTATCAGGCTAACGACTTGCGCGTTGGTCTATTCACCTCCACTGCGAATTTCTAACAGGAGGCTCCCATGCGACGAGTGGTAGTCACCGGCCTTGGCATCGTGTCATGCCTTGGCAATGACCAGCAACAGGTTCTCGAGGCGCTCAAGAGCGGGCGCAGCGGTATTCGTTTCAAGGAAGAGTACGCCGAGCGAGGATTCCGCAGCCACGTAGCAGGCAGCGTTGATATCGATCTGGATGCCCTTATCGATCGTAAGCTGCGCCGCTTCATGGGTGACGCAGCGGCTTATGCCTATGTCTCCATGGCGCAGGCCATCGAAGATGCTGGCCTTTCCGAAGAGCAGGTGTCCAACGAGCGTACCGGGCTTATCGCCGGCTCCGGCGGTGCATCAAGCGCCAACCAGGTAGAAGCTGCCGACGTCATGCGCGAGAAAGGCCTGCGCCGCGTGGGCCCCTACCGGGTTACCCGCACCATGGGCAGCACGGTATCGGCCTGTCTTGCCACCCCGTTCAAGATCAAGGGCGTGAACTACTCGATCTCCTCTGCCTGTGCAACGTCTGCACACTGTATCGGCAGTGCGATGGAGCAGATTCAGCTGGGCAAGCAGGACGTGGTCTTTGCCGGCGGCGGTGAAGAGGAGCACTGGACGCTTTCCTGCCTGTTCGATGCCATGGGCGCACTCTCTACCCAGTACAACGATACCCCTGACCAGGCATCGCGCCCCTACGATCAGGCGCGCGACGGTTTTGTCATCGCCGGCGGCGGCGGCATGCTGGTACTTGAAGAGCTGGAGCATGCCAAGGCACGCGGCGCCAAGATCTACGGCGAGCTGGTAGGTTACGGCGCCACCTCCGATGGCCACGATATGGTAGCGCCCTCCGGTGAAGGCGCGGTGCGCTGCATGCGTCAGGCGATGGCGACCGTGGAAGGCGATATCGACTATATCAACACCCACGGCACCTCCACGCCGGTTGGCGATGTCGCCGAGCTCAAGGCGGTACGTGAAGTGTTTGGCAACTCGACACCGGCAATGAGCTCCACCAAGTCCCTCACCGGGCACTCCCTGGGCGCCACCGGCGTACAGGAAGCCATCTACTCGCTACTGATGATGCAGCACGACTTCGTGGCCGCGTCTGCCAACGTCGAGCACCTTGATGAGCAGGCGGATGGTTTCGACATCGTCACCCAGCGGCGTGATGGCGTAACGCTTGAGCGCATCCTGTCCAACAGCTTCGGGTTCGGCGGCACCAACGCCTGCCTGGTGTTCCAGCGCTTCGCTGACTGAGACACCGGTCGGGAATAAAAAACGGCGCCTTCAAGGCGCCGTTTTTGTTGCTGGCCACTTCTCATCTTTGCCGCTCACTAGCGTACCAGCGGGCGGGGCACCTCGGAAATTTCCTGCAGCTGCCCTTCGATCCAGGCCTCCACTTCCGCAAGCACCTCGTCCGGCGTGCGCCCTTGGGTCTGGATAGGCTCACCAATGCGCACCCGCAGCACGCCTGGACGTTTCACCCAGTAGCGCCCCGGCCAGCGCTCCCCGGCATTGTGCGCCACCGGCAGTACGGGCACGCCTGCTCGGCAAGCCACTACGCTGCCACTCTTGTTGTAGCGCTTGCGCACGCCAGGGTCGACCCGCGTTCCTTCCGGAAAAATCAGGACCGAAAGCCCCGTGCCCAGCCGTGCCACGCCCTGACTCAATACCTGCTTGAGCGCGCGGGCGGGCTTGGAGCGGTCCAGGCTGATCGGGCGCAGCAGGCGCAGCCCCCAGCCAAAGATCGGGATACGCAGCAGTTCGCGTTTGAGCACGGTGCAAACCGGAGGTTTCATTACCTGCAAGAACACCGTCTCCCACTCGCACTGATGGTTGGCCTGAATAACGCACGGGCCTTCAGGGATGCGCTCACGCCCCTGGATATCGTAGCGAACGCCACAGGCTATCCGGAACCAGACCATCAGGAAGTGGTTATACAGATTGAGCAGCCGATAGCGCCCGGCTAGCGGTAAAAAGGGTGCAATGGGCAGAAACAGCACGCCACTAATCAGCATGGCGAAGAAATACCCGGCATAAAATACCAGGCTACGAACCACATTGATCAAACGGACTCTCCTGTACTGGCGTCAAGCTGGTCATCGCGCGTCAGGCACCAGGCATCCAGCATACGGCCCACTTCCAGCCGCCACGGCTTTTGGTGCACGCCAAACACATCCAGCACGCGGCGGCAGTTCAAGACGCGCCGCAGCTTGGCATCGTGGTGGTGGTTCAGGGCGGTTACCTGCCCAAGCTCTATCTGTTCACCCCGGCCTTCCAGGTGGGTCGCCAACTGAGTGCGCACCATGGAAGTAAACGTGAACGCACTGACCGGCTCGGTACCTGCCAGATGATAGGCGCCCCAGGCATTGGCACCGCTCGCCTGCTGCTGAAGCATGCCCACCAGCGCCATGGCCACAGCGTCCACCGAGGTAGGACAGAACACCACATCTTCCGCCGCGCGCACGCTTTCTCCCAGCATCAGCCTGTCAATGATGTCATTGAGCCAGGCGTGGCTGCCTTCAAGCGCAAACAGCGGGCCCAGGCGCACAATCAGATGGCGATGATACTCCGCTCGAATCCGGTCGCCGGTGGTCACCAGCCGGCGCAGACATTCGTCGCGCGGAGTGGGCACCACATGCTCATCGATGGGCTCGTCAAAGCCCTCTTCGTAGAGCTGATCCGACACGCACCACACCAGCGGCACGCCCTGTGCCAGACACGCCTCCAGGCAGCTATCCACCGCGTCCGCATGCGCCCCGACCACCGCAGGGGTCATCTCCAGCGGCTGTGCCAGGGGTGGAATGATCACCGCGTCCGGGGCGATCCTTTGCAGCTGGGCGGCGCTAACCACCACCCCCTGCTCGATCACCAGTTCAGTATCCGTACGGCGGTTTACTTCTCGGGCCAGTGCCAAGCTCAAGCAGTGCCCTGCATCCAGTATCAGCAGCTTCAAGACAGACCCTCTTTTATCAACCAACGAACATCGCCAACGACCAGAGTGCAGCGTACTCGACTGACGTCAGAACGGGATTTCGTCGTCGAAATCGTCAAAGCTACCTGGGTCCGGCGCGCCATAGTTGCTGTTCTGCTGGCCCTGCTGCGGAGCGCCGCCGCCCTGCTGGGGGGCTGGCTGTGGGCGTGGTGCAGGCTGGCCACCCTGCTGCGGGTTGCCCTGGCTCGGTGCGCCCTGGCCCTGCTGGCCCTGGTTCTGATAGCTCTGACCGCCATAGTTGTTGCCCTGAGGCGCGCCATTCTGCTGCGCATAGCCGCCCTGAGGCGCACCGCCCTGGCTGTTGCCGTAGCCATTCTGCGGCGCGCCGCCGCCCTGGAAATCACCGCCGCGGCCATCGAGCATCTGCATGTCGTTGGCAACGATTTCCGTGCTGAAGCGATCCTGGCCGTTCTGATCCTGCCATTTACGCGTCTGCAGACGGCCTTCGATATACACCTTGGAGCCTTTTTTCAAATACTGCTGGGCAATTTCAGCGGTCTTGTTGAACAGCACGATACGGTGCCATTCGGTACGCTCCTGGCGCTGACCGCTCTGACGGTCCATCCAGGTGTCGGACGTCGCCAGGTTCAGGTTGGCAACCGCCGTGCCGCTTGGGGTAAAGCGCACTTCCGGGTCTTGCCCCAGGTTGCCGATCAAGATCACTTTATTGATACCGCGAGCCATAAGGCGCTCCTTCATTTAACTGACGTATAGGTAGACATCCGCGCGCTACTTGCCTCGCCGATGCCTGTGTCTTTAGCGGCTGACAGGCAGCCGCCTCAGGATTTCGGAGGAATCAGTCGTGTCAGCGCATCTCGATCAAGCCGCTGACGATTAACCTTTAAATAGACCAGGCGCTCTTCGGGCACCACCATTACATCCTCGACGCCCACCACCTCGGCCAGACGTTCGAGCAGTAAATCCAGCATATCAGGTGGCGTATCGTTGAGCGCCACCACTTCGCTTGAAAGCGGCGGTGGAGACGGCATCTGCCACATCGCCAACCACCATAGCAGGGCCAGCACCGCACAGCCGATAAACACGGCGTCAAGCCCCCACGTGTTGGCCAGCAAGCCGCCCAGCGTGCCGCCCAGAAACGCACCCATGAACTGGCTGGTGGAGTACACCCCCATGGCGGTGCCCTTGGCGCCTGCCGGGGCGAGTTTACTGAGCATTGAAGGCAGCGTGGCTTCCAGCAAGTTGAAGCCGGTAAAAAACACGAACAGGCCGATAAACAGCCAGCGCCCCTCGGAAAACGGCAGGCCAAGTGTCGCCAGGCTCACCGCAATCGCGCCAATGGCGACCAGGCACACCGCCTTGATCTGCTGCTTTTTCTCGGCCACGATCATCAGCGGCACCATGGCGACAAATGAAAGCCCCATGATGGCAAGGTAAGCCAGGCCGTGATGCGCCAGCGGAATACCGGCTTGCTGCAAGCGAAAGGGCACCGCCACGAAAATCGCCATCAGTACCAGATGCAGAGCAAAGATCGACATGTCCAGGCGCCACAGGTCCGGCCGCGTAATCACGCTTTTGAACTGCTCCCGATCAAGCCCCACGTCGCGGTGACGCACCCGCCGCGGCGCGGGCGGTACCCAGCGCCACAGTACCAGAAGACCCAACAGCGTCAGCAGGGCGGTAAACCAGAATACCCCGGCAAGCCCGGCCCAGGAGGCGAGCCAGGGCCCGATCACCATGGCAATCGCAAACGATACGCCTATCGATAGCCCGATGGTCGCCATGGCCGCCGTGCGTACCTGCTCACGGGTCTGGTCGGCCAGAAGCGCCATGATGGCGGCCGCCACGGCCCCGCCGCCCTGCAGCGCACGCCCGACAATGATGCCCCCAATGGAATCGGCAAGGGCCGCCACCACACTGCCCACGGCAAAGATGATCAGCCCGAGTGCAATCACCCGCTTGCGACCAATGCGGTCAGACAACAAGCCAAAGGGAATCTGCAGGGTGGCCTGGGTGAGTCCGTAGACACCTAGCGCAATGCCCACCAGCAGCGGAGTGGCACCTTCAAGCGCATCGGCATACAGCGCCAGCACCGGCAATACCATGAAAAGCCCCAGCATGCGGGACGCATAAAGCCCGGCCAGGCCGCTGATTGCACGACGCTCACTGGCCAGTAGCAGTGCAGAAACCTTGCGCATAATGCCCTTGAGTATGGTGAATAGAGCCAAAGCCCCTGGATAACCGTCCATTCTAGCGGTTTGCAACCACGCTGGAAACGCCGTCCTGCGTTAAGCTGTCACAAAGCGTTTTTGCCGGATAGGGGATGGCAAACGTATAATTACTCTTTTGCCGCGCGAGTCGAGGTGTTGATGGACAGCATTCTGGTCAGGGGTGCACGCACCCACAACCTCAAGCAGATCGATGTGGAGCTGCCCCGCGACAAGCTGATTGTGATTACCGGCCTGTCAGGTTCGGGTAAATCGTCGCTGGCGTTTGACACGCTCTATGCCGAAGGACAGCGGCGCTATGTAGAGTCGCTCTCTACCTACGCGCGCCAGTTCCTGTCAATGATGGAAAAACCCGATGTGGATCACATCGAGGGGCTTTCGCCTGCAATCTCCATTGAGCAGAAATCCACCTCCCACAACCCGCGCTCGACCGTGGGCACCATCACCGAAATCTACGACTACCTGCGCCTGCTGTTTGCCCGTGCCGGCACGCCCCGCTGCCCCGAGCACGGTGAAGACCTTGAAGCTCAGACCATCTCCCAGATGGTCGATCAGGTCATGAATCTGGCCGAGGGCACCAAGCTGATGCTGCTGGCCCCTGTGGTAAAAGGACGCAAGGGCGAACACCTGCAGCTGCTGGCCGAGCTTCGCGCCCAGGGCTTTGTGCGTGCGCTGATCGATGGTCAGGTGCTGGAGCTTGACGATATTGCGCCGTTGGACAAGCGCAAGAAGCATGACATCAGCGTGGTGGTCGACCGCTTCAAGGTACGCGACGACATCGCCCAGCGCCTGGCCGAGTCCTTCGAGACTGCGCTCAACCTGGCCGACGGTACTGCCATGATCCATTTCATGGACGGCGAGCAGGAAGATATGGCGTTCTCGTCGCGCTTTGCCTGCCCGGTCTGCGGCTACTCGCTGTCCGAGCTCGAACCGCGCATGTTCTCGTTCAACAACCCGGCCGGCGCCTGCCCGACCTGCGACGGCCTGGGCATACAGCAGTATTTCGATCCGGAAAAGCTGATCAGCCACCCGGAGCTTTCCCTCGCGGAAGGCGTCATCAAGGGCTGGGACCGGCGCAACATCTACTACTTCACCCAGCTGCAGGCCCTGGCCAAACACTACGGTTTCGAGCTTGAAACGCCCTGGAACGAACTGCCGCGCCACGAGCAGAAGATCATTCTCAACGGCAGCGGCAGCGAAAAGATTCCGTTTGCCTACGTGGGCGACCGCGGCCGCAAGGTCACCCGCGAGCACGTCTTCGAAGGCGTACTGCCCAACATGCAGCGCCGCTACCGGGAAACCGAGTCCAACATGGTGCGCGACGACTTGGCGAAATACATCGCCATGCAGCCCTGCGCCACCTGCCACGGCACGCGTCTGCGCAAGGAGTCGCGCCACGTATTCGTGGATGACCGTAACATTGCCGACGTGGTGCGCACACCAATCGGCGAAGCCCAGCGCTACTTTGCCGAGCTGAGCCTGCCTGGCCGTAAAGGCGAGATTGCCGGCAAGATCGTCAACGAGATCCACGCCCGGCTGGAGTTTCTGGTCAACGTCGGGCTGGATTATCTGAACCTTGAGCGCAGCGCCGATACGCTCTCCGGCGGTGAAGCGCAGCGGATTCGCCTGGCAAGCCAGATCGGCGCGGGCCTGGTCGGGGTCATGTACATTCTTGACGAGCCTTCGATCGGCCTGCACCAGCGCGACAACGATCGCTTGTTGAAAACTCTGGAGCGGCTGCGCGACCTGGGCAATACGGTGATCGTGGTTGAGCACGATGAAGACGCCATTCGCGCCGCTGACCACGTACTGGATATCGGCCCCGGGGCGGGGGTTCACGGCGGTGAAATTGTCGCTCAGGGCACGCCTCAAGAGGTCATGGATAACCCCAACTCGCTGACCGGCCAGTACCTCACCGGCACCCGCGAGATCAGCGTGCCGCCCTACCGCATTCCCGGCAATCCGGAGAAGCAGCTGGTAGTGCGTGGAGCAACCGGCAACAACCTGCAGAACGTGACGCTCAGCCTGCCGCTGGGGCTGTTCATTGCCATTACCGGGGTATCGGGCTCAGGCAAGTCGACCCTGATCAACGGCACGCTGATGCCGATTGCTGCTCGCGAGCTCAACCGCGCCACCACGCTGACCGCCGCGCCCTACGAAAAGATCGAAGGGCTCGATCAGCTCGACAAGGTAATCGATATCGATCAGAGCCCGATCGGGCGCACGCCGCGCTCCAACCCGGCCACCTACACCGGCATCTTCACGCCCATTCGCGAGCTGTTTGCCGGCACTCAGGAGGCCCGTTCGCGTGGCTACAAACCGGGCCGCTTCAGTTTCAACGTCAAGGGCGGACGCTGCGAGGCGTGTCAGGGCGAAGGCATGATCAAGGTCGAAATGCACTTTCTGCCCGACATCTATGTGCCCTGCGATGTCTGCAAGGGCAAGCGCTACAACCGCGAGACGCTGGATATCCATTACAAGGGCAAGACCATCCACGAAGTGCTGGAGATGACGGTCGAGGATGCGCTGGAATTCTTCAGCCCGGTACCGGCGATTGCCCGGCGCCTGCAGACCCTGATGGACGTAGGGCTTTCCTATATTCGCCTGGGCCAGAGCGCCACGACGCTTTCAGGCGGCGAAGCGCAGCGGGTCAAGCTTGCCCGCGAGCTTGCCAAGCGCGATACCGGCAAGACGCTGTATATCCTGGACGAGCCCACCACCGGGCTACACTTCGAGGATATCCGCCAGCTTCTGACCGTACTGCACCGCCTGCGCGACCATGGCAATACCATCGTGGTCATCGAACACAATCTGGACGTGATCAAGACCGCCGACTGGATCGTGGACCTTGGCCCGGAAGGCGGCTCCGGCGGTGGGCAGATCATTGCCGAAGGCACGCCCGAGCACGTCGCTAAACAGCGCATTTCCCACACCGGACGCTTCCTTTCTCCCCTGCTCGAACGCGGCAATCGCGCATCTTCATAACCTATGATATCAGGGTGGGCCATCTGCCTACCCTGATATCAAATCTGTGCAATAATCCGGCCGTTTGAACTTCTTTATCAGCGTAGCTAGGCAACGCCGTATGCGATTGAATTGCTTATCGTAATTAGCCGAACGACGTGATATGTGTAAGGCAATACTCATGGAGAAAAAACTGTGAGCCAAGAACAGAGTTGCATCATTCACCATTTCAATCACTACTGCTCGTTGAGCAAAGAAGAAAAAGAACTTCTGCTATCACTGGAAGAGACCCCTACCGATATAAAGGGCGGCTCTTTGCTGTGGGGAATGGGCGAGTCGGCGAATGAGTTCTGCACCTTGAAAAGCGGCTGGGCCTACTCCTACCGGCACCTTGAAAACGGCGACCGGCAGATCCTGGAAGTTTTTCTCCCCGGCGACATCATCGGACTGCGCGAATTCGCGTTTGCCGAGCGCCTGGAGAATGTCCGCATGATTACCGATGGCGTTATCTGCCACTTTCCTCACAAGCGGCTTCTGGAGCTTTTCCGCCAGTCGCTTACCTTGACCTCGGTGATCTTTGCCATCAGCAGCCGTCATCAGGCGCTGATTACCGAACGGCTGGTGACCCTGGCAAGACGCAGCGCTCGCCAGAAGACCGCGCACTTCCTGTACGAAATGTACGCCCGCCTGAACCAAACGAACGGCGATCTCAAGGGCAAGTTCCGGCTGCCGCTTTCCCAGGAGCAGCTGGCGGATATTCTGGGTCTGAGTCCTGTGCACGTGAGCCGCACGTTCAGCCTGCTCAGTGAGGAAGGCCTGGTATTTCGTGACCGGCACAACGTTACCATCCCCGATTTGAAGGCGCTTGCCGAGGCTGGCGAGTTCGACGCCTGCTATCTGAGCGATAGCGTCCGTCCGCTGCTCGAGACGTCCGCCTGATTGATTGACCGTCTGCCCCCAAACGCCCCCTGCTGATTGCCGCCGTGCGCTCGAGGGGGTGGCTAAACGCAGCCAGGCGCTTTTGCCATGCCTTTGCGCCCTGTAATCTGTAAGTCTTCCTACCCAACTGACTGTGCTGATCATGAAATCACTCTTAACGGCCTTGGCAAGCAGCGCGCTTTTAATGGGCGCGCCTTTAGCGTCGGGGGTTACTTTCAATACCCAGGAAGTAAACACTCACGGCCAGTGGCAATCGCTGATTTTGAACCTGGGTCGCGAACACCACTTTCGTGCCGTCGAAACTCAGAGCTACTCGGATGCCACGCTCAGCCTGAACGCCACGCAAGACGTGTGCGACCTGCCGTGGCTTGAAGTACGGGTGACGCTTGAAGAGCAGCAGGCAGAGAGCCGCACGGTTAACCTGGTACCCACACGAATCAGGATCGACGAGCAGCCAGTGATGGATAGCATGGCGGAATTTATCACCGAGCGCGGCGATGACGGGTTTTACGTGCACTTCTACCTGGGCGATATGCCCGCCTTGATTCGCCAGATGCGAGAGGGTGAGCAGCTGTTTCTAGGCTTTGATCAGGGTGAACAGCCCCCCTGGTACATGACGTTTCAACTTGAGGGTGCCAATGAGGCCATTTCACGCATGCAGACACTGTGTGAAGCGGCCTAGGCTCACCCTTTGACGCGAGCCGCTTCGCCAGCGGCTACTTCCACCCGATTTCGCCCCTTGCGCTTAGCCAGGTACATGGCTGCATCGGCGCGGGCCATCAGCGTCTTGCAGCTGTCATCAGGCTGCCAGGCCACCACGCCGATACTCACCGTTACCGGCTGATCAAGCCCCGGCAGTTGAAGCGTCACCAACAGCTCGCGCAGTCGTTCAGCCAGGCCTGCTGCCGCCTGGATATCCGAATGGGTTGCCAGTATCACAAACTCCTCCCCTCCCCAGCGGCCAAAATAGTCGCAGCCCCGCAGCGAGCTTTCCACCCTCCGGGCCAGGGCTACCAGTACTTCATCGCCCAGGCTGTGGCCGTAGGTATCGTTGATCGCCTTGAAGTGGTCGACGTCAAACATGAGCAGCGCGAAGGTGGCGCCATAACGCTTGGCGGCGACCAGCTCGTCATCGATTGCCTGCTCGATACGGTAGCGGTTCCATATCTGCGTCAACGGATCAAAATGCGCCAGCTGTTCTAGGCGCTGATTGGCGGAGGCCAGTGCCTTGCGCTCACGCTCCAGATGCATATTGAGCATGCTGATTTCGTAGCTTGAAATAGCCAACGTCAAGTCGCGCCCCAGGCTCATCGCCGCCAGGCGCTCAACGCGCTGCCACGCTTCGCTACAGCCTGTCACCTCCTCGTACCAGGCCGTTGGCAGCGTACCGCTTACCGGCAGTGCGACGGCGCTTACCGGACGCACGGACCAGTGAAGCACGGGACACGGCGTCAAGCGGAAGAAAAACAGCCAGGCGCGCTGGGCATGGCCCATGGATAACGGGATCGCCATCACTCCGGCCTGCTCCGGCATGGCAAGCGAACTGGTCAATGAATGCTTGGCCGTATTGCGCGTGCACCAGGGGCCATTGTGAGGATGAGCCTGGCGCAGACGTATGACCATCTGGCTGATTACCTCGGGAGCCGGCGTCTTTCCCGCCTGATACACCCCGCCGGCATGCCATAGCGCGACGCCCTGGGCTCGAAACAGGGTCATCCAGGTGGCGGCCTGATCCAGCAGCAGCTGTTCAGGGCCCCGGGGGCTTTGTTGGGTGTTCATGGAGGACGCCAGGCTGTCCTGCACGCGTTTTAAATAGCGTGCCTCGTGCCGGGCGCGCAGCAGCGAAAGCCGCTCGGTGGCGGCCTGTACCAGGATATGCACCGCATCGCGCACCGCGGCAGTTACCTCGTGCGCCGCCGTTGCATGACAGAACAACACGCCCCATAGCCCGGTTTCGCAGATCATGGAGACGTTGAGCATGCCGCGCACGCCGAGCCGTTCCAGGTAGCGCTGACGCTCGAACGTGGGTGCGCGCAGTACGCTGGCGCTCAGATCAACGGAAAGATCGCCAGGCGTCAGCGGTCCGACAGGGGCTTGGGCATCTTGAATATAGCGTACCGGGTGGCGTACGTAGGCACGCCGCAACGCCACGGGGAAATCACGGGCCGCCAGCCGCTGGCCCGCGATGGAGCACTCATCATCTGCTTTGGCTTCGGCCACGATATGTCCGTGCCAGTCCGGATCAAACTGGCATACCGCCACACGCGTAAAGCCGGTCAGCGTGCGAACGGTGGTGACCAGATAAGCCAGCAGCTCCTCTTGATGAGTCGTTTCAGCCAGGCGCGAAAGATGTTCGTGGAGCGCTCCCAGCAGGCGGTGCTGACCGTCCATCCGAAACGGCTCGAGCTCCATGAGCACATGCTCGCCGCTACGGTAAGCGCGCAGTTGAAAGTGTAAAGACCTGTTCGCCCCGCGGCTAAAGACCAGCGGCGCTGCCAGGCGTGGCTGGCCCTGCAGTTCGCACCGCACCTGCTGAGTCAGGCGTCTGCCCAGCAGTTGTTCAAGCGTTATCGGGGGTGATGATGCGCCAAGGCCAGCCAGCGTTGCGAGATTGGCGCTGGTCGCCTGAATGCGGCGGCTTTCGGCATCCAGTACCAGCAGGGCACCGAACGATTGCAATAAAGGGTAATGCTTGGACACAAACCCGGCCTTTAGTTATTTTCACCCTCCGGCTGTTGGCGCAGCAACAGCTCAACGCGCCGGTTAGCGGCGCGTCCGGCCGGCGTTGCGTTACTTTCCATGGGTTGGGTGTCGGCGTAGCCAACCGCCCGCATGCGAGAAATAGCCACTCCCTGACGCTCAAGATGACGCATCACGGCGATAGCGCGCCCGGCAGAAAGCTCCCAGTTGGAAGGAAAGCGGGGCGTGGCAATCGGAATATTGTCAGTATGCCCTTCAACGGAAATCTGCCCATCAAAGGTTGCCAGCGCGTCAATCAGGCTTTCTACCACATCTTGCCCCTGAGCTGTTAGCACTGCCTCGCCGCTTGGAAACAAAAGGCTATCATCGATGCGCAGCGTTACGCCCTCACGCCCCTGGGAGACGCTGACACCCGGAATATCGAGTGCCGCCATGGCAGGCTGTACGCCGTTTTGGCGCGGCATTAAACCCGCGCCATGCGGGCCCATAAGCGGGTCCCCCGTACCCGCCCCGGACAGGCGGGTACTCTCTTGCGCCTCCTGGCCGCCGGGCGGCGCCAGCGCAAGCAACAGTACAAACAGCGTAATCAGCAGCGTGAGTACGTCCAGATAGCTGGTCAGCCAGCTTTCGTCGCTTTCGCCCTGCGCGGCGGGCAGCTCCAGCGTATGGCGCGTATCGCGATCCAGCACCGGTCAGCCCTTTGCCGATGCGCTGTCAGTGCCGGGCCGGGGTTTTATGCTGGGGTCGCGAATTTCATCGTTGTAGTTGGCAATAAACGAATTCAGCGTTTCTTCGATAAAGGACGGCAGGCGACGCTTGGTGATCAGCGAGATGCCTTCCAGCACCATGTTCATGGTGATCAGGCGCTCTTCGGTACGCCGTTCAAGCTTGACGGCAATCGGCTTGAACACCAGATTGGCCAGCAGAATGCCGTAGAACGTGGTAAGCAGCGCCACCGCCATGCGCGGGCCGATCACCTCAAGATCACCGGCGTCCATGACTTCGAGCATGTTGACCAGCCCCACCAGCGTGCCAATCATGCCAAAGGCGGGCGCGTAGGTGGCCATCGTACGAAATATCTGCGCCTCGGCATGCTCCCGCGCCTTCAGGCGGGCAATCCGCCAGCGCAGCATGTCGAAAATTTCATTCTCTTTGGTATTGGCAATGACCAGCTGAATACCGGTGCGCAGAAACGGATTGCGGGTATGCTCGAGCGCTTTTTCCACGGCGCGCACATCGCCCTTGAACCACAGCCGTGACATGGCAACCAGCTCGTTGATGTCGTCGCGGGCATAGGTGTTCTCACGTCGGAATACCAGGCCCACCAGGCGCACGACGCGCAGCACTTCCTTGAGCGGATAGCTGATGAACGTAGCCGCCAGGGTGCCGGTCACCACGATCGCCAGACCCGGCAGGTTAATGAAACTTTCCGGCGACTCGGCGGTAAAGAACAGCACGCTTATCAGCAGCAGAATGCTGGCGAATATACCTATCAACGTAGACGGGTTCATCAACGGCTCCTCGCCGGTTGGTGTAAGTGAGAGTGGCAGTTCAGCCAGCGTCGTTCAGGCGAGCCCGCAAACGGCTGATGGCCTGGCTATGCAGTTGGGAGACCCGGGATTCGGTAACACCCAGCACGGCACCTACCTCCTTGAGGTTCAGCTCCTCCTGATAGTAAAGCGCCATCAGCAGCTTTTCGCGCTCCGGCAAGGCGTCGATTGCCGCCACCAGCGTCTCACGCTGCTGATCACCCAGAAGTTGATCAAACGGCAGGTTGCCGGCATCAAAGCTTGCCGGCTCACTACCATCGGCCACCAGCTCTTCAAAGGGCAAAAGCTGGCCGCTGTTGGTATCGTTGAGAAGCTGCTGATACTCGTTTAGCGGCATATCGAGATCGCGGGCGATTTCGCCCTCTTCAGGTGGGCGTCCCAACTGCTGCTCAAGCCGGCGGATAGTGTCGTCCACTGCCCGCGCCGCGCGCCGGACGCTGCGCGGCAGCCAGTCCCGGGTACGCAGCTCATCCAGCATCGCCCCGCGAATACGCTGGCTGGCAAAGGTGGCAAAACTGGCACCCTGGGTCGCATCGAAGCGGCTGAGTGCTTCCAGAAGCCCCACCGTGCCCGCCTGGATAAGATCGTCAAGTTCAATGCTTGCCGGTAACCTGACCTGCAGCGTTAAGGCATGACGTCTCACCAGGGGCATGTACTGCGTCAGTAGCTCACGCTGTTGGATCCTGCCTTGTGCTGTGTACATCTTATGGCCTCGCGGCTATACAACTTTCACTGGTAGTTCACAATGACTTGCAGCCCTTGCACGCGTACTGGGCGCTGGCCTGGACGTAGCGCAAAGCGAAAACGCAGCGGCGCATCCGCCTGCCTGCCCGCAAGCGCGGTAACGGTCCCGCGCATACCGGAAAGCGCAACACACTGCTGGGGATGACAGAGCCAAGCGTTGACGACCTCCCCGGGCGGTGCATCCAGACGCCAGTGTATCCGGTCGATAACCCCCCCATCGAGAGATACACCGGGCGGCGGCGTGACCGGGTGGCTGACGCTCTCCCGATCGCTCATGGCGACCATGACGCCGGGCACCTGGGCACTCCAGCTGCCTGCCGCATGGGTCGCGCCGACGAACGCGATAAGCCAAGCGCAACTCATTACCCTTAATATCCAGCTTAGCATGCTTGTTGCATCCTCAAGATAACGGTTCCGACAAAATTACGCCGCCCAAGCCGCTGATATATACCGCATTCAGCGTGCCAGCAAGAGAAGATCGGTAGCCAGGTAGCTGGCGGCGGCGGCGCGCAGGTTGCTCAAGAGCCCCTGTCGTCTTACATTCGGCTCATGTAGCGCCAGCAGACGCTGTGGGCCACCATGCTCACGCGCCAGACGCAGGGCGCGGTACATCTGGGCAAAGGCATCGGCATCGCTGCTGATCCACAGCG
The DNA here is from genome assembly GCF_003002925.1 of Vreelandella songnenensis. Lineage (GTDB taxonomy): Bacteria > Pseudomonadota > Gammaproteobacteria > Pseudomonadales > Halomonadaceae > Vreelandella > Vreelandella songnenensis. The sequence goes on from NZ_PVTK01000005.1 coordinate 235,614, forward strand.
CCCAACGGGCATGCTGCGCCGTGAGCCGGGCAAGCTCGGGGGCATCCGGATCAATGACATGGATCTCCCACGCCTCGGGGCTGCCAGCCCACTTGCGACCCAGCGTCGACCACTGCCCCAGGCGTTGCTTTACCTGCGCGCGGGTAAGCGTCCCCCGTCCCGCCGGGCCAATGACCCATAGCGGTTTCAACGGCGCAGGCGGTGTAATGGCCAGGGGTGCGATGGGCTGAGGAGCGCCGCTGGATACTTCGGGCGATAGTTCGCTCTCAGGCGCTGCTTGACTGGCAGGCACGGGCGTCATGGGCGCAAGACTTTCTTCAGCAAGCTCTTCGCCACCTTGCTCCTGCTTCATGCGCTGGGCATCCGCCCATTGGCGAAGGCCCGCCGCCTGGTCCTGACTCATACGCCTACCTCGCGACTGACGCTACCCAACTGACGAATGGCGTCCCGCGCCATGAAGGCGTAGACCAGCGCATCCAGCATGGCCGTATCACGACGCTTGCGGCGAGTGCCCAGCAGGTTCAGCAGATCGGTACGCAAAGCCAGCGCGGCCTCATCAGAGGCGTTATCCAGATGACTGACCACCGCCGCCACGCCACTGGCCATCAACAGGCGCACCTCGGCGCTTACATCACCGCTATCGGCTTCCTTGAGCTGCTGCCAGGCGCGCTTGGTCAACGCCGAGAGCCCCTCGCTTTGCAGTTGGGTCGTTAACAGCGGCAGTACTTCGCCACCCAGCCGCGCAGGCGTGAGCCAGTAGCGCCGGGCAACCACCTTGGCGCTTTCCGGATCGCGAATCTCGCCGTACCAGGCCGTCAGCGCATCGCCGGCGTCGCCATGCACTTCAGCGTAGGCGTTCCATAGCTGCATGGCCTGGCCGCGAAAGCGAACATCAACGCGGTGGCTAAGTGTGCTGTCATTGAACAGGGCACGCAGCGTGGAGCGCTCGCCGTGGAAGGATACCCGCTGGGCAGGGGCCGCGAGACTGACCCAGGTCAACGCCTGCGCATTTAACCACTGCCGGGTGTCGAAATCGGGCAGCACGGGCAGCAGGTGCGCGCGTGTGCCCGAGCGCTCGTTCTGGGCTTCCAAACGGGCCTGCCAACCGGCGGGCTGGCGGTGCTGCAACGCAGGCAGCGCAAGCCAAGCGTCTTGCTCGTCGATACCCATATCCGGCATGGCCCAGTCACAGCCGCGCTCGTTGCGCCGCGCCGACCAGGCCGTGGTGGCAGCCGGCAAGGGCTTGGCAAGCAACGCATCCAGCTGGCTGTCCTGCAGGCCGCCGGGCAGTGCGCCGATATCCCACACGGCTTCCAGCGCACCAAAGCCGGTCATGCGCTGGCGTAACCGGGTCAGTAGCGATGACAGACGCCGCCCCTGGCCCAGCACATCCCGCGACCAGCGCGGCATGCTGAGCGGAGCGGCAAGCCCTGAGCGCGTGCTGACCGGGGCCTGGGTTTCAAGCGCTTGATGGATCAGCGCCCTGGGTGTGGCCACACTCATGTCTTCGGGCACCTGCTGGCCATGCGAGCTGAACAGCACGCGCATGCCATGGCGGATGACGATATCCAGCACCGGAGCCAGACGGCCCGCTTCGTCCTGCTTGGTGATGATGCAGTCATCGAGCTCGGCGCCTGCCGCCCGGGCCGCCTGACGATAGCGCAGCACCACTTCTTCCAGGGTTTCCGGCTGGCTGGCGGCATTCAGCAGCAGCACCAGGCGAACGCGGGAGTGTCCGCCCTGAAGGTGGGCAATCTGTTCGATCACGCGCTGATCGCGCTGGCTCATGCCCACCGTGTCGATCATGACCCACTGCTTGCCCTGCAGTCGGTTGAGCAGATCATCTACCGGCTGTTCGGCATCGAGCGCATACATGGGCGTATCCAGCAGCCGGGCGTAAATGCGCAGCTGTTCGTGGGCACCGATACGAAAACTGTCGGTGGTTACCAGCGCTACCGGGCGAGTGCCGTGGCGCATGACGAAGCGTGCGGCAAGCTTGGCGGTGGTGGTGGTCTTGCCGACACCGGTAGGCCCTACCAGGGCGACAATACCGGTCTGGTCGAAAAAGCTGGCTTCATCATCGAGCACGTTAAGTCGACCGGCCAGCTGCTGGCGCAGCCAGGCAAGCGGCGCATCGCTTTGGGGGTCAAGCGCTTTGAGCGACTCGGGTAGCCCCGAAAGTATTTCGTCACCCAGCTCGGCGCTGAAGCCGACCCGTGCCAGCAGCTCACTCAGCTGTGCCTGGGTGCTCGTGGCCGCCGGGGCCGACGCTACGGGCTGCGCTGCCTGCTGGCGGGTCAGCAGTGCGCGCATATCCTGCATTTCCTGCAGCAGTCGTTCGCTCATGGCCTGCAGCGGATCAGGCGCACTCACCGGTTCGGCCACCGCCATCGGTGGCGTGGGCGTGAGTTCAGCGGCGTCGACCGCGTCATCGGCCATGGCCAGAATTTCCACGCCTTCATCAGTACGTCGATTGGCCAGAATCAGGGCGTCATCGCCCAGCGTCTCACGGACCTGGCGCATGACATCGCGACTGTTTGCTCCAATAAAACGCCTAACGCTCATGGCTTACCTTTAATGTGTCGAAATAATCGCTGCGTGTGGCCGCCATGCTTAGCGGCCCCCGACCAGCGTGGTAACACGCAGCGTTCGGTCATCTGGAATTTCGGCCTGGGACATCACGACCAGATGGCGCATCCGGCGGCGCAGAAAGCGCGAGAGCACGCCGCGCAGCGAGTGCTGGACCACCAGCACCGGCGCTTCGCCGCTCGCTTCGTGACGCTCCAGCGCTTGATGCGCCTGGGTCATCAGGGTATCTGCCAAACCGGGCTCCATCGCGCCGTTGCCGTTCATTGCCTGAATCAACACCTGCTCAAGCTGGGCATCGAGTCCCATCACGTTGAGCGTCTCCTGGCCGGCAAACCACTGCTGGGTAATGGCGCGACCCAGACCGATACGCACCAGGGCCGTCAGTTCGCCCGGGTCTTTCTGCTGGCCGGCATACTCGGCCAGGGTATCCAGAATGGAGCGCATGTCACGAATGGAGACATCCTCTTCCAGCAGGTTTTGCAGAATACGCTGCAAGACGGTGAGCGAAATGGCCTTGGGCACCACTTCCTCGACCAGCGATTTCTGATCCTCGCCCAGCTTATCGAGCAGCTTCTGGACTTCCTGGCGCCCCAGCATTTCCGGCGAATGGCGGTGCAGCAGATGATTCAGGTGCGTGGCAATCACGGTGCTGGCATCCACCACCGTATAGCCATAGACCTGGGCATGCTCACGCTGGTTGGTATCGATCCACACCGCCGGCAGGCCAAAGGCGGGGTCTTGGGTGGCCGTGCCCTGAAGCTCACCGGAAACCTGGCCTGGGTCGATGGCAAGCCACTTGCCCGGCTGAGCGTCGGCGCGGCCAATTTCTGCGCCTTTCAGTGAAAGCACGTAGGCGTTGGGGGAAAGCTCCAGGTTGTCGCGGATATGCACCACCGGGGGCAGAAAGCCGACTTCCTGAGCAAATTTCTTGCGCACGCTCTTGATGCGTCCCAATAGCTCACCTTTCTGGCGCGCATCCACCAGCGGAATCAGGCGGTGGCCGACTTCCAGCCCCAGCGTATCCACCAGTTGAACATCCTCCCAGCTGGCCTCGGGCGTCTCCTGGGTGACCGAGGGCGCGGTGGCGATCTCTTCCTGTACCTGGGTTTTCTGCTTATGACGAATCAGGACCCAGGCCAGCCCGCCCAGCAGCGCGGTAAACAGCAGAAATACGAAATTGGGCATGCCGGGCACCATACCCAACAGCCCCAGGACGACGGCGGCCAGAATCAATACCTGAGGATTCACGAACAGCTGGCTGAGCATTTGCTGGCCAATGTCTTCGTTCGTGTCGGTACTCACTCGAGATACCGTGACACCCGCGGCCGTCGAGATCACCAGCGCCGGAATTTGAGCGACCAGGCCGTCACCAATCGCCAGCAGCATGTACGTCGTGGCGGCGTCGGAGAACCCCATATCGTGCTGCAGCATGCCTATCATCAGCCCGCCGATGATATTGACGACCATGATCACCAGGCCGGCAATGGCATCACCGCGGACGAACTTGCTCGCACCGTCCATCGAGCCAAAGAAATCCGCCTCTTGAGCGACCTCCGCGCGACGCTTCTTGGCATCCTCTTCGCCAATCAGGCCAGCATTGAGATCGGCATCGATAGCCATCTGCTTACCGGGCATGGCATCCAGCGTGAAGCGCGCTCCTACCTCGGCAATTCGCCCGGCGCCTTTGGTGATGACCATGAAGTTGATGATGACGAGGATCAAAAAGACCACCAGGCCCACGGCGAAATTGCCGCCCACCAGGAATGCTCCGAAGGCTTCGATAACCTTACCGGCGGAGGCACCGCCCAGGTGGCCCTCCATCAGCACCACCCGGGTCGAGGCGACGTTAAGTGACAGACGCAGCAGGGTGGTAAAGAGCAATATGGATGGAAACGCCGCAAAATCCAGCGGCTTACGTGTAAACATGCTGACCATCAGCACCATGATGGCCAAGGCAATATTGAAGGTGAAGAGTAGGTCGAGCGCAAAAGGGGGCAAGGGCACGATCATCATGCCCAGGATCATCAGAATCAGCAGCGGCCCGACCAGCAGCTTCATGCGCACATCGCTCATCCAGTCGCGCTGACCTATTAGCTGACTAAAACCTTTCATGGTTGTTGCGCCTCATTACCACCGGCGCCATGCCCGGGGCTTTCCAATTCCGGTGGAACCGGCAGATTATCGGGAGTTGGGGGCACCTCGCCTCCTTGTTGTGCAACGTGCTTCAGGCGATAAGCCCAGGCCATGACCTCGGCCACGGCGGTATAAAGCTCGGCGGGCACTTCGGCGTCCAGGTCCACATGATGGTAAAGCGCGCGCGCCAGCGGTGGCGCCTCCAGCCGCGGAATCCCTGACTCGCTACCCAGCTCGCGAATACGCGCCGCCACGGCGTCCGCCCCTTTGGCCACCAGACGCGGCGCGCCCATACTGCCTTCCTGGTACATCAGGGCCACGGCATAATGGGTCGGGTTGGTAATGATAACGTCGGCCTGGGGTACCTTGCTCATCATTCTGCCCCGCGCCATGGCCTGCTGCTGCTGACGGATACGCCCTTTCACATGAGGGTCGCCCTCGGACTCCTTGTGCTCGCGCTTGATCTCTTCCTTGCTCATGCGAAGCTTCTTGGCATTGCTCCACAGCTGAAAAGGTACGTCCATGAGAATCACGACAATCAGCGAAAACACCATCAGTCCGGCGGCCTGAGCGGCCATGTTAAGCGCTCCGGCAAGGGCCTGCTGAATAGGCTGGTCCATCAAGGACAGAAACTTGCCGATATTGAAGTACAAAAACGCCGAGGCCACGCTGCCGATCAGTACCGATTTGGCAATCGCCTTGGCAAGCTCGATAAGCGCCTGAGAAGAGAAGATGCGCTTGACGCCTGCCACCGGGTTAAGCTTGGAAAACTTGGGCTTCATGGACTTGGCGGACACGATCCAGCCGCCCAGCAGCGCCGGCGACACCAGCGCGACCACCATAAGCAGCAGAAACAGTGGCGTCAGGGCAATCAGCGTTCGCTGGCCCAGATCCAGCGCATTGACCAGCATGGGCATCTCTTCCATGGCCTGGCGCCGCTCGAACAGAAATGCCTGCTCCATGACCATGCCCAGCTGGTCATAAAGCATCATGCCCATACTCCACAAACCAACGACGCCGCCCAGCAGGAGTAGAAACGTGGTGAGCTCGCGGGAGCGGGGAACCTGTCCCTCTTCACGGGCTTTTTCTCTACGCCTGGGCGTGGCCTCTTCGGTCTTTTCCTGATCGCTATCGTTATCTGCCATGCTGCTACCTGGCCCGCTTAGCGGCTCACCATAAATTCAGCCGCCCCAGGGGACGGCTGAACAAAGCGCTTATTCTGCCAGAGGCAGCTAATGACAAAGTCTTAATAACGCCGCATTAAAAGCCTAATTCGTCCAATAAGTCGTCCACCTGGTCCTGACCTGTCACGATATCCGGCGCATTTTCCCTGATTTGCGGGCCGTTCAGGAGCTCTTCACTGCGCCGGGCGTTATCGTTCTTCCATTGATCCTCGGCCTTGCGCTGCATGGTTTCACGGGACTGAACACCGGGCACGTTATCGATTAGCACCCGAACGAGCTGGTGTTCGATCTCGCGGATCACATCCATCATCTTCTTGATGACCTGGCCGGTCAGGTCCTGAAAGTCCTGGGCCATCATGATGTCAAGAAGCTCTTTATTCGTGGCCGCGGTGATCGCCGGCACATCGCTCAAATAAGTGCGGGTTTCCTTGACCAGGGTCTTGGCATCGTCAAGATCCTTGGGTGCCTCGAACCACTCGGCCCACTGTTTATCAAGTCCTTCGGCACGCTCGGCGAGCTGGTCCTGAAGCGGCTGCGCGCGATCAATGGCGTTGAGCGCCCGCTCGGCGGCCTGTTCGGTCATGGTGGCAACGTAGTGCAGCCGGTCCCGGGCGTCTGGAATGGCTTCAGCCGCTTTTTCAATCTCTTTGTCCAGCCCCAGCTCCCGCATATTGTCACGCAACATGCGGGTAAGCTTACCGATGCGATGAATTAGATCTTCAGCGACTTCCTCGGATGTCTGGGCAGAACCTGTCTGCTCGTTCTGACTCATTACGATGTCTCCTCGCTGACCGAGCCCAAAGGCCCAGCCGCTTTATTTACCCATTTTCTCGAAGATTTTGTTCAGCTTCTCTTCCAGGGTAGCGGCAGTGAACGGCTTGACTACATAGCCGTTGGCGCCCGCTTGAGCGGCCGCAATAATATTCTCTTTCTTGGCTTCCGCCGTCACCATCAACACCGGCAAATGCTTCAGGCCTTCATCCTGGCGAATCTCTTTGAGCATTTCCAGGCCATCCATATTGGGCATGTTCCAGTCTGACACTACAAACTCGAAGCTGCCGGCGCGTAGCTTGTTCAGCGCGTCCTGGCCATCCTCGGCTTCATCAACATTGGTAAAACCCAGCTCTTTCAGCAGGCTGCGTACAATCCGGCGCATGGTAGGAAAGTCATCGACTACCAGGAAGCTCATGTTCTTATCGGCCATTACTCATCCTCTATTTAATGCGCGTCACAAGGTGACGGTTTACTCAGTCAGGGTTAAAAGGCTTCCCACTCTTCATGATCACTGTGGCTTTGCACAGCGCGGGTCGTGGGAGTAGCCGGTGCGGTTTTCTTGGTCATCTTGGGAAGTGATGCTGATGCCCGCGGCGGCAAGGCCGCGTGTTGAGGCGCCTGATTGCCAAGCAGCTTGAACACGGCAACGGCCTCTTCCAGCCGGTTTGCCTGCTCCTCCAGCGAAGCGGCCGCAGACGACGCCTCCTGCACCAGTGCGGCGTTCTGCTGCGTTACCTGGTCCATCTGGCCTATCGCGTGGCCTACCTGCTCGATGCCATCGCTCTGCTCTTGGGAAGCGGCAGAAATCTCATCCATGATATCGGTTACCCGACGCACGGCGGTGACCACTTCTGCCATGGTGGAACCGGCCTGCTCAACGAGCGTCGATCCCTGCTTGATCTGGGTGACCGAGGCATCGATCAGCGTACGAATCTCCTTGGCAGCATCGGCACTCCGGCTGGCCAGGTTACGCACCTCACCGGCCACAACGGCAAACCCACGGCCCTGCTCACCGGCCCGCGCAGCTTCAACCGACGCATTGAGCGCCAGAATGTTGGTCTGAAACGCAATGGAGTCAATTACGCTGGTGATATCAGCCACTTTTTGTGAGCTGGTGGAAATACCGTGCATGGTCTGAACGACCTGATCCACCACCTGCCCACCGTGCTCCGCCGTGGTCGAGGCATCCGCCGCCAGTGTGCTTGCCTGGCGAGCGTTATCGGCATTCTGTTTCACCGTGGCGGTCATCTCTTCCATGCTCGCCGCAGTCTCTTCAATCGAGGCGGCCTGCTGCTCGGTGCGTGAGGAAAGATCCGCATTGCCGCCGGCAATCTCACGGGTGCCATGGTGGATTTCCGAGCTGCCCTCCCGCACTCGCATGACGATGGCCGTCAGGTTTTGCTGCATGACCGCCATGGCGGTAAACAGTCGGCCAATTTCGTTGTTGCCTGCTTCAGGCAGCGGCTGGGTCAGGTCGGCTTCAGCGATCTTGTTCAGCCGCGCGACCGCGTCATTGAGCGGTGCGGTAACCGTACGCCGCAAACCCATATAGATCAGCAGGGTAATCAAAAGCGCAAGCCCCACAGCAATCGCACTGATGAACGAAAAGAGCTGCCCCTGCTCCTGCGCTTCGCTGCGAATGTCATCGGTTCGCTGAAAGCCATAGTCGGTAAATGCGGTTGTGCTCTGGGCAAGGTCGGCCAGCGGCTCGACCAGCTCATCACGGAGATCGTTATAGGTATTGATATCCATCTGCGCAAAGCTTTCGTGCTGCTGCTTGACCAGGGCAACCACTTCCTGGAAGTCGGCTATCAGCTCAGCCCCCAATACCTCGCCCTGAGGCGTACGCGGCGTAGACGCAAATTTCGCAAAACGCGTTTCGGCACGGCTGATACGATCCCCGGCAATCGCCAGTTGCTCATTGGTTCTGCGCATCTCGCCAACCATCATGTAGTTCGACGCGATCTCCATAGCCAGCATGGCCTGGTTGAGCAGTGAATCCGCCCGGTTGATCTCGTTGAGCTGGTCGCCGCTGATTCGGCTGTAGATGGCCAGATTATCCTGTGCGTTACGATCAGATACAAAACCTATTCCAGCCGTCACCACAATCAGCGTGGCAAAGCAACCAAGCGCCGCTATGACAGCCGCATGAATACTCATATTGCGCAGTAAACGCATCATTGGATCACTCCCCAGCAAGCATTATTATGTAAGAAGGTTTAAACCCGCTGAGCGCGGCCAGAAGCCGCTACCATTGCCATCAGACGAGCAGGAATGTCATCAAGGGCGGCGACTTCAACCGCCCCACCTACGGCAATGGCTTCGCGCGGCATACCAAATACCACGCAGCTTGCCTCGTTTTGTGCGATGGTCGGTGCGCCGGCATTACGCATTTCCAGAAGCCCGACGGCGCCATCCTTGCCCATCCCTGTCAGAATCACGCCGATGGCGTTTCGTCCGGCGTGCTCGGCCGCGGAGTGAAACAGCACATCCACGGAGGGACGATGGCGATTGACCGGAGGGCCACTGTCCAGGCGAGCCACGTAGTTCGCGCCACTGCGCACCAGCTTCAGGTGCTGGTCGCCGGGCGCAATGTAAGCGTGTCCCGGCAGTACGCGCTCACCGTCGGTGGCCTCTTTCACCGTGATGCGGCACAGCCGATCAAGGCGCTCGGCAAAGGAGCGGGTAAAGCCACCAGGCATATGCTGGGTGATCAGGATGGCCGGGGCGTTGGCCGGCAGCGGCTCAAGCACGGCGCGTATGGCTTCGGTTCCACCGGTGGACGCGCCGATGATGATCAGCTTTTCACTGGACACCAGCGGCGCCTTCAGCTGCGCCGGCGGCGGGGTATTCTTGTGGCGCGCCTGACGCGGGCGCGAGCGCGCCGCGGCACGCAGTTTTTCAGCGATTTCGTTGGCGTACTCCATCATGCCGTTGCGAATGCCCAGGCTTGGCTTGGCCACGAAATCCAGCGCGCCCAGCTCAAGCGCGCGCAGGGTGATTTCCGAGCCGCTCTGGGTCAGCGATGACACCATCAGCACCGGCATAGGCCGCAGGCGCATCAGGCGCTCAAGAAAATCCAGACCGTCCATGCGCGGCATTTCAACGTCCAGCGTCAGTACGTCGGGGTTGTGCTGCTTGATCAAGTCACGCGCAACAAGAGGATCAGGGGCTACGGCAACCACTTCCATATCGGGCTGTGAGTTGATAATTTCGGTCAGCAGGTCACGAATAAGTGCCGAATCATCGACACACAACACTTTGATCTTGGCAGCGCTCAAAGCACGCCTCCTCTTGCAATTAACGCCTGATGTGCAGCTTCATGAGCGCGGGCTTCCACGCCTTTAAAGTCTGAAAAGCACGACAATGGCCTGGATCAGGCCCGGGTATATACCGTCTGGCCACGCAGCTTGAACGCGTCGCTGATATACGAGAAGTTCTCGGAGTGCCCGGCAAACAGCAGCCCCTCCGGCTTCATCAGCGGCGCAAATCGCTTGAGTATCTTGGCCTGCGTTTCCTTGTCGAAATAGATCATGATGTTGCGACAGAAAACAGCGTCGAACGGGCCTTTGACCGGCCACTGGGGCGCCAGCAGATTCAACGGTAAAAACTCGACCAGTTCAGACACCTCCGGGCGTATGCGGGCAAGGCCCTGCTGCTGACCGGTGCCCTTTTGAAAGAAGCGCTTGACCCGCGCCTCGTCGAGTTTGCGCACCTGCTCCAGGGGATAGATCCCCATCCGCGCCTTGCTCAACGCGTCGGTATCGATATCCGTGGCAATCACTTTCGACTGGGCCGCCTTGGGGCCAAGCGTCTCCAGCAGCGTCATCGCCAGCGAGTAGGGCTCTTCCCCGGTGGAAGCCGCCGAACACCAGATGGTGACCGGGCCCGGCTTGTTGCGAATATGCTCAGCCAGTAGCGGAAAATGGTGCGCTTCCCGGAAAAAAGCGGTGAGGTTGGTGGTCAGTGCGTTGGTGAACGCCTCCCACTCCTTTGCTTCGGGCTGACGCTCCAGGCGGACAAGATAGTCGGTAAAGCGCGTCATGTTGTGATGCCTTAGCCGCTTGGCCAGCCGGCTATACACCATTTCACGCTTGTGCTCTGCCAATACAATGCCCGCGCGCTGATAAATCAGCTCACGGATGCGAGCAAAGTCAGCATCCGTCAGCACCAGATCACGCTCGATCTGGTTGCCAGACGCCCACTGGCTGGCGTCGATACTCCTTTCGCGTTGCTCAGTCAAAATGCTTCCCATTCCTCTACAGGTACCGCTTGGCGCCGCTCAGAAGGCACGGATGGCGACGTGCGCTCTGCAGGGCCAGCGAGCCTGGACGTCTGTCTGGCAGATGATGTGTCTGTGACTGCCAGAGACGACCCAGCGCGTTGGTGATTGAGTCGAAACGCTTCGACCGAGAGCGCGAGCATACTCGCCTGCTGCTCCAGCTTAACGGCCGCGCGTGCTGTTTCTTGAACCCGCACTGCATTTTGTTGCGTGGCCTGATCCATTTCGGTCACGGCCTGATTGACTTCGGCGATGCCACTGCTTTGCTCTTTAGACGCAGCGGAAATTTCATGCATGATATGCGTCACGCTACGCGCGGCTTCCGCTACTTCGCCTATGGCGGCCTCGGCCCTCTCGACCAGTCCGGCGCCGGTCGCTACTTCCTGGTTGGAACCATCAATCAACCCACGGATTTCCTGAGCAGCACCAGCGCTGCGCCCCGCCAGTTTCCTGACTTCCTCGGCCACAACCGCAAACCCGCGACCGTGCTCACCGGCGCGTGCAGCCTCGACCGAGGCATTCAGCGCCAGAATGTTGGTTTGAAACGCAATGGAGTCGATGACATTGATGATATCGGTCATCTTTTGCGAGCGTTGCGTGATGCGCTGCATGTTTTCCACCAGCTGCGCCATGAGTTCGCCCGTTTGCGACACCTGCGTAGCATTATTATCGGCAAGTCGGCGAGCTTCTTGAGCATTCTCGCTGTTTTGCCGCACCGTTGCTGTCATCTCTTCCATGCTGGAGGCCGTCTGCTGCAGCGAGGCCGCCTGCTGCTCTGTACGCGAGGAGAGCGCTTCGTTACCGCTGGCGATATCCTGGGCGGCGGGAGTGACGATATCGATCCCGCCCTTCACATCGCCGATGATACTGCTCAGGCTTTTACGCATCGCATTAAGCGAGTCGATGAGCTGACCCACCTCATCATGCCGGCGCTTGGGCGCCATCGCCGCCAGATTGCCGCCGGCAATCTGCAGGGTAAAACGCGAGGCGCTTTGCAGCGGCCGTACAATGGCACGCAGCGTTACCAGACCGATCAGAATCAGTACCAGCAAGCCGATACCCAGCACCACCGCCTGAAAGGTGATAATTGTGGTTTGTGTCTGTCCGGCCTGGCTTGCCATGGCTTCAGCTGCCAGCTGCTTCTGCCCGATCAGTTGATTGACGATTTCGGACAATGCCCGGCCTTCACCCGACATGACCTCAATGATAGCGTCCAAGCCGGTAAAAGCCTGGTAGGTCTCTTCAGCCTGCAAAACGCTCGCGCCCTGGCTCATCCCTTCGTCCAGAAACGCCTGAAGCTGTTCGTTGAACGCAGTGGCCAGCGGCGTGGCATTCACCGGGCGTGAGTAGTAGGCCTGCCACACGCTGGCGATCTCTTCGGCGCGCTGTTCAATGGTCTGGCCTATATCAAGGCGCTGATTGATCAAGGCCATGCGTTCAGGCTCGATCAACTCCTGGCGCGTTTTGGCAATCGCCTGATCGATTTGCTGTAGCCTGACGACGTCGCGCAGACCATCACTATTGAGCCGCTCAAGGCGTTCACTTGAAGCGTTCAACCCGTAAAGACCCAGCCCGCCGCTGACCAGCAGCAGCGCCGCCGCGACTAACACCATGCCCACCAGCTTGGCGCGCACGGTATTCAATTGAACCCGCTTCAGGCGCTGCACCATGCCGCGTTGACGCAGGCGCCCCTTATCCAGATAGAGCCGCTTGCCGCGCCCTTCACGTATCTCGGTATACGCCTGTTCGGCGCGCTGAATAGCATCGCGCGAAGCCTGAACGCGCACCGAGGCGTAACCCACCACCTCATCGTTCTCGATAATTGGCGTGACGCTGGCATCGACCCAGTAGTGATCACCGTTCTTGCACCGGTTCTTGACCAGCCCCCGCCAGGTGTCGCCGGCTTGAATGGTTTGCCACAGGTTCGCAAAGGCGGCCGACGGCATGTCAGGATGTCGAATCAGGTTATGCGGCGCGCCCAGCAATTCGTCCTTCGTGAAGCCGCTTATCTGGATAAATGCCGGGTTTGTGTAGGTAATACGACCTTTCAGATCCGTGCGGGAGACTAAAAAGTCGTCTTCCTTCAACTCAACTTCGCGTTGAGAAACAGGCTGGTTATTGCGCATTCTTGTGCCCTGTATTGTAAGTATTCTTGGAATATTGGTACGGGTAACTGCTTAGGGCCTAGAAGGACTCCCAGGCGTCGTGCTCTACCACCTTGGGTGCAGCAGCCACGCGTGACGCGCGAGGTGCCAAAGAGGGGCTCATAAGGGTGGTGGAAACAGGCAACGCGGCTTTAGGGGTATGGGTATTAGCTACCTGAAAGCGCTCGACGGCACTTCTCAGGCGAGCCGCTTCGCTTTCAAGCTCATTGGCGCTGCGCGCGGCGTTTTGAACCAGCTGGGCATTTTGCTGAATCACCTGATCCATCTGCGCAACGGCCTGATTGACCTGAACGATACCGTTGCTCTGCTCTTCAGAGGCGGCCGCAATGTCATCCATGATATCGCTGACCCGCTGTACGGCATCCACTAGCGCCTGCATGGTTTCACCGGCCTGGTTGACGCGCTGGGTGCCGGCATCCACCTTGCCAAGCGAGGTGTCGATCAGGGTACGGATCTCCTTGGCGGCATTGGCGCTGCGGCTGGCCAGGCTACGCACTTCCTGGGCAACGACGGCAAAGCCTTTGCCATGCTCACCGGCACGGGCAGCCTCGACCGAGGCGTTGAGCGCCAGGATATTGGTTTGAAAGGCGATGTTGTCAATAACGGTGATGATATCCGCTACCTGATGGGAGCTTGCGCTGATTTCCTGCATCGTTCCCACGATGCCACCCACCTCTTCACCGCTGCGCCGAGCCGTCAGCGTTGCGCTCTGTGCCAGCTGGCTGGCCTGACGCGCATTGTCGGCGTTATGGCCAACCGTTGAGGCGAGCTCCTCCATGCTGGAAGCCGTTTCTTCAAGTGAGGAGGCCTGCTGTTCGGTGCGGGAGGAGAGATCGTTATTGCCGCTGGCAATCTGTTGGGAGCGCTCAAAAATGGTGGCGCCACTACTGCGAACGACGCCGACAGTTTCCGATAGGGAAGACTGCATATGCGCCATGGCAACGTATAAGCGGCCGATTTCGTTATTGCCGGGGGCCGTAATCTGCTGGCTTAAATCACCCTGAGCCATATGCTCGAAGTAGCCGACCAACCGGTCAAGCGGTTTCAGCACATTACTCGTCACACCCCAGATCACGATCACTACGGTGGCAACGGTGACCAGTACGATGGCTATCAGCATCCAGCGGATACGCGCTGTAAAATCGGTAAACACTGCCTGTGATGCCTGGCCATCGCCAATCGCCTGCATGATGGCCGCACCGTGCTGCAGCGCGTAAAAACCGATGCCGCACGCCACAATCACCAATAGCGAGAAGGAGGCCAGTACCAGCCCCCAACTGAGTCGCACGGTCATGTTACCCATTACCTGCCGCATTAGCTGTGTCACCCTTGTGTCTCCCAACACAACATTACTCACAGGCGTTGTCCTTAACGCTTGGGTCGTCTTGTTTTCGCTTGAAAAGACACGCTCCCTGTGTCTTTTCGATGATGTATCGATTGAACGATCAGCGGTTGCTGGTGCTATCCACCAGCGCCATTTCTTCACTGGTCAGCAGCTTGTCGATATCGACCAGCACCAGCATGCGATCATCCAGACTGCCCAGGCCGCTCAGGAAGTCAGAGGAGAGCGTGACGCCAAACTCAGGCGCGGGCTTGATCTGTTCAGGCGTCAGCGTCATGACGTCAGAAACGCCATCCACCACGATGCCTACGACGCGATCTGCCACGTTGACCACGATCACCACGGTCTGACCACCGTACTCGACGTTTTCAAGGTGGAACTTGATGCGCAGATCCACAATGGGCACGATGACGCCACGAAGGTTGGTCACGCCCTTGATAAAGTCAGGCGCGTTGGCAATGCGAGTGACGTTTTCGTAACCCCGGATTTCCTGCACTTTCAGGATATCGATGGCGTACTCTTCTTCACCTAACGAAAACACCAGGAATTCGCGGCTTTCGGCTTCGGCGGCCATTACCGCCCCATTTGTTGCCTGACTCATGACGGCTCAGCCTCCTTATAAAAAGAGAGATGTTGATTATTGACGATTTTGCCCGCTTCTTTCTTGACCCTGCTCAAGCGGTGCAATCCTGTGATATCCAGAATGAGGGCCACACTGCCATCTCCCAGAATGGTGGCGGCGGAGATACCCGGCACCTTGCGATAGTTGTCTTCCAGATTCTTGACCACGACCTGCTGCTGACCGATCAACTCATCGACCAGCATGGCGTAGCGCCGTCCTTCACCCTGCACGATCACGGCGATACTGCGTGTCGGATCGGTAATCGCATTTTCCACATCCAGTACTTCGTGGATGGCAATGACCGGTAGATACTCGTCACGCACCTTGAGCACAACGTCATCACCGGCCATGGCATACATGTCGTCCTTGGTCGGCTGAAGGGATTCAAGCACGGTAGAAAGCGGCAGGATAAAGGTCTCGCCGCCGACCTTGATCGACATTCCGTCCAGAATCGCCAGCGTCAGCGGCAACACGATGCGGGTGTTGGTGCCTTCGCCTTTCTTGGACTGGATTTCGACGCGCCCGCCCATGCCCTGGATATTACGCTTGACCACGTCCATGCCCACACCACGTCCGGAGACGTCGGTCACTTCCTTGGCGGTCGAAAAGCCCGGCGCAAAAATCAGCTGATAGACTTCTTCGTCGGTCATGGTATCGGAGACACTAAGGCCATTTTCCCGCGCCTTGGCCAGCAGCCGGTCGCGGTCCATGCCCGCGCCATCATCGCGCACTTCAATCAGGATATTGCCACCCTGGTGACGTGCCGACAGAATAAGCTTGCCGGTACGCGGCTTGCCAAGCGCTTCCCGTTCATCGGGCATCTCGACGCCATGGTCCAGGCTGTTACGCACCAGGTGGGTCAGAGGGTCGGTAATGCGCTCGACCAGACTCTTGTCAAGCTCGGTGGATTTACCCTCGGTGATCAGCTCGATCTCCTTGCCAAGCTTGCCGGCCGTGTCACGTACCACGCGCGGGAAGCGGCTGAAGACAAACTCCATGGGAATCATGCGGATCGACATGACCGCTTCCTGAAGGTCGCGGGCATTACGCTGCAAAAGGCTCATGCCGTTCTGCAGCGAGCTGTTCCCCACCGACTGGTCCTCCAGGTCGCTGACCGTTTGATCGAGCATTGACTGGGTGATGATCAGCTCGCCCACCAGGTTGATGATCTGATCGACCTTGTCGACGGATACCCGAATCGAAGAGGATTCAGCCGCCTTCTTGGGCTTGGCGGCAGCTTCTTTACTGGCCGCCGCCGGGGCACTGGCTTTTACAGCGGGCTTAGCGGGCGCCTGAGCGACAGCGGCAGGTGCGGCCTCGACAGGCGGCGCTGAGGCCGCCGGCGCGGTGGCCTGGACGTTTTCAGCCGCCTTGATCTCGATCTGGTCGGGCTCGATGATAAAGCACATGACTGCTTCGATATCATCGGCGCTGATATCCCCCTGAAGAATGACCTCGTAGCGCTTCTCGTCACCCGACTGGGATTGAACCTCGCCCAGTTGCTCAAGCTCTTCGACCAGCAGCGTCCGGTCCTTGTCACTGACGTTGAGCAGGGCGACTACCAGCTGATTTCCAGCGGTTTCGCTTGCAGACTCTGCGGACTCTTCTGCCTTGAAAAGCGGAGCAGGGGTGGCCGCCGGCGCTTCCAGCGTTTCACCGATCTCTTCTAGGGCGATTTGCTGTAAGGTCTGGCAAATTCTTTCGTACGCCTCTTCGTCGGGCGCTTCCTCGTTGCGGTAGGCATCGAGTTGCTCGTGCATGATGTCTTTGGCCTCTAAAAAGGTATCCACGAGGTCGGCACGCAGCGTAAGTTCGCCTTTGCGTGCATGATCCAGCAGGTTTTCAAAAATGTGCGTGGTCTTCTGCAGCACGCTGAAGCCAAAGGTGCCGGCTCCGCCCTTGATCGAGTGCGCGGCGCGGAAAATAGCGTTTAGCTGCTCGCTGTCCGGGTTATCGACGTCGAGCTCAAGCAAGTGCTGCTCCATATCGGCGAGCAGCTCTTCAGCCTCTTCAAAAAACGTGTCAAAAAAGTCCGCTATATCCATGCACCACTCCACTCTAACGTCATATTTTTCTCACCAGCCGGGATCATTCCGACATATCGTCCGGTGAAGTATCTTGTGGCAGCTCTTCTACCAGTTCATTAGCAGAGGTAGGCGTTGAGACATCAGATCTCATGATGCCAGGATTGCGAATCGCCTCTGCGATTTCAGGCAGCAAAACGACAAGTTCAATGCGCCGATTGACCGGATCGGTTGGCCCGGTATCAGGCAGCAGTACGCGATCGGCAAAGCCCGATACACGCAGCAGTTGATCGGGATCGAGTCCTCCGGCAACGAGCTCCCGACGTGAGGCGTTGGCGCGATCATTGGACAGCTCCCAGTTGCTGTAGCCTCGGTAGCCACCGGCGTAGGGCACGCTGTCAGTGTGCCCGCTAATGCTCAGATCATTGGGCAGCTCGTTTAACAGCGGCGCTATCGTTCGCAGCAGATTGCGCATATAGGGCGCCACCTGGTCACGCCCCAGCTCGAACATGGGCCGCTGTTCGGTATCCAGCAGCTGGATACGAAGGCCTTCACGCGTCAGGTCGAACCGCATCTGATTGCGCAGCTGGCGCAGCTCCGGGTCTTGCTCGATGGCCCGCTCGATACGCTCTTGCAAGTCAGTGAAAAAGCGCTGCTCCTGCATACTTGGACGCGTATGCTGCATCACATCTATGCGCGCCCTTTCGCCATCACTATGAGTGGGGTCCGGACCGCCCCCCGGAATCACGCTGGTACTGCCAGAACGGTCGCCACCAGTAATCGCCGTTACCAGAGGCGTGCTGAAATACTCCGCCACGCCGCGCCGGGTCTCCTCACTGGAAACGCTTAGAATCCACATCACCAGAAATAGCGCCATCAGCGCGGTCATGAAATCCGCAAGGGCAATTTTCCAGGCGCCACCATGATGCGCATGCACCACTTTCTTGCGCCGGATGATAATCGGACGCTTATCGCTTCCCTTGCTCATGCACCACCGGCCTTCTTGGCATCTTTCACGTAATCCTCAAGCTCGGTGAAGCTTGGGCGTTCAGCGGTATAGAGTGCCTTGCGGCCAAACTCGACGGCCAGCTGTGGTGCGTAGCCGTGCAGACTCGCCAGCAAGGTGATTCGAATGCACTGCATCATCTTTTCCACTTCCTGGGTTTGGCGTCCTGCATAGCTTGCAATCGGGCTAATAAAGCCGTAACCCATCAAGATACCCAGGAAGGTGCCTACCAGCGCGTGAGCAATCATTTCCCCCATCTGCTGAGCACTGGCGTCGGCATAGGTAAGTGCCTTGATAACTCCCATGACCGCCGCCACGATACCGAAAGCGGGCATGGCATCACCCACTTTTGCGATGGCATCGATGGGCACGTGAGCCTCTTGCTCAAAGACCTCGATTTCGTGCAGCATGAGCTCGTCAATTTCCATGGGCTCCATGCCGCCGCTTACCATCAGACGCAGGTAATCCGTCAAGAACGTCATGACCAGAGGATCAGCTAATACGCTGGGATGCTCTTGAAAAAGGGGGCTTTCCTGGGGGTTATCAATGTCCCGCTCTATGCCCAGCATTCCTTCACGGCGGATTTTCGACAATAGCTTGTACTGCATTGCCATCACTTCCATGTAAAACGCTTTGTTATATTTTTTGGCTCCCTTGAGCCGGGGCAGAAGCTTGAAGGTAGCTTTAATCGCCTTGATGTTGTTGGCCGCAATAAAGGCACCCACGCCAGCGCCGCCGATAATGAGCAGCTCAAGTGGTTGGTACAAGGGGCCCAGGCTGCCACCTGCCAGCACATAGCCACCAAATACACATAACAAAACGACTACATAGCCTAGAAGTATCAGCACAAGCAGGGTCCTTGCGGTGTTTTAAGTATCAAGTGGGGGGAACTAAAAGTTAGCCATCGGCTCTGATGGTCAGGCATCGTTCCAGCTCAAGCACAATTTAGCGCCATCATACTAGGGCTAATGTACAGTTTAATTAAAAAGTACCACCGCCTTTTGCCGCTATCTATGCGTTAAAGACATGCTTGGCATCCTGCTACCCGGCATCGTCAGCGCTGTTTTTATCCTCTTGGGCACGCTGCGATTTACGCGTTTTCCCTGCTCTGGAGGGTGGCTGACAGATGCCACACACGTAGTCTCGCTCAGGGCTGTGCGCATGCGCGACGAAGTGTCCTTTACAACGCGTGCATTTATTCAACTGCAGCAGGTCGCTTTCGAAAAAGCGCACCAGCGTCCAGGCGCGTGTCAGTCCAAGTACCGGCTCTGCGCCTTCCAGCATCATCTGCTCGTCGTAAAGCCGATAAGCTTTTACAAACGCCTCGATTCGTTCGCAGCGCGTATTCTTTCGCAGGCTGGCGTAAATATTGTAAAAAAGCGATGAATGAACATTAGGCAACCAGGTAATGAACCAGTCAGCCGAAAAAGGCAGCATGCCTTTGGGCGGCGACATACCACACACTTCTTTATAAAGCTTGATCAGGCGGGTACGGCTTAGCTCGGTCTCCGTTTCCAACACCTGCAGGCGTGCCCCCAGCTCTATCAGCTCTATTGCCAGCTGCACCTGATGCATTTCATCGACCAAACTTTTCTGGGTCACCCCTCACCCCCTGGCGGCAACGACTCAAACGTATCGCAAGCCAGCAGTAGCGATGCGTGTAAACCAGCCAATCCCTGATCACGCGGGTTCTGGGTAACCTGACGCAGGCGCTGCGCACTGGTTTGACTAAACCGGCACACCAGCTGGTTGGTGCGTGCAAGTTTCGTCAACTGGCGCGCACTGAGCGTCGCTAATAGATCGGCCACGTCGCTATCTATCTTTAAGCGAAACAGCGCCGCTTCGCGGTCTTCACTTAAAAGGCGCTGCGCGAGAAGCAAATAGGCTAAGTTTATTTCTTGAATTTCATCGAGAAAATTAGTGTGACTCATAGTGTTCCATCAAATGGCACAGGCGCTATCTTGTAAACATTATACGGACGCCCTGATGAATTTTTCCTTACTCAACATCATGGTTGCACACTATATCGGTATTGGCTACGTGGCTTAGTGACGGTGCTCAAGCCCTCCCTCTGACAGCTCAAATACCCATACCAGCAGCTCAGCCACCACCTGATAAAGGCGCGGTGGTATTTCAGTGTCTAAATCTAACTGCATTAAAAGCGCTACGATCTCAGGCGCATCATGCACATAAATTCCCTGACGTTGAGCTTCGGCCATAATACGTTCGGCAAGCTCCCCGTAGCCTTTTGCGACTACACGCGGCGCGCGCTCATTCTCCCGATAGGCCAGTGCTACAGCCTGACGGCGGCGCTCATCGGGCAAGGTCATTGTCATGCTCCTGCGGTATATACCGCGCACGTACTTGAACCCTTTCCAGATCCAGCGCATTCAAACGCCGCTCCAACGTGGACATGCCTTTTTCAAGATATTGATGAGTGACGCTATCGGCCGTTGTCAGATCGATACTCAACACCGCTCGATAAAACCACAAAGAGACACTAAATGCTCCCACGCTGGGCACTTCCAGACGAATGTCGGATCGCCAGCCCTCCTCGCTTTCGCTGCTTTCCTGCTGATCTTCCTGACCTTTTTCACGATTTGGCAGCTGAATTACCAGCGCCATAAAAATGCCCGCCCAGACGTCTCCTTCCCAGCGAATGGTCGGTGTTACCAGCATGTCCAGCTGCTGGCGCACCAGACCCTGCAGGCTTTCATGCACAATTTCACGATGCCCATGGGTTTTCAGGCTAGCCATATCGCGCTCGGCGGCCGCATCACGCGAGGCGAAAAAACCTCCCGCTTCACTATTTACAGGGGCAGCGCCACCTGCCTGGGCAGGGCCTGTGGTAGGCGCTCCTGAAACAACCACGGCGGGTCTGGCAGCAGGCACATAAAGCATGCTGCTGCCCGGCAGGATCAGCCGGTTATCTGCAGACTCGGCGGCTACACCACTTTGAAACGGCACGCCAGTTGATGAGGCACCTGGTAAAAGGGGCATCGCAACAGGCGGCATCAAGGGGCGCGGGCCCGGCTGCATCTGCGGCTCGCGCAGAAGCTGCTGGCGCGACATGTCGCCCTGAAACCAGCGCTTCAAGTGTGCTTCGTAAAACAGCCCGCTATCACGCACGCTGGCTTCTAGCCGTTCAGCCACCACGCCCGCCGCTGGAGGTGCCTGGTTGATCATAAGCGGCGCTGCCGGGCGAATGACCGCTGCCGGTGCGGGAAAGCGCAGCAGTACATCGGCAATAGTGCGTGCCGCCGCACTGAAGTGGGTTTGCGTCGATCCAGTAGATGGAGCTGACACCTCCCCACGCGCCAGTGGGCGCTCGCCATCCAGCAAGCCGGGCATGCGCCGCAGATCATTTAGCGCGCCAGGCGCGGCACGACCATCCAGGCTTGAATCCCCCTGAACAGGGCGCAGCCCCTCACCAGGTAACACCGGTTTGACCTGTTCGCCAAGCGCACGCTGTAGCGAAAGCTCTCCCTGCCGCCCCAACACCTGGTGCATCAACGTATCGATGAGCGGCGTGATTCCGCTCACGTGGCGGCCTCATCGTCGCCATCGCTATCCGCGCCCTGCTGGGGCGCATAAGCGCGATGCAGATCACGCTGACGCTGGGATACACCAATCAGCTTGCCCAGTTCATCTCGCCTTGCCACCAAGCGACGGCGAATCTCTGCATCGTATTCCAGAATGTCCTCAAGCAGGGCTGCCTTGCGCTGCCTGCCTGCTTCATCAAGAAGCACCGTGCTGTCGAGCCCACGCAGTCTTTCCACCAGCATGACGTAATGGGTACGCTGCTTGATCAGGTCTTCCCACTGCTCGGCGTTGACCAGCTCATGCATTTGAGTCACGTGAACCAGCAATGCTTCATACGCATCTATCAATACTTTTTGCGTATCATTGTGGGCATTTACGGAAGCTGCCATTGTCGCCTCATGCGCTCTGCTGTTGGCCGATTTCACGCCATGCGGAGGCGATATTTTCAAGCAACTGCTCTGCCTGGTTTAAACTCTCTTCATCGTTGCGCAGGTTGGCGGTCAGCAGCAGGCGAGCAATATAGTCGTATAAAGAGGCTAGTCGCTCCGCAATCTCCCCTCCCTTCTCCTGGTCAAGCGCCGCGGCAAGGCCGTTATTGACAATATCCAGTGCCTTGGAAATGGCCTTGCCTTTCTCCCCGGTATTGCCACCCTGCATGTGGATACGCGCCGCACGAATGGCCGTTTGCGCACCCTCAAACAACATCGCAATCAGCTTGTGCGGATCAGCTGACATGACGCCGCTTTCTACGCCAACGCGGGCATAAGCATTCGCGCCCCGTCCGTAGGCAGCACTGCCGCGAGAGTATGTCATTCGCTAAAGCTCCTTATGTGTGGCGGCGGTCGATGAAAAGGTTGAGGGCCGCCACTTGCTTCATTACTTAATACGAGCATACAGTGCTCGGCTATAGATCATATCGGCCCTGCCCCACCAGACTTTAGCGGACAAGCCGACTTTTCTTTACAAGATCGCGATTACTCACGACCCGCCGTATCAGGTTGAAACCGCTATTTCCTGTACTGGCTTACCTAGCCGATCATGTACGTCGCCGTTCACTACATTGCCAAGCGTATCGCGCATGGGCGGCTCGGCTTGCTGGGTCAGCGCCACTTCAGCAGGCGCACCCGATTCATCCAGGCGGATTACCCAGCCCAGCTGGTCACTGGAAAAACGCACCAGAGACCCCACCGGCAACATCTTGAAGTGCTCGATATAGCGCTTTATCCAACGCGAATCGAACTGATGGGCGTGATTCAACAAGTGGCGATAGACTTGCTGGGTCGTTCTGGCCGGCCGGTCAGTACGATCACGCCGCATCGCTTCCACTACATCAACGACCGCGCTGGCCTTGGCAAGTTCGTTAATATCCTCACCGCTCAGCCCATCGGGATAGCCACTGCCGTCCAGGCGCTCGTTGATGCCCCCAACAACTGCCTGAACGATAGTGATCGATAGCCACTGGCAATGCTGCAGACGCCCAATCAGCAGAGAAACATGCTCACTCATTGCCTGACGGTGTGTCGCCTCGAAATTTGGCGCTCTAAAGACCACATGCGGGATCAGGGCTTTACCCAGGTCGTGAATCAGGCCACTTGCCACAATGGCCTTGCGCGCCTCGCGAGGCATACTGGCGCCCACCAGATCCAGCAAGTGAACCGCCACGCCAATACCATGGCGCACCAGCAGAGGCTCAAGCGACATGCAACGCGACGCAAACAGCAGCGCTTCGCGGTCTTCCTCATGAAGGGCCAGCACGCGATCAGCGTTACGCGACAGTCGCCGGGCATCGATATCGCTACCCTGCTGCAGCAGCAGCAGCTGAGCGTCCAGGTAGGCGGCCACCTTGACGAGCCGGCGCGCCATGGGCGTGGCATAACGCTTGATATCACGCCGCCCTACACGTTCTGCATCAATACGTTTTTGGGGCTGCTCAAACAGGGGTGAAGACTGGCGATCTTCCGCGTCGCCCTTCTTGTAGCGAGCCGCTTCGCGTTCTATTTCGCACACGAAATACCACACCTGACGCTCTTGCTCGGCGGTAAACCCGGCAAACTGAAAGCCTACGCGCAGCAGATGTCTTTCCGGATCTATTTTTTGATGCCGCGCAGTACCATAACCCTCGAAGTAAGTGCCATCGGGGAAACTCAAGGCAAGCTTCAAAGGCCCTTCCGTTTCAGCCAGTACGCCGCTGGCAGTGAGCGGCAGCTCTAACTGACAGCCTTCTTGTGATATATCGCGCAACTCGCCTATAACCGTATCGCCCAGCACGCCGTACACGCTAGCCGCAACGGTCATCCCCATGCGCAGTTCCGCACGGAAAGATTCGCGCCGCTGCAGCACGTCAACGGTGGTTGGGTAGTCACTGCAGCACAAGAAACGCCCGCCCGAACGACGTGCCTCGGCAAGGTTGAGAAGCGGTGTACGAACGACTTTATTCTGGGCTTGGCCAAGCAGGTAGAAGGCCTCGCCCCCCTGCAGGCGCCCCATGAGATAATCGACGGATGACAGATCCATCACGAGCGACTCTCCCGGATGCTGCTCCATCAAGACGATCGGCTCTGCGCTAGCCCCAGGTGCCGCCATGCAAAGCGACACGCCCCCGCTTTCAATCATGGTATTCAGCAGTGACTCAATCATTGCCATGTTGGCAACCGTTTCGTATCCATCTTGCTGCGCTAGCATGTTCGCCTCGCTTTAGCGACTGCGTTAATCGAAACTACCGTTTACAACTTGTCACAAAGAGGCGAAGCATATCAGATGCGCTGCAGCAATCGCAGATGCCTGAGAGCACACTTTCTCCTGCTTTAATGAAATCGCCATAGCGCATCGGCTGCCCGATCAAGCCATTGGCGTTTGCATTATCTGCATATATAAAGTTTACGGCGCATCGGCCGATGGTATGGGTGAAGCTCAATAAAATTATGCAGGGCTTGCGCTTCAGCTAATCAAGGAAAGTAACCGGACGTTAATATTAGCGCTTATCTTTGCGAGGAATGGCTCTCATGACATCACCACTAACGGATATGATAACAACGCTATCAAGCGCTTCATCACGCAACCCGACGCCACAACAGCGGCTGGACAGCACGTTGACCCAGCTCTCGATTATGGACAGTTCCAGCACTCAGCAAGGCTCTACCGCCGAGTCGATAAGCAAAGGCGAACTGGTTGAGCCGCTTCAGCGGATCAATGCCGCCATGCGACCGCGCGGCCTTGAATTCGAGATGAGCGAACAGTCGTCACGCATCATTACGCGTGTGATTGATCGAGAGTCTGGCGAGATAATTCGCCAGATCCCTGCTGAAGAAGTAGTTCAGATTGCCAAGCGTCTGGAAGAAGTGCAGGGGAGCCTGATCTCACTCGAAGCTTAAAGCACAAAAGCGAGCGTTAAATGAACGCATAGTAAAAGTGCGCTTCTCTTGGCGCTCTCTGCCAATATTGAACCTGACGGGGTTATACCTGCATATTCATGACATCACGGTAGGCAGTCACCAGGCGGTTGCGCACCTGAAGTCCCATCTGAAAGGCAACGCTCGCTTTTTGCATATCCACCATGACGTCGTTAAGCTCAATATTGGGCTCTCCAGCCTGGAAGGCCATCGCCTTGGTATCCGCGGTTTTCTGAAGGCGGTTGATGCGCTGGATAGAGGCCTGCAGCTCGCTGCCAAAACTGCCCTGCCCCACTGCCGTTGAGACATGCGCACCCTTTAAAGGCTGCGCCGCTGCCTGTGTGGCCAGCCCCTGCATCTGCTGAAGCGCTGACTGTATTGCCGGTGTACTCATACGCATGCCTCATCGGCTGGAAAATAAATAATGAGCGAAGCCTAACACTACTGACTTATTCCTCATACGAACAAATAAGTACTAAAAGCCAACCTTTTCGTTCATTTATGCTCGACACACCTCAGGATAATGGCGCCCATCACAATTCCGCTCTTTTGTTTTGCGGATAACCGCGATTGACGGATACAGCCTATGCCTTCTTTGGTGATGCGCCTGGGCCGACACCTGTTTTGCTTACCCCTTTGGAGGGACGCATGAGCGAAGCAGGTGCAACGGCAGGCCGTCAAAATAGTACGACACAAAACGCTTCTTCCAGCGGCTCCACCAACAGCACATCAAACAGCCAATCTGCGGTCGAACGCATGCTGAAACAGCTGCGCAGCAATCCGCTGATCATGCTGTTGTTTGCCGCTGCGGCGTCTATTGCCGTTGTGGCTGCGCTGTTCATGTGGGCAAGCAGCCCGGATTATCGCGTGCTTTACAGCAACCTGAGTGAAGCAGATGGTGGGCGCATCATTGCCGAGCTTGATAGCCGCGCAGTGCCCTATCAGTTCAGCGAAGGCGGCCAGGCACTGCTCGTGCCCAGCAACCAGGTCCATACCCTGCGGCTTCAACTTGCCGAGCAGGGCCTTCCGCGTGGAGGCAATCTGGGCCTCGAGCTGATGGACACCCAGGCATTCGGCATCAGCCAGTTTGCCGAGCAGGTGAATTTTCAACGCGGTCTGGAAGGCGAACTTGCCCGCTCCATCGAGTCCCTGGGGCCCGTCGAGCGGGTACGCGTACATCTTTCACTGGCCAAGCCCTCGGTATTCATTCGCGACCGCGAGCCTGCCAAGGCCTCTGTCATCCTTACCCTGTTGCCAGGCCGGCCACTGGGTGAAGGGCAGGTAAACGCCATTGTCCACATGGTGGCTGGCAGCGTTCCTGAGCTGGCTGCCGACAATGTCACCGTCGTGGATCAAAACGGTCGACTGCTGTCTGCCGACACCACGAAAGGTTCTGACCTGGACGGCTCCCAGCTTGCGTATATTGCCGAGGTGGAGCGCTCCTACCAGCAGCGCATCGAACATATCCTGACGCCTATTCTGGGCAGCACCAATGTACGTGCCCAGGTCGCGGCACAGATCGACTTTTCACGCCGCGAGCAGACCTCAGAGCGTTACGGGCCGAACCAGCCGCCCAATGAGGCCGCGGTACGCAGCCGTCAACTCAGCCTGTCGTTTGACGGCGATGATCCGCTGGCAAGCGGAATTCCCGGTGCGCTGAGCAATACGCCCCCTGGCACTGCGCCCTCGCCGATCAATCAGGCCGATGGTGAAGGTGAAGACGGTGAGGAAGACGCGCCAGCCGATGCCCTGCGCAGCCTGCGCCAGGAAGACGTGGTCAACTACGAAGTCGATCGCAGCGTTGAGCATGTCCAGCACCGGCTGGGGCAGGTTCAGCGGCTATCTGCCGCCGTGGTGGTCAACTACCGTGACGTTGCCAATGATGAAGGCGAGATTGAGCGCGTTGCTCTGACCGACGACGAAGTGGCCCAGATCGAGCGTCTGGTCCAGCAGGCGATCGGCTTTTCTCAAGTGCGCGGTGACCAGATCGAAGTCGTGAATTCACCCTTCGCCGATACCCGCGAAGAGTTTGAAGAAACCGTGTGGTGGAAGGATCCGGAAATCCGGGCCATGGCCAGTACGCTGGGCCGCTATCTGCTGGTGGCGATTGCCGCACTGCTGCTGTATCTGCTGATACTGCGGCCCTTGATCAAGCGCTATACGCAAACGCCGGTGACCGTCCCGACGGCCATGCCTGGCCGCACACTGACCGCCAGTGTCGGCGGCGAAGGTGATGAGGACGAGAACGAAGACGAAGCCTTGGACGAGGAAGACGACACCTACAGCGGCAAGCCCAAACGGCGGCGCAAGACATCGCTTTATGAGCACAACCTTAATGACCTGCGCGAAATGGCTCAAGAAGACCCCCGCATGGTCGCCATGATCATTCGCAGCTGGATGAACGCCAATGAGTAGTGCAACGATGGATATGAGCGGCGCTCGCAAGAGTGCCATTCTACTGCTCGCCCTTGATGAAGACAGCGCGGCTGAGATCTTCAAGTACCTGAGCGCCAGTGAAGTACAAGAGATCAGCATGGAGATGGCCAAGCTCAACCAGATCTCTCATGAAGACATGAAAGCGGTTCTGGAAGCCTTCCATCGTGAAACCGAAGAGTTTGTCGCGCTCAACCTCAACTCCAGCGAGCATATCCGTTCGGTGCTTACCAAGGCACTGGGCAGCGAGCGGGCGACAAGCCTGATCGAAGATATCCTGGAAACCACCGGTGGCAACTCGGGTATCGATGCACTCAACCTCATGGAAGCCTCCATGGTGGCCGAGCTGATCCGCGACGAGCACCCGCAGATCATTGCCACGATTCTGGTTCACCTGGAGCGCCATCAGGCCGCGGATATCCTGGAGCTGTTCGAAGAGAAGCTGCGTAACGATGTTGTTTTGCGTATCGCTACCTTCAGCGGCGTTCAGCCAGCGGCACTCCAGGAGCTGACCGAGGTACTGACCAGCATGCTGGATGGCCAGAACCTCAAGCGCAGCAAGATGGGCGGCGTGAGAACCGCAGCCGAAATTCTCAACCTGATGAACTCTTCCCAGGAAGAGACGGCCATCGAAACCGTTCGGGCTCACAGCGAAGACCTCGCCCAGAAGATCATCGACGAGATGTTCCTCTTCGAGAATCTGCTCGACCTGGACAACCGTGCCATCCAGATGGTGCTGCAGGAAGTCGAGACCAACTCGCTGGTCATCGCCCTCAAGGGTGCCCAGGACGCGCTGGTCGACAAGTTCCTGCGCAACATGTCCCAGCGCGCCGCCGACCTTGTGCGCGAAGACATGGAAGCGCGCGGACCGATACGCGTTTCCCAGGTCGAAACCGAGCAGAAAACTATTCTGCAGGTAGTACGCCGCCTGGCAGACTCCGGCGAAATCGTGCTGGCCGGCGGGGATGACGAGTATGTCTAACCCCTCGACGCCCGAGTTCGATCGTCATGGCAGCTGGAAGCGCTGGCAGATGGACGAGCTTGGCACCCCCCACCGAGACGATGGACGAACGTTCAGCAGCGAACCGACGGCGCATCAGCGAAAAGTGCTGGCCGCTCAGAAGGCCGCCGAGCAGGCGCATCAACGCGAGCAGCAGGAGCGTCAGGCGATCTATGACCAGCTTCGTCAGGAAGCGGAAGAGAAAGGCTATCAGGCTGGTCTTGAAAAAGGGCATGCCGAGGGTGTTATAAAAGGTCTGGAAGAGGGTCGCGCCCAGGCGCACGATGAACTAGAAAACCAGATTCGCCACACTATTACGCCTCTGGAGGCACTGGCAAAGCAGTTTGCGGATGCGCTGGATCGCATCGATGACACCATTGCCCATGATCTTGTCGAATTGGCCCTGGCCACCGGCAGGCAGCTTGCCGGTGACGCGTTACAGCAAAAACCCGAGCAGGTGCTCACCATCGTGC
Organism: Vreelandella songnenensis; assembly: GCF_003002925.1. Taxonomy (GTDB): domain Bacteria; phylum Pseudomonadota; class Gammaproteobacteria; order Pseudomonadales; family Halomonadaceae; genus Vreelandella; species Vreelandella songnenensis. The sequence goes on from NZ_PVTK01000005.1 coordinate 264,573, forward strand.
GTGAGCTTCTGCATACCGAGCCGCCCCTGGTAGGCCAGCAGCGTCTATGGCTAAACACCGAGGATCATGCCGTCGTCGAACAGCACCTAGGCACAGAGCTCAGCGCCGCTGGCTGGAAACTTCAGCCTGACGATCAGCTGGCCCGCGGCGGCTGCCGGGTGACCAGTGCTCAAGGCGAGCTGGATGCAACGTTTGAAACCCGCTGGCAGGCCATTGAATCCCAGGCCCGCAAGCGTCATTCATCCAATTCTGCGTCTTCGTAAATGAGCAGCCCATGAGCGACTCGACCTGCCCACATCAACACCGCTGGCGTAAAGCCGTACGCCGCACCACGCAGCGCGTCAGCCAGTTGCCGCCCCACCGGAGCAGCGGCCGGGTGACGCGCGCTACCGGCATGGTCATTGAGGTGGTGGGGCTGCGTGTGGCTGTAGGCAGTGCTTGCCGAATAGAGCTACCGGGCCCGGATGGCCGCCTGGCCGATAGCGACAAACATGCCGAAGCGGAAGTGGTGGGATTTGCCGGCGACAAGCTCTTCCTGATGCCTTTGGAAGAGATTTCCGGCCTGATGCCCGGCGCCCGGGTATCGCCGTTGGGCGATGGTAGTGGTCATAGCGCACGACGCTTTCCCATCGGGGATGAGCTTCTCGGGCGCGTGCTGGATGGCAACGGAAAACCGTTGGATGATCGTGAAGGCATCGATGATGTTCCTCACGCTACACTTAGCTCAGCGCCACTCAACCCGCTTTCCAGAGCGCCGATAGAAGACCAGATTGATGTGGGAATCCGCGCGATCAACGCCCTATTAAGCGTAGGTCGAGGCCAGCGGATGGGATTATTTGCAGGCTCCGGGGTAGGTAAATCGGTACTGCTGGGCATGATGGCCCGCTATACCCAGGCCGATGTTATCGTCGTGGGCTTGATCGGTGAGCGTGGCCGAGAAGTGCAGGATTTCATTGATCATATCCTGGGTCCGGAAGGCCGTCGGCGCTCGGTGGTCGTGGCAGCACCGGCCGACACCTCACCGCTTCAGCGGCTGCAAGGGGCGGCTTACGCCACGCGCCTTGCGGAAGGGTTCCGCGATGCGGGCAGAAATGTACTGTTGATCATGGATTCGTTGACACGCTACGCCATGGCCCAGCGGGAAATCGCTCTGGCGATCGGCGAGCCGCCGGCCACCAAGGGCTATCCGCCTTCGGTATTTGCCAAACTGCCGGGCCTTGTGGAACGTGCCGGCAATGCTGAACGCGGCGGCGGATCGATTACCGCGTTTTACACTGTCCTGACCGAAGGCGATGACCAGCAGGACCCTATTGCAGATTCTGCCCGGGCAATTCTGGATGGTCATATCGTGCTGTCACGTAACCTGGCCGAGGCAGGGCACTATCCGGCGATCGATATCGAAGCGTCCATCAGCCGGGCCATGACCGCTATTGCCACACCGGAGCAGTTGCAGGAAGCGCGCGTTTTCAAGCAAATGTTTTCCCGCTACCAACGCAACCGCGACCTGATTAGCGTTGGAGCTTACAGCCCCGGGCATGACCCCAGGCTTGATGAAGCAGTGAATCTCTTTCCTGCACTGGAGCGTTTTCTTCAACAGAACATTGATGAGCGGGCAACGCTTGAAGAATCACACCAAGCACTGCACGCCGTGGTGGGAGGCCGAACATGAGTCATTCACAGCTTGAAATGCTAACGGGCATGGCCAAGGATGCCCGCGACCAGGCAGGTAAACTGCTCGCTCATGAGCGTCAGACCGAGCAGCAGACCGCTGCTCAGCTGCAGTCGCTCAGTCAGTACCGTGCAGAATATGCCGAGCGCTTGCAAAAGGCGATGCGCGAAGGTATCGACCCTGCCACCATGTATAACTATCAGCAGTTCTTAGCCTCGCTTGACGCAGCCCTTAGCCGCGCCCGGCAAGCGCTTATCGCCCAACAGCAGCGAGTTCAGAAAAGCCAGCAGCACTGGCAGCAGGAGCAGCGCAAGCTATCTTCCTACGATACCTTGGCCACGCGCCGACTATCGGAAGAGCACCGCCGTCTTGAGCGCTCTGAGCAGAAAACCAATGATGATCTGGTGACAGGCCGCCTGGCCCGCCAGCGCAACGAGACGCCGCACTAACGGCGCCCGAGGAATAGTATATGAACATACAGCTATTGCTTTCAGGGGTACAAAGTCAGGATGCTTCCTCCGGCAGGCCAGCTTTGACCGGCGCGCTGGAGTCCTCACAGACCCTTTTCCGTCAGGCGCTATCTCAGGCGGCCAACGCGCCTTCGCGTCTTTCCCAATCAGCTGGCAGTGATGCCGGTGAGGCCTCCGCAACTGCCTTGCTGGATACCTTGCAGAGCCTTGGATTTGACCTGAGTGAAGCCGAGCTTTCCTCGCTGCTGAGCCAGCTTTCGCTCGCCGTTGAGGAAACGGCGCCGTCACAGCCGGGGCTTGATACTTTCAACGGCGAAGCGACTACGTCGCTTGAAGAGATCGCTGAGCGTCTCAAGCTGATGGCCTCCTTCTCCGAGACTTCTGCCCCGGCATCACCGGTGCCCGCGCCTACCCTGGAAAGCATCGCTCGCCAGCTGGACCTTGACGATGCAGAGACCGCCAATCTTCTTGCCACGCTTCAAGCACTGATTGATCCCCGCCAGCCTTCCGCGACTGGCGCCGTCAACTCCCTCCCGCTGACAAAAAATGAAGCGGCGCAAGTTAGCAGTACACTGAATGCCTTGATGGCTCCGCTTACGATGGATAATAGCAAGCAGATCGCTTCACTGGCGGAGTCTGCTCGCCAAGCGCCCGCTACGCAGCCCTCAGCGGCCCAGTGGCGTGGCGATGATGCGAGTTGGGATACTGTCTATTCAAGAGCCTCCTACTCTGCCTCTGCAAATGTCCTTAATGCATCAACACCTTTATTCACTACCCAGGAAGTAGCGGCGCAGCTGGCAGCCCTGGCGGCGCCCTCTCAACCTGGTAGCGACGCGCTGGATGATCTTATGCCTTCGCGTATCGGGCAAATGGCTGGCAGCCTTCAGCCGCCGGTATCTTCAAGCCCTACAGGTACAGCGCCGCCTGCTTTCATTAGTGCCCCTGTTACCAGCCCAGCGTGGCCATCTCAGCTGGGGCAGCAATTGGTGCAGTTTTCCCAGCGCGGCGGTGACCAGCAGGTTCAGATGCAGCTGCATCCAGCGGAGCTTGGCCCGCTTTCCATCACACTGAAAATAACCGAGCAGGGCACCCAGGCACACTTCTTGTCGGCCCATGCCCAAGTTCGTCAGGTGATTGAGCAGGCCATACCGCAGCTTCGGGAAACGCTGGCCGAACAGGGCATCTCATTAGGAGAGACTTCCGTGGGCGAGCAGCAAAATCCCAGGGAGCGGTCCTCTTCTCAACAGGGCAAGGGCGCCGTTGCTGACGCTGGCAATAGTGACAGCACGCCGCCGGGGGACAACAGTGCAGGCACGTTAACGCCCGATAATAATACGTTAACGCTAGATGGCCGGGTCGATCTTTACGCCTGATCATCCGCGCACTGATTGAAACCAACAAGCTGTCCATGCGTAAAAACAGCTAAACCAAAAGATAGGCTTGCCAAGCGAGCCTGTTCATTTCATCACCCGCTGCCACATTAGGCATAATGCTTGATAAGTAGCAGGTAGTGACTATTGAAACGGAAAAGTACATGGCTGAAAAAAAAAGCGGTGGATCTAAAAAACTGCTCTGGATAATGGTAGTGCTGGTACTGCTCTCCACAATAGGTGCTGCAGCGGCCATTTATATGGTACTGGGTCAGCGTGATGGGCAAGGCGTTGACGGTGAGAATACAAAACCTCTAGTACGCGAAACACCGGTCTTTACACGTATCGAGCCCTTTACGGTCAATCTTAACGATGACCGCTATGGCTCGCGCCTGCTGTACACCGGCATTACGCTGCGTGTTGGTAATGAAGAGAGCAAGGCGATTATCGAAGAGCATATGCCCCAGGTGCGTAGCCGCCTGCTGATCCTGCTTTCGGGAAAACAGGCAAGCGAGCTTACCTCGGTCGAGGGCAAGGAGCAGCTGGCACAGGCAATTATCAGCCGCCTTAGCGTACCTCTGGCGGAAAATCAGCCGCCGTTAGATTTGCGCGAAGTGCTGTTTACCGAATTTATTGTGCAATAACCCGGGAACTGGAGCCGTTCATGTCGCAGGACGATCTACTGTCCCAGGAAGAAATCGATGCCTTGCTGAAAGGGGTCAGCGGTGACGATGAGCCGTCGGCGTCTTCGGCACAGTCGAAAGATGAAGCGCGCATTCGTCCGTATGATCCTTCAACACAGCACCGGGTTATTCGCGAACGTCTGCATGCGCTGGATTTCATCAACGAGCGCTTTGCCCGCTATTTTCGTAACGGCCTGTTCAACCTGATCAGGCGCAGCGCGGATATTACGGTCGAGTCGGTACGCTACCAGAGCTTCAGTGAGTTCTCGCGTAACGTGCCGGTGCCCACCAACCTGAACCTTGTGTCGATGAAGCCGCTACGCGGCTCGGCGCTGGTGGTGTTTCCACCCAACCTGGTATTCATGGTGGTGGATAACCTGTTCGGCGGGGATGGTCGTTTTGTTACCAAGTCAGACGGCCGCGAATTTACCAATACTGAGCAGCGCATCATTCATAGGCTGTTGAATCTGGCGATCGACGCCTACCAGGAAGCCTGGAAGGTCGTATACCCGCTGGATGTCAATTTCATGCGTTCAGAGGTGCAGTCCAAGTTCGCCAACATCACCAGTTCGCCAAATGAAATAGTGGTCAACACCAAATTCAATATCGAAGTGGGCAACCTTTCCAGCAACTTCCAGATCTGCATGCCTTACGCCATGATCGAGCCGCTGCGGGATTTGCTTGCCAACCCTATCAACGATAGTAATCATGATCATGACGGCACCTGGTCGCGACGCATGGCAAGCGAGCTGCGCCAATCAGAAGTCGAGCTTGTGGCCGAGTTTGCTCAGATCTCAAGCCGCATTGCACACGTGATGGGGCTGAAGCAGGGCGACGTACTGCCACTGGATATCCCCAATACCATTACGGCCCGTGTTGACGGTGTCCCGGTCATGGAGTGCGAATATGGCAGCCAGCGCCAGCAGCGTGCGCTGCGCGTACTCCGCATGATCGACCATGCTGCTATGAACAACGTATCGTCAAAGGACTTCATTGAAGGTTCGACGCGACAGAAAGCCAAGGAATCCAAAGCATGACTGATCCTAACAAACCCGATCAAAATGTCTCCGGTGACGATTGGGCGGACGCCATGTCTGAACAGGAAGACCCCTCAGCCGCTAGCACGGCCAATGAGGAAGACCCCTGGGCAGCCGCGATGGCTGAACAGGAAGCGGCCGAAGAGGACGACCCGTGGGCGGCTGCCATGGCTGAACAGGGGGCTTCTGAAGAAGAGCCGGCGCCGGCCGAGCCTGCTCCGGTAGCAAAGGCCGCAAGTGATGAAATATTCAGACCGCTGAGCCCGGGCAATGCCAACGAGCAAGCCCGCGATCTCGAAATGATCATGGATATTCCGGTAAAGCTGACCGTGGAGCTTGGCCGCACCAAACTGACGATCAAGCAGCTACTTGAGCTTGCTCAGGGATCGGTCATCGAGCTTGAAGGATTGGCCGGTGAACCCATGGATATTCTGATCAACGGCTATCTGATCGCCCAAGGCGAGGTAGTGGTCATTGAAGACAAGTATGGTATCCGTATTACGGAAATCATTACCCCTTCTGAGCGCATTCACAAGCTTAACCGATGAGTGTCGCGCCGCCGCCGCATCAAAACAACGCTATCGACGCACTGGGTAGTGGCAGCGATGCCTTTATCGGCATGGCCATGCTGGGCAAGACCGCCGCGGCGTTGGCTTTCGTTATTGCGCTTATCCTGCTTTTTACGGCGCTACTGAAACGCTGGCAGAACCTGCGCCCCTATCAGGGCGCTCATCTGCGCGTTATTACCAGTACAGCGGTAGGTAGTCGGGAGCGCGTGGTGGTTGTCGAAATAGAAGATACGTGGCTGGTTCTGGGCGTCAGCGGAGGACGTATTACCAAGCTCCACGAACGTCCGGCGCCCGAAGATCGACCGCTTGAGGCCGATACGAGCACGACATCTGATGCACCACGCTTTTCACAACGGCTTGCCCAGGCGCTGGCAAAAAACCGGCGCAAGACCACCGACAGCGACCCACCTCAGACCCCATGAGACACAGGATGCATTTTTCTCGGCCCCTTTGGCGCTTGCTGCTCGGCATTGCGATTGCACTTGGCATACTGATGACCCCCGCCTACGCTCAGCAGCTGCCAGGTATTATTTCCCAACCCATGGAAGATGGCGGCCAGCAGTGGTCTCTCTCCCTTCAAACACTGCTGTTTTTAAGCTCTCTGGCCTTTTTGCCCGCGATGCTTTTGATGATGACCAGCTTTACACGGATCATCATTGTGTTAAGCCTGCTGCGCACGGCTATGGGCACTCAATCGACGCCGCCCAACCAGGTCTTGCTGGGCATTGCACTGTTTTTAACCTTTTTCATCATGTCGCCCGTCATCGCCCAGGTGTATGACACTGCCTGGCAGCCGTTATCGAACGAGACCATCAATTTCGAGGAATTCCTGCAACTTGCTCAGTTGCCGTTTCGTGAATTCATGTTGGCTCAAACCCGCGAGCCCGACATTGCCCTGTTTGTTCGTCTGGCCGATGTAGGCCCAATGCAAGGCCCGGAGGAGCTGCCCATGCGCGTGCTGCTGCCGGCGTTTGTCACCAGCGAGCTCAAGACGGCTTTTCAGATCGGCTTTACGGTCTTCATTCCTTTTCTGATTATCGACCTGGTCGTGGCGAGCACGCTCATGGCGTTGGGTATGATGATGGTACCGCCGGTCACTATTTCGCTGCCCTTCAAGTTGATGCTTTTTATCCTGGTGGATGGCTGGCAACTGATCATTGGTTCGCTGGCCGAAAGCTTTTACACAATCTAGGAGCACTAAGATGACCCCTGAAATGGTGATGAGCATAGCTTACCAGGGCATGCGCGTAACGCTGCTGCTGGCAAGCCCCATATTGCTCGCAGCGCTCTTCACGGGGTTGATCATCAGTCTCTTCCAGGCAGCTACCCAGATCAATGAAATGACCCTGACCTTTATTCCCAAGGTGTTAGCCGTGTTTGCCGTTCTTGTATTGGCGGGTCCTTGGCTGATCGGTCTGATCACCGATTTTACCTATCGGCTATTTACCAACATCCCCAACATGGTGATGTAGCAAGGTGGTTGAGGTCACCTTCGCCCAGCTGCAGGGCTGGCTTATCGCCTTCTTATGGCCCTTTGCGCGTATCACGGCCTTCATGGCCGCCGCACCGCTGTGGGGACATTCCAGTATTCCCAATCAGGCCAAGGTGGGTTTGGCCGTTCTGGTCAGTATTGTCATCGCACCTATTCTGCCAGCCATGCCCAACGTGGCCATCATGTCCTGGGCGGGAATCGGGATCATGGTCGAGCAGATAGTGATCGGCCTGGCCATTGGTTTGGTCATGCACATCATACTGGCGGTTGTTCAAGCGGCGGGCGAGTATATCGGTTTGCAGATGGGCTTGGGGTTTGCCAGTTTCTTTGACGCTTCAAGCGGTACCAATATCATGGTGCTGTCGCGTATCTTGTACATGATCACGCTGCTGATGTTTCTAGCGTTTAACGGTCACCTGATGGTGCTTGAAACGCTGGTAATGAGCTTTGAGACACTGCCTATCGGCATGGAAGGCCTCAATCCAAACGCCTTTGAGCTGCTGGCTCGCTATGCAGGCACCATTTTTGCCTCGGGCATGCTGCTGGCGCTACCTTTAGTAGGGCCGCTACTGATTATCAACTTGGCGCTTGGCATTCTTAACCGTTCTGCTCCTCAGCTGACGGTGTTCAATATCGGCTTTCCTACCTCGCTGATCGTTGGCCTTACGCTCTTGATGGTGTTAATGACCGATATTGGCCGTTTTTTGCAATCGCTGTTCAGTCAGGGGCTCGGCATGATGCAAACGCTGATAGAAGCCATGGCCCCCTTAAACTAATCCCCCTTGAAGCTTTTAGCCTCAAGGGGGATGGGGTAATACGGCACACGTACAGCCTGATTTACATATAGTTGAATAGCGACATGCTTTTCATATCTACGAACGTCTTCTGCGCAGCCTGCAGGCCCACTTGTCGCAAGCTGTATTCAGAAATCGCTTCCGCATAATCCAGATCCACAAGATCAGACAGCGTCTGCGTGTAGTTCATCATCCGGTTTACGCCCACAGCATCGATAACATCCAATTCATTAAGCCGGGCACCCGCAGACGCGCGAACAGACGAAATGTTATCAAACGCATTGTCGAGCTCACGAATAGAAGAGTTAAGCGTGTTACGCCGCTGCGCTTTATCGACATCGTTCTCGGCTGGGTTTTCCAGTACACGAATGGCTGACTCGAGCGTTCTAAATAGGTCGGGGCCGCGCTGCTCACTATTCGCCTTGGCCACCAAAATCTGATCGCCGCTTTGCGCTTTACCTTCAAGCGAAATATTCATTCCGCCAAATGAGATCTGCTGCTTACCCGAGCCATCCTGAGCATACGGCTGCTCAACCTGACCCGGCATGCCACCCCACGAGCCTGATGCCTTGTCAAAACGCTCTACGGTGTAAGTAGGCGCCTCTTCAGTTCCACCGAATGAAAGACGATAGTCACTCCCGTAACCCTCATCGTTGACATTGGTTATTTGAGGACCTATGAACGTCACACTGCCCGCATTGACAGAATTATCTTCCTTGATGGCAGTCGCGACATAGCCTGCTCCACTGGGAACGCTCTGGAAGACGGCCTTGCCATTGTCGCCCACAGGTATACGGCGTGAGGCATCAACCTGCTGTTCGCGATTAATATCACCACCGATATAACTTACATTTCCACCCGCAGCTCTGGTAAAGGGAGGAGCATTATCTTTATAGCCACCAAAGAGATAGCTACCATTACCATCCGCGGCGTTCGCTTGACCAATCAAGGTCTCATAGACCCCTTTTAACTCACTAGCAATAGAGGCGCGGTTAGAGTCGGTTAAAGCATCGCTGGATGCTTGTATCAGAAGCGATTTTGCACTGCTGACAGCGTCAGTCATGCTATGGAGGACGCTTTCACTTTGTTGAATGGAGTTACGCGCCGAAACACGGGCATTCTTGTACTGCTCATTCATGGACATCGACTGATCGACTCCCACAGCCCGTGAAGCGGCCTGTGGGTTGTCGGACGGGTTAACCACTTTTCGTCCGCTGGCAAGCTGTTGATTAACTTTCAGGAAATCGCTCTGCTGGCGATTCATAGATGCCGTGCTCTGCTCGAACATGGTGACGCTGCTAATACGCATAACAGGGACTCCTAAAATTAGCTACGCAGGTTCAGGATGGTATCCATAATGGAGCCTGCGGTATCAATAACCCGCGCATTAGCCATATAGTACTGTTGGTAACGAATCAGGTTGGCGGCCTCTTCATCCAGATTGACCCCGGATTCTGACTGCTGAACCGCGCGCAGTTGATCTGTCAGCCCCTGGCGGGCCTCCAGGTTTACTTGAGTAATATTAGCACGGTTACCTACATCACTTACCAGGGCACCATAAGCACCGCTTACCGATGCGCTACCACCTACAATATTTTTACTTTGAAGCTCTTGAAGCGCCAGGGCATTGCGGTTGTCGCCGGAAGAAGCTTCCGAGCCGGCAGCGATCTTGTCAAGATCCGTAATATTGACATCCATACCACTGCCTGCGCGCCGTACTGGCTGAACTTCAAACGTGTCGCCATTAACGGGCATGCCTGCAAAAGAAATATTGATACCACCAAATGAAAGCGTATCATTTTCCCATTCAAAATCGACGCTGGCACCACTGTCATTACGCGTCACAGTAAATGCATCATCGCTATAACTGACGGTATAATCGGTAGCACGCAGCTGATTTATATTAGCGGCATCGAACCCGATTGTATCTATATTGGTACTGTTACCCGCATGGCTGTACGCTTGGGGGGCACGCACCCTGAAGAAGTCCTCGCCTTCATTCCCGTTGAGATCGATGCCCTGCTTGTGCTGTTCGTTGAAGGCTACCGACAGCGAAACCGCCAGTTGACCGATCTGGTTCTGAGTCTTGTCCAGCGTTTCGGAACGGAAGGTCATCAGCCCGCCAAGTGCGCCGCCTTTGATGGCCGACTCCTCTAACTGAATAACATTGCCGCCGCCATCTCGATAGCCCACCACGGTGCGCTGAGGATCATAGTCGGCCTGCATGGTAGTAAGCTTGAACGAGCTGGTACCAGTGACCAGCGGCTGGCCATTGGGCAAACTGATATTGTAGGTCTTGCCATCCTGCACGTTCAGACGCAGATCCATACGTTCGTTGAGATCGGAGACAAGCTTGTCACGTTGGTTCAATAGGCTATTAGGAGCCTCACCTGAGCGCGCCCTTGCAAGGGAGATCTCTTTATTCAGCCCGGCGATCTGCTCGACCGTATTATTGATCTGGGTAACTTCATCCTTTATCTGACTATTGATGTTGTTCTGCATATCCTGCAGATAGCCATCAAAAGAGCGGAACTGGGAGCTCAGAGTATTGGCAGTCCCGAGCACGCCCTGGCGAGCCGCCGGATCAGAAGGCGCACTTGCCACCGCATCCAGAGAAGAGAAAAAATTCTGCATGAGCGGCGAAAGACCCGCACCTCGATCTGCCAACAAATTATCTATCTGCGAAATCTGGTTATTGTAGGTGTTCAGCGCGCTGGATTGGGTCTTGGCATTGTTTAACTGATTGGCCACATAAGTATTGAACTGACGTTCGATACTGTCAACGCGAACGCCGCCACCAGTGCGCCCTTCCCCTAATTGGGCAAGCTCGCGGTTATAACCTGGCGTAAACACGTTGCTGATATTATTGCTGGTCGTGTTCAGGGCATTTTGCGCCGCGTTCAGGCCGCTTAAACCAACAGAAAACATGCTCATAATTTATATCCTCAAACCGATACCCACTTTATCGGCAGCATTCTGAAAAACTTGAGAACCGCTAGCGGGAATCGGCCAGTAAGGTACCTGCGTCAGGTAGCGTGCCCATCGTGTTCATCACGGCGATAAGCTTCTGTGCATAGCGTGGATCCGTTGCATACCCGCCCTGCTGAAGTGCGTGGGCCGCCTGTTCGGCGCTGCCCGCCTGCACCACACCTGCATAACGCGCATTTTTACCTATCAGATTGGCATAGTCGGTAAGCGAGTGCTCGAATGAATCGTAAACACGGAAGGTATCCACTACCTGAGTACGCCGCCCATTGATATATTCGTGTGTCACGATATCGGTGGTTTCTCCACGCCAATGGCTTCCTGCCTTGATACCAAAGAGATTATGGCTATTGCCACCCTGGCGGGTAGCTATCTCGTGCCGCCCCCAGCCCGTTTCCAGCGCAGCCTGGGCCAGAATCAGCTCAGCCGGTACACCGCTGACCCGACTGGCAGCCTGGGCAGGCGTGGCAAGCTTGTCCAGGAACCGTTGGACATGATCTGGCGCGTTGGTGGATACCGATGAACGAGATATGGCAGGTCCTGATGCCTCGGCGATGGCTTTTTCGCGAATGGCTTCAAGCTCGCTCAGGAATCGACCATCCGCCTGAGCTCCCACCGCGCGCTCACCTTGAGGCTGCAGTGCACCATCCAGCACGCGGGGCGTACCCCGCGGGATGCCGGCAATCAGCGCCTGAAGCTCCTTATCCGCCTTGGGCGCTCCACCGATAGCGCCCTGGCGCTGCAGCTGCTCTACCAGTACGTCGGCGAGGCCCATTCCCTTCGAGGCAATAACCTGTGACCACTGCTGGTCCAGCATCTGCTGATAAGTATCGGTAGTAGAGCTGCTCATCAGGTCAGAAGTCGGAATGGCATCCCGCATGCTCTTCATCATCATTTGCACAAAGAGCGCCTCGAACTGCTGCGCGGCGGAGTGGACACCGGCCTCAGGATCGATGCGTGCGGTGTGCTGCAAACGCTGGAAGCCTTGCACATCAAGTGCAAACTGGCTGGTCATGTCATTGGAAATACTCATCAAATGACCTCCAGCTCAGCGCGCAGGGAGCCGGACGCTTTCAGCGCTTCCAGTATCGACATCAGATCCTGAGGGGTGGCGCCTAGCGCATTCAATGCGTTGACCACTTCGTTAAGCTGAGCCCCTTCGACAATCTGCAGGTAGGCTTCCTGCTGCTCAATATTGATGTCGGCATCCGGTACCACGACCGTCTGCCCTTGCCCCAAGGGCGCTGGCTGGCTTACGCCAAAGCGTGAATCGATCATGATGGACAGGCTGCCATGGGCCACGGCCGCCTGACGCAGGGTCACGGCACTGTTCATGACCACAGAACCCGTGCGTGAATTGAGCACTACGCGTGCCGGAGCCTCTGTGGGCGTAACCTGTACATTTTCGACCCGCGCCATGAAATTGACCCGTGCATTGGGGTCAAGCGGGCCATCCAAGGCAATTACACGGCCGTCACGGGCGTAGGCTACCGATTGACCGAACTCGCTGTTGATGGCGGATACCATACGCTGCACGGTGCCAAAATCAGCCTCGTTCAGCTGCAATTCCAGCAGGCCACCATTGCCACCTAGATTGAGCGGCACTTCGCGCTCGACCAGCGCTCCGCCCGGGATGCGCCCCGAGGCCTGCTGATTGATCTGTACGCTACTGCCGCCCGCCTGAGCACCCGCACCACCTACCAGCATATTGCCTTGGGCAATGGCATAGGTATCGCCATCAGCACCTTTCAGGGGTGTCATTAGAAGCGTACCGCCACGCAAGCTGCGCGCGTTGGCAATCGATGAAACCACGATATCCAGGCGCTGGCCGGGGCGCGAAAAAGGCGGTAGATCGGCGGTCACCATCACCGCGGCTACGTTTCGCAGCTGCATGTTGGTGCCCGGCGGAATGGTCACGCCCAGTTGCGACAGCATGTTTGTCAAGCTCTGGCCGGTAAAGGGTGCCTGGGTCGTCTGGTCGCCCGTGCTGTCCAGCCCCACGACCAGCCCGTACCCCACCAGCTGGTTATCGCGCACGCCTGCAAAGTTGGCCAGCTCGCGAATGCGCTCAGCATGAGCCGGGAGAGCAAGCAGACATACAAGCATCACGCTACCCAGTTGAGCCAGGCGTCTTTTAACCGATCGAAAACCATTTAGCCGCATTGCCATCACTCTGGATTACTCTGCTGTGTGACCTTCCAGGCACTGCTAGAAAGGCGAAACATTCAGGAAAAAGCGCTGTAGCCATCCCATGTGCTGCGCTTCATTGATATAGCCATCCCCCACATACTCAATGCGAGCATCGGCTACCTGGGTGGACGGCACCGTATTCTGGGTCGTTATCGTCCGAGGATTCACCACGCCCGAGAAACGGATAAACTCCGTTCCCTGGTTGATGGCTATCTGCTTTTCACCTCTTACCCGCAGGTTGCCATTATTCATGACCTCCAGAACCGATACGGTAATCGTACCGGTAAAGGAGTTGTTCGCCTGGGCGCCCCCACCACCAGCAAAATCGCTCGCCCCAGAAACATCAAAGCCATACTCAGCCAGGGCATCGAGAACGTCGGGTAGCTGGGCAAGCTCCAGTGTGGAGCTGCCGGTACGGTTGGCATTCGAGCGCGCGTTCTTGCTCGCGCTTACCTGCTCATCCAGCACGATAGTGAGAATATCGCCCATGGCTCTGGGGCGGCGGTCTTCAAACAGAGGCTGATAACCACGCCGCGCCTGGTAGATTGAGCCGTTAGGAACGGGCGGCGGGCGATCCACGATATCGATCTGCTCCTGTTCGCCCACAACCGAAGCACGGGGTATCTGTGCGCAGCCCGCGGCTACCAGTATAAAAAACAGCACAGCGATAACGCCTAGCCGACGGCCAAGATAGTTCAATTCCCGCATGGCTCAATAGACCTCAAGACGCGCTTAGAGCTGGCTCAGTCGCGCCAGCATTTCATCGCTGGTCGACACGGCCCGACTGTTGATTTCATAGGCACGCTGCGTCTGGATCATGCTGACCATCTCTTCCACAACGTTCACGTTCGACGTTTCCACAAAGCCTTGGAAAAGGCGGCCGGCACCATTGTTACCAGGTATGTTCTCATTCGGTGCGCCGGAAGCGCCGGTTTCCAGATAAAGGTTACCGCCGACACTCTCCAGACCCGCTGGATTGATGAACGAGGTCAGCGTAATTTGACCCACGTTATTATCCAGAGCGATCCCCGGCTGACGGACGCTTACCGTGCCATCTTCGGCGATCGTCACGGCCAGGGCATTCTCGGGCACGAAAATGGCCGGCTCCAGCGGATAGCCGTTGGCGGTTACCATCTGGCCATTTTCATTGAGCTGAAAGCTGCCGTCTCGGGTATAGCCCGTGGTGCCATCCGGCAGCAGTACCTGAAAGAAGCCTTCGCCGTTGATGGCCAGGTCACGCGAATTTTCTGTCTGTTCCAAACCGCCCTGAGTATGCAGACGCTCAGTGGCCACGGCGCGAACCCCGGTACCCACCTGCATACCGGAGGGCAGGCGATCCTGAATGTTGTTCTGGGCGCCAGGCTGACGCATGTTCTGATACAACAGGTCTTCAAATACCGGACGCGAGCGCTTGAACCCATTGGTGCTGACGTTGGCCAGGTTATTGGAGATAACGTCCAGCTTGGTCTGCTGGGACTCAAGCCCGGTCTTGGCGGTCCATAAAGAAGTAATCATGAGATTCGTGTTCCCTTGAACAAGAGGCTAGGGTTTAGCCCTGAATGGAGAGAATGCTGTTGGCGCGCTGAGCGTTTTCGTCAGCGGTGCTGAGCATCTTCATTTGCATGTCGTAGCGCCGGGCAACGTCGATCATCGACACCATGGCATCCACGGCGCTGACGTTACTGCCTTCAAGTGCGCCACTCACCAGGCGAGCATTCTCATCACCCGGCAGGGCACCTGGCGCCCCTTCTTCATTGAGCGGTCCACGAAACAGGCCATCATCACCGCGGGTCAGCACCTGTTCATCAGGCGTTACCAGCTTGATACGGCCAACTTCAACCAGCGCTTCAGGGCCTTCGCCTGCAGGAATGGCACTGACCGTGCCATCGGCACCAATGGATAGCTGCGCGCCCTGAGGGACCGCAATCGGACCACCGTCGCCCATGACCGGGCGCCCGACGTTCAGCAGTACACCGTCGCTGTCGAGCTGAAGATCGCCCCGCTTGGTATAGGTTTCGGTACCATCATCCGCCAATACCGCCATCCAGGCGCCACCCTGCATCGCCACGTCCAGCGCACGGCCGGTAAACTCAACCGGCCCCTGGGAAAAATCACTGCCTGGCGTGGTCGTGACCACCGAGGTGCGCGTTGCCAGCAGCGCGTCGCCTTGAACAGGTACCGAACGCGCTGCCTGCAACTGGGCACGAAAGCCCGTCGTGGTCACATTGGACAGGTTGTTGGTCACCACCGACTGCTGGTCCATGGCGTTTTTAGCACCGCTCATGGCGGTATAAAGCATCCGATCCACGCTGGCCTACTCCTTACAGAAATGACCCGTTATCAAAGGTTGATAATGGTTTGCAGGAGTTCATCCTGAGTACTGATGGTCTGTGAATTCGCCTGATAGGCACGCTGTGCCACGATCATGTCCACCAGCTCACGTGCCAAGTCCACGTTCGAGGTTTCAGTCGCGCTGGGCTGGATAAGACCGCGCAGACCGGTGCCCGGCGCGCCAACCAGTTCCTGACCGGACGAAGCGGTGGAGGTCCACAGATTATTGCCCTCGGGCTTCAACCCTTCCGGGTTACGGAAACTGACCAGTGCCACTTGGCCGGCAGCAAGCGACTGCTCGTTGGAGTAGTTGCGCATGATGGTGCCATCATCCTGGATGGTAATACCGACCAGTGACCCCGAGGCGTAGCCATTCTGGTTGGTGTCGTTAACCGTCGAGCTTTCTGCAAACTGGGTGGAGCCCTGAAAGTTGAACGCAATGCCCAGATTTTCGAAAGCAGTGCCGAACTCGCCCGTATTGATGTTTAGGGGCGTCGAGCCATCAGTTTGCAAAGTACCGTTTTGGTTAAAAGCCAAAGAACCCAGGTTAAGGTTCTCATAGACTTGAGCATCACTTGGCCCACCGCTGAGACGTCCACGTACTTGCCAGGCATTTACCGCACCTTCATCTTTTATAAAATAAAGGTTCAAGTTGCGCGCGTTACCCTGGGAGTCAAAAACGGTTGCGTTAGTCGAGTAGTTGTATGTACTGCCATTGCCAGCATCAAATGCAGCAGGATTCATTCCTGGCTGACCAGAGTCAAGATTAAGCTGAACATTCAACTGCGTAGTAGCATTGGCAGCCAACCCTGTTGCATCAACCAATAACGGTTGTACAGCACCGCCAGCCTGAACATTACCTGCTGCATCGGCCGGATAGCCCATGATTTGCGCGCCCTGGGCATTCACCAATCGGCCATTGGCCGTCATGGTTAGTTGGCCGTTACGCGAATAGCCTACTTCTCCATTGGGCTGCTGAAAGCGAAAAAAGCCTTCTCCCGCAATGGCCAAGTCCATATTACGCGACGAAGACTCGATATTGCCTTGCGAAAAGTCCTGAAGTACTGCCGCAGTACGCACGCCAAGTCCGATACGCGATTCGGCGAAGACATCCGCGAACTGTACGTCGGAGCTTTTAAAACCAACGGTTTGTGAGTTGGCAATGTTGTTGCCAATGGCGCCTAGTTTTTCACGTTGCGCGTTTAGGCCGCTGAGTGCTTGTGAGAAGCTCATGATGTTCTCCTGAAAAAGAGGTTGTTTAGCGAATAATCAAAGAATTTGTTTAATTTGATCAAGCGCTACCTGACCGTAGATCGCGCCCAGATCCAGACGAACATCGTTGCCACCTGCGCCGGGCGAAACACCCTGCACCAGCGCATAGTTGAGCGCTCGTGACTCCATCAGCTCACCTTTGGCATTCGTCGCCTTGAAATTGACGCTATAGGCGCCTGCCGGTACCGCCGCGCCCTCGTTCGTCAATCCGCCCCAACTAAAGGACTCGACGCCTGCCGCTACCGCACCCAGATCCTTGGTGTAAACCACTTCACCGGCTTTACTGACGATAGTGGCTACCACGTTGTCAGCGGGGGATCCCAGCTCAATACCAAAAGGCGTGGCGTAAGAGCCATTCGTTTCATCAACGCTTACCATTACGCTATTGCCGGGTACCAGCACTGCCTTGTCGATCAGGCCTGCAGCCTGCAACGTCCTTGAGGCATCCATCTGCTGGGTAATACCCTTGAGCGTACTGTTCAGCTCTTCAATGCCGCTGACCGTATTGATCTGTGCCAGCTGCGAGGTCATTTCCGCGTTTTCCATTGGATTCAGCGGATCCTGATTCTGTAGCTGGGTGATCAGCAAAGTCATGAAGCTATCGCGTAGATCATCCGATCGGCGGGCAGACGCCCCATTGGTGCTGGTGCTACCGCCGTTAACGCCATTTAAAACGCTCGTATCAATAGTACTCATGCTTACCCCTCACCCAGGGACAGTGTCTGTATCATCATCTGCTTTGTGGTATTAAAAACTTCGACGTTCGCCTGGTAGGAGCGAGACGCAGAAATCATGTTTACCATTTCATGTACTGGCTCCACGTTAGGCTTGGCGACATAGCCATCTTCATCCGCTGCGGGATGGTTCGGCATATATTCAAGGCGTAACGGTGAGTCATCTTCGACAATTTCGGCAACCCGTACGCCACCCACACCGTAGCGGGTATTCTGCGCCTGGGACTCAAACATCACCTGCTTGGCACGATAGGTTTCACCGTCGGGCCCGGCAATGCTGTCGGCATTGGCCATATTGCTGGCGGTAACGTTCATGCGCTGTGACTGGGCGCTCATGGCAGAACCGGCCACATCAAACGCTGAAAACATCGACATACTTATCTCCTCCGCAATTGGCTTGCCTACTCAGGCTGCATCGCGTTTTTCAAACCCTGGATACGGCGGTTCATGATGGTCAGCGCCGCCTGATAACGCACCGCATTGTCAGCAAACTGAGTGCGCTCGCGATCCATATCTACCGTATTGCCATCCAGACTCGGCTGGTCGGGAATCCGGTAAAGAAGATCCGTACTACCAACGCCCTGCCAAGTGGGCCCGGCACCTTGCAGATGGCGCTCGGAAGTGCGCGCTAGCGCCAAGCCACCCTGGCTACCCTGCCCAGTAGCACCACCTTCAACCGCTTTTTTAAGTTCGCTGGCAAAGTCGATATCCCGCGCCTTATAGTTAGGCGTATCGGCATTGGCAATATTGGCAGCCAGCACTTCGTGACGCGCCTGGCGCAGGCCCAGTGCCCGTTGATGGTAGTTAAAAGCAGACTCTAGCTGATCAAGCATGCCGAACCCTCGCTGGCCGGGAGGCAAAAATATGATGGAATTTATTGATGGTGGAGAATACGCGCTAGAATGTCAGCCCAAAGCATGGAACAGCTCGTGTTTACACCAGCATTTCGCGTGTTTCCTGTCATACCTTTTCGTTAAACTTGCTAGCTATTCTCCCTTACCTGCCCCTTCAGTGAGCATCGTTTCATGCCTTACCCGCTGCACGTTACTTTCCGCCGCCTGGCAGTATTAATGTGCTATGCGCTCTTGGGCGCAGGCCTGCTTATCCATACGGCTCACGCTCAAGCAGATGATGAGCTGATGCAGAGAGTGCATCAGTTTCTCTACGAGCAGACACAGGCACTCGGTGAGGAAGTGGTCATCGATGTTCGCCCCCCCTCCCCTCATCTCCCTCCCTGTATCAGGCCGGAACCTTTTCTTCCTAATGCGGGTCAACCACCCCTGGGTCGTGTATCGGTAGGCGTTCGCTGTGGTGAAGCACAGCAGCAGATACGCTACCTTCAGGCTCAGATCGATGTCATTGGTGGGTACTGGGTCGCCCAGCACGATATAGAGCGAGGCACGCTGATCACACAGGATATGCTTGCCAGGCAAAGTGGTAGCTTGAGCGCGCTCTCCTCCCAGGCGCTGATTGATGAAGCAGACATCCTAGGCAAGATTGCACAACGCCCGATTCGAAGCGGTAGTGCATTTCAGGCCAATGCGTTACAGACACCAGCTCTTGTCAAACGTGGTCAGCGCGTAACGGTCATTGCGCAAGGCAGCTCTTTTCGCGTTGCTCGTGAAGGGGAAGCACTTGAGGATGGCGGACTTGGGGATCGCGTTCGCGTACGTTTTGAATCGCGCGAAATTTTAACTGCCCGCGTTACCGAGCAAGGAATATTAGTGGTGGATTTTTAATTCCGAGTCTAAAGTTTTATCCACCAGCGCCGATAGTTGTTAACACTGCGCCCAATACAAGACGCTGACCAGATGAGGCACACAACGTGAAAATTGAAAATGCAAATCCGCTGCTACGTGCCAATCAGGCTCACCAGCGCGATGAGACTCAAAAAGCGGGTAGCTCCAAGCCAGTTGAATCCGGCAATACTACGCGTGAATCAACTCAGCTTAGTCAGTCGCGTTTTGATGAAACGCACGATATCGACATGGCAAAAGTTCAGGAAATACGCGACGCCATTCGCGATGGTCGCCTTGAAATGAGCGCCGAGCGCATTGCCGATGGTTTGATCGCCAACCTTACCGAATCATAGGATAGATAGTTATGAGCCTTGCTCGCTTGCTTTCTGATCAGCACCAGCGCCTTGAAGAACTCACGGTTCTGCTGTCGCGTGAGCAAACGCTTTTGACGCAGGGTGATATCGATGGTGAGGCGCTGGCAAGCCTCGCGATGAACAAGCAGGCGCTGCTTGCTGACATTGAGCGCATTGAAACGCTTCGACATAGCGTGCAGAAACGTCTTGGTTACGAAGAAAGTGCCGATGGCGCCAGGGCCGCCGCGCGTGATGGCAACTGCCAGGATACCTGGGAAACGCTGCTCGAAAAAACCGAGCGAGTAGCGCGCATGAACGAGCTGACCGGGCAAATGCTCTCTTTGCGCATGAAACATAATCAAGAAATGCTCGATTATATACGTCAGATCGCCGAAAAGACGCTCTACAAGCCGGATGGCCGTACGCGAGCACAGTCTGGAAGAATCAACGCTTCCGCTTAGGCATAGAACCAACCGCTAGACAGATCTTTTCTCAGCCGCTTCAATAAGAGCCTTCTCTTCTTATCAGGCTCGCCCATGCTGGATACACTCCCCGAACGCTTTACCGCTCTGATTACCGGTGCCTCTGGTGGTATCGGTCACGCGGTTTTAAAAAAGCTTTTATCCTCTTCCCATGCAGGTCGCGTCATAGCGGTGACCCGACAACCCTTTATAGTGGATGACCCGCGGGTACTTTCACTGACGCTTGATGTAACCACGGCTGAAGGCCGCCATACTTTACAAGAGCAATTGGCTGGTCAGCCAGTTCACCTATTCTTCAATGCGCTTGGGTTGCTGCATGACGGCACTCGAAAGCTTCAACCCGAAAAGCGGCTCGACCAGCTGAGCCTTGAGCATCTACAGGCTGTGATGCAGGTCAACGCGTTTACGCCTGCGCTACTCATCGCCGCACTCACAGATGCTTTTAAAGGAGCGCACCCCTGCGTGATTGCCAGCCTGTCAGCCAGGGTAGGGTCTATTAGTGATAACAGGCTAGGCGGATGGTATAGCTACAGGGCAAGCAAGGCGGCGCATAATATGCTGCTCAAGACCGCCGCGATCGAGTTGAAACGACTTAATCCACAGTCAGTCGTCCTATGTCTTCATCCGGGAACCACCGATACATCGCTTTCAAAACCTTTTCAAGCTCGCGTACCCAGTGAAAAACTGTTTACGCCTGATTTTGTGGCAGATCAGCTACTGCAGGTTATCTCCCAGCGCACACCCGATGATACCGGCAGTTTCTGGGATTGGGCTGGAAAGCCCATTGAATGGTAACGTGCGTGCTACTTTTTCTTCCACGCATAAAAAAATCCCCCGAGGCGTAAGCCCCGGGGGATTTTTCACAATAAGTGCCTGACGATGACCTACTCTCGCATGGGGAGACCCCACACTACCATCGGCGCTAAGCGGTTTCACTAC
>NZ_PVTK01000006.1 GCF_003002925.1 Vreelandella songnenensis
CGAGAAATGTGTCAGGTAGAAAAACAGCCTGCGAAAGGATGGGCGATTATGCTGGCCAGAAATGAGGAAGTACCGGGTACTTCCTCAGAGCGAGCACTACGAGTCTATCGCGATAGCCTTACCCCCGAACAACGCGCTGAAGGCGAGCGCATGAAAGACGAGTGGCTGGGCCTGCAACCGCCGCTCTCCTATTTCCCCGAGAAGTTTGGCCCGTGATGTTATTCAAACGATCTACGACAGTCGCCACTTTCGCAGGGTTAGCTTTAGCAGCACTAACGTTGCCTTCGGCTTGGGCGTTGAACGAAGAGGCCCAAGCTGCAAAAAACGAAGGCATGCGGCTTTATAATGCTCATCAGCGAGAAGCGAGTATTCCCTATCTGGAGAAGGCAGCTGAAGCGGGCGATATTGACGCAATGTTTTATTTAGGTCATATCAGCCATTCTCAGGAATGGCTGTATCGTGCCGCTCAGGAAGGTGAAGTGTATGCCATGCTGTACCTGCGCGAAGCCTGTGAAACACATCAGATATGTCCAGACGAAGGCGAGAACTGGATAGAGTCAGCTGTTTCCATTGCTTTACAGCGTGCTGAAGCGGGCGACATTGAAGCCATGTTTGCTCTGTACCCTCTTTACGCCACTCTGGGATACGACGACGAACCTCTTTACTGGCTGGAAAAGTCGGCGGAAGCAGGCAATGCCGAAGCACAGCTTAAGCTAGGAGGGCGGATACGCAATGACCAGAGTAACTACCCAGATGAGATAAGTCGCTTAAACGCCGCCGAAGGATGGTTCCGTCGGGCCGCAGAAGCTGGATATCCACGTGCAATGAGCAGCTTATCACGCCTTCTGCATGAGCAAGGAAATGATGACGAAGCTTGGGAATGGATGACACGTGCTTCTAACGCCGGGCATATCAACGCCAGGCAGTGGTTGGCCTATTGCTACATAGAGTCTAACGATGAGAGAAACGCCATCTGTCAGGTAGAACAAGACCCGGCCGAGGGGTGGGCTATTCTCTTGGCGGTGAATGAAGAAGCGCCGAACATACACGTTGAAAACGCGCTTCACTATTTTGAAGATACGGGAAAGATCACTCCTGAAGAGCGCGAAGAAGGTGAGCGCAGGATGATGGAGTGGCTCAGCCGTGAGCCGCCACTTTCCTATTTTCCGATGAAATTTTTTGGTCCATGAAGTGATTAAATAACTTTCAGATATGTTTTTTAATTATTATATTAATTTTAGCGATTTTTATTTTGCAGGGTAATAGATGAAAATATCAAGCGGTGCAGTGCTAATCCTGGTTATGTCCTTTTTTCTGCTGGCAGGCTGCTCAAAAGAGACTCGCGAATCAAGAGCGCTCTATAACGATTTAATGCAGAACGTCGATGAGATTAACTCGCTGGACAGTACGGCAGCGGCTGTCGACAAGCTATTCCTGTATAGCCAGGCGAGCCACAGAATTGAAATACTCCGCACAGAGTATGCCGCTACCAGTAAGGGAGAGGAAATAAAGGCTAACCCTACTTTAGAGGGCGGCAGATCTATTGAAGATATCTTGAACGAGGCGAATAGAGTTAAACAAGAGGCAGCGTCTCAACTAACAGAATACGAAGTGAAATTTATTGAATTAAGCTCAATTCCCATTGCTCAAGTTAGAAATAGCCGTTTGGAAAAGTATGGTATTTCATTGGCCAGGCAGGGCGACGTGGAAAATGCCGAGGCGATTATTCCACATCTTGCAAATACGCTCAGTATCGCTATCGTTCAACTAGAAGTTGCCAAAGCTTATCAGCAGGAGGGTGATTATTATACCGCGGACGATTTTTACACTGAAGCCTCGGATAACTTAGAACAATATAATTTTGATGAGTCCATTTGTAGTACAGAAAAGTGCGGTAACGAAGAGGCACGAGCGAGGATTGTGAAAACCGAACTGATTCTATCCAGACAAAGCCGTTATTTGAACTGATTAACTCCGTTAACGCGTTTATACGTTAACGCAGCAAGCAGCAGAAGCCACAGTATTGCTATACCAAGGAGTTCCAGGTATGAATAAAGCTGCTTGCTCTTCCTATACGTCAGGAGCCTATACAAGCGAAACAATCCCCCCGTTGCCGGAAACACCCAAGCAAAGAGGTCGGGTCGGCGAAGAGCTGTTGCCTTTTGGTGATTATGCTCATATCGATCCCGCTCAGCAGATCAGTGCGGATGCGGATCTGGTTCAACATATGGAACAGAAGAATAAGCAATTCTATGAATCAGATGATTGGTGGTGGACCCATCAAAAAATAATTTTCATTAAAAGTCAGCTAGGGTTATCTGCATTGTTAATTGCTTTCCCGGCGTTATATTTTTTTTCACTCTTAATTTTTCCTTACTGGTTGTCCACTAGGGTCCTAAACCCTGTTTTTGAGTATAATGGCCTTCTTGGAATGTTTGTCGCACTACTTATTTTAGGGGGGGGGGTTGTAGCCGCTGGAATAATCGGAGCCTACACCTGCCAGTCCGTTATGAACGGTATTATTCGCTGTGGCACTTATCTGGTGAGGCCTTGGAGAGGCTGGTTAGCTAAGCAAAGCAATAGCTATCTTAAAAACCGCCAAAGTGAACTCAACCGCCAAACGGGTATGGTGAGCTTTGCCCAAGGCAAGAAAAAGCCACCGCTCGTTGCGCCCTTCATCGAATTCGATGCCTACGTTGAACGAGTGGTGCAGCGGGGAGGTATCTTTTATCGGCTGATGTTCGTGCATCGCTACACCGGTAAACAGTTCAACCAGACCTCATTGAGTGCCATTGTGGATCACCAGCATGAAGTCCGTGCGACGTGGGACATGCTGCAACGCTATATGGACGTCAGCCAGCCATTACCTGATGTTCCGCGATTGGAGCCCTTTCGTCACCTCGACCCCACCACGGCTGAACATGACCGACAAACCGGGCGCGACCCTCGATACTGGCGCGATCTTGATCTGGAAGCTTGGAAGGAAAACGAAGGGGCAGCAAAGCGCCAGGCCCAAGTCGATTTCCCTTGGAGCCGCCAGCGTTGCCAGCTCACGCCACAGCTTGGAAAGATCGAGATGGCGGCTTATCAGGCAAAGAATGCGGCATCGATGGCATGAATCTCTACTAAGTCGAGAAACAGGTGGTCAAGAAGCTCAGCGACCGTCCTCGAAAGCGACTCGGTTAAAGAACATAGGCACAGGTGTTTTTGAGCGAGTACTCAAGCGCCTTGGACACAGCGGGTGCTGCACTTATGAGTTGAATGCAGGTGTTACAGGGAGGGGGAGCATGAAGTGGGCAGGGGTAGCGCTGTTTGTGGCGCTCATGGGTTATTTTATTCATCTATACAACGGTCTGGTTAGGTATCGGCAATTGAGCAAGGAGGGCTGGTCCGGAATTGATGTGCAATTGAAGCGCAGAGCCGATCTGATCCCCAGCTTGCTGGAAACTGTCAAGGCTTACATGCGACACGAGCGCGCAACGTTGCATGAGGTGACGGTTGCCCGGCAGGCAGTACTTGAGGCGCAAGACAAGGGGGCTCTGGTGCAGCGTGGTGAGGCTGAGGATCAACTCTCTGGAGCGCTGGGGCGGCTACTGATGGTGGCGGAAGCCTACCCGAACCTCAAGGCAGATACTACGTTTCTAGAGTTTCAACGTGCGTTGCAGACGGTGGAAAACGACATTCAGTATGCACGACGCTATTACAACGGCACGGTGCGCAACCTGAATGTGGCGGTAGAGTCTTTCCCCTCCAATATCGTCGCCCGAAGCTTTCGATTCGAAAAAGCCCAATACTTCGAGCTAAATAACGAAGGTCGTAGCGTGCCGCAGGTGGCTTTTGCCCAATAGCGGCGCGGTAGGGAAATAGAGCAAGGGATATCCAATGATCAGTAAAGTGTCTATGCGCAAGGTGGCGATTACCTTATGTCTCGCTATTGTTACCCTCATGCTGTCCGGTATGGTAGCACTGCCGGTAGTGGCGGAAGAGGCCATAGAACGGTTCGAGGTTGATATTACGGTAAAGCCCGATTCCTCGGTGGAAATCACCGAGACGATCCGTGTTAATGCCGAGGGCGAGCAGATTCAACGTGGGATCTTTCGCGATATTCCAACTGTCCTGAGCGGCGAAGGCAGACGCCGCGTGAGGCAGACGCTTGATGTGCTCTCAGTGAAGCGCGATGGAGAGCGCGAAAGCTACACGGTCGATGCGTTGAGTACCGGCAAGCGTATCCGGATCGGGCGCGCCAGTGCCACCCTGCCGCATGGCACGCACACCTACGAGATACGCTATCGAATCAATCGGGCGGCTCGTATGTTCCAAGAGCACGATGAACTCTACTGGAATGTGACTGGAAACTTTTGGGTGTTTCCGATTCTAGAGGCATCGGCACTCGTCACACTGCCCGCCGATGCCGAGATCCGTGAGCTTGACGTCTTTACCGGACGTCACGGGGCGACCGAAAAAGCGGCACACATGGAGCAGCTCAAGGATAACGTCGCTCGTTTTGATATAACACAACCGCTGGCGGTTAAGGAGGGCATGACGGTTGCCGTATCCTTTGAAAAAGGAACGCTGCGTTCTCCTGATGTCGCTCATGAAATGCTCTACTGGTTGTTGGACTACCGAGAGGTGGTCGGGCCGACCGCTCTGCTTTTAGTGGTCTTCCTCTATTTCTTCTGTGCTTGGTATCGAGTCGGCCGAAGCCCGGCCAAGGGTACCATCATTCCTCGCTTCTATCCGCCGGCAGGGTTTTCTCCTGCGCTGATCCACTTTGTCTATTATAAGGGGCGCTGGGAAAAGGACGGCTGGACCGCTTTTTCTGCTGCCTTGGTGTCATTGGCCGTCAAGGGGTTGGTGACCCTCGACCAGGAGGGCAAGAAGGCGATGACGATAGAGACGACAGGCAAGGTGCCCAACTCGCTTCCCCCGGGCGAACGAGTCGTTTTCGATTTCCTGCGCGAAAAAAGTCCGGTCACTACCGATGCCAAGCATGGGGGGGCTATCCAGCGCACAAAGTCTCGTTTTATATCAGCGCTGAAAAATGAGAATCGTTCGGTGTTCTTCACCAGCAACTGGGGCTATACCCTCTTCGGCTTGGCGCTGTTTGTTGTGTCGATACTCCAGATGCTCTATTTCAACGTGTTGGAATTCGGTGTGTTCATCTTCATGCTGCTCTCTTGCATACCACTTTTGCTCTTATTGCTGGTCATGAAGTGGGCGAGGCGGAAGCCACTTGTAGTTAGTTTGGTGGTGGGTGCCATCGTGGCAATGGCGATATTCAGTTACTTGAAACACTTGATCGGCATTTACCATGTGGTCGGGATGGATTTGATTTTCATTGCCCTTTTGTTGAGTTTGGCGATCAGTATCATCTTCGGTACTTACATGGGAGCGCATACCCTGCAAGGACGCAAGGTCATGGACGAAATCGAAGGTTTCAAGATGTATCTTGAGACCGCAGAGAAGGAGCGACTCAACTTCCGTGACGAGCCAGATATGACGGTGTTGCGCTATGAGGCGATATTACCCTACGCCATGGCACTTGGTGTCGAGAAGCCCTGGACGGAGCGCTTCGAGAATGATCTGACACGACACGCGATCAGCGACGTCGAGTCGGATTACCGGCCTCATTGGTATAGCGGGGACGGTTTCACCTCGGAGCGTCTTTCTCCGAGCATGAGTGGCATCACCACAGGCGTCACGTCGGCCATGATGGCAGCGCAGCCCGCCTCTTCCTCTAGCTCCGGCTTTTCGAGCGGCAGCAGCGGCTCCTCCAGTGGTGGTTTTTCAGGCGGAGGCGGTGGTGGTGGTGGTGGCGGTGGTTGGTAGTTTTCGCCGCATGATGGGGCCGCCAGCGACACTATGCACTGGCTGATTCACTGACGAAACTCGTCGAGGGTGACTTTTTCCTTAGAGTACTCAGTTGTTTGGTCCTGGAGTGTAGGGGTCATGCCATAAACCGTTACATGCCGGGACCAAGCACCTGATCAGCGATGCCGCTAAAACCGAGATGTTTACACCTGCCACTCAAGCTCGATCACTGTCATTTTAATGCTAGGCACAGACCACGTAGGCGGCGATGCCTGCAGGGCGGAGGGAGAGCCGCGGCGTTTGCGGTATGCTTGGCTATGGCAAGCCTGTATTTAGGCTATCGATTATCCAGCCGTAGGCGGGCATAAACATGCTTGCGTCATGCTGAAATACGAGGTGAATGGTGAAGCGCAGCAAATGGATATGGGCAGTCTGGTGCGTGGTGCTCTTGAGCTGCCTGGTGCCTTATACACTTTTGACCAATGTGGCGGCCTGGTACGGCAGCTTTCTGTTCTGGGCCTGTGCGGGGGTGGCCGTTATCGCCCTGAATATCTTTATTACTCGAGATTTCGAGGATCATGACCATGAGTGAGTCGATGATCTGGTGGTCGATTGCCATCTATGTACTGGCGGCGACAGGGATTGCGGTGCTCTCACGCCAGGGTGCGGCAGACAGCATGTCGGGCTATTTTCTGGGTAACCGGCAGATGAACGGGGTGGTGTCGGCCTTGAGCTACAGCGCAACCACCTATAGCGCTTTCATGATGGTGGGTCTTGCCGGGCTTACTTATGCAGGCGGTGTCGGGGCACTGGGCTTTGAAATTATCTACTTTGCCGGTGTATCGCTGGTGGCGATTTTCGGGCCTCGATTCTGGGCGGTGGGCAGGAAATTCGGGTTTGTTACACCCAGTGAGATGCTGGGCTACCGTTATAACAACCGGCACGTGGCCATGGCGGTTTCGCTTGCCAGCTGTGTGTTCTTGATTCCGTACTCTGCCGTTCAGTTGGCTGGGGTGGGCTACCTGCTGCAGGGGATGACGGACGGTGCCATCCCCTTTACCACAGGTATCGTGATCGCCACGGCCATTGCCATTTTCTTCTCCTACATTGCCGGTATCCGCTCGGTCATGTGGACCGACTCCCTCCAGGCGCTGATGATGATTATCGCCTCTACCCTGGTGGCCTTTCTGGTGGTTCAAGGGCTGGGCGGCTTCAGCGGCCTGTTCGGTACCCTTGAAGCCGAGCACCCGGCTTCGCTGAGCGTACCGGGTTCAGGTGTCTTCAGTTTGGTAACCTTTCTGGGATTGAGCATTCCCTGGTTCTTTTTCAGCCTTTCCAATCCACAGGTAAGCCAGCGCTTGTTCATGCCGTCTTCGCTGCGCGCCATGCGCCAGATGTTGATTGGCTTTCTGGTGTTCGGTCTGGTCTATACGCTGGTGTCGGTGTTGTGGGGCTTTTCCGCGCTGGCGGCGTTCCCGGACCTTGCCCGTGCGGACCTGGCAACCCCCACACTGTTGGCATCCAACCTTGTGCCTCCGGTGCTGGGTGTCATCGTGATGGTGGGGATCATGGCGGCAGCGGTGTCCACCATTGATTCGATCATGCTGACCCTGGCGTCCATGCTGTCACGGGATGTCTATGCCAACGCTAAACCGGGGGTGAACGAGAAGCGCCAACTGTTGATGGGCAAGATCGTGATTCCCGTGATTGCCCTGCTGGCGCTTGGCTTTGCCGAGCTGCAGCTGGACCTGATAGCGGTGCTGTCAGTGGCCACTTCGTCAGGCCTGGTGGCCGTCGTGCCTGCCATCATCGGCGCGTTTTACTGGCGGCGCGGTACGGCCGCCGGGGCGCTGGCAAGCGTGCTGGGCACCAGCGCCTTTGTGCTGCTGATGTACGCTACGGGTAATTCCTTGCTGGGTTTGCCGGCCGGCATCTGGGGAATCGTTGTCGCCACGTTCTTGTTTGTGGGCGTCAGCCTGGTTACCAAGCCCCACGTGCCATCCGTCGATGCGTTTCTGTGGGCGGTCGATGATGGGCCACTGAACCGCCGATGAGGCGAGTGTAGAAACGTACCAGTAATCAATTCAATTTTCAGACGTTCGTTATCAACGGCTTTAGCGTTTGTGGACAATAAAAGCGTGGTGATAAAAATGAAGAAAACGGCAGGGATTGCGATGGGGCTGGTTTGCCTAGTAGGCGCGGCCTACTCACTTTTGGCGGCTGCCAGCGATGAGAACGAGAGTCATCGGGAAAGAACGCTACGAATTCTCAAGCAACAAGATCGGATCATTGAGCGGCACGACGCCAGGGGGAGCAGGCTCGAGGAAATGCAGGATCAAGCGTTGGCAGGGCTGCTCTGGAACGAATCCATGGAATTTATCTATGAGGCACTTGGTGCACTGGCACTGCCCGCTGGGCCGTCCTACGGCAACGAATACACGGAGCCACGCTTTGCGCGATTGAATGATTATGAGAGTCCTGAAGCGCTGACCGATATTTATCTCAAAAGCCATGCAGTACATTTTGCAGTTGAGCATAATCATGAGTGTCTCGTTGTGCAGGAGCCCTTCGACTACCCTTTCGCGAAGAGATTAGATTGGTGGGAAGTGGCGTTCGATAATGGCGAGGTGGCGGATCTTCCTGATATCTCTCCAGGACCCTTCAGCTCGCAGCAAGGTCGCTACTGTATTGTGGACTATCCGGTTGACCATGAAGCTGAACCCGTTGCCCTGAAAGGAGAGTTTTTTACTCAACTACCCGATAATGTCGTGGCGCTCGAGTTCTCTGCAGAAGATATAGGGTCGACCAAGAGTGCCTCGGGGATCGATGTGACTCTGGTGGATATGAGCGAGTATGCCTATGTGATAGAGGTCAACGAGGCGCAGAGCGATGCACTGCCCTTGAGGGATCACGATATCGTCGGCGAAGCTATTTCCGCCAATGGCCGCTATGTGAGCAGAAACTCCAATCGCAGCGAGCCCTTGGCCTACTATCTGGAGTTCGAGGTGCTGTTGGATGATCTTGTCGATAGATTGGCCGCAGGGGAGCTGGATGAAGAGCAGATTCGCCAGGAAATCATGGCGTATAGAGAGGAATGGGCACAAGAAGAGCACATTCACTACAAGGCTTTTGGCTTTAATGGGGATGTCGATACAGCCAGGGTGACGCTGCTGGCAAGAAGTGAAGATGCCGTTGAAATGCGCCAGGAAATTAACGCATCTGTCTTCTCCAGGCACGCCCTTATTACTGATGAAGATGCGGTAAGCTCACTCTTGTATTTCGATAGACCTGTTTACGATGACCGGTACATTCTTGATGGAGCGCGATCAGATTACGACAGCGACGAATTGCAGTCGTTGATTGAAGTAAGAAAAGAGCAGAGACGTCGAGAATATCTACAAGACCATGAGTATGGTGATCGAGTGTTCTTCGATTACCCTGCTGTTGCCAGCGACCTGTTTATCGATTCCCTGGAACGTTATCAGAAACCCGGAAAGGAGGGTGTACGATTTTTTGATGCCGAGGGTAATCGCATCGCACTGCCCGCTGATCATGAGCAGTTGTATCGATTCATGGTAAGCCGTGTCGAGTACAATCCGGACACGTTTCCCGAATATCCTGCACGCCTTGAAGTCACACTTCCCGTACAGACCGCGCCTGATATCGTCAAACAGCGCTTCTCTTTGGAAGCCCTCCCAGAGGGCATTGAAATCGAAGGGAACGCGCTCATCATTGATCACGCCTCCTTTTCGTTCGAGGCCGCTGGGTTGGAAAGCGGTACGACGAGTTACTTCTTTGCCAAGGATGAAAGTGAGCGTTATCTGCAGGAAGTTACCAATACATCACTGCCTACTGAATCTGGTGAGGCTAGGGAGATCTATTACTTCTATGGCCTGCCTGAGTCGATAGAAATCTGGCAACAGGGGGAAATCGAAGTCATCAAGCTGAAAATGGACACCGACCTCCCTGCTTCGATAGAGGAGCAGGAAAGCGCGCTTGAAGCCTAGTCCTGCTGCGGTCAACCAGCCGTCAGCGGTAGAAGGCACGCCGATAAGTGCCTTCTACCATAAGTGGATTTAACGCCACACCGCCAGCTGCTTTCGATAATCCACCTGCGCTTGGGTCGCGCTCACTGGCTGAAGCCACACCTCGGTGCCGGGCAGGCATTGGGAGAGGCGGGCGCAGGCGCTTCGTGTGATGGCGCCGATGCGGGGATAGCCGCCAATCGTCTGGCGGTCGTTCATCAGCACGATGGGCTGACCGTCCGGCGGTATCTGTACGGCGCCCAGGGGAATCCCTTCAGAAATGATCCCGCCCAGCCTGCTGTTCAGCGCCTGGCCGGTCAGGCGAACGCCCATGCGGTCGGCACGCTGGTCCACCTTCCACGGCTGGTTGAACGCCTGATACAGGCTGCGCCCGGCAAAGTGAGCTGCCTGGGAGCCCAGCACCAGCGGGAGCGTGCAGTGCTGGCCGGGCATGGCCGGGGCGAGCGCCTCGGGCAACTGACGGGTGGCCTGTGGCTTCTGGCTCAGCCAGACAAGTTGATCGCCGGTTTGCAGCGGCTTGCCGTCTTCGTGCAGGCCACCGAGCTGCTCGCGGGCGGTGCAGGCGTGGCTGCCAAGGACTTCCGGCGCCTTCAGTCCACCCGGAAAGGCGAGATAGGCCCGCAGCCCGGCGCGCGGCTGACGAAATACCAAGCGCTGCCCGGCTTTCAGGGTAAAGCAGGTATTAGGCGCCAGAGGGTGATCGTTGATCCGAGCATCCAGGTCGGCGCCGGCCAGGGCTAGGCAAACGTCGTGGCTGGCTTCCAGGGTCAGGTTGCCACCCAGCACGATCTCGAGCGCAGTGCTGTCCAGCGCATTGCCCAGCAGCCAGTTGGCCCAGTAAAACGAGATCCAGTCCGCCGCTCCGCTCTGGGTAACGCCAAGATGACCGACCCCAAACCGCCCGCCATCCTGAATCAGCGCCAGTGGCCCTGCCTGTTTCACGCTAAGGGTGGCGGTGCTCATGAGCGCTCCTCCAGCGGGGTGGTATCGCCGCCTGCCGCTTCAAATTCCGCTTTCGAAATTGCCTTGAAGCGTACCTTGTCGCCGGGGCGAAAGAGAGGCTCGCCGCGTTTGGCGTACTCGAACAGCGGCACGGCGGTGCGACCTAGAATGTTCCAGCCGCCGGGCGAGAGCAGAGGATAGATAGCGGTTTGCCGGTCGGCGATACCCACACTTCCGGCGGCCACGCGCTGGCGCGGTGTTTTCAGGCGCGGCGTGGCAAGCCCCTCATCCACCAGGCCCATAAAGCCATAACCCGGTGCAAAGCCCAGGGCAAACACGCAGTAATCGTGACTGCAGTGGCGTGTAATCAACTGCTCGACGCTGATACCGGCGCGCTTGGCGACCGGGGCAAGCTCGGGGCCGACGCTTGCGTCGTACCACACGGGGATTTCATGCAGCTGGCCGTTCTGAATATCGGCAGGCTGTAAATCATTCAGAGCGTTTCGCGCCAGGGCCGTGGCCTCGGCAAAGCCCAACTGACGGCAGTCGTAGTGAACCAGCAGCGTGGTGTAGGAGGGGATCAGGTCGATCAGCGCATCACCGAACGCCTGACGCAAGGCGGTATCGGCGGGGATGATCCAGGCCATGTTGCCTTCATCGATGGTATCGAATAAACGCACGGTCAGCGCGTCCATGGCAGCGGTTTCCAGACGTGGTTTCACACTGACTCCAACGCTTGAAAGGCTTGGCGGATGGCGTGTACGGCCGCCATGGATTCAGGGTTGTCGCCATGCACGCAGAGCGTATCGCAGGGCAGGTACAGCGGCGTGCCGTCGCGCGCGGTCAGGGCTTCGCCCTTGGCCAGGGCAATGGCCTGAGCGACGATCGTGGCCTGGTCGTGATGCACCGCCCCCGGCAGGCGGCGCGAGGCCAGGTGGCCGTTGGCCTCGTAGGCGCGGTCGGCAAAGGTCTCGAACCACAGCGTGATGCCCATTCTGGCTGCCAGTTCGCGGTGCGAGTCGGCATCCGCAGTGGACATCACCATCAGCGGCAGGCTTGGATCAAACGCCCGCACGGCGCGCATGGCGCCTTCCAGTAGCTCCAGGTTGGCCGCCATGTCGTTATACATGGCGCCGTGGGGCTTGATATAGGCAAGCTCGGTGCCTTCGGCGCGGCAGATGCCGGCAAGCGCGCCGGCCTGATAAAGCATCATGTCCTCGACTTCTGCCGCCGAGCAGGCCATGGAGCGTCGTCCAAAACCCACCAGATCCGGATAGCCCGGATGGGCGCCGATACGCACGCCGTGTTCGGCGGCCAGCGCGACCGTGCGGCGCATCACGTGAGGGTCGGAGGCGTGAAAGCCACAGGCGATATTGGCACAGTCAACGTAAGGCATGACCTCGGCATCCAGGCCAAGGGTCCAGTTACCGAAGCTTTCGCCCATGTCGCAGTTGAGCAGAGGAACGGCCATGACGACTCCTGTTGTTGTTGAAAATATTGTTGAAAGCGTTATTAAACGTTTTTAAACGGCGGCTAAGAGAGAGAAAGTGCTGGTGATGCTATAGCGATTATTATTGAAGCCGGATATAAGACGCGCTTTGTGTGCGTTTCAATATATGGGAGAGACGCTTTTCAGTGCCAATCGTTTTTGGCGATATTGAGTATCGGCGGTTTCTATCATATTGTTATTTATTATAAAAAGTGTTGACGCTGGCGCTCGATACGATTATCAAATAAATAAACAGCCATTAATAAGCGACAAGCCGGAACGTATTTTTGCCTCAAGCCGTTAATAATAATGAGCAGCAAAAGCCGCTTCGAGGAGTAAGCCATGCGCACGCCCGCCACGTGGCAACGATATGACCTGATAACAGGTTCGTTGGCCTTGAAATTGCATTATCGGCAGCAACGGGGTTTGATGCCCGTTACCAGCCCGGCGAGCAGATATCTTGAAAGATGGCTGCCATGCCGATGCCGTTCAATGATTCAACGCGTGGGTTAGGCAACACTATGCTCGATTTCAAAGAACTTGAAGCCTTTGTGTGGGCCGTCAGGCTCGGCTCCTTTCGCAAGGCGGCGGCGCGTCTGCATCTGACCCAGCCTTCGGTGTCCGAGCGTATCTCACGCCTGGAGGCGACCGTAGGCGAGCTGCTGTTGGAGCGTTCGGCCCGCCCGGTTCAACCCACCATGCGCGGGCGAGAATTTTTTCCGCATGCCGAGCGTATGCTCAACCAGCGCGATGAAGCCATGAGGCTCTTCGACAGTGAGGAAGAGTACTCCGCACCGCTGCGCCTGGGCACTATTGAAACGATCGTGCACAGCTGGTTTCCGGAATTCATGCATCAGCTGACCGAGCGCTATCCGCGATTGATCATCGAGCTGACGGTGGATTACTCACCCGCCCTGAACGAGCGGCTGGCAGGTAACGAGCTGGACATTCTGCTGGCCATGAACGGCTATCTGCCGCAGGCGCAGATCGAATACGAAGCGTTAAGCCCGTATGAGATGGGCATGTTCGTATCGCCCCGGCATGCCGACATGCTCAACGAAAGCGCCGAGGCGTGGTGCAATAAGTTGCCATTCATTTCGTTTGGCAAACTGGCCCGCCCCTACGTCGAACTGGTGCAGTACCTGGCGGAGCAGGGCGTGACCCATCCACGCATTCATAGCGTCAGTACGCTGATGACCATCGTACGCCTGACCACTGAGGGTTTGGGCATCGGCGCACTGCCGGTCGCCACGGTGCTGGATGAATGGCGGCGTGGCGAGCTTCTACGCCTGGCGCTGCCGGTGCCGCTACCGCCCATGAACTATGATGTGATCTGGCGTCGCGCCAATCATCCCCGCTTTTGCAGAAGCGTAGGCCGCTTGGCCCAGAAGACGGCCTACGCCTACGCGCATGACCGCCGTACCGAGTTGACCAACGCACTTTTCAAGGGGCGCTGGGTGCAGCCAGGCGCCTCCCTTACCACCCCCAACGCACCACCTCCACTAATATAAACACAAGGATATCAATCATGCGTATGCGTATCGCGACCCCATTGCTTCTCGCAACCGCCTATGGCCTGGCGGCATCAGCCTCCGCTCAGGCGGCCCAGTGGACCATGGCTACCCCTTACGGTGATGCCAGCTTCCACACCCAGAACACCAAGCAGTTTGCCGAAGACGTGGCGGAAGCTACCGATGGCGAGCTGACGATTACCGTGCATAGCGGTGGCTCGCTGGTATCCCACGGGGAGATCAAACCCTCGGTACGCCGCGGTACCATCGATGCGGGTGAAGTGTTCCTGTCGGTGCTTTCCAACGACGACCCGATCTTCGAGGTCGATACGCTTCCCGGCGTGGCGGGCAGCTACGACGACGCCTACGCGCTGTGGCAGGCTACCAAGCCGATGATTACCGAGCTTTTTGCCTACGAAGGCCTGATCCCGCTGTATGCCGTGGCCTGGCCCGCCCAGGGCATCTATACCGCCAACGAGTTGACCGACCCCGAGCAGTTCGAAGGCCTGCGGGTGCGTGCGCCCAACATCAATACCCAACGATTCGTTAACAACCTGGGCGGCAGCCCTACCGAGACCGAAGAGTCCGACATCCCGACCGCATTCAGCACGGGCCGGGTGGATGCCATGATTACCTCAAGCTCTACCGGTAATTCCATGACCGCCTGGGACTACGTGTCCTACTACACCGATGCGAATCTGTGGCTGCCCAAGAACATCGTATTTATCAGCCAGCGCAGCTTCGACCGTTTGGATGAAGCAACTCAGGAAGCCTTGATGGAAGCCGCCGCGCGCGCCGAAGAGCGTGGCTGGCAGTTGAGCCGTGACGACAACGACGCAAGCCTTGCCAAGCTTGAGGAGAACGGTATCAGCGTATCCACGCCCAACGAAGAGGTGGCGGCGGCGCTTCAGCAAGCGGGTGATCAACTCTTTGAAGACTGGTTGAGCCGTGCTGATGATGAAGCCGAAGCGGCCCTTCAGGCTTACCGCGAACAGCAGGGCAATTAAGAGAAATAACCCTTTCCAGAGGCGGCCTGGCCGCCTCTTTCACCCACCCGCTCGGTGAGATAACGAAATGACGTTCAAATTCGACAAGCTCTACCGCCTCGGTGCGTGGGGGGCCGCGGCTTGCATGATGGCGATTTGTGCGCTGATTGCGCTGCAGGTCACCTTTCGCTTAGTAGACGCGCTGCTGATTCTGGCAGGTATGAAACGCTTGGGGATCAGCATCACCGGCGTTTCCGAAATGGCAGCCTATTTGCTGGTAGGGGCTACCTTTCTGGGTCTTGCCTATACCTTTGTGCACCACGCCCATATTCGCGTGACGCTGCTGATTTCGCGCCTGCCTTCGGCCATTCGCGTATGGTTTGAGGTGGCGGCGCTACTGATGGCGCTGTTTATCAGCCTGATACTGGGCTACGAGCTGATAGCTCTGGCCAGGGAAAGCCTGCAATACAACGACGTCTCCTCGGGATTCTTGTCCATACCGCTCTGGATTCCTCAAAGCGTGCTGGTGGTCAGCGTGAGTCTATTGGTGCTTGCCCTGCTGGAAGCACTGCTGATGGCGCTGCGCATTGCCCTGCGTGACCCCTCAAGCTTTCGCGAAGCGACTTCCATTGATGACAGCGAAATACACTGATTCCCTGCCGACGCCGCTTGGCCACGTTATGTTGGAGAACACCTCGTGCTAACACTCAGCCTGGTGACTATTTTCACCCTACTGCTTCTGCTGGGTGGAGGCGTATGGATCGCCTTTGCCCTGATCGGCACCGCGTGGGTGGCGCTACAGTTCTTTAGCCCGTTTGCCCCGGGTTCTATTCTGGCCTCGGATTTCTGGGGCGCCAGCTACGGCTGGGACCTGACCGCGCTGCCCATGTTTATCTGGATGGGCGAAATACTCTTTCGCTCCGGACTTGCCGACAACATGTTTCGCGGCATCTCGCCCTGGTTGAACCGCCTGCCGGGACGGCTGCTGCACACCAATATCATCGGTAGCGGCATGTTTGCGGCGGTATGCGGCTCTTCTGCCGCCACTTGCGCCACCGTAGGCAAGATGACCCTGCCGGAGCTTGAGCGGCGCGGCTACGACAGCAATATGGCGATCGGCACGCTGGCCAGTGCCTCGACGCTCGGCCTCTTGATTCCGCCTTCCATCATGCTGATCGTTTATGGTGTGGTGACCGAGCAGTCGATTTCGCGGCTCTTCATGGCGGGTGTGGGGCCCGGCCTCATGATTCTGGCGCTGTTCATGGCCTATCTGATCTTGTGGGCACTGCTCAAGGGCAATCGCGCCGGGCTTACCGGTGAGGACGAGTCCTCCATGAGCTTCGCCGAAAAGCTTCGCAATACCTGGGCGCTGGCGCCGATTCTGGTGCTGATTGGCGGCATCATCACGTCTATTTATGGCGGGCTGGCATCGCCAACGGAAGCGGCAGCGGTCGGGGTCGTGCTTTCCATGGCCATCGCCCGCTGGAACGGCCACTTTACCGCCCAGATATTCAAGAGCTCGCTGTTTGCCGCGATTCGCACCGCCTGCATGATCGCCTTCATCATTGCCGGCGCATCGTTTCTGACCTCGGCCATGGGCTTTACCCAGGTGCCCATCCAGCTGGCCCGTACCATTGGCGAAATGGGCCTGTCGCCCACCATGCTGCTGGTGGCCTTGACGCTGCTGCTGCTGATCATGGGCTGCTTTCTGGACGGTATCTCGCTGATTCTGCTGGTAACCGCGGTTATCATGCCGGTAATCAACGCCGCCGGGTTTGATCTGATCTGGTTTGGTATCTACCTGGTGGTGGTCGTGGAAATGTCGCAGATTACCCCACCGGTCGGGTTCAACCTGTTTGTGATTCAGGGGCTGACCGGCAAGGATATTCTGACCATCACCCGGGCGACGCTGCCGTTTTTCTTGCTGATGCTGCTGGCCATCGCGCTGATGCACTTTTTCCCCGCGATTGCGCTTTACCTGCCCTACGCCATGAACAGCTAACAGCCTCAGGCCGCCACTTGGCGGCCTGATGGTCACGGCTGAATCAGATTTTCCCGGCTTTGCGGCCCAATCCCGAGCGGCGAATGGCGAGCGAGGCGTCACGCAGGCTACGCACTTGCTGGTTTGCATCAGAGGAGCGTAACGAGGCTAGCGCCTGCTGCTGGTCGTCCAACTGCGTGCCCAGCGCCAAGGTGTGCTGGAAAAGCAGCTGGTGGGCTTCGCTGAGCAGGGTCGTGCTGTCTACCTCGACCGGGGCGGTCATTCTTAACGCATTGGCGAGTATGTCGCTTTGCTGCTGAACATGATGCAGCACATCATCCAGCTCCAGCGCGCTGGTATGGCTTACGCTTTTTAATTGATACAGCACGGCGGCAAGTTTTGACGCTGCGCTTCGGGAGACCCAGGCATCTGCAATCGGGCCGGCGAGCCGCACGCACAGCAGCAGCTTATCCTTCACCAAAAAACTGTCGTGGCTTTCACGTATGGCCATGACCGTTGGGTCGGGCATGCCCCACTTGGCGGCAAGCCAGGCACCCACCAGCGTGTGGTCGCAGCCGAAGTGTGCCCGTTCACCCTGGGTTGTTTCACCGTGGGAAAGCGTGGCGTCGGCGTACAGGGCGTCGGCCTCCTCAGGATAGGCCGCCTGAAGCGCCAAAATGCCGATATCCTGCAACAGGGCCAGGGTAAAGGCGGTGCCGCTGCTTTCCGGGCAAAGCTGCTCGGCCAGGTAGCGGGCAATCAGTGCCGAGGTGATGGAGCGCTGCCACATGCGGTTGTGGTGATCATCGCCCTGGGCATGCTTGAACAGGGTAAACCCGAGTATCACCGCAAGCGTTGCGTTCAGCCCCAGGCGCTGCATGGCGTCCAGGCACGTTTGGGCGCGGGCAGTGCTGCGGGCGTAGTAGGCGCTGTTGGCCAGGGCAATCAGGCGCAGCGTAAGCGCCGGGTCGTTCTCGATCGCCTTGGCATAGTCATTGAGCGTCGCTTTAGGTGCACGGGCGATATCCAGCACGCGAAGGGCAACGGAGGGCATGGCGGGCAAGCGTGTGCACTGTAGCAGTGATTTGCTTAGAAACGCCGGCAGCTCATGGGTGAGCGACATATAGAGCGTATCGTTGGGCCCCGTCATATTTCCTCCTGATACATTTCAACGCCAAGGGCAGCGGTTAAACGTGTGGATTTTACCCTATCGCCGCTGGGCGCTGACATTTTCTACTCGATACGCGTGGTGAATAGCAGCTCAAGCCTGCTATCGGCTGGGCGCATCAGCTGGCGTGATTACAGAATAATCACCGTCGCCAGCCCCAGAAAAGACAGAAAACCGACCACGTCGGTCACCGTGGTCAAGATCACCGCACCGGATAACGCCGGGTCGATCTGCAGCCTTTTCAGCACCAGCGGAATGAGCACGCCGGACAGGTTGGCAAGGCTCATATTGATAAAGATCGCCAGCGTAATCACCAGGGTAATGAGCGGGTCGCCAAACCAGAGATAGGAAACCGCGCCGACCACCAGCGCCCACACCAGGCCGTTGCTCATGCCGACCCACAGCTCCTTGTTGTAGAGCCACTGCTTGTTGTTACCCGCCAGCTGGCCAAGGGCCAGGCCGCGTATGACCACTGTCAGGGTCTGGCTTCCCGCAATCCCGCCCATGCTGGCCACGACGGGCATCAAGATGGCAAGCGCCACGATCTGATCCAGCACGGCTTCAAACCGCCCAATCACAAAGGCTGCCAAGAAGGCGGTCAGCAGGTTGATCCCGAGCCAGACGCCACGGCTTTTGGCACTGCGCAGAATAGGGGTAAACACTTCCTCTTCATCGCTCACCCCGGACATGTGCTTCAGCGTCATGTCCGCGTCGTCCTGGGTAATTTCCAGCACGTCGGCGACGTTTAGCTGACCCACCAGCAGCCCGTCGCTGTTACACACCGCCACGAAAGGCAGCTCCTTGGAGCGCAGCAGGGCGGCGGCATCGCTTACCTTCATCTGGTCATTGAGCGTGTAAGGAGCATCGTCCATGAACTCATCAACGATGCTCTCCTGAGCCTGCTTGACCAGGTCGATCAGCGTCAGGGTGCCCAGCAGGCGCTTATCCTTGTCGGTGATCATGATCTGCTGGGACTCGTCATCCAGAAGGTGATGGATACGAATGTAGCGCTGTACCGCCTCAAGTGAGACACCCTGCTTTACATTGACCGTTTCCGGGTCCATGTAACGGCCCACCATGTCCTCTTCATAGGTATAGAGGTTTTCGACCTGGGCACGAATTTCCTGATCGAGGCTGGCATAGACGGTGGTCTTGATCTCGTCGTCGGCAACATCGAGAACCTCGGCGACTTCCTGGGCATCCAGGCCTTTGACGATCTGTTCGACGTCGCTGGCGGTCAGGCCCTCGATATAGTCGCCGCGAATGTCCTCATCGACTTCGGCAAGCACTTCACCGAGCAAGGCGTCAGGAATGTACACCCATAGACGGTCGCGGGTCTTGGCGGGGAAAGACTCAAGAGTGCGCGCAATCGCTAGAATATCGAGTTCATTGAACAGCTCGTTCAAGGCGGCCGTATCTTCTTCATCCAGCCGCTTTTGAAGATACAGCAGCTGCTCCTCGGTAGTGGTGTATTTCTCTTCGTCGCGCATGGAGTCCATCCTTTGGAAAATCAGATTTTTGACACAACCACGTGAAGCGCTTGATGGCTCACTGTGAAGCTTATCGGTCGGGTGGGCTAAAAGCTACGCAGCTGATTCTCGGCAGCAAGAGCAGCGCTCAGGCATCGGCGAACCCTAATGGCGGGTAACAAATGCTACGCGAACGCCGTAAGCAAGGCGCTGCCGGGCAGAAACAGGTGGTGTCGGATTGCCAATCATTTCATCGGCAGCCTCAGACCAGGTCAGCGTGCCATGAGTAAAGCCCAGCGGTGCCAGTGCGCGGCTGACCCATTGTGTGCCGCTGAAACGCCGGGTTTCTCCCCGTTCATCCACCAGCAGGCTTGCCGTTTCCTGTCGATGCAGGCGAACGATATACCAGCCCGTGTCGATACCAAGCAGTTCCACCTCGGGAAGCGGGGATGAGAGGCGCGCCAGCTCATCAAGGGTAAGCGTGGCAGGAAGTATTAAGGACATGGCGTAATCTCTTGGACTGCTGACGTATGCTCCAATTCACATGATGCCAATAACCACCTGAATAATCAGCAAGCCCTGTATGGGAAGTGCCTAACCGCGGGCCGAAGGCTCGGGGCGGGTTACCAGCCAGAGAGCCACCCCCGCCAACATCGCGACGATTACCCACCGCAGCCAGCCGTTGCTCAGATGCAGCAGAATAAACAGCGCGCTTGCACCGATCATGCTGACCGCCACCAGTTTGGCGCGCCGAGAGATTGCGCGTTCGCACTCCCAGTTTTTAATAAGCGGCCCAACGTAGCGCCGTGAGCGAATCCACGCCTCAAAGCGCGGTGAGCCTTTTGAAGCGCAGTAAACAGCACCCAGCATGAACTCGGTGGTGGGTAATAAAGGAATGAATATACCCAGCACGCCAACGCCAAAACTCAACGCCGCCACACCCACCCACAGGGCGCGTACCAGCGTCATCGGTCTGTTCTGAATATCCTGTTCAGCTTGCGCGTTACCGGGTGTTTTCTCTTTCATCAATCGAGCTTCTCACAGGCCACTTTGATTGGCCCTGAGCAGTCAGTGCCCATGGCAGCTCTCATGGTGCCACAGGCTTGTGCTGTAGCGTAGTGACTGCCTTGTATATTCTCTACTGGATAGCAGCTTGGGTAACGACTTTTTAAAATTTTCTGGGCCTGCGCAGCAGAGCGCTCCTCAGGCCAAGTCTGTTGCTGAAAGAGGAAATGGCGGGGCTTTGGCTAAGCTTTCCTTGATGCTGAAAGGGGAGTGGCTAAAAAATCTAGTGCGCCAGTTTAAACACGGAGGTACGGTTAAAACTGGCGCTTGTTTCATGTTCAGTATATTCAAGCCGCTTTGTACTTGCGCTCATCGGGTGTCAGGAAACCACGCAGAATTTCTTCCATGGCTGCCCGCGCTTTATGGTGTTCCATATCCAGGAAGTGGCCGGTGTTGGGTACGGTTTCAAAAGCACAGTGCTGCATATAGTGGGCAGCTTCGCGAACATCTTCGGGCGTCGTATACTCATCAAGCTCACCGTTGACAAACAGTGTGGGTATATTGATATCGCCCAGCAGTTGTTCATAGTCAGTGGCATCAAGCGAAAGTATCTGCTCGATATGAAAACAGACCTGGGCGAGCTCCTGCTTATCCAGCCGGGAGAGATGGCGGTAATTGACGTACTTCAAAAGTCGTGGCAAATATTTGCCTACTTCGTCATTGAGCAGGTTGGCTGCCGTTTTGACATCGCCAATTTCTATATTGTGCCTCGCCCCATGAATGTAATTGAGCATCGGCTCATTTAACTGGGTCGAAAAGGATGCCAGTACAGCGCGCTTGATGGAGGCAGGTGACTGCGCCAGTGCCATCATGGCGGCATAGCCTCCCCAGGAGACGGAGAGCAGTGAATCTGGCTGAAAATGATCGATCAGCGCCAGCAGGATATTGACTTCATCATCCTTGGTAATAATTCCGCCTGCCGGGTTATGCGGCTTGGACTGGCCCGCAAAGGGCAGGTCGAAAAGAATGACATTCAAGTCATTGTGCAGATACTTTACGCAGTTGGTAAAGGAAGCAGTCGTTGCCAAGGCTCCATTCACCATGATGATACTTTCTTTATTGGATGGCTGTTGATACAGCTCGACATGGACGCGATGTTCGCCAATGGTCAAAAGTTCGGTGGTAGCTTTCATGTTATCCCCGCTTTGCGTTGATGTTCACTTGGATGAAGCAAGTCTAAAGCGTGCTGATTAATTGTGAGATGACTTACCTAAGCGCGCTGACGGTCTCAAGCAGTGCAAATAAGGGATTGTTATTATGGTTTTATGTGTTTTTATTAAGCCCGATTGTTTTTATCAAGGGTGGTAGTCAGTCTATAGAATAAAGCGGGGAAGTATGTAGGCAATCGACGATAAGATTGTAAGACATTGGCTAACGCCCATGCTTTTTTCTACTGATGTTTTCAAAAATTATTATCAATGTAATAAATGAATAATATTTATGCGAGCAAACATTTTAATATGCATTTAAAGTGTTTCTTTTTGTTGCTTAAGGTTTCTTTTTATAGTTTTAATTAGCTAGCCTGTTTGAGATATATTCCTGCCTTTCTTTCTATGCTTGAACGATCAGATGTCTGCTGTGAGCAGTTGTAAGGCAACGCTGAACATCATGAGGGCAACGCCGATATCGATCAATCGCCAGGTAAGTGGGCGGGCAAGCCAGGGCGCGAGCCAAGCGCCACCCAGTGCCAGGGCGCTGAACCATATTATCGAACCGCTGGTAGCTCCGAGAGCGAAAGCGCCGGGTAGGGGCTGCTGAGCGCCGAGCGAGCCAATCAGTAGTACGGTGTCCAGATACACGTGAGGATTGAGCAGCGTGACAGCCAGTGCCGCCAACAGTACCGCGCGCCGTGAGCGTGGTGCGGCTTCAGCCGTCTGTAGCGTCTGAGGACGGCAGGCACGCCATAGTGCCTGGCTTGCGTACCAGAGCAGGAACGCAGCGCCGCCCCATCGAGCAAGTGCCAACAGCAGCGGGCTTTGGGTGAGAACATGGGCCAGGCCAAATACGCCGGCGGTAATCAGCGCTGCATCACACACGATACACAGCAGGGCGACCGCCACGTGGTGCTCGCGGCGCAGGCTTTGTGCGAGCACGAAGGCGTTTTGAGCACCAATCGCCATGATCAGCCCGATGGCCACCAAAAGGCCGTTACCATAGCTCTGCCACATCGTGTTTTTCCTATAGGGGGTGCGTTAATCGTCAGCCTTGAATTGGCGTAATACGGCTCTTGAAGCAGGCAGTTTGCTAAAATAAGCGTGATAAGAAAAACGAATACTCCTGATGCCCTATAAGGAAAAGTGATTGCTGGATTACAAACTGTTGGCTGCGCTGGCAGCCGTGGTAGAGCAGGGCGGCTTTGAACGTGCGGCGAACGCGCTGGGCTTATCTCAATCCGCCGTTTCTCAACGGGTGAAGCTCCTGGAAGCGCGCGTGGGCCAGCCGGTACTGGTGCGGGCCGCGCCA
The DNA here is from genome assembly GCF_003002925.1 of Vreelandella songnenensis. GTDB lineage: Bacteria > Pseudomonadota > Gammaproteobacteria > Pseudomonadales > Halomonadaceae > Vreelandella > Vreelandella songnenensis. The sequence goes on from NZ_PVTK01000006.1 coordinate 22,932, forward strand.
CCTACGCCAACCGACCTTGGCCGCCGCCTGCTCAACCATGTACAGCAGGTACGCCTGCTGGAGCGCGATCTTCAGGCCCAGGTACCCGAGCTTGAAGGCGCCAGGCCCGAGCGTTTACGGGTCGCCATCAACGCCGACAGTCTCGCCACCTGGTGGGCAGAGGCGGTGAAGGACTTCTGTCATCAGCATAATGTGCTGCTGGAACTGGTGATTGAGGATCAGGAGGTAGGCCTGAAGCGGATGCGGGCCGGTGAAGTGGCGGGCTGCATCTGTGCGGCCGAACATCCGGTCGCGGGGGCGCAGGGGTTGCTGCTGGGCGCCATGCGTTATCGGGCGCTGGCAAGTCCGGCTTATATGGCGCACTACTTTGCCGGTGGGCCAAGCGTAAGCACGCTAGCGCAGGCACCCGCCATCGTGTTTGGCGTGGACGACCAGCTGCAGCACCGCTACCTGGACGCACTTGGAGTGAAGGGGGATTTTGCCTACCACCTATGCCCCTCTTCCGAAGGCTTTGTGCGCTTTCTGCAAAGTGGGCTTGGGTGGGGATTGGTACCGGAGCTTCAGGTAGAGGGGCCGCTTTCGCGCGGAGAACTTGTCGAGCTGTTCCCCACGCGCTTTATCGATGTACCGCTTTACTGGCACTACTGGCGCAACGGCGGCACCCTGCTGGCCGAGCTGACCCGGCATCTGCGCCGGGCAGCGTTAAAGGTGCTGGTGCCGCTTTAGAAGCACTTAGAACACCGCTCGTACGGCGATATACAGAACCGAAGGCGCCAGCAGCGCGCCCAGGCCGGTGTAGAAGGTGGCCGTCATGGCGCCGTAGGGCACAAGCTTGGGGTCGGTGGCGGCAAGCCCTGCGGCCACGCCGCTGGTGGTGCCCATCAGGCCGCCGAAGATCATGGCGGAGCGGGGGTTGTCCAGGCCGATGTGACGGGCGGCCATGGGGGTCAGGATCATCACCAGAATCGACTTGAACAGGCCGGCGGCAATCGAGAGCGCGATGATGTCGGAAGGCGCACCAATCGAGGCGCCGGCAATCGGGCCAACGATATAGGTGACGGTGCCGGCGCCAATGGTGGTCAGGGACACCGGGTCGCGGTAGCCAAACGCATACGCCACGGCCACACCGGCGATAAACGAGATAATGACGCCCAGAAACAGCGCGATGATGCCGCTGATACCCGCTTCGCGAATTTCCTGAAAGCGCACGCCATAGGCGGTGGCGATAATGGCCAGGTCGCGCAGCATGCCGCCGCCCATCAGCCCCAGCCCGGCAAACAGGCTGATATCGGCAAGGCCCTTGCTGCCGCCGGTATAGATACCGCCGAAATAGGCCAGCGCCAGGCCTACCATGATGGCAATGGCCGAGCCGTGAACGCGGCCCCGGGTCAGCTTGTCGCTGATCAGGTAAGAGAGATACATGGCGCCGCCTACCAATGCAAAGGCGGCAATCAGGTGCTGTTTTTCAAGTTGGGTAAGAAAGGATTCGATCATGATGACGGCCTCTGGTTAGCGGGCATGGCGCGGGCGAGCGCTGACGGGGGAGGAGGCGCTTTTGCGTTGGCGCGTATCCTGCTTCAGAGCGGTGGGCTCATCCTTTTCCGGCCGGGGCTTTTCCGATTTGGCACGACCCAAACGGTTGAGACACGGCACCAGCGCAAAGCTTGCCACGACCGCCAGCAGGCTTGCCAGCAGCGCAATCATGCCGCCATCAATCGCTGCGGCCACGTTCTGGCTGGCGGCCATGGCCACCACGATAGGAATGTACATGCCATTCCAGAACGTGATGCCGCTTTCGGTACTGGCGGGCATCTTTTTCTTGTCCATCAGATAGCCGCCCAGAAAGATCAGCATCAGCATCGCGATGCCGACCCCACCCACGTTGGATTCCACGCCGAGCAGCATGCCCAGCACGTCTCCGGCCCACAGGCCTACCAGCATGCACCCTGCCAAGAGGGCTACACCGTAAATTACCATGGCGATTTTCCTATATTATCGTTGTTGTCAGGCACTGAGTTGGTGACAGGCCGCAGGCGGGCATGGGCTCGCCTGCGGATATTTCGATATCAAGCGTTGGCGGCGGTTCCCTCCCGAGCAAAGGTATCCGTGTAGGTACTGCGCAGCTGATTCTTCTGTACCTTACCCATGACGTTACGCGGCAATGCCTCGGTAAAGAAGACCCGCTTGGGCTGCTTGTAGCGGGCAAGCTGGTCCTTGAGGGCGTCCAGTACCTGCGCCTCACTCACGCTTTGCGCGGCATCCGGCACCACGACGGCGACCACGCCTTCGCCCAGGTCACCGTGAGGAACGCCAATCACCGCCGACTCGGCTACGCCCGGCAGTTCGTCGATGAGCTGCTCTACTTCTTTGGGATAGACGTTGTAACCGCCGGAGATCACCAGATCCTTGTCGCGGCCCACAATGTTCAGATAGCCGTGCTCGTCGATAAGCCCCAGATCGCCGGTAATGAAGAAACCGTCTTCACGAAACTCGGCCTGGGTTTTCTCCGGCATGCGCCAATACCCCTGGAACACGTTAGGCCCGCGCATTTCCACCATGCCGGTTTCGCCCTGGGCAAGTGCCTTGCCGCTTTCACGGTCGGCGATGCGTACCTCTACGCCGGGTAGCGGCATGCCCACCGTGCCCGGGCGGCGCTTGCCGTCATAAGGGTTGGAGGTGTTCATGTTGGTTTCGGTCATGCCGTAGCGCTCGAGAATGGCGTGGCCGGTGCGCTCTTCGAACGCCTCGTGGGTTTCGGCCAGCAGCGGCGCCGAGCCTGAAATGAACAGGCGCATGTTGGCTACCACGTCGCGGTTGAGGCGCTTGGAATCCAGCAGGCGGGTATAGAAGGTGGGAACGCCCATCAATACGCTGGCGTGAGGCACCAGGTCGAGCAGCTCATCGACGTCCAGCTTGGGCAGGAACGTCATCGAGGCGCCGTTGATCAGCGTGATATTGCAAGCCACGAATAGCCCGTGGGTGTGAAAGATGGGCAGCGCGTGGATCAGGTGATCCTGATCGGTATAGTGCCACGCCTCGCTCAGCGCCTGGCTGTTGGAGGCCAGGTTCTTGTGGCTCAGCATCGCGCCCTTGGAGCGCCCGGTCGTGCCTGAGGTGTAGAGAATCGCAGCCAGATCATCTTCACCCACTTCGCATACCGATTCGTTTTCCGGCGCTTTAGCGGCCTTGTCCATCAGGCTGCCATCGGCGTTGGTACCCAGGCTTTCTACGTGGGCAACACTGGTGGCTGCCGCATTGGCTTTTGCCTCTTCAAATACGCCCGGGCGGCAAACAAACAGGTGCGGCTCGGCATCCTGCAGAAAGTAGCGGATTTCGCTATCGGTGTAGGCCGTATTGAGCGGCAGATAAACCGCCCCTACCTGCAGGCAGGCAAGATAGAGCATGACGATTTCAGGGCTTTTATCGACCTGCACCGCGACTCGGTCGCCGGGGCTTACGCCGAGTTCCAGCAGCACGCTTGCAAGCTGGCGGCTGGTGGCGAGCACATCGCCATAGCGGTAGCGCTTGCCGTCCAGCGTATCCATCAGCACCTTGTTGGGCTGGCGCTCGAAGTGTGGGTAGAACGTTAGATAGAGGTTGTGGTTCATGGGAGATTCCTTGTTATTTTAAAACAGTCTTTAAAAAGCGGTGTTTTAAACGCGGTACGTTGAAAGCGATACCCTGAAAACAGACAGCGTTTTCAAGCGCTCGCTTCGGCACTGAAGTACTGCTCGGCCTGGCCTGCCAGGCGGCGGATATCATTGGCGCACACCACGCTGTTGTCGCGGGTATAGGCCTCGTGGTTCTGCTCGATGCGATCCAGCTGATACAGATAGTTGACCATCAGCCCGTGCGCCTGCTGTATGCCTTTGGACGATGTGTCGGCCAGCCAGTTCATCCGGTGCAGGCTGGCGCCGTTACCCAGGTGGAAGCGAGCCACCGGATTAAGCGGCTGACCGCTCTTGTGCTTGGCTTCCACCAGATAATAGGCGGCCAGGCGCATGAACTCCTTGTGGGCTGCGGCGGGCAGCTCAGGGGTCTCGGGCGAGTCGATAAAGCCTTGCAGCGGCGTGGAAAGCGTGACGGACTGGGCCTCTCGCTGCTCGGCAAGCCACTCGGCAAAGCCCGGCACCGGTGAAAGAGTGACGAAATTCTTGAGCTGGGGAAGCTCGCGGCTCAGCTCCTGCACCACCTGCTTGATCAGGAAGTTGCCGAAGGAGACGCCCTTCAGCCCCGCCTGGCAGTTGCTGATGCTGTAGAACACGGCAGTGTCGGCTTCATCCAGCGGCACCTCTTCGCCGTGTTCCAGTATGCGCTGCACGTTATCGGGAATTCCCTTGCAGAGCGCAACTTCCACGAAGATCAGCGGCTCGTCACCCGTGGCCGGGTGGAAAAAGGCGTAGCAGCGGCGGTCGTCGGGGTCGAGACGCCGTCGCAGGTCGCGCCAGTCGCTGATGGCATGCACCGCTTCGTAGTGAATCAGCTTTTCGAGCACGGCGGCGGGCGTGTTCCAGTCGATGCTCTCCAGTACCAGAAATCCGCGGTTGAACCAGGAGTTGAACAGGTGCGAGAAATCGCCGTTGAGTGCGGAGAGCTCCGGCGCTTGGCGCAACTGCTTGAGCAGGTCGGCACGCATCTTGAGAAGCTCGAACGTACCGCCCGGGCACAGGTTCAAGCGTCGCAGAAGGTCCTGACGGCGCGGCTCACAGGCGTTGAACAGCGTTTCCAGCGCGGCATTGTCTTCCGATTCAGCATAGGCCTGGTAGGCGGCATGAATGGCCTGAGGGTCGGCGGCATACTCATCGGCCAGCAGGTTGAAAAAAGCCAGCTGCTCTTTCTGATCTAGCTGCTGGTAGTGGGTCAGGGCACGCTGGGCGGTCATGATCTGGGAGGCTTCACCGCCGCGCTGCATCAGCGCTTCGCAGGCCGAAGCGAGGGCGTGAAGGTGGGCCGCGCTTCCCTTCACGGTATTCGAAGCGTTGCCCAGCAGGCGTGTGCGTGTACTGATATTGGAGAGTAGTCCTTGAAGAAACGTCATGTTCACATTCATGCACATCGACCTCTGGATGGACGTTAGAGAAATTCATCATCTGCTTTGTTATATACAACAAATAGAGGTTTACGATATGCAGGTCAATAGAGGCGGATTAGACATAGGGTGAAGGTGCAGGGTTGAAACCTGGCGGGATACAGCAGGGTCAAGACGCAGAGCCCGCCGCGCAGCTGACCGCGCAGCGGGTTCAGAAAGGGTTGCAGGAGAACGGCTTAATTGGCGTCGCGGTCGACCGCAAACGCTGACCACGCCTGGCGTACGGGCATGATTTCCAGACGGTTGATATTGATATGCGCCGGCAGTGTGGCCAGGTAGTAAAGCTGTTCGGCGATATCCTCGGCCTGCAAGGGCGTGGTACCCCGGTAAAGCGCGTCAGAGGCTTCCTGGTTACCTTTGGTGCGCACCAGCGTGAACTCGGTTTCCGCCATGCCCGGGGCAAGGTCGGTAACCCGCACACCGGTGCCCAGCAGATCACAGCGCAGGTTGTAGCCAAACTGCTGAACGAAGGCCTTGGAGGCGCCGTAAACGTGCCCGCCCGGGTAGGGCCACTGGCCTGCCACCGACCCCAGATTGAGAATGCTGGCGCCTTCGCCTTGTGCCAGCAGCAGCGGCAGGGCGGCGTGGGTCACGTTCACAAGGCCGGTGATGTTGGTGTCGATCATGGTGTGCCAGTCTTTCAGATCGACTTTCTGGGAAGGCTCCGGGGCCAGCGCCAGGCCTGCATTGTTGATCAGGCAGGTAAGCGGCAAGAACGGTTCCGGTAGTTCGCCCAGTGCCTTGCTGACCGCCTCGCTGTCACGAACATCCAGCGTCAGGGTGAGCACCGGCACGTGCTGGGAAAGCTCGCTTTCCAGGGCCTTCAAACGCTCTTCCCGGCGGCCGGTCAGAATCAGTGACCAGCCAGCCTTGGCAAAACGCATGGCGGCGGCTTTACCAAAGCCTGAAGTAGCACCGGTAATTAAAACGCTAGGCATCGCGATGACTCCTTTGAGATAGGCAAGTAGCGAAGCCCTAATGTAGCCTGTTTGGGCGTGTTTAATGAAGGCTTGTCGTGCGCGGGTATATCGAACGCGTATGCATGCCCGCTGTTGAGAAAGCGCATTCCTGAATGGGTTTGCCAGTAGCGCTTTGCTTTGCCCCCCGCCGGGTTTTAGCCGACAATGCACAACAACACGACAGCCGAGCTGAGACACTTGCATGCAGGAAAACGGATTTTTTGACCGAGCGGGCTCCACGATTGGCGATGTCATTCGCGCGGTAGTGGAGTTTCTTCTGGGCATCTTCACCAATTTCTTTGGTGCGTTTGGCGATTTCACCGATGGGCTGACCCGGTCGCTGGGGATCAACGATTCGTTCTTGAGTATCGCGATACTGGTGATCGGGCTTCTGGTGCTCTGGGGGGGAATCAAGTCGTTTCTACGCGGCTCCATTCTGGGCGGAATCGTCAAGACGCTCATTGCGCTGTTCATACTTTCCTGGCTGATGATGTAGCCCCGCCCCAGCACCGTTTTATAAATAAGCGCGCTAAGTATCTGTATGACCGAGGATAGTTAGCGTGCCCTGCCAGCGCCTGAAGCCCGCTCATAAGAGTATGACCATTTATCATTTGCCTATTTGGTGCAATTTGCCATCATTCGCACTTCTTTAGTGCAAAGTGGGCGAGATGAAAACTTATCTGGGCAAGATGCGTGGCGAGCGTATTCAGCGTGCTCGTGTAGGCTGGCAGGATGCTGTCTGGTCATGGGTGGGCGCTTTCACCGGGATGGCGGTTATCTGCTGGCTAAGCTCCGCGTGGCTTTCGCAACAGCTGCTGATCGTGGGTTCGTTTGGCGCCACATCGGTACTCATCTACGCCGCGCCGGAAAGCCCTTTCGCCCAGCCCAGCCACGTCCTGTTTGGCAGCGTGCTCTCGGCGTGCATTGGCGTAGGCTGTTTTCAGTGGTTGGGGGCCACGCCGCTCTCCATGTCGCTTGCGGTGTCGCTGTCGATTCTGGTGATGCAGCTCACTCATACGGTACACCCGCCTGGTGCTGCGGCGGCGTTGATTGCCGTAGGCGGCGGGGCCAGCGTGCATCAGTTGGGCTGGTGGTATCCGCTGCTGCCCATCGGCATGGGCAGTGTCGTGATGCTGGTGATCGCCATACTGGTCAACAACCTGGCCCGCCACCGCCGCTACCCGCGCTACTGGTAAGGCGTCTAAAGGCGCTGAAGCTGCTCCTCGAGCGCAAAGATATGCGCATCCTCGACCTCTAGATCACGCAGCGCGCTTGCCAGGTTCAACAGATAGTCGCGGTTAGGGCCGCTGGGGCCTTCGGCGCGGGCGATCTGGCGCGCCATGGCTTCAAGCGGCGCCGGGCCTAGAAACGCCGGGTTATCTTCGGTGGCCATATACACCAGCCCCTGGGCATCGCTGCCGTCAGCAAAGTGCATCGAGGTAATTTCTCGCAGATAGCCGTTCTTCTCGCGATGGTCCAGTGGCGCCAGGGTTTCCGGGGTAATGCGGTAAGCCATGCCGTGGCAGATGGCGCCGGCCACCGGCGTCAGCGTGACTACCCGCCCTGGCGCTTCTGGCGTTCCGCGATGGTCGTGAGAGCCCTGCCAGAAGCGGCGCTCCCAGCCGCTAATATAGGCGCTGCGCCTTTCCAGATAAGCAAAGTCAGCTTTCCAGATCAGTGAGCCATAGCCGAACAGCCAGATATCGGCGTGCTGCGCAAACTGGTTGCGCTGCTGGTTGATGGCGGTGGTGTCAATCAACGTGGTCACCGTGAACGTGGTGAAAAGCCCATGGTAACATGCCCCATCACTTTCTCCTGGAGCGGACATGCGCGCGATTTTTCTGGTAGATAACGGCTCGCTGCGCCCGGCGGCTACGCTCAACCTGCGCCGGGTGGCGGCAGCGCTGTCGCAAAAGCTGAATGAACCGGTACTGGCTGCCTCGCTTCTGCACTCCAACAAGATTCCCCCCGAGCAGCTTGGCGGTGACGCCGCCACGACCCTTGGCCCGCTGGCCGAGCAGTACGCCGAAGCCGGGGCGACCGAGCTTGTGATCGTGCCGTTCTTCTTTGGCGCGAGCCGCGCGTTGACCGGCTACCTGCCCGAGCGGATGGCCACTCTGCAGGCGCGCTTCCCTCAGGTGCGGGTGCGCGTTGCCATGCCCCTGGTCGATGAGCTGGGGGGCAATGATCTGCGCCTGGCCCGGCTACTGGCGGATAACGTGCGTGAACAGCTTGTTCCGGGTACGAAGCCCCGCGTTGCTCTGGTGGATCACGGCAGTCCGATTCCTGAAGTGACCGCCGTGCGCAACCGGCTGGCCGGGCAGTTGAGTGTTCTGCTGGGCGATGAGGTTGCCTGCGTGGCGGCGGCCTCCATGGAGCGCCGTGAGGGCGATGCGTACCGCTTCAACGAGCCGCTGCTGGAGCATCTGCTGGACAGACCCGAGTTCCGCGGGCCGGTGGTGCTGGCCATGCTGTTTCTGTCACCGGGCCGCCATGCCGGGGAGGGCGGCGATATCGCCGAGATCTGCCAGGCCGCTGCCGAGCGCCATCCGGCGCTTGAGGTCGTGAGTTCAAAACTGGTGGGCGAGCATTCAGGTATTGCCGATATTCTGCACTCGCGGTTTTGCCAAGCAGTTGATGACGAACGCTTTCTGCTGGAGCTTGCCGCGCTAGAGGAGGCTCCCCGCTAGGCGATAGGTGTAACCACGCCCAAGAGCGCGTAGAATCGCGGGCCTTTGTACGCGCAATCATCACGCCAACCAGGGTCTTTATCTTGATCGCAACCGCCAATATCACCATGCAGTTCGGGGCCAAGCCCCTGTTTGAAAACGTTTCCGTCAAATTCAACAACGGCAATCGCTACGGTCTGATTGGCGCCAACGGTTGCGGCAAGTCGACCTTCATGAAGATTCTGGGCGGCGAGCTTGAGCCGTCATCCGGCCAGGTCATGCTGGACAGCAGCACGCGCCTGGGCAAGCTGCGCCAGGATCAGTTCGCCTACGAGAACGAGCGCGTCATCGACACCGTGATCATGGGCAATACCGAACTGTGGAAAGTGGCCGCCGAGCGCGAGCGCATCTACAGCCTGCCGGAAATGAGCGAAGCGGACGGCATGGCGGTCGCCGACCTGGAAGTGCGCTTTGCCGAACTTGACGGCTATACCGCTGAATCCCGCGCGGGCGAGCTGCTGCTGGGCCTGGGCATCCCCATCGAGCAGCATACCGGGCCGATGAGTGAGGTGGCGCCGGGCTGGAAGCTGCGTGTACTGTTGGCCCAGGCGCTGTTCTCCGACCCTGATGTCCTGCTGCTCGACGAGCCGACCAACCACCTGGATATCAACACCATCCGCTGGCTCGAAGACATTTTGACTGCGCGCAGCAGCACCATGATCATCATCTCTCACGACCGTCACTTCCTGAACAGCGTGTGCACCCACATGGCAGATCTGGACTACGGCGAGATTACCCTGTTCCCGGGCAACTACGATGACTACATGACCGCGGCCACCGCCGCCCGCGAGCGTCAGCACTCGGACAACGCCAAGAAGAAGGCCCAGATCGCCGAGCTGCAGCAGTTCGTGAGCCGTTTCTCGGCCAACGCTTCCAAGGCCAAGCAGGCGACCTCGCGCGCTCGTCAGATCGACAAGATCAAGCTCGAGGACATCAAGCCCTCAAGCCGCGTCAGCCCGTTCATCCGTTTTGACCAGAACAAGAAGATTCACCGTAACGCGGTGAATGTCGATTCGATCACCAAGGGGTACGACGGCAATGCACCGCTGTTCGAGCGTTTCTCCATGGGGGTCGAGGCCGGCGAGCGTATCGCGATCATCGGCCCCAACGGTATCGGCAAGACCACTCTGCTGAAAACCCTGGCCGGCGACCTGCGTCCTGACAAGGGCGAAGTGAAATGGACGGATGCGGCGGAGCTTGGCGTGTTTGCCCAGGACCACGCCGATGACTTTGCCGTGGATGCCACGCTGTTCGAGTGGATGTCGCAGTGGACCCAGGGCGGTGAGCAGGTAGTGCGCGGGGCGCTGGGCCGGATGCTGTTCTCCAGCGACGATATCGGAAAGTCGGTAAAGGTGATTTCCGGCGGTGAGCAGGGGCGCATGCTGTTTGGCAAGCTCACCCTGACCAACCCCAACGTGCTGTTGATGGACGAACCCACCAACCACCTGGACATGGAATCCATCGAGGCGCTCAACCTGGCGCTCGAGAACTACCCGGGCACGCTTTTATTCGTCAGCCACGACCGCGAGTTCGTCTCCTCCCTGGCCACGCGCATCATCGATATGCAGCCTGACGGCATTGTGGATTTCAGCGGCAGCTACGATGACTATCTGCGTAGCCAAGGCGTGGCGTAACGCCTAGCCGATAATCTGGGTATAGGTCTCTTCGCTGGCGTTCTGATGCTGGGTGTCCAGCACGTCGGCGTTGAACAGCGTTGCCGCCTCTTTGGCAAGCGCCACAAAGGCAATCATCTGCTGATTGCGGCGCTTACGCAGCGGCGGCTTGACGATCAGGCTGATACCCTTGATGTTGTCCTCAAGGCGCTCGTCACGAAACAGGTCAGGCAGCTCACCCGGCAGAAAGGCATTGGCGATCGTGATCGGGTTGGCGGGCTGCTGCCCGGCGACCAGAAACACCTTTTTCAGCGGATCGTAGTGAGCGTTGATTCGCTCAAGCCACTGGGCCAGCGTTTGCTCGGTGCCGGGCCCCGGCTCGGCAAAGATGATGAACAGCGAATGTTGCGAAACCTTGGCGGCGGGTTTGGCCGGCGCAGGGGTATCGTCTTCGGGTGGCTCAACGGCGTTGTCAGTCTTGGAAGATAGTGCCGCTAATTTAGCTGCCTTGTCTTTTGCACGCCGCCGCCGCCATGGAACAACGACGTAAATGAATATCGCGGCCGCTCCTCCCCCCAATAGAAGCGATAGCAATGCCAGCATCAGAATGGCAGTCGTGCGATCCATGTTCTTGAAATCCTTATCTAGTTAGCTGTTTGGCGCTACTTAACCGTATAGTTGCATCCTCATAGCCTACCAGCCTTTACCTTTATCAAGGCACAAAAAAAGCACTACCGAAGTAGTGCTTCTCTAGCATTGAACCATCAAACGCCAGCCACGCTTAGCCTATGCGATCAAAGCCGTTATCCATGAACGGATAGTCGGTGTAGCCTTTCTCGTCGCCACCGTAGAAGGTGTCGTGGTCCGGCTCGTTGAGCGATGCGTTCGCGAGGAAGCGCTCGGCCAGATCCGGATTGGCGATATACGGGCGGCCGTAGGCGACGAGATCGCCGTTGCCGCTTTTGAGCAGGGCTTCGCCTTTTGCGGCGTCGTAATGGCCGCAGTAGATGAGGCTGCCGTTGAAACGCTTGCGCATCTGCTCACGAAAGCCGTCGGGGAACTGATTGTCACCGCCGGCCCAGTTGGGCTCGTTGAGGTGGATATACGCAAGGCCGCGCTTGGCAAGCTCGTCGGCGAGATAGAACGACATCGCCTCAGGCTCATCGTCGGTCAGGCCGAAAATTTCGATGAACGGCGTCAGGCGAATGCCCACGCGGTCGGCACCGTATACCTCGATCACCGCGTCCACCACTTCCAGCGGGAAGCGCGCGCGGTTTTCCACGGAGCCGCCGTACTGGTCGGTACGCTGGTTGGTGCCGGTGGCCAGGAACTGGTTGAGCAGGTAGGCATTGGCCGCGTGTACTTCCACCATGTCAAAACCGGCGCGCTTGGCGCGAACGGCGGCTTGGCGGTAGTCGTCCACGATGCCCGGAATCTCGTCGGTTTCCAGCGCTCGCGGCGTGCTGGTGGGGTGCTGGCCGGCACTGCCGTCCTCGAACTCGACGAAACACTGGGCGCCTTCGCCTTTCAGTGCACTGGGCGCGACCGGCTTCTGGCCGTCGGGTTGAACCATTTCATGGGAAACGCGCCCAACGTGCCACAGCTGCATGGCAATCCGGCCGCCCTTGGCGTGTACGGCATTCACTACCCGCTGCCAGCCGGCCTCCTGCTCATCGGTCCAGATGCCCGGCGTGTAGACATAGCCACGGGCAGTAGGGGAAATATTGGTCGCCTCAGAGATGATCAGGCCCGAACCGGCGCGCTGGCCGTAGTAGGCTTCCTGCAGCTTGCCCGGGACGCTGTCCGGCGTGCGGGCACGGGTCAGCGGTGCCATGATGACACGATTGGGAATGGACAGGCTGCCCAGTTCGATCGGTTGAAAAAGCGTTTCAAAAGCCATTCAGCAAACTCCTTTTATGCGATTGGATAACGATAAAAATTAGAATAGACCAGTTTACTACTAACCGCCAATTGACTGTTTCAATCAATGCCTTTGGCTGTCGATTGCGTATTGATCTGCGCGAAGCAAACTAAAACCCCGCCTTGAATAAGGCGGGGTCGAATAGGAAGTGTGGATTATGTCAGGCCCGCTGCCACGGCCAGCGCCGCTTGGCAGGCGTATCGATCTGCCCGATGGCGCTGGTGAGCGGCAGCATGATTGCCGCCAGCTGGCGGTAGCAAACGGCGCTGTTGAGCACGCCGGGGCACTGCTTGAGCAGCAACTCACACTGCCGGGAGGCTATCTGGATCTGTTCCACCGCAGGCGCGCTAAACAGCGGTTTGGCTTCCTGGCCGCAGCGGCCAAGTTCACGGGCCAGCATCGCGAGCATGGCGGTATCCAGCCAGCAGGGTAGCGGGTCGTCCAGGCGCCCGGCAATCGAGTGCTGAATCGCCTCAAATGAGGTGCGCAGAAACACAAGGGTCTGGCGAAGCTGGCGCTGCTCACTGGTCATGGGGCTATCCTGCTGAACGTCGCTAAAAGAAATTGGTTCTCATTTCCATCTTTAGACGATAGCGGCAGCCAATCGGCGTGTCAATATAAAGACTATCGGCAGGCTGACCGTTTACTGGTAGAGCAGCACAAGCCCTTGAGTGAAATAGAAAGCCCCGATGGCGGTCACGATCCAGCGTGTCCAGGTGCGAAAGTTGGCATCGGTCAGACGGTGCAGAATGCGGTTGCCCGCCTGAGTGCCCAGCATGGCAAAGGGCGCGGCCAGCAGAACGATGCCCCACTCACCCGCGCCGAGTGAAAGCGCCGAGCCAAGGTAGAACAGAATCTTGATGGTGTGGGCGCATACCTGAATCATCGCCTTGGTGGCCACCACCTGGCGGCGGTCCATGCGCGAGCGCACAAAGAAGATATCGATCAGCGGGCCGGAAACGCCTGCCGCAATGGTCAGGCCCCCCGAGGCCAGGCCGCAGCACACCGCATGGCTTGCGCGGTTGGCATCAAGGTGAAACCAGCGCTTGGGCAGCCAGACCAGAATGGGCATCAGGCCGATTAAAAGCGATACCACGGTGGCATTGGGCGAGTAATTGAACAGCAGCAGCAAGCCTGCCGCGCTCAGTACCCCCAACAGCATGAACACCACGATACGCCAGACGATAAAGCGCCGCGAAAGCCAGGCCCGTGAAGCGTTGGCGGTGAGCTGGATAACGCCATGCACGGCCATGGCCGCCCCCGCCGGAAACACCAGCAGCAGGAACCACAGCAGTACCAGCCCACCCGCCATGCCAAAGATGCCCGAAAGCAGGGAGGTGAAGAATACCACCACAACAAGGCTGAATCCGATCAGTAACGACATAGGCGCGCTTCTTGTTAGCTAAGGTATCAACGACGACAGAAGGGCCAGACCTGATAGAAGCGGCGACACTGAAACTCCGCTTCGCAGGCGTTGAGCTGGGCCTGGTAGCGGCTTGTACGGGTGGCAATCTGCTGGCCGGCGCGCAATACGTGGGGTTTATTGCGGTAGGTGCCGCGCCGATAGCCGCCGGCGCCTTCGTGGTAGGCGTAGTAAAGGTGCTCGGGGTTGGTCAGCGAGATGCCCGCCTGCTGTTGAGAGCGGCGGTTGTACCAGCCGATGAAGTCGGTGGCGTGTTTCATGCTGGTACGCCGGGCAAACAGGCTGCCGGCCTGGTCGCGGTACTCGCCCCATACCGGGTCTTGGGCCTGGGCATAGCCCTTGGCCGAGGAGGGGCGGGGGCCGGGAATGAAGCCAAGGTAGTATTTGCGGTCGGGGCGAACGTGGCTCTTGAAGGAGGACTCCTGCTGAATGAACGCCATCTGGGTAGCGATCGAGGTGCCCCATTTGTCCTGAGACTCCCGTGCGTAGTCGTACCAGGTGGGCTGCTCACGGAAGATTTCGCAGATATTGCTCTGATCCTGCGGCGGGCTGGGGGCAAAGACGGCGCAACCCGACAGCAGCAGTACCGCGCCAGTCAGCCCCCATGCGCGCAGGGTTATCCACCAGGAAAAGGGTGCGGCATGAAAACTATCAACAGGGCGGGGCATGTAAATGTCCTTGTGGATAACGGCTAGCTTGTTGAAATCAGCTTCTTGTTGGCGTCAAGCGTAACAGGTTTTCCAGGCAGCGGCGCAGCCGCTGGGCCTCACGCGCCAGTGTTTCGCCGGAGAGCATGCCCACGCCCATCACCAGACCCGAGCGCGGGTCGTGGGTGGCGCATACCGGGCTTAAGGGGCGAACGATCAAATGCTCTTTCAACAGCGCCTGGGCAAGCTGCACATCGTTGATGTGCGACTCGAATTCGATGCACAGGCTGATCGCTCCGCTGGGCGGCGAAATGCGCCGTATAAACGGCAGCGCGCGCAGCTGGTCGTGCATGACCTGCTGGCGGCCCAGGTAGTCGCGCTGAATGCGCCGACACCAGGCGTCCAGGTCGCCATCGAAAATGAACTGGGCCAGCACGGCCTGGTCCAGCATGCGACCCTCACGAAACAGCTCGCTGCGCAGCCGGTTCATCGGCCCGGCCAACTGGCGGGGCACCACCAGATACCCCAGCCGCAGTCCGGGAAACATCATCTTGGAAAACGAGCCAACCAGTAAATGACGCTCGGACTGCGCATCGAACAGCAGGTTGGGGTAGTCGTCGCGGCTGAACTCGTAGTCATCTTCCAGAATATAGGCGGGTGAAAGAGCGTCACACAGGCGCTGCTTGTCGTGCACGCTGGTCGGCACGCTAAGCGGATAGTGATGGGAGCCGGTGAGGTAGGCCAGCTGCACGGTGCCCGGCGCGTCGGGCAGGGTATGGCCTGCGCCTGGCTGCCAGGCCAGCATCTCGACGTTCAGCCCCGTGGCGGTAAACACATTGCGCGCCCCCCAGTAACAGGGCGACTCCATGGCTACCGTATCGCCGACGTCAGCCAGCGCCATGGCGCACAGTTCGATGCCGTTATGGGTGCCGTCAGTAATGATGATCTGCTCGATATCGCAGCGGATATTGCGCCAGCGCTCGAGAAAGTCACGTATCGCGCGCTTCAGCGGCCCGTAGCCGCCGGTGGAGTAAGAGAGCAGCAGCGCATTTTGCGGCACCGTGACGCTGGCATACAGCTGACGCCACTTGCGCATCGGAAACTGAGCGATATCCGGAATGCCGGGCACAAAGGCGCCGCTTTGAATCAGGCTGGCGCCGGGCCCCTGAAGCACTTTCTGGGCGCGCCTGGAAAGCGGCTTGTCGTGAGTCGATGGCAGGGTAAGGGCAGTGGGCTTGTGCGTCCAGGTGCCCTGGCCATGCGCCGTCTTCAGCAGGGCCTCATCCAGCAGCGTACCTACGGCCAGGGCCAGGGTCTGGCGCGCCACGCCCAGCGCTTCGGCCAGGCGACGGTGGGAGGGCAGGCGCAGTCCGGAAGGCCACTGCTGGGTAATGGCGTAGCGGAGTGCCTGCTCGATACGCACCTGCTTGCTCAGCCGCTCGGGCTGGAGTGCATAAAGCTGTTCAAGTTGGTGCAGGACCTGTTCACGATCCACCTGGAACTCCTTTTGGCCCGTAGGAGAGGCCTGCAGTGCGCATTATCAAGCGCTTAGCTGATGCTCTTTTGCACTATTTTAGTGCAGATAAAAAGTGGTCTAGTCAAACACAAAAGTGGTACATACGCGTTCCCTGCCCTTCCTGCTAGCGTGTTTAAGTACCGTTTAATCGGCAACAGGATACCGCGCCACAGAGCGCCAATGACAACATCCAATAACCTGCAGGACACTTTGCCATGACCACCTCCTCCTCTGAACAAGACAAGCTCGTCCGGGTGTTGGCCCGCGGCGACGTGCTGGCGCTCGCGTTTGGCGCCATGATCGGCTGGGGCTGGATCGTTCTTACCGGAACGGCCATCCAGTCCGCTGGCAGCCTGGGCGCTATTCTAGCCTTTATCGTGGGTGGCCTGGCCATCGTGCTGGTGGGTCTGACCTACGCCGAGCTTGCCTCCGCCATGCCCAAGGTGGGCGGCGAGCACGTATACAGCTACCGGGCGCTGGGCCATCTGCCCTCCTTCTTATGCACCTGGGCCATCATTCTCGGCTATTTGAGCGTGGTCGCCTTTGAGGCCGTGGCCCTGCCGACGGTGATCGAGCACCTGGCGCCCAACTACGCCGTTGGCCATCTCTGGACCATTGCCGGCTGGGAAGTCAAAGCCACCTGGGTGGCCGTAGGCGTGGGCGGGTCGCTTGTCATGATGCTGATCAACTACTTTGGCGTGACCACCGCCGCGCTGCTGCAAAAGGTGGTTACCGGGTTGATTCTGCTGGTCGGCGTGATGTTCGTGACAGGCTCCCTGTTCGAAGGTGAAACCATCAACATGATGCCGCTGTTCGCCCATAACGAAGGCGGCATGATGGCGGGCATCATCGCGGTGCTGGTCATGGTGCCGTTCCTGTTTGTGGGATTTGATGTCATCCCCCAGGCCGCCGAAGAGATCAACCTGCCTTACAAGGCGATTGGCAAGGTGCTGATGCTCTCGGTCATTCTGGCCGTGGTGTGGTATGCGCTGATCATTCTGGCCACCAGCCTGGCGCTTGACAGCTCTGAACTTGCCGCAAGCTCCCTGAGCGTGCCGGACGCCATGGGCGCGCTGTTCAACGCCTCCTGGGCCAGCAACCTGATGATCGTCGCGGGTATCGCCGGCATCGTCACCAGCTGGAACGCGTTCTATATCGGCGGCTCGCGGGCCATTTATGCGCTGGCCAAGGCCGGCATGCTGCCTGCCCCCTTTGGCAAGCTGCACCCGCGCTACAAGACGCCCACCAACGCCATCTTCCTGATGGGCTTTCTCTCCTGCATCGCACCGTTCTTCGGCCGTCCGGCGCTGGTCTGGATCGTTAACGCAGGCGGCCTGGGCATCGTGATCGCGTACCTGTTTGTCGCGATCTCCTTCATGGTACTGCGTGTTCGCGAGCCGGACATGCCGCGTCCGTTCCGTATTCGCCATGGCAAGCTGTGCGGCACCCTGGCCATCGTTCTTTCCTTCGGCATGGCTTGCCTCTACCTGCCGGGTAGCCCGGCGGCGCTAAGCGGCGCTGAGTGGAGCATCTTCGCTGGCTGGTCGGTACTGGGCGTGGTGCTGTATATCCACGCGCTGCGTACCTACGGCCGCGCCTATAGCGACCAACACATGATGGCGGATCTGTAAGCCGTCTACGACATTCACAGGAGCATTGCATGAGCTTTATCGAACAGTGGTTGCACGAAGCCGTCCCCGCCCTGGTAGGCGGCGAGTGGCGCACCGGAAAAGAAACCTTTGCCGTGGATAACCCCGCCACCGGCGAGACCATCGCCCGCGTGGCGGAGCTTGGCGCCGATGACACCCGCGACGCCGTGGCCGCCGCTTATGCGGCAGGCAGCGCCTGGCGCGCCACGCCGGTCAAGGAGCGCGCAAAAATCCTGCGCCGCTGGTTCGAGCTGATTACCGAGCACGCTGATGATCTCGCACGCCTGATGACCCTGGAGCAAGGCAAGCCGCTGGCCGAGGCCAAGGGTGAGGTGACCTACGGCGCCTCGTTCATCGAGTTCTTCGCCGAGGAAGCCAAGCGCATGGCCGGTGAAACCCTGCCCAGCCACGGCGCCGACAAGCGCCTGCTGGTGCTGCGCGAGCCGGTGGGCGTGGTGGCCGCCATCACGCCCTGGAACTTCCCTCTGGCGATGATTACCCGCAAGTGCGCCCCGGCGTTGGCCGCCGGCTGTACCGTGGTGATCAAGCCCGCCGAGGCCACGCCCCTGACCGCGCTGGCGGCGGCGTACCTGGCGCTGGAAGCCGGCCTGCCCGCCGGCACCATCAATGTGGTCACGGCCTCGAAACCGGCCGAGGTGGGCGAGGTGCTGACCACTGACCCGCGCGTGCGCAAGGTGTCGTTCACCGGCTCCACGCCGGTGGGCAAGCGCCTGCTCGCCCAGTGCGCCAGCACGGTCAAGAAAACCGCCATGGAGCTGGGCGGCAACGCGCCGTTCATTGTGTTCGACGACGCCGATGTAGACGCCGCGGTGGATGGCGCCATCGCCTCCAAGTTCCGCAACGCGGGCCAGACCTGCGTGTGCACCAACCGTTTTCTGGTCCAGGACGGCATTTACGATACGTTCGTCGAGAAGCTCACCCAGCGCGTCAGCGCCCTGAAGGTGGGGGATGGCCTGGCCGAGGGAAGCACCATCGGCCCGCTGATCAACCAGGCCGCGGTCGACAAGGTGCAGCGCCATGTGGATGACGCCCAGGGCAAAGGGGCGCGTGTGCTGTGCGGCGGCAAGCCCCATGAAGCCGGCGAGCGCTTCTTCACGCCCACGGTGCTGGCGGACGTGACGACCGCCATGGCCGTGGCCGATGAGGAAACCTTCGGCCCGGTGGCGCCGGTGTTCCGCTTCAAGCACGACGAAGAAGCCATCGCCATGGCCAACGATACGCCGTTTGGTCTGGCGGCCTACTTCTACGCCACCGACTACCGGCGCATCTGGCGCACCATGGAGCAGCTCGAGTACGGCATGGTCGGCGTTAATGAAGGCTTGATCTCGACCGAACTCGCGCCCTTTGGCGGCGTGAAGGAGTCCGGCCTTGGCCGCGAAGGCTCCCACCACGGCCTCGATGAATTTACCGAACTCAAATACGTCTGCGTTGGCGGGCTTTAGGATACTGATGATGACCAATCACGAACTGAACGAACTCAAGAACCGTTTTGTCGCCAACGGCGCCGCCACCCCGACCACCCAGTTTGCCGAGCGTGCGGAAAACGCGGAAATCTGGGATGCCGACGGCAAGCGCTGGATCGATTTCGCCGGCGGCATCGGTGTCTTGAACCTGGGTCACCGCCACCCGAAAATCGTGGCCGCCGTAGAAGCGCAGCTCAAGAAGGTGATGCACACCAGCGCGGCGGTGATCTCCTACGCGCCCTACGTGCAGCTGTGCCAGAAGCTCTGCGAGCTGACGCCGGTACGCGGCCCCGAGCGCAAGGCGATGCTGGTCAATACCGGTGCCGAAGCGCTGGAAAACGCCGTTAAGATTGCCCGCGCCGCCACCGGCCGCACCGGCATCATCACCTTCGACGGCGCCTTTCACGGCCGCACCATGATGACGCTCGCCATGACCGGCAAGGTGCTGCCTTACAAGAACGACTTCGGCCCGATGCCGGGCGACGTGTTCCGCGCGCCGTTCCCGAACCCGCTGCACGGCATCAGCGAAGAGGCATCCCTGGACGCCATTCGCACCCTGTTCAAGACCGATATCGCCCCGCACCGCACCGCGGCTATCGTGATCGAGCCGGTGCAGGGCGAGGGTGGTTTTTACATCGCCTCCCCCGAGTACCTGCAGGCGCTACGCGCCCTGTGCGACGAGCACGGCATTCTGCTGATCGCCGACGAAGTGCAGTCCGGCTTCGCGCGTACCGGCAAGCTGTTTGCGCTGGAACACAGCGGCATCGAAGCGGACATTCTCACCACCGCCAAGAGCCTGGCCAACGGCATGCCGCTCTCTGCTGTCGTCGGCACCGCCAAGGTGATGGACGCTTCCGGCCCCAATTCGCTCGGCGGCACCTACAGCGGCAACCCGCTCTCCTGTGCGGCAGCGCTGGCGGTCATCGAGGTGATCGAGGAAGAGAATATCCTGGCCCGCAGTGAACAGATGGGCCGGATGCTCGCCGAGCGCTTTGGCGTGTGGGAAGAGCGGTTCCCCGCCGTGGCCCACGGCCGCCAGCTGGGCGCCATGGCCGCCTTCGAGCTTCTGGATGAAAACGGCAAGCCCGACGCCGCCCTGACCGGCAAACTCTGCGCCAAGGCGCGCGAGCAAGGCTTGATCCTGCTCTCCTGCGGCTTCTACGGCAACGCGATCCGCATTCTGGTGCCGCTGACGGTATCGAGTGAGGTGCTGGAAGAGGGCTTGGGTATTATCGAAGCCTCTCTGGAAGCGCTTGGCTGATACCCTTCTAAGCATCATCTAACCCGCCCTCGTCAAACAGCGAAAGCTGCTGGCGATTGGCGGGTTTTTTCGGTTTGGAGCGTCGCCCCGGCGGGCGGCGCTGGCTGGCGAGTTTATCCAGAATGGCCTTGCTCGCTTTACGCGCCTCCGGCGTTTGCCGCCGCTCATGCAGGGTCTTTTTCCAGCGGCGCGCCTCAGACTCGAAATCAAACGGCTGCGGGTAATGTTCGCCGGGCTGAAAGCCGAAGCGCGTTTGCAGGCTTTCCGGCAGCGCCCAGGGCGTGGTGCGCCACTCGACGGGCAGCACGGTCAGCTCCGGCACCCAGCGGGCGACGAATTCGCCGCTCGGGTCGTTGTCCTCGGCCTGCTTGATCGGGTTGTAGACCCGCAGCGCGTTGGTGCCGGTCGCGCCGGCCTGCATCTGCACCTGCGGGTAGTGAATGCCGGGCTCAAAATCGGTGAACAGCCGCGCCAGATGCAGGGCGGGCTCATGCCAGTGCAGCCCGAGGCCAAAGGTGGCGTGCGAGATCAGCATGGCGCGCATGCGAAAGTTGATCCAGCCGGTATGAACCAGGCAGCGCATACAGGCATCCACCAGCGGCACGCCGGTCTGGCCCTGTTTCCAGGCGATCAGGTTGGGGTGCTCGGCATCGCGTTCGCGCAGGCCGCGTAGCGCCGGGTGCAGGGTGTGCGATTCCATACCCGGCTCGCTCTCGAGCTTTTGAATGAAGTGGCAGTGCCAGTGAAGCCGCGAGGCAAGGGCGCGCAGTGAGCGGCCCCAGGCGGAGTCATCAGCGTGCTTCCTGCGCTGACGGCGCAGCGACTGAACCACTTCGCGCATGGAGAGCGTGCCCCAGGCCAAGTGCGGCGAAAGCCTTGATCCGAACGCCTCGGCCAGCAACGGCTTGGAGATCGAGCCGCGATAGCGCCGCCCGCGCTGGGTGATGAAACTGTGCCACAGCGCCCGGCCCGCCTGACGGCCCCCGGGCTGGCGCTCGGGGCAGGGCGTGGCGTCGAACCCGAGCGTCAGCCCGTGAAGCTCGTCGGCTTCGACATGGTGAAAGGCTTCCCAGCCCTGGGCTACTCGTGCGTTCTGCGGGGCCTGGCAGGTCGGCGCGGTCATCAGCGCTTCCCACTGGGCTTCCCAGGCGCCGCGGTCCGCCACGCGAGAGGTCAATCCGCGCACAACGCCGTGCTGGCGCGCTTCGTGCCATGGGGTTTGATGCGCTTGGCACCACGCCTTGACCTCAAGGTCACGGGCAAAGCTCCAGGCATTGCCGGTTTCCTCGTGGGAGTGAAGCACCAGCGTGCCGTAATGTGCTTTCAAGGCGTTCAAGAGATCAATGATGCCGCCCTGCCAGAGACACAGGGGCAGCCCTCGCTCTTTCAGGGCATGGGACAGGTCAATGAGCGAGTCGGCGGCAAACTGCCAGTGGCGAAGCGCGCTATCCGGCGCCTGCCACTGGCTGGGTTCGATGGCAAAGACGGGCAGCACCGTCCCCGCCGCGGCGGCATGGGAAAGCGGCGCATGGTCGTGAACGCGCAGGTCGCGCTTGAACCAAACCACCTGAATGCCGGTCTTTGCCATGTCGCCTCCTGGGCTATCCGTGCCCGAGTGACGACGTTACCATCAAGCGTTGCACTGTCACCATCCCCAAAGGAGCAAGCCCATGTATATCGCCATGAACCGTTTCCGTATCGCCCCGGGCCGCGAAGAGGATTTTCTAGATGTGTGGCGCAACCGCGACTCGCACCTGAATGAAGTGCCGGGCTTCAAGCAGTTCCAGATGCTTCAGGGCGACAAGCAGGAGGATCACACCGTGTTCATCTCTCACAGCGTGTGGGAGTCGGAAGACGCCTTTCGCGCCTGGACCCAGTCGGAAGCGTTTCGCAAGGCGCATGCGGGGGCCAAGTCGCCGGAAGGTATTTACTTGGGCCCGCCGAAGTTCGAAGGGTTTGAAGTAGTGCTTTAAAGCCCGGCTTTCCAGGAACCGGGTCTTCATCCTGCGCTGCGTATTTCTGTGATCCTGAAAGCAATCGTAACGGTTTAAGCGAGTGGGTAAGGTGGCATTAGTCTTGTAGATAAATCTCACCCTTGCCCACCAGCACGGCATTGCCACCGACCTGAACCAGCCCGTTAGCCATGGCAGTTTCAATGACGCTCGGCCGGCCCATCTCCACTCCTTGATGAATGACCCAGCGCCGGGCATCTCCCGTAGTAGCCAGGTAACCGCTCAGCGCCGCCGCAGCGCTGCCGGTGGCCGGGTCTTCGCACAGACCATGCTCTCTTGAGAACATACGGCTGCGAAGCACGGTTTCTGCACCGCCCGATGACTCGGCCACATACAGGTATACCTGCTCGGCACCGCTGGGCGTCACCGTGTTGGCCCACTCGGTCCCGGATATGTGTATGTTTTGCAAGGCCGCGAGATCATCAAGTTCAATCAAGTGGAAAGCCAACCCACAGGAAGAAATGACGGGCATGCCGACGACCTGATGGCGTTGCAGCCCAAGTAGTGTCGCAGCGCGGGATGTATCCAGCGTGCTTGGGCTGATACTCGCGGGCCGCGCGGTAGTGAAGGTGGCTTTGTTGCCCGCGAAGTTGATAGGCAGCTTGCCGACCGGCGGCTGGAGAATCAGCGTCTGCTCGCGGCTTGCCAGACCAAGCTCGGCCAGCAGCTGCGCGGTGCCTACGGTGGGGTGGCCGGCAAAGTCGAGCTCCTGTGTCGGCGTGAAGATGCGCATCGGGTAGTGATTGGCCGCCCTTGCCGCGCCGAGAAATACCGTTTCCGCCAGGTTGAGCTCACGGGCCACGGCCTGCATGGTGGCGGTTTCAAGGCCGTCGGCTTCCAGAAAGACCGCCAGTTGATTGCCGGCAAACGGCGTGTCGGTGAATACATCCAGCAGGTAGTACTCGGCGCGGTTCATGGCTGCTCCTTGTTGAACGTTGTGTGTTGCCAGAAGGTTTTTCGACTCTCCTGACGGGCCTGGGCGCGGCTGATACCGATATCCTTGAGCAGCCGGTCATCGAGTGTCAGTAACTGGCGGCGGCTACGGCGGCATTCGCGGTAGCAGCGCAGCCGATAGCGAAGCTGAGCAAGGCTGAAACGGGGCATGGTGATCTCTCCGGTGATGGGCCATTTCAGATTACTCAGTGCGCGATTCATGATACAGATATAGGATTGGCTATTTTAGAGATACAGATAAGCCATGTTGCGCCGCTGTATGCTCATTTCAGCCATCAACTGTATGGCGCCACGGGAGGAAGCGCCATGACGCGCTATGAAAAGGTCGCCGCTGTATTGCGCGAGCGTATCGAGCACGGTATCTACCGCCCGGGTGATCGTCTGCCTTCCATTCGCGCCGTCTGCCAGGAGATGGAGGTCAGTATCTCGACCGCGCAGGAGGCGTATCGTCAGCTGATGGATGCCACACTGATCGAGTCGCGGCCCAAGTCGGGCTACTTCGTGCTGCCTGGCCGGGCGCCATCGGTGCTGCCCTCGATATCGCGCCCGGCCCAGCGGCCGCTGGACATTTCCCAGTGGGATCAGGTGCTGGAGCTTGTCGCCACCCAGCGCGACGACAACCGGCTTTTGCTGGGGCGCGGCGTGCCCAACCTCGAGTATGCGTCGCTCAAGCCGCTGTCGAAGATCCTTGGCGGGCTGCATCGAAGTGCCGATCTGCACGGCTTCAATTACGACAAGCTGAGCGGCAGCCCCGAACTGCGCCAGCAGGTGGCCAAGCTTGCCGTGGCATCAGGCTGCCTGCTTCACCCGGACGACATTCTGATCACCACGGGCTGCCAGGAGGCGCTCTCCATCGCGCTGCGCTTGTTGACTCAGCCCGGCGACGTGGTCGCGGTCGATTCACCCAGCTTCTACGGCACCATGCAGATATTGAAGGCCAGCGGCCTGAAGGCCCTGGAAATTCCCACCGACCCGCAAACCGGCATCAGCCTGGAAGCGCTCGAGCTTGCCCTGGAGCAGTGGCCGATCCGCGCCATTCAGGTAACGCCGACCTTCAACAATCCGCTGGGCTATACCATGCCACCCGCGCGCAAACGTGCCCTGGTGCAGCTCGCCCAGCGCTTTGACGTCGCGATTATCGAAGACGATATCTATGGCGACCTGTCGTTCACTCAGCCCCGGCCGCCCACCATTAAATCCTTCGATGACGACGGGCGGGTACTGCTGTGCAGCGGTTTTTCCAAGACGCTGGGGCCGGGATTACGGGTCGGGTGGATGGCACCGGGGCGCTATCGGGATCAAGCGCTGCACATGAAGTACGTCTCCACCGGCGCATCGGCCACGCTCCCGCAACGGGCGGTAGCCGAGTTCGTCGCCAAAGGGCACTACGAACGTCATCTGCGCGTGGCTATTCGCCAGTATCAGCGCCAGCGCGATGTGATGATTGGCTGGGTGCAGCGCTACTTTCCCGAAGGCACAGGCATCAGCTACCCCCAAGGCAGCTTTCTGCTGTGGGTGGAGCTTCCTGCCGCGGTAGACTGCGTGCGCCTGAACGAGCGCCTGGCCCGGCATAACGTGCATGTCGCCCCCGGCTCGCTGTTTTCCGCCTCCGGCAAGTTTCGCCAGTGTTTACGGCTCAACTACGCGTTTACTCTGACGCCAGCAATCGAAACCGCGGTACGCACGGTGGGGGAGCTGGCTGGCGAGATGGTGGGGGAGTCGCGGGCATCGCTTGTGTGAAAATGTCGGAATCAGCTAATAAGCACGCCTGACGAGCGTTCTGCACGAGTAACCCGCCGTTGGCGAATGCGCATACCATAAGAGAAGCCTCTATTATGAAAACGATGCATACTCATACCTTCGAACGAGGCTTGGTGCAATTTTTACAGGTTTCTGCAACGTTTTGATTTTTATGTTCTTTAATAATATTGTACTGATCAAAAATTGACCTAAATCGCTGGTGGATTTTCTACTGCCTATTTTTATCTTGCAGAACAGTCATCTACAATTAGACCGTTCCCCACAGGCGTGGGGATGAACCGTCGCTGGTACTCCGCCGGCGTCACCCCCAAACCCGTTCCCCACAGGCGTGGGGATGAACCGCTTCCGGAAGCGGCCCATGAATAGCCAGCCAGCCGTTCCCCACAGGCGTGGGGATGAACCGCGTCACGGTCGTTTTGGAACTAATCACGTATCCCGTTCCCCACAGGCGTGGGGATGAACCGATCATGAAACAATATCGGAAATTCGAACGCACCCGTTCCCCACAGGCGTGGGGATGAACCGTGATTTTGAGCGCCATGTTATGCCTCGGTTTGCCGTTCCCCACAGGCGTGGGGATGAACCGAGCGTTTTGCTCTGCGTTCTTGCTGAGCCTTGCCGTTCCCCACAGGCGTGGGGATGAACCGCATGAAACATAAAGACATGCCCTGGCCATTGCCCGTTCCCCACAGGCGTGGGGATGAACCAGATGCCTATAACTGGTCGGTGTCCCGCATCGCCCGTTCCCCACAGGCGTGGGGATGAACCGCACGGATAGACGGCCATCCACCTCAACAACCACCGTTCCCCACAGGCGTGGGGATGAACCGACGGATAACGTTCACCAGCTGCCCCAGACGCCCCGTTCCCCACAGGCGTGGGGATGAACCGCACTCCATCTTGAAAAACGAATCCCACACATACCGTTCCCCACAGGCGTGGGGATGAACCGCGATCTTGGATGCGTTGGATGGCATGGATCTGCCGTTCCCCACAGGCGTGGGGATGAACCGCCATTAATGGCAGCCTGGTTATTGCCAAGATCCCGTTCCCCACAGGCGTGGGGATGAACCGTTTTTTCTTTGCATGAAACTCTCCTTAGATTACCGTTCCCCACAGGCGTGGGGATGAACCGCGCTGGAGTGAGTGCTCATGCTGCCCATACCCCCGTTCCCCACAGGCGTGGGGATGAACCGCACTCCATCACGTAGTATTCATCCCAAGCAAACCGTTCCCCACAGGCGTGGGGATGAACCGTCAAGCTCGTCGTGAACAGTCAAGCGCGGCACCCGTTCCCCACAGGCGTGGGGATGAACCGCAGGGCAGCCACAACAAAATAGACGGGGCCGTCCGTTCCCCACAGGCGTGGGGATGAACCGTCGGCCATGGCGTCTTCGACGAACTCGGGAAGCCGTTCCCCACAGGCGTGGGGATGAACCGGCCGTAAGTACGGCGTAGCTGTGTCAATCTTCCCGTTCCCCACAGGCGTGGGGATGAACCGGCTGTAGAAACCCAGCTAATAGCTATTGGAGTCCGTTCCCCACAGGCGTGGGGATGAACCGCCGGCAGCGACAGCGGTCTTTCCAACATGGGTCCGTTCCCCACAGGCGTGGGGATGAACCGTCGTCCGGGTCGGTGTTGTCGTTGGCGTGCGCCCGTTCCCCACAGGCGTGGGGATGAACCGTGCGTAAACGTCGCGATGCCCTAATGCTCCGACCGTTCCCCACAGGCGTGGGGATGAACCGCGCCCATGGTCTTACGTTTTTCATCGCCAGTCCCGTTCCCCACAGGCGTGGGGATGAACCGCGCTGGAGTGAGTGCTCATGCTGCCCATACCCCCGTTCCCCACAGGCGTGGGGATGAACCGCAGCAGCACGAAGACGAGCTGGCGCGCATTGACCGTTCCCCACAGGCGTGGGGATGAACCGAATTCCTCGAGGTTTTGCGTCGTCAGCGGGACCCGTTCCCCACAGGCGTGGGGATGAACCAGTCGCTTGAGCGCCGAGGCTGGAAACGCCTAGCCGTTCCCCACAGGCGTGGGGATGAACCGACTGAACAGGGTAGCCAGTACGTCATCAACGACCGTTCCCCACAGGCGTGGGGATGAACCGCCATCTATAAGCGCAAAGCGCAGGAAGCAGAACCGTTCCCCACAGGCGTGGGGATGAACCGACCCGGCCAGTCTGAATTTTTACAATCCTACGCCGTTCCCCACAGGCGTGGGGATGAACCGCAGAGCCAGCGCACGCTATACCCCTAATCCAACCGTTCCCCACAGGCGTGGGGATGAACCGCGCTTGGCGTATCTTCGCCATTTCTTCCCGGTCCGTTCCCCACAGGCGTGGGGATGAACCTTCACGGGAGGAGGTTAGCCTCATGACCACGACCCGTTCCCCACAGGCGTGGGGATGAACCGCTTGTCTAGCTCTTCATATACCGGATCGGTTTTCCGTTCCCCACAGGCGTGGGGATGAACCGCTGATTGAGGTGATCGTCAAGGATCAGCGCTGCCGTTCCCCACAGGCGTGGGGATGAACCGCGTGCGGTATCTGTGAGTCTTGCAATGCCGGGCCGTTCCCCACAGGCGTGGGGATGAACCGCGGGGGGCGCATGCCCTTGTACTCGATAACGTCCGTTCCCCACAGGCGTGGGGATGAACCGTACGTGGTTCACGGCAACGGCACGAAAACGCTCCGTTCCCCACAGGCGTGGGGATGAACCGCGCTCAGCGATCTGGCCGCGCAACTGAAGCGCCCGTTCCCCGCAGGCGCGGGGATGAACCGGTGCTGCGCGCCATCTCCGAAACCATCACCTTCCGTTCCCCACAGGCGTGGGGATGAACCGGCTTCGGGTTTTCAAAGGGCAGTGCAAAACTGCCGCTCCCCGCCGGCACGGGGATGAACCAATTTCCCGGGAGCGTTTGCTGACTAATTAAGGCGGTGCACACCGCGGCTGGCGATCAAGCTGATACTCCGATGACCCTCGGCTGATACATCGACGGAATATCCTTTTTAAGACTGTTTTGGGATAAAAATATGCGCCTGGGGTTATCAATATTTGAAAATTTATAACCCTGGAGTTATATTTTATTGATCATGTACGAACAAGGGAAAAGGGTGAAAAGCAAGGATGTAATCAAGGAGATGGAGGCCGATGGGTGGTATCTAGACCGTGTTAGCGGGAGCCACCACGTATTCAAGCACCCTACCAAACCCGGCAGCGTGCCCGTTCCTCATCCGAAAAAGGATTTGCCCAAGGGCACTATCCACAATATCAGGAAACTCGCGGGGCTCAGGTAGCCCGGGCGTTCAGGAGGTAGATCATGCAATATCCGATTGCTATCGAATGGGGCGATGAGCGCACCGCCACCGGTATCGTCATTCCGGATATTCCCGGGGCTGTGACAGCAGGTGACACGACCGAACACGCCTATGAAATGGCGGTGGAAGTGGCCCATATCCAGCTGGAAGAATTAGCCAACGAAAATAAAGATATTCCTATGCCCCGCAGCATTGCGGAGCATCGTAAAAATCCGGAGTTCGAGGGGTACGGCTGGGGGATTATCGACATTGATATCACGCCCTACCTCGGCAAAACCGAAAAGGTGAATGTGACGTTGCCAGGCCACGTCATCCGCCAGATCGACAAGTACGTTAGTACTCACGGTATCAAAAGCCGCTCTGCGTTCATTGCCTCGGCGGCGTTGGAAAAGCTGACCCACGCGTAACGAATAGCCTGGCTCAAAGAGGCAGGCGTATTGATGTGGCGACGCTGAAGCCGCAGGCCAAATGGAAAACCCGCTCTCGACCGAGAGCGGGTTTTTTCATGATGACGCAACGCGTTCACCCAACGGTCGTTTTGGACCTTCCCTTCAACTTGTAGACACGCTATCGTCGGTTTTGGTCAGTTCGCTAATTTTACTGAGCGAGCGTGGCTGTCATCCTGATCAAGGGAGAATGTTCTGGCCATGCCGACTCGATCTTCACGTTTGCCGGTCTATCACCGCTATGCCGGCAAGGCCCTGCCGGGGCAGGCGGGAGATGCTTGCCATCTGCTGGCCTGCACGACCACGTCAAGCTCTCTCACGCCTTCCAGGAGGTGCTGAGTATATGGCCAAGTCGCAAGGCGAATCCTTTAGGCGCTACACAAGCCGACGCGCAGAAAGGGGGCGTGAAAATCATGCCAGTAGATAGTTTTTCCAGCCTGTCAGTAGCTGCGCGAAGTCTATGGTCGAAAAGCGCCATTGAGGGGCCTGGGCATAATCTTTTAGCGCACATGCTGGACGTGGCTGCAGTGGTGGAAACGCTGCTCGAACGAGAATCACAGAAAAGCCTGAGCTGGGCCAGTCAAGCGCTTGGTCTGCCGCAGGAAGGCTGTATTCGTTGGATCGCTGCCATTGCCGGATTGCACGATTTTGGTAAGGCCATACCGGGCTTCGTGCTCAAGTGGCCGGTAGGCCACGCGCGTGCTCAAGCTGCAGGTCTTGTTTTCCCGGGCCGGGCAGAAGCGCGCAGCAATCATTCACTGGCCACCGCAGCCCTTCTGGCAGAGCCGCTCAGCGAGCTGACACGGGCGCCATGGGGGTGGGTGCGGGCGGTCGTGCAGGCGATCGCTGCCCATCACGGCCGCCATTTTCGCGCGGATGAGACAGGGCGTGGGCGGCCTGTAGGCGAGCCTCCCGAGTGGGCAAGAGCGCGTCGCGAGATACTCGATGTGTACTGGCAGACGCTGAATCCTCAAGGGTGTCCGAGTCACGAGGACCTGGATCTGGTCGCGGTGAACTGGCTGGCCGGTTTGACCAGTACCGCAGATTGGATCGCGTCCAATGTGGAGTGGTTCGCGCTCGGCGAGCGTCATGACGACCTGCACGAGTACTACGAGCACGCACGCTCGCTCGCTGTGGTTGCATTGGCGAATGCCGGTTGGCCGCAGTTTCGCCAGCTTTTGACTGAATCTATCAAGACGGAGACCCTGCTTGGCCGTATCCGCGGCAAACCGACGGCACCGCGCCCGTTGCAGCAGGTCGGTGAGGCGCTGCTTCAAGACGCGCGTGGGCCTACCTTGCTGCTTGTTGAAGCACCGATGGGCGAGGGCAAGACCGAGTTGGCCTACCTGGCTTATCTGCGTTTGCAAGCTGCGAACGCGCATCGCGGACTTTATGTTGCCTTGCCCACCCAGGCGACCGGTAATGCGCTTTTCGACCGCACCCAGGCGTTTTTGAAGGCTTTCGACGACACCACGACCGTGAAGCTTGTCCATGGTGGTGCGGCAATGAGCGAGCAGCTGCGTCATTTGCGCGGCATCGCGCACGACAAGCAGGAGACCGTCTCGGCCTCGGTCTGGTTTTCCCAGCGGCGTCGGCCATTGCTGGCGCCGTACGGTGTGGGCACGGTCGACCAAGCGCTGCTCGGGGTACTCAATGCTAAACATCATTTTGTGCGGTTGTGGGGGTTGGCGAACCGCGTGGTCGTGCTGGATGAAGTGCACGCCTATGACACCTATACCAGCGTGTTGATCGAGGCACTTGTACGTTGGCTCAAGGCCATGGGGAGCTCGGTCGTACTCATGAGCGCGACCCTGCCAAAAAGCAAGCGCGATCGACTGGTGCGGGCCTGGGGTGCCGATCCACAGGAAGTGCCGGAAACTAATTATCCGCGCCTAACGAAAATCGACGCACATCCGATTCGCTGCGAGACGTTCGAAAGCCGGCCGCAGGCCCCCATTACCCTGCATGGCCTCGACGAGTCGTTGGAGACTATCAAGGACCAGACGATCGCGTTGCTCGAAGAGGGCGGTTGCGGCGCGGTGATCGTCAATACCGTCGATCGTGCTCAGCAACTGTTCCAATTGCTGAAATCGCACGCAAAAGAAAACGGCACTGAGATAGTACTGTTTCATGCACGGTTTCCCGCAGATCAGCGTGCAGAAATCGAAAAGCGCGTGCTCACTCTTTTTGGCGAATCAGCAAGTGTTGATGACGGGACTCGGCCGGGAAAGGGAGTGCTGATCGCCACGCAAGTGGCCGAGCAATCGCTAGATCTGGACTTCGACTTCATGTTGAGCGATCTCGCACCCATCGATTTGCTGCTACAGCGGGCTGGCCGCATGCATCGTCATGACCGGGAGCGACCGGCCGCGCACGTGCAGGCACGCTTCTGGATTGCAGGACTGCATTACGATCGTTTGCCGTCGCTCAAGGAAACCGCCTGGGAATATGTCTATGACCCACTCGTGCTGGGGCATACCTGGGCCTGTCTACGCGAACGGGAAACGCTGCAGTTACCGACCGATATCGATGTGCTCGTCCAACATGTCTACAGCTTTCCGGAGTTGTCGACCTCGATCAGCGAACAGATTCGAGACTTTTTAGAGATCGAATCCTACGGCGCGCATCTTGGGGTCGAGAAGGGCAAGCACCAATTGGCGATCGATATCTCGCTCGACCCGGAGGATGAGCCGGCCCGCGCCTACCAGAACAAGCCGTTCGGCGGTGATGATGAAGAGGGCATGCGTAACGTGACCCGGCTGGGCCCGGATTCGGTGACTCTTGTGCCGATCGATGTGATCGACGGTGCGTGGACGGTAGACGGTACGGCCATCGATCCAGCGCAAATACCCTCCGACGATGTCGCACGCCGCCTCTATACCCGTCAGCTGCGCGTATCGCGCAAGTCGGTCGTGCTGCATTGCCAGCAGAGTGAACTGCCTTTGGCGTTTGCAGATCACCCGTTGCTGCGACATCTCCACCCCATGCCTATGGTAGAGAGCCACTGCGAATTAGGTGGGCAGTCGCTCTATCTGGATTCGGCTCTGGGACTCGTTTACGCAGCGGGTGAGAAGTGAGGAGAAAAAGCTTTTTCCCTTGTCGGCCGCACTTATGTGGAGAAGTTGAGCAATTCGCGCGTAAGTAGAAGGGCTATTCGGTTTATCTGGGCTTGATTCGAGCGCTCGACTATAAGCCAATCGTCGAGGTTACGAATAGATTTTTAAAGGCCTATTATTAATCAAAGTTTGGTCGTCAGGGTTGTATCTGTACAGGGGAATATATGACAGACACGAGCGATAGTACTTTGGCGTGGGCTGAACTTCCTATTCCGGCCTATGACCTGCTCCGAGAACCTTGGTTGTCTGTCCGCCTAACAGATGGCACGGTTACCTCAATGGGGCTGCTCGAAACGTTCGAGCGTAGCCAAGAAATCGTGGCGTTGGCCGACACCGCACCGCCGAGTGTCGTGGCGCAATACCGGTTACTGCTGGCGATCACTCATCGTGCCCTCACCATGGCGCAAGGGCGTTGGCGAGAGTCCGAGCGGGCCGAGTGGTACCGAAGCGGTCTGCCCGTCGATGCGATACGCGCGTATCTTGAGCACTGGCAAGAGCGTTTCTGGCTGTTTCACGATACCCACCCGTTCATGCAGGCGGCCGTTCTGGATATGGCCGGGCCCACCCGCGATAAACTCAAGAGCGTGGCGCAAATATCGTTGGCGAGCGCGACCGGCAATACGCCCGTGGTGTTCGACCACGCCTATGACAGCGAGCCGGCAGAAGTCACACCGGCCCAGGCGTTGAACACGCTGCTCGGGTTTCTGCAATTCACGCCCGGCGGGCTGGTCAAGGTGTTTCGTGGTTCGGACAAGGCCGGTGCACTGGCCAATACGGCGGCGGTTATCCCCTTGGGCCAGACGCTTGCAGAGACGATCGCGCTGGGGCTTCACCCGGATGGGCGCCGCTCGAACGCGGAGTCGGATCTCCCCAGCTGGGAGCGCGAACCGCTCACCGAGAAACAGCTCGCCGGTGAGCCGGTCTTCGCCACGGGACCGAACGATCGCTACACGCGCCAGAGTCGAGCTGTGCTGTTCAAGCGAGAAGACAACGGCAATATTCGCTGGCTGCGTTTCGGAGCCGGGTTGGCCCTGGGCGACAGTGAGACCCAGCCCGACCCAATGGCCAGCTTTCGGCCCGGTCACAACGGCCCCGTGCGCATCAGCTTTACGGAGGGTCGTGCGACGTGGCGCGATTTACCCGCGCTCGTTCCCGGGCCTGCGACCGTAACTGAAAACCAGCGTCCCGCAGCGGTCATCGCGTACGCCGCAAGTCTGCATCAAGCACTGGGGCCCGGCTCAAACCGCTATCAGCCGCTGTTGGTGGCCGGGTTGGCCAGTGATCAGGCCAAACTGCTGCGCTGGCGTATGGAGCAGGTCGTGCTGCCCGCCAGCCTGATGGTCGACCCTGACCGCTCCGAAACTCTCCAAGAGAAAGTGGCGGATGCCGAAGCGCTCTACAAGGCGTTGCGAGCGCTCGCAGGCGCGATGCTCGCCGATAGCATGCCGGATCCGGAGAACAAGGAGACAAAGGCCCGCGCTCAAAGCTTGCTGGCGGCCGGGCCACTGGTGCCCACCTATTTCGCAACCGCAGAGCGTGCCTTGTCCACGCTGATGGCAAAGCTTGCCGCTGACGAATTCGAAGCTGCAACAGGTCACTGGAATGCTGTACTGCGTGACGCGGCCCAACGTGGCTGGCGCGATGTGGTTGCGGGGTTGGGCAGCACGCCGCGCGGACTGCGCGCAGAAGCCCGGTACTATCCGCGCCTGCTGGGTCTGCTCACCAAATATGCGCCCAAGCCAGTCCCCGCCGCAGGAGAAAAGCCATGACCTCCCATGCAGGCAAATTCGTCGCTTATCTCGAAGCGCTGAATGAAAAAAATCGGGGAGCCATTGCCCGGCTACGCCATAGCCTGGCGCAGCCGATCGGCGAAGATCCAAACGCGGTGGCGATTGTCGAGCGTTTCGTAGGCACAGAGCGCGACGTGGACGACCCGTATCGACAGGCGCTGTATCTCATCGCAGGTCTTTACGCGAATCATCCGAAACAATCAGGTACCACGCTTGCCGAAGCCTTCGGCGCGCTTTGGCGCGAGCGACACAATCCGAGCATAGAGCAACGTTTTATCGTTCTGCTGGAATCCGACGAGCAGCAGCTTGCGGTACGCCTGCGCCAGGCCATAGCGCTGCTCGCGTCAGACGATTACGGCTTTAATTACGTCCAGCTCATGGCAGATATCGCGTTGTGGCTAGATCCCTTCAGGAAAGAGTACCGGTGGCAGGCGATGCGCCAGCGCTGGGGCCGCGAGTTCTATGGTGCGGCGCTTGCCGGTCAAGACGTTCAAAGTGACTCTGAGGCGTTAAAACAGCATCTGCTGGCGCTCGCGAACAATGAGTCCCCTGTACTATCTCGTCTGCGACGAAGCCTGACGCTGCCGCCCGGGGAAGACCCTGCGGTTTTCCCATCAGTGGAGCCTTTTGTTGACCCCGCATGGGAAAGCGGCGATTCGAGAAGACGCGCGCGCTACCTCGTGGCAGGCCTTTTCGCGTGCCATTCGAAATACGAACCAGATCGTACTCTGGCTGCTGCACTCAGGTTGGCTGCGCAGGAAAAAAACAAGGCAGAAAGTGTCGAGCGTCGTTTCATCACGGTGCTGGGCGCCTCGGGTGACACCATTGCTGATCATCTGCGTCAGGCGGTGGCTTTGATTCGTGATACCCAGATCGGCTACGACCCCGCCCTTTTAATCAAGGATATGGAGGTCTGGCTGGCGCGCACGCCGAATGTGGAACGCCTCGATCGATGCCGCCAGCGCTGGGCACGGGATTTCTACTGGGCCGCGCGTAGCGACGAACACGACCCCCAATCCGAAACAACACAAGAGCAGGTGACTTGAGCATGCGTGCATTCCTCGAATTTCACATCATCCAGAACTTCGCGCCGTCCAATCTCAACCGCGACGATACCGGCGCGCCCAAGGACGCGATCTTCGGCGGCCATCGTCGTGCGCGGGTGAGCAGTCAATGCTTCAAGCGGGCTACCCGATTGGCGGCAGCGCAGTACGATCTCATTGACGAAGCTCATCGTGGTATTCGTACCAAGCGGCTCAAGCGGCTGCTCATGGAGCGTCTGACCAACCGCGATCCCGAAGAAGCGGCTGGAAAGATTGAAAGCGCGCTGGCGGCGGCCGGCCTGAGTTTGTCCAAAAAAGATAAGGACAAGACCGAATATCTGCTGTTTCTCGGTGAGAAGGAAATCGCCGGGTTCGCCGAGCTGGTCGATCAGCACTGGGATGAGCTGGCCGATGTCGATGCGGCGGCCAACAAGAAACAACGCAAGGCCTCAGCCCCCCCGGAAGTCACGAAAAAGGCCAAAGCGTTGCTTGACGGTGGCAAGGCGGTTGACATCGCTCTGTTCGGACGCATGCTCGCCGATCTGCCGTCCGTGAATCAGGATGCGGCGTGCCAGGTGGCTCACGCCATCAGCACCCATCGCGTCGAGCGCGAATTTGACTATTACACGGCGGTCGATGATCGTGCGCCGGATGACAACACTGGCGCAGACATGATCGGTCAGGTCGAGTTCAACTCGGCGACCTTGTATCGCTACGCCGTGCTCGATATTCACAAGCTATTTCAGAATCTTCAGCAGGATCGAGAGCTTGCCCTGTCGGCTGTTGAAGCGTTCGCGACTGCGTTCGTGCGTGCCATGCCCAGCGGCAAGCAGAGCTCATTCGCGGCCCATAACGCGCCGGACTTCATTGGTGTGAGCCTTCGCCACGTGGCGCCCATGAGCCTGGCCAACGCCTTCGAGAAGCCGGTAGTCGCCGACCTGCGTGCATCGTTGACCGAACAATCGGTTGAACGCTTGCACAAGGCCGATGAGAAGCTATCTGCCGTTTACAGCGACGGTCAGGATCAGTGGCTCTATCTGGATCTCACCGGGAAATGGCCAGAACAGGGCCGTGGCGAAGCGCAAGCCAACCTGAGCCAGCTTGCCCAGCGTGTGCGTGAATTTGCAGACGACGCGCTGGAGGCATAGCCGTGGCGACATTGCTGATGTGCCTGGCGGGCCCCATGCAATCCTGGGGGACGACCAGCCGATTCGACGAACGCGATACGCAGCTCGAACCCTCCAAGTCAGGTGTGCTCGGCTTGGTGTGCGCCGCACTTGGCCGCGATCGGACAGCGCCAATCGACGATCTTGCAACCT
Organism: Vreelandella songnenensis; assembly: GCF_003002925.1. Lineage (GTDB taxonomy): Bacteria > Pseudomonadota > Gammaproteobacteria > Pseudomonadales > Halomonadaceae > Vreelandella > Vreelandella songnenensis. The sequence goes on from NZ_PVTK01000006.1 coordinate 58,984, forward strand.
TGCGCATGGGGGTTCGTGTCGATCGCGAAGGTATTCCGATGCGCGATTATCAAACCGCTACGGGTGTAATCGCCTCATCCGGCAAGGTTGACGCCAACCGAACCGTTGTCAGTCAGCGCTACTACCTGTCGGACGCCGTTTTTCTCGTCGCGCTCGAAGGTGAGCGCGAGCTGCTGGCGCATATTCACGAGGCCCTGCGGACGCCGTACTGGCCATTGTCGCTGGGCCGCAAGAGTTTTATACCGTCTCGTCCGGTATTCATGCAGGACGGTCTGCACGAGGGTCGTCTTTTAGATGTGCTGGGATCGGCCGCGCTACTCACCGACCACGGCACGCGCCAAGATGCAGAGCAGCGACGCGTTGTCCTCGAAGATGCCGATGAAGGCACCATTCGGGTCGATCAACCGATCGCTCCATTTTCCGAGCGCCGCTTTGGACCTCGTTTCGTCAAGACACTGCAACTGACGCCAGGGGGTGGTGATGCATCTCACTCGACTCACGCTTGATCGCCGTAATGCGAGCGTCAGGCGGGATCTGGCCGATGCGTATGAAATGCATCGATCATTGGTACGAGCCTTCGTAAGCAACCCTGAGGACAAGCCACCACGCTTTTTATGGCGATTGGAACCCGATTCGGAGCGACGGGGCCCCATCATTGTCGTTCAGTCGCCTGTTCAGCCTGACTGGTCGGTCTTCGAGACGTCCGGCTATCTGAAAGCGCCGGTAGAGTCCAAAAATGTCGACGTCGATCGAATTCTGACAGCGGGAGGGAGATATCGATTCAGGCTGTTTGCCAATCCCACGGTGACGCAAGCTGGAAAAAGAATCGGGCTCGCCAGTGAAGCGCTGCAGTGTCAGTGGTTGGATCGCCAAGCCGCTAGGGCCGGCTTTAACGTAGAAACAGCGCTGGTGATGGCCACAGAAATGCTCGATGTTCGAAAGGGCGACATTCGTTTACGACAGGCGTGGTTTGAAGGCGTACTGTCCGCTCTTGACGCCGCTCTGCTGAAAAATGCGATCGAACAGGGGGTCGGCCCCGGTAAGGCTTTCGGGCTCGGCCTGCTAAGTATTTCCCCACGATGATGAAAATGCCATGAGTTTCATCCCCCTCAAGCCCATTCCCCTCAAGGATCGCATGTCGATGATCTTCGTCGGCATGGGGCAGATCGACGTGCGCGACGGTGCGTTCGTGGTCGTCGACGAGGTTAACGGCGAGCGCATGCACATTCCCGTGGGCTCGGTGGCGTGCTTGCTGCTGGAACCGGGCACGCGAGTCTCGCATGCCGCGGTCAAGCTGGCCTCAGTGGTAGGTACGTTGTTGATCTGGGTGGGCGATGCCGGGGTGCGGCTCTACAGCGCGGGGCAGCCGGGCGGAGCGCGCTCCGACAAGCTGCTCTACCAGGCCCAGCTGGCGCTGGACGAAAGCTTGCGGCTCAAGGTGGTACGCAAGATGTTCGAGCTGCGCTTTGGCGAAGAGCCGCCTTCCCGGCGCAGCGTCGAACAGCTACGCGGCATCGAAGGCGCGCGCGTACGCAAGACTTACCAGATGCTTGCCAAACAGTACGGCCTGAAATGGCAGGGGCGGCGCTATGATCCGAAGCAGTGGGACGCCTCGGACGTGGCCAACCAGTGTCTCTCGGCCGCCACCGCCTGCCTCTACGGGATCACCGAAGCCGCGATTCTGGCCGCGGGTTACGCCCCGGCCATCGGCTTTCTGCACACCGGCAAACCGCTGAGCTTCGTCTACGACATCGCCGATATCGTCAAATTCGAAACCGTGGTCCCGGCAGCGTTTCGCATCGCCGCGAAAAACCCGCCGATGCCGGAGCGCGAGGTGCGCATTGCCTGCCGCGACGCCTTCAAGCAGACCCGGCTGCTCCAGCGCATCATCCCCATGATCGAAGAAGTGCTGGCGGCAGGCGAGATCGAACCGCCACCACCCCCGGCCGATGCCGTGCCGCCGGCCATCCCCGAGCCAGCATCGATAGGCGATAGCGGCCACAGGAGTCATTAACATGGCCATGCTCGTCGTCGTCACCGAAGCTGTACCGCCGCGCTTGCGTGGGCGGCTCGCCGTCTGGCTACTGGAGATTCGCGCCGGTGTCTATGTGGGAGACGTCAGTAAGCGTATCCGCGAAATGATCTGGGAGCAGATCGAGGTATTGGCCGAGGAGGGCGGCAACGTCGCCATGGCCTGGGCCAGCAATCACGAATCCGGCTTCGAGTTCCAGACCTTCGGCGATAACCGCCGCGTGCCCATTGACCATGACGGACTACGCTTGGTGCGTTTTTTGCCGCCCATGGATAAGTAGCTGTTTTTGATGCTCTTTAATAATATAGAGCTGTTCAAAAAATGATCAAAATCGCCGGTGGATTTTCCGCTGGCGATTTTTCTTTTTGAAAACAAGTGACTACAATTAGACCGTTCCCCGCAGGCGCGGGGATGAACCGTGGTCGCTGGTCTCGCGTGAGATGTTCGCATGCCGTTCCCCGCAGGCGCGGGGATGAACCGCAATGATCGGCTTTGGCATAGGCCTGCTGATCCCGTTCCCCGCAGGCGCGGGGATGAACCGGGATGTTTCGGGCCCCCCCCGCATTCAAGACTCCGTTCCCCGCAGGCGCGGGGATGAACCGCCCCGTCGCGCTGACGTTGTACGAGCGTCCGCCCGTTCCCCGCAGGCGCGGGGATGAACCGCGTACGGCAGGCGTTAGTCTAGCTCCTATACGCCGTTCCCCGCAGGCGCGGGGATGAACCGCTCGATCGCGGCTTGATTAGCGAGTAGTGCATCCGTTCCCCGCAGGCGCGGGGATGAACCGCGCGGCACCGGCACATAAAGCGAACCCGCCATCCGTTCCCCGCAGGCGCGGGGATGAACCGCGACTGATGCTAATCACGCCGCTTGGCTTGCCCGTTCCCCGCAGGCGCGGGGATGAACCGTTACGGACTAAACCGCATTAGGGTAACAGCGCCCGTTCCCCGCAGGCGCGGGGATGAACCGATACCGGCGTTCAGCACACAGCCAGCTGAACCCCGTTCCCCGCAGGCGCGGGGATGAACCGTCAGATGCATATGCGCGGCAGGTGTACCAGGTCCGTTCCCCGCAGGCGCGGGGATGAACCGTTGCCCTCGCTGAGCTGCTTGGGAATGTCCACCCGTTCCCCGCAGGCGCGGGGATGAACCGCAGGAAACGATGCCGCGACCCGCTGAAATGCCCCGTTCCCCGCAGGCGCGGGGATGAACCGCTTTTCGATGATCGCGCCGTTCACGTCGAGGTCCGTTCCCCGCAGGCGCGGGGATGAACCGGGTTTTGAACGGTTTTGAACGCACTTTGATATCCGTTCCCCGCAGGCGCGGGGATGAACCGAGTACGACCGTGTAGTTCTTACAGCCGGATATCCGTTCCCCGCAGGCGCGGGGATGAACCGGGCTGGCGTTTGAGCGCCAGCCCTTGAATACCCCGTTCCCCGCAGGCGCGGGGATGAACCGGATTGGAGTTTGATCATTCGAGGACCTCGATCCCGTTCCCCGCAGGCGCGGGGATGAACCGCGCGCAGGCCGGTAGGCCGGAGGGAGAGGGATCCGTTCCCCGCAGGCGCGGGGATGAACCGTCAGCGCGCAGTTTTCCATCCTGAAATGCCAGCCGTTCCCCGCAGGCGCGGGGATGAACCGTCATGGTGCTATCCCCCGGCGGCGACCTCGCCCCGTTCCCCGCAGGCGCGGGGATGAACCGCCACCCAGTCGATGGAGCGCAAGGCCGAGATCCCGTTCCCCGCAGGCGCGGGGATGAACCGTCGGCGGCGAGCCCTAAACGGTGCGCGCTGGTCCCGTTCCCCGCAGGCGCGGGGATGAACCGCGCCCCACCCAGGCCGCTTTCAATGAGCTGCACCGTTCCCCGCAGGCGCGGGGATGAACCGGGCGGGGGTGTCCATAGCGTCATTAGACGACTCCGTTCCCCGCAGGCGCGGGGATGAACCGCTTTTGGTGACAGCTTTATGGCCCTTGCGTCGCCGTTCCCCGCAGGCGCGGGGATGAACCGGCCTGCTGGCCCGCATTGCCGAGCTTGAGGAGCCGTTCCCCGCAGGCGCGGGGATGAACCGTAATTTCCTACTCTGCTATAGGGTTTGGTCATCCGTTCCCCGCAGGCGCGGGGATGAACCGCTGACTGAATCGCGGTGAAGGGCCGGTAATCACCGTTCCCCGCAGGCGCGGGGATGAACCGACGTAGCAGCCCATGTCGCCGCTGATGCACAGCCGTTCCCCGCAGGCGCGGGGATGAACCGCGTACTCTTTCCGGAAACGGCTTTCTTGGCGGCCGTTCCCCGCAGGCGCGGGGATGAACCGCTTGAGGTGGTGGCCGTTGGCCGCGGCGACAACCGTTCCCCGCAGGCGCGGGGATGAACCGACCGCGTGCGCGTGCTGCTGGAGGCCATGCCGCCGTTCCCCGCAGGCGCGGGGATGAACCGTGCTTACGGTTCGCGCCCCTGAGGGCTGGGACCCGTTCCCCGCAGGCGCGGGGATGAACCGCCGGTTTGATTGCTCAATCTACTGCCGCGCAACCGTTCCCCGCAGGCGCGGGGATGAACCGCCAGGCTGTAGAGTCGGTAATGAGTTCAGATTCCGTTCCCCGCAGGCGCGGGGATGAACCGGAATGGGGCGCCGAATGGCAGACCACCGACGCCCGTTCCCCGCAGGCGCGGGGATGAACCGGAAAAGCCTGTCACATGGGAGGCACCCATGCTCCGTTCCCCGCAGGCGCGGGGATGAACCGACGTCAACATCGGCTGGCTGCAGTAGTACCGCCCGTTCCCCGCAGGCGCGGGGATGAACCGCTCAAGCACGTCGACACGCTGACCGACATCCACCGTTCCCCGCAGGCGCGGGGATGAACCGTCGCATGGTTGTAGGCTTCGTCGGTGGTTTCACCGTTCCCCGCAGGCGCGGGGATGAACCGCCACTAATCAATGCTGTTGGCACTTCAGAAGCCCGTTCCCCGCAGGCGCGGGGATGAACCGTTGTTGCAGTCGACGAGCGCGATCATACCGAGCCGTTCCCCGCAGGCGTGGGGATGAGCGATGCCCAACAGCACCGCCCAAGGCGTGATGACCGTTCCCCACAGGCGCCTTGGACGCAGAGTTGGTCACGTAGCTGCGTGAACACGCGGTTACCTGAACGCGTGTGAAATGAGAAACGACGGTGCAAGATACAGCCTGGGGATGGCTGCCCAGGCGAAATCGGGGTATCAATGAGGAGCGCTTTCAAGCACGCATTTTCAAGCCGCGGCGAGCAATGAAAACTCGCCGCGCAAACCGCACGAAGGAGGTGGTCATGATGTTACGTTCACTGGGTTGGCTGACGGCCGCCGCCATGGGGTTGTCGATAGGGTTTGCCGCGTATGCCAACACGGAACAGACGGCCGACGAGCAGTCAACACTGCCGGAGGCGGTCGCCGCGCAGATGAGTGGCACCTGCGCGCCCATCGATGAATCGCTGGGTATTGCGCCCCAGCGTTATGCGATCGACGATGACATGGGCGGCGATTTGTGGCTTGTGCCGTGCAACGCTGGTGCCTATCAGACCTCTTATGAGGCAATTTATCAGCCCGATGATGCCGAACCGCGCAAGCTGCTGTTCGCCCTGTGGCGTGACAAGAGCTGGACCGGCACCGAGTCGCTTTTCAATCCTGAGTTCGACCCTGAAACCGGCGTGCTGACCGATCAGTACAAGGACCGGGGCGCCGGTGGCTGCGGAGGAGCGCGCACCTGGCAGTGGGAAAACGGCAATTTCCGGCTGACCGAGTATCGCGCCTCGGAGTCGTGTGACGACGACGCCGGCGAGTTCCCGGTGGTGTTCGAGGCCGAGTAGCCCTGGATAGCGGCTGTAGCGCGGGCAAGACCTTTCTCAGCGCTCGCTTTCATAAGTGAAAGCAAGCGCTCGTGTTTTAGATAGCGAGGTTGTCCAGGTGCACGTCCAACTGCTCCAGGCGATTTTTCAGAAGTTCGGGAAAGCGGGCGTACCAGGTCTGGTTGAGTGGGGAAGGGTGCGGGAGCGGGTAGAGCCTGAAGGTACGCGCCTCGCCCCGCTCATCCTCGAGCGTTACCTCAATGCTGCTTTCAAAGCGCTCGTCGCTTTTCCAGAACGCCTCCAGCCGGTCGCGCTCTTCCTTCGAGCGGCCGATGCCGAACCACAGAAAGGCCTCGCGCCCCAGCGTGATCAGGCTCTCCCCCTCCCAGCAAGAGATCAGCACTTCGTTCATCAGGTCATGAAAGTGGCGCTTTACCTTCATCGACCATGCCTTGTTGCCCACAGGCTTGTAGGGCACGGTGTTGATCCAGAAAAAGTGCTCGCCCACGGCGCGTGAGGCCTCGAAGTCCGGCATCTTCTCGCCGTACAGGCGCTCGTATAGCGCTTTTCTCACCAGCTGCCCGCCGGCGCCGATGAAGGGCTCCTGGAAGCGGACCTCTTCGCGGCCCGGGTCGCGCCCGAAAAAGCCGACGCGCAGGTTCGGTTTGCCAAGGCCGATGATCGGCTCGAGCGGGTCGCGCTCGAAGCGCTCGTAGACATCGACATCGATTCCTTCGATCTCGGCGGCAAGCGCCTTGAAGCGCTTTTGCTGCGGTTGCGTCAAAGACATCCCTGTTCCTTTTTTAACGATCAGACTGGGTTAATCGAACCACTCCTGGGCGGTACGCCAGACGCACATGCCCACGAAATAGAAGGAAGTGAGGGCAAGCCCCGCCAGTGCCCAGGTGGTGTATGCCGGGCTTGAAAGAATCAAGACCGTGGCGCAGACGCACCAGAGTAGCGTAATGGCGATATTGAGCGGCATGAACTTGCGCACCCGGAAAGGGTGCAGAAACTTCATCTTGGTAACGGTAAGAACGGCGAGAAAGAGGATTGCAGCAACGGTCAACCAGGGCGGCAAGTCGAGAATGTAGAAATAGGCCGCGGCAATGTTCCAGGCGGCGGGAAAACCGACGAAGTAGTTATCCTGGCTTTTCATGTCCACGTTGCAAAAGCAGAACATCGACGAGAGCAGAATGGTGAAGACCGCCAGCAGCTCGACGTTGGCGGGCAGTTCGATGAAGTAGTAGATGAACAGCGCCGGAATGAACGCCCAGGTCAGGTAGTCGATCACCATGTCCAGGGTCGAGCCGTCGAAGTGGGGCAGGATGGTCTTGACCTCGTACTTGCGCGCCAGGGTGCCATCAAAGCCGTCCACCATCATCGCTGCACCCAGCCATAGCAGGCAGGCCACCGGGTTGTTGTCGATCAGGGCGAGCAGCGCCATCGTACCCAGCAGCACGCCGCTGGCGGTTAGCACATGCACGCTCCAGGCCTTGGCCTTGCATCGCGATGCGTGGTTATCGGCGTGTGAAGAGAGTGGTTGAGCCACAGTAACCCCATTGAGAACGTCGTGTTCTTTTGCTGTTGGATGTATGAATAAGCGTGCCGCGGGCTAGGTTACTATAGGGCGACCCTTGGGAATATGCAGGCAGGCAATCTAGTTATAGCATGGTGGCTCTTGGCGGAATGCGCTAGCTCACAATAAATAAGCAGCCAGCGGCGGCCATGTCAGCGTTTGCTCACGCGTCTTGCAGGTTTATCCAGGCCTGGCCAAGCCAGTGCCCGGCGCTCAGCAGCTCCTCTTCGGTGGCGCCGGCGTAGCCCAGCACCAAGCCTGAACGCGTCGGCTGGCCCAGGTAGTAGCGCGACAGGGGCGAGAGCGTGATGCCTGCCGCGTTCGCCCGCTTGATCAACTGGCGCTCCTGCGCCGGGCTTTCCAGCTCGGCCACCAGGTGCATGCCGGCATGGCCGGAGGAGAGCTTGAGCCCCTGAGCAACGGCAGGCGCCAGGGCGCGTCGCAGGCAGGCCTGGCGTTGGCGGTAGCGCCCGCGCATGCGGGCGATATGGCGCGAGAAATGCCCCTTGGCGATGAACTCGGCCAGTGCCGACTGGGTCGGGTAGTTGCCTTCCCGGTGAAGCCTGGCATGGGCCAGGCGGAAGGTATCCGCCAGCGCCTCGGGAAGCACCAGATAACCAAGCCGCAGCCCCGGATAGAGCACCTTGCTGAAGGTGCCGACGTAGATCACCGCCGCCCGCTCGGCAAGCCCTTGAAGCGAGGGCACCGGCGGGATGTCGTAGCGGAACTCGCTGTCGTAGTCGTCTTCGATGATCCAGGCGCCGTGCCGGGCAGCGTGTTCGAGAAGCGCCAGCCGCCGGGGCACCGGCATGGTGACCCCGCTTGGGTATTGATGCGAGGGCGTGACGTAGATCAGCCGCGGCGGTGCAGCGGGCGCGGGGGCAAGTGCCGGGTTCATGCCGTCTTCGTCCACCGACACCGGCGTGATGCAAAGCCCGGCGGCCAGAAACGCGGTTTGCGCCCCGCCGTAGCCGGGCTCTTCCATCCACACGTTTTCGCCGCTGTCGGTCAGAAGCTGCACGATCAGTTCAAACGCCTGCTGGGCGCCCTGGGTAATGACGATCTGCTCCGGGCGGCAGCGCACCGCGCGTGAAAGCGTCAGGTAATCGCACAGCGCCTCGCGCAGGGCCGGCAGGCCGCCCAGCGTCTGGTAGGAGAGCCAGCCCGTATCCGCCTGATGAAAGTGGCGCCTTAAAAGGCGCTGCCACTGAGCGTGGGGAAACAGATCCAGCGCTGGAATACCGGGGGCGAAGGCGTGATAGTGCTGGCTCAGCGTCGCGCAGCGGTCGATCAGCGCCTGGCCGCGTGTGGAGTACTCGAATGCCTCGACATGGGATGCCGCCGTGGGCAGCGAGAGTAGCGGCAGTTTCGCCACGTAAAGCCCGGCGCCGCGCCGGGACACCACCAGCCCTTCGGCAAGCAGGCGGTCCATGGCGGCGAGCACGGTGTTGCGGCTGATCCCCAGTGCCTGAGCAAGATGCCTTGAGGAGGGCAAGGAGTGCCCGGCGTCGAGCTTCCCGCCCTGAATCCAGGCGCGCAGCGTGGTGTAGAGCTGCTGGGCAAGCGTCAGGTCGTGTTGCGTACTCACCCGCAGAGCCAGCGCATCGATAAGCCATTCACTGGTAGCGGCACGGCGCATGACTGGTTCCTCCAAGATTCGATCAAGTGGCTCTTCTATGCGTACCACTATAGCGGCAGACTGCGCGCATCCCTACCTTTCAAGGAGCACACCATGAGCCATGTCCGCGCCGCCGTACTCGATGACCTTGATGTCTTGACCCACCTGCTGGATGAGTACCGTCAGTTTTATCAGCAGCCGAGCGATCCGGAAGGCGCGCGCCGCTTTCTGAGCCAGCGCTTCGGCCTGGGCGATGCGTTCATTCTGGTCAGCGAGAATGCCCGCGGCGAGGTGGACGGCTTCGTGCAGCTCTACCCCGGCCTTTCCACCGTGGGGCTGAATGCGCGCTGGACGCTTAACGATCTGTACGTCCTGCCGCAAAGCCGCGGGCAGGGAAGTGGGCGTGCGCTGATGGAGGCCGCCGCGACGCTTGCCCAAGATCACGGCGTACCGCGGCTGGTATTGATGACCCAGGTCAGCAACGCGCGTGCCCAAGCGCTGTATGAATCCTTGGGCTGGCAGCGTAACAACGAGTTTTACAGCTACCTACTGAACGTTTAGGGAGATAGACATGAGCGAGCAATCAAGCGTGCTGGCCTTTCCGCCCGCCGCGCCAAACGAGATGGCGCAAGCAATGCACGCCAAGCTTTGCTGCCACACGGACGCCTGGGACCTGGCGCAGGATCTGGCAAACGGCATCGACGCGATTGTGGTGATCGACACCCGCAGTTTCGAGCACTACTGCGCGGGGCATATCCCCGGCGCGCTGAGCCTGCCGCATCGTGAGATGACGCCCGAGCGGCTTGCGGCACTCGATCCCGCCAAGGTGTATATCACCTACTGCGACGGTATCGGCTGCAACGGCTCGACCAAAGGCGCGTGGAAGCTCTCAAGTGCTGGCTTCAAGGTGAAAGAGCTGCTGGGCGGGCTGGATTTCTGGCGCCGGGATGAACATCCGTTAGCGGCGGGCGAGTCGCGCGGTACGCTGTTTAAAGCACCGCTTGATGACTGCGGTTGTTAGTGGCTGGGCACGGGCTTGTGTGGCTGAGCTCTTGTAGGGCTGAGTAGCGTCTTGTCGGGCCCGGCATTTGCCGGGCCCGAGCATTTTCAGGCGTTGCCCAGCTTGCGGGCGCGGTGCAGGTTTTCCATGGTGTTCAAGCAGGCGTTCGCCGCTTCCCGGCCCTTGGTGACAAAGTGCTCGAAGTAGAAACTGTGATGGGTGGCGTGCTCGTGAAAATGGTGCGGGGTGAGCACGACCGAAATCACCGGCACCTGGGTGTCGAGCTGGACCCGCATCATGCCGTCGATCACCGCGTGGGCGACGAAATCGTGGCGGTAGATGCCGCCATCCACCACAAAGCCCGCGCCGACGATGGCGCCGAAGCGGCCGCTTTCGGCCAGCACCTTGGCTTGCAGGGGAATCTCGTAGGCGCCGGGAACCGTGAATACCTCGACCTGATCGGCGCTGAGGCCGTTCTTCTTCACTTCCTCGACGAAGGAGTGGTACGCCTGGCCGACGATATCGTCATGCCAGTGGCCCTGAATGAAGGCGATGCGCTGGGAAGTGGTGTGGCTTGAAAATGCTAACGGAAACGTCTGATTCATGGTCATTCTCTAGGAAAAGGTGTACCAGAATCAGGGCATGCGACACCGCTTTCAGGCAGCCGCAAGAGGCGGCCCGGCCGCTTGCGTACTACCTTTCCAAAGTGCCGTTCTCTTTCATCCGGACTATCACCGTCGGCTTCGGAGTCACACCGAATCTGCTGACCTCAGGCGGCTATCTGCCTGAGCGCTCGCGGGCTTGGGCGCCTTGCGCCATCACCGCCGGTGGGGACTTTCACCCCGCCCTGAGAACTTGACCGCAAAGGCATGAACGCCCTTGCGGCCCGGCTATCTTACGCAAATTGCCAGCGCGCAGCTAGGGCGCGTCATCGGGGGAGCAGACATCGACCCATTGCGCCCCGACCAGCTCGGCAAGGCGCATGGGGCAGATACGCACGGCGCTTTCGGGCGAGCCCGCGGCTGGCAGCACTTCGTCATGGCGCTTGAGCGATATATCGCAGTACACGGGAAGCTCGGCGGCAAGCCCGAAGGGGCAAACGCCGCCCACCGGGTGGCTGGTCAGCTCCATGACCGTTTCGGCATCGAGCATCTTGGCCTTGCCGCCGAAGACGTCGCGGATCTTGGCGTTGTCGATTCGCACGCTGCCACTGGTGACCACCAGCAGGGGCATTTCACCGATCTTGAACGCCAGCGTCTTGGCAATCTGGCCGGGCTCCACGCCGTGTGCATCGGCGGCAAGCGCTACGGTCGCCGTGCTCTCGTCGAGCTCGATGATCTTGAGGTCCGGGGCGTGCTCGGCCAGAAAACTGCGTGCGGTCAGTAAACTCATAAGCGGCTCCTTGGATAGCTGTCGTTTCAAGGTAACGCGCTTTTTTGATCTCAGCCAATCCAGGGTGGCGTGATAATTCGCGCCGGCTCGCGCTGCATGATGGTCTTGCCATGCCTGACCGACAGCAGTACGTCGCCTTGATTGCGCAGTACGCTGTAGTCGTCTTCGCCCTCCAGCAGGTTGAAGCTTGCGGGCTTGCCGACTTCGATCCCGTAGCGGTCTTCGATATTCAGCGTGCGCGCACTGTTATCGGTAATCAGGCTGAGCGCCTGGCTGAAGTCCTTGTAGCCCATCATCTGGCAGATATGCAGGCCAAAATCGAGTGTCCGCAGCAGCTTGCCGTTACCCAGCGAATACCAGGGGTCGAAAATGGAGTCCTCGGCAAAGCAGACGTTGATGCCCGCTTCGTTCAGTTCCTTGACGCGGGTGACGCCGCGCCGCTTGGGATAGGTATCAAAGCGGCCCTGCAGATGAATGCTTTCGGTGGGACAGGAGATGAAGTTGATGCCGGAGCGCTTGAGCAGCAGAAATAGCTTGGAGCAGTAGGCATTGTCGTAGGAGTGCATGGCCACGGTATGGCTGGCGGTCACGCGGCTGCCCAGGTCGTTGAACAGTGCCTCACAGGCGAGCACTTCCAGAAAGCGCGAGTTGGGGTCATCGATTTCATCGCAGTGAACGTCCACCAGCCTGTCGTACTTCATGGCAAGCTCGATGACGCGTTTCATGGAGGCCACACCCAGCTCCCGCGTGTATTCGAAGTGCGGAATACCGCCGACCACATCAGCGCCGATCTCCAGGGCTTCTTCCATCAGCCGGTCGCCGCCGGGGTAGGAGAGCAATCCATCCTGAGGAAAGGCCACCACCTGAATGTCGATCTTGTCTTTCAGCTCGTCGCGCAGGGCACAAAGGGTTTTCAGCCCGACCAGGCTTGGGTCGCTGGTATCGGCATGGGTACGCACGAACTGTACGCCATTGCCGATCAGCAGGTTGAGTGTTTTGAGCACGCGAGCACGAATGTCCGCTTCAGACAGCATGGGTTTGCGCTCACCCCAGCGCTCGATGCCTTCGAAGAGCGTGCCGCTCTCGTTCCAGGCGGGCTCGCCAGCGGTCAGCGCAGCATCCAGGTGAATATGTGGCTCGATAAAGGGGGCGCAGAGCAGCTTGCCCCCGGCATCCAGCTGGCCTTCGGTGGCCTTGATCGGCGCATCTTGAGCGGTAATTGCGCTGAACACGCCATTATCTGTTTCAAGGCGGTAGAGTTCAGAGCGTTGGCGAAGGCGTGCGTTAACGATGTGCATCTTTAGTGCCTCTCTTTAGTGTCTCTTATTGTCTGGCCGTAGCGGGCTGATTATCGGTGAGCGTTGCATGATGAAAGCGCAGCAGAGCGGCGTAGCTGGCGGCGGCCATCAACACACCCACCACGGGGGGAAGGATCGGCGAGAGATAGGCAGCACCCGCGCCGATGCCGTAAGCAGCAAGGCCACGGCGGTTGAAATCCGGCAGCCGTGCGCTTGAAAGGGCGGGGTAGCGGCCTTTATGTTTCAGCCAGAAGTCCGCCATGATGACGCCACCCATGGGGGGAATGAAGGTGCCCAGCAGAACCAGAAACGGGATCAGCAGGTTGTACATGCCACCCACCGCCAGCACGGTACCAATGGCGGCCCCGGCGACCGTGACCGTGCGGCGCTTGTCGGTGCGCAGCAGGTTGCAGCCCGCTACCGCGAAGTTGTAGATGGTGTTGTCCTGGGTAGTCCAGATATTCAGAAACAGCATCAGTACGGCCATCGACACAAAGCCCTGAGCGATCAGGACATCCACGATATCCGCCTGCTGGTAAATCATGGCGCCAAGCGCGCCGGTCAGTACCATCAAGCCATTGCCGACAAGAAAGGCTGAGAGGGTGGCCAGCACCGCAATGCGCGGGCTCTTGGCAAAGCGGCTCCAGTTGGTGGCCTGGGTGCCGCCGCTGATAAAGGTGCCGATAATGACCGTGATGGCGGCGGCTACGCTCATGCCCTGGGTGGGCGACTGCTGGCTGAGACCGTGGAAGCCGCGTATATCCACCAGGCCGGTAAACAGGCTGATCAAGATAAACAGCATCATGGCGGGAACGGCAAAGCGTGAAAGCCAGTCCATGCCGCGGTAGCCAATCATGGCGGTGATACAGAAACCAAAGCCAAAAAGCACCATCAAGGGGATTTCCATCCACGCTTGCATCCCCGTGGTGCGTACCAGCACCACTGCAATCGTCGCCGTTCCCCAGGCATACCAGCCAATCTGGGTGAATCCCAGGATAAAATCGGAAAGCCTGCTGCCTTTTTCGCCAAAACAGAAACGCCCCATCAGCACTGCGTTCAAGCCACTTTTACAGGCAATGTAGCCAAGCGCGGCTGCGTAGGCTCCCAACAACAGGTTACCAAGCAGAATGATCCACAGCAGCTGGCCAATCGGAAACGCTTGTCCGAGCGATCCACCTGCCCACATGGTGGCGGTGAAGAATGTGAAACCGAGCAGAACGACCGACGTGGAGAGCAACCCCTTACGAGCGCTCGGGGGGACTTCACTGAGCGGATAGTCAGAATGGCGCATGGCAGGCTCCGGAAATAAGGTTATTCCAACGTATAAGCAACCCGCGTGCCAGGTAACGCCTCGGTGAGCATGATGTGCCTCAGATCGACGGCCATTTCCATGAGCTTATGATTAATAATTATTAAATAATGTTTATAAAAGATTATTAATCATTAGCTTTTAATGAACGTTTTGACTTTTTTTAATCAATGAAAAGCGTGGGCTCGTCATTCGCCTTTTTAGTTGCCTAACGGATATGGAAATTATTTTTAATGTTTAATTAAAGTGGCTTGTTTTCAAGCCGATAGATAGTTTCCCACCCTCTTGAATATATTGGTGAATCTGCTCCTCCCTGGCAGATTGCTTTAATCCCCTTACCCAGTCGATTAAAGAAGCCAATAGAGATAAACCTCGTTAAAAGGCATCCTGTGTAATGAATCGACTACTGAGTAATATGTCAGTAAAAACCAGCCTGACGTTGGTGCTGGCCATCTTTTCCCTTCTGATCATCATCATTGCGTTTCTTGGCCATCGTGCAGGTGAAGAAGGAAAAGAATCGCTTGGTGAACTGACGCTTTCCGCAGAGCGCACCCGAGACCTCAGCCGCAGTCAGCGCTCAATTGCCTATACCCAGCTGTTTTACGTCAATAGCTTCAACGCGGCTACAAGTGGCGATGCCCGAGCGGCAGATGAGTATCTGAAGCAGGCGCGTACCAGTCAGCAGACGGCCATGGAGTACCTGACGGATTTTGAAGCGACCAATCCGCCCTCAGCACTTGCGGAAGCGGTAATGACAAGTTTTGAGCAGCTGATACAGCAGGGACTCGTACCGCTTGCCGATTCGCTGCGTGCAGGAAACGAAGCGCAGTTCACGGCAGCGCGGGCGATAACCAGCGACCTGAACCAGCAACTGATCGATGCCGTCAGCGTCTACAACGACTATCTGGCGGAACAGAACGCGCTGATGGTGGCTGACTACGAAAGTGATATGCAGTTTATCGGGTACATCGACTTGATAATGCTGTTGATCGCGGCGCTAGTCGTGCTGTTCGTGCGTATTACGATGGTGGGCTCCATCGTGAAGCCGTTGAATGAAGCAGTGGGGCACTTTGAACGTATCGCCAGCAATGATCTTTCCGGCAAGGTACCGGCCCGGGGGCGTAACGAGATCGGCAAGCTGTTCAGTGCCATGCAGCATATGCAGGGCAATCTGGCCAGCACGGTATCGCAAGTGCGTGATAGCAGCGGCTCTATCCATATCGGTGCTCGTGAAATAGCCAGCGGCAACGCGGATCTATCCTCGCGTACTGAGCAGCAGGCGGCTTCGCTGCAGGAAACGGCGGCCAGCATGGAGCAACTGACGGCCACGGTCAGGCAGAATGCCGATAATGCTCGCCAGGCAAGTCAGCTGGCCAATGAGGCCTCGAGCACGGCTACCAGCGGTGGCGAGGTAGTGGAGCAAGTGATCTCCACCATGCACGGCATCTCGGCAAGCTCCCAGAAAGTGACGGACATTATCAGCGTTATCGATTCCATCGCCTTTCAGACCAATATCCTGGCCCTCAATGCATCGGTAGAAGCGGCGCGCGCGGGCGAGCAGGGGCGTGGGTTTGCGGTAGTGGCAAGCGAAGTGCGTAACCTGGCAAGCCGCAGTGCCGATGCAGCGAAGGAGATCAAGGCATTGATCGATGCTTCATCCTTGCAGGTGAAGGAAGGGTCCACGCTGGTGGAAAGCGCTGGCGCCACGATGCGTGAGGTGGTTTCCTCGGTGCGCCGCGTCACCGATATCATGGATGAAATATCCGCAGCGTCCCAGGAACAGAGTTCGGGTATCGAGCAGGTCAATCAGGCGGTCGCCCAGATGGACGAGGTAACCCAGCAGAATGCCTCACTGGTGCAACAGGCATCCTCGGCGGCAAGCTCGCTTGAAGAGCAGGCGGCACGGCTTGAAAGCGTAGTCGCGGCCTTCCGCCTGGCAGAAGGCGAGAGCCGTACGCCGCACGCACCCTTGAGCCCACCCCGCCCGCAGCCGTCACCGCAGCCAAGGCAAGCACTGGTACGGCCTGCCCCACGTAGCCAGGTGGTAACCCGTAACGCGGAAGAAGAGTGGGAGGCGTTCTAGGCCTCCCACGGTTACCCGGCGCGCCGAGTGTCATGAACCTGCTTGAGGGTATGAGCTTGCTTAGTTCGATGAACTCAGCGCGGCGGTGACTTCTTCAACCTGCATGGCCAGGCTTTGCAGGCCACCGCCGGAAAGGTACCAGAGCGCGGGCGTCAGGCTGACCAGGCGTACATCAGAGGCGCCGGCGTCTGTCAGGTCGTGTTCAAGGGCTTCCAGGTCGGCAGGCTCGTTGCCAATGGCCGCGCTGCGATCAACGACCAGCACAACAGCCGGGTCGATTTCGCCAATTGCCTCAAAGGAAAGCGGGGTAAAGGTGCGGCTGCCGCGGGTTTCCGAGGTCACGCTGTCCGGCATGTCGAGCGCCTTCACGCCCAGCACATCGTGAACCACGGGGTGCTGATTGAGGGTGAGGTTGCCGTCGTTATGCGTCACCACCAGCGTGCGCGGCGCGTCGCTTAGTGCATCACGCTGAGCTTCGATCTCGCCGTGCAGCGTTTCAAGCGCCTCTTCGGCACGCGCTTCTGCGTGCAGGCGGCTGGCAAGCTGGCGGACGTTATCATCAAATGTTGCCAGGTAGTCATCGCCCTGTACGCCGGTGTTCAGGGCCGGGGCGATCACTTCCATCTCTCTTTGCCACTCGCCCTGGCGGCCGGTAAACAGAATCAGGTGCGGCTTGCTGTTGGCCAGCGCCTCGATATCTGGCGAGCGCAGGCCACCAATATCAGTAATGTCGTCGGCACCGTACTGCTCCAGATATTCTGGCAAGCTCGATTTCGGTACACCGACGACCTGGTCGCTCAAGCCTAAAGCGTCCAGCGTATCCAGACTACCCAGGTCAAACGTTGCCACGCGCTCAGCGCCGTAAGCAGTAGCGCTAGCGGCGCCCAGCAGTAGAGAGGTGGCCAGTACTTTTGTGGTGAGTACTCTGGCGGTCATAGCGGCGTTTTTCATAGCGACTCCATTCATGAGAAAATGTTTTATATGAGATATCTTCTCATATTCTCAGATTAGATTCCTACTGTCGCCAAGTGCTTAGGGAACAGCACGTTGCATGACGTGGATTTTGAACTGGTGATGGTGATTGCGCCTATCGTGCTGTCTCTTCTGGGCAGATAGTTGAGCAGCCAGCTGCTTCATCATTAAACCGGTCTTTTACTGCTTTTTTGGTATTTAAAGAATTAACTTTCTAATGCCTGTACAGCGTCTAATGAATAAGCCAGCTTTTGGGTTTACTTGAGGTTGGTTTTATAGAATTATTGCTGGTTTAAAAGAGCGTATGGTAAGGCGAATTTTGAAAAGTAATAAGTGTTGACTATAAAATGAAAGTGTTGCTTTTTATTAGGTAAGATTTTGATAATTAAGAATAAAATATCAATACTATGCATAGCAAATACGTTTTTTAAATAATGTAAAGTTTGCCGTTTTCTTGGGCGTTCGCCTAACAGCGCCGCTTTTTCATTGTGCTTCAGAACGGCATTTTATCTGCTGCGTTCTTTTTACTCTTTGGTCAAGGTTAGCGCGCTATGCCTATTGTCAATGTAATGGTTAAGTATGATGAGAATATTGAGCGTGAAAAACTCGCGTATTCCTCCTTTCGCCGCCAGCGCCGTAATGCCTATGCCCTCTATATCCTTGCATCCTTACTGCTGTGTAGCCTGTTCGGCTGGTTTCTCCATGAGCAGCACGCACAGGAAATAGGCGCTGCTGAGGCGCATAGCGCAGCACGTGCCAGTGTAATCAGCGAGTGGGTAAAAAGCGTTTTTTCCCAAAGTAATCAGGCGCTTTCAAACATAGCGGAACTTATCGACATAGAAGGTATGCCTGATGAAAATGCAGCAGCCAATATGACTGCTACCCTGAACGACCGCCACCGCTATGCGCCGTCAATTCAGGCAATCGGCTTGCTGAATGATGAAGGTATCGTACTGGCCAGCAGCGACAATAATCGCTACCGCGGTAATGATTTAAGTAGTACGGATTATTTTGATGCTCTTCGCCGCAATCAACAGGTAGAGGTAGTTGCTCCGCTTGCCTGGTCGGCAACGGAGCAAGGCTATTTTTTTCACCATGGCCTACGTTTGACTGACGCTGAAGATAATTTCATTGGTGTAGCGCTGGCGCGGGTCAACCCCCAGATTTTTGTCGATACCCTAAGTCAGATGCAGATTCAAAATGGCGAAAGCATCGCCCTTGTTGACCCGATGCACAAACTGGTTGCTCGCAATCCTCAGTTAGGTGAACGTACGCGAATTGGCGCTCAGCTGGTTGGACCTGTCACCGAGGGACTTCTGGATAAGGGCCAGGGCACGTGGACGGGTGTGCAGGCCTCTTCTCTGGATCACCATGACCGGCTTTTCTGGATCCAGCGCGTCGAGAACTATCCGCTGTGGGTCGTGGTGGGAATGGATATGGAGATAGTGCTGGCAGAGTGGCGCCAGCACTCGGCCATTCTGCTGGGGATCCTGCTGATCATTGTCCTGCTGGGCTTTTGGAGCGTACGCCACTACGTGAACCGGTTGAAACTCGAACTTTTGCTTCAGCAGCGGCTTGAAGAGCGTGAACAAGCACAAGCCAAGGCGCAGGAAAGAGAGTCCTACCTAAAGGCGCTGATCCACTCCATTCAGGACATGATTCTTGTCTTCGATACCCACAATCGGCTGACCTACGTGCATGCGCTTGAGCAGGGGTTGATGCTTGAAAGCGAAGAGAACCTGCTGGGCAAGCACTATGCTGACATGCTTCCCTCCGATCTGACCAAGCGCTTTGACGCCGTTTTCGAAAAGGTCAGGTGGTATCGCCAGGCGGTAACCCTTGAATACTCGCTAGTGGTCAAAAGCGGGGAGCTTGTCTTTCAGACGGTAGCAAGCCCGCTGGTCAATAGCGATGGCAGCTTTTCAGGCACGCTGCTGGTGGCGCGCGATATTACCGAGGCCAAGCGTAGCGAGCTGGAGTTGAGTATCGCCGCGGCCGCGTTTCAGGCCCACTTGGGTATCATTATCGCCGATGCCCGGGGGAAGATACTCAAGGCTAACCCGATGTTTACCCAGATTACCGGCTACACCGAAGCCGAGGTAGTTGGCCGCGACCCTCACATGTTCAGCTCGGGGCATCACGGCCCCGGGTTCTACCGCCAGCTCTGGCGCAGCGTTAAAAAGCATGGGCGCTGGGAAGGCGAAGTCTGGAACCAGCGCAAGAATGGCGACGTGTTTCCCGAGTGGGTAGCGATCAGTTCGATTACCAATGACGATAACCAGTTGACCCACTACGTGGCGACCGTGATCGATATCAGCGAGCGCAAGGCGGCCGAGCAGGAGATCCATCAACTGGCGTTCTACGATTCGGTAACGGGAGTTGCCAACCGCCGCCTGTTCATGGACCGCCTGGAAATGGCGTTGAAGGATGTTATCCGTCATCGCAGCTACGGGGCGCTTCTGTTTATCGATATCGACCACTTCAAGCAGATCAACGATGTCTATGGCCACCCGATCGGGGACCGGCTGCTCAAAGGGGTGGCCAGCCAGCTGGGCCAGCAGCTGCGTGAAAGCGACACCCTGGCGCGGCTGGGAGGCGACGAGTTTGCCGTGCTGGTGCCGTCGCTCAACACTGACCCGGTCAAGGCCGCGCAGCTGGCCGAGCGGATTGCCCACAAGTTGATGGCGGTGATCCGGCGTACCAGCGCGCTGATCAATCACTCGATCAGCATCAGCGCAAGCGTGGGTATTACCCTGTTGAACGATAACCGAGTGGAGCAGGATGAATACCTGCAGCAGGCCGATATGGCGCTTTTCGAGGCCAAGGCGAAAGGGCGGGACACGCTGTGCTTTTTTGATCCGGCCATGCAGGCGGCCCTGCTGACCTCGATTCATCTGGAGCGTGATCTGCGCCGGGCCCTGGCGCTTGAACAGTGGCAGCTTTATTACCAACCCCAGGTGGATATCAGCGGCCAGGTCACGGGGGCTGAAGCGCTGCTACGCTGGCAGCACCCTGAGCGTGGGCTGGTGTCGCCTGGGGAGTTCATCCCCTTGCTGGAAAGTACCGGGCTGATCAGTGAGGTAGGCGAATGGGTGCTGGAAAACGCCTGCTATCAGCTGGCCCGCTGGGCACAGCAGCCGGCGTTTTGCCACCTGACCCTATCGGTCAACATCAGCCCGCTGCAGTTTCACGATGCGGACTTTCTGGCCCGCGTGGAAGCAGTGTTCGCGCGTACCCAGGCACCGCTTGAACGCCTGAAGCTTGAAGTGACCGAGTCGCTGTTCGTCGAGGCACGTGATAACGCACGCGACAAGATGCTGAGCCTGAAGGCGCTGGGCGTACGGTTTTCGCTGGACGACTTCGGGACCGGCTACTCATCACTTGCCTACCTGGCGCAGCTGCCGTTGGACCAGCTCAAGATCGACCAGTCCTTTGTGCAACAGGTGCTGGGCAGCAGCGCCAACGCGGCGATCGTCGAGAGTACCATCGTGCTGGCGGAAAGCCTGAGCCTGGACGTCATCGCCGAAGGGGTGGAAACCCAGGCGCAGCAGGCGTGGCTTCTGGAGCACGGCTGCCACGCCTATCAGGGATATCTGTTCGGGCGCCCGGTGCCCCTTGAGGTATTCGAAGCGCCGTTTCGGGCGCCTGACGCCTGACTAATCGCCAGGTAGCAGCGTCTTTTGCTTCAACTGAGCGGCCAGTGCAGATGCATCCGGCACGCTGGTGGCCAGGGTATCGGGAATAATGACTTCCAGGCGCGAGTCCTGGCGCCAGGCGCTGCTTTCGATATCAAGCGCCCCATCGGCGCGGTTGATTCGCTGCCAGCCGCTGGAGGTATGAAAGACCCCCTTGAGGCGCGCACTGCTGGGCAGTTCGCCCAGGTAGTGGGCCAACCGGTCCAGGTCAAAGCGCTCGTCTGGGTGCCAGCGCAGGCCGAAGCTCGTGTAGCCAAGTGCGGCGCCGGTTTCCTGCTGTACCGCCCCTTTGGCCGGTGGGAAGTCGAAAAAACTGCCTTCAAGGCTGGGCGGGGCACTTAACGCGCGGTGCTCAGAGGGCATGGCAAGCTCCCGCGCGTGGCTGTGGCCGCTGCCCGTCAGGCGCTCGAGCGGCAGTTCACCATTGGCAACCGGCTCGATCCATTTGCGTGGCGGCCACAGCGTCTCGGCAAACTGTTGGGCGGCCTGGCGCTGTGCTGGTGTCGAGTGGTCGAGCATGGTCAACGCCACGGCATCGGCAATGGCCAGCTGGTCCTGAAAGGTGTCGTGGGTACGGGCGCGCTCGTCGTCCAGACGCCGTGGGTCCAGCGTGGCAATAATGTCGCGTACTTCCACCACCTCGGCAAATGCCTCGCCGCGCAGCAGATCCAGAAGCCCGGCCGGGTGGCCAAGGCCTGAAGGCTCGATGATCACGCGATCCGGCTTGCTGCGCGCGAGCAGATTGACCAGTGCGGCCTGAAGCACGAAAGCCAGCTGGCAGCACAGGCAGCCGCCGGGCAAGTCCTTGATTACCACGTCGTCGCGGCTTTCGAACATGGCCTGATCAATCCCGATCTGGCCGAACTCGTTGACCAGTACAGCCCACTTTTCATCCACAGGCTTCTGCTCGATCAGGCTGTGAATAAGCGTCGTCTTGCCACTACCCAGAAACCCGGTGATGATATGCACCGGCACTTTTGCTGCCGCCGTCACCCCTAGCCCCCCGTCATGTTCATGAAGCGCACGACCTGCACGTCGCCGTCGGTGGTGAAGTGATGGCGCTCCGGCTTGATCGGCAGAGCGTCGACGATGGCCTGCTTGAGCCGCTGCATGTCGCCTGGGTAGCGGCGCAGCACGGCACGCAGGTCAACCGAGTGCTCGTTACCCAGGCAGAGCAGCAGGCGGCCCTCGACGGTCACCCGCACGCGGTTGCAGGTATCGCAGAAATTATGGCTATGGGGCGATATGAAACCTACCCGGCTATCGCTGTCGGCCATCTTGAAATAGCGCGACGGGCCGGGGGTAGTTTCCGTGGTCGGTATCAAGGGGTAGCGCTGCTCGATCAGTGCCTGCACGTCATCGCTTGAGTAGAAGGTCTCGGCGCGCGAATGGTCCGACACATCGCCAAGCGGCATCTCTTCGATAAAGCTGATATCCAGCCCTTCGTGGCGCGCAAAGTCGACCAGGTCCAGCACTTCATCGTCGTTGCGGCCTTTCAGGATCACCGCGTTGAGCTTGATGCGCTGGAAGCCTGCTTCCTTGGCGGCGTGGATACCATCGATCACCTTGGCCAGGTCGCCGGTGCGGGTAAGCTGCTTGAAGCGTGCCGGGTCGAGCGAATCCAGGCTGATGTTGAGCCGGCGCAAGCCGCCTTCGTAAAGCCGCCTTGCGTGCTTGCGCAGGCTCGCCCCGTTGGTGGTCATGGTGAAGTCGTTCAACCCCGGCAGGGCGCCAATCTCGTCGACCAGCTGCTCGATACCGCCGCGAACCAGCGGCTCGCCCCCGGTGAGGCGAATTTTCTCGACACCCATCTCCGTAAAGGCGCGAGCAATCTGGCCGATCTCTTCCAGAGTGAGCACCTGCGCGCGGGGCAGAAACGTCATCTCCTCGCTCATGCAGTACACACAGCGAAAGTCACAGCGGTCGGTCACCGAGATACGCACGTAGCTTACGCGTCGGCCAAAATCATCAATTAGCTGTTCGGTCATGGCCATCTCGCTAGTGGTTGGATGCAGACCGCCTCGCCGGGTTGAGCGCCTGGCTGGTCGTCGCCGAGCTCAATCAGGCAGTTGGCAGCCACCATCGAGGTTAGAATGCCGGAGCCCTGGGCGCCGGTGTCGCGTACATGCAGCACGCCCTGCGCGTCACAGTGGTACACGCCGCGCAGAAAGTCGGTGCGTGCCAGGCGGCTCTTGAGCGCGGTGTCGGCAATCGCCGTCAGGCGGCTGGGCAGTGAAGGCGTCTGACCTTCCAGGGCGCGTAAAAGCGGCACGACAAATTGGCTGAAGGTTACCATGACGGCCACCGGATTGCCGGGCAGGCCAACAAAGGGTGTCTGCTGCTCGCCAATCAGGCCGCAGGCCATGGGCCGGCCGGGGCGCAGCGCCACGCGCCAGAAGGCGAGCTGCCCCATCGCCTGTAGCGCCTGGCGGGTGAAGTCGGCCTGACCGACGGAGACGCCGCCGCTGGTAATCACCAGGTCGCTTTTTTGCGCGGCGTCTTCAAGCGCCTGCTGAATGGCGTTGGGGTCGTCCGGCAGAATACCGATATCGACCACCTCGGCGCCCTGTTCGATCAAAAGGCCTGTCAGGGTGAACCGGTTGGTGTCGTAAATGGCGCTGGGCGGCAGCGCTACTCCCGGGGCGGTCACTTCGTTACCGGTGGAGAAGATCGCGACCCTGGGGCGGGCGGTAACGTTTACCTCGGCGTAGCCCAATGATGCGATCAGGCCCATGGCCGCAGCGTCCAGCCGGGTGCCGGCGGCAAGGGCCACGCTGCCCGCGCGAATATCTTCCCCCGCCTGGCGAATATGCTGGCCGCGCTTTATCCGATCCGGTGCGTTGATCGTGACATGGTCAGGCTGCTCGTCGAGCTGCTCGCGCATGATCACGGTGTCGGTGCCTTCCGGCAGCGGGGCGCCGGTGGTGATACGTACGCACTGCCCGGCGGGAACCGGCCCGGAAAACGCCTGGCCAGCGAAAGCTTCACCTGCCACCGGCCAGCGGGTATCCCGCGTATCCGGCCAGGCCAGCGCTACACCGTCCATGGCCGCATTGGTCTGCTGGGGCACGTTGATCGGCGCGGTGACGTCCGCGGCCAAGCGCCGGCCGTAGGCTTTTCCCAGCGGCACGCTTTCACTACCCGTGGTGCGTGTCACCAGCGTCATCAGGGCCGTCATGGCTTCACTGACGCTGAGCATGGTTTCGCCCAGCTCAAAACAGGAAAGCGTCATGGCGTCTCCTTGGCGGCCGTAAGCGTCTGCTCAAGGCGGTGCTTCTCTTCTTCGGTGTTCAGATTGGCAAAGGCCTCGGGGCAGTCGGACATATCGATCTGGCACCAGGCGTGGCGCGCGTACCAGCGGTCGATCTTGCGCTCGCCTTCGGCCAGGGCGCGGGCCAGGTCGTCGGCAAGCGTCGTGCGCAGCAGGGCCACCACCGGGTGAAGGCGTTCGCCGTCATGGGCAACGCCAATGTCATGCTCGCCAATGCCTGCCACCATGCGCGCCACCAAATCCCGGGGCAGGGCAGGGGAGTCGCAGGGGGCGACCAGTAGCCAGGGCGTGCTGGCCGCACGCAGGCCGCTATAGATACCCATTAACGGGCCTTTGAAACCCTCTTCGGCATCGCTGATCACGCGCGCACCCAGCAGGGCGTAACCATCCAGATTGCGGTTGGCATTGATCAGAAGCTCGCTTACCTCGCCTTCGAAGCGCTGCATGACGTGGGCCACCAGCGGCAGCCCGGCAAAGGGTTCAAGGCCCTTGTCGCGCCCGCCCATGCGGCGGCCTTCGCCGCCGGCGAGCACCAGGCCGGTAATTGACTGAGCGGGAATCATACACCTGCCTCCCTGGAAGTTCTGGCCGCTGGCGGCCGGGGTGGAGGGCTATCGAGCGTCAAGCGGGTGCCGGCGTTGATGGCCTGGAACTGCTTGCCCTTGGCCCGGGCGATCAGCATGACCCCGAAACGCTCGGCAAGCTCGACGCCTTTCTGGGTCACGCCGGAGCGCGATACCAGCACGCTGATGCCCATCTGCGCCACTTTCAGCACCATTTCAGATGTCAGGCGCCCGGTGGTATAGAAAATATCCGCATTACCGCTTGCCGCCTGGGCCAGCCACTGGCGCCCGGCCAGGGTATCCACGGCGTTATGGCGGCCTACGTCTTCCACAAAATCGAGCACCTCGGTCTGATGGCACAGCGCGCAGCCGTGTACAGCCCCCGCGCTTTTATAGGTATCATTATACGCGTTCAGATTGGTCAGCAGTTGATAGAGGTCAGATTGAGCAAGCGTTGTGGCGGGCAGGGCAGCCAATGCCGTCTGCTCAAGCAGGTTGCCAAACACGGTGCCCTGGCCACAGCCGGTGGTGACGGTCCGGTGGCCCAGGCGGGCTTCAAGGTCGTCGGGCAGGCGCCGGGTTGCCACCACAGCGGCCTCGACCTCCCAATCCACCTGCACGGCGATCAGATCGTCGGCCGAGTGGAGCAGGCCCTGGTTGCGCAAGTAGCCGACCACCAACGCTTCCGGGTCGTCGCCCAGGGTCATGAGCGTGACGATTTCACGCTTGTTGAGATAGACCGTCAGGGCGCGTTCGGCGGCGATGGCTTGCTGGCGCAGGTCGCCATAGGCGTCCATGATGTCAATGGTGGTAGTGGCCGGTAAGCGGGCACGGCTTAACTGAAGGGCGGTCATCCGCAATCCTCGCTGGTCACTGGTCAAGCGCCGGTGGATGAATAAGCAATGGTAGAGTAAAACACGCTATGTTGACGATGATGGCGTCCAAGAGGCTTACTTGTCTACCCGTTCAAGGTGTTCACTCCATGCATGATAATTTACGCACGCTCAGCGTGACGCTGGCCGCTGAGCCAAAGCAGATGAAAGGCTTTACGCTGACTCAGTGGCGGATTGCTCAACTGACGCCGGGCGAGCAGGGAGATCACGTGCTGGGCCTTCAGCTTACCATGACCGAGCGCGCCGCCTACCGCTTCAATCTGGGGTCTACCTCGCCGCGGCTGTTCGTGCGCGCCGGTTTTACCGGTCAGACACCCAAGCCCGATGCGATCTCCGCAAGTCAGGACGTGGCGGCAGGCTGGCTTGACGGCGAGCAGCAGGTGTTTGAAACCCCCATGCCGGTGGCCATTCAGGTATGGATAGAGAACTATCTGGCGCGCCATGGCGAAGCGCCGGTGCAGGGCCGCAAGAAAAAGCGCAAAGGCGCCGGGCGCGCCCAGCCTACGCCCAGCCAGGAGCCGCCCCAGTGAGTCGGTGGGAGCGCTGGTCGCAGCTCAAGCGTGGGGGGGAGAGTAGCGAGCCCGCCCCAGTGCCGGAAGTTGATGAAGCCTCGGCGCGAAGCGTCGAAACCCCGGTTCAGGACGAAGGAGCCGTTGAGCCTGACGTACCGGCACCGGGCAGCCTGGATGACAGCCTGCCCGACCCTGATCTTCTGCCGGCCGGAAGCGACTTCAGCATCTTCATGGTGTCAGGGGTCAGTGCGGCGCTGCGCCGTCGGGCGCTGAAGCGGCTGTGGGCGACCGGCAACTATAATGTCAGAGATGGCCTGGACGACTATGACGCGGATTATCGCCAGCAGCTCAAGCCCATGGCCGAGGGGCTTGCGGACAAGCTGCGTCGCTGGACGCACAAGGCAGAAGAGGCGCTGGATTCGTCTGAGCATGACGCAACACGCGAACCGTCAGAGGCGCCCAGTGAGGGGGCTGGCGATGACGCAAATACTTGCACTCAGCCAACGAACGCTATAGAAAGGGCCGATTCCAGAGAAAGTGCTGATAAACTTAGTACTGTTGGGCATAATCCCGTCGGTCACAGTGGCACCGACAGAGCTGACTGAAAAGCGCTCGCCGAGTGGGCCACAACGCTGTACTCCTCCTTTGACTGGCGAACGGAGCAGCACAGCATTTAAAAAAGCAGGGGCCGAAGAGCCCTGAAAAATAGCCCTGAACCTGATGTCGACACGACGCAATAGGCGCTAATAAGTGCCAAAGCGTTGGCTAATCGGACATACGGGAAGTGGCACGGGGCGTATTATCGCCCTACGTTAAAGAAAAAGGCATGGAAGCCGAAAACTAAAAAATAGCGCACTAGATGATAACTAGCATGACCTCTTGACCGTGAGAATGCATGAATCAAAAAATATCCCTGGCGTCCGTCGACGACCAGCGTAATGCCGCCGCCCGAGAAGCTGTGCGCCAGCGTATCTCGTGGCCTGCCAATCTGACGCCGGCAAACGTGACCTACCACAGCCGCGGGCATCTCCTGCTGCTGGGTAGCGCGCGCGCTATTCACGATGCTGCGCGGGCTCTTCAAGGGCGCGGGCTGGCTTCTATCACCCTGATTTCCACCGATGCCGAGGCGTCGCTTTCGCCCCTGGCCGGTGGCAATGAGCCCGCCGCGCACTATGCCTTGGCCCCTGAACAGTGCCAGCAGCTCACTATCGATGGGCACCTGGGTAACTTCGCGGTCAATCTTCAAGGCGTTGAAGGCGAGAGCCTTAATCTGGCCCGTGCGCTGGTTTCCCGCGATGTGTTCGATGTGGTGCTGGACATGACGGGGGAAGGGGCTGCCTGCAACGTTTGCCGCTGGGAATTGCCGCCGCCGGGCTATCTGAAGTGGAGCGCGCAGCCATCAGCGGCCGGTGAGCCGCTTGAGAGCGTGCTGGAAAGCGCCGTCGAGCTGGTTGGCGAGTTCGACAAGCCGCGCTACTTTCAGGTAAATAGCGACCTCTGCGCCCACTCCTCGAGTGGCAATATTGGCTGTACGCGCTGCCTGGACGTGTGTCCTGCCGATGCGATTACCAGCCATCAGGGGCGTATCGAATCCAGAATCGAGATTGACCCGTTCCTGTGCCAGGGCGTAGGCAGCTGTACCAGCGCCTGCCCGACTGGCGCCATCGAATTCCGCTTGCCGGAAACCCGCCGTCAGCAGGATACGCTGGCTACCTGGCTCGCCGCCTACCGCGATGCGGGCGGTACGCAGCCGGTAATGCGCTTCGTGACCCATGACACCCTGGACGCTGAAAAGCGTGCGGGGGTGATAACGGCAGGTCACGTGCTGGATGCGCCTCTGGAGGAGCTGGGCGCCGCGGGCCACGACCAGTGGCTGACGGCGCTGGCAAGCGGCGCGGCTGAAGTAAGAATTCAACTGCATGAAGCGGCGCCGCCTCGGCTAAGCGCGTTTCTGAACGATCAATTGGTCCAGGCGCAGCGCTTGCTGGAAGCACTGGGCCACGCCCCCGAGCGCGTTCAACTGATAGCCCCCGGTGAGCAGGCGGCCCGGGATGCCCTGCCGCGTCTGATGCCGCTGACCGATACTTCACTTGCCTTGAACGAGCCGGACAAGCGTACCCGGCTTAATCGCGTGCTCGAGCGCCTGGCCGCCCTGGGCCAGCCCAGCGGCCAGCGTCACACCGTGACCGAGCGTGCCGCCTACGGTGGCCTTGACGTGGATAGCGACGCCTGCACGCTGTGCCTTGCCTGCGTCAGCAGTTGTCCGACGCCTGCCCTGGCGGCCGGCAGCGACTCGCCGTCGCTCAGCTTTCGTGAAGCAGACTGCGTGCAGTGCGGTCTTTGCGAGCAGGCCTGCCCGGAAGATGCCATCACGCTGGTGCCTGGTTTTCTGGCCGCGCCCGAGCGTTTTGAGCGTCATGTCTGTCATGAAGAAGCGCCGTTTGAGTGCATCCGCTGCGCGAAGCCGTTTGCCACCGTCAGCACCGTAGCCATGATGAAGCAGAAGCTCGCCAATCACCCCTACTTTGCCGGTGAGGCGCTGGCGCGTCTGGAAATGTGCGAGGACTGCCGGGTGAAGGATGTCTGGCTGACCATGGCCCGTGACCCCAATGCGCAACTCAAGGTGTAATGGCTATGAATGATGCAAAGGGCTCGCTAAGCGAAACGGATGCCATCCGCGCGGATATCTACCAGCTGCTGGCCAGCCTGATTCGCCAACCCCCGGATGCCGAGCTGCTCGAGTGGCTGTCAGCACTCGAAAGCGACGCCGACGGAAGCCGACTTGCCGAATGCTGGGCGGCGCTGATTCAGGCAGCGCGCATCAGTACGCCAGAGGCGCTTTCCCGGGCGCATTTCAACCATCTGGTCGGCGTCATTCAGGGCGATATCGTGCCCTACGCCTCCTTTTATCTGAACGGCGAGCTGA
Organism: Vreelandella songnenensis; assembly: GCF_003002925.1. GTDB lineage: Bacteria > Pseudomonadota > Gammaproteobacteria > Pseudomonadales > Halomonadaceae > Vreelandella > Vreelandella songnenensis. The sequence goes on from NZ_PVTK01000006.1 coordinate 87,937, forward strand.
TGGATAGCGCGCTGGTAGCGCTGCGCCGGGATCTGCGCCTGCTGGGCTTCGAGCGACGTGACGCGGTTCACGAACCTGAAGATCATCTGGCCGCCGTGTGTGAAGTCATGGCCATGCTGGTCACCGCCCAGCGCGATGAGCAGATCAATTTCTTTCAGCAGCATATCGCCCCCTGGGCAGGCCGCTGCTTTGCGGATATGGGCAAGCTTGAAAGCGCCTTTTACGCCGCCACCGGCCAGTTGGGCAGTGCGTTTATAGAGAGTGAGCGGGCGAGTGTGGAGGCGCAGGCCGCCTACCGTCCCGTGCGTATCATGACGCCCTGAGGGGCGATGGCAGCAAGCCAGGAACAGGGCCATTGGGCCGAATAACACAAGCAGGAAAGAGGATTCCCCCATGCAAACGTCTCACAATCCCGAGCGCCGTCGGTTCATGAAAACAGTGGGTCTTGGCGCCGCTGTCGCAGGCGCGGGGGCGGCGATTGGCCACGCCACGCTAACCCAGGCGGATACGCCCAAGTCGGCAGAGCCTGCTCCACAGACCAAGAACTACCACGAAACCGACCATATTCGGGCTTACTACGCCTCGCTGCGTGACTGACGGCTAAACGCCAGGAGAATAGCCATGCGCCTTACTCGCAAATCTGATACGCCCAAGGCCCCAGGACTTGGAATCTCGCGTCGTCAGTTCATGAAACGCAGCGGTGCTACGGTTGGCGGTGTGGCCGCCGCCGGCTTTATCGGCGCGCCCATGATGCAGCGTGCAGAGTCCGCGGAAAAAACGCCGGTGCTGGATTCGCCGGTTGAAACCAAGCGCACCATCTGCTCGCACTGCTCGGTAGGCTGCGGCGTTTATGCCGAAGTCCAGGAAGGTATCTGGACCAAGCAGGAGCCTGCCTTCGACCACCCCATCAACCGTGGCTCGCACTGCGCCAAGGGCGCATCGCTGCGCGAACACGGCCACTCCACCCGCCGCCTGAAATACCCGATGAAGCTGGTCGCGGGTGAATGGCAGCGCATGGGCTGGGAAGAAGCGGTCAACGAAATTGGTGACAAGCTTTTAGAGCTTCGCGAAAGCTACGGCCCTGACAGCGTCTACTGGCTGGGCTCGGCCAAGTTCAGCAACGAGCAGGCGTATCTGATGCGCAAGCTCTCCTCCATGTGGGGCACCAACAACACCGACCACCAGGCGCGTATCTGCCACTCCACCACGGTGGCTGGTGTGGCCAATACCTGGGGTTATGGGGCGATGACCAACTCGCTCAACGATATGCACAACTGCAAGTCGATGCTGTTTATCGGCTCCAACCCCAGCGAAGCGCACCCGGTGGCGATGCAGCACTTCCTGATCGCCAAGGAGCGCAACAACTGCGACATCATCGTCGCCGACCCGCGCTTCACCCGTACCGCCGCGAAAGCCAACAAGTATGTTCGCCTGCGTCCCGGCACCGACGTTGCCTACATCTGGGGCCTTTTGTGGCACATCTTCGAAAACGGCTGGGAAGACAGCGAATACATCAGCCAGCGTGTCTACGGCATGGACGAAGTGCGCAAGGAAGTCGCCCAGTTCCCGCCCAGCGTTGTCGAAGAAGTGACCGGCGTACCCGAAGCGGAAATGTTCGATGTGGCCAAGCGCCTTGCCGACAACCGCCCAGGCTGCGTGGTGTGGTGCATGGGGGGTACTCAGCACACTACCGGCAACAACAACACACGGGCCTACTGCATTCTGGAGCTGGCGCTGGGCAATATCGGCAAATCCGGTGGCGGCGCCAACATTCTGCGTGGTCATGACAACGTTCAGGGTGCAACGGATCTGGGGCTTGGCTGCGACTCGCTGCCGGGCTACTACGGCCTTGCCGAAGGCGCATGGCAGCACTGGGCCGATGTCTGGGACGTGGACTATGCGTGGCTGCAGGGGCGTTTCGACGATACCGAATACGCCGACGGTCAGCCCATGTATACCAGCGGTATCACGGTATCGCGCTGGGTGGATGGGGTGCTGGAAGAAGATGAAAACATCTCCCAGCGTACCGCGTTGAAGGCCATGTTCTACTGGGGGCATGCGGTCAACTCGCAAACCCGCGGTACCGAAATGCAAAAGGCCATGCAGAAACTCGAGATGATGGTCATCGTTGATCCTTATCCCACCGTTGCCTCGGTTATGCACGACCGCACCGACGGCGTGTATCTGCTGCCCGCCGCGACCCAGTTCGAAACCACCGGTAGTGTAACGGCCACCAACCGTTCCATTCAGTGGCGCGATCAGGTGATCGAGCCGCTGTTCGAATCCAAGCCTGATCATGAAATCATGTACCTGTTCGCGAGCAAGCTGGGCTTTGGCGAGCAGTTCGTGAAGAACTACGCGATGGAAGGCAACCGCCCGGTGATCGAGGACGTGCTGCGCGAGATCAACCGCGGCATGTGGACCGTCGGCTACACCGGGCAGAGCCCGGAGCGCCTTAAAGAGCACCAGAAGAACTGGCACACGTTCAGCTTCGAGAACCTGCGCGCTGAAGGCGGCCCCGCCGATGGCGACTACTATGGCCTGCCGTGGCCGTGCTGGGGAACGCCGGAGTTCAGGCACCCAGGCTCGCCCAACCTCTACGACACTAGCATTCCGGTAATGGAAGGCGGCATGGGTTTCCGGGCGCGCTTTGGTATCGAGCGTGACGGCGTCAACCTGCTCGCCGAGGGTTCCGCCCCTGTCGAAAGCGATATCGACGACGGCTACCCCGAGTTCACCGACCAGCTGCTCAAGGATCTGGGCTGGTGGGACGACCTGACCGCCGAAGAGAAGCAGGCCGCGGAAGGCAAGAACTGGAAGACCGATTTCTCCGGCGGTATTCAGCGGGTCGCCATTGCCCACGGCTGTGCGCCTTACGGTAACGCCAAGGCGCGTGCAGTGGTCTGGACCTTCCCCGATGAAGTGCCCAAGCACCGCGAGCCGCTTTACACCACGCGGCGTGATCTGGTCGAGCGCTTCCCGACCTGGGATGACTTCGACTCCATCATGCGCCTGCCGACGCTCTACAAGTCGATCCAGGAGCGCGACAACAGCGCCGATTACCCGATCATCCTGACCTCGGGCCGTCTGGTCGAGTACGAAGGCGGCGGCGAAGAGACCCGCTCCATGTCGTGGCTGGCCGAGCTTCAGCAGGAGATGTTCGTCGAGATCAACCCGGCGGATGCCAATGACCTGGGCGTGAAAGACGGCGATCAGGTGTGGGTGGAAGGTGCCGAAGGCGGCCGCGTGAAGGTGAAAGCGCTGGTAACGCCGCGGGTGGATCGCAAGGTTGCCTTCATGCCGTTCCACTTTGGCGGCATGTTCCAGGGCGAAAGCCTGCGCGACCGTTATCCGGCGGGCTCTGATCCCTACGTCATTGGTGAATCGGCCAACACCGCGACCACCTACGGCTACGACCCGGTCACGCTGATGCAAGAGACCAAGTGCACCATTTGCCGCATCGAGCGCGCGTAGGTCCCGGTCAACCAGATATTTGGCCAGGGCAGGCAGCAGCCTGCCCTGGCAAGAGGAGAACATCATGGCTCAAATGAAATTCATGTGTGACGCCGAGCGCTGCATCGAGTGCAACGGCTGCGTCACCGCCTGTAAAAATGCCAACGAAGTGCCTTGGGGCATTCAGCGGCGCCGCGTCGTGACCCTGAACGACGGCGAAGCCAGCGAAATGTCCATCTCGGTCGCCTGCATGCACTGCGATGACGCGCCTTGCATGGCGGTGTGCCCGACCGACTGCTTCCACAAGACCGATGACGGCATCGTGCTGCACGATAAAGACCTGTGCATCGGCTGCGGCTACTGCCTCTACGCCTGCCCGTTCGGCGCGCCGCAGTTCCCGCAGACCAGCGCCTTTGGCGAACGCGGCAAGATGGACAAGTGCACCTTCTGCGCCGGCGGCCCTGCCGAGAGCAAGGAAGAAGAGTACGAAAAATACGGCGCCAACCGGATTGCCGAAGGCAAACTGCCGCTGTGCGCTGAAATGTGCTCCACCAAGGCACTGCTGGCCGGTGATGCCCAGGACGTGGCCGACATCTTCCGTCAGCGGGTCGTTCAGCGCGGTCATAAAGACGGCGCCTGGTCCAACAATCCGCAGGCCAGTACCGACAACCTAGCCTACGATGCTGCCCAGAAAGGGTAAGGAGGCGTGTCATGAACCTGTTGACTGCACAGGCGCCCGCTGGGGTGCCGCGCTCAGGTAAGGGGCTTGCCCTTGGCATCTGGCGGTTTGTCGTGATGGCACTTGTGCTGGCGCTGAGCCTTGCCGTCACCCCGGTGGCCGTTGCTCAGGCAGACCCGGACCGTGAAATGACCACCGCCGCACCGGGTATCACCGCCGATCAGTGGCGCCAGGTGCGCAGTGGCGAAACCGGCCCCAACTACCGTGATTCACGTCACGACAGCAACTACAGCCTGATCAATTCAAGCGGCGAAACCTGGCGGCACATTCGTAACCGCTGGGTCTCACCGTTTGGCCTGATCGCCATCGGCGGCACCGCCGCGCTGATTACGCTGTTCTATCTGATCGTAGGGCGCAAGGAGCTTGAAGCGCCGCGCACCGGGCGTTTGATACTGCGCTGGTCGCTGATGATGCGCGCGCTTCACTGGACCGTGGCCACGCTGTTTCTGACCCTGGCGCTGACCGGTCTGAACCTGCTGTTTGGCAAGTTCGTGTTCCGTACCCTGTTTGGCGACGCCGTCTGGGCATGGATGATTGCCGCCTCCAAGGTGCTGCACAACTATCTGGGCCCCATCTTCGGTGTGCTCCTGGTGATCATGCTGGTAAGCCTGATCAAGGAGAACATTCCCAAGTGGCACGACTGGGTATGGCTCAAGAAAGGCGGCGGCATGATTGGCAAGAAACACGTGGATGCAGGCTTTGCCAACGGCGGCGAGAAGGGCTGGTACTGGCTGCTGGCAAGCGTGGGTCTTATGGTCGTGGCCAGCGGCTTCGTGCTCGATTTTCCCAATTTTGACCAAAGCCGCGACACCATGCAGTGGGCCAACGTCATTCATGCCGTCGGCGCATTGGGCATCACCGCCGTTTCTCTGGGTCATATCTATATCGGTACGCTCGGCACCGAAGGCGCGCTTGAAGCCATGACCACGGGCTACGTTGATGAAACCTGGGCCAAGGAGCACCACAATCTGTGGTACGAAGAGGTCAAGGATCAGACGATTCCCGAAGAAGAGGTTGCCGCGCGCAAGTCATCTGGTACAGGCGCCGGGCCATCGGCCACGCGAACCAGCTGAGAAGCACCTGAGCACCCCGAGACACCGCCATTTGGCGGTGTCTTTTGTTATGCTGTCCCTACCTCATTTTTTTATGGAAGCAACGCCAATGTCAGCATTTAACGAACTGGATCAGACGACCCGTACCGAGCTCGAAGCCGCCGCCTTTCGCCGCCTGCTGCGCCATCTGGACGACAACAAGGACGTACAGAACATCGACCTGATGATTCTGGCAGACTTCTGTCGTAACTGTCTTTCCAAGTGGATGGTCAGCGCCGCCGAAGAGCGTGGCGAGTCGCTGGAGCTGGAAGCCGCCCGTGAGTACGTCTACGGCATGCCCTACAGCGAGTGGAAAGCCAACCACCAGGCTAAGGCCATCCCGGAGCAGCTGGCCGCCCTCGAGGCGCGTCAGGCCAAGAAACAGAGCCAGGAGTAGGCGCATGGAACCCATGGAGCCCCTGAACATAGCGGTCCTCACCGTCTCGGATACCCGAACCGCAGAGACCGACCGCAGCGGCCAGACTCTTGTCGAGCGGCTGACGGATGCTGGCCATACGCTTGCCGAAAAGCGCATCGTGCCGGATGACGTTTACCGCATCCGCGCGGTAGTGGCCGGCTGGATCGCCGACCCGGCCGTGCAAGTGGTGATTACCACCGGCGGTACCGGCTTTACCGGGCGGGACTCCACTCCCGAAGCGGTATCTGTCCTGCTGGACAAGCACATCGAAGGGTTTGGCGAACACTTTCGCCGCCTGAGCGGCGACGAGATCGGCAGCTCCACCATTCAGAGCCGCTGTCTGGGCGGGCTTGCCAATGCCACGGTGGTATTCTGCCTGCCAGGCTCCACCGGCGCCTGCCGCACCGGCTGGGACGGCATTCTGGCCGAGCAGCTGGATAGCCGCCACAAGCCGTGCAACTTCGCCAACCTGGTGATTCCCGGACGAGGTCAGCATGGCTGAGCTGCAGCCGATCGAAACGGCGCTTGAGGCGCTGCTGGCAGACGTCGGCCCGCTCGAGGCCGAGCAGGTGGATTTGGAACACGCGCCCGGCCGTGTGCTGGCCGAAGACGTGCTGGCAACGCTTGACGTGCCACCCTTCGATAACAGCGCCATGGACGGTTACGCCCTGCGCGCTGTGGATGCGGGCAAGCGCCTGCCGGTCAGCCAGAGGATTGCCGCCGGTAGCCCCGCCGCGCCTCTTGAGGCAGGCACCTGTGCGCGCATCTTTACCGGTGGGGAGATTCCTCCGGGGGCTGACTGCGTGGTGATGCAGGAGCGCGTGACGCTTGAAGGCGACACCGCAATGCTGCCCGCGGATATTCCTCAGGGCGACAACGTCCGGCTGATGGGCCGCGATGTAGGTAAGGGGGAGCGCCTGCTGGCGGCCGGGCAGCGCCTGGAAGCCGCCGCCCTTGGCCATCTGGCCGGGCAAGGGATTACCCGGGTCAGCGTGCGCCGCCGGCCACGCGTGGCGCTGCTTTCCACCGGCGATGAAATCATCGAGCCTGGAACACCGTTAAAACCGGGCCAGCTCTACAACTCCAACCGCCCGATGCTCAAGCGGCTGCTGGAGAACTTCGGTGCCGAGGTGGTTCGCGTGATCAGCGTGCCAGACAACGCCGACCAGACGCGGGCGCTGCTTGAACAGGCGGCCAACGAGGCGGATGTCGTCGTGAGTACCGGTGGTGTAAGCGTAGGGGAGGAGGATCACGTCAAGGCAGCACTCGAAGCGCTTGGCCAGCTGGATATGTGGAAACTCGCCATTCGCCCCGGCAAACCCCTGGCCCTGGGCCGGCTGCCGCGTGCCGATGGCCGCCAGGCGCGCTTTGTCGGGCTACCGGGCAACCCGGTATCCGGGTTTGTAGGCGCGTGGCTGTTTTTGCGTCCGCTGATGAGCGCGCTGCTGGCCTGCCCGGCGCTCGCGGCGCTTCCGGCGCTGTCAGCCTCGGCGGATTTCGCCACCTCGACCGGGCCGCGCCAGCACTATATGCGCGTGGCGCTGGAGTTCACGCCCACGGGTATTACCGCAAGCGCTTTTGCCGACCAGAACTCCGCGGTGCTCTCTTCGTGCATCGAGGCCCACGCGCTGGCGGTCATTCCCCCGAACCATACGGTGGAGAAGGGCGATACGCTCCGCTGCCTGTGGCTTACTGGCTAGGCTGGGCCCTGATGTGTGTGCATCCAGAGCTTGCTGGCATCCAGCAGCAGGCGTGATTCTGGCGGCTCGAAGGCGATTCCGCACAGCGCTGGGTGAATGCGGCGGGCCAGGAGCAGCGGCGGAAGCGGGTAGAGCTCGCTGGCTGCCAGCGAACGCAGGGTAACTGGCTGATGTACGCCGAGCTGCCAGACACCCTGCGCGTCGCTCAGGGTCAGCCAGTAAACCGGCGGTGCAGAGCAGGGCGCTTGAAACAGCAGCGCAGATGCCTCGACGCGGCGGTGGGCCGTGGGCGTATCGGCCATGCCGGTCACAAAACGTGCCTCAAGGGCCAGGCGATAGGCCCCGGCGGCAAACAGCACCATGGGCACGCCAGCGGTTTGCATCTCTACCCAAGCCCCTGCTGGTAGGCATCAAACAGTGCTTCCGGCTCAAGCAGTGCGGCGGCCGCCCCTTCTTCTGGTTGCCACAGCGCGCTGACGAAAGGGCGCAGCGACTCGGAAAGCGTTTCAGGCGGCGCCTTGAGCAGGCTATGCGGCACATCGCACACATCATCCAGCTGCTCGATACGCACACCGCTGCGTATTCCCGCCGCCGCCACCAGCAGTATCATCCCCGACGCAGGCGCCGTGGGGGGCGCGAGCCCCAGCAGGGCGTGGGGCAGAATGACCGATTCGATATGCCCACGCAGGTGCAGCACGCCTTCGGTGGATGCCGGCAGGCCGGGCACGAAATAGACCGGCTGGTCATGGCTGATGATCTCCTTGACAGCGCTTCCCGGCAGCGCAAACCGCTGGCCTGCCAGGCGAAACAGCACCAGCTGCTGGCTGGGCTCCTCCACGTCCACCACGCCGGTCGCGGCATCGTACTCGTTCAGCGCCTGGTCGAGAGTAAGCGCGCCGTGATCACTCACCGTCATTGTCCGCCTCCGTACTGCTGACTACCCGATTGCGGCCTTGATGCTTGGCACGGTAGAGCGCCTGGTCAGCGGCAAGGCGCAGCGATTGGGTGGTGGGGTAGTTGGGAAAGTCACTGATACCGGCGCTGAAGGTGCAGCGAAAACTCAGGTCACCGGCGTGAAAATCCACAAGCTCGAAGTCCTGGCGCAGGCCATCGATCAGTTTGGCTGCCTGCTCGGCGCTGACATCTCTGAGCAGGACGACAAACTCCTCGCCCCCATACCGGCCAATGGTATCCGAAAGGCGCAGACGGGTTTTAAGCAGCCGGGAAAGGGTAATGATGACCTGATCACCGGCCAGATGGCCGTAGGTGTCGTTGACTGTCTTGAAATGGTCGATATCGATCATCGCCATGGCGTGTCGGCCATCGCTGCGGTGCGCCTGGGCGAGCGCCTTGTTGATCAGATCCGTCGTGGTGCTGTGATTATAAAGACCGGTCATGCTGTCGCGGGTCATCAGCGAGCGCAGAAGGCGCAGACGCTCGGCGCGCAGGCGTACCGCCGAGACAAGCTCGTCAGGCACCACCGGCTTGGTGATGAACGCCTCGACCCCCGCGGCCATGGCCGATATCTGTTTCTGGCTGTCGGTTTCGCTGGAAAGGTAGATGATCGGCAGGCCCACATGCTCCGGCTGTTGGCGAATGATATTGGCAAGCTCGGTGCCGGAGCAGACCGGCATGTAGACATCCACCAGCAGAAGGTCCGGGCTGAAGCGCTCAAGCGCGCTCAGCGCATCGTTTGGATGGTGAACCTGATGCACGATCATGCCCGCCTCTTCAAGCATCAGGGCGTGATACTCGGCGACCTCGTACTCGTCATCGACGATCAACACGCGAAGCGGCTCGTCATCCACCGGCGCAGTCAACTCATCGATGGCGAGCATCAGGTCCAGCGGCTTCACCGGCTTGGTGAAATAGCCGTTGCAGCCAGCGCGCACTGCGCTCAGGCGCGAGTGAAAGTCGCCATGCCCCGAGAGCACAATGGAGGGGAGTTCCTGGCCGGTCAGCCGGTTCAGACTGGTCAGCGTTTCAGTGCCTGCGGTCTGCCCATGGGGGAACTGCACGTCCATGATCACGGCATCGGGGCGGCGAGTCAGGACCGCATTGAAAAATGTATCAGTATCGGCGAAGTGCACCACATCGTGACCGAAACAGCGCAGATGATGCATCAACGGGCTGACATGCTCAGGCTCGTCATCGCACAGATAGATAAGCCGTTGGCGTCTGCTTCGCACCTGTTCAGGGTGCTGAGTAAATTCGACGCTATTGAGCGCGGCCAGGGATTTCTGCTGGCCTTGATCGGTCTGCAGGTAGGCCAGCTCATCGTTCAACTGGCGCAGCAGCGCGACCATGAAATCATCAAGGTCGGCCCGCGGGCACGCATCGGTCAGCGCATCCTCGGCCTGTTCGGCAAGTAGCGCCAGGCGTTCGAAGCCCAGCGAGCGTCCGGTCCCCTTCAGGCTATGGAAGAACCGGTGGAGATCCGGCGCCAGGCGTGCCTCGGCCTCGCCCGAAGCACGGCTTGCCTGCCACTGTTCGGCAGTCTGCTCCAAGCGTATGGGGAGCTGGGTGATAAATCGCTGGCGCAGCTGGTTAAGCTTTTCGTGCAGCGATTGGGCCGGTACGGACATCAGGCTACCTGGACAGTTGGACAAACGTTGTAAGCATATCAAATGGCATGGCTTACGCTTTAAATGCCTGTTCAATGGCGTGAGCTAATGTGACGTCCAGGTCAGCACTCTTTTGCAGGCAGGCCGTAAGTCCTGGCTGCTGTGTCGCGTTAGTCGGCGGCTCATCGCCGGTCAGCAGGATAAAGGGCAGTGTAATACCCTGCTCGCGAAGCATTTCCAGAAGCGCCAGGCCATTGATCAACGGCATGTGCATGTCGCTGACGATCAGGGCAATGTCACTGAGCGTATCCAGCTGGCTGGCAGCTTCCATGGCGTCAAGGGCTATTACCGGCTCGTGGCCCAGTGCTTCAAGATAGGCGGCGGTAATTTCGCCCGCCAGCGAGTCGTCATCTACGACCAGTATACGCATGGGTGCCTCGTTAAATGCAGTACGCTAGCCCAGCAGGGCCTTGAGCGTTTCTACCAGATTGTTTTGATCAAAGCTGCCTTTGACGATGTAGGCATCCGCGCCTACTTCGATACCGCGCCGGCGGTCGGCCTCTTTTTCCCGCGAAGTGATGATGATGATCGGCTTATGATAATAACCCTCATTTTCACGTAGTCGGGCGGTAAGTGCAAAGCCATCCATGACCGGCATTTCAATATCGGTGAGTACCGCATCAAACGGTTCGGCTAACGCCTTGGTCAGGCCGTCGCGGCCATTTTCCGCCAGGGTAACCTGGTATCCCCACGCCTCGAGCACGTCCTTTTCGATTTCCCGGGTGTTCAAGGAATCATCGACCACCAGAATGTGGTGGGTCTTCTGCGATGCTGCCTCGGGTAAACGCTGGGTCACGCGGCGGCTGCGTTCGATCAGCGCCGGCACGTGCAGCAGGCTCACCAGCGCATTGCGCCCCATCGACACCATGCCGGAAACCAGCGGCAGGTGGCGTAAATGCACCGGTAGGGCCTTGATGACCATGTCGCGCTCATCCACCAACGCATCGACCTTCAGGGCAAGCTTCTGCTGGCGCTGGTGAACCACCAGCAGCAGCGTTTCATCATCATTGGCAGGCGTTCTGGGAAGCTCCAGCAGGTCAGCAAGTTCGATCACCGGAACAAACTCATTGCGCAGAATCAGCGTGGTCTGCCCGGCGGCATCGATAAAGGTATCCGGGGCGCGTTTGACCAGCTCTGCCACGAACGGTGCGGTGACGCCCAGCGTAATGCCACCGACGCTCACCAGCAGCACGCGCATCATCGCAAGCGACAGGGGAAGCCTCAGGGTAAAGCGTGAGCCCTTGCCGGGTTCGCTGCTCAGCTGCAGGTCACCGCTTAGCTCATCCACGATGGTGCGCTTGACGACATCCATCCCCACACCGCGCCCGGAAAAGTCGGTAATCATGCTCTTGGTGGAAAAACCGGGCAGAAAAATCAGCTCCAGGGTTTCCTGCTCACTTAACGCGGCGAGCGCTTCTTCGCTGATCAGCTGCTTGGCGAGTGCTTTTTGGCGTACCGCCGCAAGCGAAATGCCGGCACCGTCGTCGCGCATTTCCACCACGACCCAGCCGCCATCCTGCCAGGCTTCCAGGGTCAACTGGCCGCGCGGCGGCTTGCCGGCGGTTTGACGTTCGTCAGGTGCCTCGATGCCGTGATCCAGAGCATTGCGCAAAAGGTGAATCAGCGGCTCGGAGAGTCGGTCGATCATCTGCCGGTCAAGCTCGATTTCGCTGCCGCGTACCCGGCAGTCGACCTGCTTGCCAAGTGAGCGGCCAAGCTCGCGGGCCATTTGTGAAAGCGGGTCAAACACCACGCTCAAAGGCAGCATGCGCATTTGCAGAGCGCGGTCGTGAAGATCGCTCATCAGGGTGTCGTGAGCCAGAACGCTATCTTTCAGTTCACGGCTGAACGCATTGAAGGGCGCCTGCTGTGCTGGCGAAAGCGTATGGCTCAAGGCGGCCGCCTGAGCCGCCAGCGTGTGCAGATGGTGATGGCCGGAAAGCACTTCTCCCATCAGGCGAATGACATCGTCCAGGCGGTCAAGGCGAACGCGCACGGTATCGCTCAAATGCAGATCCGCCGTCGCGCCTGAAGGGACGTTCGGTACGGTCTCGGAAGGTGGCGCGATCAACGTTTGAGGTGGGGGCGGGTTGTCCGCTACTGGCGGCTGGGTCAGCGCCGCGGCTTCCAGCGCCTGACATAGTGCCGCATCGGCCTCGGGCAGCGCATCGGGGGAGGTGTCCTGGGCCAGCCGGTTTACCTGGTCGGCAAGGGCGTCAATGGCCTGATTGAGCAGGCTGGTAATCGAATCATCAGGCACCTGGGTGCCTTCACGCAGGGCGCTCAACAACTCTTCGGTACTGTGGGAAAGCGCGGTAATCGGCACAAGCTTGAGCATTCGTGAAGAGCCTTTGAGCGTATGCGCCGAGCGAAACAGCTCGTTGATCAGTTCCGGGTCGCGCTGCCCCGACTCAAGCGCACTGACGCCCTGGCGCAGGCGGGGCAGGTGGTCCGTGGCTTCTTCGATGAAGCGCTGTATAAAGCGTCGAATATCCAGCGCCATCAGCTCGCTCCCTGCGTGGCAAGTAGTGCGTCGAGGTGACGGTTTGCCAGAAAGCGCGCATCCCCCGGCGGCAGCGGCGAAGTGATGGTTTGCAGACCGCCGCTGGCGGTCGGTGCCTCATCCAATAAACGGATAACCGCGCTATAGCCGTGACGGCATTGAACCGGGTCATCGGCAAGCTCACCCTGGCGGAAAAGCTCGGCCTTGTAGAAGTGCGCCGGCCAGCAGTCAGGTGCGGTATAGATCGCCCGCTTGAAGAACCCGTAAGCCTGCTCCGGCGCCTGCTGCCAGCGCGCCACCAGCCCCGACAGCAACAGCACATCCACCGACCAGGGCTGTCTGATCAGCAGCGCTTCGAGCAGCTCGGCGGCCTGCTGAAACGCGTTTTGGTCAAGCAGCCGATGGGCACGCTGAAGCTCCTGGGTAAACGAGGACGACGATTCATCGGGCACCGGCGGTTCAGGAGGCGGCGCCTGGAGCGTAACGGCCGGGGGAGCCGAAGGCGCGTCAGGCAGTGCAGGTACACGTGTATCCGCTACCCATGCAGGTGCCAGGGATGGCGCTGCCGGTAGCTTGTCAGGCCGGAAGTAAAACACGTCCTTGCTTTGGGCAAGTGTGAACACGCCCAGATCATTACCCAGCGTTTCCGCTACCCCGCATAGCATGATGCCCTGGGGAGCCAACAGCCGATGCAGATACTGCTGGATGCGCCGCCTTGTCGGTTCGTCAAAATAGATCGATACGTTACGAAAGAGAATGACGTCAAACGGACCGTGCAGCGCGTTGGCTGCAGGCTGTAACAGGTTAAACGGGTGAAACGTTACCCAGCGGCGCAGCGTATCGCTGATCTTGTAGAGGTGACGGTGGCTCTCGAAGTAGCGCAGCTTCAGCGCCGGATGCAGGGCGCGAAACGCCATGCCGCCGTAGATACCTTGGCGTGCCTTGCCCAGAATCTGCTGATCCACATCGCCGCCGGCCAGCGTAAATAGCCGGGTGGCGCGCTCGCCGTAGCGTTCAAATAGCGCCATGGCGAGGCTATAGGGCTCTTCGCCGGATGAGCAGCCGGCACTCAAGATGGAGAGCGGCGCGCCCTTTGCCGCCAGGCGTTCGGGCAGATGGGTATCCACCAGCCAGTCTAGCGCGTCGGGTTCGCGGAAAAAGTAGGTTTCGTTAACGGTCAGCTGGCTGATGAAGTGATCGAACAGCGCGCTATCCCGCTCCAGGCGGGCAAGCTGCGCCACCGCATCGTCAAGCCCGGTCGTGGCCCGTAACGTATCGAGCGCCTTGTTAAGGCGCGCCTCGGCCATGCCGTCAAGCTGAAGCCCACAGCGCTTTCTGACCAGCTCCTTGAAGGGGGCAAGCGTACTCATGAAGAGGGCTGCCATAGCGCCGCAGAACAGCGAACGTCGCGCAATAGCTGACCGGGTAGATCATCCAGCGCAAGAGTGTGCCGGATAACGCCTGCGTTGACGGCCTCCTGGTTCATGCCATAGATCACCGAGCTTGCTTCGTCCTGGGCAAGCGTTCTGCCACCGGCAAGGTGAATGGCACGCATACCGTTGACCCCATCGCGCCCCATACCGGTCAGAATCAGCCCGATGGCATCGCTGCCGTACACATCGGCCACGCTTTTCAGCAGCACATCGCCGCACGGATGGTACAGTGCATTCGCGGGGCTTGGCTTGAGTTCAAGACGATGCTGAAGAGTGACGTACATGTCGCTTTCCGAAGGCGACAGGTAGACACAGCCCGGCATCAGGCGCTCACCCGAGCGGCCAACGCTGACCGGCAGGGCGCAGAGTGAGGCAAGCCACTGGGCCATGCCCTCAATAAACCCGTGGCTGATGTGCTGAGCAATCACGATAGGCGCAGGAAAGGCCGCCGGCAGCCGGTTCAGCAACCGCGCCAGTGCCTGCGGCCCGCCCGTCGAGCAGGCGATGGCAATGACATGCTGGAAACCGCGTGGCGGCGCTGTGGGCAGTGCGCTTGGCGTTGGCCGCTGCGCCTGAAACTCGGCGGTCGCGCGGCGGCGTAGCCGGGTAATCACCGTCACGCCGGCCAGCAGGCGCACCCGGGCCAGCAGATGCTCGGCATCCTGATCGTCAAAAGCGGGCTTGGGCATGACCTCAAGGGCGCCCACTTCCAGCGCCTTGTAGGCCGTCTGGGCATCCGAGCGGTCGCTGATCACCAGAATCGGCACCCCTTTGGTATGCATGATCTCTTCGATGGCGCTCATCCCGTCCATCACCGGCATGTTGAGATCCATGGTGATCAACTGAGGTGAGAGCCGTCTTGCAAGCTCGACCGCTTCACGGCCATTAGTGGCTTCGCCCACGATCTCGATGTCGCCATCCCGGGTGAGCAGCGTGCGCAACACGTCACGCACCACGTAACTGTCGTCGGCGATCACTACCCGGATGACGCTCATCGTGGCCTCCTCATGAGCGGTGCGGCTGCTCGGTGTCCTGCTGTGCCAGGGTAAACTCTTGAACCAGCGAGTTGAGTTCGGCGGACATGTTGATCATGTCCTGACTGATCTCGGTAATGCTGCGTACCGACTGAGCGTTGCGTGCGCTGGCCGTGTCGATATCGCGCAGCGCGATCACCACCTGATTGCTGGCCGTTTTCTGCTGCTGGGTGGAAAGCGATATCTGTTGCGCTGCGCTGCTGGTCTGGCTTGCCGCCTTGAGCACGGCGTCCAGGTCCTGGGCGGTACTGACGCTGACGTCAACGCCTTGCTCAATGGAGGAGGCGCCTTTTTCTGATGCCACTACCAGGCGATTGATGGCGTTCTGGATCTCTTCGGTATGGCCTTCGATCTCTTGAGTTGAGTCGGTAACGCTATCGGCCAGACGGCGGATTTCGCTGGCCACCACGGAAAACCGGCGGCCGGATTCACCCGCGCTCGAGGCCTCAAGAGCAGCGTTGAAGGCGATCAGCTTGGTCTGTGCGGCCAGGGTATTGATCAGCTCCATGACCTTGTTGATCTGCTTGGACTTGGCGCCCAGGGCGACGATTTCCGCAAGGCTCTGTTCGCTGTCGCTACGGATATCCTGCATCTTGGCTTGCAGAAGCTGCATGGCGGTGCTGCCTTTACGGCTGCGCTCGAGGGTCTGGTTGGCCACGTCCACCACCGACTGCGAGTGATCGGCAATCTGGGTCGAGGAGGTGGAGAGCTCTTCCATGGTCGAGGTGATTTCCGCCACCGACGAGGCCATTTCCTCTACCGCGGCGGCCATGGTCTGATTGGCTTCGTGGCTGATATCGCCGCCGTGAACGCCGGAAAGCCCTGCCGTCTGTGCTAGCTGGTCGGCGACTCGGGTCAGCGCCTGAGCGTTATTGGAAACCGCCAGAATCGCCCGTGACAGACGCTCCAGTAGCGCGTTGGTCTGATGGGCAAGATCACCCAGCTCCGCGCGGTCATCGGTTTCCACCCGGCGGGTAAGGTCCAGGCTATGAGTAATACTTTGCAGCTGATGTTGAAAGTGGATGAGGGGGCGAATCAGTCGCCCGGTGAGTGGATAGAGCAGCACCAGGCCAATCAGCAGAATTAAAAGGCCGAACCCCGTCGAAGTGGCAAACCGCTCCCGCGACAGGTTCAGGTACTCTTCCCTGTCGACTTCCACCATCAAATAGCGCTTAAGCTCCGGCAGCCAGAGCGTACTGACCAGAAAGACATCGTTCCCGCGCAGCGCTTCATTCACGCGTGGCGTGCTGGCGTCCTGAGAAAGTGCCTGTAGCGTTTGGCTGCTTAGTGTCTTGAGATCGTTGCCACCGCCGCGAAGCAGTGGCTCGCCCTGCGCGTTCAAGAGCGTCGCCCGGCCGGTCTGGCCCAGGCGAAAGTTTTCAATCTGGGTGGCCAGGCGGGAGAGATCCAGCCCCGCACCGGCTACCAGCAGCGGGCGGCCGTTGGCGGCATTTGCGGCACTGCGAAAATTCAGGAAGACAAAGGATTCCTGGGTGGAAAACGAATCGTGATCGAGGTTGAGCTCGTAATCCGCCCCGCTATCCGTGAACTGGTAATACCAGTCGTCGGCGCCGCCGGGCATCTCGAGTGGGCGCTGTAACAGCTCGCCCTCGCGGTACTGAAAGTAGTAACCCACACCTTGATACTGCGCGGCCATGAACAGCAGCTCGGTATCCAGCTGGTCCATCATGCGGGCGAGGTAGGCTTCCACGTCTGGGCGGCTCTCCTCGGGAAATCCGTCGCGCGCCCACTGCTCTATAAAGTAGCTGTTGGCCAGACTGTTAGAGAGCGCCAGGGCAGGGCTCAGGTCGAGATTGATACGTCTGGCGAGTCCTTCTACCTGGGCGGGCAGCTCTTCATTGAGAAGTATGTTCAAACGGGCCTGGCTGAACGAGCGTGCCTGCAGGTAGAGGGCAAGCAGCATGGCCAGGGCCAGCACCGTTCCGAAAGAGATAAAAAGCCTTAACCGTAAGGGCAAGGATTTCCAGCGCGAGGTCATTATCAAGGTTGCTCCCGGTTGACCTGTACCCGTCAAGGCAGACAAGGCCGCAGTTTACCGCCAGGCGGTGAGAGGTGGCGGTCTATGGTAAGTGATTTCACCGATTTTTATGAGTGCTGTCCAGTTTTTGTCCTGGCACCTTTTCAGGGGGTTGGTGCCTTCTTTGTACAGGTTTATAACTTAATGTGAGTTAATTATAAATAGTCTTCTTGTTTTATATTTTTATTTTCCATAACTGTATGAAATAAAATAGAAATTTAATTTAAATTGATTTTATGGCAAGCGTTTATTTTTTTGACAAAAGTGGTACATGGACGTAATCTCAGCGCCAATGGAAATGATGTTCTTGCTAAGGAAATAGCATGCTGCCCCTCACCTCGAATGCATTGTTAAGCGTACTGCGCGATATCGCCTCGCGCCACTGCCCTGCCCATACGGATATGCTGCCGTCGGCGGGCACGCCCGAGCGTAGCGGACTGATCAATGCCGTTCAGCATGTCTTTGACCTGCCGGACGGTACGCTGCTTACCGATGCCTCCATTACGCTGGATGAGTGGGCCAATGCGCTGAGTGAAAACGCCTCGATCAGTCGTCTCAATCTGTTCGATACTGTCTCCACCGGAGCTTTCAGTCATCAGCTTCAGCGCCCGCAGGTACACGAGGCGGGCACCTTGATGCAAGAGGTGAACACGCTCAAGGCGCTGCTGGACACGCCCTCGATGGCCAACCGTACCCTGGTCAGTTGGCTGCCGCTGCAAACCGTGTCCGGCTTCATGCTGGGGGCGCTGCTGCCTCAGGAAGCTGGCTTCAAGACGCGTTCACTGTTTGACCACGCCAACGCGCTCTGGGAGTTGAATGCAGGCGATATGGTGGTGACCAGCAGCGACCGCTGGCGCCAGCTGGCCGAGCGCTTGCCTGCGCTTCCCGCCAATATCACCGCCGTGAGTACCGAGCCGCTGGATGCCCAGACCTGCCAGACGCTGCTGACCAATGGTGTTGCACAGGTGGTCGAGCTTTATGGCACGCCAAGCACCGGCATGCTGGCAGCACGCACATCTCATGAAGCGCCGTTTGAACTGTTGATGCACTGGCACCCCACCGAAAGCGACGATGTACTGCTTCAACTGCCCGCCAACGGAGTGCCTAGAGAGGTACCGCTGGCTGCGCCGCTTCACTGGGTGGGCGGGCGCCACTTCGAGCTTGATCCGCCACCCAAAGCGCCGTTTGCCGGCGCCATGCAGGCGCTGTTTGAACGGCCAGGGCAGTTTGTACCTGACCAAGGCGCCAACGCGGCCTGATACGTTAGGCCGCGCATTAGACGATGGCGTGGGGCACGAAGCAGGAAGAGTCCTTGGTGATTCGCCCCACGTCTTCGCGCACGCCAATACCGCAGGCACGATCACCCACTACCCAACTGCCGATCAGCGCATGGTGCTCGCCGAACCGGGGCATTGGCTGATAAGCCTGGCGAATCCACGGGCTGTCGGTATAGGGGCCGTCTACCGCCTCGCGCTGGCCATCAGGGGTCAAAAGCTCGATATTACTGCCCTCGCGTGAAAAGAACGGCTTGCGCACCCAGCCTGGGGACAGCAGCGCGGGATTTTTCTCTTCGAAGTAGGCCGGCAGCAGATTGGGATGGCCCTTGAAGTGCTCCCAGAGCAGCGGAAGGATCCCCTTGTTGGAAAGGATGGCTTTCCAGGGTGGCTCGAACCAGTGGGTCGCCAACTGCGGAATTTTCTCACCAAAGGCGTCGTCGGCAAGCTCTTCCCAGGGGTAGAGCTTGAACAGCGCCTGAATGGGCTGATGATCCAGGTCGACAAAGGTGTCGCGGCCGTCCTGGTAGCCGATATCCTCCATGAACACGAATGGCGCCGTGAGGCCTGCCTGCACCGCAACATCCTGCAGGTAGTGAACGGTGGCGCGCTCCTCGACATTGTCCTTGATGCAGGAAAAGTGCAGCGTACGATCTCCAAGCCGGTCGCCGATATGCGCCATGGCGTTGATCAGCCGCTCCTGAATGGAGTTATATTGATCCGCGTGGCGCGGGATGATGCCCTGGGCAATCGCCTGCTCGAGCCATACCCACTGAAAGAAGCCCGCCTCGTAAAGCGAGGTAGGGGTGTCGTAGTTGAGTTCGAGCAGCTTGGCGGGACCTTGCCCTGAGTAGGCAAAATCCATGCGCCCGTAAAGGTGCGGCTGACCGGACACCCAGGAGTCGTGGATGGTGTCCCACATGAACTCCGGCAGCGCCAGGCGCTGCATCAGCGCGTTGGAGTGGCAGACTCGGTCGACAAGCTCCATGCACATTTCATGCAGCTCTTCAGTAGGCGCTTCGATATCCCGCTCTACCTGTTCAAGGGTGAACTGGTAGTAGGCGCTCTCTTTCCAGTAGGGCTCGCCGTCGATGGTATGAAAATGAAACCCCAGCTCATGAGCCAGGGTTTTCCAGTGGGGGCGTTCGGCCACATCGATTCTAAGCATTCAGATATCCAGTGCTGATCACGAGCCCCAGCCCCCACGGGCAGAGGAGCGCGAGCCGAAACCGCTTCGCTGGGTGGCCGCCTGACGGTTCTGCATCGCCGAGGAACGCATGGTCTGCTGGCGCTGACTGACGCGCTGGCTGGCCTGGTTGGTGGCCGTATTCCAGTTGCCCTGATTCTGGCGGTTACGATATACCGGCTCCTGGTAGACGCCACGGCTAGCGGCGCCGCTGCTCGAGCGCGACATCATGTTACCCACCATATAGCCCATCATGGCAGGCATGAACCAGCTGCCGCTACTGCTGCCGGTAGCCGCCTGAGCCTGCTCTTCGCTGGGCGCCACGCAGGCGCCTTCGCCATGTTCAGCTTCGCAGGCTTCAAGTGTATTGAAGCGTGGGACTTCCTTGATCGATGCCTCGTAGGCTTCTTCACAGGCGCTCTGGGTGTATACATCGGCTGCCACGCACTCGTCCACGCTTTGGTAGCTGCGCGGGCTATCGAAGCTTACATCGGTGGTCTGTTCCGGCTGGCCGCAGGCGGTCAAGCCGAATGCGCTGGCACCCATCATCGCCAATGACAGGCGGGCGCTGCGCTTGCGACGGGGAAGGTGCGGTGTCTGATCGTTATTTGCCATGGGTACACTCCTTACCACGTCATGGAGGCTGCGTTAATCAGGCCTACCGCAATCGATATGCTACCGACCAGAATACCGTACGCCATATGGCCTTCGGTAATATGCAGTGAAAGGCTTTCCCCCTGGTTCTTCAGCACCATTTTCAATCCGAAGAAGGTGGCCAGCTGCACGCCAAACGCGATGATGCCCCACAGGATGAAATCGATAAAACTCACGGAGTTCGCCATGGCGCTGTAAAGCGGCAGGGTGAAGCCTAGAATCGAGCCCGCATAGGCGGTAGCGGCTGCAGCGTTACCTTCACGAATCAGCGTCCACTCATGGTGGGGCGTAATTCGGCTATAGCAATACATGAACGCAATGAGGAGCACGAGCGCGCCGATCAGGTAGCCCAGAAAGTGGGGGAGGCCTTGTAGATACTGCATGTGTAGGGTCTTCCTTCGTTGAGAATAAACGTTGTCGTTGGTTGAAAGGCGGCCTGGCGACGGTAAGTAAAGCCGTGCCTGAAACGCTGGGTAAAACGTCTGATAGACAGTGTAGATGGCTAATGCCGTTTAAATGGCATCAATGTCCACAGAGGTGACATCCACGCCCAGATTCTGCACCAGCATGAAGCCACCTTCGCCGTCATTTTCGGCATTCAGCAATACATACTCCATCCGTTCGGCGCCTTCTATCTGGCGCTCGTAGAGCATGGCGTGATGGGTAACACTACGCGTCATGACGCTTTCTGTTGTCATCACCTGCTCTTCGAGCAGTACGGGGGGGGACCAGAGGCTTGCCTCATCGCCCCATACGCGCTGGTACTGGCACTCACGTCCCGTGGTGTCGGTGGCTTCCACGGTAATAGTCTGCGCACCCAGCTGACCGGCTTTTTTATCCTCTGCATTGACCAGCGCATCAAACTCGCCATCCGACAGGTGCGTTACGCGATAGAAATCAAACAGCTTGTATTCGATCACGCGCTGGTTTTCGACATTGGCCTGCAGCCAGGTGTCGTTATCCAGATAGAAGCGTACCAGGTGCGATCCCTGACCAAGGTCCACATGGCCGACCGCCGCCACATGATGGTAGGGCTCGCTGGACCAGCCGAACAGGGTGTCGGGAAAGGCGCTCAGCTCGGCAAGCTCGATCTTCACGCGGCCATCCAGGCGCAGCCCTTCGAAATCGTCAGGCGTCATGCCCAGCGGCAGGCCTGCGCTGAAGGTTGCTTTACTCTCGGCTGGCGCAGCTTCATCTGAAGCACCCAACAGATTTTTCAACGTCTTGAACATCAGGTAACTCTCCCAAGAGCAGACTGGAACAGGGCGACAAGCTCGCCATCGCTCAGGCGCTGATCGCCCATGTAGTAGAGGGTGTCGCCTGCAGTCACGGCAAAGTCCGCAGGCGGGTTCAGCAGCTGACGCTCATCGCTTGCCGGACGCCAGACGCCCAGCAGGGTCACGTTGTTATCCGCCTTGGCCCTGGCCATCAGGTCGCCATAGCGCACGCTCTGGTCAGCGGGCAGCGTGGCGGGCAGACAGGCTTGAAACTGGGTAGCGCCCTGGCCGATGGCCAGCAGCTCGTTGACCACCCGACTGATACCCGCATCGGTTGCCGAGCGCACCAGCATTTCAATGGATAGCCCTTGGGTGCATTCGATGCCCGGCAGCGTACGACGCAACATGCTGGCGGTCGAGGGGTTGTCGCAGTGCGCGACCATGTGACAATCCGGTGATTTCTGGTCGTATACCGACAGCGCGATGGTCGCCACGCGCTCATCTACCTTGTCGTAGATGATGATACGGCTGGCGCCCTTGATGCCCGCCCGGTTCAACAGCTCGGCATCTGAAAAGCTGTCACCCTTGACGAACTTGATACTGCCCGGCAGCGGGTTATCGATATCCGCCGCCACGCACAGCACGATATCGTCCGGCAGGTTGGGGTCTGCCTGAAGGATACGAATGATGTTGGCGGTGGGTTCACCGTGCCAACCAATCACTAGCGTGTGGCCGGTAAGGCCTGCGTAGTTCGCATTACCCTGCACCAGCGTTCTCCATGTTGAGCTGATATTGGCCGTGGCCTTGCCGATGAACGCAGCAAACAAGATGATGCCGCCGGGAATGACCCAGAGCGTGGCTGCCCACTGGCCAAGGGGCGTTTGAGGACTGAAATCTCCATAGCCCACAGTGGTGGTCGTGGTCACATAAAAGTACAGCCACAGCCTGAGAGAGCTTGCCACCTCTTCACCGGCATAGGACATGAAACCCCAGGAGAGGGCCGAATGCCCAATGACCACCAAGAATAGAAAGGTCCAGCTGACGCTGATGGTGGAGGCTTGAAGCGCCTTTAAAAGGCGCACAAAAATAGGCACTGCTCGCTCCTTGAGAACAGGCCCGCCGCCTGGGCGGGCGCTATTTTAGTTACGCTTGCGGCGTATTCTTCTTGGCTTTCAAACGGGCCAGTACGTCCTCGGCCTTACGCTCATTAGCGCCGATACCCGCGGCTTTCAGGCGCGCATCCAGAGATGAACCGCTCTCTTCGGCAGCCATCTGCTCAGCGGCCTGCATCTGGGCTGAGTTGAGCTGCTGACGTTCACGGATACGCTCGAGCGACTCCATGGCGCTGCCCATGGCGCTGTTCTGGCCGGAGTGACGCGCTGCAACGGCGGACTGCGCCTTCTGGGCGGATTCGGTCGCCTTGACCACGCTCACCTGCTGCTTGAGCTGGCGCAGCTGGTTTTCAGTATTGCGGATGGCGCCGCGCAGGTTCTCGATGCTGGTATCGTACTCGCTGACGATGTTGCGCTCGGCTTCAAGTTCGCCCTGCATGGTGACCATGCGTTCAGCGACTTCCACGGCAAGCGCTTCTTCGCCCTTGTCCAGCGCCGCTTCAGCGCTCTGCTCGAGTTCGCTGATCTTGCCTTCCAGAGTATCCGCCTTGTTGCTGTTCAACTGACGCTGACCCATCAGGCGTGCCAGTTCGGTCTTGGACTGCTTGAGGTGGTTTTCAGAATCCCGAATTTCCTGGTCCAGAATGCGCAGCGCCTGGGAATCAACGACCGCCTGGCCGGTTTCATTGGCTTTACCGCGTAAGGCCGTCATGATTTTACTTAACATAGAAATGCTCCTGAAAAGCGGATTAAGAAAAGTGTTCCTGAATCAGACCGGCGACTTCCATGGCAGCACTTGCCGTTGCGTGCAGTTCAGCGCAGATGGACGCCAGTTTTGAGTCGCCGAACAGCTGGCCGTAGGCGACGTAAAAATCACGCCCGTCGATGGTGACAATGCCGATGGAGGCCAGCGGTAGCGCGAGGCCCTGACGCAGCAGTACCTCGTTGAGTTCGGTTTGATTGCTGACGCTGTCCACCGCGGCAATCGCGGTCATGGCGATCCACTCATTATCGCTGCGGGACAGCGTCAGGGTCAGGTTGCCATAGTCGTGAAGCTCCCAGATCAAGGTCTGGTTGGCTTCATCCAGGCTTAAATGGGCATCGGGCCACGCAAGCTCGCTGGCCTCTGGCTGTGCGGTGGCCTCGGTGACCAGACGATAAAGCTCGGCGGCGGACAGTGCGCCCGTGTCGTGTGAACTCATCAAAGCAGCAAGCTCCTTATGCAAATGAAGTTTATTTTAGCCCAACGCTAAGTAACCTTCTAGCGAAATACAAGGCATTGCTATCTTAATCAATGGCTTACTTAAAATCAGGGTGGCGATCAATGCCCAGGCATAGCGCTGTACCCGTTACGCTACCACGTTACGTCGAAGGGCGTCGTGATGACGCGTGGTGGCTGCGAGTGAGCCATACTGGCGATAGTGCTTTCAAAAGAGAGTATACGGCGCGTGATGCGCCTGATAGTAAGACCCGGCAGACGGGTATGAGTTCGATTTAACCGCGCGTATCCACGGAGTAACACACATGCAGGAAGCTAAAGATTGCACCCCCGTCTGGGAGCAGACGCTGAGTCATTTTCGCGACGCACTTGCTCATCGCCCCATGCCGGGGTGCGGGGCGGCGGCCAGCGTGACGGCTTCCCTGGGGGTGGCATTGATTCTCAAGGGGCTGCATCTGAGCCAGCAGCATGAGACAAGCGAGGTCAGGCGCGTCCTGATCGACGAAGGCGAGCGTTTGAACGAGCAGCTCAGCCCCCTGGCCGACAAGGATATCGCCGCATTTGAAGAGCTAATGTCGGCCTTTCAGATGCCCCAAGACACCGAGCATAAAAAAGCATCCCGGCACCGCGCAATTCAGCAAGCCGCCGCTACGGCGGTTGACGTACCGCTCGCCACGGCACGGCTCTGCCAGAAGGCCTTGAGCCTGGGCGAGCGGGCGGGTGAGCACAGCGAGAAGCAGTTTGCCAGTGACACTCAGGCCGGCGGCGAGCTGCTTGCTGCCGCGCTGCGCAGCGTACTGCTCAACGTTGAAGCCAATACAGACTTGCTGGGTAGCGAAGCGGAAAAGCGCCGCGTTCAAGAGGCTTACGATGCGCTCAAGGAGCAGGCGGTGGTGTTGCTCACTCGCATATGAGCCGGTTTAACGGGCTGGCTGCTTTTCAAACCTGGGATAGTGAGGCTATAAGGGCATCAATTCTTTATCTATCTGTTACTTTTCATGCTTTCTTTTTTTTGCCCTGCAGTAAAGGCGTATTGCTCAACGTCAGGTATGTATATCAAAGTAGGCGATATATATTTCATGGGTGATTAACAGGGGAAAGTATGGCAAGTATAAAACGCTCCAACGCGCAGCAACTTCGTGACTCCCTGGAAGACGACATCATCAATGGCCGCCGGCTGCCGGGGGAGCGGCTGGACCCGGAAGAGCTGGGGCGTGCGTTCAACGTCTCGCGCACGCCGGTACGTGAAGCGTTCCAGCAGCTGGTGGCCAGCGGCCTGGTCACCGTTTCGCCAAAGAAAGGCACCTTTGTTGCCAAGGTGGGTATCGACCAGTTGATCGAGATGTTCGAGGTCATGGCCGAACTTGAGGGCATGTGCGGGCGGCTGGCGGCCCGGCGCATCAGCGAGCCGGAGCTTTCGGCATTACGTGCCGCTCACGAGCGCTGCGAAGCGGCGGCACTGGCGGGTGATACCGACGAGTACTACTACGAGAACGAAACCTTCCACGACTGTATCTACGCCGCCAGCCACAATACCTTTCTGGCCAGCGAAGCGCGCCAGTTGAAGCAGCGCTTGAAGCCCTACCGGCGGCTGCAACTTCAGGTGCGCCAGCGGATGCACAACTCGCTCAACGAGCATCGGGTCATTGTCGATGCCATTGCCAAGGGCGATGCTGCCCTGGCCCAGCAGGCGCTGTGCGACCACGTGCTGATCCAGGGCGAGCGTTTCAGCGATTTCGTTTCCAGCGTGCGCCGCATGGAGGCCCCGGTGGGTCAGGCAGGCTAGTCATGTCCTTATCGGTGGGGTAATGGTCCTTGCCGACGCGGAGCGCTCGGCGGAAACTCTCCACAATAACGATCAGGAGAGAATGCGTGACGCGCCATATTGTCCTGTTGGCCTACCCGAATTGCCAACTGCTGGATGTCAGCGGCCCATGGCAGGTATTTGCCAGCGCCAATGCATTGAGCCCCGTACCGCTTTACCGCCTGACGCTGGTCGCCGATGCCCCGGGTAGGGTGATGACCAATGGCGGGCTGGCGGTTCATGCCCAGCACGCCTACCACGAATTGCCCGACCTGCCGGCGCTGGATACGTTGCTGGTGGCCGGTGGCAGCGGGGTCATTCAGGCCCGAAATGACGCTGAGCTGTTGAATCTGCTGCGTCAGCTGGCGCCCAGGGTGCGCCGGGTAGGGTCGATCTGCTCCGGGGCGTTTCTGCTCGCCGCCGCCGGGCTGCTGGACGGTCAACGCGTCACCACCCACTGGCGCCACGCACACCAGCTTGCCGAGGAGTATCCGGCGCTCAGCGTCGAGCCCGACGCCCTTTACCTGGAAAGCGGCGGGCGTTACACCAGCGCCGGCGTCACGGCGGGGATCGATCTGGCGCTCTCGCTGGTCGAGGCGGATCACGGCGCGGCGTTGGCCGGGCGCGTGGCGCGGGAGCTGGTGATGTTCCTGCACCGCCCGGGCGGGCAGTCGCAGTTCAGCGAAATACTGCGCGGCCAGCAGCGTGCCGGGCCGCTCAAGCGCTTGGTAGACCGCCTGCATGCAGACCCCGGCGGCGCGCACACGCTGGAGAGCATGGCCGCGCAGATGGCGGTATCCCCGCGCCACCTTACCCGGCTGTTCAGGCGGCATCTGGCCACCACACCCTGTACCTACCTGACCCAGCTGCGCCTGGAGCAGGCGCGCATGGCGCTGCTGGATGAGGTCCAGAGCGTGTCACTCGAGCGCCTCGCCGAGCGTTGGCGCCTGGGCAGCGCCGAGCAGCTGCGCCGCCAGTTTCAGCGTTACTACGGCGTTTCGCCTTCCGTTTACCGTCAGCGGTTTCATACTGCCCGCGCTTGAGCCTTCAAGGAGCTTTTCATGCCATTAACGGTGTCGTTACTCTCGCTGTGTCAGGCGCTGCTGGTCAGCGGCAATATTCTGTTGATTGCCGTCTCGCCGCTGATTGGCGCGTCGCTTTCACCCAGCGCCAGCTGGGCCACCGCGCCGGTAGCCAGCCAGTGGCTGGGGCTGATGTGCGCGACCATTCCCGCCTCGCTGATCATGGGACGACTGGGCCGCAAGCGCGGTTTTGTGCTGGGTAACCTGATTGGCCTGGTGGGCGTGGTCGTTGCCACCCAGGCGCTGATTGGCCAGCGCTTCGGGCTATTTCTGCTGGCGACCTGGCTGATCGGGATCGGCATCGGGTTTGGTCAGCTCTACCGGTTTGCGGCGGTGGAGGCCGCACCCGCTCGGCTGCGGGATCGGGCGATCGGGCTGGTGATGGGCGGCGGCGTGCTGGCCGCGTTCTTCGGCCCCTGGCTTGCCCGGGTCAGCCGGGAGCTTGGCGAGGTGCCGTTTCTGGGCAGCTTTATCGGTTTGGGCGTGCTTTATGCCCTTGCGCTTCTGGTGCTGTGCCTGACCAGGCTGCCGCCGCAGGGCGAGAGCCATGCCGAGGGCGTGCCGCGTCCGCTCGGCGAGATTCTCCGCCAGCCCACCTTCCTTCTGGCCGTCGGCTCGGCGGCGGTCGGGTATGGCGTGATGAACCTGGCGATGACGGCCACGCCCCTGGCCATGGCCGGTGCCGGGCACTCTTTCGATCATGTCTCCATGACCATTCAATGGCACGTGGTAGCCATGTTTCTGCCCTCTTTCTTTACCGGCCACCTGACGGCCCGTGTTGGTGCCAAGCGCATGATTGTGTTGGGCTGTTTGCTGCTGGCGGCGAGTGCCGTCGCCGCGCAGTTCGATGCCGGGCTTGCCGGTTTCAACCTTGCGCTGATTCTGCTGGGGCTGGGCTGGAACTTTACCTTCCTGCCCGCCACTGGTCTTTTGACTCAAAGCTATCGCCCGGCCGACAAGGCGCGTACGCAAGCTGCCAACGAGTTTCTCGTCTTCGGCACGGTGGCTCTCACGGCGCTGCTTGCGGGACCTCTAGTGGGTACACTGGGATGGGCGACGCTCAACGCGCTCTTGATCCCTGTTTCGTTGCTGCCCCTGGTGGGCCTCGCCTGGCACAAGCGTCTTGCCAACCATCGTTCTCCGGCGCATTGAGAGACGTCAGCGTTATCCTGCCTGATGCGGTTGCTAGCTCCCAGAGCCTTCATGCAAGAAGGTTCTGTCTGTCTTGTTTGGGTATGTTATAACATATGGATATTGTTCAAATGGGCAGGAGCTCAACATGGGTAAGGTTCCGGTTACCGTACTGACAGGTTATCTAGGCTCGGGCAAGACCACGCTGCTCAACCGCATTCTCTGTGAGGATCATGGCAAGCGCTACGCGGTGATCGTCAACGAGTTCGGCGAGCTGGGAATTGATAACGACCTGGTTGTTGGCGCCGATGAAGAAGTCTTCGAGATGAACAATGGCTGTATCTGCTGCACCGTGCGCGGTGACCTGATACGCATCATTTCAGGTTTGATGAAGCGCATCGACCGCTTTGACGCGATCATCATTGAAACGACGGGGCTGGCCGACCCGGCACCGGTGGCGCAGACGTTCTTCGTGGATGACGATGTGCGCAGTAAAACGGCGCTGGATGCCGTGGTCACGGTCGCCGATGCCAAGCATCTCCCCGTACGGCTTGGCGATAGCCCCGAGGCCGCCGAGCAGGTGGCGTTTGCTGACGTCATCATTCTCAACAAGATCGATCTGATCGACGAGCAGGCGCGGCAATCGCTGGTCGCACGGATTCACGCCATCAATCCCTACGCGAAAATCGTCATGGCCAACCATTGCGATATCGATCTGGCCGAGGTGCTCGACCTGGGCGCCTTTGATCTGGAAAGGATCGTCTCGCTGGAACCGGGTTTTCTGACCGAAGAGCATGCCCATGAGCATGACGAGCAGGTCAAGAGCCTCTCGCTGACGGCCACGCAACCTCTGCTCCCTGAGCTGTTTGATACCTGGATATCGGATGTGCTGCGTACCGACGGCGTGAACATCCTGCGCTGCAAGGGAATCCTGCACCTGCTGGATCAGCCCAGGCGTTACGTCTTCCAGAGCGTGCACATGCTGGCCAACGGGATCTTCACGCAGCCGTGGACGAACACCGAGCCGCGGCATAGCCGCCTGGTGTTCATCGGGCGCGATCTGGACGAAGCAAGACTGCGTGCCGGGTTCGAGGCCTGTATTCAAAAGGGTAGTGCCACCCCGGGGCTATCATGAGCCAGTCGGCCTCGATCCTCGAGCAGTTGGGGCAGCAGTGGCAGTGGTCGGCCTATGTGTTATCCGCCTGCTTCGATAAAGCGGGTAATCTGGCTTTTGCGCTGGGCGATGGCAGCGTGCGCCTGCTGCCTGCCGGGGCTGATCATGAACCTGTCAACCTGCAGGCGCATGAAGGTGCTGTGCTAAGCCTTGCCAGCGCGCCGAAGACGGGTTTTCTGAGCGGCGGCGATGACGGGCGCTTCCTGCGCATCGACGCCGATGGCACGACCCGAGAGATAGCTGCCTTTCAGGGGCGCTGGATCGATCACGTGGCCAGTCATGCCAACGGCGTGATGGCCTGTACCGAAGGCAAACGACTGCATGTGTACGCTGAAAAAGGCGAACCGCTGGTACGTGAATTTCCCAGTACGGTTGGCGGCATCTGCCTTGCGCCCAACGGTTACCGAATTGCCGTGGCCCACTACGGCGGCGTGACACTCTGCTCTACACGTTCGGCGGACTCCACCCCGGTGGTGCTCAAGTGTCCCGGCTCGCACCTGGCGGTTACCTGGAGCCCGGATAACCGGTTCGTCATTTCAGCGATGCAGGAAGCGTGTCTGCGCGGCTGGCGGCTCGAGGACAGCGACGATCTGGTCATGAGCGGCTATAGCGCCAAGGTGAAATCCTGGGCCTGGTTCAATGGCGGGCGCTACCTGGCCACCAGTGGCAGCCCCTGTGCGCCTTGCTGGTCGTTCAAGGGACGCAAGGGGCCAAAAGGGCATGAACCGCTGACACCGGGTGAATCCACAGAGGCTCTGGTCACCGCGGTGGCCGGTGACCCCAGGCACGCCATCCTTGCAATTGGTTACGATAACGGTCAGGTCATCATTGCCGAGCCGCAGCGCGACCAGGAAGTCGTCATCAAGCCACCGGGAAACGGAGCGATTACCGCCATGAGCTGGTCGGCGGATGGACACTGGCTGGCTTTTGGCACCGATACCGGCTTTGCCGGGCGTCTCCCGGTAGCCGGGTAGCCGCTATCAATGCTTACTTATCCACGCGCACATCAGGAAGTTTCAGGATGGCCAAGAAAATCGACAGCCCCTGCACATCCACCTGCCAGTTGAAAGGCGGTATGTGTACCAGCTGTGGACGCAGTATTGAAGAAATTCGCCACTGGAAGTCGATGAAGCGGCCCGAAAAGCTGTCTACCCTCAAACGGGCCGAGCAGCGGCGCAAGAAGCTCGACAAGTAGCGCGCTTTAAACGGCCTGGCGAAAGCGCATGATCTGCCCCGGCCCGGCAGGATCCTCAAGAATGTCGGCATGCACGCCGAAGGTCTGGCGCAGCCGGCGGCACGTCAGCACTTGTCGAGGCGTGCCCAGATCGACCAGATGCCCGTCTTCGATGACGCCGATACGGTCGCACTCCATGGCCTGATTGAGATCATGCAGGGCAATCACCACCGTGATGGGGAGCTGCCGAACCAGTTGAAGAATCGAGAGCTGGTGGCGGATATCCAGATGGTTGGTGGGCTCATCCAGCAACAGCACGCAAGGCTCTTGGGCCAGCGCTCTGGCGATATGGGCACGTTGGCGCTCGCCGCCGGACAGCGTATGCCAGAGGCGCTCTGCCATGGACTGCATGCCGACATCCGCCAGCGCGCGGGACACAATCGCTTCATCCTCCTCGGACCATGGCTGGAAGGGGGAGAGAAAGGGGGTTCGGCCAAGCGACACGGCCTGATGGACGCTGATGCGTTCAGCGGTATTGGCCTGCTGTTCCACCAGCGCCACCGAGCGTGCGATATCGCGCTGACGCATACGGGCCATGTCCTGTCCGGCGATCCGTATACGCCCCGCCTTGGGTTTCTGCAGTCCGGCAAACAGACGCAGCAGGGTCGTCTTTCCCGAACCGTTCGGACCGATCAGGCCAAAGGTTTCACCGGCGGCGATGCTCAGGCTGACATTCTCCAGAAGTGTGCGTCCCTGAACTTTCCAGCTTACATTTTCGGCAACGAGTTTCATCGTGATCTTGCTCCGCGAATCAGTATCAAGGCGAACACCGGCGCGCCGACCAGGGCCGTAACGACGCCGATGGGCAGCACCTGTCCGGTCACCAGTATGCGTGACACCACGTCAGCGCCGATCAGAAACACCGCGCCTGCCAGGGCAGAGGCGGGCACCAGACGGGTATGGCGGCTGCCCGTCAGAAACCGCATGGCGTGGGGAATGACCAGCCCGACAAAGCCGATGGCACCCACCATGGACACCATCACGGCGGTCATCAGGGCGACGGTCAAAATCAGAATGCCCCGCACCCGGCGCACGGCGATACCCATGGAGGCTGCGCTGTCATTGCCGAAGGTGAAGGCATCCAGCGTTTGGCGGTACCAGAGGCAGACCAGCAGGCCGCCAAGCGCAGTGGGTACGGCCAGCAGGGCGTTGTCCCAGCGAATACCGGAAAGATTGCCCATCAGCCAGAACATGATGCCCCGCGCCTGCTCCGCGCTGGCGGATCTGGCGATGATGAACGCTGTCAGGGCGTTGAACAGGCTCGACCCGGCTATGCCTGCCAGAATGATCGCGCTGGATGCCTGTGTGCCGCCGCCTCGGCTATCCGAGGCGCCATAGGCGAGTATCACCACCAGCCCGAATGCCGCGATGGCGCCGACCATGGCACCGGCCGAAAGTGTAACGACGCCCCCGCCAAACCCGGCCACGGCCACGAGAACCGCGCCGGTGGATGCGCCGGCGGAAATGCCCATCAAGTAGGGGTCGGCCAGCGGATTGCGCAGCAGTGCCTGCAGCACCACCCCGGCCAGGGCCAGCCCGGCGCCGCAGCACGCGGCGACCACCGCGCGGCTAAGACGGTAGCTCCAGATGATCCCGGCATCGATGCGGTCAACGGGGTAGTCTGCGCCCAGCAGCCGATTGGCCAGTACCTTGAGCACTGTCTCGATGGATATCGACGTCTCGCCAATCGCAGTGCCGGCCATGATGGCGGAAAACAGCAGCAGCGGGGTCAGCCAGAACCAGTGGCCGCGTCCCTGAAAGCGCGGCCATGGGGTTAGCACAGATGCCTTGCTCATCGCTCGAAGGACATCCCCGAAAGCGCTTCGGCAAGCGTTTCCAGGCCGAAAAGGGTGCGCATCGTCGCGCTCATGGCGTGGGCGTCCATCTCGATGATATGGCCTTCTTGAACCGCCCGCATTTCGCGCGTGACAGGGTCGCTTTGAAGAAAGGCGCGCTTGGCGGCCACATCATCCGCGGGATAGCGGCGTCGGTCCATGTGCGCGATGACAATGACGTCCGGATTGGCGCGGGCAATGGTTTCCCAATCGACGGTGGGCCACTCCTCATCCGACGAGATGACGTTGTGTATTCCCAGTGCCTTCATCATGTAGCCGGGCGCGCCCAGCTGGCCTGCGACATAGGGGGCAACGCCATTGTCCGGCGAGGAGAACCAGAAGACGGCGGAAAGGTCCTCCGGCAGGTCAAGCTGGCCGGCGCTGGCGACCGCTGCGGCCTCACGCGCTTCAAGGCCTTCGATCAGGGCTTCACCCGCTGGCTGGACATCGAAGATTTCGGCAAGCTCGGCAATGCCCTTGTAGACGTGATCCGGGGAAAAGGGAGCCGTGCGCATGCCGTCACCACCTGTGGTGTTGTCTTTGGTATCGCAGTCGGCAGGCATGATGTACGTGGCAATTCCCAGATCGTCGAACTGCTCACGCGTTGCCACGCTGCCTGCCGCACCAACATGCCATTCGTACTGAACCGCAACAAGCGCCGGGCGCTTGTTGACCACGGACTCAAAGCTAGGGTCGTTGTCGGCAATACGCTCGATGGATGCATTGAGCTCGCTGAACTGTGGCAGTACCGGAGTGAACCATACCGATGTGCCCAGTACCTGATCGCCCACCCCCAGCGCATACAGTATTTCGGTTGCCGATTGGCCAATGGTGACCGTTGCGTCGGGGGCGGCCGAAAAGCTGATCGGCTTGCCACAGTTATTCAGCGTCAGCGGGTAGTCCGTTTTAGCAGCTGTCGTATCAACCGTCGTATCGGCCGTGGCGTAGCCTGCTGACAAGCCCAGGGCCGCCAACAGCATAGAGCGAACAAGGTTCATGGAAATTCCCGATAAGTTGTCATGCCTTGGGCGCCTTCAGTCAGCGGATGGCTCAACGGAAACGACGCCTTGATTTATTGTTATGTTATAACATATTTATATGGTTGCAAAGAAGTGCCCGCGCCGCTATCCAGGAGATAATAACCGGAAAGCGGAGCAGGCATGTACAGGTAGATGAATATAGGCAGCGAGCGGAGAAAGAGCCGATTATGCGGTGTAGTAACCCAAGAGCATATTGGCGCGCCGGTCAGAAATCCCCGGGCGCGCACTGTAGACAGGTAAGACCCAGCACACGCCACTGGGCGACGACCGCATCGCGGTCGTCCAGCACCAGCCAGGGGTCGAAGCCGTCGTCGCGCATGGTGCTGAGCAGGGCTTCCTTGACCGCCTCGTCATCCACATGGTCGTGGCCCTCCGGGCGCAGGTACATGGCGTCGAAAGGGATCGCGTTGCGGGTCAGCCACGCCTGGGTATGCTCGCGGTGGCTGTCCGGGCGGCCGCTGCAGATGATGATCTGCTGGCCCTGGGCTTTCAACAGCTTGACCAGCTTTGCGATCGGTTCGATCACCGGCGCCTTGGCCATATGGGCAAAGAAGGGGTCCCACTGCTTGGCAGGCCCCAGCACCCATTCGTGTACCTGGGCGGGGTGAAATTCGGCCAGTGTGCCGTCGACATCAACAATTACCGCGGTCATGCAGGACTCCATGCTTCAAGGTGAAAAGTAGGGTGAAGGGCAGTATGCAGGGTGGGCAGAGCATGCAGGCGGGGGCCCAGAAGGGCGCGCCACGCACTCAGGCCAGGCTCCGCGAGCGAGGTAAATAGCGGCACCACCTGGCAGGCGCCCACCTGGTCGGCCAGCGCCACCAGGTGCGAGGCACGCAGATGTACGTTCCAGCGCTGCCAGAGAATCTTGTCAGCGGCCAGCTCCGCGCAGCGCGAAGGCGTTAGATAGCCGGTGTGCAGCAACTGATAGCCTGGCCACTGGGCGGCGGTGTCGTCGCGGTCGCTGATCAGCCGAAGTGAAGGCGTGGCGGCATCCTCGCGGGCCAGCAGCGCCGCGATAGCCTCGTCAGCGCCCGGGCGGCGCAGCGTGGCGGGTAGCTCAAGCAGGGTTTTCAGGTTGGCGCGAATGCTTGGATCAACGGCAATCGACAGCCCGCGGGCATCGGCTTCGCTGGCAAGCCATAGCGCCATTTCCAGTGCCCGGCCCGACTCAGGCACGGGGAAAACCAGCGGACGGTTCAGGTGCTCGCTGATGGCATCCACACATGCCTGCTGAGGCTGATCGTAAGTGCCGTAGGACGCATCCAACAGCGCAATCCGCGCCGATGGCGGCACATCAAACGGAAACAGTCGTGACTCAAGGCAGGCATCGCCACTGTAGAAAATGCCGCCCTCGACCCCCAGATGGATCCAGACGCCGCCAAGGGAGTGCCCCGCCTGCCCGGTAGTCACGGGAATTCCTTCGATCCAGCAGGTGCCGCGCTCGGGCAGTGGCTGCCAGGCGCGCCCCTTGGGTAGCGCGCTTGCCACCAGCGGCGTGCAGTAGAGCGGCGTCTCGGGGTCCAGCTCGCTGACGCCACCGATATGGTCGATATGGTCGTGGCTGATGATCACTGCGTCCACGGCAAGCCCGCGTGCCCAGGTGGTGGGGTCGCCCGGGTGCAGGGCGCCGCCGGCATCCAGCAGCAGGCGCCTGCCGTTGGCCGTTACCACAATGGCCGCCGGGCTCTTGTCACCCAGGCCGCTCAGAATGTCGATAGCAAGGCTCATTGGTCCGGCTCCAGACACCAGCCTTCGCGCAGAATCAGGGCAACCTGCTGGCCCTCTTCAAGCGCGTGGGGGTGATAGGCCAGCAGCGCTTCGCCGCCTGGCAGGCGCAGGTGCAGCTCAAAGCGTTCGCCGCGAAACGTCTGGCGCTCCACGCGGGCAGTCACATCGTGGTGTGTCGGCGCGGTTTGCACATGGATATGCTCGGGGCGCACCAGCACCGGCTGGGTGCGCTCGGCAGCGGCCAGGCCCCGCATCAGCTCGGCCTCTTGAAGGCGCTGGCCCGGCCGGCCCGCGGCGACCATCAGCTGGCTGCCCTGGCCGATAAAGCTTGCAACCCAGGGCGTGCGCGGCGCGCGATAAAGCGTTTCCGGCGTGGCCCACTGCACCAGCCGGCCTTCACGCATCACGGCGATGCGGTCAGCCAGCGCCATGGCTTCGCTCTGGTCATGGGTGACGTACACCATGGTGGCTTCGGTGCGGCGATGAAAATCCGCAAAGCTGTGCTCCATGGCGGCGCGCAGGTGACGGTCAAGGTTCGCCAGGGGTTCATCCAGCAGCACCACCGCCGGGTCGGTCACCAGGCAGCGGGCCAGCGCCACGCGCTGGCGCTGGCCGCCGCTCAAGTCCTGCGGTGTGCGCTCGGCGTAGGGCTCAAGTGCCACCAGGGCAAGTGCCTGCCCCACTCGGCGCTGATAATCCGCCCCGCGCACGCCGCGTAGCTTGAGCGGGTAGCCGACGTTATCGGCCACGCTCATGTGCGGCCACAGGGCGTAGGATTGAAACACCATGGCCATGTTGCGCTGCTCCGGCGGCAGGTGCTGGTGCGCGCTTGCCAACAGCGTATCGCCCAGATGGATTTCGCCGGCGCTTACCTGCTCGAACCCGGCCAGCATGCGCAGCATGGTGGTCTTACCGCAGCCGCTGGGGCCCAGAAGGGCCACAAATTCACCCGGTTCGATCGCAAGCGACAGCCCATCCACGGCGAGATGGTCGCCAAAGCGTTTGGTGACGTCTTGTATGTTCAGCCCTGCCATGGCACGACTCCTTTGGGTAAACGCGGCGAAAGCAGGCTCAGCGACAGCATGAGCGAGGCGACCATCAGCACCACCAGCACCGACACCGCCGAGGCCAGCACGCTTTCGCCGCCTTCATCGAGGTTGAAAATCAGCACGCCCAGGGTCTCGTTGCCCGCGCTCCACAACAGCGCCGACACGGTCAGCTCGTTGACCGCCAGCAGAAATACCAGCAAGCCCCCGGCAAACAGCGCCGGGGCAATCAGCGGCAGCACGATGGTGGAGAGCCGCCGCCAGGGCCCGGCACCCGCTAGCTGAGCGGCCTCTTCAAGAGAGGGGTCAAGCTGGGCAAGGCTTGCGGTAACGGGTTTTAAGCACACCACTAGAAAGCGCGCCAGATAGGCGATGAAGATCAGCCCCAGGGTGCCGTAAAGCGCTACGTTGATGAGGGGCAGTGGGCGCACGAACAGCAGAATGCAGGCAATCGCCAGCACCACGCCGGGCAGGGCATAGGGCAGCTCGATGATGCTCAGGGTCAGGTTCTGCAGGCGTGGCGGCAGACGCTGCAGGCGGTAGGCCAGCGGCAGGCTGCACAGCATGAGCACCAGCGCCGCGCCGCCCGCCAGCCACAAACTGTTGCTGACCGCGCGCCAGGTGGCACCCTGGCGGCCAATCACTTCCTGATAGGCGCCCAGGGTGACGGTGTCGGCGCTCAGCGGCACGCCCATGGCGGGCACCAGGGAGCTGACCACCAGCGCCAGCAGCGGCGCGACCAGAATCACCAGCAGCACCAGAACCAGCAGCGCCGTGACGCCTGCCTGGTAGCGGCCAAGGGAGAAATCGTGTGCCCGCCCGCTGTGGCCGGTCAGCCCGAAACGGCTGCGCCCCATCCAGTGCTGCTGCAGCGCTACCCCCGCCAGCGCCAGCACGCCAATGAGTAGCGAAAGCGCGGCCATCTCGGCCAGCACACCGGTGCCAAAGCTTGCCATACGCTGATAGATCAGCGTGGGCAGCACGTAATACCCCGCCGGAATGCCCAGCATCGCCGGAATGCCAAAGTTGCCAAGGCTCGAGATAAATGCCATGGCGGCCCCGGCGATCAGGCCGCTGCGGGTCACGGGCAGCACGATATGCCCCCACACCTGGGATTGGCGGGCACCGCTGATGCGCGCGGCCTCGACCAGCTCCCGGGGCAGGGAGAGCAGAGAAGTGCGCAGCGCCAGAAAGACCAGCGGAGCGCTTTGGATGCCCAGCAGCAGGGCAATGCCCTCTGCGGAGTAGAGCGGCTGCGAGCTGCCGAGCGGCGGCGCCATGCCAATGCTTTTAAGCAGAGGGCTTGCCGGGCCAAACAGCTGCAGCCAGCTAAGCGCGGTGACCTGGGGCGGAATCATCATGGGCAGCATGAAACAGAACACCAGCCACGCCTTGCCGCGAATGTCGGTCAGCGTGATCACGAACGCAAACAGACTGCCCAGCGTCAGCGCAATCAGCATGCCGAGCCCCGAGGTATACAGGCTGTGCCACAGCGCACGCCAGGTGCCTGCTGACTGCATGACGCGCCACAGCGGCGCATCGCTGCCTTGGGTAAGATCACTCAGCGCTTCGGCCAGAAGCCGCAGGCTGGGGGCCAGGCTGAGCAGCACCACGATGAGGGTCAGTAGCGTCAGCAGCCAGCGGTGCTGGCTGCCTTGGGTGAGCCCGGGCGTCATCATCAACCGCCGAACAGGTCGCTGAAGCGCTGCTTCATGGCCGCTTCCTGCTCAAGCGCCTCGGCGGTATCCACGGGCATCAGCTCGATGGTGTCACGGGCGGGAAAGCCTTCGGGGGGAGCTACATCCGCGCGGGCAGGCAGATAGCCCTGGCCGCTAACCAGCTGCTGGCCCTCTTCAGAGAGCACGAAATCGACAAACTTCTGCGCCGCATCCAGGTGCTCGGCACCCGCCATGATGCCCACCGGCTCGGTGACTGCACTCACGCCCTCTTCCGGAAACACGAACTCGACCGGCGAGCCCTTGGCCGCCTCGCGGATGGGTAGAAAATCCACCACGATGCCGTAGGGCTTGGTGCCGGCCGCCACGGCGTTGAAGACACCACCGTTGCCGCCCTGGGCTTCGGTGCGGTTGTCGTGGAGCGCTTCGTAGTAGCCTTCACCCAACGCGGGGTTGGCGCTGATCGCGGCCATATGGATAAGTGCGGCCCCCGAGTAAAGCGGACTCGGCATGGTGACCAGCCCCTCATATTCAGGCTTGAGCAGATCCTGCCAGCTTTGCGGCTGCTCCTCGGCGCCGGTGTTGTAGATGATGCCGGTGGTAATCAGCTTGGTGCCGTAGTAGTAGCCTTCGGCGTCGAAAAGCTCTGACGCATAAGCATCGCGCTCGGGGCTCAGGTAAGGCTGCAGGTAGCCGTCCTGCTTGAGCGACTCCATGGTCATGCTGTCGGCAATCAGCAGCACATCGGGCTTGCTGACCCCGGCGGCCAGCTCGGAGCGCAGGCGGGTCATCAGGCGCGTGGTGCCGTCGCGTACCCACTCCACTTCAATCTCAGGGTAGGCGGCCTGAAAGGCATCGACGGTTTGCTGGGCGTCGCTGTTGGGCTGGCTGGTGTAGAGCGTGAGCGTGTCATCAGCGAATGCAGCCGCTGACAGGGTCAGGCCAGCAAGGGTGCTGGAAACAGCAACGGCGGTGCAGAGTGGGCGCTTGAACATCAGAAAACCTCCAATGAGTGAACGCTCTCCACATTAGTGTCATCTGCTTACAACATGATGACACTACGCTTTCGTTTGATGGCAGCGAGGTTTCGCATTGCAAGAGGAGACTTTCGCCTGGGTGGCGAGGCGGGCCATGGGGGTTAAAAAGGAGAAGTAGATGGGCCTAAACGAACGTCGGCGGCGGCTGCTTGAACAGGTGCGAGAGCAGGGGCGTCAGCCGCTGGAAAGGCTGGCCTGCCAGTTTGGCGTCTCTGTACAGACGCTGCGGGGCGATGTCCGCGTGCTGGCCGAAAAGGGGCTGGTGCTGCGCAGGCATGGCGAAGTTCTGCCGTTTCCCGACCAGGAGAATATTGGCTACG
Organism: Vreelandella songnenensis; assembly: GCF_003002925.1. GTDB lineage: Bacteria > Pseudomonadota > Gammaproteobacteria > Pseudomonadales > Halomonadaceae > Vreelandella > Vreelandella songnenensis. Next base: position 126,742 of record NZ_PVTK01000006.1, read on the forward strand.
ACCAGCGCCAGATCGTCAACGAGGCGGGCAAGCGCCATATCGCCCGCCAGGCGGCGACGCTGATTCAGCCCCATCAATCGCTGTTTCTGGGTACCGGCACCACGGTTGAGCAACTGGCCGACGCCCTGCATGCCACACAGGGGCTGCAGATCATGACCAACAATCTGCACGCGCTGATCAAGCTGTGTCAGTGGGAGTGCGAGCTTACCGTGGCGGGCGGCCGGGTGCGCCGCCGCGACCAGGACGTGATTGGCGGCGATGCCTGGCGCTTTTTTCAGCGCTATCGGGTGGATGTGGGCGTGGTGTCAGTAGGCGGCATGGATAGTCAGGGGCAGCTTTTTGACTATAACGATGACGAGGTCACGGCCCGGGAAGCGCTGCTGGCCCACGCGGCCTACCGTATTCTGGTGCTGGATAAAACCAAGTTCGATCTGACCCTGCGCTGCGCGGCGGGAACCCTTGCCGACTACGACGCAGTGGTGACCGATATACCGCTGCCTGACCGGCTGCGCAGCCCGTTGGCGGCCAGGGGCGTCATCTTTCTAAGCTGAAGCGCGGCCAAATCAGCGGTTTTAAGTACGCTCGACAAGTAGGTCGACAAAGGCGCGTACCTTGGTGGGCCGGAACTTGGTCTCGGGAAAGACGGCTGTGATATTGCCCGATGCGAGCGCCCAGTGGGGCAGCACACTTATCAAGCGTCCTGCTTTAAGCTCCTCCTTGACCAAATAGTCAGGCAGCACTGCAAGGCCGATTCCGCTCACTACGGCCTCTTTGACTGCCAACGTGATATCGAACGCAGTGTGAGGCGTGAAGTCGACAGTTTCGACGCTCTTATTGGGCGCGGTAAACGTGCATTGACGTGGTTTTTTTAACGCGGTATTGGCAATCCAGGGCAGGGTGGCGAGTTCCGTCGGCCGCTGGATATCGCTTAGTCGGTCACCCCAGGTTGGGGAGGCTACCAGATGCTGCTTGAACGTACCCACTTGCCTGACTTGCAAATGCTCTTGGGTAAGCCAGCCAACACGAATAGCCAGATCCATATCGCTGGCCATCAAGTCCACCATGTTGTCACTGAAGTGTGTTTCTACCCGGCAATTTAGATAGCGCTTGGTAAATTCGGTGATGGTGGGAACAATCACGCTCAAACCGTAATCGATCGGTGCCGTGAGCCGTAACACTCCGGTCGGCGCTTCGCGGCCATCGTTCAGCTCTGCAAAAGCCTCTTCGGCATCACGTAAGATAGCGACACAGCGGCCATAGAAGAGTTGACCTGCCTGGGTGGTGCGCACGCTGCGTGTGCTGCGAATAAGCAGCGATGTCTGCACGTCCTGTTCAAGCCTTGCGACCTGTTGACTCACCACTGCCTTGGTAACACCGAGCTGTTCTGCGGCAGCGGTAAACGAGCCTGTTTCAATCACAGCAGTGAAATACGCCAAACGGTTCAGGTTGGGAGCGCCGCTAGTATGAGCGGAGCCAATGTATGGTTTTGGCATACAGTGTGTTTCCCAATGGTGTGTTTAACAGGGTGAAAGAGGGACTTACTCTTAGCGACATTAAGTTAATCAGGAGTAAGCATCAATGACGAAACGACTAGTTTACCTGATGGATCCGCTATGTGGCTGGTGTTACGGCGCAACACCTTCACTTGAGGCAGTACAAAACCAGGCAGGCATAACCCTTGAGCTATTACCGACGGGGCTATTTGTCTCTGACGGCGCCAGAGAGATGGACGATCAGTTTGCAGCATACGCCTGGAAAAACGACCAGCGCATCGCTGCGCTTACCTCACAACCTTTCAGTGAAGCCTATCGGCAAGACGTGCTGGGTAATCGGCATCAGCGCTTTGATAGCGAGCAGGCCACGCTGGCGCTTACGGCTGTTTACCTCACCGCACCCAAGCGTGAGTTCGAGGTCTTGAAGGCCATTCAACGTGCCCGCTATGTAGAGGGTATGGATGTCATCGGCAAGGCTCCACTGGTTGAACTGCTAGGCAAGCTAGGGCTGGCTCAGGCGGCCGAACTGCTCAGCCGTGATGATGAAAGCCTGCAGGTTGCTTATCAGCGCCGCAAGGAACGGGCACACGCGTTCATGCGCCGCTGGTCTTTACAGGGCGTGCCAAGTCTTGTGGTGGAAAGTAAGGGTGACGAAGGGCCGCTGCAATCGCAGGCTCTTTACTCAAGCCCCGCGGATTTTATAAACGCCGTTATCCACGCGTAACAATCACGCTTAAAAAGCTGTTTAAAGGAGAAAAGAATGAAACTGCCAGGCATCCTCAATCGTACACTGTTGACTGCTGCTCTCTCGTTGGGAAGCGCCTTGCCTGCGCTTGCATCGCAAGAGGCGCTGAATCTTGAAATCTATAATCCTGGAGAAGATGCCATCTTTGCGGTTTCCTCCGTGCTGGTGGAAGGCAAGGAAGACGCGATCTTGATCGATGCGCAGTTTTCGACCGACGATGCGCGCCAGTTGATCGAGATGATTAACGCTTCTGGCAAGCGCCTAACGACTATCTATATCAGCCACGGTGATCCCGATTATTATTTTGGCCTGGCCGCGCTGGTAGATGCCTTCCCCAATGCTGAAGTGTTCGCTACCGAGCAGACCATCGAACATATTCAAGAGACCAAAGAGGAAAAGCTGAACGTATGGGGGCCGCAACTGGGCGATAACGCACCTGAGCGCCTGGTCATACCCCAGCCACTTGAAAGCGATACGCTGACGCTTGAAGGCCACGACCTCAAAATCATGGGGCTTGACGGTCCGACACCGGATCGTACTTTCGTGTGGATTCCCGATATCAATGCTGTTGTAGGCGGCATTCCAGTGATGGCGGGCGAACACGTCTGGATAGCTGACACCCAGACCGAGGAATCACGCGACAACTGGCTGGCTACTCTTTCTGATATCGCTGCGCTCTTGCCTACTACTGTAGTGCCGGGCCACTTCGCGCCAGGCAGCCAGCTCGATTTGAGCGCCGTACAGTTCACCGCCGACTATTTGCGTACTTTTGAAGAGCAAGCGGCCAAGGCTGATAATGCCTCTGACTTGATCGAAGCGATGCAGACGCGCTACCCCAGTCTGCTCGGCACATCTAGTCTGGAGCTGAGTTCGAAGGTCATCATGGGCGAAATGGAGTGGTAGAGCGGGGCCCTGCGATACAAAGACTTAAAGGAGCCATCTAGTTCAGTGCCGGGATCGTATTAGCAAAACCCTTTGGCTGCCTATTTTGGTGGCCAAAGGCATTTTACTGCCTACCTGTATCTGGCTGAGCATTAACCATCCTGATCAGTGCCGGGCAGGTGCTTGAAGCGAATATAGCGGTGCAGGCGAATCGTTGGGCGAATCAGCAGTTGAATGCTGCCGAGTACAAACAGACACACGCCCACTGTCTTGGGCGTGCCCTCAAAAAAGAAGCACACGCTTCCCACGCTGAACCAGATGCCGATCAGGAAGTCGTTGAGAATGCTCAGCACTTCATAGCGGCGATGAATCACCAGCTCCTCATGGCCGAAGGTAAAGGTCCAGTCCTGGGTTTCAGGATCCTGTTGGCGCTGCATTGCGTTCTCCCTTTTCAGTAGACGGCATGAGCCCATACGCTGGCTCGTTGTTGCATCCAGGCATCTGCCTTGAAGTTCCGCCCAAAAGCGTAGGCGTTTTCAGCCCGTTATGCTGAAATATTGTTCGATATCGGGAGTGCTGAATGTGGCAGACTACCCGTAAAGTATAGTGAACAGCAGCGCGACAAAACGATGGACTTTCCGTGGCTAAGAGGGCTGGTAATGATCAACGATACGTTACTTAAAGCCATAGAGACCGAGCTGGAAAGCGAGCGCTTCCGGCTGCGTTTTGCCAAAGCCCTTGAGACACGTTTCGAGGCAGACACTCATCGGCGGAGAAGCCATACCATGGTGGTGGCCGGGCTCATCGCCATTCCTATCTACTGTTTTTTTCTGATCAACGACTACAGCTTTCGTAACGAGATATTTACCCAGATCCTGCTGCTACGCTTGGGCTCCGTATTTGCGTTTACCCTGCCCATTTTCTGGCTGATTTACCGGGGCGTTGCGCCAGCGGTGAGGGAAACGCTGATGGCCAGCATCATTGTCATGACCATGCTCATTGCCTGCTTGATCCTGACCGCATCTACCGCGCCGTTTTCCTATTTTGACGTTTTCTCGTTCGGTCTTATCCTGATTGCGGGCAACATCTTCTTTCCACTACGTTTTGCGTATGCCTGCCTCTCCTCGGCCGTCAGCATCCTGATCATGCTGATATTCGTGGCGGATTACGAACCCATGCCCCGTGAGGCAAAGAACCTTGCGATGCTGGGCATTTTTACCACGACGCTGTTCACCCTGGTGACCAACTATCGCCTTGAGCGCAGCGAGCGCAAGTCCTACCTGCTGGTACTCAGAGAGAAGCTGCGCGCCGGCTACTACCAGAAAGATAACCAGAAACTGTCGCAGCTCTCCATGACCGACTCGTTGACCAATATTGCCAACCGGCGTCAGTTCGATGCTGAGCTTGCCACGCGCTGGAAAGAGACTGCTGAGCAGCGCAGCTGCCTCGGGTTGATGGTGATCGATATCGACCACTTCAAGGCCTATAACGACTACTACGGGCATGTGCAGGGGGATGAGTGCCTGCGTCAGGTGGCAGCAGCCATGCAAAGCGAAAGCCGCGGGACTGACTTGCTGGCGCGGTTTGGCGGCGAGGAGTTCGTGCTGCTGATGGCGAACACTACACCCGCGGCCGCCCAGCAGGCGGCGGACCGTATCCGCCATACCATCGAGGCGCTGCAGATTCCCAATCATGGCTATTCGCCCGATAGCATCATTACGGTGAGTGTTGGAGTGGCCACGATATGCCCAGGCGATAATCTTCAGGCGGGAGATCTTCTGCGCCTGGCCGATGCCGCACTCTATAAAGCCAAGCATGATGGCCGCAACCGCACCTGGGCAGTCGATGAGAAGACGGCTACCGTTTGACATTGGCATGGCGGTAAGAGCAAATACGCAAAAAACTGCTAAGGAGCACGCTGTGCAGCACGAACACCGCGAAGAAGCCACGCGCTATGAAGCGCTGAGTGTCGATACCCTGGCAACGCGCCTGGGAGATGTACATGAAGTCGCCAGCCGCGTCGGTGGCGATTCCGCCAGCTGGGAAATACGTGAAGTAGGCGATGGCAACCTGAACCTGGTGTTTATCGTCACGGGCAGCGTCGGCAGCGTGGTGGTCAAGCAGGCGCTGCCCTATGTACGCATGGTCGGCGAAAGCTGGCCATTGCCGCTTTATCGCGCGCATTTCGAGTATTACGCGCTGGTGCGTCAGGCAAGGCGCGACCCGGGCGTGGCACCTGAAGTGTTCTATTTCGACAAGGCCCAGGCGCTGATCGTGATGGAGTACCTGCATCCGCACGTCATTCTGCGCCGCAAGCTGATCAACGGCGAGCGGGTGGCAGGGCTTGGCGAAACCCTGGGCCGGTTCTGCGCACGCACCGCGTTTCGCGGCTCGGAGCTTTCCCTGGAAAGCCCGGAGAAAAAGCAGGACGTCGGACTTTTCTCCGGCAACGTGGCGATTCCCGCGATTACCGAATCATTGGTGTTCACCGACCCCTATTTCAATGCCGAGATGAATCATCACACGCCGGCGCTTTCGCCGGTGGTGGAACGGCTGCGCGGCAATGCGACATTGAAGGCCCGCGCCCAGCGGATGCTCTTGAAGTTCACCGCCAACGCCGAAACCATGCTGCACGGTGACCTGCACTCGGGCTCGATCATGGCGACCGACACCGATGTCCGCGTGATCGACCCGGAGTTCTCCCAGTACGGGCCCATGGCGTTCGATCTGGGCATGGCCGTGGCCAACTTCCTGATGGCGTATTTCAGCCAGCCAGCCCACCGCTTGGACAGTGACCTGGCCGCGTATCAAGCGTGGATACTCGAGGTGATCGAGGCATGCTTTACAAGCTTTGACGCCGAGTTCCGCCACCTCTGGCAAACCGAGCGCACCGGCATCCTGTTTCCCCGCGCGCTTTTCGAAGATCAGGGCCACGAAAGCGAGGCGGCCTGCGATGCGCTGCTCGAGGAAATTCGCCAGGATGCGCTGGCGTTTTGTGGCATCGAGATGCACCGCCGGGTGCTGTCGCTCGCCCACAACGCGGATTTCGAAGAGATCGAGGACACGGCATTACGGGCAGGCCTTGAAGCGCGCAACCTGTTGATGGGCGAAGAATTGGTGGTCAATCCAGCGGCCTATTCAGATATGGCGGCATTAAGGAAGCTTGCCAAAATGCACAACCGACAAGATGCGCTTGAGGTAGGTTGATAAGATGTAACGAATCATGATCTTGAGCAGGCGTAAGGCGCGGCGGATTCAAAATCCGCTGCGCCTTACGCAAGTCAGGTTATTTAAAGCTGATCAATCCGATCAAACTTGCCGGCGATATCACTCTCGGTCCAGTGCGGCACCCAGCCTTCCACGTTGTCGAAGAAACGCAGCGCGGTGAATTCAGGCGCGGGTCCCATATCGAACCAGTGGGGGGTATCGGCAGGCACGCTGATCAGGTCGCCCTGGGTGCACAGCACCTGATACACCTTGTCCTCGATATGCAGGCAGAAAAGCCCCTGGCCCTTCACGAAAAAGCGCACTTCGTCTTCATGATGGCGGTGTTCGTTCAGAAACTTCTGGCGCATGGCGTCCTTTTCCGGATGCGTGGGCACCATGTGCAGCACGTCCACGGTCTGGTAGCCGCCCTGGGCTTTCAGGCGCTCGATGTCGTCCTGGTAGAGCGCCAGAATATCGTCCTGGGTGGCATCATCAGCAATCTCGCCGGGCGTGGCCCAGCGCTCGAACAGCACGCCCACGCGGTTGAGCGCGGTCTTGATCTGCTCGCCGTCGGTGGTGTCGGTCAAGGCGGTGCTCGGGTCCTGGTCGGTGAATACTTTGAGTTGTGACATCAAGGCGCTCTCCACTAATGAAGGGGTAAACCGTTAAAGGTCGATTTCATCGAAGCTTGCCACACTAGCGTGCTCGGCGCCCGCCTGGGTGCCTTCGCGTACCAGCTGCAGCGTCTGCATGCCCGCTTGCCTTGCACCGTCCAGCTCCTCCACCACGTCAGATAGAAACAGGATTGACGCGGCGGGCAGGCCAAGCTCGGCGGTGATATGGCGGTAGGCTTTTATCTCGCGCTTGTGGCCGATATGGGTGTCGAAGTAGCCGCTGAACAGTGGCGTCAGGTCGCCCTCGACGCTATGACCAAACAGCAGCTTCTGCGCCTGAACGGAGCCCGAGGAGTAGACGTAGAGCTTTTTGCCTGCCTCTGCCCACTGGCGAAGGCGCGGCGCCACGTCTGCATAAAGATGGCCCTGAAACGCCCCGCGCTGGTAGCCATCCGCCCACATCATGCCCTGCAATGCCTTGAGCGAGGTCTTTTTCTGGTCGGTTTCGATCCAGTACAGAAGCGTCTCGATGACGCTATCCAGCGAGGCGTCGGGATCACCCAGCTCACGGCGCACCGCGTCTATCTGCTCGGCAACGTCCGGCTGGGCCGAGTGAGTGTTCACATACTCGGGAAGCTGGTCGTGGGCGTAAGGGAACAGCACGTCATGCACGAAGCGGATATCGGTAGTGGTGCCTTCGATATCGGTGACGACGGCGCGAATGTTGGCATCAGCAAGGTCTGGGGTATTCATCATTGGGACCACCGACTCTCTTCAAGAACACAGGCAAGTAAAAACTCGATCGCTTCCAGATGGCGGCGGCACTCGGCCACGCTGCGGCCCACGGCGTAAATACCATGGCCGGCCACCAGAAAGCCCCAGGGCATGGGCCAGGCGTCGCGCACGTGGGCGGCCAGCACATCCATATCCTGGGAGTTGGGCACCACCGGCAGGCAGAGGGTGGCGTCGTGGGTGGTGTTGCCCTGCAGGGCTTTCTGCATCTCGAAGCCGTTCAGCGCAATGCCGTCAGGGAAACGGCGCGAGAGCACGGTGCTGGCCACGGTGTGGGTATGCAGCACGCAGCCGATCTGTTCATCCAGCCGGTAGAGCGCGGCGTGCAGGTCACTTTCGGCACTCGGCTTGCCGCTGCCTTTGAGCACCTGGCCGTCAAGGTCGCACAGCAGCAGGTCATCGGCCTGGATGCGGGTCTTGTCGCGCCCTGAGGCCGTGACCAGATAGCCGCCTTCCACCCGGGCGGAGAAATTGCCGCCGGTGGCGGGCGTCCAGCCCTGCGCCGCCGCCCAGGCAATGGCCGTCAGTAGTTCGTCTTTTGAAGTCATCGTTTGTTCGGCTTCGCCTGTGTTCGAGTGGCTTTCATTCTATATGATATGCTCCGCGCTTGATAAGCCGCACGCCCGGCGAGCGCCAAGGAGCCTTCAATGCCCATACTTGAATCCCGCAGTCTGCGACTTTACGCCGACTCGCTTGAGTACCTGGACCAGACGCGCCTGCCCCAGGCCGAACAGTGGGAGCGCTGCGACTCCCCCGAGGCCTGGCAGCTGGCGGTCAAGCGCCTGGCGATACGCGGCGCGCCGCTGATCGGCCTGAGCGCAGCGTTCGTGCTGGCCCAGTACGCCGCGCGCCATCCGGGGCAGGAAGATAAGTGGCAGTGGGTAAGTGATCGCCTGCGCGCGACGCGTCCTACGGCGGTCAATTTGATGTACTGCCTGGATGCGCTGGAAGCCTGCTTTGCCCAGGGGCCAGCGGCGCTGGCGGGGCGCGCCGCAGCGCTGTTCGAGGAAGACCGCGAGCTGTGCCAGCGCATGGCCGAGCGTGGCGCAGACCTGCTGGTAGAGGGTGAGCGAGTGCTTACCCACTGCAATACCGGGGCACTTGCCACGGCCGGCGTGGGCACGGCGATCGGCGCGCTGGCGGTGGCCAGAAAGCGCGGCATGACGCTGCATGTCTACGTGAACGAGACCCGCCCGCTTTTGCAGGGCGGGCGGCTGACCGCCTGGGAAATGGCCGATCTGGACATTCCCTACCAGCTGATTGCCGACAGCATGGCGGCAAGCCTGATGGCCGCCGGCAAGGTGGATAAAGTGATGGTCGGCGCCGACCGCATCTGCGCCAATGGCGACTTTGCCAATAAAGTGGGTACTTACATGCTGGCGGTGGTCGCCCGCTACCATCAGGTACCGTTTTATGTGGTGGCGCCCTACACCACGGTCGATCCGGCCTGCGCCACCGGTGACGATATCCCCATCGAGCAGCGCGACGCCGCGGAAATACGCGGGGCCACCGGCGCCTTTGGCGATATCGTCTGGGCGCCGGAAAACGCCCCGGTGTGGAACCCATCCTTTGATGTCACGCCAGCGTCACTGGTAACCGGCTGGGTGCTGGATACCGGCGTGTTCGACGCCGCCGCCATCGCCCGAGGCGAGCATTGCCGTTAAATGCGGCCGGTAAAACTTGCTGAAGGACCTGCTATGCTTTGGCGAGCTTTGCCTCGGCGACTCGTGCCGATTTATCCTTCCCTGTCAAAGGATGTTCCTATGCTTCGCCAACCGCTTCTGGCCCGTGCGGCCGTTCTGCTTGCGCTCGTTTCGCCGCTTGCCGCTGCCGATACGCTTGTGTTTACCGCCATTCCCGACGAGGACGAAACCCGTCTTCAAGAACGCTTTCAGGCGGTGGCCGACTACCTCGCCGACGAGCTCGCGGTCGACGTGCGCTTCATTCCCGTAACCTCCTACGCCGCCTCCGTGACCGCGTTTCGCAACAACCAGGTCCAGCTGGCCTGGTTCGGCGGCTTGACCGGCGTTCAGGCGCGCGAGTTGGTGCCCGGCTCCCAGGCGATTGCCCAGGGTGTCGAGGACCCGGAGTACAAGAGCTACTTTATCGCCAACCAGGCCACCGGCATCGCGCCGGTCGAGTCCGACACCGCGCCCGAGGCGCTCAAGGGGCTCACCTTTACCTTCGGCTCGCAAAGCTCCACCTCCGGGCGGCTGATGCCGGAGTACTTTCTGACCCGTGACCTGGGCGCCTCGCCGAACGAGCTGTTCGAGCGCGTGGGCTACAGCGGCAACCATAGCCGCACGGTGTCGCTGGTGCAGTCCGGTGCCTATCAGGCGGGCGTTCTGAGCTACACCGCCTGGGAGAACGAGGTCGATCAGGGCAACGTCGACCCCGAGCAGGTGCAGATCGTCTGGGAATCGCCGACCTATCCGGACTATCACTGGACCGTGCGTGGCGACGTGGATGAGCGCTTCGGCGAAGGCTTCACCGAGCGGTTGCAGCAGGCGCTGCTCGACATGGACGACCCGGCGCTGCTGGCGAGCTTCCCGCGCTCGGGCTTCATTCCGGCCACCAATGAGGATTTCCAGCCCATTCACGACGTCGCCGTATCGCTGGACCTGCTGTAAGGGTGAGCGATTTCGTTCTCAAGGACGCCGAGGCGCACTATGGCGCCACGCGGGTGCTCGGGCCGCTGTCGATTCGAATCGCTGCCGGTGAGCGGGTCGCGCTCATCGGCAAGAGCGGGGCGGGCAAGTCGACGCTGCTTTCGCTGATGTTCGACCGCTGGCAGGCGCAGAACGTGGCGCTGATGCCCCAGGCGCTGGGGCTGGTTGATACGCTCTCGGTGTTTCACAACGTCTACATGGGGCGGCTTGATCGCCACCCGTGGTGGCGCAATCTGGTCACGCTGGCAAGGCCGTGGCGGCGCGATATCGACGAGATTGTGGCGCTGCTTGACGAGGTGGGCATCGGTGAGAAACGCTGGGCGCCCTGCGGCGAGCTTTCCGGCGGCCAGCGCCAGCGCGTGGCGGCGGCCCGGGTGCTCTACCAGCAGGGCGACCTGCTGCTGGCCGATGAGCCGGTCTCGGCGCTCGATGGCCCCCAGGCGAGCCACGTGATGGCCAAGCTCACCCAGGGCTACCCGCGCTCGGTGCTGGCGATGCACGACCTGGAGTTGGCGCTGGCGTTCTGCACCCGTATCGTCGGGCTCAAGGAGGGCGCGATCGTGCTCGATGCTCCGAGCGAGACGCTCTCAAGCGCGGCCCTTCAGGATCTCTACTGATGGCGCTGCGTCCCACCACCCTCGTCACGCTGGGCTTTATCGTGCTGGCGCTGGTATGCCTTGCGCTGGGTGATTTCGAGATCAGCGCCCACGACCCGTGGCGCTCTATCGGTCAACTGCTGCTGGGTCTCATCCAGCCGGATTTCAGCAGTGTCGATTCACTGAGCCAGGCGCTGTTGCGCACCGTCGCCTTCGCGTTTGTCGGCGTGGGCCTGGGTGCCGGGGCGGGCATGCTCTTGGCGCTGTGTTTTCACCGCTGGTGGGTGCGCACCTTCAGCGCCTTCATTCGCGCCATCCACGAACTCTTCTGGGCGCTGATCTTTCTGCAGAGTTTCGGCCTGCACCCGGTGACCGGGGTGCTGGCCATTGCCATTCCCTACGCCGGCATCTTCGCCAAGGTGTACGCCGAAATGCTCGACGAGACCGACCCGCTGCCCCTTGACGTGCTCCCCCGGCGCGCCGGGCGGTTCTCGAAGCTTGTCTACGCGCGCATCAGCCAGGCCTGGCCGCATCTGGTGAGCTATACGGCCTACCGGCTGGAGTGCGGGTTGCGCTCGAGTGCGGTGCTGGGTTTTGTGGGCATGCCGACCATCGGCTACCACCTGATGGCGGCCTTCGCCCAGGGCCACTATTCGACGGTGGGGGCGCTGCTGTTGGTGTTCTATCTGCTGATCGGCACGCTGCGCTGGTGGGTACGCCCACGGCTTTTGCCGGTCTATCTGCTGGTGGCGCCGTTTCTGCTTGGCACGGGGCTTCCTATCATGTGGTCGAACGTGGCGCGCTTCTTTTCTGAAGATATCGTGCCCGCGCCGCTCAGAAGGGGCGAGGGACTCGCCGCGCTCTGGGAGTGGTTTGCCCAGCTGTTCATGAACCAGGCGCTGCCCGGCATCTGGAATACGCTGCTGCTCACCCAGATTGCCCTGGTGGCCACCGGGGTGCTGGCGCTTGCGCTCTTCCCGGTGATTTCGCGCCATTTTACCGGGCGTGCAAGCGGGATGGCGGGCCATGTGATGCTGGTCGTGATGCGCTCGACACCTGAATACATGCTGGCGTTCATCCTGCTGCAGCTCTGGGGGCCGTCGATGCTGCCGGCGGTGGTGGCGCTGGCGCTGCACAACGGCGGCATTATCGCGCACCTGGTGGGCCGGCGCAGCAACGAGCTACAGCTTCGTCAGGATGCGCCGCGCGGCGTCGATCGTTACACGTATGAGATGGTGCCGCGCCTGTACGGCCCGTTTCTGGCGCTGTTGTTCTACCGCTGGGAGATCATCCTGCGCGAGACGGCGATCCTGGGGATTCTGGGCATCGCCACGCTCGGCTTCTACGTGGACAGCGCCATTCAGGAAATCCGCTTCGACCGGGCGATGGTGCTGATATTGATCACCGCGCTGATCAATATCGGCGTCGATGTGCTCGCCCGGCGGCTGCGCGGCTACCTGCGCCTGCGTCACGGCGTCAATCGCCAGCAGTGCTGAGCCTGCTTTCAAAGCGCCATATGAAGGCTATGAACTCCCGGGCCTGACGGTTAGCCAGGCCCGCACGCAGGCCAGTACGTTGTAATCGAACCGCCCTTCGAGTGCCTCGAACACCGCTTTCATGCCTTGGCCTGCGTGCTGCTCGAGCGCTGCGCGGATTTGCTTGAGCGTGTTGTCATCCAGCGTAATCACGTCCTCGAGCGCCAGCGCGCCGCTGGCGATCACATCGGCCAGATGGCGGTAGACGGTGCTGGGGGCCAGCCCGCGGGCCTGGGCGATCTCCTCCGGTGTCAGCCCTTGGCGCAAGAGCGTGGCGGATTCCTGGGCGCTGTCGCCTACGGGGGCGCTTGCGGGCGCGCCCTTGTGCGCCGTGATGACCGCCAGAATCCCTTCGCCGTAATCCTCGAGCTTGCGCGCGCCGATGCCGGTGATGCCGCCAAGTGCGGCCAAGCTCTGCGGGCGCTGCTCGTCGAGTTCGGCAAGCGTTGCATCGTTGAAGATGACGTAGGCGGGCACGCCCTGAGCGTCGGCAAGCGTCTTGCGGTGTTCGCGCAGCGCCTCCCAGAGGGCACCGTGGCCCTGGGCGGGGGAGCCGGCCTTGCCGCGGCGGGCGGCCTTGGCCTTGACGGGTTTGCGCAGGGTGAGCGGCTGCTCGCCGCGCAGCACCGGCTTGGCGTTGGCGGTGAGGCGGATGCCGCCGTGGCCCTCCATGTCCACACTCAGGTAGCCGCTGGCGATCAGCTGGCGATACAGCGCCTTCCACTCGTTGGCGGTAAGCTCGCCACCAATGCCGAAGGTGCTGATCCGGTCGTGACCAAAGCGGGTGATGCGCTCGTTGGTTTTACCCAGCAGCACGTCCACCAGATAGGTCACGCCGAAGCGCTGCTCGGTGCGATAGACACACGACAGCGCCTTTTGCGCGGCCACGGTGGCATCCCAGGTCTGCGGCGGGGTCAGGCAGTTGTCGCAGTTGCCGCAGGGCGCGTCCAGGTGGTCGCCGAAGTAGTGCAGCAGCGCCTGGCGGCGGCAGCTGATGATCTCGCAAAGCCCCAGCATGGCGTCGAGCTTCTGCTGCTCGATGCGCTTTTGCTGGTGGGATGCCTCGGAGCCCTGCTGCATCTGACGCAGCGTGATCACATCCTGTAGCCCGTAAGCCATCCACGCATCCGCGGGCAAACCATCGCGCCCGGCGCGGCCGGTCTCCTGGTAGTAGGCTTCGATGCTCTTGGGCAGGTTCAAGTGCCCGACAAAGCGCACGTCCGGCTTGTCGATGCCCATGCCGAAGGCAATGGTGGCAACCACCACCACGCCGTCTTCACGCAGAAAGCGGGTCTGATGTTCCTGGCGCTGCTCCGGGGGCAGCCCGGCGTGATAGGGGAGCGCGTTCAGCCCCTGGCGTTCAAGCCAGGCGGCGGTGTCTTCCACCTTTTTCCGCGAGAGGCAGTAGACGATACCCGTCTCACCATCGTGGTTCTCGCGAATGAAGCGCAAAAGCGCCTCGCGGGCGTTGCCCTGATTTTCGGCGATATGGTAGCGGATGTTGGGCCGATCAAAACCGTTATTGAACAGCGCCGCGTCCTGGAGCTGCAGATGCTCGATGATATCGCCCCGGGTGGGCACATCGGCGGTGGCGGTCAGCGCAATACGCGGCACCTGAGGGAAGCGCTGATGAAGCTGGGAGAGCTGGCGGTACTCGGGGCGAAAATCGTGACCCCACTGGGAAACGCAGTGGGCTTCATCGATAGCGAACAGGGCAATAGAGGCCTGCTCCAGCAGCATCTGCATGCGCGCCGTAGCCAGGCGCTCGGGTGCCACGTAGAGAAGATCCAGGTCGCCTGAGCGCAGGCGGTTTTCCACCTCGACCGCCTCATGGTAGTCAAGGCTGGAGTTCAGGTAGGCCGCGCGCACGCCGTTCTGCTCAAGGGCGGCCACCTGATCCTGCATCAGCGCGATCAGCGGCGACACCACGATGGCGGTACCTTCGCGAATCAGCGCCGGGATCTGGTAGCACAGCGACTTGCCGCCGCCGGTGGGCATCAGCACCAGGGCATCGCCCCCGGCAATTACATGCTCGATGATCTGCTGCTGCGGGCCGCGAAACTGATCGAAGCCAAAGATCTCCTGCAGTACCTTCAACGCCGCCGGGTTGGGTTCGCCGTGCATCAATGCTCTCCTTGTTGCCAGGCTGGAGATTGTCGCACGAAAAACCGGGCGAGCGCCCGCCTAGCGAATGCCCGCGCGCAAGAACGACTGCACGAACTGGCGCTGAAACAGCAAGAACGCCACCAGCAGCGGGGCGATGCTCAAAAGCGTGGCCGCGCTGATGGTAGCCCAGTTGACGCCGGTTTCCGGAGCGGAAAATATCCCGAGCCCCACCGTGAGCGGGCGGCTTTCCACCGAGTTGGTGACCACCAGCGGCCACAGGAAGTTGTTCCAGTGGTGGCTGATCGATACCAGCCCATAAGCCAGGTACGTGGGCTTGGCCAGGGGCACGTACACCTTCCACAGAATCGCAAGCCAGCTGCAGCCCTCGATGCGTGCGGCGTCTTCAAGCTCCTGGGGAATGGTCTTGAAGGTCTGGCGCAGCAGAAAGATCCCGAAGGCGCTGGCCACGTAAGGCAAGCCCACGCCGGTCAGCGTATTGATCAAGCCGAGTTCGCTGACCATGCGGTAGTTTTCGACGATCAGCACTTCGGGGAAAATGAACAGCTGAATCAGTACCAGCATGAACAGCACGTTCTTGCCCGGCAGCGGAAAGCGCGCAAAGGCGAACGCCGCCAGCGTGCACACCACGAACTGGCCGACTACCACGCCCGTGACCAATGCAAAGGTGTTGAAGTAGTAGCGCGCAAACGGTGCCTGGGCCCAGGCGTTGGCGAAATTATCCAGGGTCAGTGGCGCCAGCAGATCGAAACGCACCATGTACTCGCTGGGGTGAAACGCCGCCCAGAACGCGTAGAGCAGCGGAAATATCCAGATCAGCGCCAAAAGCCAGGCGGCGATCGTTTCAAGCGACCGCCACGCGTGAACGCGACGAGCGGTGCTGGGCGAGAAGGCGGTGAGTGAGCTCATTGATAGTGGGTCCGGCGGTCGAGCAGGGTGAACTTCAGCGTGGCGATGATGGCGAGTGTCAGCAGGATGACCACGGTGATCGTGGCCGCCGTTGTGCGATCAAAAAACGCAAAGGAGTTCTCGTACACGTAGTAGAGCAGCAGATTGGTGGCGTTGTTCGGCCCGCCCTTGGTGAGAATGAACAGGTGATCCACCACGCGCACGGCGTTGATCAGCGCGTTGATGAGCACGAACAGCGTGGTGGGCATCAGAAGTGGAAACGTCACCCGCCAGAAGAAGCTCCAGCGGCTGGTGCCTTCCAGGTCGGACGCCTCCTTGAGCTCCGGGGGCATGCCTTGCAGGGCGGCAAGATAGAAGATCATGAAAAAGCCTGCCTCTTTCCACACCGACATGGCCATCACCGAACCAAGCGCCACGGCGGGATCACCCAGCCAGTTCACCCCGGAAAAGCCGAGCGCCCCTAAAAGCTTGTTGAACAGGCCGATCTGCGGGGCGTAGAAGAACATCCAGATATTGGCCGCCGCGATCATGGGCAGGATGGTGGGCGTGAAATAGGCCATGCGCACCAGGCCCCGCCCCGGGAGCCGGGCGTTGACGAACAGCGCCATGCCAAGTGCCAGGGCAATGGAGGTGGGAATGGTGCCCAGCGCGTAGAGCAGGTTGTTGCGCGCCACTTTCCAGAACGTGGGATCAATGAACAGCACCTGATAGTTCTCGAGCCCCACGAACTCGGCGGGCGCACCGCGAAAGCCGGGCAGAAACAGGCTGCTGATCAGCGTGGTGACCGTGGGAATGTAGGCAAACGTGGTCAGCAGCAGGGCGGCGGGCAGCAATAAGAGGGCGCCGTAGAGCTGAAGCTTGTGGTGAGCGGAAAGCATCATGAGTCAACCGCAGGTTAAGACGCGCTTAGTCAAAACGCGCTGAAGCATGTTGGGGTGGGCGGGCTTGAGCAACTCTACGCGGGGGCGCTGTGAATCCATCCCTGGACGCTACTTTCGCCATCCCTGGCGAAAGACCCCCGCTACGAATTACTCAAGACCGCGTTCAAGAATGGCCTTTCAGATGACGGCCTGGTGATATCTAACGCGCGTAGCGGCGCAGTACGCCTTCGGCTTCGCGCTGGGCCTGGCTCAGGGCATCAAGAGGCGTCATCTGGCCGGTGAGGGCGGCCTGCACGGCGTTATCCAGCGCGCGGCGCACCCGGCCACCCTGGTAGGTGGAAAGCTCGGCGGTGCCGTGTTCGAGCTGGTCGCGGGCAACGGCGGCGGGCGGGAAGGTGTCCACGTAGTCGCGCAGGGCGTCGGTGTCGTAAGCGGCGGGGCTTACGCCCATGTAGCCGGTTTCGATCGACCAGTCCGCCGCGCGCTCCGGAGCCGTCATCCAGCGGATGAAGGTCATGGCGGCGCGCTGCTCCTCTTCACTTGAGCCTTCGAACAGGTAGAAGTTGCCGCCGCCGGTGGGGCTGCCGCGCTGGGTGTTCATGGGCAGCATGGCCACGCCGAAATCGAAATCGGCATCACTGCGTACTGCGGTCAGGTTGCCGGTGGTATGCCACATCATCGCCGTGGACTGCTCAAGGAAGTTCTGGCGCAGGGTACCCCACTCGATCACACCACTGGGCATGGCGTCATGTTCTTCGGCAAGCGACACCCAGTACTCCAGCGCCTCGACCGCCGCCGGGTCGTCGAAATAGACCTCGGTGCCGTCCTCGCTCATCAGGCGGTGGCCGTTCTGGAAGGCGAAGGCCTGGAACATCCAGTAGGCATAGCCGGTGGAGGGCACCATGACGCCCCACTGCTCATCACCACTCGCCTCGCGAATGGCGGCAGCCATCTCGGCCATTTCCTGCCAGTTTTCCGGCGGCGTTTCCGGGTCAAGCCCCGCGGCTTCAAAGGCGTCCTTGTTCCAGTAGAGCACGATGGTCGAGCGCTGGAAGGGAATGCCGTAGGTCTTGCCATCGAGCTGACCGTTCTCCATCAGGCCGGGGTAGAAGCTGTCGAGCCACGCGCGCTCTTCGTCGGTCTGCACCACGTCATCGAAGGCGACGATGGCGTTCTGCTCGATCAGCTCGTACAGGTCGATGGAGAACAGCACTGAAAGCTGCGGCGCGTCGCCGGCTTCCAGGGCCGACATGGCGCGCACGCGGGTGTCGTCGTAGTTGCCGGCGTAGATGGCTTCCACGTCGATCTCCGGATGCGCCTGCTCGAACTCGCTGACCAGGTTGTCGATCACATCGGTGAGGGCGCCGCCCACGGAGACCGGATAGTACATGGTGAGCTGAGTGGCAAAGGCCTGGCCTGCGCTCAACAGGCCCGCGGCAAGTGCCGAGAGGGCAAACGGAAGGCGACGCTGCATGGGATGGCTCCTGGGTAACGTTGTGGGGCGTAGCGTTGTGAAAAGAGGCGTCAGATGGCAAACGAGCCGACGTTGGGCAGGCGTGGCACGACCCGCGCATCGGCGTCATCGGGTACGTCCGGCATCAGGTTGCACGGTGCAAGGTCGTCGCGGCGCTTGCCGTCACTGCCGAAAAGATGCGCCGCCTGAGCCCGCCAGGCCAGCGTGCACGCCGTGTTCGGGGCCATGGACTGGCGACCGGCCAGGCGGGCCTTGACGCTGTGGCGACCCACGGCCAGATGGATGATGGTGTCGGCGCCCAGGTACTCGTCACTTATGACCGTGGCGGGTACGCCGGGCTCGCCTGCACCGCGCAGCTCGATATCTTCCGGGCGAACGCCGAGCTGGCCGGTGGCAGCCGCAAGCGGCGCTACCGGCGTTTCCGGCACGCCTTCGATGACGGCGGCCTCAAGGCCCTCGGTCAGGGGCAGCAGGTTCATGGCCGGGCTGCCGATAAAGCTTGCCGCAAAGGTGGTCGCGGGCTGGTTGTAAAGCTCGCCCGGAGGGGCGTCCTGAACGATCTCCCCGTGCTGCATAAGAATCACGCGATCTCCCATGCTCATGGCCTCCACTTGGTCGTGTGTCACGTAAATCACCGTCATGCCCAGGCGCGCCTGCAGCGCCTTGATATCCCGGCGCATGTCGGCTCTAAGCCGTGCATCCAGGTTGGAAAGCGGCTCGTCCATCAAACAGATGGGGTGTTCTGAAATCACCGCCCGGGCGAGTGCCACGCGCTGGCGCTGGCCGCCGGAAAGCTTCGCGGGCTTGCGGTCCAGGTAGGCCGTGAGATCGACCATCTCGGCGACCTTGGCCAGGCGCTCGCGCTGCTCGGCCTTGGGCACCTTGCGGCTGCGCAGGCCAAACACGATGTTGTCCGCCACGCTCAGGTGCGGAAACAGCGCGTAGGATTGAAACACCATGGAGAGCCCGCGGGCGCCGGGCGGCTGGTGGGTAACGTCTTGCCCCTGGATATGGATCTCGCCGCCGCTGACCGCTTCAAGGCCGGCCAGCATGCGCAGCGTGGTCGATTTTCCGCAGCCGGAAGGCCCCAGCAGGATGACAAACTGCCCCGGGGCGATGCTGAAATCGAGCGAACGGACCGCGGTCGTGCTGCCCCAACACTTGCTGACCTGGCTAAAACGGATAAGTGGCGCGGCATCGAGCATGGTGGGTCACAGTTAGAGGGCGTGGACTCTACCGTGCGACTTTTTCGTGTCAGACGTGTGTCGGGAAGATGACGTTATGAAGACAGCTTCACAAGCGCCGGGCCGGCGGGGCGAGCCCATGGCGCTGGAGCCTTCGCACCACGCTTGACTGGCTGATGCCCAGGCGCCGGGCGATGGCGTAGGTGCTGGGCAGGGTTTTGCACAGCGCGGCCAGGGTGTCACGCTCCAGGCGCGCCAGATACGCCTGCAGGGTTTCGTCGCTACCGAGGGAGGGTGGCTCCAGGGTGGGGCGGGCGCTAGCGCCCGACGGCTCCGCACTGTTGGGGGCTGGCGAGGCCAGCGGCGCTTCGATCTGATCGGTGGGGCTCGATAGCCAGGCGCGCTCCAGCCAGTTTTCCAGCTCGCGGATGTTGCCCGGCCACTCGCTGCCCATCAGGATCGACCACACCGGGTTGCTCAGGATCTTCTGGCGGCCGTAGCGCTGGTTGAGCCGCCTGAGGCAGGCGTTGGCCAGCTCCGGGATATCCTCGCGGCGGTCGCGCAGCGCCGGCAACGTCACGGGAATCACGTTGAGGCGGTAGTAGAGATCCAGCCGGAACAGCCCGGCTTCCACCTGCTGGCCAAGGTTCTGGTTGGTGGCCACTACCAGGCGAAAATCGACCCGGCGGGGGCGGGTATCGCCCAAACGCGTCAGGCTGCCGTCCTGAATCACCTTCAAGAGCTTGGTCTGCATCAAAAGCGGAAGCTCGCCGATCTCGTCCAGAAACAGCGTGCCGCCTTCGGCCTGCTCGAGCACGCCCGCCTTGCCCTGGCGGGCGGCGCCGCTGAACGCCCCGGGCTGGTAGCCGAACATCTCGGATTCGAACAGGTTGTCCGGAATCGCCGCGCAGTTGACCTCGATGAACGGCCCCGCGCGGCGCTGGCTCCAGCGGTGCAGCTGCTTGGCGAAGGCGGTCTTGCCCACGCCGGACTCCCCCAGCATCAGCACGTTGGCATCCGACGGCGCCACGCGCTTGAGCAGCAGGGCGATTTCACGCATCACGTGGCTTCGGGCCTGAAGCGTGCCCTGCACATCACCTGGCCCACCGCCCAGCGCATCATCCAGCGCCTGCTCCTCAAGATCCGGGGCGGCCTGGCTGCGCTTCAGGTGGTCGCTGAAGCGTTTCTGCAGCAGGGCGTACTCGTCCTGAAGAAGCTGAAGGTCGGTCAGATCCCGCGAGCGGCTAATGATGCGCTCGAGCCTGCCATCGACGAACACCGGGTAGGCTTCCGCGATCACGCGCCGCCCCGTGCCGGTGATCTGCATCAACTGGGCGGGGCGGCGTGTGCGCATCACTTCCAGGCTGATGGAGGGCTTGAGTACGCCGGCGCTTTCCAGCTGCTGCACGCTGCTCGATAAAAGCTCTTCGCGGGCGACGCCGTACACCGCCTCGGCGCCGGGGCTGATGTCCACGATGCGCCCGTCGCCATTGACGATAAAGAAATGGTCGTTGGCGGTTTCGATAATGGTTTGCAGCACGCGGCGGTCTATTTCGCTCATTCCATCTCTCGTATTCGGGGCCAATCCAATGATGCAGGGATGAATCGATGATGCAGGTATGCATCGAGTGTAGCGCTTTTCGAGTCATTCTTGCATCGCTGCATGGCGACACGCGCGCTTTATCGCGGTTTATCGAGTTGGCACGCTCTATGCAACGTCTTCTACAAAGCGCTTGCGCTTGCCACAACAAGACCCAGGAGAGAGTGATGTCCGAGTTCAACCAGCCGCTGGGCGGCAATACCATGCCGCGCTTTGCCGGCCCCGCCACCATGATGCGCCTGCCCGCCCGCGTTAGCGCTGAAGGCCTGGATGCCGCCTTCATCGGCATTCCGATGGATATCGGCACTTCCAACCGCCCTGGCACGCGGCTCGGCCCGCGCCAGATTCGTGACGAGTCGCGCATGCTGCGCCCCTACAACATGGCGACCCGCGCCGCGCCTTTCGAAAGCCTTCAGGTGGCAGATATCGGTGACGTGCCGATCAACACCTTCCACCTGCCCAAAAGCATCGACATCATCACCGCGTTTTTCGACGACGTGCTCAAGCACGACTGCATCCCGCTGACGCTTGGCGGCGATCACACCATGACGCTGCCGATTCTTCGCGCCATGGCGAAAAAGCATGGCCCGGTGGGCTTGATTCACATCGACGCCCACGCGGATGTCAACGAGCACATGTTCGGAGAGGAGATCGCCCACGGCACCACTTTCCGCCGCGCTCAGGAAGAGGGGCTGCTGGCCAGGGAAAAGGTGGTGCAGATTGGCCTGCGTGGCACCGGCTACGCCGCCGCGGATTTCGACTGGTGCCGCGACCAGGGCTTTCGCGTCGTTCAGGCCGAAGCGTGCTGGTACCAGTCGCTTGCGCCGCTGATGCAGGAGGTGCGCGAACAGATGGGCGATACGCCGGTGTATATCAGCTTCGATATCGACGGGCTCGACCCGTCCGTGGCACCGGGCACCGGTACGGTGGAGATGGGCGGGCTGACCTCCCATCAAGGCCTCGAGATCGTGCGCGGCGCGGCGGGGCTGAATATCGTCGGCGGCGACCTGGTCGAAGTGTCGCCACCCTATGACGTCAGCGGCAACACGGCGCTGATGGGCGCGACCCTGTTGTACGAGATGCTCTGCGTGCTGCCCGGCGTCAAGCGCGGCGATTGAGGCCTCGCGTTATCGACCTACAAGAGCGCCAGCCTTGCAAGGCGCCAGCAAGCATATAAAGGGAAGGCCGAGCCTTCCCTTCAGGACGCCGCCAGACCACCTCCAATAATCACTTCCAACAGGTGAATCGCATGTCTTACTCCCCAGCAGAGCCGAAAGAACCCACCGCGTCGGCTTCCATCCCCCGGGCGCATCTGCTCAAGTTTCTGATCCCCTCCATTCTGGGCGTGCTGCTGTTTCTGGTGCCCTTTCAGGTGGGGGAGTCGGTCAATATCGGCATGGGCCTGATGGCCGATGGCCTTCAGGCGCTGCTCGGCGAGGCGCTGCCGGCCATCGCCATGGCCGTGCTGTGCATTTCGGTGATCACCACCTTGTACGTCAAAGCGGCCAACCCGTCGTGGGCGCAGGCCGGCCACTTCAAGGACATGTTCAAGGTCGGACCCATCTGGGTGGCCATGCGCATCCTGGGGGCGATGTTCGTGATCATGACGTTCTTCCAGGTGGGGCCTGAGTTCGTTACTGCCTCCTTTACCGGCGGCGTGATGCTCAATGACCTGGCGCCGGTGCTGCTGACGTTCTTCTTCTTTGCCGCACTATTGCTGCCGTTTCTGGTCGAGTTCGGCTTCATGGAATTCATCGGCACCCTGGTGCGCAAACCGTTTCGGGTGATCTTCAACCTGCCCGGGCGCAGCGCCATCGATGCCACTGCCTCCTGGATGGGCTCGGGCACCGTGGGCGTGCTGATCACGGCCCAGCAGTACGAGCAGGGTTATTACAACGGGCGCGAGGCCTCGGTGATCGCGACCAACTTCTCGGTCGCCTCGATTGCCTTCAGCCTGCTGGTGACCAACTTCGTGGGCATCAACCATCTTTTCGTACCGTTCTACTTTACTGTGGTGGTCTCGGGGCTGGTGGCGGCGGTGATCGTGTCGCGCATTCCGCCGCTGTCGCTCAAGTCCAACGACTATCATGAACCGGTGGGCTGCCAGATCAGCGAAGAGCGTACCGAGAACGTGGGCCTGTTGCGCTATAGCCTGCTGCAGGCCACCCGCCGCGCCGCCAGCGCCCCGGGGCCTAAAGAGCTTGCACGCCTGGCGCTGATCAACGTCATCGACATCTTTCTGACGCTGCTGCCTCTGGTATTTGCCATCGGCACCGTGGCGCTGATTCTGGCCGAGTTCACGCCGATCTTTACCTGGCTTTCCTACCCCATGGTGCCGGTGCTGGAACTGCTGCGGATTCCGGAAGCCCAGGCGGCAGCACCCGCCACGCTGGTGGGGTTTGCCGACATGTTCCTGCCCGCGGTGCTGGCCACCAACATCGAAAGCGAGCTGACCCGCTTCGTGATTGCGTGTCTTTCCATGACGCAGCTGGTGTACATGTCGGAAATCGGCGCGCTGCTGCTGAAATCCAGGATTCCCATCAAGTTCTGGGAGCTGGTGGCGGTCTTTCTGCTGCGCACCGCGATCACGCTGCCGATCATCGCCTTCATGGCCCATACGTTTTTCTTCTAGGGAGGCTCTATGAAGGACCAATCGACGTTGACCTGCGCCGAACTTCTGATTCGCCTGCTGCGCGATACCTACGGTGTAGACACACTCTTCGGCATCCCCGGCGTGCATACGGTGGAGCTGTACCGCGGCCTTGAAGACAGCGGCGTGGTACACGTAACCCCGCGCCACGAGCAGGGCGCAGGGTTCATGGCCGATGGCTACGCCCGGGCCAGTGGCAAGCCCGGGGTGTGCTTGATAATCACCGGCCCCGGCATGACCAACATCGCCACCGCCATGGGCCAGGCCCTGGCAGATTCGATCCCTATGCTGGTGATCTCGAGCGTAAACCGCCGCGATACCCTGGGAATGAAACAGGGCCGGCTCCACGAGCTGCCGAGCCAGCAGCAGATGATCAGCGGCGTGGCGCGCTTCAGCCACACGCTGCTCGATGCCGACACCCTGCCTGCGGTGCTGGCCCGCGCTTTTGCCGTCTTTGGCGGCACCCGCCCAGGCCCCGTCCATATAGAGATCCCCATCGACCTGTTCAACGCCCCGGTCACGGTGCCGAGCGGCTGGCAGGCGCCCACGCTTTACCGCGCCGCCCCCGACCCCCAGGGGCTTATTGAAGCGGCGCGCCTGCTACAGGCAGCGAAGCGACCACTTCTGCTGCTGGGTGGCGGCTGCGTTTCGGCGCCCCAGGCGGCGCGCGCGCTGGTCGAGCGGCTCGATGCCCCGGCGGTCACCACCATCAACGCCAAGGGCCTGCTGGGCCGCGACCACCCGCTGGACCTGGGCGCCAACGCGGCACTTCCTGCCGTGCGCACGCTTGCCGCCGAAGCGGACGTGATTCTGGCGATTGGCACCGAGCTTGGCGAAACCGATTACGACGTGGTGTTCGACGACGGCTTTCACCTGAGCGGCACCCTGATTCGCATCGATATTGATCCCGAACAGCTGGTGCGCAACCAGGCCACCACGCTGGGTCTGGTGGGCGATGCCGGGCGCAGCCTGGCGCTGCTTCTGGCGCATTTTCCCGAGCCGTTGAAGCGTGATGGCGCGGGGCGGACAAGAGCCGCCCTTGACGCGCTGGATCTCGCCAATGACCCGGCCTTCAGCCCCTTCGTGGCGCTTTATAAAACGCTTGCCGACGTCCTGCCCGAGGCGATTCTGGTAGGCGACTCCACCGCGCCGGTCTACGCCGGCAATCATCTGGTCAGCCAGCCCGCGCCGCGGCGCTACTTCAACGCCTCGACCGGCTTCGGCACCCTGGGGTTCGGGCTACCCGCCGCCCTTGGCGCACAGCTTGCCCGGCCTGATCTGCCGGTAGTGGCGCTGGTGGGCGACGGCGGGGTGATGTTCACGCTTTCAGAACTGGCCACGGCGGTCGAGGCGCGCCTGCCGGTGGTCATCGTGCTGTGGCACAACGCGGGCTATGAGGAGATTCGCCGCTATATGGATGCAAGCGGCGTGGCCCGGCTCGGTGTGGATATTCAGGCGCCGGATTTTTTGTTGCTGGCCGATGGCTTTGGCTGCCCCGGCGTCCGGGTCGATAGCCCTGGGACGCTTGCCACGGCGCTGACCCGGCGCGACCCCGCCGCCCCCTTGCTTGTCGAAATCGATGCTGGCGCCTGGCAAGCAGTCTGCGCCACTGAAGCCTCTGAAAAAGGATCGTCATGAAAACGCTCGATCAGCAGTTCATCAACAACCAGTGGGTGGCCTCCCGGGGCCGCCGCCTGCTCGACGTCGTCAACCCGTACCGCGAAGAGGTGATTGCCCGGGTCACGGCGGGCGCCGCTTGTGATGTCGATGCGGCGGTTGACGCTGCACGAAAGGCCCAGCCCGCCTGGCAGGCGCTGGGCGGTGCCGCGCGGGCGGATTATCTCGACGGCTTTGCCGAAGCGCTGACCGCCCGGCGCGAGGCGCTCATCACGCTCAGCGCCACCAACAACGGCAAACCGCGGGTGGAAGCCGGGATCGACCTGGACGATGCGATTGCCTGCTACCGCTACTACGCCAGAGAGGCTCGCACGCTGGACGAGCGCCAGGGCGAGCGGGTGGCGGTCGAGATGGAGGGCGTCGAGGCGCGCATCTACCACGACCCGGCCGGGGTGGTCGGCCTGATCACGCCGTGGAATTTTCCGCTGGTGACCAGCGCCTGGAAGCTGGCGCCTGCGCTGGCCGCCGGGTGTACGGTCATCCTGAAACCTTCTGAAGTGGTGCCGCTACCGGAACAGGCGCTGGCGGATATCGCGCTGGAGATCGAGCTGCCTGCGGGTGTGTTGAACCTGCTCAACGGCGACGGTGAAGGCATCGGCGCGCCGCTTGCAAGCCACCCCGGCGTGGACAAGATCTCCTTTACCGGCAGTAACCGGGTGGGCGAGGCGGTGATGCAGGCGGCGTCGAGGCGCACCGCCGGGGTTTCGCTGGAGCTCGGCGGCAAGTCGCCGATCCTGGTGATGGAGGACGCCGACCCCTTACATGCCGCCGATTGGGTCATGGCAGGTATCTACTTCAACGCCGGCCAGATCTGCTCGGCGACCTCACGCCTGCTGGTACATGAACGCGTGGCCGAGGCGCTCTATGTCGAGCTTGCCAAGCGTATGGATGCGCTGACGCTGGGCGACCCGCTCGAGGAAGGCACTGACCTTGGCCCGCTCACCAGCGCCAAGCAATATGCGGCGGTCAACGGCTATCTGAAAGTGGCCGAACAGGAAGGGCTAACGGTAGTGCGCGATCAAACCCATTATGCGCTGCCGACGCAGGGCTATTTCGCCGCCCCTACGCTCTACCGCGATGTGCCGGTAGAAAGCCGCCTGTGGCGCGAGGAGATCTTCGGACCCGTGCTCTGCGCGCGCAGCGTGGCAAGTGAAGAAGAGGCGATCGAGCTTGCCAACGACAGCGACTTTGGCCTCGCCGCCACGGTGGTAAGCGGCGATGCTGAGCGCGCAAAACGCATCGGCCGGGCGCTCAAGGCCGGCAGCATCTGGTACAACACCGAGCAGCTGGTGCTGCCCGAAACCGCCTGGGGCGGCTTCAAGCGCAGCGGCATCGGCCGCGAGCTGGGACCCTGGGGGCTGAGTGCTTATCTGGAGGTGAAGCACGTGGTGGGGCCGCGATAAACGGAGCTGAGCTAGGCGGGGAAGAATGTATGTCAAAAAAGGGCTGTAAAGCCCTTTTTTGTAAGCTATAGCTTAAAGTGCTGTAAGCCATTATTGTTTCACGCACTGGAAGGGTTTTTCTACTGCCTGCGCTCGTTATGCTACTCGGTTATCACTAGTGGCTAACGATCCAGGGAGCGGCAGTATGTCAAAAGGTACGGGGACAGCGAGCACAGGACTGCACTTCACGCTCACGCTACCCGGCGTTGACGATATCGCGGTAGTCGACTTTACCCACCGCGAAGCGCTCTCCCAGCCCTTTGAGCTGGTGCTCAACCTGGCCAGCCGCGACGGCAGCCTGGAGGCCACCGAACTGCTGGACCGTGAAGCTACGCTGACCGTGTGGCAGGATGGTGAAGTGCTGCGTCAGGTGCACGGTATCGTCAGCGAGTTTGGCCGCGGCGACCGGGGCCACCGGCGCACCTTCTACTCCCTGGTGCTACGCCCCGCGCTCTGGTGGCTCTCACTGCGCCACAACTCGCGTATCTTCCAGAAAGTCGACCCGCTGACCATCATCAATACCCTGTGCGACGAACGCGGGATCACCGATGTAGCTTTTGCCGTCACTCGCGAACTGCCGGAGCGCGAGTACTGCGTGCAGTACCGCGAAACCGACCTGGCGTTTATTGAGCGCCTGGCCGCCGAAGAGGGCCTGTTCTACTTCCACGAATTTGAAGCGAGCGCCCATCGGCTGGTATTTGCCGACGACCCTCAAGTGATGGCCAATCTAGGCGAGCGCACTTACCACAGCCGCGCCGGCGGCACCGCGCCTACGCGCCATGTGCGAAAGCTCAGCCATACCGCCCGGGTGGCCGCGGCCACCGCGACCCTGAAAGACTACAGCTTCAAGAACCCGGCCTACGCCCAGCTGCACGAACACCTGGGCCGTGACGTGGAAGCCCACGGCCAGCAGACCGACTACGAGCACTTCGATTACCCCGGCCGCTACAAGCAGGACGCCTCCGGCCAGCCGTTCACCCGCATCCGCCTGGAAGAGCTGCGCCGCGACGCCATCACCGCCAACGCCGAAAGCGACCTGCCGGAACTCGCTCCCGGCGTGCGCTTCAGCTTGACCGATCACGATACCGACGGTTTCAACCGCGACTGGCAGGTGGTGGCCGTCCACCACACGGGCGAACAGCCCCAGGCGCTGGAAGAAGATGGCATGACGCACAGCGATACCAGTGGCATGACGCGCTACGTCAACCAGGTCACCCTCATGCCCGGCGACGCCCCCTGGCGGGCCACGCCCAACCCCAAGCCAAGAGTCGACGGCCCCCAGGTGGCGTTTGTGGTCGGCCCGGAAGGCGAGGAGATTCACTGCGACGAGCACGGCCGGGTGAAGGTCCAGTTCCCCTGGGACCGCTACGCCGAACCCGCAACGACAGCCACCTCAAGGTACACAACGACCGCATCAGCGAGATCGACAACGATGACCACCACACGGTGCACGGCAACCGCTACACCCAAGTGGACGGCGATGATCACCTGATCATCAGCGGCACCCGCCATGAAAAAGTCGGCCAAGCGCAGCTGGTGGAAGTCGGGCAGGAGGTTCATCAAAAAGCAGGGGTAAAAACCGTTATCGATGCCGGGGCGGAAATTACCCTCAAGGCTGGCGGCAGCTTCGTTAAGCTCGACCCCAGTGGTGTCACCATCGTCGGCCCTCAGGTGCGTATCAACTCCGGTGGCAACCCGGGTAAGGGTAGCGGGCAGGCTGTTCTGAAACCCCTTAAGCCAGTAGGTGGAGAGCACTTGCTAGGTAGCTATAACCAGGCATTCATCGCCACATGGAGCGGCACCGATATACCCGCTACCAATATGCGTTATCGCATTACCGATGCACAGGGCAGTATCGTAAAAGAGGGGCGCACGAACGAGCTGGGTGAAACTGGGGTTACCGAAAGCGACGCGCCTGGCCGCTTGCACATCGATATTCTAGGAGACTAAGCGTGTCTACGAATGACGTTCTAGGTGCTACTGACGCGGCCTACACCCCCACCGACGACACACAGCCTGTCGCCGTGAGCCTACATGTGTGTAACAAGCAGGTACCCCCTGCCAACGAGAGCTTTTTAGGTAACTGTGAATGGTATTATCGACCGCTGCACGATGAGTTCATCGAGAAAAGCGGTGTTGCAAGCTGGGAAGCCTTGAAAGCCTGGGCCACTTGGTGGAATCCCTTCAGTGATTCTGACGTCGTTCGACGCTTCCTGGCCAACCGCGATGAATTGATTGCGCCGGAAAGCGCCCATGCTCACTGGTCGCGGCACTCCAATTTCATGATGCGCCATATCGGCTGTGGACATCTGCCGCCTGACTATTACATCAGCTACGGTTATTACTATTGCTATACCTATGGTGAGCGGTTAAGGCATCGCCTTAGCACCGATGGGCAACGATGGTTAGATCAGGCTAGATTTAATCTACAGGAAAACATAGAGACGGGTCTTGAGGACAATATGGATGGCGATGAAATCAATGTAGTCTGCCGTCGTTACCCTAATCGTAGTATGCAAATGAATGTACCGCGGCATGAGCTCGAAATCGATTCCGTTACCTTCAAAACCTTTGCCTTCAATACCCATGTACCAGCCTATCTGGATGCAGGGCTTGCTGACTTACCGATTACTGATTTGATGCGAATCGGCACCCAACCCAACGCTGAAGAGTGGTTAGATGGCGAAACATGGAAGCAAGCAACTGACAGCGCTTTCGAGGTAGGTAAGGATAAACTCAAGGGTGCTGGAAATGCCATCTCAAGCGGTGCACATGCAGCGGCCGGAGCCGTGGGTGACAGCATCAGTGCTGTAGAGCAGGCGCTCTCGCGGTTAATTCAGCATCTTCGTTAGGAGTAACTATGCGCCGAGTTCGATGGGCAATCGCCGTACTGATCATTGCAATAGCCGGATATGTCATAGGGAGTGGAGGTATGTGGGAGAGTATTAGCAACGATTTTATGAAGGAAGACACTCCTTATGGGCCTGGGGATTTTCGGATACGCAATGAGCAAGTGCTATCCATGAAACTTACAAATCCTGAAACTACTTTCAAGCATAGAACCGATGAAGAAGTGAATGCTAACGTCAAGCTTGAATACAGCGAGCGCTGGATGGCTAGTCCCTCTGAACGCGCCAATCGCCGTACTGTACGCATCCTGGCGGGAAATATCGAAGACGGGATCGAGCGACGCTTTGAAGAGCGGGCCCAGCAGGCAGACTGGTGGCTCTCTCCCGACTGGAGCACACTTTACCTGTCAACAGGCTGGTCAGATAGAACCGCTGGTCAGTTATCAGAGCAGAGTTATCGCTCTCAAGCTACTCAATTGTTTAGATCTACTGATCAGGGCGAATCCTGGGAAAAATTACGTTGGCCCGAACACCAGAACATCTCGGCGCTGCGTTTCCTAGATGCCCAGCGCGGTTATCTGATCGGTTGGGGCCCCCATATTTGGCGTACTGAGAACGGCGGTGAGCATTGGGAGGAAATTCCTGTTCCAGCAGGTGCACGCAACCCTGAAGACGAACGCCAGCGTTTCGATCTAGTCGCGCTAGGGCAGGATGACGCGCTGCGCATGGCGTTCTTCGATGAGGCCCGTGGCGAGAGCGTCATCTACTCGCTTCCGTGGGGCGAAGACGAACCAATCTTCGACGTAGCAATAGGTGATTATGGAGTTAACGACATCGCCGTCAATGAACAGGGCGAGGTCTATATTCTGGCCCGCAAAGGTCGCCCCATGTCCTTGATGCCCACGGAACAGCTGGTTCACCACCCCAGCTCTGTTTGGCATTGGAATGGCGAGCAGTTAGCCGAGCTGCATGAGTTCGATAGCGATCTGGTGGGCTATGCCCTGTACATAACGCCGGAAGAAGGGTTGTTGTTTGATGGTGTTAACGAAGGCAGTCTACTGGGTAATGATGTCACCGCCGTTAGCTACGATGGCGGCGGCGATTGGAAGATAGAAAACGAAGGGCGAAGTGCCGAGGGTGGCTATTATGATACCCGCACAGGCGAACGGTGGCGCGTCTCTGGTTATTCGCTATATCGACGAGAAATCCCTTGATTCATATCTAGGGCATCGCAAGAGTAACGCTTAGATATATGCCTTGCCTCCTCTTCTATCGGGCTAATCTATTTACCATGAAATACTAATGAGAACAGAGTAAGCGAATGTCTAACGTCCAACTTGGCCTCGTGGGTTTTGGTAAGATTGCGCACGACCAGCATCTTCCAGCAATAGCCGAAACTGCGAACTGCCAGCTTGTTGCTACGGCGGACCCGTATACGTCTTTGCAGGGGTTGCCTGGCTATCAAGATATGCAGGAGATGCTTGACGCTCACCCTGAAATCAATGCTGTAGCGATCTGTACGCCAACGCATCTTCGTTACACGCAGGCGCGCATGGCATTACTTCAGGGCAAGCATGTGCTGCTTGAAAAACCGCCAGGAGCTACGCTAAGCGAAGTTGAAAGTCTGGTTACTCTTGCAGCCGAGCAGGGAATGAGTCTTTTTGCCGCTTGGCACTCGCGGTTTGCACCTGGCGTGGCTCAGGCGCGTGATTGGCTGCGCGAACGGCAGGTGCAGCGAGTCGATATCGAGTGGAAAGAGGATGTGCGTGTATGGCATCCAGGCCAGCCATGGATTTGGCAACCCGGTGGTATGGGTGTATTCGATCCCGGTATCAATGCGCTTTCCATTGCCACAACGATCCTGCCGCAACCATTTTTCTTGCGACAGGGCATACTTCAGATACCCAGCAACTGCCAGACACCTATCGCCGCCGAGCTGGCTTTTACCGATGCTCAAAAGGCATCCATCAAGGCACATTTCGACTTTCGCCAAACCGGGCCGCAAACGTGGGATATCCATGTAAAAACCGATGATGGGGAGCTGAGCTTGACTCAGGGAGGAGGGCGCCTGGTAATCAATGGTGAGATAATCATCGATGCTGAGGAGCGCGAGTACGTCGAGCTTTATGCCCATTTTGTGTCGCTGATTGACGGCCAAAGGAGCGATGTAGACATATCTCCGCTACGTCACGTTGCCGACGCCTTTCTATACGGTCACCGTGAAACGGTCGATGCGTTTGCCGAGTAGGCGGTCGCCCAATACATACTCTTCTTGATCGAAGTGGCCCGACATGGGCCGGGCCACTTTCTGATCACTTGACGCCGCTCGGTGTATTGGAAGTGATCGTTCAAGGCTTGGGTCACGATCACTCAACTGGATCGATCTCGGTGCCCCAGTTGCTGATGATGTCTTTCACGAACGTGCCAGCGTCGGTCAGGTCTGAATCACTCCACTGGCCTGCAGGGTTTGCACCCGGTCTAATGATGGAGGCGCCTTCGTTTTTATCGCTTACCGCCCAGTTGAGGTGAGTGATGTTGTGCTCCGCGAGAAACGTCATCCAGTCACGGGTGCTTTGCTCATCAACGGCACCACCACCATCGGCATTGACGGCGCCCCACTCCGTTACCATCAAGGCCGCACCGTTATTCAGAGCGGTTTCGGCCTTGTTGCGCAAGGCTTGGCCGTGAGAGCCTGCATAAAAGTGCAGTGCATAGGCAATATTGCGGCCTTCGATCGGGTCGGTGGAGGCAATATCAACGTCTTGCGACCAGGTGGGTGTGCCCACCACGATCAGATTGTCGGGATCGATGTCACGGATAGCATCAATGACATCTACCGCATAAGGTTTGACGACATCGCTCCAGCTCACCTGCAGCGGCTCGTTATAGATTTCGTAAATCACGTTATCGTAGTTGCCATACTGCTGCGCCATTTGCTGAAAAAAGCGAATAGCGTCTTCTTTTTTATCTTCACCGTGATGAGTGTGGAAATCGATAATGACATACATGTCATTGTCGATAGCCGCTTCAACAATCGTCTTCACTCGTTCGACGTTGGCCTCAGGATCTTGCAGGTAAGAGCCTCCTTCATCCGCGCCCATGGCAGCTCTTACGATAGTGGCATCCCAATCCTCCTTGAGCCACCGCACTACCTGGGCATTGTACATCTTCTCTTGGCCCCAACCGGTATTGCTCCAAAAGAGGCTATTACCGGCAAAGCTTCTGGCCTCTCCACCGCTCAGGATTTGATTGCCTTCGACACTCAAGGGGGGAACGGCCGCTTGGGCAATCGCGATCACGTTCGCCCCTATCGCGATAGAAATGAGTGCAGGTTTGAACCAGCTACTTAGTGAGTAATACATTGTGTATTCCCTTGTTAAGAGATAGGTAGTCTTTTACGAAACGTCTGACAATAAATAGACGTTAAGAAAAGTTTAGTCTTTATGTGAGGAAATACCTTGTAGCCGATCAAAAAACGCTAATTGGCATGCCCCCTCACGAACCATGTGTCAGTGGTAAACAAAAAAATGCTAATAAAACATCGCTTAAGAAATATGATGGCATACTATAAATTTCTATAAATATATGTAATTTATAGTTTTTTTGTTTTTATGGCAAAAGTTGGTATGCCCGCTGCAATATCCTGAGCAAGAACGCAGCATCAGGATGATTGTTGGTTCTTGGCTAAATGTTCCTTACGTGAATTACTGAAATTACTGAAGTAACAGAAAGCAAATTATTTAGGAGGCATGACCATGAAAAAGGAAGCTCTGAAGAAACTAGGTATCCTGGGCGTTTCGTTTGGCCTGATGGCTAGCCCGCTGGCCTTTGCGCAAGTAGAGGGTGGTGCTGAGCAAGAACCCATGCCGCAGGAAGAGCCGATGCAGGATGAGCAAGGCAACTTCAACTCTTACGATACCACGCAGGACCAAGACCAAGGTGTCACTACCGAGTATGAAGAGGAAGAGCAAGAATTCACTTACGAAGAAGAGGAAGAGGAGCAGGAATACGAGCCCGCAGAGACCGATAGCGACGATTCCCAGTGGTAATACCACTCCCTAAAGGATTGACTCTTTTTTCGGCTCACGGATGAGCCACGAGATGCCCCGCCGATTGCGGGGCATCTTTGCGTTTAAACCCCCGCTTAGAGCCACCACGTTTATAGGCTATTGTTAAACGGGATCAATCACCTGATCCGTTATGACAATAAGGATGTCTATCGTGGTGAACTGGAAAGAAATTCCGCAGCTTCCCAAGGCCGAAGGGCGAATAGACGCCATTGACCTGGCGCGAGGCATCGCGATTGCCCTGATGATCGTAAGCCATGCGGTCAGTGGCCTGGTGGGCATACGTAATGTGCCCGACTGGGGCATGGTGCCCGTACACTTTTTGACTAAATTCTCCTCGTCGCTGTTCATTCTGGTATTTGGCGTGGCGCTTGCCGTGGCTTTTCTGGCCCATACGCAAACCGAGCAGTGGCCAAAACGTCGTTTGAAACTGTGGCTTCGCGCGCTGGAGGTCTGGTTCTGGTACAAGATGCTTATCGTGGTCGAGATGCTGCCGTTCAGCGCGCCCGGCGATATTGTCGATACGCTGCTTTACGGCCGTTTTGCCATCTGGGTCGAGATTCTCGGCTTTTATGCCATTGCGCTACTTTGGGTGCCGTTGATTCTGCCGCTGTGGGCACGTGCGCCACTATGGGGGCGAATCGCTACCATCGTGGGTCTTGTGCTGCTTTCCGCCTGGCTTCAGGGCGTAAGCTTCGGCGGCAATGATATTCTCAAAGCGCTTCTGGTAGATCACCAGGATCATTACGCCTGGGGACAGATTAGCCGGGCGCCGCTGATTTTTATCGGCCTGCTGATGGGTGAGGCGCTGCTGCGCTGCTACTTTAGCGCCCGCCTCCGCCGTCGCCTGGTGTTAACACTGATGGGCGCAGGCGCGCTGATGATTGCGGCATTTTATGGGGTCGCACTTGTCGAAGGCGACGTTCATGCTGCCATGATGGCTGTGGCCCTTAACGCCGGCAAGCACCCGCCAGGGCTTGCGTTCATGCTGTTCAGCGTGGGCGGCGCACTGATACTGCTGGGACTCGCCTTGGCTGACGGCGCGCTGGCGGCGAGGGTGCTCCTGCCGCTGACCATCGTGGGCAGCGATGCGCTCAAAGCGTTTATTTTTCATATTGTGATGATTTTTCTGGTGCTGCGTTTTCTTCTGGAGGGCGAGGGTATGTACACCTATCCACAGGCACTGGGCGTTGGGGGCTTGCTGATACTTGGCGCCGCCGCCTGGATATGGCTGACCCGCTGGATGACGAAGCACCGTTAGGAGGTAGTTTGCGATTACTAACATGCTGGTGTGTCGGCGTGGCACTGATACTGGCCATGCCGTTCTCAGCCGTAGCACAGGAAGTGGAGCCCTCGGGCCACTGGCAGCAGGGGTTGAACGACCGCATGGCGGCTATTGAGGAGGGGTTTGGAGGCGAACTTGGTGTATATGTACAAGACCTGGCCACTGGAGATGCCTACTCCTGGCGGGCTGACCAGCCCTGGTACCTCGCCTCGCTGGTCAAGATACCGATCGCTGCGCAGGTGCTGGCCGAGCGCCAGGCGGGCACGCTGACCCTTGATCAGCGCCTGACACTTGCGCAAAGCGACTTCGTGGATGGCGCGGGCCCGGTGATCTGGCATGAGCCCGGCACGCGGATCTCCATTCGTTACCTGCTGGAGCAGATGATCACCGTCAGTGATAACACGGCTTCCGATATGCTGATCAATCGGGTGGGGCTGGATGCCGTTAATGCCCGGGCACGCGCGATGGTCGCCGCCGGCGGCGGCAAGTCCGAAGAGATAGGCCCCATTACCCGGCTGGTGGGCGTGCGCCAGGGAGTTTACGGACAGCTGCATCCGGATGCCCGCACGCTGGGCGGCATGGACTTTATCGCCTTGCGTCGCAACCCCATAAGCCAACGTCCGGCCGCGCTTGCACAGTTACTGGGTGTCAGCCCCGCTGCGCTACATCAGCCTGACTACGACCACGCCTATGATGCGTATGAGGCAAGCGGAGAAAATGTCGGTACGTTACGTGCCTACGGTGGCATGCTGGCAAGTCTTGAACAAGGCGGCCAGGATGACCTGAATGCCACTCAGCGCGAGACGCTATTGGAGATCATGCGGCGAACCCGCTCCGGCGAGCAACGCTTGAAAGCGGGCCTGGGTGAGGGCGTAAGCTTTGCCCATAAAACCGGCACCCAGCATCGGCGAAGCTGCGATGCGGGCATAGCCTCGCGGGAAGAAGTCGGTGCTGACGGGCCTTGGGTGGTCGTTGCCTGTAGCCGTGGTCCCATCGAGATCAGCGAACACGAACACGCCCTGGCCCGCGTCGGCGCGGCGCTGCGTGAAAGCGGCGCTATCGGCACGCCGTGAAGGGCGGCTAATACCGTCAGGAGCGTGATAAACTAGCGCTTGGCTATCTACATTCAATGCAAAAGGAGTTCGTTATGGCCCGTGCCAGCGCCCGTCATATCTTGGTGAACAGTGAAGAGCAGTGTTTAGCGCTCAAGCAGGAAATCGAAAATGGTCGCGACTTCGCGGAAGTAGCCAAGCAGCACTCAAGCTGCCCTTCCGGCCGTCAGGGCGGTGACCTTGGCAGCTTTGGCCCCGGCCAGATGGTGCCCGAGTTCGATAAAGTGGTGTTCAGCGGTGAGTTGAACCAGGTTCACGGCCCGGTAAAAACCCAGTTTGGCTACCACCTGCTCGAAATTACTGACCGCACTTAAGCGGGCAGTTTCCAGATAGCCGTGCAGGCGCGATTCCGCGCTGCCCGGCTATTTTTTGGCCTGCCTTAGAAACTACCTCAAACGTTCACCGTATGCCGGAGCGTGAGGAGTACGCCTTGAACGACCCCATTATTGCGATTAACGGCCTGAACAAGACCTACCAGGGCGGTTTTCAGGCGCTCACGCGAGTGGACCTGACCATTCAGCGTGGCGAGATTTTTGCCCTGCTTGGCCCCAACGGTGCGGGCAAGACCACCCTGATCAGCGTGGTGTGCGGGCTGGTGAACCCGACCCAGGGCGAAGTGGTGATCGACGGCTTTGATAGCGTGCGCGACTACCGTCAGGCGCGCGAGCGCATCGGCCTGGTGCCTCAGGAGTTGACCAACGAAGCCTTTGAAACGGTATGGAACACGGTCAGCTTCAGCCGCGGCCTGTTCGGCAAGGCGCCTGACCCTGCGCATATCGAGAAGGTGTTGAAGTCGCTGGCGCTGTGGGACAAGCGTGATAACCGCCTGATGACGCTTTCCGGCGGCATGAAGCGCCGCGTGCTGATTGCCAAGGCGCTCTCCCACGAACCGCGCATCCTGTTTCTGGATGAGCCCACCGCCGGGGTGGATGTAGAGCTTCGCCGGGATATGTGGGAAGTGGTGCGCGGACTGCGCGAAAGCGGCGTGACGATCATTCTCACCACCCACTACATTGAAGAGGCCGAAGAGATGGCCGACCGCATCGGGGTGATCAATCGCGGTGAGATCGTGCTGGTAGAAGAAAAAGCGGCGTTGATGCAGAAGCTGGGCAGCAAGCAGCTGACCCTGCAGCTGCAAACGCCACTCGACGAGCTGCCCGGCGCGCTTCAGGTAGAAGCGTTGAGCCTGGCCGCCGATGGCCATGAGCTGGTGTACACCTACGATGGCCGCCAGGCCGAAGAGGGCCACGGCATTCCGGCGCTGCTGGCCACGCTCGAGCGTGAAGGCATCACCTTCCAGGACCTGCATACGCGGCAGAGCTCGCTTGAAGATATCTTTGTCGATCTGGTCAAGGAGCGCGCATGAACCTCTATCCTGTTCGCGCCATCTACATGGCGGAAATGGCGCGTACCCGGCGCACCATGCTACAGAGCATCGTCTCGCCGGTGATCTCCACCTCGCTCTATTTCGTGGTATTTGGCGCGGCGATTGGCTCACGGATCAGCGAGATTGGTGGGGTAAGCTATGGTGCCTTTATCGTGCCGGGCCTGATCATGCTGATGCTACTGACCCAGAGCGTCTCCAACGCGTCGTTCGGCATCTTCTTTCCCAAGTTTTCGGGCAGCATCTACGAAATACTGTCGGCCCCCATCTCGTACCTTGAGGTAGTGATTGGTTACGTGGGGGCGGCGGCGTCGAAGTCGATTCTGCTGGGGCTGATTATTCTGGCCACCTCGAGTTTCTTCGTACCGCTGGAGATTGCGCACCCATTCTGGATGCTGACGTTTCTGGTGCTGACGGCGGTTACCTTCAGCCTGCTGGGCTTTATCATCGGTATCTGGGCGGACGGCTTCGACAAGCTCCAGCTGGTGCCGCTGTTGGTCATCACGCCGCTTACCTTTCTGGGCGGCAGTTTCTACTCCATCGATATGCTGCCGCCTTTCTGGCAGAACGTGACGCTTGCCAATCCGGTGGTCTATCTGGTCAGCGGTTTCCGGTGGAGCTTCTACGGCATCAGCGATGTCAGCATCGTGGCGAGTGTGGCCATGATTTCGCTGTTTCTGATCGCAAGCCTTGCCACCATTGCCTGGATTTTCCGCACCGGCTACCGCCTGAAGCCGTAATC
Organism: Vreelandella songnenensis; assembly: GCF_003002925.1. Taxonomy (GTDB): domain Bacteria; phylum Pseudomonadota; class Gammaproteobacteria; order Pseudomonadales; family Halomonadaceae; genus Vreelandella; species Vreelandella songnenensis. The sequence continues at coordinate 164,655 of NZ_PVTK01000006.1, forward strand.
CGCGTGCTTGTTTAAACCTTTGGAGCTGATACCCGCTTATGCCGCTACTGCACAGCATTGTTCATCGCCTGGACCCGACGCTTGATGGCGAACGCCTTACGCTGACCGCCGCGCCAGCGCCTGCGCAAAGCGATGACCCGGTCATGGCGAGCCTGGTGAATACGCTCAACGATACCTACAACACCAAGGCCAAGGGCTGGGGCAGCTTTGCCGAGCAGGGCGACCAGTCAGGCCCGCTGCTTGCCTGGCTGCGGGCTTACCTGGCCGGCGAACAGGACTTTACCCAGCTTTCGACCGCTATTGCCGAGCGCCTGGCCCGTGAGTTGCAGGCGCAGCTGTCGGTGAGCGGCTATCTACTGATGGCGCATATCCGTCAAGGCGATACCGAAACCCTGTTCATGGCCCTGGTGCACCAGCGTGAAGGGATCGGTATTGGTGAGGCTCACCAGGCCGTGCCCGCCGCCCAGCTCAACGTAAGCCAACTGACGCTGGCGGCGCGTATCAACCTGACTCAGTGGCAGAGCGACACGCCGGGCACTCAGTACGTGTCGTTTCTCAAGGACCGCGGCGGCAAGAAGCTGGCCGAAGGCATGACGGCGCTGTTGGGCATGGAAGAGGGCATTGACGCGCCGGCGGAGACCCGTACGCTGCTCAAGGCCTTCAGCGACTATGTCGAGAAAGAGGATCTTGACGAAGACGCCAGCCGCGAGAAAACCGATACCCTGGTGGACTACGCCAACGAGCAGTTGCGCCGCGGCGAGCCCATGACGCTGGAAACCCTTTCGGAGCTGGTGGACGAGCAGCAGCCCAAGGCGTTTTACGAACATATCCGCAACGTGGATTACGGCCTGGCTGCCGAGATCCCGCCGGACAAACGCACGATCAGCCAGTTTCGCCGCTTTACCGGGCGTGCCGGCGGGGTGTCCATCAGCTTTGACTCGCACCTGCTGGGTTCCAGTATCGAGTACGACGAAGGCCAGGACCGGTTGATCATCAAGCAGGTGCCCAAGCAGTTGAAAGAGCAGCTTGCCAAGCGCAAGTCGTGAATGGTGGGTGGTGGGGCTGCTGGAGTAAAGCGTGGTTGGGCACTTCGCTGGTTGTTTGGCGTCGAACGGTTAGAGTCACGTATCATCAGGAGAGAACCTCATGCTGGATGCGATTACCCACTTCTTTCAACGTGCCCTGGCTGAACCCGAACGGCGCGACAATCATGCGCTGACGCTGGAGCTGGCCACCGCGGCGCTGCTGTGCGAAGTGATGCGTGCCGACTATCACTCAAGCGATGCCGAGCGGGCAGCGCTGAAGCAGATGCTGACCCGCCGCTACCGGCTAAGCGAGCGTGAGGTTGAAGAGTTGATGGCGCTTGCCGAAGCGGAAGTGGACGAGGCGGTGGATCATTATCAGTTCGTCAGCCTGGTCAAGGAGCACTACAGCTACGCTCAGCGTTGCGAGCTGGTGGCACTGATGTGGCAGTTGGCCTGGGCCGATGGCAGCATCGACCCGCTGGAGGAGCACCGCATTCGCCGCCTGGCGGATCTACTTTACGTCAGCCATGGCGACTTTATTCGTACCAAGCTGCAGGTAAAGGAGCGCCAGGACGCGCATGAGTGAATCCTCCGAAACAACCAACCTCACCGAACTTATCCAAGCCATGGAGCAGATGGAACACGATGCACCCAAGGTAAGCGTTGAGGATATTGTCAACGCCGTGGGCCGTCGCTCCTTCGGGCCGCTTTTATTGATTGCCGGGCTGATTACCCTGGCGCCGGTCATCGGTGACATACCCGGGATGCCGACATTAATGGCGGCCCTGGTACTGCTTGTTTCAACTCAGCTATTGGCGGGCAGGAAAACGTTTTGGCTCCCCAGATGGCTGCTGAATCGTTCGGTCTCTCGCAAGGGGTTTGATAAAGCCATTCGAGCCATGAAAAAACCTGCTCGCTGGGTTGATGGCCTGCTGGGCACGCGCTTCAAGTGGATGAGTGGCTACGTGGGTATTCGCGCCACGGCGCTTGCCTGCCTGCTGGTGGCGCTAGCCATGCCGCCCATGGAGTTCGTTCCCTTTACTGCCAATGGGGCGGGGCTTGCGCTCACTCTGTTTGGCCTGGGGTTGGTCGCACGCGACGGACTGGTGCTTTCGCTGGGCTTTCTGATTACCATTGCCACGTTTGTGGCAATTCTCATGTACCTTCTATAACGCGCTATAAACACCCCCATCCCCTATTGGCCAGTACAGGAACGCTGCTATGCCTGACCCGTTGAGTCCACCCCCGCCCAAGGCACCCGAGGAGCAGTCAGCCTGGGAACGGCGCATTGAAACTGCTCTCTGGAACTCGCGATTTCTGGTGATGCTTGCGATAGTGCCTAGCCTGCTGGGCTCCCTGGCGCTGTTTGTGGTGGGCACCCTGGATATTTTTGAGGTGGTAGGCGATGTGATCCGCTACTACCTGCTTGGCGGCACTCAGGATATTCATGCAAACCTTGTGCCGGATATCATTATTGCGGTTGATATATACCTGATCGCGATCGTGCTGATGATTTTCGGGCTGGGGCTCTATCGGCTGTTCGTATCGCGAATCGATCAGGCGGAAACGCGCTACCCCGCCCACCCCTTCAACGTGAGCTCGCTTGACCAGTTAAAAGACAAGATTGCTCGTGTGGTCATTCTCGCGGTGATCATCGAGTTCTTTCGCGCCGTAGTGGATATTCGTTTTACCACCCCGCTCGAGGCAATCTGCCTGGCGCTTTCCGTATTGGCGTTAGCCGCTGCCCTCTATTTGATGAGCAAATCGCATAAGGGTGGATAGCTTACGTATGGGGATTAGCGGGGTTGTAACAAGCTGACCACCAGCTGATTCAACTGCTGTTGAAACTGCCCGCCGGGTGAGGGCGGGGTCGGGTCTGAGGTGATGACCACCGTCATGGCCCGCTCGGGGATCACGTACAGTGCCTGGCCGCCATAGCCGCGCCCGTAATAGGCAGGCGTTTCGGCTAGCTGAGTAATGAACCAGCCAAACCCGTAGCCATCGCCTGTCCAGGGGGAGGTGCCACGCGGCGTCCAGGAAGCCTCCACCCAGCCTTCGGGCAGTACGCGCTTGTTCCCAATCATTCCATCATTGCGGTAAAGCTCACCTACTTCGATCAAGGCGCGCGGCGAAAGCTGCATATCATTACCGCCAAAGTAAATGCCCTGCGGATCACGCAGCCAAGGAGGGATGGTAATATTCAGCGGCTCGCCCAGCAGGCGCTGCGCAAGCGCATGCGTGGTTTCTCCGCTGGCGTGCGTCAGCGCCGCCGAAAGCAGGTGGCTGGTGCCGGTGGAGTAGAGCATCCGCCCGCCGGGTTCATCCACGAACGGGCGGGTCAGCGCATCGTTGACCCAGTTGCCGCTCGCTACCCAGGCGCTGTAATTGCCACCCGAGGTGCGCTCAAGCCCTGCCTGCTGAGCAAGCAGGTGCGCCACGGTAATATCGTTCACCCGTGGGTCGAGGTTGGCTGGCAGCTGTTCACCGAACAGCGCCACCATGGGCTGCTCGACGGATTCGACGATACCTTCTTCAATCGCTGCGCCGGTCACCGCCGCCAGTACTGTCTTGGAAAGTGACTTGATGTTGGCAGGGGAGGCCACACCGGGGCCGCTCTGGTAGTGCTCATGAATGATCTCGCCCTCATAGGCCACTACCAGCGTATGCAGACGCGAAAGTTTACCGGCGGCCTCATCAAGCGCGGCCAAGGTAGCAGGCTCGGGCGGCTGCGCATGGGCACCCTGGACTCCCAGCAAGGCCCATACCCAACAGGCTAGCCATATACGTTTTTGCATAAGCCATTTCCTCGCACACTGTGGTGACACGCGTGAAGCTCACGCCGGTGGGCCAGCCCCCAGAATAGGCGTCGAAGACGAAAAGAAAAATGTTCTTGGCAGAAAATATGCCTGGATTATGCAAAGAGTGGAAAAGCCTGCTAGGCTAAAGGCGTTATCGAGACGTAAGCAACCCTTTGATTTCACCCAAAACGCAAACTAGCAAGGAGCGCCGACATGCGTAATATCATCTATATCGTAGGTCTGATCGTCGTTGTACTGTTCATTCTCTCAATGCTCGGCCTGCGTTAATCACGCTAACAAAAAGCCCACAGGCCATGCCTGTGGGCTTTTTTGTGGGTGCAATTCTCAATCATGGCGTACACGTCAAGCGCAGTCGGCCGCGCCCTGGCCGAACATGTCGAACATCAGCTCCCGCCCCATCGCCGTCAGCACAAAGCGCCCATAGGCGTTGAAAGTAGCCGCGTCACTTGCTTCTAGAATCCTCTGGTACGCTACCCATTCAGGTACGTTGACGCACAGGGTATTCAGCTCAGCTTTACTCAGGCCGCGCTGGGTCAGGGTAATGCTTTCAAGCACGTGCCCGTTATCATAAAGCACTTCTGCCATCCAGGAGAGGCAATGGCGAAGGCTACGCTGGGCATTAACGGCGGGCGTTTGACTAAAATCGTAAGCGTACTGAGCGAACATGGTGCAGGGTCCTGCAAGCGGCGCGAGCGGATGTGCTGACGGTATCTTAAGGCAGGATTGGTGTTAGACCAAGGTATATATTAACATCGGGCATTATTTATGATTTGAAAATTTAACATTTTGTAAAGTGCTGATGAAAATCTTCTACAGAAGCTTATTGTTCATAAAATTGAAGTAAAAGACATTTACTACGTAGATAGATAACAAATATTAATATTAAAAAGGCTGTTCGTAATATTCAAACAGTCGTTTGCTGAGTTGGTGTTTCAATGACGTTTACAAACGTGTCGATATAGCGATAAGGATAAGTAAAGGATTTTTTTATATTTACATAAGGTGAGTGAATCGTGAGGATAAAAGATAGCTAGCTAATAGAGCAGTTTTATCTTGGATTTACATTGCATAAAATAACAATCTGATACATAAAAATGATTAATAATACTGAAATTAGGGTAAAAGTTGCCGAGGCTATAAGTAGAGAGACAAGCACCGAATATGGCTTGCTAGCAGCCATGACACCTTTTGTTTCTCATGGTCGGCTGCAAGAGGCATTGACTCGGCTGCAGAACGGAACGTCTTGATGATAATGCTTCTTTTTGAACGCCTTGCCATCTAGCCGGAAAGGGCTGGCGCTAGTGCCATAGCCAGCAGTGATGCGAAACCAAGGTAGTATGAGATCAAGCTAGAGCGCGTGGCAACTGTGATTGGCTTGGTAACAAAGAGGCTTGGGGCTATAGATGGGGTCATCTTTGAAGGAGCGTTTTGCAATGACTGAAAATCGTATAGAGCAAACAGTTGAGTGCTATCACACGCAGTTTGCAGCGATAGAAAATCTGGTGGCTCAAATGAAACAAACAAGTGCCTATTTAACCCAGCAGTTTGCCGCGCTCGGGCAGGCCAGCCAGCGCTAAAGTTTTTCTCCAGGCAGTCGATAAAGTCTTTAACTGCGTTTCTCTACTATTTTATAAGGGGCTGAACCTCATGGCATCGATTTCTGCACTAGGTGTAGGTTCTGGGTTGGATCTATCTGGTTTGGTGGATCAGCTCAAAGCAGCCGAACGCCAAAAGCTCGTTCCCATCCTTGAGCAACAAAGCGCTCAAAAAACCAAGATATCTGCTTATGGCCGCCTTCAATCGGCAATGGACAGGGTACAAACGGCTGTCGTCAAACTAAATGACCTTGCCACTTTCAAACAGCAAAAAAGTACGGTGACGGGAGAAGGGGTACTGGCGGCGGCGAGCGAAAAGGCCAATCCAGGCCGTTATGAAGTGACGGTTACCCAACTGGCCCGGGGAGGCAGCGCTGCTTCCAATAGCGTGGCGCTGGATCAGGAACTCACAGCCGCTGATACGAAGTTGACGCTTAATTTTGGTGCTGACGGTACTCAAAAAAGCCATGAGGTCAGTATCAAGGCAGGCAGTACGCTGGCTGATGTTCGTGATCAGATCAATGCGGATAAAGAATCTGGCGTTACGGCTTCTCTCATCAATGATGGCTCGGGGTATCGCCTCGCGTTGAGCTCCAAGGAAACGGGCAAAGACGCTTCGCTGACGGGCTTCTCGGGACTGACATCTTTATCAATGGACCCAGCTACGCTACGTGCAGGCCAGGATGCTGAGTTGAACGTCAATGGTATTGCGATTACGAGCAAAACCAACCGGGTGGAAGAGGCTATTCAGGGAGTAACGCTCAACCTGACCGCCGTCTCTCAGAGCCCCTCTACCCTGGTGATCGAGCGCGATGATAACTCCCTGAAGGAGGCGATCAATGCGTTTGTAAGTAACTACAATGAGATGAAATCCACCGTTGGACGTATGACCCAATTTAACGGTGCAGGTGAGACGTCTGGAGAGCTGGTAGGGGATCGTACCGTTCGTACCATCGAAAATCGCCTTCGTCAGGATATAACGGGCAATTTTGGAACGGGCGATATAACGCGACTTTCTCAAATGGGCATCGATATCGATAAGCAAGGCCGTCTCAAGGTCGATGAGGCCAAGCTGGATGAGGCAATCGCCAACAACTCCGAGGGCTTAGCTGCCTTTTTCGCGGGCGACACGAAAGAAGGCGGTTTGGCAGGGCGCATGAGCGCTACCTTGAAAGAAATAACCGCGGATGAAGGCATCATCAAGAGCTCCATTGGTAGTGCTGAGTTGCGGATAGATAGTCTGGATCAGCGCAAGCTACGTATGGAGGCCAGTATTGAGCGAAGCACTGAGCGTTACCGTAAGCAGTTTGCAGTGCTAGACGGCATGATTGCCCAGATGAATTCCATGAGTAGTTACCTGGGTCAGCAGTTCGATCTGATGAGCAACATGCAGAAGAAATAGCCTGCTTCGTTGCAGTTGGTTACATAAAAGTGCGGGTTTTTATTAAAGAATTGGCGAGAGGGGCCGTTATTTAGAATAACGGCGATGAACGCATCGCATAGCCGGCCCCTAGGCCAGACAAATTTCCAGGAGCACTTCCATGTCTGTAATCAACACCAACATCACCTCCATGATTGGTCAGAACAACCTGCGCTCCTCGCAGAGCATGCTGGCCCAGGCACAAGAGCGCCTTTCTTCTGGTCTGCGTATCAACAGCGCTTCTGACGATGCGGCCGGCCAAGCCATCGCCAACAAGATGACTGCTCAGATCAAGGGCATGGATCAGGCTAGCCGTAACGCCAGCGACGGTATCTCTCTGGTTCAGACCATGGAAGGTGGTCTTGATCAGGTCAACGATAACCTTCAGCGTATTCGTGAGCTTGCGGTGCAGGGCGCCAACGACACGAACACTGCCGATGATCGCGCCGCCATCACTACCGAGATCAACGAGCGTCTGGCAGAAATCGACCGCGTTGCGGGTAGCAACAACTTCAACGGCACTAACCTGCTGAACGTAGCCAGTGGCGCTGGTGCAGCACTGAATATTCAGGTCGGTTCCAACACTACCGATCAGGACGTTATTACGGTTCAACGAATCGACGCAACCGTAAGTGGCCTGGGTCTGGAAACGGCAGCATCTGGTGCTGCTGCTGCAGCAGTAGCAGGGGGCACGTTCAACGTTGCTGATGCTTCTGGCGGCGCAACTCACGCTGAGTTCCAGACACTCATTAATGCAGTAGATACCGCTACCAAGTCACTCGACACCAACCGTGCCACCTTGGGTGCTACGCTCAACCGTTTCGACTCGGTTATCGACAACCTGGCGACCACGACGACTAACCTTTCTGAAGCGCGTTCGCGTATCGAAGATGCTGACTACGCAGTGGAAGTGTCCAACATGACGCGTGCCAACATTCTTCAGCAGGCCGGTACGTCCATGCTGGCCCAGGCCAACCAGACCCCGCAGTCTGTGCTGTCTCTGTTGGGCTAATAGCCTAGGCGGTTATGTTGCTTGGATGAATCCAAAAACGGGGCCAGTAGGCCCCGTTTTTTGTTTGGGACTGTCATTCTTAAAGCATCGAGCACCTGCAGCGGGGGGCATCAGAATTCACCGGCGCGGTGAGCCGCTCATGCAGGGCAAGCGATAAAAAAAGCAGGTATTTTTTAAAGTAATTGCCGCTGCTGCCGTTAATTATAACAACGGCGATGCAAGCGCCGCTGAACAGGCCGCTAGGCCAGTTAAATTCTGAGGAGCACTTACATGTCTGTCATCAACACTAACATCACTTCCATGATTGGCCAGAATAACCTGCGCTCTTCACAAAGCATGCTGGCTCAGGCACAAGAGCGTCTATCTTCCGGCCTGCGTATCAACAGCGCTTCTGACGACGCTGCTGGTCAAGCCATCGCCAACAAGATGACTGCACAGATCAAGGGTATGGACCAGGCGAGCCGTAACGCCAGCGACGGTATCTCCCTGGTTCAAACCATGGAAGGCGGTCTTGATCAGATCAACGACAACCTGCAACGTATTCGTGAGCTAGCGGTACAGGGCGCTAACGACACTAATACTGCAGATGACCGTGCCGCCATTACTACCGAGATCAACGAGCGTATCGCTGAAATCGATCGTGTCGCGGGTAGCAATAACTTCAACGGCACTAAACTGCTGGCCAGTGGCGCTTCTACAGCACTCAACATTCAGGTGGGTTCTAATACTTCCGATAACGACGTTATTACTGTTAATACAATCAACGCGTCTACCTCGGGTCTGGGTATTAGCGGTTCAGCAGCAGCGTTGTCTGGCAACTCTGGTGCTGACGCAACACACGCTAACTTCCGTACGCTGATTGATGATGTTGATGCCGCTGTCAAAACACTGGATGAGAACCGTGCCACTCTGGGTGCTACGCTTAACCGTTTTGACTCGGTAATCGATAACCTGGCAACAACGACCACCAATCTTTCTGAAGCGCGTTCGCGCATCGAAGATGCTGACTACGCGGTGGAAGTATCCAACATGACCCGTGCCAATATTCTTCAGCAGGCGGGTACTTCGATGCTGGCACAGGCTAACCAGACACCTCAGTCTGTGCTGTCTCTGCTGGGCTAATAACCTAGACAAACGTTTCGCGAATGACCGTAACGACGGGGCCAGCAGGCCCCGTTTTTTATATACCGCTCTTTTATAAGTAACAGGTAGCCTGTATCGACAGCAAAAGCATTTGGTACAGATAAGAAGCCAGCAGCATGGTTACCTTTTCTTACACAAAAATAGGCTTATTTTCTAAAGAAAGGGGCGCTGCTGCCGTTAATTATAACAACGGCGATGCAAGCGCCGCTGAGCAGGCCGCTAGGCCAGTTAAATTCTGAGGAGCATTTACATGTCTGTAATCAACACTAACATCACTTCCATGATCGGCCAGAACAACCTGCGCTCTTCACAAAGCATGCTGGCACAGGCGCAAGAGCGTCTCTCTTCCGGCCTGCGTATCAACAGCGCTTCTGATGATGCTGCCGGCCAGGCCATCGCCAACAAGATGACTGCCCAGATCAAGGGTATGGACCAGGCTAGCCGTAACGCCAGCGACGGTATCTCTCTGGTTCAGACCATGGAAGGCGGTCTTGACCAAGTTAACGACAACCTTCAGCGTATTCGTGAGCTGGCGGTACAGGGTGCCAACGACACGAACACTGCCGATGACCGTGCAGCCATCGAAACCGAAATCAACGAGCGTCTGGCAGAAATTGACCGCGTTGCGGGCAGCAACAACTTCAACGGTACTAACCTGTTGAACGTTGCTAGCGGTGCTACTACTGCGCTGAATATTCAGGTTGGTGCCAATACTGATTCTGAAGACGTTATTACTGTTAACCGCATCAATGCGACTGTGAGTGGTCTTGGCCTGTCTGGCGGCGGCATGTCCGGCTCCACATTTACCGCTGGCCCGGCGAGTGGTGCGCATAGCAACTTCCAGAGCCTGATCGACTCTGTTGATGCTGCCGTAAAATCTCTGGACACCAACCGTGCCACCCTGGGTGCTACGCTGAACCGTTTCGATTCTGTCATCGATAACCTGGCAACCACGACCACTAACCTTTCTGAAGCGCGTTCGCGCATCGAAGATGCTGACTACGCAGTGGAAGTATCGAACATGACGCGTGCCAACATTCTTCAGCAGGCGGGTACCTCCATGCTCGCACAGGCCAACCAGACGCCTCAGTCTGTACTGTCTCTGCTGGGCTAATACTCCAGTAGGCAGTAATGTTTCGCTAATGAAGCTAATGACGGGGCCTTTTAGGCCCCGTTTTACGTTTTAAATTGATATTTTTTACATGAAAAACTGGACAAATAGCTAAAGAATCGGGACTAACGGCCGTTAATTATAATAACGGCGATAAAAGCGCCGCTGAGTCGGCCACAAGGCCCATTGAATCTTTGGAGCTCTATCATGTCCGTTATCAATACCAATATTACCTCCATGATCGGCCAGAATAACCTGAGCAAGTCTCAGGGCATGCTGGCTCAGGCTCAGGAGCGTCTCTCCTCCGGTTTGCGCATTAACAGCGCCAAGGACGACGCCGCGGGGCAAGCCATCGCTAACAAGATGACTGCCCAGATCAAGGGTATGGATCAAGCGAGCCGTAACGCCAGTGATGGTATTTCTCTGGTGCAGACCATGGAAGGCGGTCTTGATCAGATCAACGACAACCTGCAGCGTATCCGTGAGCTGGCGGTACAGGGCGCTAACGATACCAACACCGCTGATGACCGCGCAGCCATCAAGACTGAAATTAATGAGCGTCTGGCAGAAATTGATCGTGTCGCTGGTAGTAACAACTTCAACGGCACTAGTCTGCTGAACGTAGACAGCGGCAGTACTACCGGCGCGCTGAAAATCCAGGTGGGTGCCAACACCGATAGTGAAGATGTCATCAGCGTTTCACGGATTAATGCAACTACTAGCGGTCTGGGCCTCGTAACCGGTTCCAGTGGTGCTCTCACCGCCGCTTCCGGCGCGACCACCTTGACCGGCACGGGGGCTTCTGGCGCGGTAACGCACAGCGATTTCCAGAACCTCATTGATGCGGTCGATGCTTCTACCAAAACACTTGATACCAATCGCGCAACGTTGGGTGCTACGCTTAACCGTTTCGATTCCGTGATTGATAACCTGGCGACAACGAAAACCAATCTTTCCGAAGCACGCTCGCGCATTGAAGATGCCGATTACGCAGTGGAAGTGTCTAACATGACCCGTGCCAACATTCTTCAGCAGGCGGGTACTTCCATGTTGGCACAGGCCAACCAGACGCCACAGTCTGTGCTGTCGCTGCTGGGTTAATACCCTGACAGTAGTATTTAAAATATAACGACGGGGCCAATAGGCCCCGTTTTTTTGTATTTGTACCTGCTTGGCCCTGGGTAGCTCACCTTAGTTATTTGATAACTAGATAAAATAATTGGCGTAGGCAGTGAATGGCATGATCGAGAGAATATCTACTTAAATACTGCTGCATTCACGCCTTTGCACAGAGCACTAGCATAGTAGGATAGGTAAATTACCCTCTATCCGTGTGAGCCCGCTTCATGGTCAAGTCCTCCTCTGTACCTGCGAATCAAAAACGCAAGCCTCGCCTATTATGGGCTAATCCTTTCTGCTTACTGGATACCTCCAGTGGGGCCAGCATGACCGTTCGCCAGATGCTATTGCAGCTGGTAGCCAATGGCTATGAGGTTCAGGTACTAGGCGCGACCGTGTTTGATAACCCCAAGGGCATGGGCAAGCTAAAAGAGCAGTACCCGAATCTGAGCGCTCATCAACACGAAATGATCGAAGCGGTAGATGGACCATTAACGCATAACCTGGTGGTGAGCTACAGCTATAACCGTAATCACTTCACAACCCATGAAGAAGGGCTATGGTACGGTCAATATCTCTACGTGCTGGACTCCTTTAAACCAGATATCGTCTGGTTCTACGGCGGTCAGACGCTTGATATGCTGATTGCTGACGAGGCCCGTGATCGAGGGATCCCAGTCGCCTTCTACCTGGCCAACGGACACTATAAAGCGCCTCGCTGGTGCCGCGATGTCGACCTTATTCTTACTGACAGCCAAGCTACAGCGGATATGTACCGCAAGACAATAGGCTTCGCGGCTAAACCCGTCGGCAAGTTTATTGCTCCTGAAAACTTCATTGCGGAGCATCACGAGCGTAAGCGTGTACTGTTCGTGAACCCGAGCTGGCAAAAGGGCGCTAGCGTATTTATACAGCTGGCAGAAAGGTTAGGGCAAAAAAGACCTGACATCGAACTTGAAGTGGTAGAGGCTCGTGCCGACTGGCCAGCCGTACTGCGAGAAACCATGCGAAGCATGGGGCAGCAGCGAAGCTCTTTAAGCAACGTTACCTTAACGGCCAATACCAGCGACATGCGCGCCCCTTATAGTCGTGCTCGAGTATTGGTTGCCCCTAGCTTGTGGTGGGAAAGCTCAGGACGAGTACTGGCCGAGGCAATGCTCAATGGAATCCCGGCGCTTATTACCAATCGTGGTGGCATGCCCGAAATGATCGGCAACGCGGGTATTGCGTTTGATTTTCCGGATGCCTGCTATGAAGAGCCCTATCAACATTTGCTTAGCGACGAAGAGCTGCAACCACTAGTGGATGCAGTGATCCGCTTTTATGACGACGAAACGCTTTACCAGGAGTATGTTGCTCGTGCCAGGCAGGTCGGTAAAGAGAAGCATCATATTGCTCGTGCCACGGAGCGTCTGCTTTCTGCTTTATCACCTTTAGCGCAGCTGCGCGCGGGTAATAAAGAGTTCGCCATTACCCAGAAAAAGCGTCACCGTCAGCGCTTAAGCGGCCGGGCAACCAAGCCAGACTTCAAAGTCGATAACTCGCTTCAGCAGTTGATTAGCCATCAATCAGTGAATCAACCAGGTCAGGTGCCACAAGCCAATAAGCTATGGCTTACCGATGACTTTACTTGGCAAATCAAAGGCAAGATTGTGGTGCTCGATAATCGAGCAAGCCTGATCAAAAGTGGCCTGGCAGAGCAGATGGTAGCAACAGAGGCATTTGGAATCGTTGTTTTTGACCCTGCCAGCGAAATCAAGGAGGCCAAACAGTACGAAGGCAGCGACACTATCCAGTTGTTTCAGCATGCCCTGCTAGGCGATGGAAACGCGGCCACGCTGCATGCCTGTGTGGCTCCTGAGATGACCAGTACGCTAGCGCCGTTACCGGCTGAGAAGCTGCCCAAACGCCATCACTTAGGTACACAAGCGTTGGCTGAACTGCCTATCAGTACCATCGCTCTGGATAGCATTAATGGCCTGGACAGCCTTGATTGGCTAATTCTTGATGAGTTAAGTGATGCCATGACGATATTGGAGCATGGTAAAAAGTCGCTTACCGATACGTTAGTGATCCAAGCCCGTATCCCCTTCCAGCTTACCCATAAAAAACAGCCTAGCCTTGCCGAGTTGCAACATTGGGCCAGCCGTAACGGCTTCCGTTTTTACCGCATGCACAACATTCAGCACTACAGCCATTTACCGGAAAATCTGAATGCCGTGTCGCCCTGCGCTACGGAACAAGAAAGTGCAGATGTACTATTTTTGCCCAGTCATGAGCGCACGTCAGAACTAAGTGATAAAAACAAGACAAGGCTTGCCTTTATCATGAGTACCTGTTTTGGTGCCCATGATATTGCGTTTGAGTTGATGGCCGATGTTAGCCAGGAAAAAGCATTAGAGTTTCTTGAAGCACAGAAGCTTTTGCCGAAGGTTTCCGTGCCAAAGTCTCAGGTACCACTACCAGCAGGCCCTCCGATCCCGCAGGATGAGCACGTTAAGGGTGAGCCAGTCGTCAGTGTCATCTGTGCTACTTATAATCATGCAAATTATATAGAAGATGCTATTAATGGCATCATTGCGCAGAAGACTGACTTTCCTTTTGAATTGATTATCCATGACGATGCATCCACGGATGGAACACAGGAAATAATTAAACATTACGCTGAGAAATATCCTGAACTTATACGACCAATTTTTCAGGAAGTAAATCAGTATTCAAAAAACAAAAAGCCTATGGATATTTGTTTGCCATTGACAAAAGGTAAATATGTCGCTATCTGTGAGGGAGATGATTACTGGACAGACCCTAATAAGCTCAAAGTTCAATTTGAATACATGGAAAAAAACGCTGAATGCGTGATTACTCATCACAATGCGTTTGTTTTTAAAGATAAAGAGATTGTTAGGGATTCTAAACTTCCTGAGCATATGATTAAAAGTTTTTCAAGAAATGAGTTGCTTCGGAATAATTGTTTTGTATTGACACTCTCGATGATGTTTAGAAAGGTTTTCAATAAGTTTCCTAAAGAGAAAGGAACCGTTGTCAATGGCGATAATTTTCTTATCTCTATGTTAGGGCTCTACGGTGAAAGTGTGTTTATAAAGGACATTAAGCCAGCAGCGTATAGACTTCATGCTGATTCAACATGGTCTAGCAGAAGTGAAAATCAAAAAAGAACTATTTTAGGTAATAGTTTTTACTGGATTGGTAAATATCATGAAAGAAAATCTAGAAAAGAGCTTTCAGACTACTATTTTAAAGAATCTCGAAACTTCTTGAAAGAGAACGACAAGTAAAGTGGTTCCCCCCAGCTCTGCTGGGGGGATGCTTAACTAAGAGCGCTACTGTGCTTGGACTCTAAAATAAACAATGGACGATTGAGGAATTCGCCTAGGCTATCTTTTCTATCAAGATTTTCATTATTAGCATCACAATAGACAATTTTGTTGTTGATTTTTTCAGGAATACCAATTTTAATAATATTCCAGTTGTTTTGCGTTCCTTTAACTAGATAGTCTATCATTTCTCGCTTTTGTCCGTTTTCAAATAACCCCATATCACGATCACCTTTCCAATTGAATCCAAGTTGGAAAGCACAAAAGTGGGTAATGCTGGCAATAGAATTTAGTTGATCGATGATTTTAGATTTCACTGTTGAGATGCTTTTTTCAACACCATAGTCGTCACCTAAATGGTGTAAAACATTCAATAACAGCACTATATCGAAATGTTTTTCATCATCTTCAGAGTTTTCAAAGTTAAAATATTTTGAGGTTATACGTATTTTTTCATTCCATTCTAATGCTTTAGAAGCTGCCTGAACGAATTCCACATGTGTTTTGTTACCTTCCACATAGTTTGCGCTTCGGGCTCCTTCTGCTATTGATTGAAATGTAAAGTAACCTGTATTCCCGCCAATATCCATTATTTTCTTATCTTTAAAGTCAAGAATACGCTTTATATAGTCAAAGCGTTCGCTTTCAAAGCGAGATTTAGTAGTAATTGATTTCTCGCTGATAAGATGTTTTAAACAGTCAGGTAAAGTCTGATAGTTTGAGTGCTTGCTAGTCTTTTGATATAGTGCTTTGAGCGTTTCTTTTTCAGTTCCATAATTAATCGCCATAGCCTAGTTCCTCCTCGAATATTTTGTAAGTATCTGTACGGTTATAAACATCGTTTTTTTTCCATTCAGTATGGTTTTTTTTCATATCTGAAGGGGAGTGGATAACGATACCCAATCCCTCTTTTTTAGCTAGTGAAATGCCTCCTTGCCAATAATAAGCCGTTAATAAGTCAGTTGAACCGGGTGCTGGTTCCTCTTTCAATACGCCGTAGTCGTAAAGAAGAAGCTCAAAAAAATTGATATTGTTATCTACAAATAATTGTGATGGACCCCAAAAACGCGGATTAGCTTCGATCATGTAATATTCGTTTTTATTTATATCCTCTATTATTTCTACCATGATAAGTCCATGAAAACCAATTTTACAAAAAAGGGTTTCATATTGGGTAGAAATAGGATCATCATGAATTTTCGAAGGAATTGCAGCTACGATAGATTTTCCTTCTGCTTGCTGAGCTATATTTTTTTGTGAAAATTTATAAGATCGACCATTCCTTGAAAAATAATAAAGTAAGTAGTAACTTTGACCTATTACCAGCTCTTGGTAGTAGAATGAGTTTTGGTAGTGGTCAGTTTTAAATTTTCTAAGATCATCTTTATTATAGATGAGAATCGGTTTTAAGGCTTTTCCATCATCGCTTAAATATTTAATAGGTTTTGCTGCTATAGGTAAAGATGCATTGTCAAATTTGAAGTATTCTTTAGGTGTTTTTATATTATTTGATTGACATAGTTTAGAAAAACTCTTTTTGTCTGATACCTCTGTATACAAATCATGATTTACTAAAGGTATTTCAATAGAGTTTAGATTGTAGAAAGACCTGTTCTCAAGGAAGTGGCGGTTAAGAGCCTCTGTTGAAGGCGCTACTAAAAATTTTGAGTGCGCAGTTTGCATTTTTATTTTTTCTATACACGAGATGATGTCATTTTTTTCAAGGGACTCTTCAGTGCGTACTGCTTTAACTTGATTTTTGTACGAAGTCTTGAAGATAGGGTCATCATGAGATTTAGCAATAATAGAGGGTATTACGCCGCACTGCTTAAGAGTCCGGAGAAACGATATAACAGCACGTTGATTATAACCGCTGAAAATAATAATATGCATTCTATCTGTTATCCAATAACTTTATTGATAATAAAAGCTTTTGTTTTAATTTATATATATTGAAAAATTATTCTTTTTCATCAAATAATAACAAGTGTTTAACTATTTCATGAAGAGTGCATTCAGGAAGATTCGAATAAATAGGTAAGCAGACAATTCGAGACGCTATACCGTCAGATATAGTGGTCTTTTTGTTATTTTTAAGTACAAGCGGAATGTTGCTCAGGGATGGATAAAAATATCTACGAACAGTAATTTTCATAGCCTGGAAGTATTTAACTAGCTTTATTGTACTTTCTTCGGTATTTAATACTAGCGGAATGTAGGCATTGTTCTGAGTAGCATAATTATTCCATACTTGGTGCTGATAGTGATTGGATAGTTGCTGTCGATAAAAATCAGCAACTTTATTTCTTGCATAAATGTTATTATCGATCTCATCTAATACGCTTAGGCCAATTGCCGCATGTAACTCACTCAGCTTGGCATTGATGCCTAGTTCTTCAATAGTTTCGGGACCAGTGATGCCAAAGTTAATCATCTTTTTCGCACGTTCTAAATCTTCCTTTCGCTTGAAGATAATAGCTCCACCTTCACCTGTATGAAACAGTTTAGTGGCATGAAAACTGAGTGTAGCGGCATCCCCATAGCGGAGTATGCTTTTTCCTCGATACTTAACGCCAAAAGCATGCGAAGCATCATACACTACTTTGAGATCATGCCGTTGTGCGATAAAATCAATTGCCTCTATATCGCAAGCGTTGCCAAATACATGAACAGGCACGATAGCCTTAGTACGAGAAGTGATTTCCTGTTCAATTAGAGAAGGGTCTAAACACCAAGTAGTTTCATCAATATCCGAAAAAACAGGATCTATTCCCTCCCATTTAAGAGAGCTTGCGGTGGCAACAAAAGTAAACGGTGTAGTAATTGCTTCTGTTTTATTACTTGTCCCACTAATACCAAGAGCGCGATAAGCAATCTGTAAGGCCAAGGTACCATTTGCTACTAACAACAGGTTTTCTACTTCTAAATACTCTTCAAGCCGGCGTGTTAGTTCTTGCACCAGCTGGCCGTTATTAGTCAGCCAAGCGCGATCATAGATGCCATCGATATAGCTATTCAACTTTTCACGACTAGGTAAATAAGGTTTGGCTACTGGGATCATAAAACACCTATAATCAAAGTTATTAATAGGATTGCTGCTGAAAGTAAATCATATTAGCCCTGCTCATCATTTCTAGAAAATATTAAATAGCGTCGAGTAATAACTATTTAAAAATAGAGCCACATATTTATTGTTTTTGAATATTCTGCTAAATATCAATTTATCCATAATGTAAAATTGATGATAATATATTTTTCATATAGTCAAATAGAATTTTTCTTTGAAATATGTATTGGGCTCTGAATAATCGTATATGCTTGATTAAAGGTTTTATAGTAGATGATGTTGTTTTTATTATTTTAAAGCAGTTCATAAAAATAGGTTTTATTAATATTTGAGTGTTTGTAGCTTCACGATGATTGGTATTATCATTCCGATGTATGGTTAGTGTAAGATTTTGGATTGAAAAAAATCAGCATATTTTTAATATTTTGTCATTATTTTACTGAATCAAAGGGTTGAAAAGGGCTGCTGGATTGGCCTATGAAGACCGTTTAAATCTCTCATCCGAAAATTGCTTTGGCTTGACGGTTCTGTCTAAGTAGAGTGGACGGTCGTTGGCTTTTTTCAGGCAGGATCTTGCGATGGGTCTTTCGCCCAGCGCTCATCAGAAACTTGTTGATTTAGTTGGCTGTCACGAATCTGTACCGTCAAACCTTCATTAATAAAGGCAGCCGTTGGCTGCCTGTTCATTGAACTTTTTTTAACGCGTTGGCTGGAGAACGCTGCTTTAATACCCCTGATGCGCCAACGCCAGCGAATTCTCTTCCTCGGTAACCTTGAAGCGCCCCACCATATCCGCCATATCCCCCGCCTGATCATCCAGCGAGCGGCTTGCGGTGGCTACTTGCTCCACCAGCGCGGCGTTTTGCTGGGTTACTTCTTCCAGTTGGGTCAGGGCCTGGTTGATCTGTTCGATGCCGGATGACTGCTCGCTGGTGGCAGCTGATATCTCTGCGACCAGCGAGGCCGTATGCTGGGCGCGTTCGGCGATAGTTTTTAGCGATGTGCTGGTGGACGCTACAAGGTTTTCGCCTTCCTGGATACTTTCAACGTTGTGGTTGATCAGTTTTCGAATCTGTTTGGCTTCTTCGGCACTGCGGCTAGCCAGGTTACGTACTTCAGAGGCGACCACCGCAAACCCTCGTCCTTGCTCACCGGCGCGCGCCGCTTCTACGGAGGCATTCAAGGCCAGAATATTAGTTTGAAAGGCAATACCATCGATGGCTTCCACTATCGCGGTGACTTTCTGGTTGGCTTGATGGATTTTCTCCATTGCCATGCGTGCCTGTTCCGCAATTTCATTGGCCTCATTGGCTTGATGGGCCATGTCCTGTGTAGAGCGACGCGCCTGCTGGGCAGTATCTGCACTCTGTTTCACGGTTGCGGTAATCTGCTCCATGCTGGACGCCGTTTCCACTAGTGAGGCGGACTGCTCTTCGGTGCGCTGCGCCAGGTCCGCATTGCCTTTGGCGATCTCCTTGCTGGCGACTTCAACGGACTCCGCGCCCTGTTTGATACTGGCCACTAACGCTTCTGTTTCAATGGTTGATTTATTGAATGCCTGGTACAGCTGGGAAAGTTCGTCGCTTCCTGGAACGGCCAGGCGCTGGGTCAGGTCGCCACCGCGTGTCTGGATATTCGTCAGCGCAGCCTGCAAGGGACGCACGATGCTGCGCACGATCAGGATGGCAAGCAGAATCGCAATCCCCGCGGCGGCTAACGAAAGCGCCAGATAATACACTAGGCCGCTGACCGCTCGATTACGCAGGTCCTGGGCGGTTTTGATCAAGTCACTTGATGCTTTCCGCCCAATCTCGCCTAGCTGATCTATCAGGCGGGTCTGCTGTTCGAACCATTGTTGATGATCAGCCCCGAAGTTTCCGGCAATGCCTCGCTCCACTGCAATACCACGCATGGCCGCCAGGTTCCTTGCAAGGTCACTGGACAAGACTTCTGCCAGCTCGCCCTGGATCTCCTGGTTGGCGAGATTGTTGAAACTGCTGGTATAGGCATTGGCGCGGCCTGTAAGCGAAAGAAGATTGGTGTACATGGTGGCGGAGAGGGCGTCTGTACTAAAGGCGGTAGTCAACAAGGCGCGTTCTATACCAGCAAGTTCTTTTATATTCTGCAGGTTGTAATAGGCGTTCAACTGCCTGACGATCTCCCCGTTTTCTACGCTGAAGGTCAACCTGCTGACGATGTTGATCAAGAGGTTATTGATGCTGGTGTAGTAGGTGCTGGACTGCTCGCCCACTATTTCCTGGCGATCAGCGCGCTGGCGAAGGCTGGTCACGTCTTTCAAAAGCTGCTTGGCCTGCTCTACCTGCGCCTGTACGCCAGCATCCTGTTCAGTAAAGCTCAGGCTGTGGGTATAGGTGTTGAAGGCATTGACCCGCTCATCCGTCTGCCTGCGCTGTTCGGGCAGTTCAGTACGAAAATTCTGGCCATTGCTGCCCAGAAAGGCGGCGGTCATGCCGCGCTCGCGCTGCAGCTCGTGAACCAGGTCGCCGGCATATTGGCTCAGAACCGTCATTTCCTGAAGGTGGCTCATTTCCGAGACAAGCGCCTTGCGCTCTAAAATACCTGATACCGCCAACCACGCCATGGCTATCAACGGCAAAGCTAAAACCAGAACGAACTTACGTCCTATGGAAATACGGTGTAGTGCCTGCAGCATTATGTTTTCTCACAGTAGAAGAGTGATTCATGACGTTTGAGGGAGTAGGGGCAGTAAACAGAACAATGGCGAGCACTGGCGTGCCTTATTCTTATCGACTGGTAATATTTTGACTAAAGTCTCATTTGAATTATTTAGAATAAAAAGTGATCAGGATCATTTATTTAAGAGAAAATTATAGTGAGCTCATGTTACAGAATAGCTAGCGGTATTCTTGGCAATGTTTAATTAAATTTAAATAACTCTCTTCCACTAATTGCTAAGCTGACTGAAATTGCTTTTTGCTTCAGCTTATTGATACTGCTTGCTTGATCAAAATGGCGGAAAATAAGCAATGAATCCACACACGCTGGCACTTAGCCTGACCATCGCCGCTGGCTGGCTAAGCTTTAATACTCTGATAATTGTTGGCTACTTCTACTTTTGCAAGAAAGAAGCGTTGGGCTTGGCCGCCAGTTCGTCTGGTGCCGGGTTGACCCTGGATCAAACAAGCCCCAGTAAACTGGGTGGCGCTTCGCCTACCGTGGCTGATGAGTCTTCTGCTGAAAACGCTTTACCTGAAGCGAAACCAGAAGTAGCTCTTGATGGTGCGGCTCTGGCGACATCCGACCTTACGCCAATCGCCTCTTACTGTCTGTTTGTGGTCTTTAATCAACCGGATATAGCGCTTAACCAAAAGATTCAGGCCCTGATGAATACCTGGGAAGCAAGTTACGATGCTTCTCTACAGGTGTATCTGATAGCGGGCGTTACTCCGCAAAACCCGGTGCGCGTAGCCAATGCCTACCCGCCGGGCGTCATGCCCTCGGCCGAAGCCTTTCTGGATGAAGCGAGCGTATTGAGCGGGGTAAGCCTGATTGTCGAGAAGCTCAAGCGCAAGCGCGGGTTTGATAAGGTGCAACTGGGCAAGCTGATCACGCTGGGCGAGGAATTTGCTGCCTTGGGTGGCGATATACTCGATGCCGAGCGAAAGCCCGCTTCATCCAAAACGTTCAAGAATATTACCGGTTAGCCAGCCGGCGCCTTATGGCCCTGGCTCACGCCATCGCGGTTCAGCGTCTACACTTTCCTTCAGGAACATTGACGCTGCACGCTTGAGGTTGATGCTGTTTTTAATAACCATGATGCATAAAAACTATTTTTAATATTCTTTTATGTGTTTATGATGCGCTTGTAGCTGACACGCATTCAGGCATGAGTGACAGCGGTTAACCGTCGAACACGGCAGGCCAAGCTTGCCCACGAGGATATCAGCAGATGACACGTACACGCCGAATCACACCCCGTCGATTGACCCAGCTGGCCGCGGCGCTCACGCTGAGCGTGGCAAGTGGCTTAGCCACCGTTCAAGCCCAGGCGGATACGCTCAAGGTGGGCATGTCCGGGGGCTATTTTCCGTTTACATTTGTCGAGCGCGACGAGCTGAAAGGTTTCGAAGTGGATGTGCTCAACGCGGTAGGCGAGATCACCGGTGACGATGTCGAGTTCGTGACCGCGAGCTTCTCGGGCCTTGCCGGCATGCTGGATTCCGGGCGCATTGATACCATTGCCAACCAGATCACTATCACCCCAGAGCGTGAGGCCAAATACGTGTTTACCGCGCCCTATGTGTATGACGGTGCACAGGTTGTTGTCCGCGCCGGTAATGACACCATTAACGGCGTGGAAGATCTTTCTGGCAAAACCGTTGCCGTCAACCTGGGCTCCAACTACGAGCAGCTGCTGCGTGAACTGCCCAATGCCGATGAGATCGATATCCGCACTTACGAGTCCAACGTGGAGCAGGATGTGGCGATCGGGCGGATCAACGCCTTTATCATGGACCGGGTAAGTGCCACCCAAGTCATCAAGGAGCGCGGTCTGCCGTTGGAGCTTGCCGGTCAGCCGTTTACGGTCATTGAAAACGCTCTGCCGTTCCGCAATGACGATGCGGGTAACGCCCAGCGTGACCGGGTGAATGAGGCGCTTGCCGAGCTGCGCGAGAACGGTACGCTGCGCGAGATTTCTGAAAAATGGTTTGATTCAGATATCACGCAGCAGCCGGAATAAGCGCTACGCTGTAACGTGAAGCTACGTATTGAACTCGGCCGTGGGTACCCCACGGCCGTTTGCTTATAAGCGATGCCGACATGCTAAATCTGGAATACATGTGGGGG
Source organism: Vreelandella songnenensis (assembly GCF_003002925.1). GTDB lineage: Bacteria > Pseudomonadota > Gammaproteobacteria > Pseudomonadales > Halomonadaceae > Vreelandella > Vreelandella songnenensis. The sequence goes on from NZ_PVTK01000006.1 coordinate 187,134, forward strand.
CTGTTGCCGGTTCTTTTAAGCTACTTGCCGCTGACCCTTCAAATGGCGACCATCGCCATGCTGTTTGCGCTGGTGTTTGCCTGCCTATTGGCAGTGATTCGCGTGACTCGCGTGCCGCTGCTTAACGGTTTTTCACTGCTGTTTATCTCGTTTTTTCGCGGTACGCCGCTGCTCGTTCAGCTGTTCCTGTTCTATTACGGTCTGCCGCAGCTGGTAGAGGCGCTGGTGTCGATCAACGGCGTCACGGCGGCCATTCTGGGGCTGACGCTGCATTTCTCGGCGTACATGGCCGAGTCCATTCGCGCGGCAATCGTGGGGATCGACCGCAGCCAGACCGAAGCGGCGCTCTCTATCGGCATGACCCAGCCGCAGCTGATGCGGCGCATTATCCTGCCCCAGGCGACGCGCGTGGCTACCCCTACGCTGATGAACTACTTCATCGACATGATCAAGGCGACGTCGCTGGCCTTTACGCTGGGCGTCACCGAGCTGATGGGGGCGACGCAAAAAGAAGCCTCCAGCAGCTTCTTGTACCTTGAAGCCTTTCTGCTGGTGGCGATCATCTACTGGGTGGTGGTGGAATTGCTTTCCTGGGGGCAGCGGCACCTGGAAATTTATCTCAACAGGGCTTACCAACGATGATCTCCCTTGAGGCGGTGACCAAACGCTTTGGCAAGCAGAACGTGTTTGCCGATATCGACCTGACGCTCGAGCGGGGCGAGATCATCGTGATCATTGGCCCCTCGGGCACGGGAAAATCCACCCTGCTGCGCTGTATCAACTTTCTGGAGCGGCCGGAGTCAGGGCGTATTACCGTGGGCGATGTACAAGTCGATGCACAGCGCGCCAGCCGCTCGGACATACTGAAGCTGCGTCGGCGTACGGCGTTCGTGTTCCAGAACTACGGCCTGTTTGCCAACAAGACGGCGCTTCAGAATATCAGCGAAGGCATGATCGTGGTCGACAAGATACCCAAGGAGCAGGCCCATGCCCGCGCCCGGGAGATTCTCGAGCGTATCGGTTTGGCCGACAAGAGTGATGCCTATCCGGCCGCGCTTTCCGGTGGTCAGCAGCAGCGTATCGGCATCGGGCGCGCCATGGCTGCCAACGCGGATGTGATCCTGTTTGATGAGCCGACCTCATCGCTGGACCCACAGTGGGTAGGCGAGGTATTGAGCCTGATGAAGCAACTGGCATCCGAGCAACAGACCATGATTATCGTCACCCACGAAATGCAGTTCGCCCGGGATGTGGCAGACCGGGTGGTGTTCATGGATGAAGGGCAGATCATCGAGCAGGCCCCGCCTGAGGAGCTCTTCACCGCACCTAAAGACCCGCGCACGCAGCGTTTTCTGCGCAAGATACTGGCGCCCACCGGCCAGCCGCTGCCCTGAGCGCCCCCGAGGGGCGTGATACCCGCTAGCCTGGCGGCTTTACGCGTGATAGACTACGCCATCCTCTCAGACAAGACCCGTGGGCGGGCAGTCAAATCAGCTGCCGGTCACACACTTTGAATGAGCTTAAAGGCTCTTCAAATCAATTGGTTGTTACGGAAATGTCGTGATTGGGCGAAGGCCCTCCGACAAACACATAGTTAATCCGTTGCCGAATCAGCGGCAACCTTTATTCTCCAAGGAGATACCAGTGGCGAACAGCAAGCAAGCTCGCAAGCGCGCCCGCCAGGCCGAGAACCGTCGCGTCCTGAAAGCCAGCCAGCGCAGCATGGTCCGCACCTACATCAAGCGTGTGATCAAAGCGATCAACACCGGCGACCATGGCAAGGCAATGGAAGAGTTCAAGGTAATGCAGCCGGTCGTTGACCGTATTGCTGATAAAGACGTGCTTTCCAAGAAGAAAGCAGCGCGTCTGAAAAGCCGTTTGAACAAGCGTATCAAGGCACTGGCGGCGTAAGTCGGCAGGCGCCATAAAAAAACCGGCTGCGGCCGGTTTTTTTGTGTCTGATGGTTTTTCCTGGCGATAACGGATAAAAGCGATGACCTCGAGCACGCCCCCAAGCGACACCTCAACTGCTGTCAACGTGGCACCGGCGCGTGGGCTCATGCGCTCGGGGCTGGTGGTCAGCGTCATGACCATGCTGTCGCGGGTGATGGGGTTGGTACGTGACGTGGTGGTAGCAACGCTGCTGGGCGCAAGCGACGGGGCGGATGCCTTTTTCGTGGCGTTCAAGATCCCCAATTTCCTGCGCCGACTGTTTGCCGAAGGGGCCTTCAACCAGGCCTTTGTGCCGGTACTTTCCGAGTACTCGACTCAGCGCACCAAGCAGGAGATTCGCGAACTGTTGAACGCGGTGGCGGGTAGCCTGACCGCTTTGCTTGCGCTGATCACGGCGCTGGCGATGCTGTGCGCGCCCTGGCTCATCTGGGTGTTTGCGCCAGGCTTTGGCAACGACCCGGACAAACTCGCCCTGACCGCGGATATGCTGCGCCTGACGTTTCCGTACCTGCTGCTGATCTCGCTCACTGCGTTTTCCGGCAGCGTACTGAACACCTGGAACCGCTTTGCCGTGCCGGCCTTTACGCCGGTATTGCTGAACCTTTCGCTGATTGGCGCGGCGCTATTTCTGACGCCGCTGATGGATGAGCCCGCCATGGCGCTCGCCTGGGGCGTGCTGATTGCCGGTGCCGCCCAGCTGATATTCCAGGTACCGTTCTTGATGCGCATGGGGCTGATGCCCACACCCTGGCCCAACTTTGCCCATGAGGGCGTCAAGCGGATCCTGAAGCTGATGGCGCCGGCGCTGTTTGGCGTGTCGGTATCCCAGATCAACCTGCTGCTGGATACCGTGCTGGCTTCCTTGCTTGCCGCCGGCAGCGTCTCCTGGCTCTACTACTCGGATCGCCTGGTCGAGCTGCCACTGGGTGTGTTTGGTGTGGCCATCGGCACGGTGATTCTGCCTGCGCTCTCCAAGCGCCATGCCTCGCAGTCCAAGGCGCATTTCGCCGCCATGCTCGACTGGGCGCTGCGCGTGGTGCTGCTGCTGGGCTTGCCCGCCGCCCTGGCGCTGGGAGTGCTGGCCGAACCCTTGCTGATTACCCTGTTTCACTACGGGGCAATGACCGACACTGATATCCAGATGGCCGCCATGAGCCTGCGCGCCTACGCGTTTGGCCTGGTGGCGTTCATGCTGATCAAGGTGCTGGCGCCAGGCTTTTTTGCCCGACAGGACACCAAAACGCCGGTCAAGGTGGGTATTATCGCGATGATCGCCAATATGGTGTTCAACCTTATCTTGATCTGGCCGCTGGCCCACGCGGGGCTTGCCCTGGCAACGGCACTGTCGGCGTTTCTCAACGCCGGGCTACTGGGCTATCTGCTGTACAAGCAAGGCGTGCTGGTCTTCCAGCCCGGCTGGGGGCGCTATGCGGTACAGCTGGGCGGCGGCAGCGCACTGATGACCATCGCGCTTTATCTCGCCTCACCGGAGTGGCAGGCGTGGCTTGACTTCAGTATGTGGCAGCGCGTGGGCTGGGTGGCAATGCTTGTCGGACTCGGTGGCTCGCTTTACTTTGTCTGGCTGGCGGCGCTTGGCTTGCGGCCCCGCCACTTCAAGATGCAGAGTTGAATCTCGAGACTGATATAGAGAGAGTTAGACATTTAGTGCGGCGGGTTCGCTATAATCAGGGGTTTTTACGCTTCGCCAACGCCTGAAAAGGTGGGGAAAGGGGCAAACTACAACGGCTGAGGTGCCATGCGCGTCATTCGAGGTCTGCACAATCTGGCGGCGATCAACCAGGGTTGCGTGGCCACCATCGGTAATTTTGATGGTGTTCACCGTGGCCATCAGGCGATCTTGCAGCAGTGCCGTGAGCACGCTGCCCGCCTGAACGTGCCGTTAACGGTCGTGGTGTTCGAGCCCCAGCCGCGTGAATACTTTGCCGGCGACCAGGCGCCGCCCCGGCTGACGCGCCTGCGTGAAAAGGTGCGCCTGCTGGGCCAGCACGGTGCCGAGCAGGTGGTTTGTCTCCCTTTCAACAACGCGCTTCGCAGCCTGACCGGGCGTGAGTTCATCGATCGGGTGCTGATCAAGGGGCTGAACGTCAAACACCTGGTGGTGGGCGACGACTTCCGCTTTGGCTGTGACCGCCAAGGCGATTTTGCCCTGCTGGCGGCGGTGGGACGCGAGCGCGGCTTCGGGGTAGAGCATACCCGGACCTTTACGGTCGAAGGCGAACGGGTGTCGAGTTCGCGGGTACGCACGTTGCTTGCCAGCGGCAACTTTGCCGCAGCGGCTAGCCTGTTGGGCCGTGCCTACTCGGTAAGTGGCCGCGTGGTGCGCGACCAGCAGCTGGGGCGCACCATTGGTGTACCCACCGCGAATCTGCCGCTGTTGCCCCAGCCGCTGACCCTGCGCGGTGTATACGCCGTGACGGTCGCCCTTGAAAACGGCCGGCAGTACCAGGGCGTGGGCAACGTCGGCTTTCGGCCCACCGTGGGCTCCAAGCGGCCGACCCTGGAAGTTCACCTGTTTGATTTTCAGGGCGACCTCTACGGTCAGCGCATGACGGTATACCCCTGCGCACGGCTGCGAGGCGAAGTGAAGTTTGACGACTTTGATGCGCTGAAAGCGCAAATCGAGCGCGATCAGAGCCAGGCGCATGGCTACTTTGCGACGGCATTGGCTGACCGTCATTACGCGCTACCGCTGGCCTCGGCCCCGCTTTCTAATACTGTGGTCTCCAAGACTGTGGTCTCTAAGACTGTGGCTTCCAAGACAGTGGTTTCCAAGACAAATTCTTCTGATCCTTCTTCGGCGGATGACGCTGCCGATGCTAACAACGGCTGACCGAACCATGGACTATAAGCACACGCTAAACTTGCCTGAAACCGACTTTCCCATGCGTGGCATGTTGCCCAAGCAGGAGCCGGGGCGGGTGTCCCGCTGGCAGGACATGAACCTGTACCAGCGCCTGCGCGAAGCGCGTGCGGGCGCGCCGCTGTTCGTGCTGCACGATGGCCCTCCCTATGCCAACGGCAGTATCCATATCGGTCACGCCGTCAACAAGATTCTGAAAGACATCATCGTCAAATCGAAAAACCTGGCGGGCTTCGATGCCCCCTACGTGCCGGGCTGGGACTGCCACGGCCTGCCGATCGAGCACAAGGTGGAAACTACCCACGGCAAGCACCTGGAGCCTTCCAAAGCCCGGGCGCTGTGCCGTGAATACGCCGGTGCTCAGGTAGAAACCCAGCTGGCCGATTTCGTGCGTCTGGGGGTGATCGGTGATTGGCATCACCCTTACCGCACCATGGATTACGCCAACGAAGCCGGTGAAATTCGCGCGCTGGCCGATATGGTCGAAGCGGGCTACGTCTTCAAGGGTCTGAAGCCGGTCAACTGGTGTTTCGACTGCGGCTCGGCCCTGGCCGAAGCGGAGGTCGAGTATCAGGACAAGAAGTCCGACGCAATCGATGTCGCCTTCCCGGTAGAAGATGCCGAGAAGCTTGCCGCCGCGTTCGGCCTGAGTGCGCTGCCCAAGCCCGCCGCTGTCGTGATCTGGACCACCACGCCCTGGACCATCCCCGCCAACCAGGCGCTCAACGTGCACCCCGAGTTCACCTACGCGCTGGTGGATACCGGCGAGCGCTTGCTGCTTCTGGCCGAAGAGCTGGTGGAGAGCTGCCTTGAACGCTTTGGTCTGGAAGGCGAGGTCATTGCGACCACCCAAGGTGAGGCGCTTGACCTGATCAACTTCCGCCACCCGTTCTATGATCGCCTGTCGCCGGTGTATCTGGCGGATTACGTCGAGTCGGAAGTGGGCAGCACGGGTATCGTTCACTCCGCGCCGTCCTACGGCCTGGACGACTTCAATACCTGCCGCGCCCACGGCATGAGCTTTGACGACATGCGGGGGCCGGTGCAGGGCAATGGCGTGTACGTCGATGATCTGCCGTTCTTTGGCGGTCAGATGATCTGGAAGGCCAATCCGAATATCATCGAAAAGCTTGAAGACGTCGGCGCGCTGATGGCCCATAAGCCCATCGTACACAGCTACATGCACTGCTGGCGCCACAAGACGCCGGTCATCTACCGCGCGACGGCGCAGTGGTTCGTGGGCATGGATATCCAGGGCAAGGATGGCAAGACCCTGCGCGAGCGCGCGCTTGAAAGTATCGAAGCCACGCAGTTCACCCCCGCCTGGGGCCAGGCGCGCCTGCACAGCATGATCGCCAACCGCCCGGACTGGTGTATCTCGCGCCAGCGTAACTGGGGCGTGCCGATTCCCTTCTTCCTGCACAAGCAAACCGGCGAGCTGCACCCGCGTACCGTCGAACTGATGGAAGAGGTTGCCATGCGCGTGCAGGAGCAGGGCATCGATGCCTGGTTCAGCCTGGACGCCGCTGATCTTCTCGGCGCTGAGGCGGCCGAGTATGACAAGATCACCGATACGCTGGACGTGTGGTTCGATTCCGGTACCACCCACCGCCACGTGCTGCGCGGCTCGCACCCGCACGGCCACGAAAGCGGCCCGCGTGCCGATCTGTACCTGGAAGGCTCGGATCAGCATCGCGGCTGGTTCCACTCGTCACTCTTGACCGGCTCGGCCATCGACGGCCACGCGCCCTATCGTCAGCTGCTGACCCACGGCTTTACCGTGGACTCTCAAGGCCGCAAGCAGTCCAAGTCGCTGGGTAACGTGGTGGCGCCGCAGTCGGTGATGGACAAGCTTGGCGCCGACATTCTGCGCCTGTGGGTGGCTTCAACCGACTACTCCGGGGAAATGGCGGTCTCCGACGAGATCCTGAAGCGTACTGCAGATGTCTACCGGCGTATCCGTAACACTGCACGCTTTTTGCTCTCCAACCTCAACGGCTTCAATCCGGCAACGGATCAGGTCGCTTTTGGCGATATGCTGGCACTGGACCAGTGGGTGGTGGACCGTGCGGCCCAGCTCCAAGGGCGCATCGACAAGGCCTACGAAGAGTATCGCTTCCTCGATGTTTACCAGCAGGTGCACGGCTTCTGTGCCCGCGAGCTGGGCGGCTTCTACCTGGATGTGATCAAGGATCGCCAGTACACCACCCAGACAGATTCGCTGGCACGGCGCAGCGCCCAGACCGCGCTGTATCATGTGGTCGAAGCGCTTTCCCGCTGGGTCGCGCCGATTCTCTCGTTCACCGCCGAAGAGATTTTCGAGCATATCCCTGGCGCGCGTGGCGACAGCGTGCTGCTGGAAACGTACTACACGGGCCTGGGCACCCTGGAAGAAGGCGCCGAGATGGGCCGCGCTTTCTGGGAGCAGGTGCTCGAGGTCAAGCACGCGGTCAACAAGTGCCTGGAAGATGCGCGCAATGAAAAGGTGATAAAGGGCAGCCTGGCGGCGGAAGTGACGCTGTACGTCAGCGACGAGCTTAGCGCTACCCTTACCAAGCTGGGCGATGAGCTACGCTTTGTGATGCTGACCAGCGAAGTGCACCTGGCATCTTTGAGCGCGGCGGAAAATGCGGAGAGCACCGAGCTTGACGGTTTGAAAGTGGCGGTCAGCGCAAGCGATCATCAGAAGTGCGAGCGTTGCTGGCACCATCGCGCCGATGTCGGCACCCATGCGGACCATCCGGACCTGTGTGGCCGCTGTATCTCCAACCTGCCCGAGGGCAACGGCGAGACGCGCTACTATGCCTGATACTCTATCGAGCAGTGATGAAACCCTGCAGCGCCCCCCCATGCGCCAGCCGCTGCGCTGGCTGTGGGTGGCAGTGGCCGTTATCGTGGTGGATCTGACTACCAAGGCAATTGCCAGCAGTCAGCTGGGCTACCTGCAGCCGGTGGAAGTGCTGCCGTTTTTCAACCTGACGTTAATGCACAACACCGGGGCGGCATTCAGCTTTCTGGCCAGCCACCCCGGCTGGCAGCGCTGGTTTTTCGCCGTGATTGCGATTGGCGCAAGTGTTGGCCTGACCATCTGGCTTTCACGCGTGCGGGCGGATGAAAAGTTGCTGGCCATTTCGCTGCCCCTGATCATCGGTGGGGCGCTTGGCAATCTGTATGACCGTCTGGTGCATGGCTACGTGGTCGATTTTCTGTCGTTTCACGTTTCGGGCTGGTATTACCCGGCGTTTAACGTGGCGGATATCGGCATTACGCTGGGCGCCATTGGCCTGATCTGGGAGTCGGTAATGGGCGACCGGCGGCGCAGAAAAGCCCACCGCGCGAGTCTCTGAGTCCCCTTTTTATTTAGCCCCGGAGCTGGTTCAGGCCGGGGCGTTACCCTATAGCGAGCAGTCTCATGAGTGAATACCTGATTGATGACGGCATGGAAGTGACTCTTCACTTCACCCTGAAGCTTGAAGATGGCACGGTAGTGGACTCTACCAAGGAGAAAGCCCCGGCGATCTTTCAGTACGGGGATGGCAACCTGCCACCAGGCTTTGAGCACCCGATCAAGGGCATGGCCGCCGGTGAAACGGGTGCGTTTGAGGTATCGCCGGAGCATGCTTTTGGCCAGCACAACCCGCAGAATATTCAGACACTGAAGCGGGCCGACTTCGGTGATGAAGCGCCGGAAATCGGCATGGTGATGTCGTTTGCCGATAAAGCGGGAACGGAATTGCCCGGTGTGGTCAAAACCATCGAGGGCGATCGGGTTGAAGTCGACTTCAATCACCCGCTGGCCGGGCGTACGCTGACGTTTGAGGTCGAGGTACTCGACGTCAAACCGGTTACCACGCATTAATTCATCAAGCGATGCGCTTACGCATCAAGGCGATATCATGCAATCGACGCAAGCACAGCCCATTCAGATCAAACTAGCCAATCCGCGTGGTTTTTGTGCCGGCGTGGATCGCGCTATCGATATCGTCAATCGGGCGCTGGATGTCTTCGGCCCGCCGATCTACGTTCGCCACGAAGTGGTGCATAACCGCTTCGTGGTGGAAACCCTGCGCGAGCGTGGGGCGGTATTTGTCGAAGAGCTCGATGAAGTGCCTGATGACGTGATCGTCATCTTCTCGGCCCACGGCGTCTCCCAGGCCGTGCAGGAAGATGCCGAGCGGCGCGGCTTGAAAGTGTTTGATGCTACCTGCCCGCTGGTCACCAAGGTGCATATGGAAGTGCTTCGCTATGCCAAGCGTGGCCAGGAGTGCATCCTGATCGGCCACGAAGGCCACCCGGAAGTGGAAGGCACCATGGGGCGCTACGACACGACCCACGGTGGGCATATCTACCTGGTGGAGGATGAGCAGGACGTGGCCAAGCTTACGGTCAACGACCCTTCGACCCTGGCCTTCGTGACTCAGACCACGCTTTCCATGGATGACACGGCAAAAGTGATCGATGCGCTGCGCGAGAAGTTTCCGGAGATCAGCGGGCCGCGCAAGGACGACATCTGCTACGCCACGCAGAACCGGCAGGACGCCGTGCGCGAACTGGCCGCAGACAGCGACCTGGTATTGGTGGTAGGCAGTCCCAACAGCTCCAACTCCAACCGCCTGCGCGAGCTTTCCGAGCGTATGGGTACGCCCGCCTACCTGATCGACAATGCCGAGCAGATCGAAGGTGAATGGCTTGAAAGCGTCAGCCGCATTGGGGTGACGGCCGGAGCCAGCGCGCCGGAAGTGCTGGTGAAGGGCGTCATTGCCAAGCTGCAGTCGCTGGGGGCTACGGTGCCCGAAGAGCTCAAGGGGCGGGAAGAGAACATTACCTTTTCCATGCCCAAGGAGCTTCGCGAGCAGGTCATCGTCAGCAGTTGATGGGCTGAAGCCCTGGCCGAGACAGGAGCCTCCTTTGATTCAGGCGGTGTGCCCTTTCGCTGTACGCGCTGGCGATTCCCCGGAGGGCCAGCGCGGCTTCACGTTGATCGAGCTGGTAGTGGTGATGGCCATTCTCGGCCTGCTCGCCGCGATGGCGTACCCAAGCGTTATCCGCCATCAGCAGGCTGCCCTGCGCACCGATGCCCATGCCGGGCTCATGCAGGCCGCGGCCGAACTAGAGCGTTGCTATAGCCGCACCTTTACCTATCACGAATGCACGATTACGCCTGAATCCCCCGCCAAGCGCTATACCCTTGCTCCTTCAAGCATTACCCCGCATTACTACCTGATCAATGCCGCTTCCACCCAGAAGGATGGCTGTGCAGCGGCCATCACGCTCGATAGCCGTGGAGAGCGCTTGCCAAAGGCCTGCTGGTAAATGGCGCGCCAAGCAGGGTTTACGCTCATCGAGGCGTTGATCGCCCTGGCGCTGCTGGCATTCGGGCTGATGGGCGTGGCGGCCATGCAACTGACGTCGCTGCACAGCGCCGTGGCCGGGTTTCAGAGCTCACAGGCAAGCCTTGCCGCCATCGATGCCCAGGAGCGCGCCTGGTCGCGGCTCTCCCGCCGGCAGAGCTGTCGGCGTATCGACATGACCGCGCTGGAAAGCGACTGGCAGACGCAGTGGTTTGATGGGCCTCACGCACCGCTTGAACAGGCCACGGGCAGCCTCCGGCGCGCTTTCATGGAAAGCGGCTGTGAGCTGACGGTCTCCATCGTAACGAAAGCGCGCGACTCTGACCGTGCTGACGAGCGCTTTGACTACGTGTTTATCCTTCCAACGCTGGGGGAGGGGTGATGAGTAGCCGGCGCTCGGAGGGCTTCACGCTGGTGGAGGTCATGGTGGCCATGGTGATTGGTACCGTCATTATTCTGGGGGCGGGCCAGCTCGTACTCTCTACCTTTACCACCTTCGAGCGAGTAGACACCTTGAGCCGCCAGCAGGAGGCGCTGATCTTTGCCAGTCAGGCGCTCACAGAAGATATTCGCCGTGGTCAGGCACACCGCTATGAGGTCAGCGATTCGCTGGCAAGTGATGCCACCTGCACGCTGCGCCGGGATAGTCAGCCGTTGATCGAAGGGCTTTATAAAGGCCAGCGTGAATGCAGCGCACTCACGCTGTGGGAGAAGAACGCCCACGGTACCCCCGGCCTTTATCGGGTCACGCTCGAATTCGAGCAGGATAGGCGCAGGTTTACCTGGCATGTGATGCAACGCGACCAGGTCGTGTCGCAGGCGCTCCCGGAGGCCAGCCCATGAAGCGGCAGCGGGGCGCCGCGCTGGTGGTGGTCATGGGGCTTCTGTCTGTCGCGCTGATGATAGGTGTCGCCAGCCTGCGCTCTGCGCTGGTGGATGAGCGCTTGGCAGGTAACTACCGTGCCTTGGTGCAGACGCAAATGGTAGAAGAGAGCCTGTTGGCGGCAGCGGCAGGCAATACGCGTGCGGCGCAGCGTGACATCCTGTTCGACCGTCTGGCGGCAACCCTGGGCAGGGGTGAGCAGTTTGTGATTCAAGGGGAGGCGCTGGGGAGCCTGTTGAGTGCGGGCACGCTCAGTGCGCTGGCTCGCCAATGGCCGTTTGACCAGCAAGATTCAGGCGCCTCCTCATTGGCCAGGATTCCCACGCTTGTCGTACAGAAGCTGGATGGCAGTCGCTTGGCCGTTTTAACGGGGCGGCAGGTAGCGGGAGATACACAGCCCCAGGCGCAGCTGGTGTTTGTTTACACCGATACGGCTCCCCGCTGGCAACTGGCGCGCCTTCAATGAAGCCATTCGCCACGCGATGGGCGGCGCGTTATCATAGGGCTATTTGCCCAAGAGCCTGAATACAATGAGTCAAACTGCCAAAACCCGCGTACTGACCGGTATTACTACGACAGGTACTCCACACTTAGGCAACTACGTGGGAGCCATCAAGCCCGCCATCGAGGCGAGTCAGGACCCCAGCGTACAGTCGTTCTATTTTCTGGCGGATTACCACGCGCTTATCAAGTGCCAGGACCCAAAGCGGGTTCAGGAATCGCGCCTGGAAATTGCTGCCACCTGGCTGGCGCTGGGGCTGGATACCGACAACGCGATCTTTTACCGCCAGTCTGACCTCATGGAAGTCCAGGAGCTTTCCTGGATGCTCTCCTGTGTATGTGCCAAGGGGCTGATGAACCGCGCCCATGCCTACAAGGCAGCGGTGGCCGACAATGAAGAAGCGGGCAATCAGGATGCCGATAAAGGAGTCACCATGGGGCTGTTTGGCTACCCCGTGCTGATGGCAGCCGATATTCTGATGTTCAACGCCAATAAAGTGCCGGTGGGGCGTGACCAGATCCAGCATATCGAAATGGCGCGCGATATGGCCGGGCGCTTCAACCACCTCTATAAAGGCCAGTACTTTACCCTGCCGGAAGCCGTGGTAAGCGAGAAGGGCGAAGTGTTGAAGGGGCTCGATGGGCGCAAGATGTCCAAAAGTTATGACAACACCATCCCGCTGTTTTCCACCGAGAAAAAGCTTCAGAAGCTGGTGCGCAAGATCAAGACCAACTCACTTGAGCCGGGCGAGCCGAAAGACCCGGATACCTGTACGCTGTTCCAGATCTATTCCGCCTTTGCCTCCGATAGCGAAACCGCCGCGATGCGCGAGCAGTACGCCGCCGGCATCGGGTGGGGAGATGCCAAGAATCAGGTGTTCGAGTATCTTAACGCCCACCTGGCCGAGCCACGCGAGCGCTATACGGCGCTGATGGAAGACCCGGCGTATATCGAGAGCGTCCTGCAAAAGGGTGCCCTGCGCGCTCGCGAAGAAGCCGCCGTTACCATGGACAGGCTTCGCAGCGCCGTAGGCCTGGGGCGCTTTGTCTAAAGCGTGGTACCGACCAATAAAAACCCCTTCCAGTGGAAGGGGTTTTTTAATGCGAGCATCACGCAAAGGCTTAGCCTTCGATAGGTGCGCGCCAGTCGTCCGAGCCAGAAGTGCCGGCAACGGTGTGTTCCCAGTCAATCTTGCGGTACGCCAGAGAAACATCCATCAGCTGGGTAAATTCAGACTTGTTGATGTCCTGGGCGTGCGGCATACGCAGGTTGATATCCACGATAGTGGCATCGGTCAGCGTAGTAGTGAAGAAGTGCTCCTGCTTGCCTTCAACAGAGGTGCGGTACCATTTCAGCGCAACGTTGGGCAGCATTTCACCAGAGGCAAGTGCGTTGTACATCAGCGGCACGGCCTTGTTCAGTGCCACGGTGAACACGAACGGCTTGTGGGCACGCTGACCGGAAGGCTGACCTGACTGCGGGTCAGTCGGTACGGTGACGACATGCTTGAATTCCTGGACCAGCATTTCGTCTTCGTGGCCTTCAACGTAGATGTTGCCTACGGAATCAGGGGTGAATGCACCGGCAGTGATGTTGCCCTGAGTCTGGCCTTCGATGCTGATATAACATGGTGTTGGCATGATCTGCTCCTTGACGAAAAAAGTCATTGATGTCCAACGGACGGAAAAGATATAGCAATCTACATGCCATTATATTTTTATTTTTATTTTTCAATTGCTTAATATTTATAAGCTTTAATTATCTAACCGTAGTTAGGCAAAATATGGCTTGTTAAAAAGCAACTTGTTGCTTGCTTGGCAATGAGTTGCCTGCTTTTTTGGCCATCATGACAAAGGATGCAATGTTTGCTTTGGTGCGGTAACATTTGTATGCGAAAGTAACTATATGTTTCATCTGGCTTCGTTGCTGAACTATCTATCCCCTGATTATTTGCCAAAATTTCATGCTATGTGCTCTTTTTTGCGAAACGGTTTGTGCGTAAAAGCTGACAATCTGGTTAAGAGATTGCCGACAGTTTTTGTAAGACATTTCTTACAAATCATTCTTTTTTAGCAAATTAAAGTTAATTTAGAGGCTATTTGTCGCGATACGCATCAAAAATCAGCTTTATTTTCGATTTTTGCGTTGTCGAAGTGTTGTCTCATTTCCATAACCTAAGTAGAGAAATCACCCTCTTTTAGCTAACGTTACCTGATTAAGAATTGTTTGCGGTTACATTCAGAAACCTTCTTTCAGGGCAGAGTGCCATGGCTAAACAAGGGACCGTTGCGCCTAAAGAGCGCATCAATATCAAGTACGTGCCAGCTACCGATGGTCAGCAGGCCGATACCGAACTTCCGCTGAAGCTACTGGTAGTGGGCGACTTCAAGGGTGGGGAGGAAGAAACGCCTATTGAAGAGCGCCAAGCCGTTTCGGTTGATAAAAACAACTTCCAATCAGTAATGCGTGAAGCTGGCTTGACGCTTCAAACAGCGGTGCCTAATCGTCTGGATGATAGTGAAGAGTCTGGCGAAATCCCGGTTGATCTGACGTTCAAGTCCCTTGAGGACTTCTCTCCTGATGCCATCGCCAAACAGGTCCCCGAACTGCGCAAGCTGGTTGAGCTGCGTGAAGCGTTGGTTGCCTTGAAAGGCCCGCTGGGCAATGTTCCCGCATTTCGTGACCGTTTGCAGAAGCTTCTCGAGAACGATGATGCCCGCCAGCAGTTGCTGAACGAGCTCGAGCTGCTCGATCAAGATCGCAAGAGCGAATAACCATTTATCGCAAATAGCGTATCTATCAAACAGCAAAACGATTTCGAGGCACGGCGATGAGTAAAACGGCTAAGCAGCAAGCAACAGTAACAGAAGCAGCAGAAGGCTCGCTTCTGGACCAGGTGATGGCGCAGACAAGGATGGCGCCGGCGGATGAAGGATATGACGTTGCCAAGCAGGGTGTAGCGGCCTTCATTGCGGAGCTTTTAAACAGTAACGATGATGCGCCAACGGTCAACAAGTCGCTCGTCGACAACATGATCGTCGAGCTTGATCGCAAGATTAGCCATCAGGTCGATGAGATTCTGCATGAACGCGATTTTCAGCAGCTCGAATCCGCATGGCGAGGCCTGAAACTTCTCGTTGATCGCACCGATTTTCGTGAAAACATCAAGCTGGATGTCCTGCACGCGACCAAGCAGGAGCTGCTGGATGATTTCGAATTTGCTCCGGAAATCAGCCAGAGCGGCCTTTATCACCACGTGTATAACGCGGGCTATGGCCAGTTTGGCGGTGAGCCAGTTGCCGGTATTATCGGGCACTACGATTTCACGCCCTCAACACCGGATATGAAGCTTCTGCAGTATTCTGCCGCAGTAGGCGCCATGGCGCATGCGCCCTTCATGTCATCGGTGGCACCCTCTTTCTTCGGCATCGAAAGCTTTGAAGAACTGCCGAATATCAAGGATTTCAAGGCAATTTTTGAAGGGCCGAAATATGCCCGCTGGCGCAGCCTGCGTGAATCCGATGACGCCCGCTATCTGGGTCTGACGGCTCCACGTTTTCTGCTACGGACGCCTTATGACCCGGTCGAGAACCCTATCAAGACCTTCAACTATCGTGAAACGGTCAGTGAAGATCACGAGCATTACCTGTGGGGTAACACCTCCTATCTGCTGGCTGAGCGTCTGACAGACAGCTTCGCCAAATATCGCTGGTGCCCCAATATCATCGGTCCGCAAAGCGGTGGTGCCGTTGAAAATCTGCCGGTTCACACCTACGAAGCCTTTGGCCAGCTGCAGGCCAAGATCCCGACGGAAGTGCTGATTACCGACCGCCGCGAGTTCGAGATGGCCGAAGAGGGCTTTATCTCACTGACCATGCGCAAGGGCAGCGACAACGCGGCGTTCTTCTCGGCCAACTCGGTGCAAAAACCGAAGGTATTTCCCAATACCGCCGAAGGCAAGATGGCAGAAACCAACTTCAAGCTGGGTACCCAGCTCCCCTACATGTTCATCATCAATCGCCTGGCGCACTACGTCAAAGTGCTGCAGCGCGAGCAGATTGGCTCATGGAAAGAGCGTCAGGATCTGGAGCGAGAGCTCAACGCCTGGATTCGACAGTATGTTGCCGATCAGGAAAACCCGCCGGCAGACGTGCGCAGCCGCCGCCCGCTAAGGGCCGCCTCCATCCAGGTATCCGATGTCGAAGGAGAGCCAGGCTGGTATCAGGTCTCCATGTCGGTACGCCCGCATTTCAAATACATGGGGGCAAACTTTGAGCTATCACTGGTCGGACGTCTCGACAAGGAATAAAGGGCTGGCGGAGTCATGGCAACTGACAGTAGCGGCTTGTTAAGCAGTCGGTTGTTTGAGCGCCTCGCTACCCCCCATCAATCTGCGCCTCTTGAAGAAGAGGCGCGGTTGGTAGAAGTGGTCGAGTCGATCAAGCGCCACCTGGTTGAATTGCTCAATAGTCACCCTGGGAATAATGCCTGCGCACCCGATCTGGGCCTGCTTGACTTCAATGACGCCACCATTGGTGTGCTGGACCTGGAGCTCAACATTCAGCAGGCCATTCGCCAGTGCATCGAGCGTTTTGAACCACGAGTGCAGCGGGTAGATGTCGAGTCGCTGCCCAACGCAGGCGACCCGCTGCAGCTGCGTTTTCAGGTGCATGCCACGGTGGCGTTAGGCAGAGAAAGTGCGCTGACCACCATCGACCTGGTGTTAAACAACAAGCGTTATCAGTGTCTCAATTGATTGACCCGAGGGGCACGCATGCTCAACCGTTATTATCGTGATGAACTCAATTTTCTAAAGCGCCAGGGGCGCGAGTTTGCCCAGGCAAACCCGAACCTTAGCCGGTTTCTGTCCGAGCGCAGCACGGACCCGGACGTTGAACGGCTGTTGGAAGGCTTTGCCTTTCTGACCGGGCGCATGCGGGAAAAGGTGGAAGACGAGTTCCCGGAGCTTACCCACTCACTGATCAGCATGCTGTGGCCGAACTACTTGCGGCCGGTGCCCAGCATGACGGTTGTGCAGTTCACCCCCATGTGGCACTCCCTGAGCCAGCACCAGCAGGTAAGCCGTGGAACGGAGCTTGCCAGCAACGCTGTCGAAAATACGTCTTGTCTGTTTCGTACCTGCCATGACGTCACGCTCTATCCGCTGGAGCATGCGGGCGTAGAGGCGCGGCACACACGGGAAACCTCGCTGGTCGAGCTGTCGATGGATGTGCACAGTGACCAGCCCATGAAGGATATGGGCATCACGTCATTGCGTCTGCATCTGGGCGGCGATACCTATACGGCGCGTACGCTCTATCTCTGGATGAGCCACTACCTGGCTCGTCTTGAAATCGACATTGATGGAAAGCGCCAGACGCTGCCAGCCAATGCCTTGAAAGCCGTCGGGTTCGAGCGCGACCAGGCGCTTTTGCCCTATCCAAGTAATGTGCATCAAGGGTACCGAATTCTGCAGGAGTATCTCTGCTTTCCCGAGGCGTTTCATTTCTTTGATGTGCAGGGTCTGGACCAGATATTGCCTGATGCGCCAGCCAAGCGGGTCACGCTTCGCTTTGTCTTTGCGCGCCCGCTGCCGACCGATGCGCGTATCCAGAACGAGCACCTGGCCCTTTACTGCACGCCTGCCATCAACCTCTTTGAACACGATGCTGAGCCCATCGACCTGACGGGGGAGCGCAGCGAATACCGCATTCGCCCCAGCAGCAAGTCGCCCTCGCATTACGAAATATTCAGTGTGGATAGCGTGGTAGGGCGTCTGGAAGGTGAACAGAGTACGTCCAAGACCGCGTCACGACGGTATGTACCGTTCGAAAGTTTCCAGCACCAGATCGAGCGTGACAAGGGGCGCCAGGCGCTTCATTTTCGTGTGCGTGTCGGCAACAGCCTGCGCAGCGATGGTTTCGATCACGACATTGCCTTTATACGTGAGGACGAGCAGGCGTGTCTGGGGCGGCGAGAAACCATTTCTCTTGCCCTGACCTGTTCCAATCGCGAGCTGCCCGAGCGGTTGACCGTTGGCGATGTTTGCGTCGGCACGGAAAAGAGCCCTTCATTTGCCACCTTTTCCAATATTACCCGACCCACGCCGGTACTGCGGCCCGCCATTGATGACGGGCTTTTATGGATTCTGATCTCGAACCTGTCGCTTAACTATCTTTCGCTGCTCAATCGCGATGCGCTGTGTTCGGTATTGAGGGCGTATGACTTCCGCGCTCTGGTAGACCGTCAGGCCGAGCGCATTGCCCAGAAGCGCCTGACCGGTATTGTCAGTATCGATACCCAGCCGGTTGATCGTTTGCGCAAGGGGTTGCCGGTGCGCGGTTTGCGCTCTGTCATGACGCTTGATCAGGACGCGTTTGGCGATGAAGGCAGCCTGTACCTGTTTGGTAGTGTGCTTGCCCGCTTCATGTCGCTTTATGCCAGCATCAATTCGTTTCATGAGCTTCAGGTCATCAATCGCCATAACCAAGAGCGCTATGTATGGAGCTTACAGGAAGGGCAGCAGCCACTGATGTAGCGCTGGCGCCCTTGCTCGACAAGGCGCGACGCTACGAATTTTTCCAACTGGTCGAGCTGCTGCACCGTCATCACGGCGATGATCAGGAGCGGCGGCATGGCGGTAGCGTGCCGTCATTTCAGCGCGTGCGCTACAAGACTTCTGCTTCGCTGGGCTTTCCAGGCAGCGACGTACTGACACTCGAGGCCGATGGGTACGGTCAGTATGAGATGGAAGTCAGTTTTCTGGGGTTGCAGGGCGCGCAATCTCCGCTGCCCAGCTACTACCTGGAAGCGCTGGCTCACGAGTCCGCGCACCAGGAGGGAGCGGCCGGCGACTTTCTGGATTTCTTCAACCACCGCCTGCTGACCCTGATGCACCAGAACTGGCGGAAATATCGCCATTACGTGCGCTATCAAGACAATGCGCGGGACGGCTTCTCAGCAGCCGTATTTGCACTGGTAGGGCTTGCTGATGACAACCTGCGCGGTGAAACGCCCATCAACTGGAGCAAGATGCTGGCCTATGCCGGGCTTCTGGCGGGGCGTTCGCGCTCGCCGGATGTGGTCATCGGCATTGTCAGCCACTGCTTTGACCTGGCCCGTGTGGAAATCGAAGAGTGGATTCACCGCTGGGTGGATATTCCCCTGAATCAGCGTAGCCGCATGGGGTTATCGGGCATGACGCTGGGTGAAGACATGGTCGCAGGCGAGCGGGTGGCCGATGTAAATGGCAAGTTCGCGCTATGCCTTCGCGGGTTGAGTCTTGAGCGCTTTAGGGACTTTCTGCCCGACGGTGAAGAGCATCAGCCTTTGAAGACGCTGGTCAGCTTTGTACTGCGCGAGCCGCTCGCCTACGACCTGGAGCTTGAACTGCTGGAAAGCGAGGTCAAGCCCATGCGCCTTGGCGATGCCGGGTCCTGCCAATTGGGCTGGACCACCTTTGTAGACCCTGATGGTGACGATGCCTCGACGCGTCGCCGTGTTCGCATTCAGATGATGAGTTAACGCATGCAAGTCGATCCGTTTGATGCCGTGACGTTAGTAGTTGTGAACAGCGAACAGCTGGAAGGCCGTTCGTCCAGTAGCTATGTCTTCCAGGGCGAGGGAGGAACCCTTGGCAGCAGTGATTATGACGACTGGCTGCTGCAGGACCACGCAGGAAGGGTGCGCCCCCAGCATGCTGAGATTACCAAGATCGATGGCAAATTCTGCCTGATCGACTGCAGCGGCCATACCTTTATCAACCGTGCCACGCTGCCTGTCGGGCGCAATCGGAAAGTCGCCTTGCGCGACGGTGATGAGCTGACGATCGGGGTGTATCGCTTGAAGGTGCATACCGGCGACCGGCATGCCTGGCAACCCGGCATGCATTCGCTTACCACGCTGATTGATGAAGAGCAGGAAGACGTTACTACACATGAGCACGCCGGCTGGCCCATGGGAAGCGAACCCTCGGGGCGTCATCAGGCTCAGCAGGAAGACCCGATAGAAGCACTAGGGGGTGTCGTTCCCGGTTCGCTGCAGCACGACCCCATGGTCGCGCTGGATAAAGACGCTGCACCGCCAGCCACCCTGGAGCCCCTGGACGCGAGCCCCAGTGCGTACCGCAGCCACACTAACGAATGGCGCCAGCAAGAGCAGCGCGACGAAGCGGTACGCCTTCCCGAAATCAAACCCTTGAATGGCACCACAAAACAGAGGAGCAGTGGCATGGATGAACGGCAGCTAAACGACTTGGAGCGCTCTGTTGGCGAGCAACTGGAAGATCGCTGGCAGCAGCCCACTACGCAGGCGCTGAGCCATGTGGGTGCCGACCCGCTGCTGAGGGGGCTGGGGCTTGATCTGCCTTTTCAAAACAGTGAAGAGCAGCAGGCGTTTCTAGAAGAAGCGGGCCAGACATTGCGCGCTACCATCGATGGCCTGCGCCGACTGCAGCAGAGCCAGAACGATAGCAAGTACCCGCTTCGCGACCGTCGCTTGCAGCCTATCGAGGACAATCCTCTGCGACTGGGGCTTACGTTTGAAGAAACGGCAGAAACCATGTTTTCGGCACAGCGCAGCCCTGTTCACCTGTCGGCCCCGGAAGCGGTCGCCGAGAGCCTGCGTCATCAGGGCCAGCATCAGGCGGCCGTTGAAGAAGCCATCGGTCAGGCGCTGGGCGCCATTCTGGATGCCTTCTCGCCCGAGGCGCTGCTCAAGCGCTTTCATGCCTATCGCGGCGCTGGCAACCGAATCGAGGACGAAGGCGGCTGGGCCT
Source organism: Vreelandella songnenensis (assembly GCF_003002925.1). Taxonomy (GTDB): domain Bacteria; phylum Pseudomonadota; class Gammaproteobacteria; order Pseudomonadales; family Halomonadaceae; genus Vreelandella; species Vreelandella songnenensis. The sequence continues at coordinate 207,480 of NZ_PVTK01000006.1, forward strand.
GGGAAATGTACCAGCACTACTACCGCGAGCTGAACTCTGGTCGCCAGCAGGGCTTTCAGAAGCTTTTCTGGGAAGTATTCGAGCAGGGATATGACCAGTCAGTGCGTCGTCAGCAGCGGGAGGAGGCATGAGTGCGCCTGGCCTGAACATGACGGTCGTGCGCCTTGTCGGGCTGTTCTGCCTGCTGCTCCTGCTGGCCGGTTGCGCGTCGACCCGGGAAGCGGCAGGCAAGACGTGGCAGGTAATGCGCGACCCTTCCGTGCCCGTGGGCTATCCCGAGGATCGCCCGACGACGGTAGATATCAGCATGGTGGCCGAGCCCAATGTGAACCCCAACGTGGAGGGAGATGGCACGCCGCTGCGCTTTCAGGTGCTGCAACTCAAGGATGACTCCATGCTGATGGCGGCGGATCTGAGCCAACTGCATGCAGACCTGGAAGCCGCGCTGGGCACGAACTACCTGACTCACGACGACTTTACCCTGCTGCCGGGGCAGTGGAAGTTCTACGAACCGTTCGCGGTTGATGAAGAGACGCGCTACATCGGGCTGATCGCCTTTTATGCCACGCCCAACGAGGCGGAGTGGAAAAAGGTCGTGAAAGTCACCAGCCGTGGGGAGCACTACCACCTGCTGGTTCACCTCCGTGACAGTGAAGTAGAACTAAGGAAGGAGGAGTAATGGCTAGCCGCAATCGAGTGGTATGGAGCGAGGGCCTGTTCATCAAGCCCCAGCATTTCCAGCAGCAGCAGCGCAGCCTGGAAGGGCTTTTGGATACACGCCTCAAGGGGGTCAGCCACTACCTCTACGGATTCTTATCCCTTGAGCTGAATAACGAATTTCTCAGCTTTGGGCGCATAGCGATCAGTCGGGCCAGCGGCGTTACGCCCGATGGTATCGCTTTTCACCTGCCCGCAGACGATGTCGAGCCGACGCCGCTTGAGATCGATGATGCAAGCATTACCAACCAGGTTGTCTACCTGGGCCTGCCGCTGGCCACCGACGGCGTAGGTGAAGTGCGCTGGCCAGAAGATGATTTGCCTGCCCGCTACCGCCTTTCCTCGCGCAGCGTGCGTGACCTCCACTCTCAAGATGGGGCCACCGCCGAGCTTGAGGTTGCACGGGTTTCACCGCGTCTGCTGCTTGAGCGCGATGACCGCAGCGGCTATGCCTGCCTTGCCGTAGCGCGCATCGTCGAGCGCCGCCCGGATGGCAGCCTGGTACTGGATGAACAGTTCCTGCCCACGCTGCTTAACGTACAGGCGGCTCCTGGCTTGCAGCGGTTCGTGGGGGAAATGGCGGGCCTGATGCGTGAGCGGGCACGCAACATCGCCCAACGGCTTTCCACTCCCCACCAGGCAGGCGTTGCGGATGTATCTGACTTCATGCTGCTGCAACTGCTCAACCGTGCCCAGCCCCGCTTTCAGCATCTGGCGCGCCTTGGGCAACTGCATCCGGAACGTCTCTACGACACCATGCACGAAATCGCCTGTGAGCTGGTGACCTTTACCGATGAATCCCGGCTGCCGCCGGAATGCCCGGCCTACGACCACGACCACCCCGAACGGGCCTTCAAGCCGTTGATGAAGATGCTGCGCCAGGCGCTTTCCACCGTGCTTGAGCCACGGGCAGTGGCGATCCAGCTGCAGTCGCGCCGCTTCGGCCTGCTGGTTGCACCGCTTTCCGATCTCAGCCTGATCGAATCTGCCGAGTTCATCCTGGCCGTGCGTGCCGATATGCCCAACGAACGTCTGCGCAAGCTGTTTCTACAGCAGACCAAGGTCGCAAGCGTTGAGCGTATCCGCGACCTTATCAGCCTGCAGCTGCCTGGCGTACCGCTTGAGCCGCTGCCGGTGGCCCCCCGCGAGCTGCCTTATCACGCCGGCTACACCTACTTCCAGCTGGACCGCCAGAGCGAAGCGTGGGGAATGCTTAACGGCGCCAGCGGCTTTGCGTTCCACGTGGCCGGGGAGTTCCCGGGTTTGGAAATGCAGTTCTGGGCGATCAGGAGTTAAACCATGCAACATCTTGTTACCGATGGGCAAGGCTCGACCCGCGGACGCGCCGCGCCGCATAAGATGCGCCACGAGGATCTCATCAACGAGCGTGGCCTTGAGCATCTCATCCATAGCCACGCCGAACAGCTCGATGCTGACGAAGACTACTGGTTCCGGCTGCGGGGGCATAACCTCAACCCCTTGGTGGATGCCGCCAGCAGCCTGCTGGGCATGGTGGTTCGCGTTCGCCAGCTCGACAGCGCAGGCGATGTCGAACGCCTCTACCGCCAGGTGGTCGACGAAATTGCCGCCATCGAGATCGAGCTGACCGAACAGGGCTACGACCGTGCCACGCTGCTTGCCTACCGCTATGTACTCTGCTCGTTTATCGATGAAGCAGTCATGGGCATGCCCTGGGGGCGGCAAAGCAAGTGGGCTGAACACTCGCTGTTGACCCGGTTTCATAACGAAACCTGGGGCGGGGAAAAAGTGTTCTCCATCCTGGCGCGACTGCAGCAAGAACCCCAGCGCTATCGTGACATGCTCGCCTTTATCTACCTGTGCCTGTGCCTTGGGTTTGAGGGCCGTTATCGCGTCATGTCTCACGGGCGCGATGAGTACGAGCAGATTGTTCGTGCCCTGGGTGACCAGCTTTCATCGCTTGAACAGCCCGCTGAAGACACCCTGACGCAGCCGCTCAAGAACGTGGTGCAGGGACGTTCGCAGCGCACGGCCAGCTTCCCGACCTGGGGTATCTTTGCGCTTTTTACCCTGGCCATGGTCGCGGTGTATCTGGGCTTCTCCTGGTCGCTTGATCAGCAGGCCGAACAGATCACCACGCTTCTCAACCAACTTTATCGCTAGGAGTTACCATGCTCAGGGTAGAGCTACCGGCACTTATTGACCGCCTTAATACCATTGCTCGCCAAGGGCTTGAGCAAGCAGCAGTACTGTGTGCCCAGCAGCAGGCACCCGAAGTGACTGCCGGGCATCTGCTTCAGGCAATGCTCGACCAGCCGCTGTGTGACGTGCGCTGCATCTGTGAAAGCCTCACGGTCGATACGCCCGCCTTGCGCGCCCAATTGGCAGAAGAGACACGCCCGCCGCGTAACCTGGAGGTGGCAACGCCCAGCTTTTCACCGCTGCTGGTCGAGCTGCTGCAGGATGCATGGCTTTTGGCATCCACCGAGTATCAGCACCAGACGCTGCGCAGTGGCGCCATATTTACTGCGCTCTTGCACAACCCTGAGCGCTATCTGGGCGCCGGTTCGGTACGGCTACTTGGCGAGATCAACCGGGAAAACCTGCGCCGCCACCTTAATCGCCTGACCGCTGATTCGGCAGAAGCACCTAAGGAGGCTGACGCCAACGCCCAGCGTACTGGCGCGTCTGGCTCAAGTGATGACAGCGCCCTTGCCCGCTTTGCCACCTCGCTCACCGAGCAGGCGCGCAACGGCGAGCTGGACCCGGTGCTTGGCCGCGATCCTGAAATCGACCAGATGCTCGATATACTGGGACGCCGACGCAAGAACAACCCTATCGTGATCGGCGATGCCGGCGTCGGTAAAAGCGCCGTAGTGGAAGGGCTGGCCGCGCGTATCGTGGCAGGCCAGGTGCCCTCCGCCTTGGCCGGTGTAGAGCTTTTAACGCTGGACCTGGGCGCCCTGCAAGCAGGGGCGGCCGTAAAGGGCGAGTTTGAGAAACGTCTCAAGGCCGTGATCGATGAGGTCAAGAACGCCCCGCGCCCCACGCTGCTGTTTATCGATGAAGCGCATACGCTGATTGGTGCGGGCAATCAGGAGGGCGGGGGCGACGCCGCCAACCTGCTGAAACCCGCGCTGGCACGGGGCGAGTTGCGCACGATTGCCGCGACCACCTGGCGCGAGTACAAGAAATATTTCGAGAAAGACCCGGCGCTTTCGCGGCGTTTCCAGCCCGTGGCGCTGTCCGAGCCTAGCGTCGAGCAGGCGCTGGTGATTCTGCGCGGCCTGCGGGACGTGTATGAGCGCGCTCATGGCGTGCTCATCGGTGATAGCGGGCTGCGCGCTGCAGCGTCGCTTTCCGCACGATACCTGGCCGGGCGCCAACTGCCCGACAAGGCCATCGACGTACTGGATACGGCGTGTACGCGTCTGGCGCAAGCGCTGGATACACCGCCGCGCAAGCTGAGCCACCTGCAGAGCGAACACACTGCCGCCCTGCGCGAACGCGATCAGCTGGCCCGCGAACAGTTGCTGGGCCGTGAGCCGGATGCCTCGATGGGCCAGGCGCTCAGCGAGCGCCTGGCCGCCCTTGAAGCCGAGCTCGCCACCCTGGAAGCTGCCTGGCAAGAGCAGCGCGAATGCGTTGACGCCATCGTCACGCTGCATCGCCAACTGTTGGATGCTGACGGCACCGGCGAACGTGCCCAAGACGACCAGCCGCCGGCCGAGCCGCGCTCGCCCGAACAGCTGCACGCGGAGCTTGCCGAACGCGAGCAGCAGCTGACGCGCCTGCAGCAGGCCCATGCGCTGGTGAACCCAAGTGTTGAAGAAGCCCAGATCGCCCAGGTCATCGGTGACTGGACGGGGGTGCCGGTAGAGCGCATGACCAGCGATGAGCTGACGCGCCTGACCGAACTCCCCACCCATCTGGGCAGCTTGATCAAGGGGCAGGACATCGCGATCGAGCGGGTGCATCGCCACCTGCTGACCGCGCGTGCGGATCTGCGCCGCCCGGGCCGCCCTCTGGGCGCTTTCCTGCTGGTTGGCCCAAGTGGCGTGGGCAAGACGGAAACCGTGGTGCAGATCGCCGAGCAGCTGTACGGCGGCCGCCAGTTCCTTACTACCATCAACATGTCCGAGTATCAGGAGAAGCACACGGTCTCCCGGCTGATCGGCTCGCCCCCGGGGTATGTCGGGTTTGGCGAAGGCGGACTGTTGACCGAGGCCATCCGCCAACGCCCTTACTCAGTGGTGTTGCTGGATGAAGTGGAGAAAGCCCATCCTGATGTGCTGAATCTTTTCTATCAGGCGTTCGATAAGGGTGAGCTTGCCGATGGCGAAGGGCGGCTGATCGATTGCAAGAACGTGCTGTTCTTTCTCACCTCCAACCTGGGTTATGAGGCGATCGTTGCCCACGGCGAAGACGCCACCGCCCTGGATGAAGCGCTCTACCCGGTGCTTGCCGAGTTCTTCAAGCCCGCACTGCTGGCACGCATGGAAGTGGTGCCTTACCTGCCGCTCGATGGCGATACGCTGCGCGATATCGTCAAGGCCAAGCTCACGACACTGGCCACGCGCATCCGTGAACGTCATCGCCAGGCCGAGGTAGTGCTGGAAGACGCCCTGGCCGAAGCCATATGCGTACGGGCCACGCGCAGCGAAAACGGTGCGCGCATGCTGGAGTCGGTAATCGATGGCGAACTGCTGCCGCCGCTTTCCCGGGCGCTGCTTGAGCGCATGGCGCGCCGCGAGACGGTTTCCAGCGTGGTGCTGGGGGTCGATCCACAAGACGGCACCTTCACTGCAGAGGTTGCCTGACCCATGACGCAGCCCGTCGCCCCTACCGCCGAAAGCTCGGCGCTATCCGTCGAGCTTTCGGCCATGCCGCTGGCGTTGACCCTGGTGGAGAGCCACTGCGCGGCGACGCTACGCCAGCGCTCGGCGACGCTGTTAAAGCGCCATCTGGGGCTGGCGCTGGCGGAGTGTCTTTACATCGATGGCAGTGGGCGCTGGCTGGGCCGTGACGGTGATGAGGGCCAGTTCGACTGCGGTGATTTTCATCACCCTTACGCCCACGTTATCCGCAGCGGCAAGCCACTGACACTGAGCGTTGCCGATGCGCGCATTCGCCTGGATCATCCAGGCTTTCAGTCCCAGGTGGCATCGCTTGGGTCCGCGCTGCATCTTCACGTTCGGCCGCTGCGCGGGGTCGAGGGCACGCGCGAATGGCTCGGCGTGATGCTGCTGGCGGGAACGCCGGCAAGGCTTTTGGCGTTGACGGAAGACCCGGGCATGGCGGCATTTGAAGCTCTGCTGTGCCGCCTATGGATGCGCCTTGCTCGCGAGCAGGGCGAGCGGCACCGCTCGCGGATTCTTCAGGACTCCCTGGCCAAGCTCAACGATGGCACGCGACGCCAGGCACTGGCTGACCAATTGGCCGAAGACCTGCTCGGCCAATCTGCCGCCATGCAGGCACTGCGCCGACATATCGTACGGGCGGCAGAAACCAACCTGGCGGTGCTGCTACAAGGTGAAACCGGCACCGGCAAGGATCGCGTGGCACGCGCCATGCACCAACTTTCGGCGCGGGCGAACGGCCCTTTCATGGCGATCAACTGCGCCGCGATTCCCGAAGCGCTGCTGGAGTCCGAGCTGTTTGGGCACGGCAAGGGCGCTTTTTCAGGAGCGGATCACGCCCGCGAAGGGCTTATCAGCCAGGCCGATGGCGGCACCCTGTTCCTCGATGAGATCGGTGACATGCCGCTGGCGCTGCAGGCCAAACTGCTGCGCGTACTCGAAAGCGGCCGCTACCGCCCGCTGGGGGAAAACGAGGAGCGCTGCGCTGACCTGCGCGTGGTCGCGGCAACGCATCAACCCCTGCGCGAGCAGATCAAGGAGCAGCGGTTTCGTGCGGATCTTTACTACCGCCTGGGCCAGTTTCCGATCACTCTGCCGCCCTTGAACGAGCGCCGGGACGATATTGCCCAGCTGGCGCAGTCTTTCATCACCGATTTCTGCGCACGGGAAGGGCGTGACGAGATGGGCATCACGCCCGCCGCGCTGCGCCTGCTTTATCGCCGGGATTATCCGGGCAACGTACGCGAGCTTAAAAACGTGATCGATTACGCCTGCGCGATGACGCCTCACGGCGCCGATATTGACACCTATGTGCTGCCCGGCGAGCAGGATAGCCAGCTCGCGGACAGCGGCCTGGATGACATGGTGGCTCCAGCAGAGGAGATGCCGCTTGCACTGCCGGGCGACATTGATGATCTGCGTCAGACGATGCGCGATATCGAATCCACCATTATTCGCCAGCGATTGCGCCTGTTTGGGGGCAATCGCGCCCAGGCGGCGCAGAGTCTCGGGCTACCCAAGCGAACGCTGGCCCATAAATGTCAGCTACTGGAACTGGATATCAAATGAACGCGATGCTGCTAAAACGTCAGTGGACTATCGGTGGCCTGCTGACGCTCTGCCTGCTGGCCTGCGCACCTGCCCAGGCCGATGAGCAAGATGCGCGCCTCAAGAGCGCTCAGGCCTGCGCGGAAGAAACCTCCCGCCTGGAGCGACTGAACTGCTACGACGCGCTCTTTCTGGAAGCCAATTTCAGTGTTGATGACGATGAGCTGCCCGCGCTGTGGCAAGCCATCGAGCGTCAGGAGGCCGCCCGGCCTGATGAAAACGTCGGACTGATAGCGCAAGAGGCTGGGGATAGTGTACTGATCAGCGTGCCAGCCCTCGGCACGACGCCTCCCAGGCCCATTATGGTGATGGCCTGCGAAAGGCTGATCACCCGCTTCCAGCTGCATCTGCCCACGCCCATCAGCGGTGCCCGGATGGATCTACGGCTCACAGGAGGAGGGCGCACGGTGCAGCAGCAGTGGCGTGTACGTGACGGCGGCCGGGTGGTCAGCGGCGGACGCGGCTTGCCCGCCATCGATACGCTGCGCCAACTGCTGGATGCCGAGGAAGTTACGCTGCATAGCGACGTAACAGGGCTTGACGGACTGCGCTTCAACGTGGCGGGGTTGCGCCAGGAAATTGCCCCGCTACGCGAAGCGTGCCGCTGGTAAGGGAGGTTTCATGCGAATTACTGCCGAGTCACACCTGGGCCCCTTGCTGGCTCCTCTGCCCGCCAACGGCGAGGGTGCCCCGGTGGGCGAGCCGGTGGAAGATAGCAACGACTATCTGACGCTGGATGAGGAAATGATGAAGATTGGCTCGCTTCAGCACGCCAACGTGGAGTGGGAGACCGCCGAGACGCTGGCCATCCGTATGCTGAGCGAGCGTAGCAAGGATCTGAAGGTGCTGGGCCATCTGATGCACTGTATGCAGCACGGAGGCAGCGGCGTGCGTTTTGCGCTTTCACTACGCCTGCTTGCCCGAAGCATCGCCCAGCCCTGGTGGGAGCACGCCTACCCGTTTGCAGGCAAGCGCGGTGTCAAGATGCGCCCGCGGCTGTTTCAACAGCTGATTCAGCGCAGCGTCAAACTCGTATCAACGCTCGATTTTCACAATGCCGAGGATGAGTTTGACGCCTGTCAGGCTTCGTTGACGGAGCTTGAACACCAGGTGGCCGAGAAGGCGTTGCCGGATGATGCGCTGGCTGAGCTAAGCCGCCAGCTAAAGGCCAAGCGACCAACCCAGCAGGCAGCTCAGAGCGCTTCTCAGTCATCGGCTGGTGAGCAATCCACCAGCCAGCCGGCGGCTCGTCAGGAGCAGGCGGCCACCACGTCTTCGACGGCCAAGGCGCCGGAGCTGCGCCTTGAGGCGGGCAACGAGCGCTCGAATCGCCAGGCGCTGCTCAAGATGGCAGAGTTTCTGGGCGAGCAGTCACCGGGCGAGCCGCTGGCCTACCGCCTGCGCCGCTATGCGGTATGGAGCACGATTCAAGCGCTGCCCGCGGCCAAGGAGAACGGCAAGACCGAGCTTGCGCCGGTATCAGCGGACCGGGTTTCCGATTACCGCGAAGCGCTTGCCAAGGGCGGCGACAACGAACTTTGGCAGCGTATCGAAAATAGCCTGGCGCTAAGCCCCTATTGGCTGGAAGGCCACCGTCTGAGTGCCGGGCTTGCCAAAAAGCTTGGTCACAGCCGCTGTGCCGAAGCGATCCGTGATGAAACGCAGCGGTTCGTGGAGCGCCTGCCGGGTATCGAGGCGCTCACTTTCAATAGCGGCGCTTCATTCGTCGATGAAGAAACGACGCGCTGGCTGTACAGCAACGAAAACAGTGGCGGCGCGGCTGGCGGCGGTAGCGAGGCCTGGCACGCCGGGCTTGAAGAGGCACGCGAAGCCGTGGCAGACGGCGATCTCGCCGCCGCGCTCAAGGTGCTCGACCAAGGCTTGAGCAGCGCCCGAACGCCCCGAGAAAGCGCGTACTGGCGCCTGGCCAGCGCGGATCTGCTGCAGGAAACCGGGCTCGAAAGCCTGGCGCAGCAGCACTACCGCACGCTGCATCAAACGGTAACGGAACTGGCATTAGAGCAGTGGGAACCCGCGCTGGTATCGCGCCTGAAAGCCGCGATTCAAGAAACGCACTGACAACGGTCAATATTAAAGGGACGAGGGATAAAGGCTAATGTGGTCAACCATAACGTCGAAGCTGAGCCGCTGGGTGCCTGGTTTGTCGCGGGCACAAACAGCAAAAAACCGGGCCAATGCACACGGCAACAAGGCCAAGGGGCTTTTGCGCCTCTCCACGCTACTGTGGACAGTGCTGCTGGCCATTCTGGTGGTGGCTATCTGGTGGTGGGGGCCTGGCTGGGAAGTGCGCGGCGTGATGCCGCTGGCACCGCTTACCAACCGCCTGCTGGCAACGCTTGCGGTCGTGACCCTGGTGGCCGTTATCTGGGGAGTACGCCTTGCCCGGCGCCTGCGCGCTCTGGATGACGAACGCCAGTTGGAAGAGTCGCGCCAGCAGGACCCGATCATGTCCCAGGTCGAGCGCCAGGAAGACTCGCTCAATCAGGTCCTCACTGAGCTTACCGACAGTTTGGGTGGCAGCAACAGCCGTTATCGGCTGCCCTGGTATCTGGTGATGGGCGTCGAGAACGCCGGCAAGACCAGCCTGATCAACCGCTCGGGCCAGAACTTCGCCCTGACCCACGTCATGAAAGCCTCGGGCCAGAGCAGCAAACAGGGCCAGCTCGGCTTTGACTGGTGGATCGGTGACAAGGCGGTGCTGATCGACCCGGATGGCGAGCTTCTGACTCAGGGCGCTATGGAAGGTGGCGAACCCCAGGAACTCCAGCGCCGGCTGTGGGACCACTTCGTCGGCTGGCTGGAGCATAACCGCCCCCAGCGCCCGCTGGATGGCGTGGTGCTGGTACTGGACCTTGCCCGCCTGAGCCATGCCCAGGTAGCCGTTCGCAAGGCCTACTCGGCGCTGCTGCGCAGCCGTTTGCGTGAACTGATGGAGCGCCACGGTACCCGCTTGCCGGTGTACGTCACGTTCAGCAAGATGGACCTGCTGCACGGCTTTGATGACTTCTTCCGCCACTACTCCCGCGCAGCCCGCCGAGCGCCGCTAGGCTTCACGTTCACTCCGGCGTCCATGAATACCCCTGGCAAGTGGGAAGCTGAGTTCGAAGCCGATTACGACGCCATGCTGGCGCGCTTGAATCAACTGATGCCCACCATGCTTTCCGAGTGCCGCGACCGTGAAGAGCGCGAGTCGGTATTTCGTTTTGTACGCCAGTTGGCAGGGCTGCGCGAGGTGCTGTTTGGCTTCTTGACCGAAGCGCTCTCCAGTGACCGCTTTTCAACGGCCGCCATGGTGCGTGGTACCTACTTCACCTCGGTGTACCAGCAGGGGGTGCCGGAAGACCCGTTCGTGGATGCCGCGGCACGGCGCTATGGGATGGATGATAGCGTTCAACCTGCCCATCGGGCCACGCGCAGCGCGCTCTACTTTACCGAAGAGCTGTTCGAGAAGGTCATTTACCCCGAAGCGGGACTGGCCGGCGACAACGCCCGCGTGACCCAGCGGCGCCAGCGCGTGCGCAAGGCAAGCCTGGCGGCGTGCCTGGTGCTGAGCGTTATTCTGGTCGGCGGCTGGACGCATTTCTATCAGAAGAACAGCGTGTCGCTTGCCGCGGTTGAACAGCGCGCGGAAACGTTCCTGGCCACTCAGCCGGAAGCGTTCCAGAGCGATGACCCCACCGGTTTTGAACTTCTCGACCCGCTCGACCGGCTGCGTCATGCCCTGGAAACCTTTGACGGGTACCGCACACATACGCCGTATCTGGCGGACATGGGGCTGTATCAAGGCCATGTAATTGGTGCTCAGGTGGAGCGCGCCTATCTTGCCATGCTGGAGCGACAGTTCCTGCCGGCGCTGATGATCGGCATCATGGACGACATGAACCGCGCCGAAGAGGGCAGCAATGCCAAGCTTTCGCTATTGCGCGTGCTGCGCATGATGTCGGATGCCAGCGGCCGTCAGCCGGAGCGCGTTGAACGTTTCATGGCAAACCGCTGGCAGGGTTACTTTCCCCAGCAGGGCGAGGTTCAGCGGCGGCTATTGATGCACCTGGATTACGCGCTCGAGCATAGCGATCTTGAAGGCCGCATTGCCGAAGGCAGCCCGAGCGCTGAGCGGGCCATGGCACCGCTTCAGGGAAGCATCGCCGCCGCCCAGCAGGAGCTTTCGCGCCAACCTATCGATGAGCGCGTTTACGCCGCCTTGAAGGCGTCCGGAAACCGTCAGGGCGAGCCGCTGGATCTACGCCGCAGTGTGGGCACGCTGTTCAACACCGTGTTCATGTCGCGCAACGATGACCCCGAGAATGTACGCCTGCCGCACCTGCTCACCCGCGACGGCTTCGAAAACTACTTCCTTCAGGAACTCGACCGGGCCACAGAGCTTGCTCTGATCGATGCCTGGGTACTCGGTCAGCGCGATAACATCAACTTCAGCGAGGCCGACCGGCAACAGCTGCAGGTGGCCCTGCGCGAGCACTACGTGGCGGATTATCATGCCAGCTGGCGTGATGCCCTGCGCGATACCCAGCTGGTACCGCTGCCGGATATCCATCAGGCCATCGTGGTGGCGGATGCGCTGGTGGGCAGCCAGCGCCCCCTCGATCGGCTGCTGGCTGCGGTAGAGCGCAATACCAGCCTCTACCCGGAGCTTCCCGAAGATGACGAGCAGGCCCGTGAGGCGCTACGCCAATCCCAGCGTTATCAGCTGGCATTTGCCATCGAGCAGCCGTTCACGCCGATCAATCAGCTGAGCCAGGCGCGCAACGATAACCCCTCTTCACTCGAGGAGATCAAGACCGCCGTGACGGCGCTGCGCGATTACCTGATGGCGATCGAAGAGTCGAGCAATGCCGGGCGTGCTGCCTTTGTCAGCGTGCGTGACCGCCTGTCACTGCGCGGCAACGACCCCATCTATAACCTGCAGCGCATTGCCGACAGCACGCCAGAGCCGGTGGGCCGCATGCTGCACAATCTGGCCGACCAGAGCTGGCAGTTGATGATGGCCAGCGCCACGCGGCATCTTGAAAGCCAGTGGCTGGATGACGTGGTGGCACCCTACCAGGAGCGCCTGGCAGGCCGCTATCCACTGGCGCCCAATGCTAGCCAGGAAGTGGCGCTGAGTGATTTCGAGGACTTCTTCGCCCCGGGCGGCACGCTGGATACCTTCTACCAGGACAGCCTGCAGCCTTTCATCGAAGGCGCGCCTGAGTACCTGGTGGATGCCGAAGGTAATTCGCTGCTGCGCGATAGCCTCTACACCGCCATTCAGCAGGCCGAGCAGATTCGGCGCGCCTACTTCAGCCGTGACGGCGCGCTGGACGTGGAGTTTGCCCTTGAACCCGTCAGCCTGTCGCCGGACAAGCGTCGCAGCGTGATCAGCGTGGACGGCCAGCTGATCGAGTATGCCCACAGTGCCAGCCAGCGAGTGTCGATGATCTGGCCAAACGCGCTGCGTGGCGGTACGGAAAGCCGAATCACCATGGTGCCTAGCGAAGTGAACCGCTCGCCGAGAAGCGTTGCCCAGGATGGCGCCTGGGCATGGTTTCGGCTGCTGGAGCAGGCCGATATCACCAGCGTAAGCGAACGCGAGCTGGAGCTTCGGTTCAACGTTGACGGCGGCACCATGCGCTACCGCCTGTTTGCCAGCGGTGCGCCCAATCCCTTCACGCGTCCACTGGCCGCAGGCTTCCAGCTGCCGTCCGCCCTTTATGCTGAGCGAGGTAGCAATGCTGACCAAACTTAAGCAGCTGTTTATCTCCGATAAAGACAAGCCGGCGGCGCGCCACAAGCGCAAGGGCGCAAAGCGCTCACGCCCACTGATGGACGCGCGCAACGAGGATATCGACAGCTTTATCGAAGCGGTATATCAGGCCGATGCCAAAGGCCACTCCCCTTGGGTGCTGCGCGATAAAAGCGTGCTCGATACGCTGCGCCGTGCACTTGAATTCACCGTTAATCGCCAAGTATGGATGCAGCGGGAAAATGGCCAGGTGGCCCACTGGCAGGGCCGCCTGCTGGCGCTGCGCCATGGCGATGGCCCGCCGCTGGGTATGGTGCTGGCCTGCCGGCCGGATGACGAAGCCGCCTGGCAGCTCAAGTTTTTCTACATCAGCCGGGAGTGGAAGGGCAGCGGCCACGGCACCCGTCTGCTGATGGCGGTGCGGCGAAGCCTAAGCGGGGTGCCGCTGCAAACGCGCCTGCCGCTGGCCTGCCATTCGGCCATCGACAGCCTGGAGGCGGCGGGCTTCAGCCGCCAGTACGTGGATGTCCTGGAAGTGGCGAGTTACGAAGCCCCTGCCCAGTGGGATGAGTAACCCGCCAGCGCAACACTGAAGCGGCAAGCAGGACGAATACGCGGAACCGGAACAGGAGCAGTGATAATGGGCCAGAAATTTGTACTCGTAGGCGATATGGGAACCGACCACGATGGTTTCCCCCCGACGCCCGTCATCGCAGGTAGCGGCACGGTGATCATGGATGGCAAGCCGGTGGCCCGCGTGGGCGACCCGTTAGAGCCCCACGACAAGCCCAATCATCCCAAGCACCCGCGGGCGATTGCCCAAGGTTCCGGCACGATTTTGATTGACGGCAAGCCAGCGGCTTTAACCGGCCACGCGGTCGATTGCGGTGGTGTGATCATTGGTTCTGGTTCAGGGGAGGGGAGTTAAGATGGCGAGCACAGGACTGCACTTCACGCTCACGCTACCCGGCGTTGACGATATCGCGGTAGTCGACTTTACCCACCGCGAAGCGCTCTCCCAGCCCTT
>NZ_PVTK01000007.1 GCF_003002925.1 Vreelandella songnenensis
AAGCTAGACCTGTTACCGCTCGACTTGCATGTGTTAAGCCTGCCGCCAGCGTTCAATCTGAGCCATGATCAAACTCTTCAGTTTAAAATCATTGTGATCCTTACGTGTTATCCGAAGACAACAAAAGCGGATCAAACTTGGCTCAAGGTTCAAACGAATATACTGTGATACTCCGAAGAGTATCGCTGTGTTCGTCTGCCTTGATATTTGGTGACTTGTCACCCTCATCGGCAAACGCCCACATGAATTACCTGATCAAATTGTTAAAGAGCTACCGAAGGGCGCTGCCCGTTCGATGTGGGGCGTATTCTACCCAATTTCCCCGGTGGGTCAACCACTTTTTGCGTTTCTTTCAAGATGCCAGTACATCCAGGCGCGCCAGCAGGTCTTCACGCCGCGACTTGGGTACGAAAGCTTCAGTAATCGCATTGCGGTTGAGCGCTATGAACGCATCTTCATCCCAGCCAAAGGCCTTTTCACAGGCCAGGTGATTTGCAAGCAGCCCACCGCCGAAATAGGCTGGGTCATCCGAGCTGATGGTGATATTCAGGCCCTTGTCCAGCAGCGCGGGCAACGGATGGCCGTTTAACTCATCCACTACCTTCAAGCTGACGTTAGAGAGCGGGCATACGGTAAGTACCGTTTGCTGTTCATAAAGCCGCTCAACCACCTCATCACTTTCCAGACAACGAATACCGTGATCGATACGGCACACATCCAGCAGGTCCAGTGCTTCCAGGATATAAGAAGCGGGCCCCTCCTCTCCTGCGTGGGCTACTCGCGCCAGACCGATCTCTTTCGCGCGGTTGAACACCTTGACGAATTTAGCCGGCGGATGATCGCGTTCGGCGCTATCCAGACCAATGGCGTCCAACTGATCCCAATAAGGCGCCGCCTGCTCAAGCACATCCAGCGCTTCTTCGGCCGGACGGTCGCGTAGAAAGGCCATGATCATTCCCACGCTTAAATCCAGCGAGCGCTCGGCTTCCTGCTTGGCACGCAACAGTCCGGACATGATTACATCCAGCGTGATGCCTCGCTGGATGTGCGCCTGAGGGTCAAAGTGCATATCAATGTGCACCACTCCCTCAGTGCTTGCGCGCTTGAAGTAATCCATGGCCAGATCAAAAAAGTCCTGCTCATGGCAGAGCACGCTCATGCCCTGAAAATAGAGATTCAAAAAGCCCTGCAAATCATCAAACTGATAAGCCGCCTTGGCCTCATCAACGGATGCGTAAGGCAGCTTGATCCCATTACGCTCAGCCAGGGCGAACATGAGTTCGGGTTCGAGCGAGCCTTCAATATGCAAATGAAGCTCAGCCTTGGGAAGGCTACGTAAAAAATCCTGCATACTTATCCTTAGCGCTTACTATCAAGCGCGTTAACGTCCTGGACCTAACTTACCACCGCTCAGGTGCCAGTGATGTTTTACCTGTTGCATTAATAAACGTGAACCATGATGCACAAAAAATATGGCCGTTCGTCCTTCGAGCCAGTCTGAAAGCGCCCTGGCGACGTGCTCAGCCGTCGCATGGTCGATAGCCGCAAACGGCTCGTCCAGAATGACGATTGATGGATCCATCAAAAGCAGCCTGGCGAGCGCAACGCGGCGAGCCTGCCCGCCCGAAAGCTGCTGACCGCGCTCGCCAACAGGCGTTTTTAACTGCGCGGGCAGTGTTCTGGCCCAATCATCGAGCGCCACAGCCTCCAGCACTTTCCACAGGGATGCGTCGCTCGCCTCGGCATTGCCGAGGCGCAGGTTATCCTCAAGCGATGCATCAAACAAATCTACCTGCTGGGTGAGCAGTACAATACGCCGGGAACGCTGCGTTTCCTTAATGGCCCAAGGCTCGCATCCGCCTATCTCTACCTCACCTTGAGACGCTTTCAGCCGCCCAGTCAGCAGTGCGGCAAGCGTACTTTTACCTGCACCTGAATGCCCGGTGATAACGGCCTGTTCACCACAGCCCAGCTCAAAGGTAACGTCGTCGAGCGCTGGCTGAGCGCTTGAGGGGTAACGGTGAATAACCCCTCGCATCACAACGTCAAGCTCATGGGCTGGCAGCTTCTGCTCTTTGGCGGGCGTATCCACCGCCAGCGCATTCAAACGCTCAGCAGCGGCCACGCTACTGCCCAGACGAGCAAACGCGGCTGGTAGCTGCACAAAGACTTCATTGATACCCAGAATAATCAACAGCAGCATAACCAGAATGGGGCCAGCCAGCGTACCGTCAGCCACCAAGGCACCGCCAAACCAAAACACCAACAGCAGTAGAAGCCCGGTTATAACGCCAATAACGCTATTGCCCATTGCCGTATGCCGGCCCAGGCGGCGCTGGTTATCCAGCGCGGCATTTTCGTGATCGGCTACCTGCTGACGATGCCAAGCAGCACTCTGATAAGCAATCAGTTCAGCGGTTGCCTGCAACTGATCGATCACCAGGCGGCGCAAGCCTTCCTGATACGCTATCTGACGATGGCTTTGGGCAAAGCAGAGGCGCGCCATACCGTAGGTAAGACCCACCCAGAGCACGAACAGCACACTCCCAAGCCATAGCGCCATACCAGGAAGCCAAATAGCCGCAAAAAGACTTACCCCGACAATCACCAGCAAACTGACCAAAGGCGGCATCAACAGGCGCAGATACAGGTTGTCGAGAGCATCGATATCGGCAGTTAAGCGCCCGAGCCAATCGCTCATGCGATGGCGGCGTAGCGCCGCTTCATCCATCCGGGTCAATCTGCCGAACACTCGATAGCGCAGATCCGCCAAGAGACGAAGCACGGTATCATGGTTGTAGAGGCGCTCTATATAACGCGCCACCGTTCGCAGAAGGGCAAAAAACCGTATCCCGCCGCCGGGCACGTAGACATCAAGACTTGAAGGCAGCCCGAAAAGCATGGCAATGCCGGCCAGAGCGCAAGCGGTAATGAACCACCCCGAAAGCCCAAGCAGCGACAGGCCTGCGGCAAGGGTAAGCCAGACGAGTAGTGCGCCCACTAAAAAACGCGGCCAGCGCCTGGTCATCAGCGCCACCCAAGGAAGAAGCGCCTGGCGCGTCTGGGCCATCATCGATAAACGTGAGGGCACGCTATGCTTCATAAGCCACCTCCTCTAGCAGTCCTTCGCGTACGCGAAGGTGGCGCCTGGCAGCGCTGATGGCCATCGGATGATGTGTGGCCATGACCAGCGTACGCCCTTCCCCTGCCCAATTGAGCAGCGCCTGGATGACCATCTCTTCGGTATCGTTGTCCAGACTGGCGGTAGGTTCATCTAGCAGTATCAGACTGGCATCACTTAAATAGATACGCGCCAGCGCCAAACGCTGGGCTTGCCCACCGGATAAACCAAGCCCGCGCTCACCGATCAATGTATCCAGTCCATCAGGCAACTGCGAAAGCAGCTCGCCGAGCCCGGCCTTGCTCAATGCAGCGAGCATTGCCGTCTTGTCGACGGTTGGATCAGCTAGCCGCAGGTTGTCCGCCAAGGAGCCATGCAGCAAAGCCGGCTGCTGGTCCAGCCACGCATAGTGCGGGGCAGTCAGTTCCAGCTCGCCTTGCGAGGGGCTCAAAAACCCGGCGAGCAGCGCCAGAAGCGTAGACTTTCCACTACCGGAAGGCCCGCTGATCGCGATGACATCGCCCTGATTGACCGTCAAATTCACCGGCCCCAGCACTCGGCCACGGCCCGGATACTCAACATATATGCCTTCCAAATAGGCAATATGGCGTCCGGAAGCAGGCGTTGGAACTGAACTGCGCTGAATGCTCGATTCATTGAGCACCGTGACCAGACTTTCAGCCGCCCCCAGGGCTGTTGCACGGTCGTGATAATGCTGCGAGAGCGTTCTTAACGGCTGGAAAAACTCCGGCGCGAGAAGCAGCACCGCCAGGCCTGAAAAGAGGGTCAGCGAAGTCGAAGGGCCATAGTCGATATACCCAAGCAGCCCAAAGCCAACGTACATGGCCACCACCGCGATGGCCACCGAGGCGAAAAACTCAAGCACCGCAGAAGAGAGAAAGGCCAAACGCAGAGTGCGCATGCTCAGGCGCCGGTAGTCGTCCGTTGCCCACCACACGTCGCGATGAGCGCTTTGAGTGCGGCCAAACAGCTGAAGTGTGGTCATTCCCCGTACACGATCTAGAAAGTGTGCAGAAAGTCGAGCCACGGCGGCAAACTGCTCGCGATTGACGCGTTCAGCCCCCATGCCTACCAGCGCCATGAACAAGGGGATGATGGGCGCTGAAATCAGCAGAAAGATGGCGACAAGATAATCAAGCCGGGCCACTACGCATAAGATCACTAGCGGCAAAAACACCGTGATGCGAAGTTGGGTATAGAAGCGCGCAAAATAGCCGTCCAGCGCTTCGATGTTTTCGACCGCCTGGGTAGCCAAGCCACCACTTTGGCGATAAGCCAGCCAGACTGGCCCCAGCACCCAGAATTTGTCGAGCATCTGGCGGCGGGCATATTGGCGAATACGCAGACTCGCCTCCAGGCTGACCACCTCCTGCCCCCACTGGCACGCGCCACGCCCCAGCACACAAAACGCAAGCACGGCCAAACCACTGACAAGTTGATGCGGCGTCTGCTGGTGAACCACTAGCTGATCCACCAGCCACGCCACGCCTACTACGATGATAACCGTCTGAAGCCCGGCCAAAACGCCAAGAAAAGCGGCGAGATTCAATCTGCGCCGCTCTAGGTTTGCCAGCATTTTCAACCAGGAGCGCGCGGTTAACGGCTGCTCCATCATGTTAACGCCCCAGGTTTAGTGATAGCCCTCACCCACGCGCACCTTGCCGCGGAAAACCCAGTAGGTCCAAGCGGTATACATAAGGATAACGGGAATGACAAACAGCACGCCAATCAGCAGAAAAAGCTGTGATTCCGGCGCCGAGGCTGCATCCCACAGGGTATAGTTGGGAGGCACGATCATTGGCCATTGGCTCACTATCAACCCAAGGTAGGTAAATACATAGATGCCGATAGTCGCGATAAAGGGATAGCTTTCACGGCGTTGCTTGACGGACCGGAAGACCAGAAACGCAAACAGAAGCGCCATCGCCGGGAAGATCCAGATAAGGCGAAGATGGCCGAACCAGCGCTCCCAGACCACCTGATTCACGAAAGGTGTCCAGATGCTGACGATGGCAAACACCACCAGTACAGCTATCAATAAAGGAGGGGTAATCTTGTACGCCCAATCCTGTACATGACCTTCGGATTTCAGAATCAGCCAGGTAGAGCCCAACAGCGCGTAGCCTGCCATCAACCCTAGACCGGTTACGACGGTAAACGGTGTCAACCAGTCGAAAGCGCCCCCGGTATACACAAAGTCTTCGGTTTGAAAGCCTTGAATGTAAGCACCGACTACAACCCCTTGGGCAAACGCTGCAACGGCAGATCCCCAACTGAAAGCGCGGTTCCACCAGTGGCGGTTGCGCCGAGACTTGAAGCGAAATTCAAACGCCACTCCACGGAAAATAAGCCCGGCCAGCATCAGGAAGACCCCGATATAGAGTGCCGGCAAAAAGATCGAATAAACCAGCGGAAAGGCTGCCAGAAGGCCCGCGCCTCCCAGCACCAGCCAGGTTTCGTTGCCATCCCACACGGGGGCTACGGAGTTCATCATGACATCCCGGGCGTCCTCATCCGGGGCGAAAGGAAAAAGAATGCCCAGCCCCAGATCGAAGCCATCCATCAGCACGTACATGATGACGCCGAAACCAATGATCCCTGCCCAAATAATCGATAGATCAAACATTTCCATGATTAGCTCCTCACCGGATCAACGTCATCATCAAACGGAGTATGGGCAGCCGATAGCGGGCGTTTGGGCCGGTCGGCGTCATGATCAGCCGACGCCTGAGCCTGCTCGGGCAGCATGCCATTACGCACCACACGGGTCAGATAGTAGATACCGGCGTAGAACACCACGGCATATACCAGCATGTAACCAATCAGGGTAAATAGCGCCATCCATCCGGTCAGCGAAGGTGTTAGACCTTCAGCATGAGTCATCATCCCGTATACCAGCCAGGGCGCTCGGCCAGACTCGGTCACGATCCAGCCCGCGAGAACGGCAATGAAAGGTAAGGAGATCATGCCCACCAGGGTCTTGAGGAACACCGGACTTTCGTAGATGCGCCCTCCACGCCGCAGTATCAGGCCAGCAAACGACGTGGCGATCATCAAGAGGCCAAGACCCACCATGACGCGGAAAGCCCAGAACACCAGAATGACCGGTGGCTGCTCTTCCGGTGGCGCCTCGCTGATCCCGGGAATTTCGCCGTCAAGCGAGTGCGTCAGAATAAGGCTTGCCAGATTGGGAATACCAATGGCAAAGCGGTTTTCCTGAGCCTCTTGATCCGGCCAGGCAAACAGCAGCAGCGGCACATTGGTAGAGGTTTCCCAATGCCCTTCCATGGCGGCCACCTTGGTCGGCTGATGTTCGAGCGTATTCAAGCCGTGGTAATCACCCACCACCGCTTGAAGAGGCGTCAAAAAGAGCAACAGCCACAGGCACATCGAGAGCGCCCGACGATTGGCTTGCGGATCGCGCCCGCGTAGCAGAAACCATGCGCTCACTCCAGCCACGACAAACCCGCCGGTAATGAACGAAGCAAGGGCCATATGCGCGAAGCGGTAGGGGAAAGAAGGATTGAAGATCGCCTCGCGCCAGGAAATGACGTGGAAGCGGTTATCAATGAGTTCAACGCCTGCCGGTGTATGCATCCAGCTGTTGGCCGACAATATCCAGAATGCGGAGATGAAAGTACCAATTGCCACCATGGTGGCGGCCAGGAGATGAATCCCCTGGGGCACTTTTCCACGCCCAAACAGCAATATGCCCAGGAAAGCGGCTTCAAGGAAAAATGCGGTTACCACTTCATAGCTGAGCATCGGGCCTATGAAGTTGGAAGCCGCCAGCGAGAAGTTGCTCCAGTTGGTACCAAACTGGAACGACATCACGATCCCCGAAACTACCCCCATTCCGAACACGACGGCAAACACCTTGGTCCAGAATAGCGCCAGGCGATCCCAGGCCGGATTTTGCGTCTTGAAAAAGAGCCCCTGCAGCAGTGCGATATAGGATGCCAATCCAATCGTAAAGACGGGGAAGATAGTATGAAAGCAGACAACAAACGCGAATTGGATTCGCGATAGTAATAAGGGATCGAGTTCCATTACACGCTCCTAGGCCTGAATTGATGCCCCAGTCATGGTTAATACAAGCTTAGTCGCGCCGCATGGGCACCGCATTCTAGTTATAAGCACTAAGCTTATTCTTTACCTATAGTGTCATCTTACTCACTCGCCTATCACTATACACCGGCCTATTTTTCCCAAAACGTGTCTCTTTGACGCACATCAAATAACGCTGACAATTTACTAGGATAAAACCACAATACTGACCATGTAGCAGGTGTAGGCAATAAACAGGGTAAAAAGCACGCCGCCTTCCAGGCGATTGATTCGACGCGGCCGACCGCGCCAGGAAAAGGCGAACAGGATCATCAATAGCGTCATGCAGGTCATGATGCTCCAGTCACGCACCAGCACTTCTCGCCCGGCATCGATGGGCGCAATGACCCCGGCAAGGCCGACTACAGCTAAGCTGTTAAACAGATTCGAACCCACCACGTTGCCCAGCACCATATCGTGCTCATTGCGACGCAGCGCACTGATGGATGACGCAAGCTCGGGAAGCGAAGTGCCCACTGCAACCACCGTGAGCCCGATGATCAGATCGCTGACCCCGAAACGCTGAGCGATTTCAACCGCGCCCCACACCAGCAAGCGCGAACTTGCCACCAGCAGCACCAGACCAATGAGTGTCCACATGATAGCCTTGCCGCGCGACATGGGCTTGCTGTCCAGCGAACCCGCCACATCGTCAATCAGAGGATCGTTCGACTGCTTTTTCGAGCGCACAATACTGACGATGATAAATACGGCCAGCGCGACCAGCAAAATGGCCGCTTCCCAGCGTGATACCCACCCATCCCACAGCATGGCGCCGGTAACCAGTGTCACCAGGATCAGTAGAGGCATCTCTTTACGAATCACGCTCGAGTGCACCGCCAAAGGTGCCATTAATGCCACAAAGCCCAGCACCAGACCGATATTGGCAATATTGGAACCGTAGGCATTGCCTACCGCCAGGCCCGGATTGCCCTGCAATGCCGCAAGCACGGACACCATCATTTCCGGTGCGGAGGTACCAAAGCCGATCACCAGCATACCGATCAGCAACGGGGAAAGACCAAGCCAGCGTGAGGTTGCCGCGGCGCCATCAATAAACTTCTCGGCGCTCCAGATCAGCAGTACCAGCCCTATCACCACGCCTACCAGGGGAAGCAACATTTCATTTCCTTATTGAAAGAATATTAGGCACTATCGCGGCTGCATCCTTGACCAACCGGATGCATCGGTCAAGCACTGGTATAGACTAGTATCAAAGTATCAAATAATTGACAGTCAAACTGACCACTTTCTATTAGTGTCACTTTAAACCCGAGTGAGAGGGTCGCATTTGCCCGACTACCGTTTAATGAAACGCCCAACACTCCCGGTCAACACCCCTTTGGTGGATTGCTCGCCTCCCGAGGTCCGCTCGCAACGCAGGCGGTTGCGGGCATGCCATGAGTGTGACTGGATATCGGCCCTGCCGCCACTGGCGTCAGGCGAAAAGGCGAGCTGTCCGCGCTGCGCACACGTACTGGTCAAGCGCCACCGCTACCCTGCTCAGCGCAGTATGGCCTTGGCGGTCTCGGCACTGATCGCCCTGCTGGTAGCCATCTCGTTTCCGTTTGTCAGCTTCAGCGTCAGCGGCGTGGGCAACCGCATAGAGCTTGCGCAGACGGCGACCACCCTGATTGCGTTTCACCAGCCGATTGTCGGCATTATCGTCATCATGACGATTGCCGTACTGCCCGCGGTTTATCTGCTCAGCGTGATCTGGCTGCAGTTTGGCCTGCTAAGTGGCAAGCCGCTTTCGTTCAGCCGGGACATTGCCCGGTCGCTTGCGCACCTGACGCCCTGGATGATGGCCGACGTGTTCATTATTGGAGCACTGGTCAGCCTGATAAAAATCGCCGGTATGGCCGACATTACACTTGGCGTATCGTTTTGGGGATTTTGCGTATTTGCCATTCTGTTGCTCATGACCACTCAGTCTATCGATGCCGACTGGATGTGGTTCTCACTGGAAGGCGAGCCGCTGGCGCCGGAAGGTACGCAAACGGGAGCAACCGCTGCCAGCCAGCACTTGACTGGCTGCCCCACCTGCGGGTTGATCAACGCCTTGGCTCCGGGCCAGAAATCGCGCTGTGTACGCTGCCACGAAAAACTTCACCCTCGTCTGCCGCACAGCCTTCAGCGTACCTGGGCACTGCTCGGGGCTGCGACCATCATGTACATACCGGCCAATGTCTATCCGATCATGACCACAACAAGCCTTGGCCACAGCGGCTCATCAACGATTATTGGCGGTGTGGTCGAACTGATGCAAATGGGCTCCTGGCCGGTAGCCGCCGTTATTTTCATCGCCAGCGTTATCGTGCCGGTAGGCAAGTTGCTGGCGCTCTCCTGGCTGTGCATTGCCGTACAGCGCAGCGACCGGCCCAATACAATTAGCCGGACCAAGCTTTACCGCGTTACCGAGTTCATCGGCCGCTGGTCGATGGTCGATGTCTTCGTGGTCGCCATTCTGGTGGCATTGATTCGCGCCGGCGCCTTGATGTCCATTACCCCCGGCCCGGCGGCACTTGCGTTTGGTTCGGTCGTGGTCCTTACCATGCTGGCGGCCATGACCTTTGACCCACGCCTGATATGGGATGCTCCGAAACCCTCTTCAACCGCCTCTACTCATAGCCACCCAGGGAGTCATTAATGGGTAACGAAACCCCTACTGTCAGCGAGCAGGACCCGGACCTCAACAAGGCCAGGCCATCACGCCAGACCCGGCTTTCGCCTATCTGGATCGTACCCATTGTGGCCATCATCATCGGGCTATGGCTGGTGTATGACAACTACACCAGCCGTGGCACGGTGATCACCCTGACCATGAACAACGCCGAAGGTATCGAAGCTGGCAATACGCTGATCAGAAGCCGTAACGTGGAAATCGGCCTGGTTCAGAACGTGCAGCTTTCCGACGACCTGAGCCATGCCGTAATCACCGCGCGTATCCAGCCTCAGGCGGACTCCATGCTGCGCGAAGATAGCCGTTTCTGGGTGGTCAAGCCGCGTATTGGCCGCGAAGGCATCAGTGGTCTCGGCACCGTGCTGTCAGGCGCCTACATTCAACTTGAACCAGGAAACTCAGAACAGCAGCGGCGTGAATTTCCGGTCAGCGATGTACCACCAGTGGCCACGGCGGGGATGGCCGGGCTCAACATCAGCCTGATCAGCCAGCTGGGCAATTCACTGCGCGTAGGTGACCCGGTCTCCTACCAGGGCTACACCGTAGGGCGGGTTGAAGAAACCAGCTTTGATCCCGAGTCACGCACCATGCACCACCAGGTCTTTATCGAGGAGCCCTACGCCCAGCTGGTCACCGACAGCACCCGCTTCTGGACCTCGAGCGGCGTCGACTTTCGCCTCGACGCCAACGGTTTTCGAGTCAATGTAGAATCCTTTGAAGCGCTTCTGGGCGGCGGCGTCACGTTTGGCGTGCCGGAAGACCTACCCATGGGAAGACCGGTAGAAACCGGTGCGCTTTTCAATCTTTACGCCGATGAAGACGATGCTCGCGAAGGTACCTTTAACCGTTATCTCGAGTATGTGCTGCTGGTCGACGATACGGTGCGGGGCTTATCGCGGGGCGCGCCCGTCGAGTTTCGCGGCGTGCGTATGGGTACCGTGGCCGCGGTGCCCTGGAACTTTACCGCACCGCAGCCTGATTCACGCTCACGCTTTGCCATTCCCGTACTGATCCGTATCGAGCCGCAACGCATGGGCATCGAAAATAGCGATATCGATCTAGAAGAGTGGGATGCGCGCTTCAAACGCATGTTTGCTCTCGGTCTTCGCGCCTCGCTCAAGAACGGCAGCCTGCTGACCGGCGCGCTCTTTGTAGACCTCAACTTCCAGCGTGACGTCGAAGAGGAGTACATTGCCGAAACCTTCTCCGAGCGCACGGTATTCCCCACCGTGGCCGGCGGCTTTGCTCAGATACAGGCACAGGTAACGGATCTGCTGGATAAGCTCAACGCATTGGAAGTGGAGCCCTTGCTGGCCGGACTGGATCGCAATCTGCAAGCCTCTGAAGGCGTCTTGAACGAAGTTCGCGAGGTAAGCACCTCACTCAATCAGCTGCTGAGCGACCCCGAAACCCAAGCTGTGGGCGGCAATCTCAACGCTACGCTTGAAGAGCTGCGCACGACGCTGCAAGGCGTTTCGCCGTCGTCACCGGCCTACCAGGATCTGACCTCAGCGATCGAACGCCTGGATCGACTGATGCGGGATCTTCAACCGCTGACCCGTACGCTGAACGAGAACCCGCGGGCGCTGTTGTTCGATAACCTGGATACCCAAGACCCCATACCGCGTGCACCGCGCTAGAAAGGATGACGCCATGCGCTTGTTAGCTCTGAAAATTGCTGCTCTGCTCAGCCTGTGTATTGTGCTTTCTGCCTGCGCAAGCAGCGTGACGCCGCCCGCGCGCTACATGCTGCCCGACAGCCAGCTGGTCAATACGCCAAGCATCCCCCAGGGTACGCTGCAGGTGCGCGCCCCCAGGCTCGCCCACTATCTGGATGTCGATGGCATTGTCATGCAGCTTGACGATATTACCCTCAACGAAGCGCGTGAGCATCAGTGGGCCGAAAGCCTGGGGCGTCAGCTGGCACGCAGCCTGCGCGGGCAGCTATCGCGTGAGCTTCCTGACATTCGCGTAGTGCGAGAAGACGGTGGGCAATCTCAGGCGCTTACGCTACGTCTGGATATCGACCAGTTCCAGGGCCGCCATGATGGCCTGGCCGTCACCAGCGGCCAGTGGCAACTGCGCGCCGCCAATGATGAGCTTCTCGCCATGGAAAGCTTTTCAGCCCAGACTCCTCTGGACAATGACGGCTACCCGGCCCTGGTACGTGCGCTAAGTGCCAGCTGGGACAAGGTAGCCCAGCAGATTGCCGATCAGGTGCGAAAGGGTAATTACTTTACTGCCCGCCCATGAATCTACAGCGCAACGTGCGCAATCATTCGTGATGAGAATGCCCGCGAAGTAACATCTTCATGTTACACTGCGGGCATATCTTGAGTGCCGATATTGCGTTGTACCCACTACCCAATGCCCGCCTCTTCCATACTGGCCATACCAACTCATGGCCCTTGATGGCTAATCAACGATCATCGCGGCCCAGTGAATTATCTGGCAAACTTCGCTGCGCGGCGGTCATTACCCTCGCCTTTTGTAAAAATTACGCCTAATGCAACGCTTTAATAAAGCGCTTGCCCTGTAGGCGATTGCGGAGAACGCATGAGCTTTTCTGAACTTGGTTTGCACGACGATTTACTACGCGCGGTGACGGCGCAAGGCTACACCCAGCCTACCCCTATTCAATTGAAGGCCATTCCGGTCGTACTGGAAGGCCGCGATCTGCTGGCAAGTGCCCAGACCGGCACGGGCAAGACCGCAGGTTTCACCCTTCCCATGCTGCAGCGGCTTTCCGGCGGCAAGCGTCCGGCAAAGCGTCAGGTGCGCGCTCTGGTACTGACCCCCACGCGCGAACTTGCCGCTCAGGTCGGTGAAAGCGTCTCCACCTACGGTCAGCACCTGGCCTTGCGCTCTCACATCATTTTTGGTGGCGTGGGCCAGCAGCCCCAGGTGGATGCGCTCAAAGCGGGCCTGGACGTACTGATTGCCACACCTGGACGCCTGCTGGATCTTCAGCAGCAGGGCCATGTGGATCTTTCCGCCGTGGAAATCCTGGTCCTGGACGAAGCCGACCGCATGCTGGACATGGGCTTTATCCACGATATCAAGCGCGTATTGCGCCTGGTGCCGAAGCAGCGCCAGAACCTGCTGTTTTCCGCTACTTTCTCGAACGAGATCCAGGCGCTGGCGCAGCAGCTGCTCGATAACCCGGCGCTGATTGAAGTCGCCCCGCGCAACACCACCGCGGAGAAGATCGAACAGGCCGTCTACCGCGTTGACCGCGAAAAGAAACGCGAGCTGCTGGCGCATCTTATCCAGCGCCACGGCTGGTTCCAGGTGCTGGTGTTTACGCGCACCAAGCACGGCGCCAACCGGCTGGCCGAACAGCTTTCCAAGCAGGACATTCCTGCCATGGCGATTCATGGCAACAAGAGCCAGGGCGCACGCACGCGGGCGCTGGGCGCGTTCAAGAGCGGAGACCTGCAGGTGCTGGTAGCCACCGATATCGCCGCGCGCGGGCTGGATATCAGCGAACTTCCCCACGTGGTCAACTTTGACCTGCCCAATGTGGCAGAAGACTACGTGCACCGTATCGGACGCACCGGCCGCGCCGGCAGCAACGGTGAAGCGGTGTCGCTGGTCTGTGTGGATGAGCACGGCCTGCTTGGTAATATCGAACGGCTGATCAAGCAGAACCTGCCCAAGCATATCGAGCCGGGCTTCGAGCCTGATCCCAGTATCAAGCCAGAGCCTATCGAGAATGGTCGCCGTCAGCAGCGCCAGCCTCAGGCTCGTCGCAAACCCGCAAGCGATGCAGCTAAACCCAGCGGTGAACGCCGCCGCCGCGCGCGCCGCTAGCCCGCTGGCAAGGAATATGCGATGGTTACCTCCCTTCGCATATTCCGATGCCTCAAAGACTACATTTTCAGGGAGCGATCATGTCCTCATCTCAACACATTGCTGAATACCGTCAGTGGCTTACCTTTCAGCGTCAAGAACAGCTTAGCCGTGAGCACCAAGGAATTTCGCAACGTCTAGAAGATGCCCGCGCTTCCTCGAAACAGGTCGTCCAGGCGTATCGCAGCATGGCGGAAAAAGCGTCCACGGAGGGCGCCTGCTATCGCACGCTTTTCCTGCGTGAGCGCGATAACAACCAGGTCTTGCCCTGCGAAGGCTGGCTGTTCATTCGCCGTGTCCTGAGCGAGGACAACAGCACCCGCGTGCGCGCCACCCTGATCGAAACCTTTTCCCTGGAAGATGGCATCATGGCGCCAGGTGACAAGCCAGCACAGAAAGTGACGCTGGAAATCTTCGACAAGCTGGACATCAACAAGGGCATGCGCACAAGCGTTCGGGTTGATTGCCTGGAAACACCCCAGGACTACCACTTCATTACTCTCCTTGACGCCGTACGCGGTGACTTGCGCCCTCATCTGAAGTAAGACCGGCATGCTTTCCCGGCGGTCTGTCACGTTCATTCTATTGATGGTAGCGGTGGGGCTGAACCTGCGCCCCGCCCTCTCTTCTGTTGCCCCCCTGCTTGCCCGCCTTCAGGAAACCGCCGGTCTTTCTCCTGCCGCTGCCGGCGTGCTGACCACACTTCCCGTGCTGTTTCTAGGACTGAGTGCACCGCTGGCACCACTGCTGGCCCAGCGCCTGGGCAGCGAACGGGCGCTGAGCGCTGCACTTCTGCTGCTGGCAGCCGGGTTGATACTACGCGGCCTGCCGCTGCCCGGTGTGCTGTTTATCGGCTCGGCCATGGCGGGTGGCGCCATCGGCATCAGCGGCACGCTGCTGCCGGCACTGGTAAAACGCGAACTGCCTGAAAGCGCTGATCTGCTGACGGGCCTTTACACCATGGCGCTTTGTCTGGGTGGCGCGCTGGGCGCGGGGCTCAGCGTTCCGCTTACCCTATGGCTTGGAAGCTGGCAGGCCAGCCTGATGAGCTGGTCGCTGCTGGCACTTCTGGCCCTGGCGCTCTGGCACTTCCAGATGCCCAATACCCGCACGCGCACTCTCCAGGCGGCGCCCACCGGCCTCTTTCGGTTACTGAGCAAGCCGCTTACCTGGCAAGTCATGCTGTTCATGGGCATTCAATCCTCCATGGCCTATATCGTGTTTGGCTGGCTGCCGACTCTGCTGCTGGATCGTGGGTATGATGAGGCCAGCGCTGGCTGGACCATGGCGGTCTCTATCATGTGTCAGCTGGTGTCGGCACTGGGTGCCCCCTGGCTTGCCCGCCTGGGGCGAGACCAGCGCCCGGCACTGCTGCTGGTACTGCTGAGTACCGCCACCGGCCTCTGGATGCTGCTGGTAGCACCACTGGCGTGGAAGTGGCCCGGCGCCATCCTGCTGGGCCTTGGTCAGGGCGGAAGCTTTAGCCTGGCGTTGACCCTGCTGGTACTGCGCACTTCGAACTCACGCCTGGCAGGCCAGCTTTCGGGCCTGGTACAGGGTGGCGGTTACGTCATCGCAGCGCTGGGGCCGTTTGGAGTAGGTTTACTGCTTCAAGCCGGCGTGCATGCCGATTATATCGCCTGGCTGCTGATCGCACTGGTAGGCATCTGCTGCGGTTTGGCGCTGCTGGCCGGGCGCAACCATCGTCTGGATGATCAAGACAGTACCCTGCAAGTGCACCGTTACTAACCACCCCCCCACTTCGAACATAAGTCAGGTAACTCTGCGATGAGTACGCTCACCTCCTTAGCCTACGCCGCCCCCACTCATGAACGCCTGCTGATTATCTACACCGGCGGCACCATCGGCATGCTGCCTGCCGACGGCGGCCTGGTGCCGGGGGGCGATTTTGCTGAGCGCCTCGCATCAGCGCTTGGCCAGTTGCCGGTTGCCCAGCAACAGGCACTGCCCGCGTATGATGTGATCAGCTACTCCCCCCTGATCGACTCGAGTGCGGCCACCGCGCTTAACTGGCAAACGCTTGGCCGAGATATCGCTGCCCGCCTGACCGACTATCGTGGCTTTGTGGTCATTCACGGCACCGATACGCTGAGCTGGACGGCTGCAAGCCTGGCCTACCAGCTTCAGGGTCTGGATCGTCCGGTGGTATTGACCGGTGCCATGCTGCCGCTGGAAGCGCCGGGCAGTGACGCGCTGGATAACGTGCACGGTGCCTTGCGCTTTGCTGCCACTGACGGGCTTCAGGAAGTGGCGATCTACTTTGCCAACCGGTTGATGCGCGGCGTGCGCTCGATAAAGCAGCATAGCGAGGCGCCCGATGCGTTTACCACCCCGAGCTATCCGCTGTTGGGTGAGCGCGTGGGTGACGACTTTGTCTACTACCCAAGCCGAGGGCTTGGCGTTCAACAGCGCGGGGCGCCGCGATTTGAGCTTCCCGATTACCAAGGGCTGCATCAGGGCGAAGTAATTCGGATAGCGCTCTGGCCAGGCATGGCCGCCTGGCAACTGGAGGCCTGGCTGGGTGATTCGCGGGTGAAAGGGGCAGTGCTTCAGCTATGGGGAGCGGGTAATCTACCCAGCGACCCGGCCCTGCTGGATACGCTGGCCGTTGCCAGTGGCGAAGGCAAGCTGCTGACGGCCATCAGCCTTTGCCCCGAAGGCAGCGTGCACATGGGCGCTTACGCCGCCGGCCACGGGCTTGCCGAGGCGGGCGTACTGTCGGGTGATGCCATGACACCGGAAGCCGCGTATACCAAGCTGACACACCTGCTGGCCCTGCCCGGCGGGCTTGAACATCGGCGCCAGCGCTTTCTGACTGCCTTGGTAGGTGAACGCTAACGGTGGCGCATTTTCAGGATTACGCTATGGTTAACAAGGGTAACCACTTGAAGGAGCGTATTTTTATGGAAAAGCCAGTGCATTTTTTCAGCGACCTGTTCGAACAGCTGGGCCTGCCCTCGGATTCAGAATCGATCGAACACTTTATCAAGCGTCATCGCCCGCTGCCTGAAGACGTGGCGCTGGCCGATGCGCCGTGCTGGAATGAGGGCCAGGCCGAATTCCTTCGCGAAGCCATTGAAGAAGATGCCGACTGGGCCGAGCTGGTCGATCATCTGGATGTCGCGATGCATCAGGACAACTAATGCATCAGCGTTTGGGCGCCGCCTGAGAGCGGCGCTTGAACCAGGCGCCCGCCAACAGCAGCATGGTCAAGGCTAGAAGCGGCAACAGCACGTCAAATTGAAGCGCATCCTCCTCCTCTATCGCCTCCAGCGCACCGTAGATAGCGCTGCTGTACACGCCCCATTTTACGGTCAGTCCAAGCGCCGCCGCCAGCAGGAACCCGGACAAGGATATGCGGCTCAAGCCGGCTGCAAAGTTGATTACAGCATGCGGGAAGCCAGGCAGAACACGCAGCGCACACTGGGTTAACAGGTCACTTCTGGCCTGAAGCATTTGCATGACGCGAAGCGTCAATCCTTTTGGTTGCCAGCGAGCGCTGGTACGCGCCGCCAACTGATAGCCACCCAGCGCGCCGGCGACACTTCCCAGCGTCAACATGGCCGTTGCCACCAATGGCGGGTAGAAAGGCGCAATCAACCACAGGCCAATACTGCCGGGCAAGCCTACTGCCAGCGTAAGCCCCATGAGCACAACCAAACCGGCGATAACCGCCGGGTGGTGAGTAAAAGGCGCCACGCGCTGTTTCAAGGCCATCAAGTCCGGTGAGTACCAGATCCACGCGCCCATCAACAGCACGATGAAGAGACTACCTGCTATCCACTTCCAGTAGCGGCCTGCTCTACCCATTCAGGCGCGCCTCGACGCGCTCCAGAATCTGCCGGCTGACCTTGCCTACCAGCGGTTTGGCCGCCTTGTTGACGGCTTTTTCCATCAAGCGGTTGCGGATTTCATAGCTCAGCGTCAGCGATACTTCCGTGCCTTCGGGCACTTCGCGAAGATGGTAACGACCCTGATTCTTGACCCCATCCAGTGATTCCCAGGCCAGCACATGGGGCGGCTTTATTTCGGTCACGGCTACTTCAAAGGCCCAGTCCATGCCCACGGCGCGCACGTGCCAGCGATAGCGGTCGTTCCCTAACGCGTCGATCGAGCGGATGAGGTCCGAATAGTCGGCAAAGTCTTCCACTCGGCGCAGTAGCTCAAACACCTCTTCGGGCGGAGCGTTGATGATTTCACTGTGTTCTATGGTGGCCATGATTCCCTCTAACCGCACTAAAATATGAGCTTAGCAGGTTGTGACCCGCAAGCGATCAAACCAGAAACAGCAACCCATCGGACTACGACTGGTCAGATGCGTTCTGTTTGCGTAAACTCCGCCCTCCCGGACCGGACCCCGGCATTTTGTGCAGTCTACCTGCACGAAAAATTCTCCGACTAATGAGTATCCAGCATGTCCAACACTTCTTCTACCTCTCCCGCTGCACCCGCTACTGTCGTCATCTACTCTGGCGGCATGGATTCCTATACGGTGCTGCACCGCGCCTTGCGCGAAGGGCTGAACGTTCACGCCCTGTCTTTCAATTACGGGCAGCGTCATGCCCGTGAGCTGGAAGTAGCGACCCAGGTTTGCCAACAGCTGGGCGTTCCCCATCAGGTGGTCGACATCCGCGCCATTCATGGCCTGATCGACAGCTCCGCTCTGACCGATGCGACGCAAGCCATGCCCGATGGCGACTACGCCGATGATAATTTGCGCGCCACCGTTGTGCCAAACCGCAACATGATTCTGCTTTCGCTGGCGATTGCCAAGGCGGTCAACATTGGCGCAGAACGCGTGGATTACGGCGCCCACGGCGGCGATCACGTGCTTTACCCAGACTGCCGGCCTGAGTTTGTAGAGGCCATGAATCAGGTAGCAGGCATTGCCAACTTCGAGCCCGTTGTCCTGCACGCCCCGTACCTCAAGGCCACCAAGGCCGAGATTCTGCGCGATGGCTTGTCGATGGGACTTGATTACCGGCATACCTGGACCTGCTACGAAGGCCGTGCGCTTGCCTGCGGCAAGTGCGGCAGCTGCCGCGAGCGCCTGGAGGCATTTGCGGCCAATAATGCCACCGACCCCCTGGCTTACGCCTCAACGGATCAGGTGAACGGCTGATGTATCACGTCAAAGAAGCGTTCTATACCCTGCAGGGCGAAGGTGCCCAGGCCGGGCGCGCCAGCGTTTTCTGCCGTTTTACCGGCTGCAACCTCTGGTCAGGCCGCGAAGCGGACCGCGCCCAGGCCAAATGCACCTTCTGCGATACGGATTTCATCGGTACTGACGGTGTCAACGGCGGGCGTTTTGCAAGCGCCGCCGAACTGGGCGCCCACATCCAGGCGCTCTGGCCGGAAAATGCCAGAAACGCCACGCCCTATGTCGTGTTCACCGGCGGAGAGCCGCTGCTTCAACTGGACAAGGCGCTGATCGACACGCTGCATGAAGCCGGTTTTGAAATCGCCGTTGAAACCAACGGCACCTTGTTGCCACCGTCCGGTATCGACTGGGTATGCGTCAGTCCCAAGGGCAGTAATGCACTGGCGATTACCCAGGGCGATGAGTTGAAGCTTGTCTACCCACAGGCAGATGCGCCGCCCGAGCTCTTCAGCGAGCTGGCCTTCAAGCACTTCTTCCTGCAGCCCATGGATCTGGGCTTTCTGGCACAGCAGCCCGACCATGTAGCCAATACCACCGAGTATTGTATGGCGAACCCGCAGTGGCGCCTCTCTCTTCAAACGCACAAGATCGCAGGGTTTGACTAATGGCTTTATTCGTAAATCAGTTAACCCATATTGATGTCACGCTATGGTGCGCTGAGCGCGGGCTGGTAGGTTGTAGCTGGCAGGTAGATGCACTTCTGGAAGGAGCGCTTGGCGAAGACGGCATGCTGTTCGACTTCGGCGAAGTCAAACCCTGGATCAAGCGCACGCTGGATAGCGGGCTGGACCACACCCTGCTGGTGCCCGCCAACGCGCCGGGCATCAGTATCAGTGAATGCGAGGAAGGCCTGTGCATTCGCACGACAACCCCCTACGCCATGGAAGTGCGCGGCCCGGCAGAGGCGTTCAGCCTGCTTCCCTGGGAAGCCATTACCCTTGAACAGGTTGCAAGCCACTTGAGTGGCGAGCTGACCGACCAGCGCCCCACCAACGTTGACCGGGTCACGCTCACCTTGAGCGATGAGGCGATTGACGGGGCGGCTTACGGCTATACCCACGGTCTGAAGCGTCATCAGGGTAACTGCCAGCGCATTGCCCATGGCCACCGTTCACGGCTGGCAATCTGGCAATCTGGTCAGCGCCAGCCAGCGCTTGAAGCGCGCTGGGCGGACTGGCTGGATAACCGCTACCTGCTCGAACAGGCAGATATTCAAGACCAGGATGATGAAACCCTGACCTGCCGCTATCAGGCCGCCCAGGGCGAGTTCTTGATCCGCCTTCCCATAAGCCGCTGCGCCGTGCTGCCCGGCCCGACCACGGTCGAGAATATCGCTATCTGGCTGGCTCGCAGCCTAGCGCGGGATACCGGGCAGGCGACCCGTGTGCAGGCATTTGAAGGTATCAACAAGGGTGCGTTTGCAGAATCTGCCCCATGAACGATGCAGACCTCATTGCCAAGCAGAGCACCGGCTGCCGCGCGGGGTGCGGCGCCTGCTGCATTGCACCCTCCATCAGCTCCGCGATCCCCGGCATGCCGGATGGCAAGCCTGCCGGGGTTCGCTGCGTGCAGCTGGATGATCACAATCTGTGCAAGCTATTCGGCACCCCGGAAAGGCCCGCCGTGTGCGGGCATTTTCAGTTCGAGGCCAGCGTGTGCGGCGAGCACCGGGATCAGGCGCTCGCCACGCTGACCTATCTTGAGGCAGCTACCGGCTAGCGCCCATAGCAGCCTTTGCAGCTTAACCCTCGATATCCACCGGCTGGGCCAGACGGCGGTCCAGCAGGCTCGCCCAGCGCACCAGCACCGGCGCATCGCTATGGCTCACATCACCCAGCAAATGACGAAAAGCCTCCCTGGCCTTCGAGTCGGCGGGTTCGATATGAGTAAGCCAGAACTCGAGCGCTGCCAGTTCATGGTGGCGATTGCCATGCTCGCGGGCCTGCATGATCGCCATCTCGCCAAGCGAGCGAACTTCCTCGGCCGGCCGGCCCAACCGCTGGCGTACCTTGGCAAGTAGCGTTGCCAGTTCAGGCAAAAAGAGCGTGGTCCGCTCTCGGGCAATGACCAGGCAGTGATCGATATACCCCTCGGCGGTATCCAGCTCGCCAAGCGTCATGCACGCATCGATATACCATAAAGAAGGCCGCTGGTAGCGGTCACGCCCCTTGAGCTCACTCATCTGATCGAGGCTCTCGCGCAGATGAGCGAGCCCGCCTGCGTCCCCTGCCAGCGCGCGCTGCCAGCCCATTACCGCTTGCGCGGAGATCTGCCATAGCTGCAGATCCGGCGTGCCGCTGATAGCGGCGGCGTACTCTGCCTGGCGCGCGGCCAGATGTACATGGCCCAACTGGCGGTACAGGGCGGCGGCAAACATGTGGGCCATGGCCAGCGTACCCGGGTGGCCGATCTTTTCTGCCAGGCGCAGCGCCGCCGACACCTGGCGCTCGGCGCGCTGGTAGTCACCGCGCAGGCATAGCGCCCAGCCTTGAAAGCAAGCAGCCGTGACTTGCGGATGATCGGAAAACGGCAGCCACTCGATCATCATCTGGACATTGAGTGGATCGATTTCATCCAGATGATCATGGGCCTGCTGGATGCGCCCGGCCCAGTATTCGCACTGGGCACGCGCATAGTCAGCAAGCCTTCGATAGCGTGGATCTTCCAGGCGCTCGGCAATGTCGGCAAGAGTCGAGGCCAGCGCGAAGGCATCCGCGTGGGCGTAGCGCTGGCTGCGCCCGACCCACAGCCCCCATTTGACCAGAAACACCTGCTCAAGCTCTTCAGGGTCATCCAGGCTATCGCGGCCCGATTCGCGCAGCAGCTCTCGGGCGCGAACGAAACTTTCGTGCGCCGTGGGCGAACCGTGGCCTTCAAGCGCGAAGGCCGCCTGGCCGCGTACCGTCAGCAGGCTGACCTCACGCTCGATTTCATGCTCGACGTGACGCAGGCTGGCAAGCCCTGCATCGGCCATGCGCAGCGCCGTGCGGTTAGCGCTGGCCTTGAGCGCCTCACGGGCAGAGAGTTCGAAGTAGCGCGCGCCACGGGCGTAGTGGCCGCTACGGCGCAGGTGAGACGCAAAGTCCCCCGGATGGCGGCTGATCCACATGGGAAAGCGCTCTTCAATCAGCGTGACCACCTGCTGATGAAGCTTCACCCGTACATCGCGCGGGCAGGACAGGTAGGCCGCTTCCTGAAGCAGTTGATGGATGAACTGGTACTCCTGCTCACCCACTTCCTTCTGCACAGGCTCGATGATCTCGAGCTGACGCATATGCTCGATGGCCTGGGCCAGCCTCGACGCCTCCCAACCGCTGCATTCAAGCAGAAAGTCCAGCCGGAAGCGTTTACCCAGCACGGCCGCCACGTGAGCGATCGAGCGGTCGGCCTCCAACTGCTCGATACGGCTGGCCAGCAGGCCGAGCAGCCCTTTGGGCAGCTCGTCGAACTGCACGCTGCGCCCCTCACGCCGATCCATATCCAGGCGCCGGCAAATCTCCTGCAGATACAGGGGCACGCCGTCGCAGCGCTCGATGATCTGATTACGCAGCCGTGGGCTCAGGTGAATGCGATACCGCCTCGACAGCTGGGACAGCAGCCGCGATGACTGCAGGACATCGAGCCGCCCTAGAGTGATCTGCTGGTCCCAGTGAAGCTTCACGGGCAGCGCTTCGCGGCCGTGATGGCTCGCGATCAGCATGAAGGCTGTGTTGATGGGCAGGCGCGCCTGCAGCCCGGCCAATACCTTGAAGGAGGGTTCGTCCAGCCACTGCAGATCATCCACCATGAGTGCCAGCGTGCGCTCCTGGGTCTGGCGATCGACCAGACGATGCAGCAGTTGCACCACAAGCTCGACCGCCTCGCCATTCTGGGCCAGCTGAGTAATCTCATGAACGTCACGAACGCCTAGCGCCTCTTCAAGCAAGTGCTGACGCCCCTCTTCCAAAGGCTTCAACTCAAGGCTTGCCTGCAAGGCATGCAGACTCTCAAGCGTAGGCGCGGCATCCAGGTACCAGGCTACCAGGCTGCGGGCGATACCGTAGGGCTCGAGCACCGATAGCCGCGTGGTGGGCTGCCAGCAGATCGACGCATCGCGGCTCAGCTCAAGCTGACGAAACCCGACCATGAGCGCGGATTTGCCCATTCCCGACGCGCCGCGCACCAGCACACTCTGGCGCAGCCCAATGCCCGCCCGAGCCAGGGCATCGCGCAGCGTGCGCAGCGAGGTTTCCCGACCCACCAGGCTCGGCGGCAGCGCATCACGCCCGCCTTCATTCTGGCCCAGCACCAGCGCACGCAAGCGCACCCGCCCGTCGCTTGCCACCAGGCGCGACACCAGGCGCGGCTGCAGATCGAGCGCCGGAGGCATATGCTGGCTGGCCTCCTGAGAGATCACCAGCTCGCTGCCTTCAGCCGCACTCATCAGCTCAAGCGCCACCTGGGTTACCTGGCCTAGCGGGTCGGCCAACTGGCGCTCGGCGAGATACACCACCCGCCCGCTGTGCAAACCGGCGGCCAGTTCAAAGGTAGGCGGTCCATTCTCGCCCTCCCAGTGACGCGCCGACTCCTGGGGAAGCGCCTGCTGGCAGTGCTCGTAAAGGGCCACCAGCTCCGCCAGCTGATGAGCCGGCCCGTGAGTGCCAAAACAGGCAAGCCCCAGCCCTCCGGTTGCGCCTGGCAGCCAGAACCCGCCCAGGTGGTGACACTGCTGCTCCAGCCAGCGCAGCAGCTCAAGCTGCAGTGCCAGGCAGTTACGCGTGGCCGAACGCTCCTGCCAATCGCCCTTGAGGCGTAACCGAATCGCCATGACGGAGAGCTGGCGAAGCTCGATTTCATCATCGCGCAGCGGCTTGCTGTCTGCTGCCAGCACGCGTGAAAAAGCCCCCTGCGGGCTCATGGCGCGCGGGTCGTGAGAGCCATCGGACCAGTAGCTTGCGAGCTGCAGAAAGCTGGGTTCAGGCTGCTGGCCGGAAAGCGCCAGCAGTTGCAGATAGCCGTTGTACTGCTCGTGCGCGGCGGCAATCTGATTCTGCTCGGCAAGTTGGCGCACCAGGCGCTCATGAAACGGCGCATAGCCGGAAAAGCGGCTGACCAGCCCTTCGAGCATGGCATCGGGCGCTTCATCGGAAGTTTCCAGCGCCTGCTCGGCGAAGCGGATCACGCGCTGGCGCCATTCGTTGCGCACCTGCACCAGCCACCGCTGATACTCGCTGCAGCTCGCCAACTGAAGTTCTTCAACCAGGTCGCCCTGATAGCACGCCAGCACTGCTTCAAGCGTTGTCAGGTCCCGCGGGCCTTCCAGCAACTGCTGTAGCTCGTGCAGGTCAACTCGCCAGTTGGGCGGCATCTGAAACGCGATGGTCTGACGCGAAACAGTCAGCACCTGATCGGCCTGGCTACCCAGCGAATGACGCAGGCAGTGCAGCGCATGGCGCAGGTTGGTTCTGCCGGATGACAACCCCTGGTCTGGCCATAAAAGCTCGGCCAGAACCGCGCGGTTGACCGGCTGACGATGAAGCAGCAGATACACCAGCAGCGCCTTGACCTTGTCATAGCTGAAGTGGGTCAGCACATCATCGCCCCTGGAAAGGGCAAAATGGCCAAAAAGAACTAGCTGATCAGACTCACAAGCATCGCGCATGGTACATATCCTGCCTGGGCGAGCGGCGCTTAAGCAGGCACACCGCTATGAAAACGAAAAGCCGTATCGGGTGACGTTATCAGCTCGGCTTCCCGGGCGACAAAAAAAGCGATTCTTTCATCAATGGAATCCTTGGTTTGCTGGCGGGCAAGCAGAAGATAGTCCTCAAAATGACGCCCCTCGGACTTCACCAGCGTGCGATAGAACCTGGCCAGTTCCTCATCCAGATAGGGAATCAGCCGAGCAAAACGTTCGCAGCTGCGTGCTTCGATCAAGCCACCGATGATGAGTACATCCACCAGCCGTTCAGGGTCGTTACTGCGCAGATGGCGGCGCAGGCCTTCGGCGTAGCGCGAGGCGGTCAGATGACGGTAAGCCACGCCACGCTTTTCCATCAACCCCACCACCTGCTCGAAATGTAAAAGCTCTTCCCGGGCCAGCTGGGACATCTTGCTTAGCAGCAGCGGCTGGTCCACGTAGCGATACAGCAGGCTCATGGCAGTGGAAGCTGCCTTCTTTTCGCACTGAGCATGATCGATCAGGAGTGTTTCAGGATTATCCAACGCCCACTGGAGCCAGCTATCCGGCGTTGGGCAGGCGAGAAACGCATTCAGGCTCTCGGGCAGCAGGTCGTCTGCCTTGAGCTCGTGCCCCGCCGTTTTCAGTTCAGCTAATGGTAGTGACATAACAGTATTCCGAGCGCTTTCTCACAATGGTACGAATCACTAACGCCACAGGCGCTCTCCCCGTTGGCGGCTCTACCTGATGAATTCATGCAAGCCGCTAACTTTAGTTATTATCATTTCTTGTCGCATCCAACGCTAATATCTGGCTCGATAGGTTCGAGCCCTCGATGGCCGCCGCCCCGGGAAGTGGCCTGGACGTCTAGTCCTTGAGCTATGGTAACGCGGTGTTACATCAATCACACCCATCACGTCTTTAATCGGCGTGCGTCCTGTTTCACCTTAAACGTTTTATCGTAAAAATACTTAGCCTGATAGCAAAAAAACGGCAAACCCCGAGGTCCATCGCCTTTCATACTTAACCTTACGCTTGCCACAAGCATCCGGCACAAGTACTCAGCACATTGCAAAAGGGCTTAGCAGATAAGGCTTAGCAGAAAGTACAAGAGGCAGGCTGATGCCTTCTTCTTAACATTGTCGACAGTTTCCCGTAGAATCCCCGCCATCCAACCAGACGCTGTTTGTCAAGCGTATGTCATGTGTCCGAGCGCGCGCTCAAACACCGTGAAATCGTGCGTTCGCCACCATAAAGCAGATGAGAGGGCCCCAACGTGCTTGAAGCATATCGCCAACATGTCGAGGAACGCGCCGCCGAGGGCGTACCCGCCAAGCCTTTAAACGCCGAGCAAGTTGCCGCCTTGATTGAGCTTTTGAAAAATCCCCCGGCCGGCGAAGAAGAGTTCATTCTTGACCTGATCACCAACCGTGTTCCGCCCGGCGTTGATGAAGCCGCCTACGTCAAGGCAGGCTTTCTTACCGCTATCGCCAAGGGCGAAGCTACCTCGCCGCTGGTCGACAAGATTCATGCGGTCAAGCTTCTGGGCACCATGCAGGGCGGGTACAACATCGTCTCAATGGTCGAGCTTCTGGATAATGAAGAGCTTGCCCGCGAAGCCGGCGAACAGCTCAAGCACACCCTGCTGATGTTCGATGCTTTCCATGACGTCGAAGAGCGCGCCAAGAACGGTAACAGCGTCGCCAAGGATGTCATTCAGTCCTGGGCCGAGGCCGAGTGGTTCCTGTCCAAGCCGGCCCTGGAAGAAAAGATCACGCTTACCGTGTTCAAGGTACCCGGCGAAACCAATACCGATGACCTTTCTCCGGCACCGGATGCCTGGTCACGCCCGGACATCCCGCTCCACGCCAACGCCATGCTCAAGAATGAGCGCGACGGTATCGTGCCTGAAGCGCCTGGCAGCATGGGCCCTCTCAAGCAGATCGAAGAAGTCAAGGCCAAAGGCTTCCCGGTTGCCTACGTGGGCGACGTGGTAGGTACCGGTTCCTCGCGCAAGTCCGCCACCAACTCGGTGCTGTGGTTCTTTGGCGATGATATTCCTTACGTGCCCAACAAGCGTGCTGGCGGCTTCTGCTTTGGCGGCAAGATCGCACCGATCTTCTTCAACACCATGGAAGATTCCGGCGCACTGCCGGTCGAGCTTGACGTGTCCAAGCTGGAAATGGGCGATGTCATCGATGTCTACCCCTACGAAGGCAAGGTATGCAAGCACGGCACTGACGAGGTCATCACCACGTTCGAGCTCAAGACGCAGCTGATTCTGGACGAAGTACGCGCTGGCGGCCGTATTCCCCTGATCATCGGCCGCGGCCTGACCGGCAAGGCGCGTGAGTCTCTGGGCCTTGAGCCTTCTGACGTCTTCCGTCTGCCTGACCAGCCCAAGGATACCGGCCGCGGCTTCACCCTGGCGCAGAAGATGGTCGGCAAGGCCTGCGGCCTGGACGGCGTTCGCCCTGGCATGTACTGCGAGCCCAAGATGACCACCGTTGGCTCCCAGGACACCACTGGCCCAATGACCCGTGACGAGCTGAAGGACCTGGCCTGCCTGGGCTTCCAGGCGGACCTGGTCATGCAGTCGTTCTGTCACACCGCCGCTTACCCGAAGCCGGTGGATGTGGATACGCACCACACCCTGCCCGACTTCATCATGAACCGCGGCGGTGTTTCCCTGCGTCCGGGCGATGGCATCATTCACAGCTGGCTGAACCGCATGCTGCTGCCTGACACCGTAGGTACCGGTGGCGATTCGCACACCCGCTTCCCGCTGGGCATCTCCTTCCCGGCAGGCTCTGGCCTGGTGGCCTTTGCCGCCGCTACCGGCGTCATGCCGCTGGATATGCCGGAATCCGTGCTGGTGCGCTTTAAAGGCAAGCGTCAGCCAGGCGTTACTCTGCGCGACCTGGTTCACGCCATTCCGCTTTACGGTATCAAGCAGGGTCTTCTCACCGTTGACAAGGCCAACAAGAAGAATGCGTTCTCCGGCCGAGTACTGGAAATCGAAGGGCTTGAAGACCTCACCGTCGAGCAGGCGTTCGAGCTTTCTGACGCCTCCGCCGAGCGCTCTGCTGCTGGCTGTACCATTACCCTGTCTGACGAGAGCGTCACTGAATAC
Organism: Vreelandella songnenensis; assembly: GCF_003002925.1. Classification (GTDB taxonomy): domain Bacteria; phylum Pseudomonadota; class Gammaproteobacteria; order Pseudomonadales; family Halomonadaceae; genus Vreelandella; species Vreelandella songnenensis. The sequence continues at coordinate 27,759 of NZ_PVTK01000007.1, forward strand.
CTGAAGTCCAACATCACGCTGCTGAAGTGGATGATGGCCAACGGTTACGGCGACGAGCGCACCATCAGCCGCCGTATCGAGGGCATGGAAGCATGGCTTGCCAACCCGAGCCTGATGCGCGCCGATGCCGACGCCGAATACGCCGAAGTGATCGAGATTGACCTGGCGGAAATCAAGGAGCCGGTACTCTGCGCCCCTAATGATCCAGACGACGCGCGTCTGCTGTCTGACGTTGCGGGCGAGAAGATTGATGAAGTGTTTATCGGCTCGTGCATGACCAACATTGGTCATTTCCGCGCAGCGGGTAAACTGCTTGAAAAGCAGCCTGCAGGCAGCCTGAAAACTCGCCTGTGGCTGGCACCGCCGACCAAGATGGATCAGCACCAGCTGACCGAAGAAGGCTACTACGGCATTTATGGTCGTGCCGGTGCGCGTATGGAAATGCCGGGATGTTCACTGTGTATGGGTAACCAGGCGCGCGTTGCTGCAAAAAGCACCGTGGTGTCTACGTCTACACGTAACTTCCCGAACCGCCTGGGCGATGGGGCCAACGTGTATCTGGCCTCAGCAGAGCTGGCGGCCGTCGCTGCCGTTGAAGGCCGCCTGCCCAGTGTTGAAGAGTACCAGCGCTACATGAGCGAATTTGACGCCATGGCTGGAGAGATCTATCGTTACATGAACTTTCACGAAATTGAGGAGTATCAGAAGATCGCCTCAAACGTGATTCCGGTTGCACAAGAAGCGTAACCATCCTATCGCCGATGCTCGCACCATCGCAGAAGGGATGAACGTTCATAGCTTCTGAGTCGATGACCGAACGCCCCACACTTTTTTAAAGTCGTGGGGCGTTTTTATTGTTGGGTCTGCAGGTCAACTTGCGAAGGCCGAAAGTTGCTGCCACTCTGTTACTTCATCCTCATGATTTAAAAGACAATGCAGCCACTGACCCACCTTGGCTCCGCCCTGCTTAGAACGTTGCGCGACCATCTGCGCCCCTTGATCGCCTATCACCTGTTCTTCACCGTGCTTGCCTCTGCACTGATTCTGCCATTGATCGGCTGGGTCACTCAGGGATTTCTTGCGCAGTTAAGACGCACCGTAGTGACCAACGATGAGTTGGTCAGCCTGCTGTTCAGCCCACTTGGGCTTGTAAGCATGCTGGTGGTACTGGGCTTTACCTTTCTGATCATCTACTGGCAGCAGGCGGGCATGCTGCTGGTTGCCGTGCGCCCTAAAAGCAATCACTACCGCCTCGCCTTTGAAGCGCTATGGCTCAGTTTCCGGCGTCTGCCGGCGTTAGCCGGGCTGGTAATATTGCAGGTTGGCACGCACCTTCTGCTGCTTGCCCCCTTCATGGCAGGCCTTGCCTGGCTCTACAGCCTGTGGCTTGGCGGACTGGACCCTTACTACCTGCAACGCGTCAAACCACCGGTGCTCTGGTACTTCATCGCCTGCGCACTACCTCTGGTGCTGCTCTGGATGGGCCTGGCGGCCAGGCTTTACCTGCGCTGGCTGTTGGCACTGCCTCTGGTGGCGCTCGAAAATGCAAGCCCCTTGAACGCCCTGAAACGCAGCGTCTACCTGACCCGTGGCTGGCACCGCTCGATTGGCGCAGCCGTACTGGTCGTACTGCTGATGGTCATTGCGCTGCCGATTCTGACCACCCTGGCCTTTGACAGCCTGGTCACACCGCTTCTGTGGTGGCTGCCCGAGCATAATGCGCTGTTGATTCCCGCCATGTTTGCTTACCTGACCGGCTACTTGCTGCTGACCCTGGCGATCACGTTTATCGGCATCGTGGCCAACGCCCTGCTTTCGGCCTGCCTGTACCTTCAGCTGGCACACAAGGAAACGCGCCCTGCTGCCCCGCCAGCAACGGCTACCCCAGGGCGGTTTGCCTGGGCAGTCGAGCTTAGCGTGCTGCTGTTTGCAGGGCTTCAGGCCTGGTGGATACTCAACAGTTTCGAGCTGCGCGATAACGTCGAAGTGATCGCCCACCGCGGAAGCTCCATGGTCGCGCCGGAGAATACTCTTTCTGCCGTGGAGCAGGCGCTGCTGGATAAAGCTGATTACGTCGAGCTGGACGTGCGCCTGACCGCCGACAATGAGGTGATGATCTACCATGATCGCAGCATGGCACGATTGACCGGGGATAACCGTGAGTTTAATGCGCTGACCCGTGCGGAGCTGGCGCAATATGACATCGGTAGCTGGTTTGGCGATGCCTTTCAGGGAGAGCCGATTGCCGGGCTGGATGAAGTGCTTGATCGAGTACGCGGTCACGCCGGCCTGATGATCGACATGAAGGCCTCGGCGGATGCAGAGCAGGCTCTGGCCGATGCAGTGATTGGTCAGTTGCGCCGCGAAACCGATACCCGCTACGCCTGCTGGGCGAACAGCACCAGCGGCGCGACCACCTATGCCGAGTGTGGCTTTCCGGATGCGCTGACCGAGATGCGCGTGGCCACCATGTCGCCCGCGCTGGTCAACTACATCAAGATTCATGCACCCGAGCTTCGCGTCACGCTTCTCGCGCAGCTTATCTTGCCCGGTACGCTGGATCGCAGCAGCTTTGACGCACTGGGGTTACGTCACAACCGTATCAGTGAGGAGGAAGTTCGCCTGGCCGCTGCTTACGGCTATGAGATACACGCCTGGACAGTGAATGATCGAGCGCGCATGTCGACGCTGATCGACCTGGGGGTGAACGCCATCATTACCGACTACCCCGACCGCCTGCGCGAGCTGATCGAAGAGCGCCGCGAACTCAGCGATGGTGCCCTGCTTTTGGTCAAGCTGCGTAACTGGTTACGCCAGTAAGCAAACGGCGCAGTATCACTGGGTGATACTGCGCCGGCCAGGGTTACTGATCAACTCAGTGAAGCTTACTCCCCCATGACCACTCCTTCACGGCGCGGGTCGGCGCCGCCAAACAGCGTGCCATCCTCGAGCACCCGAATGGCCTGAAGGCCGCTGGTCAGCTCGCGTTCGCTGACCGTATGGCCGTAGGCTTCAAGCGCTTGTCTGGTAGCTTCGGGGAAACGGCCCTCTTCGAGATAGACATCACCACCGGTGGTAATCGCATGCGGCAGGTTCAACGCTTCCTGAGCGCTCATTCCCCAATCACGCATGGCTACCAGGGTGCGGGCGGTATAGTGGATAATCGCCGCGCCGCCGGGTGATCCGAGGCTTGCGACCAGCTCGCCGGTATCCTGATCGAACACCAGTGTCGGGCTCATGCTCGAACGTGGGCGCTTGCCGGGCTCGACGCGGTTGGCCACGGGTTCACCGTCGATCTCAGGGGTAAACGAGAAGTCGGTCAGCTCGTTGTTGAGCATATAGCCGCCGGGCAGGCCGGTGCCACCATCGGCCATGATGCGAGAACCAAACGCCTGCTCGATGGAGGTCGTCATGGCCACGGCGTTGCCTTCAGCGTCGATGATGCTGATATGGCTGGTGCCGTACTCGGGCTGATCCGGCTGCGAGGCCCAGGTGACGTCAAGCTCGCCCGGGTTACCCGGCTCGGCGTTTTCACCCATGCTGGTATCGCTGATCAGCTCGCTGCGTTTGGCAAGATAGGCAGGCGCGAGCATGGAGGTCCAGTCGCCGCCGGGGGCTTCCACGAAATCCGGATCGCCGATGTAGCGGCCGCGATCGGCAAAGGCCAGCCGCGACGCTTCCAGGAACTGGTGCAGCCAGCCACTGCTTGTTACGCCGTTATCCAGTGGCGCTTCCAGCAGAGGCTGCTGATCCAGCATGCCGAGTATCTGCATCACGGTGATATGCCCAGAAGAAGGCGGTGGAAAGCCGCAAACTTCCCACTGCTGCCAAAGCGTGCAGATAGGCTCACGCTCGACGGCTTCATAGCCGCTGATATCTTCAAGGGTCATGCTGCCTGGGCGTACTTCATGGTTCTGCACGCGGCTGGCAATGTCTTCAGCAAGCTCGCCTTCGTAAAAGGCCGTACTACCTTGAGACGCAATGCGACGCAGCACTTCAGCGAGTGCCGGGTTCTTGAGCGTATCGCCCACCGCCAGCGGCTCACCGTCCGCGTCATAGTAGAACTGACCGGCCAATGGATCATTGGCCAGCGCTTCGTCACTGGCAAGGCTGGTATGCAGGCGCTGGCTTACCTCGAACCCCTCTTCGGCCAGGGTGATCGCCGGTACGAAAAGCTCCGCCCAATCCAGCTTGCCATGTTCGCGATGAGCCTGCTCAAGCATGCGCACCGTACCAGGCACGCCTACGGAAAGGCCGCTTGCCACGGCATCCATGAACGCCAGCGGCTCACCGTTTTCCATGAACAGCTCGCCGGTGGCGCCACCGGGCGCCGTTTCACGACCATCGTAGGCCTGGATATCCGTACCGTCATAGTGCATCAGGAAAGCGCCGCCGCCGATACCGCTGGACTGCGGCTCCACCAGGGTGAGCACCATCTGAACGGCAATCGCCGCGTCCACGGCGTTACCACCGGCCTTGAGCACCTGATAGCCCGCGTCGGTCGCCAAGGGGTTCGCCGCCGCGACAGCAAACGACTCCGTGGCCCAACCCGGTTTCTCTTCGTAGCCTGAGCCCACTTCCGGGGTGACAGAGGGCGTTTCGTAGGTAAAACCAAAACTGTAAAGCGGTACCAGAAGCAGTCCAGATAGCGTCAAACTCGCTCTTGCTGGGGACATCACAACATCCTCTTGGGTAATCGGAACATCAAGGCCGCAGCCAAAACCACAGCGTAGCCTATAAAACGCCAGTGCCCGGCACAATGGCCGGGCACAATTAACTGCCTTGCGGGGAAGGATCAGCTGATGGTTTCACCCGCCAGCATGAACCAGGTTTCGAGTACCGCATCCGGGTTCAGCGATACGGAGTCGATTCCCTGCTCCATCAACCACTTGGCAAGATCCGGGTGATCCGAAGGTCCCTGTCCGCAAATTCCCACGTACTTGCCCTGGGCCTTGCAGGCCTGAATGGCCATGGCCAGCAGCTTCTTCACCGCCGCATTGCGCTCATCAAACAGGTGCGCCACGATCCCCGAGTCGCGATCAAGGCCCAGGGTAAGCTGGGTCAGGTCGTTCGAGCCAATCGAGAACCCGTCGAAGTACTCGAGGAACTCCTCGGCCAGCAGGGCGTTCGCCGGCAACTCGCACATCATGATGACCTTCAGGCCACTTTCACCGCCCCGTGCCAGCCCGTTGTCAGCGAGCAGGTCGACGACCTGCCTGGCCTCGTCGGTGGTGCGCACAAAGGGCACCATGATCTCGACGTTATCCAGGCCCATCTCTTCACGCACGTACTTGAGCGCGCGACACTCGAGCTCGAAACACGGGCGGAAGGCGTCCGAGATATAGCGCGACGCCCCACGGAAGCCCAGCATGGGGTTCTCTTCACCCGGCTCGTAGAGCTTGCCGCCAATCAGGTTTTCGTACTCGTTGGACTTGAAGTCGGACAGCCGCACGATTACCCGCTGGGGGTAGAACGCTGCGGCCAGGGTCGAGATACCCTCCACCAGCTTGTCGACATAGAAGCTGACCGGGTCGGCATAGCCTGCCGTACGCAGGTCGATCACCTGCTGCAGATCCGCCGGCAGCGTGGCGTAGTCTAAAAGCGCCTTGGGGTGAACGCCGATCATGCGGTTGATGATGAACTCGAGACGGGCAAGGCCCACGCCAGCATTGGGAAGGCTTGCAAACCCGAATGCACGATCCGGGTTGCCCACGTTCATCATGATCTTGAACGGGATCTCGGGCATGGCATCAACGCTTGATACCTTGCAGTCGAAATCCAGCAGGCCTTCGTAGACATGACCGGTATCGCCTTCGGCACAGGAGACGGTGACTTCCGCGCCCTCTCTGAGTTGCTGGGTCGCATCGCCGCAACCTACCACCGCCGGAATGCCCAGCTCGCGAGCGATGATCGCCGCGTGGCAGGTGCGCCCGCCGCGATTGGTCACGATCGCCGAGGCACGCTTCATGATCGGTTCCCAATCCGGGTCAGTCATGTCGGTGACCAGAATGTCGCCATCATGAATCTTGTCCATCTCGTCCGGGCTCATGACCACTTTCACGGCACCGCGGCCGATTCGCTGACCAATCGCCCGCCCGGTGATCAGCGTGCGCCCCTTCTCGCGCAGCTGGAAACGCTCCAGCTTGCCGCCTTCCTGCTGAGAAACCACCGTTTCCGGGCGAGCCTGGACGATGTAAAGCTTGCCGTCGTCACCATCCAGCGCCCACTCGATATCCATGGGGCGCTCGTAGTGCTGCTCGATGGTAACCGCCTGGCGGGCAAGGTCCATCACCTGCTCGTCGTTGATACAGAAGCGGCTGCGATCGGCCAGCGGCACATCCACGGTTTCCACGGACTTGCCGGCACTGGCGTCCTGGCCATAGACCATCTTGATCAGCTTGGAACCCAGGTTGCGGCGCAGTACCGCCGGGCGCCCCGCCGCCAGGGTGGATTTATGCACGTAGAACTCGTCAGGGTTGACCGCGCCCTGCACCACCGTTTCACCCAGACCCCAGGAGGCGGTCACGAACACCGCATCGCGGTAGCCCGATTCGGTATCCAGCGTGAACATGACGCCGGAGGCGCCGGTTTCCGAGCGCACCATCTTCTGTACGCCAGCGGACAGCGCCACGTTTTCGTGGGCGTAGCCGCGGTGAACGCGATAGGAAATGGCGCGATCATTGAACAGCGAGGCAAATACCTCGTGGACCGCGCGCTTGATGTTGTCGAAACCTTCAATATTGAGAAAGGTTTCCTGCTGACCGGCAAAGGAGGCGTCGGGGAGGTCTTCCGCGGTCGCCGAGCTGCGTACCGCCACTTTCAGCTGCGGATGCTTTTGCTGAAGCTGCTCGTAGGCCTGTCGCAGCGCCTGCTCGAAATTGGGCGGCAGCGGCGTGTCGATAACCCACTGGCGGATGTTGCGGCCAGCGTCAGCCAGTGCCTTGACGTCATCGACATCCAGGCGTGCCAACGTGCTGTTGATGCGCTCGTTAAGCCCTTCATGGGAGAGAAATTCACGATAGGCGTGCGCCGTGGTCGCAAACCCGCCGGGAACGGTGACGCCGGCGCCTGACAGGTTGGAAATCATTTCACCAAGCGATGCGTTCTTCCCGCCTACGCGCTCGACGTCTGACATGCCCAGCTGATCGAACCACAGAATGTACTCTTCCACGCAACCCCCTCGCGTAACACGTTGATGCAGTCGGTTAAACCGCGAATCATTGATCGTGACACCCTATCACCGCGCTACCTTATTCGCCATTGGTCTAATAGCGAAGGGAGTGGAGGATTTTTACAACATACGGGGATTATGGGCAGATCTTGTAGTCTTGTACGCTCAGTATGCCGAGCGCCCTCCAGACGTTGTGCTTGACCAGCGCGCCGCCCACAATAGGCCACTACCCTTACTTACGGATCTGGTTATGAAACGGACAGCTTTTTTTATTTCCGATGGCACCGGCATCACCGCCGAGAGCCTGGGGCGCAGCCTGCTTGCCCAGTTCAGCGGTGTCGAGATCGACATGCTGACCAAACCTTACATCGACACGCTCGAGAAAGCGCAATCGCTTGCCAGGATTATCGAGTCCACCGCCGCACGCGACGGCCAGCAGCCGATCATCATCGACACCATCGTCGATCAGCAGATTCGTGATGAAATTCGAAAGGCGCCGGGCTTCAAGGTGGACATCTTCTCTACCTTTCTCGAGCCGCTGGAACAGGAATTGGCCACGCGCTCATCCTACAGCGTAGGCCGGACGCACTCGATCGGCAGCGATGACGTGTACATGGACCGCATCCATTCGGTGCACTTTGCTCTCGATAACGACGACGGCGCGCGCACGCACCAGTACGACAAGGCCGATATCATCCTGGTAGGCGTATCACGCTGCGGAAAGACCCCTACATCGCTGTATCTGGCGCTGCAGTTTGGCATTCGTGCGGCCAACTACCCGTTGACCGAAGACGACCTGGACGAAGACGGCACGCTGAAGCTTCCCAAGGCGCTCGCCCCGCACCGCCGCAAGCTGTTTGGCCTGACCATCGATGCGCGCAGGCTGTCTGCCATTCGCAACGAGCGCCGGCCCAACAGCCGTTACAGCTCGATGGATCAGTGTCTGCAGGAAGTGGAACAGGCAGAGGCGCTTTACCGCATCATGCACATTCCCTTTATCGATGCGACGCGCTTTTCGGTTGAGGAAATTTCGACCCGCATGATTGCCGAAACGGGCCTAGCGAGGCGCTTCTCGCCTCGCTAGGCGTTTGCGCTACATGCCTTTCGGGGCAAAGATACCCGGCGCATTGCGCCAGTAGCCCTTGTAGTCCATGCCGAATCCGAACACATAGCGGTCGGCAACTTCCAGGCTGCAGTAGTCGGCCTTCAGGCCCGGTACCGCTTTACGGTCGTGCTGTTTATCAACCAGCACGGCCGTGGTAACGCTGGCCGCCTGGGCTTCTTCACAGTAGGCCAGAATAGCGGCCAGGGTAGAGCCTTCATCGAGAATGTCGTCAACGATCACCACGTGGCGACCGGCCATGGGAATCTCCGGCGATACCCGCCAGAACAGTTCGCCACCGCGCAGCTCGTTGCGATACCGGGTAGCGTGCAGGTAATCGACTTCCAGCGGAAAGCCCAGGCGTGTCAGCAGATGGCCGGTGGTGATCAACCCGCCGTTCATGACGCAGTAGAAAACCGGCAACTTGTCGCCCAGGTCGCGGGTAATGGCTTCAGCCATGCGGTCCAGGGCGCGTTCGACCTGCTCCTGGGATATCAGGCAGTCGGCGTTATCCATCAACTGGCGCATGGAGTCCAACGACTCAAGGGCCTCTTTATCCATCTTGGACATGGGGTTACTCCGAAAAACGTGGCGGTATAAAAAAGGGTCGGCAGGATCAGCTTTCGGCCAGAGCTTCAAGTCTTGCGTGGGTGCGGCGCCATCGGCCCAGCGCACTGAGCGCATCGAGATCAGGCCGGGCACGCCCATAGCGCAGTTTGGCGGGTCGTTTGGTGGCCACACCCTCGCAGGCTTTCAGTACTTCAAGCGCGGCGGTGCGGTCATTGCACACCAGGAGCATATCGCAGCCGGCCGTGAGTGCAGCTTCAGCACGAGCACCTGGGTCACCGGCTTCGTGCGCTCCGGCCATGCTCAAGTCATCTGAAAAGATACAGCCTTTGAAGCCAAGCGATTCACGCAGCATGCCAAGCCAGCTGGGCGAAAAGCCCGCAGGCCGGGTATCGAATGCCGGGTAGATGACATGGGCGGGCATGACGCCATCCAGCTGGGCGGCTAATTCAGTGAAAGGAACGAGATCGCGCTGCTTGATCTCCTCCATGGAGCGCTCGTCGACCGGCAGCGCCACGTGGGAGTCGGCGGCAACACCGCCATGACCGGGAAAGTGCTTGCCGATGGCGGCCATGCCCGCCTGGTGCAGGCCGTCGATAAACGCCGCCCCAAGCGTTGCGACCTGCTGAGGGTCACTGCCGAAGCTGCGGTCGCCGATGACGCTGGAAATGCCGCTTTCCACATCGAGTACCGGCGCAAAGCTGATATCCAGCCCGCACGCCGCCATCTCCATACCCAGCAGCCAGCCGGCGTCGGTGGCAAGCGCAAGCCCCGCCTCGGGGTCCTGCACAAAGCGTTCACCGATGCGCGCCATTGCCGGCAGGCGGGTCAGGCCTTTTCTGATGCGCTGGACGCGACCGCCCTCCTGGTCAACCGCCAGCAGAAGGTCCCCGCGTACGTGCCGAATGTCGCTGCACAGCTTGCGTACCTGGTAGGCGTCTTCGACGTTGCGCCCAAACAGGATCACGCCTCCCACCGCAGGCTCAAGCAGCAAGCGCTTTTCAGCGGCGGTCAATTGCGGTCCTTCCAGGTCGAGCATGACCGGGCCAATAGGTTGCGTCATTATCAAGAATCCAACAAAAGGGCCGACGATTTTAGACGATCATCGAGGAGAGTCAAAAAACCTTGTGGGCAATGCTCAGCCGGCGCTACCGTGCAGCCATACCGGCGTACCGGGCACAGCACGCTCGTAAAGATACAGCAAGTCAGGGTTACGCAGGCGAATACAGCCGTGCGAGGCCGGCGTGCCCATGGGCTGATCCGGCGGCGTGCCGTGCAGATAGATATAGCGGCGCTGGGAATCCACCTGACCTCCGCGGTTACTGCCTTTTTCCAGCCCGCAGAGCCACAGAATGCGCGTCAGTATCCAGTCACGCGCGGGGTTCGCTTCGCCAAGCGCCGGGGTGAACACTTCACCGGTCCAGCGTCGGCCACGAAACACCGCGTTATCCGGAAGGCCTCCACCGATGGCGGCACGAACGTAGTGCCAGCCATGCGGGGTCTGGCCGCTGCCTTCCTGCTGGCCAATGCCCGCTTTACCCGTGGAGACCGCGCACTCAAAAAGCACTTCGCGTCCTTGCCACCAGCGCAGCTGCTGGCAGTCAGTATCAATCTCGATCCAGCCGCCATCGATAGGCGGCAGTTCAGCCAGGATGGGCGTTGGCATGGGACTCCTCTTCAATTTCAGGGGGCAACGGAGCGTTCATGGCGGCCACGACCACAGGACGCAAACGGCGCACCAGATCACGAACGGTAACCTGCTCGTGGTAATCCTTGGCGGCAATATCGCGCAGGGCATCGAGTCCTGACAGGGTAAAGATGACCGTTCCCAGCATGAAATGCAGCCGCCAGAAGCGCTCGGCGTCCGGAAGTTCCGGCGTCGCCCGGCGCACCAGTTCGGTAAAGCGCGTGAAGACATCACCATACTGCGCCTGGATATGGCGGCGCAAATGCCCCTGAGCCTGGCTATAGGCAAGCCCCAGAAGGCGCATGAACACTTTCAGACTGTTGCGCTCGGCCGGCACCGCCAGCACCGTGGTCGCCATGGTTTCCAGAAGCTCCTCTAGAGGAATTACCCCGTCGGCGTAACGCGCTTCAAGATCGTCCAGCGCGCTGTGAAAGCGTTGGCTGAAGGGGTCCAGATAACGGGAGAAAACCGCCTGGATCAGCGCCTTCTTGGAGCCAAAGTGGTAGTTCACGGCTGCCAGATTCACTCGCGCCTTGCTAGTGATGTTGCGCAGCGACGTTTCGGCAAAACCACGCTCTGCAAACAGCACTTCGGCGGTATCCAGAATGCGTGACACCGTATCAGATTGTGCCATTGAGGCCTCCGGAGAAACGAGTGTTTAAAACAAGGCAAAATAGTATGCCATAACCCCGGCGGGCTCAATGCTGCACAAGACGAGCGCTTTCGAATTGCCACGAAGTACGCTTCAGATAATTCAAACGCGCTCTAAGCTACTGGTATTACCCCGAAAACAGGGCGCGTTATGCATGTACTGGACAGAGGAACATACTGTATACTTAAACACATACTGATCAAGCAGGCAGATACCGACTGTCTTTTCATCATTTATGGAGTTTGGTATGTCGCGGCCACTCACAGCACGTCAACAGAATGTTTTTGATTTCATCGTTAAAACCATGGGTGAGTTCGGCTACCCGCCTACCCGTGCCGAAATTGCCAAGGCCCTTGGTTTCCGCTCGCCCAATGCCGCAGAAGAGCATCTGCGGGCGCTTGAGCGCAAAGGCGTTATTCGCATCATCCGCAATACGTCTCGCGGCATCCGGCTACCCAATCAGGAGCTGGCAGAGCCAAGCGACTCGTTGACGCCTGCCCCTGCCAACAGCGAACTGCCGCCTGCTGGCCTGCCGGTGATTGGCGAAGTCGCCGCTGGGAGCCCGATTCTTGCCGCCGAGCACATTGACCGCTACTGCCCACTGCCGGCGGAGTATTTCACACCCAAGGCGGATTACCTGCTGCGCGTGCGCGGGCTTTCCATGAAGGATGTGGGCATTCTGGAAGGCGACCTGCTGGCCGTGCACCGCACCGAGCGCGTGCGCGATGGGCAGATCGTGGTGGCCCGCCTGGAAGACGAAGTCACCGTCAAACGCTTCAAGCGTCAGGGCCATCAGGTGACGCTGCTTGCCGAGAACGCTGACTTTGCACCTATCGAAATCGATCTGCGTACCCAGGCGCTGGATATCGAAGGCGTGGGTGTAGGCGTCATTCGCGGTGGTAACGGCCAGGCGTTGGGTTGACCCGAAAGCCTGTCTCACGCCTGACACTACTCATCAAAAAAGCGGGCGGCCATCGAGTGGCCGCCCGCTTTTTTTGCAACGCATGAAACGCCGCCAAGCGCTTCGATCGTGCCTAGCTGAAGACAACGGTCTTGTTGCCGTGAATCAACACGCGATCTTCCAGGTGCCAGCGTAGCCCGCGTGCCAGTACCGCTTTCTCCACATCGCGCCCGAAACGCACCAGATCAGTGGGCGTGTGGCAATGGCTCACCCGATGAATGTCCTGCTCGATGATTGGCCCGGCATCCAGCTCTTCGGTCACGTAGTGGCAGGTAGCGCCAATCAGCTTCACGCCCCGTTCAAAAGCCTGATGGTAGGGCTTGGCACCGGCAAATGAAGGCAGAAAGCTGTGGTGAATATTGATCACCTGGCCTGCGTAACGCTGGCACAGCGCCGGCGGCAATATCTGCATATAGCGCGCCAGCACCACACAATCCGCGCGGGCCTTGTCGATATGCTCCTGCACGGCAGCAAATGACGCCTGCTTGTTATCCGGGTCAACCGGCACATGGTGGTACGGGATACCGTACCATTCAGCAATCGAGCGCATGTCTTCATGGTTGGAGATGACGCTTACGATATCGCAATCCAGCTCCCCGGCCTGCCAGCGGTAAAGCAGATCCACCAGGCAATGAGACTCCCGCGAAACCATCAGCACCACACGGCGACGCTGCTGGGTATCCACCAGCGACCACTCCATGGTGAACTCGGCAGCAATCGGTTCGAAGGCGTGACGCAAAGTCTCTGCAGACATGCCAAGCGAGTCGGCCTGGATTTCATAGCGCATGAAGAACCGGCCCGTCTGCAGGTCCGAGTGCTGGCTGGCCTCGGTAATGGAGCCCCCCTGCTGGGCGATAAAGCTGGATACACGGGCAACAATGCCTACCTGATCAGGGCAGGAAACAACTAAACGGTAATAGTGGGACATGACAGGTACTCTTGACTTATTGCAACGGCGCCGCAGGCAACGAAAGCCTGACCATACCGCCAAAAAATAGAGCGCCTAGTGTACCGGAAGCGCTTTCGCGAAGCACCGTTATCCAACGTTGTGATCATTGTGAGCGGCCGTTGCCTTCCGTATAGTTGAGGAACTACTTTTTAGGCTTTTCATAACTGATGCATCCACCACGCGTTCAACTTCGTCCCCGCCGCCGCCCACCTTTGCGCATACTGCCGCTAGGCGGGTGCGGTGAAATTGGTATGAATCTAACGCTGTATGGATATGACGATCGCTGGATCGCGGTCGATTGCGGCATGATGATTCGCCAGGATCTACCCAACTCTCCTCTTCAAGTGCCCAACCCGGATACCCCTGAAACGCTGGGTATCAAGCCCCGGGCACTGTTTATCACTCATGGCCATGAAGACCATATCGGCGCAGTCGCCTGGCTATGGCCGAAATGGAACTGCCCCATTTACGCCACGCCGCTGGCCGCCGGTTTGCTGCGCATGAAGTTTGCAGAGCACCAGCTCAGCAGTGCCGCAATCCATGTCATTGAGCCAGGCGAGGCCATGGAGTGCGCGCCTTTTTCGCTGCGTTTTCTGCCGCTGACGCACTCGATTCCGGAAAGCTGTGCGCTGATGATGCTGGTCGGCGAGTACCGCATCCTGCATACCGGTGACTGGAAGCTCGACCCTGAACCGATGATCGGCGCCCCCATCAATGCCAGACACTTTCAGGCGCTTGCCCCGGTGGACCTGGTGGTGGGCGACTCGACCAACGCGCCGATACTCGGGCATTCGGGCAGCGAAGGCGATGTGGCGCGTGCGCTTGCCAAGACGCTGGGAGAGTGTAAAGGCCGCGTGGTGGTTTCCTGTTTTGCCAGCAATCTGGCGCGGGTACTGGCGATTGGCCAGGCCGCACAGCAGAGCGGGCGCCGCATCAGCCTTATGGGGCGCTCCATGGAGCGCATGGTGGGCATTGCACGCGGCCTGGGGTATATGGACGACCTGCCGCCGCTGGTACCGCCCCACGACCTGGGCTACTTGCCCCCGGATGAGGTGGTGATCATTGCCACCGGTAGCCAGGGCGAGCCGCGCGCCGCCCTTCAGCGCCTTGCCCAGGGCCGGCACCCGTTTGTCGACCTGGAAGCGGGGGATAACGTCATTTTCTCGGCCAAGGCCATTCCCGGCAATGAACGCCCCATCGAGCAGCTCAAGCGGCGCTTTGCACAGCTGGGCGTGAACATATTTGATGAGACCAATCACCCGGAACTTCACGCCACCGGGCACCCGGCTCAGGAAGAGCTCATCAAGTTCTACCAGTGGGTAAGGCCCAAACACCTGATACCGGTGCACGGCGAAGCCCGCCACCAGCAGTCGCACCAGGAAATTGCGGCATCACTCGGCATTAACGCGCCGCTGGCACCGGTCAATGGTGACGTGCTGGTGCTGGATGGCGAAGGACTGCGCTGCGAAGCCCGCCACCCCCAGCCGCCCTACATCGTCAATCAAAATAGCGTAATGCCCCACCCCGGCCTTGAAAGCAGCAAAAATACGGCGCGGCGTGGTAGCCTGTATCTGGCTCTGCCCGTGGCGGCCAGCGAAACCGGCTGGTGGCGTATCGGCCGCCTGATGCTGGATAGCAGCAGCGCGAGCCCGGTGGATGAAGATAGCTTCAGCGAGTGGCTGGATGACCAGCTGGAAGATATCGAGGCCGAGACGTTGGCGGACCTGCGCCTTGCGCTTCAGCCGCGCCTGATACATTGGCTTGCCGAGCATATGCAGCATATGCCCGAAGTGCATTTGCAGATCATGGCCGCCGAGGCGCCGACTACCTGAAAGGCAAGTCAGGCGTCAGGCGGCCAGTATCTTTTATCCGAATCCAAGCATAATTAACGCCAGCACCTAGGCCCAGCGCGCAGCGTCTTCAAGGTCGGTTGCGCGCTCTTTTACCCAGTACTCGCCTTTTCTGGAGTGCTCCTTTTTCCAGAAAGGTGCCTGAGTCTTCAGAAAATCCATGATGAAATCGCACGCTTCAAACGCCTCACGCCGGTGGGCGCTGGCGACCAGCACCCGCACAATCGGGTCCCCCGGCGCCAGGTATCCGACCCGGTGCACGATGTAGACCGCCTGAAGCGCCCAGCGCTGCCAGGCCTGCGCGCCGATATCTTCAAGCGTACGCTCGGTCATGCCCGGGTAGTGCTCAAGCGTCAGGCCCGTGACCTCCGGCGTTTCATTGAAATCACGCACCAGCCCCGTAAAGCACACCAGCGCGCCGATATCGGTACGCTGTGCCAGCGTCTGCTCATAGCCATCCGCCAGGGAAAAGGCGTCCGATTGAATGCTCACCCGGATATTCATGACTTAACCCCCCGTTACCGGTGGAAAAAAGGCCACTTCGTCTTCATCGGTAATGCGCGCCGTGTCATTGGCCATTACCTGATTGATTGCGCATAGCGTGCGCTGGTCGGAAAGCACGCCAAATCGCCTGTCCTGCTGGCTTAGCGCTGCCTTCAAGCCGGCAATATCCCGGCTGGGCACTTTCTCGAGATCCAGCACGGTGTCACTTACCCCGACCCGCTCGCGCAGCTCGGCAAGAAACTTGACGCGTACACAGGGTGACGTGCAGCGCTCGCCCAGGGTCACTTCACCCGAACTGCCTTCGCCGGTCACGATAGGCATTGCCGGTGCCGGCTCGCGCTGGTAATCGCCTCGCATGCCACCCTGCTTGCTCTCAAGCTGCACCGCTTCGATGCGCATCTCCTTGTCGACGGCCTTGCACATATCGTAAAGCGTCAGGCAGGCCACGGACACAGCGGTCAGCGCCTCCATCTCGACGCCGGTGCGTCCATTCAAGCGGCACAGTGCGGAGACATTGACGCAACCGCCCGCATGATCGATATCGAACTCGACCGATACCTTGGAAAGCGCCAGCGCGTGGCAAAGCGGAATCAGCTCGTGGGTGCGCTTTGCCGCCTGTATGCCCGCAATGCGGGCCGTCGCGATCACATCACCCTTGGGCAGCTTGCCATCACTCAACAGCTTGAGCGTTTCCGGCTGCATCATGATGCGCCCAGACGCTACGGCCTCACGGCGGGTTTCACGCTTGTCGCCGACATCGACCATATTAGCTTCACCACGCGTATTGAGGTGGGTTAGCTGCATGTTGTCACCTTTCATTTGAAACCACACGGTTGGGCTGAGTACCAACCCATGAAATTACCCAGCGGGCAATTGCTTCGATGTTATTGAGATCAAGCCGCTTCACATGGGAAGCAAGCTCAACCGAGCAATCCTCTTCAAGCGCCGCTGCCTGGAGCATGGCATCGTCAAGCAGCGAGGCCTCGCCCACCCCCTCGCGGTAAAGGGCAAGCTTGGGGATAGGCCAGGCCTTGAAGCCCTCTACAATCACCAGGTCCGGCTGGTGATAGGCCATCATGGCGAGCAACGCGCCAAGGTCGGGTTCGTCCTGGCCGGGCGTCTCCTGCATCAGGGCAAAACGCTCGCTCGAGGCAATCAGCATGGGGGAAGCCCCGGCACTGCGCAGCTTGTAGCTATCCTTGCCGGGCGTGTCCACGTCAAAGCTGTGGTGGGCGTGCTTGATCACCCCTACATCAAGCCCCGCGTCTCGCAGGCGCGGCAGCAGCCGGGTCAACAGCGTGGTTTTCCCCGTACCGCTCCACGCCGCGATGCCCAGCACGGGAAACGCGGTAGCTGGCTGACTCATCATATAGCGCTCCTGGCGATGTCAGTCGTGTTGGCGGTGGTTACTGCGCGGGCTATTCACCCTCTTTCTCGCGCGGCAGCACCCAGTTTAAAACAATACCGACCAGCGCCGCCAAACTAACGCCCTGCAGGGTAAACTGCCCGCCGCCAAACTGCATGCCACCGATACCAAAAACCAGAATCAGCGATACCACCACCAGGTTGCGCGGAGCGGTAAGCGACTGACCCGCACGCACCAGCGTATTCATGCCCACCACGGCAATGGAGCCGAACAGCAGTGTCATGATTCCTCCCATCACGGGCCCTGGAATGGTCTGTAACAGCGCGCCCAGCTTGGCGACAAATGCCAGCACGATGGCGATAACCGCGGCCACGACCATATAGTTGGGGTTGAACGCACGGGTCAGCGTGACCGCGCCGGTCACTTCTGAATAAGTAGTATTGGGCGGACCGCCGAACAGGGCTG
This sequence comes from Vreelandella songnenensis, assembly GCF_003002925.1. GTDB lineage: Bacteria > Pseudomonadota > Gammaproteobacteria > Pseudomonadales > Halomonadaceae > Vreelandella > Vreelandella songnenensis. Next base: position 45,033 of record NZ_PVTK01000007.1, read on the forward strand.
CGGTGGTGGTTGCCAGGCCATCACCCAATAGCGTGCGGTGCAGCCCCGGTTTTTCCAGGTAGTTGCGCCGCGTGACCGAACCGATCGCCACCATATCGCCAATGTGTTCAACGGCGGGGGCAATCGCCACCGGAATCATGAACAGAATTGCCGCCCAGTGAAAGCTGGGCGCGGTGAAACTGGGCAGTGCCAGCCAGGCGGCTTCATGCACCGGAGTGAAATCGACAACGCCCATGATCAAGGAGAGCGCGTAGCCGGTCACGATACCCCCCATGATCGGAATCAGGCGCAGCAGGCCGCGGCCAAATACGGCAAGCACCAGCGTGACCATAAGGCTTGCCATGGAGAGAAATATCGCCTGCCCATAGCCAATATTGGCGCTGGTTTCACCGGTGGCCATACTGACCGCTACCGGCGCCAGCGCCAGACCGATCACCATGATGACCGGCCCCACCACCACGGCGGGCAGCAGCCGATTGAGCCAGCCGGTGCCGCGCAGACGCACCACCTGGGAAATAACCACGTAGACAAGGCCTGACGCCATCAGGCCGCCCATGGTGGCGGATACACCAAAGCTTGCAATGGAGCCCTGGATAGGTGCGATAAAAGCAAAGGATGAGGCCAGAAATACCGGCACCGTCTTTCTGGTGACAGCATGAAATACCAGCGTCCCCGCACCGGCGGTAAACAGCGCAACGCTTGGGTCAAGCCCTGTCAGCAGCGGCACCAATACCAGCGCGCCAAAGGCGACAAACAGCATTTGCGCACCGGTCAGCAGTACCTTCGGCCACGACTCGGGCCGGCGGGCAGCATCATTCATCACACAACTCCTGAAGGTTTGTTATTCGTATGGAAGGGGCAAAAAAATGCCCCTGACGCCGAGGCGTAAGGGGCATTTTCAAACAGGATGCTTAACGGGTACCGAAAATCTTGTCGCCGGCATCGCCAAGACCCGGCACGATATAGCCGTTCTCGTCGAGACGGTCATCAATCGAGGCGGTATAGATCTCCACATCCGGGTAGGCATCCTGCACCCGCTTGATGCCTTCAGGAGCGGCCACCAGCACGATCACTTTCATGGACTCACAGCCGCGCTCGCGCAGCATATCAAGGGTTGCCACCATGGAACCGCCGGTCGCCAGCATCGGGTCGATCACGATAGCCATGCGCTCTTCGATATCGTTGGCAAACTTTGAGAAGTAAGGCACCGGCTGAAACGTCTCTTCATCACGGTAAAGGCCGACAACGCTGACCCGCGCACTGGGAATCAGATCCGTGACACCTTCGAGCATGCCAAGGCCGGCACGCAGAATGGGTACGACGGTGACCTTCTTGCCTTTCAGGCGGCGAGTAGCGATAGGCTCGCCGTTCCATCCCTGAATTTCGTGGTCCTCAAGCTCCAGCCCCTTGGTGGCCTCATAGGTCAGAAGCTTGGCTACTTCACCTGCCAGTTCACGAAAGCTCTTGGTGCTCAAATCCACTTCGCGCATCAGTCCCAGCTTATGTTGAACAAGGGGATGGTTAATGGCGTAGACACTCATGGGGCTTCCTCACTGCAGGGGATATCAGGATGACAACTCGCTGTCATCGTCAGGCATACAAAATTGCGCGCCATTCTACCCGCATCTGACCAACAGGTTAAGCGCTTTCCGGCAGTTGCCACTCAATTGGCGTACGCCCCTGCTCTTCCAGGAACTTATTTGCCTGGGAAAACTGACGATTACCAAAAAAGCCCCGGTGCGCCGAGAGCGGTGAAGGGTGAGGAGACTCGAGCACCAGATGGCGCTGCTGGTCGATCAGCGCCTTTTTCTGGCGCGCGTGGCTGCCCCACAGCAGGAACACGCAGGGCGGCGCGTGCTGACTGACCGTTTCAATTGCCCGGTCGGTAAACTGCTCCCAGCCCTTGCCTCGATGAGAGGCAGCATTGCCCTGCTCGACGGTCAACGCAGTATTCAAGAGCAGCACCCCCTGCTTGGCCCAGCTTACCAGGCTGCCGTGGGGCACCGGCTTGAAACCCACATCGTCTTCAAGCTCTTTGTAGATATTGGCAAGCGACGGGGGGACTCGCACCCCCGCCTGAACAGAAAAACTCAACCCATGGGCTTGATTGGGGCCGTGGTACGGGTCCTGGCCCAGAATAACGACTTTCACTTCATTCAACGGTGTCAGCTCAAAGGCGCGAAACCAGTTGGACGAATGCGGATAGATCACTTTCTTGGCCGCTTTTTCCTGGGCCAGAAACTGCTTGAGCGACTTCATGTAGTCGGCGTCAAACTCATTCCCGAGCCATTGGCTCCAGTCGTTAGTCAGTGGATTAGTCATAATTCCTTTTAACTTGGTCGACGAGTGGCTCAACGTAGGCAATGCCCATATCCCAGGGGAACTGGATCCAGCACTGCTGAGCCACTTCAGTGAGATATTGGTCCACTAAGGGGCGCCCTTCCGGTTTAGCATAAATCGTCACGAAATGCGCTTTTGGCAACATTTCGCGCACTGCCCGGGCGGTCTTGCCGGTATCCACCAGGTCATCGACCAGCAGCCAGCCTTCACCATCATGGTCAACGCCTTTCATGATGTTCAGGCCGCCCTGATCCATGTGGTCATAGCTTTTGATGCATACGGTATCAATCAGGCGAATATTGAGCTCACGGGCAATCAGAGCGGCCGGAATCAGCCCGCCGCGGGTGATCGCCACAATGCCCTTGAAGTCGCGCTCAATCATCTGGTGGCAAAGCTGACGCACATCACGGTGCAGCTGGTCCCAGGAGATCGTGAAGTGTTGATGGTAGCGTTCGCTGCTCATGAGGGGCGTTACTCGTCTTCGTTGAAAGAACACACCGCGAATACGCTAAACCCTGCATCGCGAATTTTTTGAGAACCGCCCAGTTCAGGCAGGTCGATGATCGTTGCGGTTTCCACTACCTGCCCGCCGCAGCGCTGAATCAGGTTGGCGGCAGCAAGCATGGTGCCCCCCGTGGCGATCAGGTCATCCATCAACAGGATGCGATCATCTTTTTGAAAGGCGTCTGAATGAAGCTCGACTTCAGAGTGGCCGTACTCCAGCGTGTAGGTTTCGCTGACGGTCTTGAAAGGCAGTTTACCCTTCTTGCGAACCGGCACGAAGCTGCAGCCCAGCTCGTAAGCCAACGGCGCCCCGATAATGAAGCCGCGAGCATCAATCGCTGCGATAGCATCCAGGTTCATTTCCTGATAGCGGTGTACGAAGCTGTCAATCAGCTTGCGAAACGCCGCACTGTTTTGCAACAGCGGGGTAATATCGCGGAAGTTGACGCCCTGCTCGGGCCAGTCAGGAACGGTGCGAATAACCGACTTGATGTAGTCGCCGTAAATGCTCATCGCGTCTCTCATAGATTAATAAATAAATAGCCTGGGCGGTTTAACCCAGGAACAGGAACTTCACCGCAAACAGCAGTGCCAGGATCACGACCGCCGGGTTCAGGTCGCCAAAGCGGCCAGAGAGCGTCTTGATGCCCACAAAGCTAATAAACCCAAGGGCGATGCCGTCGGCAATCGAAAAGGTCAGCGGCATGGCAAGGGCGGCAATCAATACCGGCGCAGCGTCGGTCGGGTCATCCCAATTGGCGTGGGCAAGACTACCGGCCATCAGTACCGCGACATACAAAAGCGCGCCTGCCGTGGCATAGGCAGGAATAGAGCCCGCCAGCGGCGCAAAGAACAGGCTGATCAAGAACAGTACGCCAACCACCACCGCCGTGAGCCCCGTGCGTCCGCCGGACGCAATACCCGCGGTAGATTCGATATAACTGGTCGTCGTGGATGTACCCAGCGCCGCGCCCGCCATTGAAGCAGTACTATCTGCCATCATGGCGCGCCCGATACGCGGCAGCTTGCCATCCTTGTCCAGCAGCTTGCCGCGATGGGCAACGCCCACCAGAGTGCCCGAGGTATCAAACAGATCCACAAACAGGAAGGCAAAGATCACGCTGAGCATGGCGACGTCCAGCGCGCCCATCAAATCCATCGCCATGAAGGTAGGTGCAATCGACGGCGGCATCGACATCACCCCGGCATACTGGTTATGACCCAGCAGCATGGCCATGATGGTGATGCCCAGAATCCCGATCAGAACCGCCCCCTTGACCCGCAGGTAGGCAAGCGCGGTAATCATAAAAAAGCCCAGCAGCGCATAGAGCGGCGCGGGCTCGGAAAGATCACCCATGGACACGAAAGTAGCCGGATTGGCGACCACTATCCCTGAGTTCTTGAGCGCGATCATGGCAAGAAACAGACCGATACCCGCCGCGATCCCCAGGCGCAGCGACATCGGGATCGAGTTGATGATCCACTCGCGAATCTTGAAGATGCTCAGCAGAAAAAACGTCAGGCCCGAGAAGAAGACCGCCCCGAGAGCCGCCTCCCAGGTATACCCCATGCCGAGTACCACTCCATAGGTAAAGAAGGCGTTCAGCCCCATGCCCGGCGCCTGGGCAATGGGGTAGTTGGCCCACATACCCATCACGAAACAGCCAATAGCCGCGGCCACACAGGTGGCCACAAACACGGCGCCGTAATCCATGCCCGCTTCCGAAAGGATGCTCGGATTCACGAAAATGATGTAGGCCATGGTCAGGAACGTGGTAATTCCGGCCACAACCTCGGTTTTCACATTCGTGTTCAGCTCGGTCAGCTTGAAATAGTTGTCCAGAAATTTCATGTAGGTTTTTATCCTTCGCGCAAACGCAGAATGCGTCCCCTTGGAGCGAGAAAAGCCGCACATATTACCGAAAGGCACTGCGTGATGCGAGCGCCTAGCGCGCAGCCGGTTCAGGCGGAAACGTCTTCCGCCCGTCATTTGCTAGCAATCTTCAGGCCATGCGCTAACCGATCGGTCAGTTGGCCGCCATTAGCCGCTTATAACCGCTTGGCCAGCACCCGCTCGACCGTCTCAACGATAACCTGGGTTTGAGGATCGATTTCGATATTAACCTCATCGCCAGGCACCCGCTCACTCAAGACGGTGCGGTTGAGCGTCTCGGGAATCAGGTTGACGCTAAACTCGATGCCGCTGTCATCGGCGCTGCGACGTACATCGCCCACCGTCAGGCTGATGCCATCCACCCCGATATAGCCTTTCTCGAAGACAAATCGTCCGATGGTATCCGGCAAGGCAAACCACAGCCGGCGATTGTTGGGCGCTTCTTCGATCGCCACCACCTGCGCCATGCAGATAATATGACCCGACATGGAATGCCCGCCAATTTCATCGCCGAATCGCGCGGCGCGCTCTATATTGACGCGCGCACCCTGGGTAATTGCACCAAGGTTAGTCAGTCGAAGCGTTTCACGCATCAAGTCAAAGCTGATGTTGTCGCCATTCATCGCGGTAACGGTCAGGCAGACGCCGTTATGAGCAACCGAGGCGCCAATTTCCAGCCCCTCGCGCATGGTCGGCGGCAGTGCCACCACGTGGGTTCGAAACTCTTCAAGCTCATGCACCTCGATAACTTCGGCGGTGCCCTGCACGATCCCGGTAAACATAATCAAACCCCTGGTACGCTGCCTTAAAGGCGCTTATTCAAACACGAATCCACAAAGGTGCAAGTCTCCGCTGATACCTGTGGCACTGCGCTTGTTAGTCAATGCGCGGCCGAGCGACTGCGCCCAAGCGCGGGTTGCCAGGACAGTTACACCGATCTCAAGAGTAGAATGACCCACCAAGCAGCGCTTAATCATGCGTTTCGCCTGATTGTAAGCGCTGCAGCCCAAAATAAGCCGGTTTCAATTGACAACCTCAAAGGTGCTCTTTAGACTTTTGGCCCATGTAATGACGCCGATTTGTACCCAGATTGCGGGCGTCCACCAAGTCTTTGGCCTGGTGAAGTGCAGCTAAAAGGGTGTGTCCAGCGTTGATGGCCACCCGTAAGGGTGGCCTTTTTTTATTCCCCGCCCAGCGCTTGCTCCCCCGCACTCCGTCTAAGGCCTCCCATTAAGGCAGACGCCATGATAGAACTCAGTAACGTTAGCAAAACCTATGGCAGCGGCGAGAGCGCCGTCCATGCCCTCAAAGATGTCAATTTACGCGTGCCCAAGGGCACCATCCACGGTGTCATCGGCCTTTCCGGTGCTGGCAAGTCTACCCTGATTCGCTGTGTCAACTTGCTTGAACGCCCGACCCAGGGCAGCGTGACGGTCGATGGCCAGGAAATGACGCGCCTGAGCGGCAGCGCCCTGAACCAGGCCCGCCACCGCATCGGCATGATCTTTCAGCATTTCAACCTGCTGACCACCCGAAATGTTTATGACAACGTCGCCCTCCCCCTTGAGCTGATGGGCGAAAAACGCAGCGTCATTAAAGAGCGCGTGCTGCCCTTGCTCGAGATGGTCGGCCTGGCAGACAAGGCGCAGCAGTACCCCGCGCAACTATCCGGCGGCCAGAAGCAGCGGGTGGCCATCGCCCGGGCACTCGCCAGCAAGCCCAACGTGCTGCTGTGCGATGAGGCAACCTCTGCGCTTGACCCGCAAACCACCGGCTCGATCCTTGAGCTTCTTCGCGATATCAACCAGCAGCTGGGCATTACCATCCTCTTGATTACTCACGAGATGGAAGTGGTCAAGTCGATCTGCTACCGCGTAAGCCTCATTTCCAACGGCGCACTGGTGGAAGACGCTGAGGTGGGTGACTTTTTCACTGCTCCCGTTACCCAGCTGGGCCGAGAGTTTCTCAACGATTTCTTGCAGCTCACCCCACCCAAGGAGCTGCTTGAACGGTTGGAAGCCGCACCGGGGCCCGCCACCCATCCGGTCGTACGGCTCACGTTCTCCGGTGATGCCGTTTCCACTCCGCTGATTTCACGTCTGGCGCGTGATTGCAACGTGGACGTCAGCATTCTGCAAGCCAAGGTGGAATCGATCCAGGATCGTACGCTGGGCCTCATGATTGCCGAACTGCTGGGGTCAGAGGCGCAAACCCGGGAAGCCATGGACTATCTTCAATCCCACCAACTGCAAGTAGAGGTACTGGGTCATGTCCAGCGCACTAGTTAACCTTATTCTCCAGGCCACGCTGGATACGCTTTACATGGTGGCGATTTCCGGCGTGATCTCGACCCTGGTCGGGCTGCCCTTGGGCGTTCTGCTGTACGCCACGCGGCCACGCCAGATTCTGGCACAGCCGGTGCTCAACCAAGTACTCAGCATCATTACCAATGTGGGCCGCTCGATCCCTTTTATCATCCTGATGGTGGCCATCATTCCGTTTACGCGCATGCTGGTCGGCACATCGATTGGTATCAATGCAGCGTCTGTCCCACTCACGATTGCCGCCATCCCCTTTGTGGCACGCCTGATCGAAGGGGCGCTCAATGAGGTATCACCAGGGCTTGTGGAATCTGCTCAGTCAATGGGCGCCACCCCCTGGCAAATCATTTGCAAGGTGCTGGTGCCCGAAGCACGCGGCGGCATTATCACAGGCCTTACCATCACCCTGGTAACGCTGGTGAGCTATTCCGCCATGGCTGGCGCGGTTGGCGGCGGCGGCCTGGGCGACCTGGGGATTCGCTACGGCTACAACCGGTTTAACCCGACCATCATGCTGATTACCGTTGTCATTCTGGTCGTCATGGTGCAAGTTTTCCAAAGCGTGGGCGATTACCTGGTACGCAAGAGTGATCGCAAGTAGCGATAGCCATCTCCCACCCTCACTTATAACAAAAACACATTAGACTTATTTTTCTTATTCCAGCATCATTGAAAAATAGCGGCATAACGCAACAGGAGATATTCATGCAAAAATTAGTTATCGGTACGCTCACCGCTCTGGCCTTGGCCGTCAACGTTGCCAATGCAGAAACCCGCACCATCAAGATGGGCACCGTTGCCGGCCCGGAAACCGAAGTGATGGAAGTGGCTGCACGCATCGCCAAGGAAGAGTACGACCTGAACGTTGAGATCATCGAATTCACCGACTATGTGACGCCTAACGCGGCTCTGGCGGATGGCAGCCTGGATGCCAACGCTTATCAGCACGCCCCTTACCTGAACTCGATGGTCAATGATCGTGGCTACGATCTCGCAGTGGCGGGCTACACCTTTGTGTACCCGATTGGCGCCTACTCCGAGAAATTCGACAGCATTGACGACCTGCCCGATGGCGCTCAGATTGCCCTGCCCAACGACCCTTCCAACGAAGGTCGTGCGCTGATCCTGATGCACAACGAAGGCCTGATCACTCTGAACGATCCGGAAAACCTCGAAGCCACCCCGATCGATATCGCGGAAAACCCGCACAACTTCCGTTTCCGTGAAATCGAAGCGGCTCAGCTTCCGCGCGTGCTGCCGGATGTGGACATGGCCTTCATCAACAATACCTTTGCTCAGCCAGCCGGCTTGAGCCTGGAGGATGCGCTGATCAAGGAAGGCCCGGAGTCTCCTTACGTGAACCTGATTGCCGTGCGCGGTGGTGACGAAGAGCGTGAAGACATTCGCCAACTGGTCGATGCCTACCAGCGCGACGAAGTAGCAGCAAAAGCAGAAGAGCTGTTCAAGGGTGCCGCAGTTCCAGGCTGGACGGAATAAACCGCTTATCTACCTAATCAGCAATCCTGAACAGGCCGGCCTTAGGGCCGGCCTGTTGCGTCAGAAGAGATCACCATGGCATCAATTGATTACACGCTGTTAAACCGCCAACTGGAAGCGCTGCTGGACACGCGTGACTGGCTCACCAATAGTGCCCAGACCTGCGCCTTCATTCAGCAGGAGATCGCCGACCTTAACTGGGCAGGCTTCTACCTTCAGCGCCATCCAGAGGTATTAGGATTGGGTCCGTTTCAGGGCAAGCCCGCCTGTCACCCCATCCCCTTCAGCAAGGGAGTTTGCGGCGCAGCAGCGCGACAGCAGCTCACTCAGCGCGTAGATGACGTGCATGCGGTCGCTGATCATATCGCCTGCGATGCCAATTCACGCTCGGAACTGGTAGTACCCATCGTGGTGGATGGCTACCTTTGGGGCGTTCTGGATCTGGATAGCCCATCGCCCGCGCGCTTCACGGCAGAAGACCAGGCTGGCATCGAAGCATTGGTAGCAACGTTTCAGCGCCAGACCGATTTCACCAAAGGCGTTTGATCAACTAGTGGTAGGTATGCAGGTGAATAGTGCAAAAGGCGCGGAAAATCACATCGCTCATGGAAAGCTCGCCGCTACGCCGGGCTTTGCGCAAGGTCTGTTCAAGTATTTCCTGCGCCTTGTGATGGCTCAAGCCTAGCTGATGGGCCGTCTGATAATAGTCTTCAAGCTCAGCGCTTTCGAGATCGCTGCTTACCGGGCGAATACTCGCCTGGGGCTTGAAGCCACCGCCCATACTGCTTAATGCTGTGAACCAGCTGGGTATTACGTTGAGGTACATAGTTCTATCCTTGAATTATGCTCGTCAGTAGCGTAGCTCAAAGAGCTACAAGATCCAGTACAATACTGTTCATAAAATGCTTGTGCAGATATTATACATGAGATAGTCTGAAGTTGTCAGCGGCAGGGAGCTGCTTAAAGGAAGTATCGCTCAGGATGAGCGGCCGCAGGCCAGGACGGCACAAGTCATAAAACGCCCCTTCATTGGGGCGTTTTTTTGTATGGACCGGCACAAGGCGCTGAATTAAACACTTGGCTCGACAAAGGCCAAGTTCAAACAACTAAAAAAAGCCCCATGCAAAGCATAGGGCTTGATCTGGTAGGACCAGGCGGATTTGAACCGCCGACCTCCACGATGTCAACGTGGCGCTCTAACCAACTGAGCTATGGTCCTAAAACTGGGCTGCGGATGGTAGGACCAGGCGGATTTGAACCGCCGACCTCCACGATGTCAACGTGGCGCTCTAACCAACTGAGCTATGGTCCTGCTGTGCAACGGATGCGTATTCTACTGATATACCAATATATTGCAAGTAACTTTTTTCTCTTCTATTACCGGATTTAGGCACGATATATCGATAAAATCGCAACTCGCTTATTCCGTTTAACTTTTGCAAATTCCAACAATCAATTCTGACCACCCTACCCCTAGGGAGATAGATAATGCTTGCCCCCCTCATTGCGTGTCTTGCGTTCATACTGCTTGTCGCCACGCTGGTTGCGCGTATTCCTCTGCGCTGGTGGTGGATTCGCTGCTTTGAATTTCCTCGCGTGCAAACGGCACTTCTTTCCCTGGCATGCGGCGTCGCCGGCTTTTTCCTGCTGGAGCCCGGGACCTGGCGTTCAGCCGCGTGGCTTATGGTGTTGATAACCGTTGGCCTGCAGTGTCGCTACATCCTTCCCTGGACCCGGCTATGGCGCGTTCAGGTCAGCAAAGCAGCTGTCGATGCGCCTAAGGATCAGCACATAACCCTGCTGATCGCCAATGTGCTGACGCCTAATCGGCACTGTGAAGGTCTGATCGCAATGATCAAGCAGCATCAGCCCGATATCATTCTGACACTGGAATCCGATCAATGGTGGCAGGACCAGTTGGATCCTGAGCTTGATGAAACCTGGTGTTACAACGTCAAGGTGCCGCTGGACAATTTGTACGGGATGCACCTGTACTCCCGCTTGCCGCTGGAGAATACCTCGGTTAAATGGCTGATTCAGGATGATATACCGTCCATCCATACGCGGGTAAGGCTTGAAAGTGGCGACACCGTGCGGCTCTATGCAGTGCATCCCCGCCCACCTGCGCCATCAGAAAGCGAAAAATCGCTATGGCGAGATGCGGAGCTTCTTTGGGTGGGCCAGGAAGTGCACGAAAAGCCCGAGCCGACGCTAGTGGCCGGTGATCTAAATGATGTGGCCTGGTCGATTACTACACGGCTATTTTGCCGCGTAAGCGGCATGCTTGATCCCCGGCGCGGCAGGGGCATGTTCAGCACCTTCCACGCCAAGAATCCGTTACTACGCTGGCCACTTGATCATATTTTCGTGACCAGCCACTTCACGCTGGTCAATATGCAGCGTCTTGAAGCCTTTGGCTCGGACCATTTCCCCATCCTTGCCTCTTTCTGTTACCGGCCCAGCCGCGAGGATGAGCAGGAAACCCCTGAAGCCAGCAGCGAAGAGCGTGAAGAGGCCAGGGAAACCATTCAGCAAGGCAAGACCGAAAAGCAGGAAACCTGATAGCGCTATTCAGGCACACCGCCTTGCGTCAACACCTTGGGATCGAGCAGGCGCTCGAGCGTCTGCCGATCCAGGTCAGTTTCCTCTTCAGCCACATCGATAATGGGCCGCCCGGCCTGGTACGCCTTTTTCGCCACCGCCGCGGCCGCATTGTAACCAATTACGCTATTGAGCGCGGTTACCAGAATCGGGTTGCGCGCCAAGGGCTCTTGCAGATTGTTCTCGCGTACCTTGAAGGTGGCAATAGCCCGGTCCGCCAGAAGCCTTGAAGTATTGCTCATCAGCGTGATGGATGTCAGCAGGTTGGTCGCGACCAGCGGCAGCATCACGTTGAGTTGAAAATTACCGCTTTGCCCGGCAACCGTAATGGCGGCATCCAACCCAATCACCTGCGCCGACGCTTGAGCGGCAGACTCAGGGATCACCGGGTTGACCTTGCCCGGCATGATCGAGCTACCCGGCTGAAGCGCCTCCAGTTCGATTTCGCCAAGCCCTGCAAGCGGCCCCGAGTTCATCCAACGCAGGTCGTTGGCAATTTTCATGATCACGCAGGCAAGCCCCTTGAGCTGGCCGGAAAGCTCGACAGCGGCATCCTGGGACGACAAGCTGGCAAAAAAGCTGTCATTAGGCGCAAATTCAAGCCCCGTCTGGTCACTCAGCTCTTTGGCCATCTGCTCTGCAAAGCCCTCGGGAGCATTGATACCGGTTCCAACTGCCGTTCCCCCCTGCGCCAGGCGGCACAGCCTTTCCATGGCGCTGTCAAAGCGCTCGATCGCCTGCCCCAGCTGGCTTGACCAGGCACCAAGCTCCTGATCCATACGCAGCGGCATGGCGTCCATCAGGTGGGTACGCCCGGTTTTCACCACATCCTTGAGCTCACTCGCACGACGGTCGATACAGTCTCGCAAATGTTCGAGCGCCGGACGCAGCGATTCGTTAACCGCGATAGCCGCCGAAACGTGAATGGCGGTGGGGATGACGTCATTGCTCGACTGCCCCATGTTGACATGGTCGTTGGGCGTCACCTCCACACCCTCTTGGCTTGCAAGGGTAGCCAGCACTTCATTGACGTTCATATTGGTCGACGTACCCGACCCGGTCTGGAAAACGTCAATGGGGAACTGATCATCATGTCCGCCATCGATCACCGCTTGAGCGGCTTTTTGAATGGCCGTGGAGCGGGCTTCATCGAGCAGACCCAACTGCAGGTTGGCACGCGCAGCGGCCAGCTTTATACGCGCCACCGCATGCACGAAGGCTGCGGGCATGGGCGTATGCGATACGGGAAAATTATTGATAGCGCGCTGGGTCTGCGCGCCATAAAGCGCTGATGCCGGTACTTCAAGCTCGCCCATGCTGTCGCGTTCGGTACGAGTATCCATTGTTTCACTCCTTTTGTTGGCCGTCTGGTTTAATGAAAAAGAGGCAGCCAGAGAATCCGTTCCTAGGGTTGGCAGCTATTCAAGCTAGTCGTTCCCCCGGCCCTGGTAAAACTCCAGCCAGGCATATTTTTTCAAGCGTGGCTTCAAGGCTAGGTGCCTGACACCTATATTGCACCGCACAAAAGTGACTGCTATGCTGGATAAACAGTGCTTGAACGGCGAGTAAACCGCTATGGGTAATGACATTTGCCTGCCGTTACCGCCTACACGATCAGTACGCCAAACCGCTTCAGGAGCTTTTGAATGAATACTTTCAATACCAACGAAATGAATCAGCAGTTCGATAATCTGTTCATGGCACCGGCTCGCGCTTATGCCGCCCTGACTCTTGATCACGCCGAAAAGATGTTCAATGCACAGATGGATACAACCCACGCCTATGCGCAAGCAGGCATTGCACAGCTTCGCGAGCTGAGCAGCATCAAGGATCCAGAGGCGCTGCGTCAGTACATGGAAAGCCAGCAGCAGGTCGTCAAGGAGATGGCTGAACGCGTGAAGGGCGATGCGGACAAGGTCGTATCGCTTCAGCAGGACTTCTTTCAAAAGGGTCAAAAACTTACTGAAGAGAGTGTCAAACAGGCTCAGTCAGCTGCCGGCAAGATGCGTAAACCGGCCTGATATTCAGCACAGCACTCTGTATCGTTCTATGCCCGCGAATATATTTCGCGGGCTTTTTTTACCAGCCAAGGGCCGATTTGACGAACGGAATGGTCAGTTTTCGCTTGGCAGAAAGAGATGCCTGGTCAAGGGTTTCAATGGCTCGACAAAGCTCGCCAAGCTCGCGCGGGCCGCGGTGCAGAATATAGCGCCCCACGTCATCCGGCAGCTGCAGCCCTCTTACGTGGGCACGCAACTTGAGCGCTGCCAGGCGCGCGTCGTCGTCCAGTGGGTTCAGGTGAAAGGTTACTCCCCAGCTCAACCGCGAAGCCAGATCGGGCAAGGCAACATCCAACTGACGAGGTGGCGCGTTTGAGGCAATGACCAACTGTTTGCCCGCATCGCGCAGCCGGTTGAAGGCGTGAAACAGCGCCTCTTCCCAGCGCTTGCGGCCCACCACATACTCCAGGTCATCAATGGCGACCAGATCAAGCCGTTCGATATCTTCAAGCATGAGTGGCGGAAAATGCCCAAGGTCGGCAAGCGGCAGGTAAAGCGAGCGTTTATCGGCATCGGAGGCAGCGTGGCACGCGGCCTGAAGCAGGTGGCTGCGGCCGCTTCCAGGCGCTCCCCACACGTATATGAACGGTTCCGAATTGGGCTGAAGCTGATGGGTCAAATGCTCAACCAGTGATGCGTTTGCCCCTGAAGCGTAATAGTTATTGAAGGTTGCATCATCGCGCAACCCTACTCCTAACGGCAGCTGTGCCGGCATTCGGCTCATGATGATTCCCTTTCGTCGTGACGACCTAGCCCATCATGGTGGTTCAAAGACGTTAATGAGCGCGGCTCGGCTCTGTAGAGCGTGCTCTGCTTGTAACGGTCGTTCAATTCGCGAAGAAGCACCATGAAAACGGCCGCGGCGGGTAGTGCTAACAGCACGCCGGTAAAGCCGAAGATGTTACCTCCTGCCAGCACGGCAAAAATGACCGCCACCGGATGCAGGCCGATCTTATCACCCAGAAGTTTGGGCTGTAGTATGACACTTTCTGCGGCCTGACCGATACTAAATACCACGATCACTCCCAGTACCGCCCACCACGTACCGAATTGAAATAGCGCGACAATTAGTGCGACTGCAATCCCTACGATAAAGCCCAGAAAGGGAACAAAGCTTACAATGCCAGAAACAAATCCGATCAAGAGCCCAAAGTTGAGGCCCATCAACGTAAGGCCCGTGGCGTAGATCACACCAAGGCATAGCATGACCAGCAGTTGACCGCGTAAAAACGACGCCAGCACTTCATCACAGCGCCTGGCCAGGCGAAAAACATCACTTGCCCACTGGCGCGGTACCAGGCTTGCGATGTTGCTCAGCATCCGGTTCCAGTCAAGCAGAAGATAGAAGGTCACGACGGGAATCAGCGCGATATAGGTGATCCAGGTCATGAATGCCACCCCAGAGCGTCCGATATGGCCAAGCGCCTGGGCAAGGTAGCTGCCCGCATCACGCCAGTTCTCCACCAGCACTTCGCGCACGTTGGTAATTTCGGCACGCAGATCGTAGCCGGTCCACTCCTGGACCTGCGGCGCCAGAACGGTTTCAAACCATGCAAAAATTCCCGGCACGGCCTCCCCCAACTGCTTGATCTGCTGCACGACCAGCGGTATGAAAATCAGCAGACTGGCAGTCAGTACAATCAACAGCACCAGAAACACCAGGCTGACCGCGATGGGACGCTTCATTCCCAACCGCTGAAAATAGTTGGTTAACGGGTCGGCCAGATACGCCAGCACCATGCTGGCCACAAACGGCATCAGCACTGAATTGAGCAGGTATACAAGCCCAACTGCCACCACCAGAAGCACCGCTCCTAACCAGGTATTTCGCATCGTTAGACTCTCCTTCCTGGATTCATCAATTGCGCCATTAGCGTTAGATAATAACAAAAGTTGCGTTAACAAAGACCTTAGCTGCATACCGGCGATGCGGCACGCGGCACTGGATGGTACAATCCGCTGCAGTTAATGCCCGGCACTGGCCAATGCGCCAGCACTACCCGTACTGCTATAGGCTTCACAGGAACTGTCATGACCGAGACTTCCACTTCTCCGGCTACCCCCTCACTCAGCTACAAGGATGCCGGTGTCGATATTGATGCTGGAAACGCCCTGGTTGACCGCATCAAACACGTTGCCAAGCGCACCACACGCCCTGAAGTAATGGGCGGGCTGGGGGGCTTTGGTGCACTATGCGAACTGCCTGCAGGCTACAAGCAACCGGTACTGGTATCGGGCACCGATGGGGTGGGTACCAAACTGCGCCTGGCAATGGATCTTGGCAAGCACGACACCATCGGCATCGATCTGGTGGCCATGTGCGTCAACGATTTGATCGTTGCCGGCGCCGAGCCGCTTCTATTCCTGGACTACTATGCCACGGGCAAGCTGGATGTGGATATTGCCGCTGACGTGGTCACCGGCATTGGTGCAGGTTGCGAGCTTGCAGGCTGCGCGCTGGTTGGCGGTGAAACGGCGGAAATGCCGGGAATGTACGAAGGCAGTGACTACGATTTGGCAGGCTTTTGTGTCGGCGTCGTGGAAAAGTCCGAAATTCTTGACGGCAGCAAGGTGGGCGAAGGCGACGTACTGCTCGGGCTCGCCTCTTCAGGCCCTCACTCCAACGGCTACTCGCTGATTCGCAAGATTCTCGAGGTCAGCAACGCATCTCTGGATACCCAGGTAGACAACGCCCCGCTTGGCGATGCGCTGATGGCGCCGACGCGCATTTATGTAAAATCTCTGCTTTCACTAATGCGCGACACTTCGCTTTCCGTTCATGCCCTGTCGCATATTACCGGCGGCGGTCTGCTGGAAAACATTCCCCGCGTCTTGCCGGACAACCTGGCGGCGCATATCGATATCACTACCTGGCAGCGCCCTGCCGTGTTTGACTGGCTTCAAGCCCAGGGCAATGTCAACGAAACCGAAATGCACCGCGTTCTGAACTGCGGTATCGGCATGGTAGTGGTCGTACCGGCGGCTGAAGCCGAACAGATCATGGCGCATCTTCAGGTTCAGGGCGAAACGGTCTACCGTATCGGTCATATCATCGAACGCCAGAATGACGCCGTGGTGCTGGAGAACCTGTCAGCATGAGCGGTACCGACTACCCAAGCGATACGATCACCGACATGTCGCCGGAACCCGTTGGCGCCCGTCGCGTGGTGGTGCTGATTTCAGGCAGCGGCAGCAACCTGCAAGCGCTGATCGATGCCCAGACCCATGACAGGCTGGGCGGCGAGATTGTAGCGGTTATCTCCAATGAACATGACGCCTACGGCCTGAAGCGCGCCCACGAAGCGGGTATTGAAGCCGTTGCGCTGCCCCACCGCGAATACGATAGCCGCGATGCTTATGATGGTGCGCTGATCAAGGTCATCGAGCGTCATGAGCCTGATCTGATCGTACTGGCGGGCTTCATGCGTATTCTGACGCCGCGCTTTGTGCAGCGTTTTCTAGGCCGCATGCTCAACATCCACCCATCGCTTCTCCCCGCGTACCAGGGCTTGAACACGCATGCCCGGGCACTGGCAGATGGTGTCGCAAGCCATGGCTGTAGCGTGCACTTCGTTACCGAAGAGCTGGATGGTGGCCCGGTCGTGCTTCAGGCGGAGCTCGCAGTTACCGCAGATGACACTGTAGAAACGCTAAAGGAGAAGGTGCATGCCCGTGAGCATCTGATCTACCCGATCGCGGTACAGTGGTGTCTTGAAGGCCGCCTGCAGTTCAGCCCTGAAGGCGCCAAGATGGATGGCCATCTACTGCCGCCCCACGGCATGTGCCTTTCCCATGAGGACGCTGCCGAAGAGCTCGACGAAGACGCCGAAGAGTAGCCGGTAGCCGCTTGGCCCTGTGACTTCGACCCTGTGGCTTAATATCGATGTATTAAAAAAGCCTTACGGGAAACCGTAAGGCTTTTTTTGAAGCATGAAACCCGCTATCAGGTCCGCGGCAGGGTTACACCGCGCTGCCCCATGTATTTCCCCCCCCGATCCTTGTAGGACGTTTCGCACACCTCATCGGATTCCAGAAACAGCATCTGGGCCACGCCTTCATGAGCATAGATCTTGGCGGGCAGATTGGTGGTGTTGGAAAACTCGAGCGTCACGTGACCTTCCCACTCGGGCTCAAGCGGTGTCACGTTGACGATGATACCGCAGCGCGCATAGGTAGACTTACCCAGGCAGATCGTCAATACGTTACGCGGAATGCGAAAATACTCGACGGTTCGCGCCAGCGCAAACGAGTTGGGGGGAATGATGCATACGTCCCCTTTTATATCTACAAAGCTCTTGGCGTCAAACGCCTTGGGATCGACAATGGCCGAGTGGATATTGGTGAATACCTTGAACTCATCGGCACAGCGCACATCGTAGCCGTAGCTTGAGGTGCCGTAGGAAATGACCCGCTGGTCATTTACATAGCGAACCTGCTCCGCTTCAAACGGCTCGATCATGGCATCGCTTTGCGCCATGCGACGAATCCACTTATCTGATTTGATACTCATGCGTTACTTCTACTCGCTAAAAGAAATGGTGGGGCCATTGCTTGCCCCGGCACTCACTGATTGAGCAACCTGACGGGCGATATCGGCAAAGGTCTGGCTGACAGCGCTATCCGGTTCGGAAATAACGCTTGGCTTGCCCGAATCCGCCAGCTCTCGAATCGATAGCGTCAGCGGCAGGCGGCCAAGCACGGCTGTCTGATACTCCTGGGCAATCAGGTCGCCACCACCGGTACCGAAAATGGCGGCTTCATGGCCACACTTTTCGCAGTGATAAAGGCTCATGTTCTCGACCACGCCCAGTACCGGTACGTTGACCTTGCGGAACATCTCGATACCCTTGCGCGCATCCAGCAGCGCGATATCCTGGGGAGTGGTGACGATAACCGCGCCGGATACCGGTACTTTCTGCGCCAGCGTCAGCTGTATATCGCCGGTGCCAGGCGGCATGTCAATCAGCAGAAAATCGAGATTGTCCCACTGGGTCTGGGTCAGCATCTGCTGGAATGCCCCTACCACCATCGGCCCACGCCAGACCATTGCTTCACGGCTATTGACCATGAACGCCATGGACATGGCTTGAAGGCCGTGGGCCTGTAGAGGCAGAAACTTGTTATCACCCGTCGCCTGAGGGCGCACACCCTCTTCAACGCCGAGCATCTGGGCTTGGCTTGGGCCGTAAATATCGGCATCCAGTACGCCAACCCGGTACCCAAGTGCAGAAAGGGCCAGAGCCAGATTCACCGTAACGGTTGACTTGCCCACACCGCCTTTACCCGATGCCACTGCGACAATATGTTTTACGCCGTCCATTTAGTCGCACTCCTCTTGTAGGGGTAGATCATTCGCTTGGGCAAATGATACTCGCTGAGCGCGTTTTCATAAACTAACAAACCAAAAAGCGGATGCTGGTGACCCAGCATCCGCCTGAACGATTATCAAAATGAACAATAAAGCCCTACTGAGCGCTACCTTGTTGCTGGCTGTCGTCAGCATCATTGGCGGCTTCCTGGTTCTGACCATTCTGTTCGGAGCCACTATCATTGGAAGCTTCCCCTTCTGAGGCAGCCTCTTCTTCCTGACCGGCAAGTGTAGGCACTTCGCCGCTTTCGACATCATCGACGCTGCCCAGGCGCTGGTCGAGCGAGGAAAGCTCTTCGCGCCACTCGCGAAGCTGGGTTTCCAGGCGAGAAAGCTGCTCTTCACGCGCCTCGATATCATTTTCGACATTGGCCACTTCATTGCGACCAATATCCAGCGCCACCATCAGGTCGTCCATTTCACTGCGAACCTGGCTCAGGCTCTCGTCTTCCTGCTCACGAAGTTCTGCCAGTGAATCGACTTCGTTTTGCAGCTCATCACGCTCGCTGGTGATCGATTCGCGGCTGCTCTCTATTTCATCGAGCTCGCTTTGGGCAGACGAAATCTGCTCCTGCAGATTGCTGAGCTCTTCATTGGCCTGGCTGATCTGCTCTTCGAGGTTGGAGAGCTCTTCTTCTGCGTTACCTAGCGCGTCAATAGCTTCCTGGCGCTGCTCTTCGGCCTGCTGGCGGGCAGTCTCGGCTTCCTGGCGAGCCTCATCGGCACTTTCGCGCGACGCTTCAATCTGCTGAAGCGTAGATTGTGCTTCATCACGCGTGGCAACGATTTCATCACGCTCATCACGCAGTGACTGCATACCGCTTTCTGCACTTTCAAGCTCTTGGGTCAGAGCGTCGACCTCTTGTTGAAGCGAGTTACGCTCAGACTCCAACGTTTCCAGACGCGACTGGGTTGAGGCGGCCTCGCTCTGGGCATTTTCAAGTGCGGCGGTGGCTTCGTTGCGCTGCTCTTCCAGGGACGCTATTTCAGCCTGAAGGTCGGCCATGTTCGTTTCGGCCTGATCGATCTCCTGGATGCGGCGGCTATAGCGGCGGTTGTCCTGCTCGACGCTTGCCAGCTGCGCTTCAAGGGTTTCAACGCGGTCCTTATGGGTATTGGCATTGGACTGCGCCATGATGGCCCAGATAACCGCAATGGCGGTGATACCGGCCATCGCCCTGACGCGGTTATCCTTGAACAGGCTTTTGGTGCCCAACCGACTTGTAGGCGTGGGGTGGTCTGAGCGGTTTGCTTCTGACATTCTGCGTCCCTCTTTTCTAGGCTACCGATACCAGCAGCGTTAATTGTGCGCTTACCCTGTATGTCTTTACTAGCATACACAGCAAATGGCATCTAGCCAGTCCATTAGCGAATTCAACGTATTAACGCTAAACCCTCTTACTAATGTAGATCATTTCCATGATCAGGCCCGCTCGTCTTCTGCCCTTCAAACCAGGATAGCCTTGAATGCAGTGATACCACGCTGCCCACGATTAAAAGCGCCGGCGATTGGATATGCCCAGCTGTCAATGCGCTCGGCAGACATGCCAACGTTCCCACATGGGTTTTTTGGGCGCTAGTCGTGCCCTGCTCGATGACGGCAAGCGGCGTATCAGACGCCAAGCCATGAACCTGGAGCTTGTCGCTAATCACCTCAACGCTGCTCAAGCCCATGTAGAACACCAGTGTCTGACCCGACCGGGCTAACGCCGCCCAGTCCAGTGCGTTCTCATCACCTGCCACGTGGCCGGTAACAAGGTGTACCTCCTGAGCATGATCGCGGTGGGTCAATGGAATACCGGCATAGGCTGCGCAGCCGGAAGCCGCGGTAATCCCCGGCACGACTTCAACCGCCAGGTTATCGGCCATCAGTGCTTCAAGCTCTTCACCGCCGCGTCCAAAGATGAAGGGGTCACCCCCCTTTAACCTGACCACTCGCTTGCCTTCGCTCGCCCAGCCCACCAGTGCCTGATTGATATCCGCCTGAGGAACGCTATGCATCGAGCGCGCCTTGCCTACATAAAATCGCTGGACGCTTTCAGGTACCAGATCAAGAATCTCCTTACTCACCAGCCGGTCATACACCAGGATATCGGCCTGCTGTAAACGTTTATAGGCTTTCAATGTGAGTAGCTCGGCATCACCTGGTCCTGCCCCTATCAGGCTGACTAACCCGCGCATTCCTTTCCCCTGATCGATGTTTGCTTACGTTAATCTGTAAGCGCATGTTAATGACAACTTGGCTATTAATTGAACAAAGTGGCAGCAAAAATTACACAGAAAAATATATAGTCTAACCTTCATATAATTAAATACACTTAAAAGACGATAAACTCGCTTTTTATAATAAAAAAGAATCTATTAATACTAATTTATTATTAAAAATATACGCATTTGTCAGCAATAGCTTACAACTCAATTACGTAAATAGGGCTAGTCTTCACAGTCATCTTTTGGCATTCGTCTGGAGCTTCACGCATGTCCGTGAAAGACAACCCTACATTCTTGAGCGCTGACGGCTTGGTACCACGGTTACCCGGCGTCGTTTTTCAGTTTTTCCGCTCGTTCAATGGTCATATGAACTTCCCCTATCTCGAAGGAGGCGGAAGTGCGCTTGACTATATCGACCGCGAACAGCTGGCGCTTGATGCGGGTGGCCTGATTGAACATATAACAGGTAATGAATACCCCAAGGTCATGTCGGCCATCGAGCGCTCGGCACGCTGGATGCTACCACTTACCACACGCTTCAAGTTCCCCATGACCGGCACCCGTTCACACTGGATAGCCGTTTCCGCCAATCCTGAACCTACGGTAGAGGGCGTACTGTGGACAGGCTTGATGATGGATATCACCGAACAGGTGGTTGAAGAGCAAAGGCTACGCAAACTGTGCGATACCGATGCGCTTACCGGCCTGCCCAATCGGCGCAAGCTGATGCTGCACCTGTCCCATCTGGCCTCGCTAAGCACGCGCCACGGCACGCCGCTTTCCATCATGATGGTCGATATTGATCACTTCAAGCTGCTTAATGACCGCTGGGGGCATTTACAGGGCGATGAAGTGCTCAAGCAGCTAGCAACAGAAATGAAAAAGCTTTTACGCTGCGAGGACATGGTGGCGCGTCTAGGGGGTGAGGAGTTTATGGTCGTGTTGCCGCTAACACCGCTGCAACAATGCCATAAACTTGCCGACCGTTTACGTCTGTCTGTTTCTCAACAGGATTTTGGTGTGGGTGTAGGCGAAGTGACGCTTAGTATTGGGGTGGCCGAGTATCGATGTGGCGAGCCTTTAATGCACTTTATAGAGCGTACGGACCAGGCACTCTACAGCGCTAAAGATGTCGGACGCGACTGCGTCTGCTTATTACCCTGACCGTATAACGTCGAAGGGCATCAGAGTGGCGGATTGTCGAGCACGATGGCATCATGAAGCTGTCACGATGTTTTACGTCGTGACGCTGCCAACGCGCGGGTATCTACTCAGCGAGTTGGCAAGCCAATCGCGCAGGCTGGATAACGTCCATTGCCTTGCCGGCCAGTTTAAACCCGCCTTGCACGGGTAGCCGCATCGCATCCACTGCCTGCAGCACCTAAATGATTTCCTTCTTGCCGCCAGAACCGACGAGGTAGCTGAGTACATGTTTGAGCATATAGAGCGAGTCCCTGGAGATGCCATTCTCGGGCTGATCGAAGCTTTCAAAAAAGACACCAATCCCCAGAAGGTTGACCTGGGCGTAGGTGTTTACCGCGACTCCAACGGTAATACGCCTGTCATGCGCGCCGTCAAGGAAGCCGAAGCTCGCCTGCTCAAGAATGAAAGCACCAAAACCTATATTGGCTCGCACGGCGCACCGGCTTATGGCCATGTCGTGCTCCCCATGGTACTGGGCGGCGACTCGCCCGTTCTTGCGGCCAACCGCGCAAGCGCAACGCAATCCCCCGGCGGTACCGGTGCACTGCGTCTGGCGGCGGATTTCATCGCCACACAGCTGCCGGGCAAAGGTATCTGGGTGAGCGACCCTACCTGGCCTAACCATCACGGAATCTTCACCTCCGCAGGCATCGAGCTCCATAAGTACCCCTATGTGGATGCCGATAACCGCCTGGACTTCTCCGGCATGCTCAATGCCCTGAAACAGATCCCCGAAGGCGATGTGGTCGTGCTTCACGCCTGCTGTCATAACCCGACAGGCTTCGATCTTTCCCAGGAGCAGTGGCAGGAAGTACTCGAGGTCCTGCGCGAGCGCAAGCTGCTGCCGCTGGTTGATTTTGCCTACCAGGGGTTTGGTGAAGGCCTGGATGAAGACGCTTACGGCGTACGCCTTCTGGCAGAGAAGCTCGATGAAGTCATCATCACCAGCTCCTGCTCCAAGAACTTCGGCATTTACTGCGAGCGCACGGGTTGTCTGATCACCGTTGCCAAGGATGCCGAGCAGATGGAGAACGTACGCTCACAGGTAGCCATCGTTGCCCGTGAAAACTACTCCAATCCGCCGGCTCACGGTGGTGCTATCGTCAGTGAAATCCTGGGCGATGCAGAGCTTACGGACATGTGGCGCGAAGAGCTCACGGAAATGCGTGATCGGATCAATACTCTGCGTCGTGATTTCGTGGAAGCCCTGAAGCCTTATGGACTCGACCAGAAATATGCCTGCGTTGCCGAGCAGCGCGGCATGTTCTCCTACACGGGCCTGACGCCTGAACAGGTTGACCGTCTGCGCGATGAGTTTGGCATCTACATGGTGCGCTCTGGCCGCGCCAACGTGGCGGGCTTCTCGCATGAGAATCTGCCCTACCTCGCCAAGGCGATCGCCGCTGTCAACGAATAAGCCGTACCGGTACGCCCCCTTGACGCCCAGGCTCTGCCTGGGCGTTTTGCGTTGTGAGCATCACGCTTGGGAACGGTTTTAATGTTGTGTACAATTGCGCGCTTGCCGCCAGAGCCTGGGGCGCCCGTGCGGCGTTCCTTTCAGCGCAACACCTGACCGATTAGTCAAATCCAAGGACAACTCGCAGGTAGCGCGCTGACGACATCACTCGTAAACGAGGCCTTTCATGGCGGCTGCCAGCACACACTATCCCTGGTACAAAAAAGAAGACACCGACGCGTTCTTCGCTCTCTTCCAGAACAATATCGCCAACTTCATCGTGATTGCGATCACCATGCTGGGCATGGGGTTTCCAACGTCGATTGTCTATGGGCAGGTGCTCCCGGGGGCGGCCGTTGCCGTCATGGTAGGTAACTTCTACTATGCCTGGAGCGCCGCGCGCCTTGCGCGCAAGGAGAATCGCACCGATGTCACCGCCCTCTCCTACGGTATCTCAACCCCGGTCATGTTCGTCTTTCTGTTCGGCGTACTGCTTCCCGCCAAGCAGCTGACCGGAGATGCGGAGCTTGCCTGGAAGGTCGCGGTAGCCGCCTGCTTTATCAGCGGCGCCATTGAAGCTGCCATCAGCGTGATTGGCCGCTGGGTGCAGTATCATCTTCCCCGCGCCGCCATGCTGGGCGCGGTGGCGGGTGTGGCGCTTACCTTCATCGCCGGTGAAATGCTGTTCAAGACGCTTGAAGTACCGGTAATCGGTCTGCTGGTGCTGGGAATCATCATTATCGGCCTGGTTGCCCGAGTCAGCATGCCGTTCAAATTACCCACCTCTCTGTTCGCCATTGTGATCGGCACGGCCATGGCGTACCTGATTGGCGATGCGGGCAGCGAGCGTTTCAGCGATGCCTTCACTCACCTGGGCTTCTACCCGCTGCTGCCCAACCTGGCCTGGTTCGAAGGTCTTGGCCTGCTGTTTACCGGCATGCTGGCCGTACTGACCGTAGTGCTGCCCATCACGCTCTACAATGCCATTGAAACCATGAACAATGTGGAAGCCATGGAGGCCGCCGGCGACAAGTACGATGTGCGCGAATGTCAGGCCGTGGACGGCGTGGGCACCATGTTAGGCGCCCTGTTTGGTGGCGTATTCCCGACGACTGTTTATATTGCAACGGTAGGAGCCAAATGGATGGGTGCCGGACGCGGCTACAGCCTTCTCAACGGCGCGGTTTATGCCTTGGCGACCATGACAGGCTTGATCGCCGCGCTGGCAGCGATCATTCCGGTATCGGTAGTGGCCCCCATTCTGGTGTTCGTCGGCATGTCGATGATTGCAACCGCCTTCCAGGCCAACGACACGCGCTACTACCCGGCCGTGGCGCTCGCCATGCTGCCCTACTTCGCCAACTACCTGATGACGCGTTTCAACCGGGGCGCCGGTGAGGTGGTCAGTGATATCTCCAGCGCCATCGTCGTGATGGGCCAAGGCGCCATGTTCATGGCCATTCTGCTGGGCGCCATGACGGTGTCGGTGATCGATCATCAGTTCAGAAGAGCCGCGGTGTTTGCAGGTATTGCCGCAGGCTTCTCCTTTGTAGGGTTGATGCACGCGCCAAAGCTTGCCGTCAATGCGGCACCGGAGTTTGTGATGGGCTATCTAGCCATGGCACTGCTGTTTGTTTACTTCTCTTTTCAAGAGGCGCACCGCGTCCGCTGATAGCATCTCAAGCGCTGTATCCCGCCTGCCGTTCGGGGCGGGATAGTATGCGCCGCAACACAACCCAGGCAAAAAGTCCCGCCAGAAGGTTACCCAGCGCTGCCCCGGCAGCCAACCCCAGCCAGCCAAACAGCTGCGCGCCTACCCACAGGCAGGGCAAGTAGAAGACAAACAGCCGCGCGCTGGAAAGCAGCATGGCGCGCAGCGGCCAGCCCAGCGCGTTACCCGCCGAGACCACCAGCATGCATATCCCAAGGGCCGCGTAGCTGGGCAGCAAAAACCGGATTACCAGGGTCAGCTCGCTCTGAACGTTCGGCGTACCTGCCAGTACCAGGGCAAGCCAGGGCGCGCAGAGGGCAAGCAGCACGCCAAGCGTTAGTTGCCAGGCAAGGGCCACTTTCAGCGCCAGGCGCATGAGCTGCTGAATCTGCCCCCAGTCACCGGCACCATAGCAGCGGCCAAGCCAGGGCGGAAGCGACATGGTCATGGCCAGTATGACCATCAGTGAAAGCGTCTCCAATCGGCTGGCAAGCCCCCAGGCCGCGACCTGGGTATCCCCCAGCCCCGCGACTACCGAAATGGTCAGCATACTGGCAAGCGGCGGCATCAGCTGGCTTACCATGGCAGGCGCGGCAATGCCCATGTAGGGTCGCCAGGAGCGCTGGGCTTCCTGCCAGATTCCTACACGGGTTACCCACTGCTTGCGAATCAGCTTTTGGGTGGTTATCAAAAGCCCAAGCGTAAACGCAATACAGGTAGCCCATGCCGCGCCCGGCAGGCCCCAGCCCTCCCATGAGCCCACTCCAAAGATCAGCAGCGGGTCAAGCACCAGATTGGCAACACTGCTTAGCACCATCATCTTGCCCGGTAGCCGCGTATTACCGTGGGCGCGAAATACGCTATACATGAAGTAAAGCAGCGCACCAAGCCATGCCGATAAGAGCTGTGGCCCCCAGTAGATGCGAATGTAGGCAAGCGCCGTCGTATCGGCACCCAGCTGGCGAAAAATGGGCGCATGAAATAACCACAGTCCTATGCAGATCACACCGATGATTACTCCACCGGCAAGCAGTACCAGGCTGCTCAGTCGCTTGGCCCGGGCGTGTTCATTGCCACCCAGAGCGCGCGATATAAGCGCGGCGATAGCAATGCCCATCCCCACCTGAATACCGATGATGAGAAACGAGAGAGGAAAGGTAAATGATTGCGCCGCCAGAGGCGCGGTGCCCAATCGGGCGATGAAAGCACTATCGACAAGTTGAAAACCCAATAACGCCAATACACCAATGGCCATCGGCCATGTCTGGCGCCATAAGGTTATAGCCAACTCGCGCTGTTGCAAGGTGTTACTCAAGCTCGTCACTCCTTTTCAAAATCGCGGGTCATAAACAAAAAAACCACCGCCCGGCAAGGGCGGTGGCGTTTCAAGCATTAACGCTTACTGACGAATGCCTTCAAACGTCACGTAAAGCTCGAGCTCGTGCATCGGCTCGGGGAAATCGCTCATGTCGATGCCGAAATCGCTCAGCGTCAGCGTTGTCTTGCCTTCAAACCCGGCGCGGTAGTTGCCCCACGGGTCATCGCCTTCACCAATAAGAGTAACCGGCATTTCGATTTCCTGGGTTTCACCATGCAGCATCAGGTCACCGGTAAGAACACCTTCGTTATCGCCGGTTGACTCAAAGCCGGTGGAGGTGAACGTGGCGGTGGGATACTCGCTCGCGTTCAGGAAATCATCGCTCAGGATATGACGGTCACGCTCAGCATGGTTGGAATCCAGGCTGTCGACCTTTACTTCAAACTCGACGGAAGAAGCATCCAGGTCATCTTCGTCGTAGGTGAACTGCCCATCAAATTCCTTGAAGCTGCCCAGCAGGTAAGACATGCCCAGATGGCTGATCTTGAACTGGACAAAAGCGTGCTGGCCTTCGGTATCCACCTGATAGTCGGCGGCTTGCGCCTGGCTCAGGGGTACCAGCAATGCAGCAGCAACGGCAGAGGCACATGCAGTCTTTTTCAACATCATCAATATCTCCTTACTTTCCGTAGTAGGCACTGCGAGTATAGTCTGCTCACAGCGTTCAAAACCCGTTTCATCAAACTCTACATGGCAAGCGCAAGTTTGCCATTCCCGGCGGCGTAGATGTTTACATCTGCCTGGGACGATACCAGGGATTGATCATCCGAATCAGCGTATCGTGCTTGTTGATCCAATGATGTTTGAAGGCAGCCAGCGCGTGTCCGGCAGCCAGAATGATCAGTGCCAGTGCGCTGTACCAGTGGATGTCGCCAGCAATGCTGGCCTGATTGGGCAGCCCATGAACCAGGGCTGGCACATCAAACCAGCCAAATACGCTGATACTACGTCCGTTGGCGGTAGAGATCAGATAGCCACTCCCCATGACCAGCAGCAGAATCGCGTAAAGCGCAATATGCCCAAGGTGCGCGGCCAGCTGTTCAAAGCGACTGCCCTCACCGGCAGGCGTAGGCTGCACCAGACGCCAGATAATCCTCGCCACGGTGCCTGCCAGCAATAAAATACCGATCGAGCGATGGACCCAGGGACCCAGGTTGTACCAGCTGTCGTAATAGCCAAGTCCCGTCATCCACCAACCCAGAGCAAACAGGCCAATAATCGCCAGAGCACTCAGCCAATGAAGAAAAACACTTACCACTCCCCAGCGCATGCGCGTGTTACGCCACATCATTTATTCCTCATCGAGCCGCCCGTGTTATTGCAGGGCTATCGGCTTGAGCGTGCCATTAATATGAGGTAAATCTTGAATTTACCTGCAAAGCATACTGATAACGAACATGCATGACTGCTGAAAAAACCAGAACACTTCATTCGTAAAAACCACTGAATAACCCGCTAACAATTTTTACACATGCATGGCTG
Organism: Vreelandella songnenensis; assembly: GCF_003002925.1. Lineage (GTDB taxonomy): Bacteria > Pseudomonadota > Gammaproteobacteria > Pseudomonadales > Halomonadaceae > Vreelandella > Vreelandella songnenensis. Next base: position 73,059 of record NZ_PVTK01000007.1, read on the forward strand.
CCAGCCTTCCTGAAATCGCTCACCACCATTCGATAAAGTAGCAAATAAACGGCAATTTTAATCAATTTTATTATTTGCTTTGCGCGCTTAATATTAGCGCATGCCTTAACACGGCACGTCGAAACGACTTGGTACCGAATTTAAAAAATCAAGAGAGAACGCCACTCATGAAAAAATCTACACTGATCGCCGCTATCGCCCTGACGCTGACCTCTACTGCTGCACTGGCTGAGCAGGGCTCTGGAGAACTCAATGAAATCGTTCACGCCAGCTCCACAGCAGGCTACAGCACCGACGAACTGTACATGACGCCCGCTGACCTGCCGCTGGTCAATGGCGACGCCGCCAAGAACCGCGTTATCGAGCCGAGCTCAGAAGCACATCACGGCAGCCACGACGAGATTGTCCAGTCAGACCTGCCGCACCGCAACGCTTCCTGAAACCGGCTGCCGCTGATTTAAACAGCGCAAGCCCAGGTTACGAAAGCAAAAAACCCACCGCGAGGTGGGTTTTTCGTTATGCGCACGAACGCCTTACATCAACCGGCAGCCAATGCGTCCAGACCTCGTGCCAGGTCGCGCTGTAGATCCTGCTGGCTTTCCAGGCCAACGGCTACACGAATCAACCCGGGGGCGATGCCCGCCGCCTCCTTTTGAACATCAGAGAGACGACCATGGGTAGTGGTTGCCGGATGAGTGATCGTGGTTTTCACATCACCCAGGTTGCCGGTGATCGACAGCAGGCGCGTGGCATCGATTACCTGCCAGGCGCCCTCCTGCCCGTTGATCACTTCAAACCCCAGCACGGCGCCAAAGCCTTTCTGCTGCTGCTTGGCAAGGGCGTGCTGAGGATGCGTTTCCAGACCGCTGTAGTGCACCTTGCTTACCGCGGGATGCTGGTCAAGCCAGCGTGCCAGCGTCAGGGCGTTTTCACAGTGAGCCTTCATGCGCAGCGAAAGCGTTTCAAGGCCCTTGGTAAAGATCCAGGCGTTGAAGGGGCTCATGCACGGGCCACAGGTGCGGACGACGCCAAAGACCTCTTCCAGCAGGTCGTGCCTGCCAACCACCGCCCCGCCAATTGCCCTGCCCTGCCCATCCAGGTACTTGGTCGCGGAGTGAATCACCAGATCGGCACCCAGTGCCAGGGGCTGCTGAAGTACCGGCGTCAGAAAGCAGTTATCAATCGCCAGCAGAGCGTCATGCTTTCTGGCAAGTGCAGCAAGTGCCTTGATATCGGCAACTTCAGAAAGCGGGTTGGACGGCGTTTCGGCAAACAGCAGGCGCGTCTTGGGGGTAATGGCCGCTTCCCAGGCCTGCTGGTTTGAAAGCTCGACGTAGCGTGTAGTAATGCCGAACTTGCCCAGGTACTTGTCGAACAGACTGACCGTTGAACCGAACAGTGAACGCGACGCTACGATCTCATCCCCGGCTGACAACAGTGCAAGGGCGGTGGAAAGAATTGCCGCCATGCCCGAACTCGTGGCCACGCACCGCTCGCCGCCTTCAAGGGCGGCAAGACGACGCTCGAAAGTATGCACCGTGGGGTTGGTAAAGCGCGAGTAGACGTTGCCCGGTTCCTTGCCGCCAAACTTGCGTGCCGCCTCGGCGGCACTTTCATAGACAAAGCTTGAGGTAGGAAAGATCGGCTCGGAGTGCTCCTGCTCGAATGTGCGCTGGTGGCCTGCACGAATCGCCAGCGTCTCCAACGACCAGTCGTCCTGTTGGTTGTCATCCTGCATGGGCGTGCCCCTTATATTCAGTAAACATCACGATCCGGTTCAGTCGTCGAGATCATCGTCCTGGTTATGCATATCCACCAGCGCATGATCGCCGGCGCTCTGATCCTTGGCAGAATCGTTGCGGCTGGCTTCCAGGACTGCAAGGTAGGCCTCGTCGATGTCGCCGGTCACATAATTGCCATCAAACACCGAGCAATCAAAGGCTTCCATTTCCGGATTGACTTCACGGCAGGCATTCTTGAGGTCTTCCAGATCCTGATAGAAGATACGGTCGGCGCCAATCAGCTCGCCCACTTCCTCTTCCGTACGGCCATGGGCGATCAGCTCGACCGCCGCGGGCATATCGATGCCGTACACGTTGGGGTAACGTACCGGCGGCGCGGCGGAGGCAAAGTAGACCTTGCGGGCGCCCGCATCGCGCGCCATCTGAATGATCTGTTTACAGGTTGTGCCACGCACGATGGAGTCATCCACCAGCAGCACGTTCTTGCCCTTGAACTCAACGTCGATGGCGTTGAGCTTCTGGCGCACCGACTTTTTCCGCTGGGTCTGGCCCGGCATGATGAAGGTCCGGCCGATATAGCGGTTCTTCATGAAGCCTTCGCGGTAGGTAACCCCCAGGTGCTGGGCCATCTCGAGTGCCGAGGTACGTGAGGTATCGGGGATCGGAATTACCACATCGATATCGTGATCCGGCCACTCGCTGAGAATACGGTCACCGAGCTTGCGCCCCATCTGCATCCGCGTGCCGTATACGTAGGCGCCGTCGAGAATGGAGTCAGGACGCGCCAGATACACGTGCTCGAAGATGCACGAACGCAGCTGTGGGCGGTCTGCACATACCTGGGTATGGAACTGTCCCTGCATATCGACAAAAATCGCTTCCCCAGGGCCGAGGTCGCGCTCAAGCTCAAAACCGCCCACGTCGAGCGCCACCGACTCGGAAGCGATCATCACTTCCTGACCGCTATCGGTCTGGCGCGTACCGAACACCACAGGGCGAATGCCGTGAGGATCACGAAAGGCCACCATGCCAAAACCGTTGATGATCGCGACCGCCGCGTAGCCGCCCTTGCAGCGCCGGTGCACTCTACGAACGGCATCGAAGATGTCTTCCGCTTCCAGGTGCAGCCCCTGCTTGCCAAGCTCATGGGCAAACACGTTAAGCAGCACTTCCGAATCGGAACTGGTATTGATATGGCGAAGGTCGGTCGAGAACAGCTCCTGCTTCAACTGCTCGGAGTTGGTCAGATTGCCGTTATGCGCAAGCGCAATACCGTAGGGGGAGTTGACGTAAAACGGCTGTGATTCCGCTTCGCTGGAGGAACCGGCGGTTGGGTAACGTACGTGGCCGATGCCCAGGTTGCCCTTGAGGCGAGCCATGTGACGGGTGTGAAATACATCGCGCACCAGTCCGTTGCTCTTGCGCAGTAGGAAGCGTCCCTCGCTCCAGGTCATCATGCCGGCAGCGTCCTGGCCCCGATGCTGAAGTACGGTCAGGGCATCGTAGATTCCCTGATTTACCGCCTGCTTGGCCAGAAGGCCTACTATACCGCACATTCAAGTTACCTCGCTTTAGTGCCATGGCTTGCCAAAACAAGCCCGTACGTTCCTGAAACTCATTTTCAAACTGCCTTTCGCACCGACGGCGCCAAAGGCAGTTGAATACTACTGGCTATTCGCTGGCGGGGGTGTGAACCCTTCGCGGGTTCGAAGCTCCGGCAGGGATATATCGCGCAGTGACGCAGGCGCTTCGGGCAACTCGCGCTCCCACTGGTCAAGCTGACTGACCGCCCAGTCACGCAATTCGATGAAGGTCGGGCGCAGCGTTGCCTGCTGCCACGCCTGAAGCTCGGCAAGCGGCGTCAGGGTGATCAGCACCGTGGCCACCAGCAGAATCACTGCCCCGCGCGCAAGTCCGAATGCAGCGCCCGCAAAGCGGTTTAAAAGCCCCATGCCCACCCATACCACAGCGGCGTGCACCAGGCGAATGACGATGCCGCAGAGCAGGATCACGGCAAAAATCACCAGGGCAAAGGCCAGCACCAGGCGGGCATCGAAGCTTTCGATAAAGCCGCTCATCAGCTCGGCCACCGGCTCGGCAAGCACCCGAGCCACCATCAGCGCGACCACCCAAGCCCCCAGGCCTAGCGCTTCTCGGACAAAACCACGCACAAACCCTGACAGCATTGAAAGCGCCAACACGGCCAGAAAGACAGCATCTATCCACGTCAATGCCATCGTTTAATCTCTAACCCGTACTAATAGACCTTGAACATTGGCTCGCTGCTTGATCAAGGCCATGGCGGCCTCCCCATCTTCAGACGATGCGTAGGGCCCTACCAGTACCGTGGTCAGGTTGTTATCACGCTGACGCTTGAAGACACTGAACCCTTCGCCGGTAAGCTGGCTACCCAGGCGCTCGGCGTTGGCGGCATCGCCAAAGCTTCCCACCTGAACCGCCCACTCGCCCTGCTGCGTCGAGGATGGAGCCGAGGCCGCTGAAGAAGAGCTGCTGCTCTGGCTGCTGCCTTGTGTAGTGCTATTGGAAGCCACCAGATCAGCAATGGGATCGTTTTGAGGTGCGGATCCGCTTGATGAGGAGCTCGGCTCCTGGGTCGTCGCCGTTTCACTCGGCGGGTCGATCCGATCGGTCTGCGGCAGTGCAGGAGAAGCATCGATTGGCGCGTTGACCGCATCACTTGTGGAGACACCGTTCGATGAAGGCGTATTGATGGTTGAGGGCATTTCCGGTATTGCCACGTCACGCCGCGCTGTATCAATAGGCTGTTCGATGATGAACGTCGGCTGAGGCCGCTCTTCGCGAGGTGCCGGATCACTCATCAACCAAGGTACAAAGATCGCCAGTAGGGCAAGCAGGATCACGATACCGCTGATGCGTTCTGTTCTACCGTATTTCATATATCATCTCCCTCAAGCGAACTTGTGCCTTACGCGCGGTACCTGATAAAGCTACTCGGCCTGTGGCAAGGGCCGAGCCAGCAGAGCAGCAACGGTCAGAAAGGACCCGAGTGCCAACACACGATCCTGGGGGGTCAACTGGGATGCCAGGATATCCGCACCACCTTGCGGTGAGTCTGCACAGCCGTAGACGTGCCCACCCTGGGCCTTGATACGCTCGGCAAGCTCGCTTGCCTCCCGCCCCCGCTCACCCTCCAGCGTGACACATACCCAATCCGTAATAAGCGGGGCAAGTGCTGCAATGACGCCATCGGCATCTTTATCATCAAGCATGCCAATCAGCGCCCACTGCCGGCCACCTTCAGGTGGCGCGGGAAGCCGATGTGCCAGGTAGGCGGCGGCATGCGGGTTGTGCCCGACATCCAGGCACCATTGCCCCTGCCACTGCATTCTGCCCGGCAGTTTCACCTGTGCCAGGGCGTTTTGGGTGACGCTGGATTTCAGCACAAGGCCGCTCATGGCGAGCGCCTGAAGCGCCGTTGCCGCATTATCTATCGGCAGACCAGGATCAGGAAGCGCATCGAGCGAAATAGTGTCGCCTTCTGCGGTCAGCCCATGCCAGCACCAGGGCCGACCGGCGGCCAACCCTGCGCTATGGCTGAATGCAAGCCCCAAGCGATACACCGGAGCCGCCATGCCAATGGCGGTTTCCGCCACGCTGCCGGGCAGCGTCTGGCTACCTAGTATCGCGGGTTTTAATGGACGAAAGATACCGGCTTTCTCGAATCCGATCTGAGAGATATCGGTGCCCAGAAAGCTCGCATGATCCTGTGCAATGGTGGTTACCACAGCGACATCGGCATCGATGATATTGACCGCGTCAAGGCGCCCGCCCAGGCCAATCTCCAGCACGGCAAGATCGAGTTCTGTCTGGGCCAGACACCATAGGGCACACAGGGTGCCGGCCTCGAAGTAGGTAAGGCTGACTTCGGGCGCTTGCAGGCGAGCCTGCTCGACACGTTCAAAACCATCAACGAGAGGCTGATCGTCGATCTCCTGCCCGGCAATCCTTACCCGCTCGTTATAGCGCAGCAGATGCGGCGATGAATAAGCTCCTACGCGCAGCCCGTGCGCCAGGGCGACCGCTTCTGCCATGGCAACGGTAGAACCCTTGCCGTTGGTACCTGCAACAACCACGACCCGCTTGGCAATGGGGCTTTCAAGAAGCCCCATACGCTCAGCCACTTCCGAGACGCGCTCGAGACCCATATCGATCCCGACCGGGTGCAGGGTTTCCAGATGCTGAAGCCATTCGGCAAGAGATTTAGCCATTGCGGTGGGCTTCATCGCTCTTGTCGATCGTCTCGTGACCGGCGTCGTTGCGAAGGCCATCGGCGTCAGCAGCAATATGAGCTTCGTCCACCATCGGCTCGGCCACTTCACCAGTAGCGTTCAGCTCTTCGGCGTAAGCCAGCGCTTCCTGATGGGTCAGCTTGCGCAGCACGCCGCCTATCCGGGTGCGCATTTCGTGACGATGCACGATCATGTCTACTGTGCCGTGCTCCAGCAGAAATTCGCTGCGCTGGAAGCCTTCGGGTAGCGTTTCGCGCACGGTCTGCTCGATGACCCGCGGTCCGGCAAAGCCGATCAGCGCATTGGGCTCGGCGATATTCAGATCACCCAACATGGCCAGCGAAGCAGATACCCCACCAAATACGGGATCCGTCAGCACGGAAATATACGGCACACCCGCCTGCTTGAGTTTCTCAAGAGCAGCCGACGTCTTGGCCATCTGCATCAATGAGAACAGCGCTTCCTGCATCCGAGCACCGCCAGACGCGGCAAAGCAGACCAGCGGAATGCCTTCATCGAGCGCGATAGTCGCTGCGCGAACGAATTTTTCGCCAACCACCGCGCCCATGGAGCCACCCATGAAGGTGAACTCGAAGGCAACGGCGACCACCGGCAGGCCATCCAGTTCGCCACGCATGGCAATCAGGGCGTCTTTTTCACCGGTATCCTTCTGCGCGGCGGTCAGGCGATCCTTGTACTTCTTGGAGTCACGGAACTTCAGACGATCAACGGGCTCAAGCTCCGCTGCGATCTCTTCACGCCCGTTTTTATCCAGGAACCAGTCCAAGCGTTTGCGTGCGGTCAGGCGCAAGTGGTGGTCACATTTAGGACACACGCTGTTGTGCTTCTCTAACTCCGGAAGATAGAGAACGGCTTCACACTTGGGACATTTACGCCAGAGGCCGTCGGGCACGCTAGCGCGACGGTCTTTACGCTGGATACGCCCCATGGAGGGCACTATCTTGTCTAACCAGCTCATATCAAAAAGGCTTCCGTTTACGTCAATGCCTGCTAACGCCAGGCTTGATGAGTGTCGTCAATCAAATGCAGTCTAGACGATGAGAGGCAGCTTCAGGCGTCCATTGCAGTACGCATTTCTGCAAGCACGCTTTTTAGCTGTCCCGCGATAATTTCGGGTGTTTCGGCGTTCTCGGCAATACGGTTAACCAGCGCGCTGCCTACAATCACCCCATCGGCCACTTTAGCTACTTCCGCCGCCGTCACACCGTCGCGGATACCGAAACCGACACACAGCGGCAAATCGGTCATCTCGCGAAGCGGCGCCAGATGCTCGGCGACATCGGCTGCATTGAGCGTGGCCGCACCGGTGACTCCTTTAAGCGAAACATAATAAAGGTAGCCTTCACCGTGGGCGCATATTGTAGCGGCTCGCGCAGGGGAAGTGGTAGGCGCGACAAGGAAAATCGCCGCTAAATTACGTACTTTTAACAGCGGACCAAACTCATCGGCCTCTTCGGGCGGCATATCCACCACCAGGACGCCATCCACACCTGCCTTGGCGGCCTTGTCGGCAAAGGTTTCATAGCCAATTCGCTCAATCGGGTTCAGGTAACCCATCAACACCACGGGTGTCGTGGTATCGGCCTGACGAAACTCGGCGACCATGTCCAGCAGATCCACCAATCGCGTTCCCTGCTTGAGCGCGCGCTCGCAGGCTTTCTGAATCACCGGGCCATCCGCCATGGGATCTGAAAATGGCACGCCAAGCTCGATGATATCGGCGCCCGCCTCAACGAGCGCATGCATGAAGCCCACGGTGTACTGAGGTGCCGGATCCCCTGCAGTAATGTAAGGGATCAGAGCCTTGCGACCCTGCTGCTTAAGTTCACTGAAACGCTGATCAATACGGTTCATGTCTGTCCTTGAAAGCTGCCCTTAGAATTCGATACCGTCAATCTTGGCGACCGTCATGATGTCCTTGTCGCCACGCCCGGAAAGGTTGACCACGATATGTTGGTCAGGGCGCATGGTAGGCGCCAGCACCTTGGCATGCGCCAGGGCGTGGGCGGACTCGAGGGCGGGCATGATGCCTTCCATCTGGGTCAGCTCGCGAAACGCTTCCAGCACCTCTTTATCGTTCGCAGCCACGTACTTCACCCGTCCCACGTCTTTCCAGTGCGAGTGCTCGGGACCCACGCCCGGGTAGTCGAGGCCTGCGGATATCGAGTGGGTATCGGACACCTGCCCGGCTTCATCGGACATCAAATAGGTGCGATTGCCGTGGAGTACACCGCGCGGCGCGTTGGAAGCCAGCGGCGCGGCATGGCGGCCAGTCTCGACGCCGTCGCCACCGGCTTCAACGCCATACATCGCCACCGCGTCATCCTCGACAAACGGATAAAACAGGCCGATGGCGTTGGAACCACCGCCCACACAGGCAATGAGCGCATCAGGCAGGCGACCAATCTGTTCAAGCGACTGGCGCCGCGCCTCGCGCCCTACAACTGCGTTGAAGTCACGTACCAGCTGCGGATAGGGGTGCGGGCCAGCCACCGTACCGATGATATAGAAGGTGTTATCGACGTTGGTCACCCAGTCGCGCAACGCTTCGTTCATGGCATCTTTCAAGGTCCGGGTACCCGACTCGACCGGGATGACCCGCGCGCCAAGCAGGCGCATACGATACACGTTGAGCTTCTGACGCTGCACGTCTTCCGCCCCCATGTAGACATCGCACTCAAGGCCCAGGCGCGCCGCAACGGTTGCCGTGGCAACCCCATGCTGGCCGGCGCCGGTTTCGGCAATCACGCGTGGCTTGCCGGTCTTCTTGGCAAGAAGCGCCTGGCCAATCGTATTGTTGACCTTGTGCGCGCCGGTATGGTTGAGGTCTTCGCGCTTCAACCAGATCTGCGCGCCGCCCAGGGCGTTGGACCAGCGCTCGGCGTGATAAAGCGGGGATGGGCGGCCGACATAATGCGCCAGGTCGCGATCAAACTCCGCCTGAAAAGCCGGATCATCGCGCAGGCTCAAATAGATCTTTTCGAGGTCCTCGAGCGCGTAGCTCAGGGTCTCCGACACGAACCGGCCGCCATAAGGCCCAAAATGACCGCGGGCATCAGGCATGCGGGTCAGGTCGCTGAACCGGGTTTCAGGCCTATTTTCAGGTGTACCAGTTGCTGAGACAGTCACAGAGATACCTCACAGATTGCCAGCGCAGGCAAATGTTGAAAAAAACCAGAGTGCGCAGTGGAAAAGATTCACTGCGCGGCGTGCTTAGCGAGCGTCGGCTAACGCTAATTGATTGACGAACATGGCCATCTTTTCGGCGTCCTTGCTGCCAGGCGTGGATTCGATCCCACCTGAAACATCAACGGCATAGGGCGTTACCTGGACCACGGCAGCCGCAATATTGTCTGGCGTGAGCCCTCCGGCGAGAATAACAGGTTTTGCAAGATCCGCGGGAATTCTCGACCAATCAAAGACTTCCCCGGTGCCGCCCGGCGTTCCAGGCCGGTAGGCATCCAGCAGTAGCGCCTGAGCACGGGCGTACTGCGCTGCCGCCTGATGCAGGTCAATACCGTCACGCATGCGCAGCGCCTTTATCCAAGGGCGGTCAAATTGGGTACAAAACGCCGCTGATTCATCGCCATGAAACTGAATCACATCCAGATACGGCAGGCACGCCTTGATAAGCTCGGCAGGCTGATCGACGAACAGCCCAACCCGGGTAACAAAAGCAGGCACGGATTCGGTGAGCGCTGCCAGTTGATCTGGGGTAATGCCACGCTTGCTCGCCGGCCACATGACAAAGCCAAGCGCATCGGCTCCCAGCGAAACCGCTCGCGCAATATCATCGGCACGGGTAAAGCCACAAAACTTGATCCGCGTTCGCTGAGGTCTGGCGCTGTGTGTCATTAACTCTCCTTGGCGGGGTGCGGCGTTTTCTTGGCGAATGTCAGGTTACGCCGTGCCGCTACCCGAGGGCTATCAGGAAGTACACGCTCGCCGGTCCACTCGCCGGTAAACGCGAGCAGGTTGGGGCCCAACGCCTCTTTCGGCAAGTCAAAGCGCTCGTCATAGAGCGAATCGACAAAGTGCAGGCCACATGCCGGTGCCGTCACGTCACCCTTCTTACGATTCCTGAGCGCCAGCAATCGTTCAATATAACCTTCATCCTGGGCACCACGCCCTACACTGACCAAGGCACCGGCTATATTGCGAATCATGTGGTGCAAGAACGCATTGCCCTGGATATCGATCACCACCAGCAGCCCGAAACGCTTGACCTCGACAAAGTGCATCTGTCGCCAGGGCGTTTTTGATTGGCAACCAGCGGCGCGGAAGCTTGAAAAGTCATGCTCGCCGACCAACGCCTGCGCTGCGCGGTGCATGGCGTCGGCATCCAGCGGGTCACGACACCAGGTGACGTTGGTGCGTTCAAGCACCGGGCGACTGATCTGGTTGAGCAGCAGGTAGCGGTAGCGCCTGCCAAGCGCGCCAAGGCGCGAATGGAAATCGTCGGATACCGGCTTGACCCAACGCACTGCTACATCACGGGGCAGATTGGTATTGGCACCAAAAATCCACGCTTTCTCGGTCCGCTCGGCAGGTGGGTCAAAATGAATGATCTGGCGCGTGGCATGAACACCGGAGTCGGTACGCCCGCTGGCATGAATCTGAACCGGCGCGTTCGCCACTTTGGCCAAGGCATCCTCTATTGCCCCCTGAACAGAAGCAGCATGCTTCAAGCGCTGAAAGCCACAAAAGCGCGAGCCGTCGTATTCGATGCCCATCGCCAGGCGGCCTTTCAGCGGATTTTTTTCATCAAAGTGGTAGAACAGGGTCATCAAGCCACGTCATCAAGAGTTTGAAAGGTTAGCTATTATCCCGGCCTCGGGGCTTGAATGCTACCTCTTCGACCTCCCGGCGGGGCAATGCCTGCTCGCTATCAGAAGGTACGGAAGGTGCAAAAACGGTGGGGGTTGCGCGGCCTTGCACACGTGTAAGGTCGCTATAGCGCTGCCCTGTCAGTCCAGCCGCCTGACTTCTCGAGTAATCACTGCTCTGACTCAACGCCTGCTCTTCTTCCAGCAAAGCGGCCTCATGGGCGTGCGAACCTGCACCCGCAGGGTGATCTAGTCCATCGCTCTTCTCATCTCCTGGACTCTTCGAGTTCGAGTATACATTTGCGCCTGCTGACGAAGATAACGGTATATTTTGAGGTGCTGGCGGATTCGGCTCGTTATAGGAGGACATTGTGGTGGTAAAAAGTCCAGGGCCCGGTTGTGATGCGCCCCGCCACTGATCGTCAGTTTCACGCCGCTTGCGAAGCCATATCAAGCCTACCAGCAACAAGCACAGCGCCAGACTGATCAGCGGCCACTGATAGCGCTCCAGCCCGGTCAAAAGATCGTGGGCGGGCTCCTGATGCTGACCATGCAAACCTGCATCAGTGGGCCCGGCGCTGGCAGCCGCGACTGGGCCAGGCAAAGCTGGCTGAGGTTCATCGATGCGCTGTCTTAACGCATCAACGCTTTCGCGCAGCTCTCCAAGCGCCAGGCGCAGCTGCTCACGCTCCGCCTCGGCATGCTGCAAGCGAGCCTGGCTCTCTTCAAGGCGAGCGGTAAGCTCGGCGATAGCGTCAGACGTTGCGGGAGTATCCGCCATGGCGGGTGTATTCAGCGGGGCGCTTACCGCCAACGGCATATCCCCCGCTTCATCGACCTCGCTCGCCTGTGTCAGCAGTGGCTCCACGGCCGATGAAGCGCGCGGGTATTGCCCCGTTCTCACCATGACTTGCACCGCATCAGCGGCATCTGTTCGCGAGCGCGCCAGCGCCTGTTCAGCACCGGGCACGTTCAGCGCCTGCCCCGCCTGCAGGCGGTTAATGTCACCGCGCGGGAAAATGACCGGATTTGCCTGTACCAGCGCGAGCATCATTTGCTGGACGCTGGCCTCGGCAGGCTTGCTGCGCTCGGCAATGCTCCAGAGCGTATCGCCCGCACGTACAAGCGCTTTATCTGCGCTGGTCTCGGGTGACTCCACGCTCGCCGGAGTGGCATGGCGTTCCCATGCGGCACTTTGCGAGTGCTCGTTCTGCCCGTAGCCGGGTGGATCCAGCAGCAGCGTAACAGGATGAGTCAAGCGTCCTTCGGGATACTCGATGTTCAGCAGCAGGTCGATCCAGGACGATGTTATGGGCTGCGCCGAATGGATAGCTATATATCGGCTACCCTGCGTCTGTTTGAGTTCGACGTCTACGCCCTCGGTCCCAGGCATCCATTCAAGCCCCTGCTCCTCGAACGCACTTTTCTCTGCCAGCGAAACATGAATCTCGCTAAGCGGATAGATGTCGGCATCGTGCAACGCTATCGTCGCATTCAAAGGCGCTCGCAAGGTGGAGGCAACCGAAGCAGGCGCCAGCTCAAGCGCACAGGCCGGGAAGCTCGCGGCAGAAAGTGCCAGCCCAGCGGCCACTGTAAACGCCGCCGGTGGCAATAATGGTTTAAACACGTTTGGGTAAGCCCCCTGCTCTTCAGCGCGTCTCACGGCCTTCATTCACGCCAAGTATAATTAACATACATAAAACATAAATACCCGCACCCGCTCATGACGCAGCCTGAAGCTTGATCCTGTTTGGCCCCGTTTTGCTGGTCCAGCACTTGCAAAAAAACGGGGAGCTTCAAAGCTCCCCGTCATGCTTGGTTCTCAGGTCTAACGACCCGAGCGCAGCTTACTGCTCACGCAGGATTTTCAGCATACGCTTGAGCGGCTCCGCCGCGCCCCACAAGAGCTGGTCGCCAACGCTGAAGGCCGAGAGGTATTCACCGCCCATATTGAGCTTACGCAGGCGGCCTACCGGAATATTCAAGGTGCCGGTGGCAGCAGCAGGCGTCAAACCGGCAACCGTGGCCTCTTTATCGTTGGGGATCAGCTTGACCCACTCGTTATGACTGGCGATACGATCCTCGATCTCATCAAGCGGCACATCCTGCTTCAGCTTGATGGTAAAGGCTTGGCTATGCGAGCGCATGGCGCCAATGCGAACGCAAAGGCCGTCGATGGGCACCGGGTGGTCGCCACGACCCAGGATCTTGTTGGTTTCAACGAAGCCTTTCCACTCTTCGCGGCTCTGGCCGTTGTCCAGCTTGGTATCGATCCAGGGCAGCAGGCTGCCAGCCAGCGGGGCACCGAAGTTATCAACCAGGAAATCGTCTCCGCGCATGGCGGCGGTCACCTTGCGGTCAATTTCCAGAATGGCGCTGGAAGGATCAGCCAGCTCGCCGCTTACACTATCGCGCAGCTGGCCCATCTGATTGAGCAGTTCGCGCATGTGCTTGGCACCCGAGCCGGACGCCGCCTGGTAGGTCATGGAGGTCATCCACTCGACCATATCGGCCTCGAACAGACCACCCAGGCCCATCAACATCAGGCTGACGGTGCAGTTGCCGCCCACAAAGGTTTTTGCGCCCTTGGCCAACTGCGCATCGATCACCTTGCGGTTGACCGGATCAAGCACGATGGTGGCATCATCTTCCATGCGCAGCGTACTGGCCGCATCGATCCAGTAGCCCTGCCAGCCGTTCTTGCGCAGATCGGCATACACCTGCTTGGTGTAATCACCGCCCTGGCAGGTAATGATGACGTCCAGCGCCTTGAGCTCTTCAAGGGCAAACGCATCCTTTAGCGGAGGTACGTCCACGCCGATGTCGGGGCCAGGTTGACCCACCTGGGAGGTGGTAAAAAACACCGGCTCGATGCCGCTGAAATCACCATCTTCCTGCATGCGCTGCATCAGCACAGAGCCAACCATGCCACGCCATCCCACGAAACCGACTTTCAACATGTGAAGTCCTCCTGAAAAGAATGAGACCATTATTATACACAAACGCGATACAAAGATCAGACACGACGTCGGCCACCATTACGGTGGCCGCGTCATGACGCCTTTCGGCACTAACGTTTTCGCAGGTGTGAACTTGCGCTACTGCTGTGCAAACGCCGCCAGCACGGCATCGCCCATTTCCACGGTAGACACGCACCGAGTACCTTCAGAGGCGATATCGGCAGTGCGCAGGCCATCATCCAGCACGGCGCCCACGGCGGCCTCAATACGCTCGGCCATGGCCGTCTCGTTCAACGAGTAGCGCAGCATCATGGCTACCGAAAGCATCATCGCCAGCGGGTTGGCAATATTCTGCCCGGCAATGTCCGGTGCGCTGCCGTGGCAGGGCTCGTACATGCCCTGGCCGCTTTCATTGAGCGAGGCTGAGGGCAGCATGCCGATGGAGCCGGTAAGCATGGCGGCGGCATCCGAAAGAATATCGCCAAACATGTTGCCGGTCACGACGACATCAAACTGCTTCGGCGCACGCACCAGCTGCATGGCGGCGTTATCCACGTACATGTGCGAAAGCTCGACATCCGGGTACTCCGGCGCCAGCCGCTCCATTACTTCGCGCCACAGAATGGTCACTTCCAGCACGTTGGCCTTGTCCACCGAACAGAGCTTGCCGCCGCGCTTTTGAGCCATTTCAAACGCCACGCGGCCGATACGCTCGATTTCGCTTTCCGAATAGATGTAGGTATTGAAGCCAACGCGTTCGCCATTGCGCTCCTCGATACCCCGTGGCTGGCCGAAGTAGATGCCGCCGGTCAGCTCGCGCACGATCATGATATCCAGTCCAGCCACCAGTTCGGGCTTGAGGCTCGAGGCGCTCGCCAACTGCGGGTAAAGCATGGCCGGGCGCAGGTTGCCAAACAGCCCCAGATTCTTGCGCAGGCCCAGGAGGCCCTTTTCAGGGCGCTTGGAAAGATCTTCGATCTTGTCCCACTTCGGCCCGCCTACAGCCCCCAGCAAAATGGCGCTGGCCGCCTTGGCCTTTTCAAGCGTCTCAGCGGGCAGTGGCTCACCGTGAACGTCGTAAGCAGAGCCGCCGACCAGCGCCTCCTCGACGTCGATATCCAGACCCGCTTCCTGGCAGGCTTTCAGCAAACGTGCCGCCTGGGCGGCGATTTCAGGGCCAATACCATCGCCCGGCAGCAGTAATACCTTGTGCGTCATGCTTTTTCCTTAACTATAAACGGTGCTACAAGCTTCATGCGGGCTGGCGGAAAAGCCAGGGGCGGGCTTGCTTGTGCTTCTGCTCGAAGGCGCGAATGGCGTCTTCGTCCTGTAGCGTGATGCCGATATCGTCCAGGCCATTGAGCAGGCAGTGCTTGCGAAAGGCATCTACCTCGAATGCCAGCGCTTTGCCATCGGGCGTTATCACGCGCTGGTTCTCAAGGTCGATCTCAAGCCGGTAGCCTTCGCTGGCTTCAACGCCGGCAAACAGCTGGTCCACGTCCTCTTCGCTCAGGGTAATCAGCAAAATGCCGTTCTTGAACGCATTGTTGTAGAAGATATCCGCAAAGCTTGGGGCGATGACCACTCTGAAGCCAAAATCTTCAAGTGCCCAAGGGGCGTGCTCACGAGAGCTGCCGCAGCCGAAGTTACGCCGTGCCAGCAGCACCTCGGCGCCCTTGTAGCGCGGCTGATTCAAGACAAAATCCGGGTTCAGCGGGCGGTTGGAGCAGTCCTGCCCCGGCTGGCCCTCGTCCAGGTAGCGCAGCTCGTCAAACAGGTTGACGCCGAAGCCGGTGCGCTTGATCGATTTCAGAAACTGCTTCGGGATGATCAAATCGGTATCGACGTTGGCGCGATCAAGCGGCGCCACCACGCCATCAAAATGGGTAAACTTTTTCATGGTTCAGGCCTCCTGGGCGTGGGTAGCGTCGTTGGCGGGCAGGCTGCGAACGTCGACGAAGTGGCCGGCAATCGCTGCCGCCGCGGCCATGGCCGGGCTGACCAGGTGCGTGCGCCCGCCGTAACCCTGGCGACCTTCAAAGTTGCGGTTGGAAGTCGACGCGCAGTGTTCACCGGCACCCAGCTTGTCGGCGTTCATGGCCAGGCACATGGAGCAGCCCGGCTCGCGCCACTCGAAACCGGCTTCGATAAAGATCTTGTCCAGCCCTTCCGCTTCCGCCTGACGCTTCACAAGGCCAGAACCCGGCACCACCATGGCAAGCTTGATGGAGTCTGCCACCTTGTTGCCCCGGGCCACCTTGGCCGCTTCACGCAGGTCTTCAATGCGTGAGTTGGTACACGAGCCGATGAACACCTTATCGAGCTTGATGTCGGTAATCTTCTGGTTGGCCTGCAGGCCCATGTACTCAAGCGCCCGGGTATGGCTGCGCTGTACGGTTTCATCCCGCGCGGCCTTGGGGTCCGGCACCTGCCCTGAAATACCCGTGACCATATCAGGGCTCGTTCCCCAGCTTACCTGGGGTTCGATCTCTTCGGCTTTGAGCGTGACCACTTTATCGAACGCGGCATCATGATCGGATACAAGCGCACGCCAGTCGGCAACGGCGGCTTCCCACTGCTCGGCGGTGGGCGCAAAGGGACGCTTGGCAAGATACTCGATGGTGGTATCGTCCACGGCAATCAGGCCCACCCGGGCGCCCGCCTCAATGGCCATGTTGCACACGGTCATGCGGCCTTCCATGGAGAGCGATGCAATGGCGCTGCCGGCAAACTCGATAGCGTACCCCGTACCGCCGGCGGTACCAATCTCGCCGATAATCGCCAGTACCACGTCCTTGGCGGTTACCCCCAGGCCGAGCTTGCCTTCCACCCGCACCTGCATGTTCTTCATCTTCTGGGCCAGCAGACACTGGGTGGCCAGCACGTGCTCCACTTCCGAGGTACCGATGCCGTGAGCCAACGCACCAAATGCGCCATGCGTTGCGGTATGGGAATCACCACACACCACGGTCATGCCCGGCAGCGTCGCGCCCTGCTCGGGCCCGACCACGTGCACGATGCCCTGGCGCGGGTCGTTGATCTTGAACTCTTCGATACCGTACTCGACGCAGTTGTCATCCAGGGTCTGCACCTGAATCAGCGACACCGGGTCCTTGATACCGATGTTGCCTTCGGCGCGCTCCTTCAAGGTGGTCGGCACGTTGTGATCCGGCGTGGCCAGGTTGGCATCCAGGCGCCAGGGCTTGCGCTTGGCAAGTCGCAGGCCCTCAAACGCTTGTGGCGATGTCACTTCATGAAGCAGCTGGCGGTCGATATAGATCAGCGCGGTACCATCATCGCGCTGTTTCACCAAGTGTTGATTCCAGAGTTTATCGTAGAGGGTTTGACCTGACATATGGCTCTCCCGGGCAGCGCCCTGCTAGTTTTTTGCGCCGACGTCTTTGCGTCAGTGATGGTAGGAGTGTTACGCGTGTCGTTCATAAAAGCAATTCATGTTATTTATAGATGTAATTCCATATTGGAATAGCAGCAATCCCACTACCCCACTGCCGGAATCTTATGGATACACAAAGCCTCCAAGCCTTCCTGGCCGTTGCCGAAACCCAAAGCTTCTCCCGTGCCGCCGAGCAGCTCTACCTGACCCAGCCTGCGGTCAGCAAACGCATTGCCGCGCTTGAATCTCAGGTGAACACGCGCCTGTTTGATCGCATCGGCCGACGCATATCGCTTACCGAAGCAGGCCGCCTGCTGCTGCCCCAGGCCAAGCGCATACTCATGGCGGTGGAAGATAGCCGCCGAGCGCTTGCCAATCTTTCCGGGCAGGTGGGCGGGCGGCTGACCCTGGCCACCAGCCACCATATTGGCCTGCACCGACTGCCGCCGATTCTCAAGCGCTACACCCAGCGCCATCCGGAAGTTGAGCTGGATCTTCACTTTCTGGACTCAGAGTTCGCCTATCAGGGCGTGCAGGACGGTACGCTGGAAATGGCGCTGGTGACGCTGGCCCCCCACCCTATCGAACAGCTTCATGTAGTGAAGCTGTGGCATGATCGGCTATGTTTCGTATGCGCGCCGGACCACCCCTTGGCCCATGCATCATCGTTGACGCTCGAGGCACTGTGCCAATACAAGTGCGTACTCCCCGGCGCCATGACGTTTACCCGCACGCTGATTGAAGCGCGCTTTACCCAGGCAGGCCTTGCGTTGCCGGTCAGCATGGCCACCAACTACCTGGAAACCCTGAAAATGATGTGCAGCGTCGGGCTCGGCTGGAGCTTGCTGCCTGAAGGCATGGTGGATAATGAGCTGGTGGAACTCAGCGTCGATACTGCGCCGATTCATCGTCCATTGGGTTATCTGGTGCATACCAACCGAACGCTTTCCAACGCCGCCCAAACCATGATTGACGCTCTGGAAAACACCCGGGAGATATAAAATACGCGTCAGTTTGAGGCCGACTAATACTCCAAGTCTTACTTTTTATAACCAGATTTAAATGAATACTAAAACGCTTGGCATCAGTTTGCATCGACACGATAACCACGTGACGATTCCCACACTTATTGGCAAATCACACTCAACAAGAGAGTCAATTACTTTTAAACAGCATTTACCAAAACAGTAAAAACATAATAGCAGACAATCAAAACAACCACTTGAGCATGCATGATCATTCATTAAAACCCCAGCTACTGGCAAGACCTAAACGATCAAGCGGTCACTCACCATTCGTCATCATTAAGACTTAGCCTGTCCGCTTTTTATCGCTACTAATATCCCCTTCAATATCAACAGATGTGCTAGTTCAGCCTGTTAGATACTCCTATACACTTGGAAGTACGCTTTTATTAATAAATAAGCGATAGCCACTTCCTTCTAGTGCAGGAATAACAGTGTAGGAATAACACCATGTACGGTCGCCATCGCTCGTTACTGCCGATTTGCTTATTTGCCTGCCTCGCCACAGAAACGGCGTATGGGCAAACCACTACCGATGCACAACGAGAAGCCCTGGTGATACAAGCGCGCAATGGTGCGCTGGAAACGTCGATTGCAGACATGCAGATACTCTTTGAGCAAACCCAGAACCGACGCGTGCGTGAGGACCTGATTGCGCTGCTGGTACGTGCCTCCCGTTACCAGCAGGCGCTTGCGGTCTGCCCGGGCTGCGAAGCCGATGACTATAGCGATTCCGAACTTGCCACCTTGGGCGGTGCCGCGCGCAGCGCCGGTGAATACCCCCGGGCACTCCGCCTGTTTCAGACGCTGACCTACCGCAACCCGGCCAACGCCGAAGGCTGGCTGGGTCAGGCGCTGGTTCATACTGACATGGGGGCCTACACCCTTGCCGATATCGCGCTGCAACAGTATAGCCAGGTGGCGGGTAGCACCACGGCAGGTCTTGAAGCGCGCGGCTACCTGGCGGCAAGCACCTCCAATGCCATGCAGGAGCTTCAGGCCCGCCAGGCGCTGGTCGACCAGAATCCAGACAATACCAACGAGCTTCAGGCGCTTTATCGCCTGGCCGTCGGGCTGGGCGCAAGCTCCGCCGCACGTCAGATCATGCAGGCCAACCCGGAAGTCTTCTCGGAAAGCGACCGACTCTGGCTTGCCTACTATGAAGCAGTTACCGACATACGTCTGGGCATTCATACCGACCAGCCTGTCAGAACCCAGAGTGGCCTGACGCTATTGAACCAGGTACTGCGCGACCCAGCCGCACCGCAGGAACTCGTCACCCTGGCCGAATACGACAAAGTCGTGGCGCTTGCCGAACTCAGGCAGTTCCCCGAAGCCGAGGCCCTGGCTGCAAGGCTCCACGCCCAGCAGCGCCAGCTGCCAAGCTATGTCAGCCGCGCCCGTGCCTATGCGCTCAACGGCCTGGGTCGGCCAAGCGATGCCATCCCGCTTTATGAAAGCCTGATTCGGCAAGCTCCGGAGCAGGCAACCAATCCTGATGACCCGCTCAATGAAGGGCTCTTTTATAGCTATACCGATGCCCAGCAGTTTCGTGACGCCGACAGGTTGCTTGCCGCCTGGCGCGCGAAAGAGCCGGAGCAGCGGCTGGACTTTACACGAACCCTGCGCATCGATAACCCCAACTACCAGAAGGTGCTGCTGCTGGATGTGCTGCTGACCGCCTGGCGCGGCGATGCGGGCAAGGCCAGCGAGCAACTGGCTGGCTACCAGGCGCAGGCGCCGGCGGACCCTTATCTATGGTTACTGAAGGGCGACCTTGAGCGCGACCGCGGCTGGCCTCGAAAAGCCGAAGCCTCTTACCAGCAAGCCGAGCAGTTGATGCCACCGGCCCAGCGCGATGCCGCTCGCCACGGAGGGCTGCTTTCCGAACTGCAGCGCGGTCAATGGCGGGGTACCACCACACAGATCGCCGCAGAGATTGCTACCGCCAGACCCAGCCCCACCCGCGATCAGTTGGCCCGCGAGTGGCGCGAACTACGCGCCCCCCAAATAAGCAGCACGGTGGCGCGTAGCGAAGGCGAAGGCAGCGGCACACAGGCTTCACGCGAGTGGCGCTACGAAGTACTGCTGGAAGGCCCGCGCAACCAGAACGGCTCGCGCCCCTTTGCTCAGCGCATCGGCCAGTACGGCGAGTTCGAAGACGAGGCCCTGCATGCCGCCTATACCATTGCCGGTTACGAATGGAACCTGCACCCGGCCACGTTAAGGCTGGCCGCCGGGCAAGGGGCACAGCTCAACGAGGATTTTCTAGCCCTGGCCGAACTGCGCTACGCCGTTTCCGATCACCTGACGACCACGCTGGGTGTCGAGATCAACACACCGGATACCCCTTTACGCGCACTACGCGATGGCGTGAATGCCGACCGCTACCGGGGCGAGCTTGCCTACCGGCGTGACGAGCGGGGCGCCGGTGCGGTTGGTGTCATGGCCACCGACTTCGACGATGGCAACCTGCGCCAGGCCATTTACGGCTACTGGGCCCAGACGCTTTATCACTTCGACCGCTGGCAGATAAACGGGGAAGTTCGCGGCGCGGCCTCGCGTAACGACGAGGTCGAGGCCAGCTATTTCAATCCGCGCAAGGACGCAAGCCTGGGCGGCACGCTATCCGTTGATTACGAGCTGCCGCTTGATTACCGCAAGTCGTTTACCCAGCGCCTTTCCGCCGGTTCAGGTCACTACTGGCAGCAGGATAACGACAGCGAAAACACCTGGACGGTGGGTTATGAGCATCAATGGGAGCTGGCCCCCACGCTAAGTATCGAGTACGGCATATTCAGGCAAAGGGCCGTCTACGACGGTACTCCCGAGTATGACAACAGCATTTCAGCAAGCTTTACATGGAGATTCTTATGAAACACTGGCGCACCTATCTCGTCAGCGCTGCCTTGCTGGTCATGCTGGGGCTGCAACAGGCCCAGGCCGCCCGGACGGCCAACGACTACGTGGTCATCAGCTACCACGATATCGTCGATACCGCGACGACCCCGGACCTGCCCATCTACTCCCAGACCATCACCCGCAACCGGCTGGTCGAACACTTCAACCTGCTCGCCCTAGGCGGCTATCAGCCGGTCAGTCTGCAGCAGATTCTGGATGCCAAGGCCGGCGGCACGCCGCTGCCGGACAATGCCGTACTGTTGACCTTCGATGACGGCTACAGAAGCTTTTACGATATCGTCTTTCCCCTGCTCAAGCTTTATGGCTTTCCGGCGGTGCAGGCGGTTGTCGGCAGTTGGCTGGACGTTCCCGAAGGCGGACGGGTGCCCTACGGCAGCACGACGCTTCCCCGCGAACGCTTTCTTACCTGGGAACAGGTGAAGACTCTGGATGAATCGCCGCTGGTGGAGATCGCCTCGCATACCTACAACCTGCACTACGGGGTAAAGGGTAATCCTATGGGCAATGAACAGGCAGCGGCTGTCACCAGCATCTGGAACACGCAAACCGGCTATGAAAGCGAAGCGGACTATCTGGAGCGCATTCGCGGCGATATGGCACGCACCCAGGAGCAGTTTCAGGCACATATGGGCCGCTCGCCGCGCATGATGGTATGGCCTTACGGCGCCTATAGCGAAGCAACGCTCAATATCGCTGCAGAGTACGGCATGATCTATACCTTCAGCCTGCTGAGTTCGCCCAATCAGCTCAATGACCCCATGCGCACCATCAACCGCTACCTGATTGATCAGGAAACCAGCCTGCAGACCATTGAGGAGATTCTTACCAATCGCGTCTGGGACCCGCAGGCACAGCGTATTGTTCATGTCGATCTGGATTATGTCTTCGATACGGACCCGGTTCAGCAGGAGCAGAACCTTGACCGACTGATCGAGCGCATCTTCAACTACGGTGTTACAACGGTGTACCTGCAGGCGTTCTCGGACCCGGATGGCGATGGCGTGACCGACGCACTCTACTTCCCAAATCGCCACCTGCCGGTCAGGGCTGACCTTTTCAACCGGGTCGCCTGGCAGCTAAAGAAACGTGCAGGCGTCAAGGTATACGCCTGGATGCCCGTGCTCTCCTTTGATCTGGGCGACGATCATCGCTACGTAACCGACTCGCGGACAGGTCTGGAATCTCCCGACCGCTATCGCAGACTTTCTCCCTACGTCGAGGAAAACCGTCAGCTCATCCGCGAGATCTATCAAGACCTTGGCCGGCTGACCAAATTCGATGGACTGCTGTTTCATGACGACGCCTTCCTGAACGATTTCGAGGATGCCAATCCGGAAGCGCTGACCGCCTATGCCCAAGCTACCCTGCCCGCGGATATTGCCGCCATCAACGATGATGACACTCTGATGGCCGCCTGGACGCAGCATAAGACGCAGTTTCTTACCGACTTCACACAGCAGCTTGCCCAGGCTGCCAACTACTACCGCCAGGCAGATAACAAGCAGTTCACCACGGCGCGCAACCTGTATGCCGGCACCGTCATGAACCCTGAAAGCCAGCAATGGTTTTCCCAGGATATCCAGAATTTTGCCGCGGGTTACGATTTCGTTGCGGTCATGGCGATGCCCTACATGGAGCTTGCCGACGACGACCCGGATGGCTGGCTGCGATCACTTGCACGGCGCTCGCTTTCTCAGGTCAGCGCCGATCAGCTGGTATTCGAGCTGCAGACCCAGGATTGGCGTACCCAGACCCCGATCTCCAGTGAAGAGCTGGCCCGCTGGGTGCGCCTGCTGCGCGAAGAAGGCATCAAGCATATTGGCTACTACCCTGACGACTTCCTTCAGAACCACCCGGATATCAATGTACTCCGCCCGGTATTCTCCCTCGGCCGTCGTTTCAGAGCGATCCCATGAACATACTCGACTATCTCGCCATCTTCACGCTGGGTTATCCGAGCATGATGGCCACGATATGGATTTGCGGCGGGGTGTACTTCTACCTTCACTGGGAGCGCAAACAGCCCTGGCCGGCCACGTTTGTCTGGGATGACAGCGCCCCCAACGTGACGGTGCTGCTGCCCTGCTACAACGAAGGCGCCAATGTCGATGAAACGGTTCACCATCTTTTCAAGCAGAACTACCCCAAGATGGACGTTATCGCCATCAATGACGGCAGTACCGATGACACGGGCAGTCGGCTTGACGCGCTGGCGCTCGGCTATCCCAATCTCAAGGTGCTCCATCAGACCAACCAAGGCAAGGCCAGCGCCATGAACAACGGTCTGCGCGAAGTGACCAGCGAGATCATCGTGGGCATCGATGGCGACGCCATTCTCGACTATGACGCTATCCCCTACATGGTGGGCCACTTCATGAGCAGCCCCAACGTCAGTGGGGTGACCGGCAATCCTCGGGTGCGCACGCGCTCCACCGCAATCGGCAAGATTCAGACCGGCGAGTTTTCCGCGATTATCGGTTTGATCAAACGCGCCCAGCGGATCTACGGCATGGTATTTACCATCTCCGGCGTCATCTGCGCCTTCAAACGCTCGGCTCTTGAAAGCATCGGCGGCTGGAATACCGATATGGTCACCGAAGATATCGATGTCAGCTGGCGGATGCAGCTGGCCGGGGGCCAGGTTCGCTACGAGCCGCGCGCCATGTGCTGGGTGCTGATGCCTGAAACCCTGCGCGGCCTGTTCAAGCAGCGCCTGCGCTGGTCACAAGGTGGCGGTGAAGTCGTGATCCGCTACTTTTCCCAGACCGTGCGCTGGAAGAACCGTCGCTTCTGGCCGCTGATGCTGGAGTACATGATCAGCGTGGCCTGGTGCTACTCCGTGATTGCGCTGCTGCTTGCCTGGCTGATTTCTCAAGTAACGCTGCCCATGGCCTGGCCCATCACCACGCGAGTGTTCTCCTACTTCGGCAGCCTCTTGATCGCCATCAGCTTCATTCAGTTTACCGTCAGCTTCTATATCGATAGCCGCTACGACAAGGAAATCTTTCGCTGCGTCTATTGGAGCATCTGGTATCCGTTCGCCTACTGGATTCTCAACATGGCCACGGTGGTGATTGCCTTCCCCAAGGCCATGGTGCGCCGCAAAGGCAAGCTTGCCACCTGGACCAGCCCCGACCGAGGAGAGCGTTTCCATGAACAATAAACTCGTGCCCATCATCATCAATAACCCCTGCCAGAAAGGCTGGGGTTACCGTACCCGCGATGCCGTGATCACGCTTGCCACGCTGATACTCTGGGTACTGGTAATGTCACGCTTATACGTCTTCTTTGTCATGGAAGAAGCCGTTCTGGAGCAGCTCTGCGGCTCCTTCATGATCAAGGCGGTAGGCATTGGCTTCATACTGACGTTTTTCACGTTTCATTGCTGGGCGGTCTATAACCGATACCTGTATACCAGCTACCTGAAAAGCCAGCCGCGTCATGTTGAACAGCCCCCGCTGACGATGGAGGAAAAAGTGCCAGTCGACGATATCACTCCCCCGATACCGCAAGCGCAAACAACGCAAGAGGCGCATCGCCATGTAACCCATTAGCCTGAAAGTGACAGGCGTGCAGCGTATGGTTCAACGTCCGTGACAAAACGAACGGCCCCCTCGCGAAAGTCACCTGCCCAACAACATCGCACGCTTGTCTTAAACGCCGACCGGCCTCAGTCGTGGCCAGTTTTGATACCACTGTCTTTGCACAACGCTCTGCCTGAAATCACCCGAATTAGGCCTTTTCGGGTTCAGCGTTATGGTGAGCGCAAACAACGGCTCGATACCAACTATGAGTGCTTAGTTTAGGTATCAAAATACAAGGTTTATAGTCACATTGTTCGTCCGAAATGCTCACTCTAATCTATACAACATAAATAAAATTTTTTGAGTATTTAAAATAACTATTAAGTATCGTCATTTAATTCTAAATTCTTCTTGTAACCAACTTAAACTAGTTATTAAAAAAGCCCACTTATAGCGGGCTAAATTATAGAAACCTCTAATTTATTTTTCCAACTCTATTCCTTCAAGTATGGGCCATCTTAAAAAGCGATAATAATTAAGTTTATTTCTTGCAATTTCTTTATTAGCGATCTGAGATGCTTTAGTAGTTTCTCCAAGCATATATCGCGCACATATTTCTACACCCTTATCTTTTGTTTTATTATATACGTTTCTAATATCGATATCTCTATAAATTTGATCACCTAACTTTTTGGCTGCAAAGTAACCATTTAAGAAGAAAGCTTCATGCTCGACTTGAGATATATTTTCACGATATTTTTTAAACAAAACTAAGCAGTCATCAAAATACCCAAATTTTATATGACAAAAAGACTTAGCTGTTAGATATGTTTCAAAACTTAGCCCTGACTTATAAGCTTTATCAATAGAAACTATCGCCCGCTCATAGTCCTCATTAAAAACTGCCAACTCATGTTGCAATCGATAATAAGCACTATCATCAATAATGCCAAAACTTTTGTTAGCTATAACTTCTATATCCTCATACAACTCTGGAAGAAAAGCAGCTACTAAAGTTAAAGCTTTTTCTAAATAAATATCAGCGTTTTTATTGTTTAGCGCAGAAACCACGCACTCTTTAGCTTTTTGTTCATCACCCATCACGCCATACATATATTCAGCTTTACATAGTAAAACATAAGGACTTATCTTTTTACCAAAATCTTGAATATAAAACTCTTTAACCCTTCTTTGCAAATCTTCACTAACATCTTTTTCGTTAAGAATATTAAAGATTCTATTTTTTAGAAAAACAATTCTTTGTTTTTTTCTTTCAACAGATTTACTAGATGCTAAATCAAGCAAATCTAATTGCTTTAAAGCATTTTCTTCATCAAATTTCTTATAGATTTTGCCAGTTAATAAATCTAAAGTTCTTATATGCATTTTGTTTAATTTCTCAAGATGCATATATAATTCACTAATTTGGCCTTCAATATCATTTACATCTTTTTTCGAACCATGATGATCAAATGTTTTTAACTCTCTTCTAGCATACAGCAAATCTAGCTTCAACGACCAAGCATCATTAGAAAGACTAGGCTCAAGCGCTAGACTTTTATCAATCCAAATACTAATATCATTTAAAACAGCTTCATCTCTTTTTACATTCTTTTCTTTATTATTAAATAGCTCATATCCAACTTCTGCGGCTCGGTTATATAACTCATAATTAAACTCAAAATAATTTGCTCTTTCTTCCAAGAAATCTCTTTTTTCTTTAATATTATCGAAGCAGTTTGCCTTTAATAGATAATATGCAACATTATTACTATCAATATCAATAAGTTGATCAGCCCATTTAGTTGCTGTATATTTATCATTATTCAAGTTAGCCAAACTTACTAATTTAGAAATATATCTAGTTCTTGCATCATCATTTACTAAATTCTTAAAATAGTTTTCGCACAACTCATAAGCTGCATGCACTCCTTTTTCATCTCTCACACTATCAATTTCAAGCAAATTTCTAAGATCTGTTATTCCTATATCTGAATAATTATCATCATCTTTTTCCATATTACTTAAAAATT
Source organism: Vreelandella songnenensis (assembly GCF_003002925.1). GTDB lineage: Bacteria > Pseudomonadota > Gammaproteobacteria > Pseudomonadales > Halomonadaceae > Vreelandella > Vreelandella songnenensis. Next base: position 99,777 of record NZ_PVTK01000007.1, read on the forward strand.
CAGATATATCTTGCTTACTACTTTCATTCTTTAGGGTATTAACATCTTGTTCGATAAATGTATTTTTTGACAATAAAAATTCATCTGAAATAATATTCTGTATAGTTTTTTGAAGCTTAGATTCCTTATTGTTAGGTCTTAAATCTAAGTTTTTACCTACTATAGAATGATAGCAATTAGCAAAAAATTCATCAAAGCCATCAATTAAAACTGGATAAACCTTATCTTTCCACAATAAATTTCTAAGAGTATGAGAAATTTCGTCATCCTTTCTCAAACACCAGTAGATGCCATTTTTAAGATAGTTATCCTGCTTTATTAAAAACTCAAGCGTATCCATGATTGATCTATCATTTCCCGAATAGCCAACTACTACTAAACCATACTCTTTACAGAACTCTACAAGCTTTTCTTTAGTATTTTGTTCTAATGACTCGGTTTCTTTTAACGTACTTTTTATATCATCAAATAAATAATCACCATGCAATTTTATTATTTTAGGTCTTTTTGACGTGATTGAAATAGAGTGAATCGAAGAATCATGCGCACAATGTATGGGCCTAACGCTCGAAAACTGATAAAAAGCTTCATTTATTAAGTCATCAAAATTTGTTGTAAATATATTGCTAAAATAATGCTCTTTCACCATCGAAATCAAATAAGAATACCCAATTGATGGTAGTTTTTCATCAACTTCATATTCAACAAACCTTCTACGCTGAGAAGGCAAATCAAATTTCTTTTCAAATAAAGATGAGTAAGGGTTTGCAGAACTATACCAACTAGCATGCTCTCTTTCTAAATAGCTTCTAGACTCAACGATGTCAGCTTTGACATTATTATATCTTTCGTATAACTCAAGCGTCCATTCATCAATAAGATTATTTGCTGTTCTTATACCAGATGTAACAGAACATCCAGCACCCATCAATAAATTATAGTTTGACATCCCTCCTTCGCGAGTTCTTATATGCCTGATTAAGTCCATTTCTGTTCTAACTTTATGGAACAACTCACCGTTATTTTCAAAAAGCTGTGAAGCTTTCATTTTTTATCCTCGATAAATATTAGTCATGCAATAAGTCAACATAAGACCAAGAAAGTTAAAATGAAATTATTAAAATTATATATCATAGCAATTAGCTATAACGATATAGCGGAGCTAACTATAATTTAAGTAAACCAAGGCATAGAATAGAGGAAGTTTAAAAAAAAGCTATAGCTCTTCTAAAGCAACTAAAATCATCCTATACGCGCAGACCAATAACACAACAGAGAAATTCATTCAACACTTAATTAACCTAAAGCGCACTTTTGGTAATTAGCCTTTCCAAGTTTATTCTATTAGCCTGCTAATTCCAGGTGAAAGGACCAGGCATGGAAAAGATCTCTTCCCGGCATCGTGCGGCCGGCGTATTAGCATTACTTGGGCTGGTAACTCAGATCGTCGGGTTCACTAGCTGGGCGGAGACCACTCAGCTCGTAAGCTACCTGCTTTGGGGAGCAGTGGCATTGCTCTGGCGCGATATTCCCGGGCGCTCACGGATACAGGCGGGCGCGTTGATGGCGACCGGCGCGCTAATGCTGCTGGTGGCGCGATTTGTGTATGACGCCTCTATTGATTGGCCCCGGGTGCTGGAAGGCAACGTGTTCGTCGTGGCGATGCTGATCGGCGTGAGTTTTATCTCGCTGATTGGCAGGCAGGGTAATCAGTCTGTCGGGGGCAAGCGGCTGACCGGTAGTGGCGGTATTCTACGCACCTGGCTGGGCGTACATTTTCTCGGCACCATCTTGAACCTTTCTACCATTTTCATGGTGGGCGACCGCATCGCACGGCGGGCTCCCTTGACGACGCCGCAGTACCTGGCACTCAACCGCGGCCTTTCCAGCGCCGCCCTTTGGTCGCCGTTCTTCGCCTCGATGGGTCTGGTCATCGCGCTCGCCCCGGAAGTCCGCTACCTGCATATCGCGCTAGTCGGGTTTCCCATCGCCATGCTGTCTGGAGCCATTACCACGCTGGAACTTCGCCGCCGGTTCGATCTCACCGAGGTCGATGGTTTTTCGCTCTCGCCTAAAAGTCTTCTGATGCCCCTGGGCATGGCCGCTGGCGTCATGCTCTTTCATTTCTGGCTCACGCCGTCGCTTTCCATCATCAGTATCATCACCTTTCTATTGCCCGGCGTGGCGGTCATCGCCAATCTTCGCAACGGGCCTGTGTTCACACTAAAACGCGTACGGCAGCACGCCTTCCACCGCCTGCCCGCCATGCGTGGTGAATTTTCGCTATTTCTGGCGGCGGGGCTTCTGACCATCGGACTCTCCACGCTGGTCAGCGCCGCGGCAGGCCAGGAGTGGACGCTTTTCGAGAATTTCGGTATCGGGCAGGGACTTTTAAGCTTCGTGGGTATCGTGGCAAGCGCCTTGCTGGGGCTTCATCCGATCATCGGCATTTCGGTACTGGCATCGATGCTTGATCTGGCGGCCAGCGACCAGACACTCTTTGCCTTCGTGGCCTTGAGTGCCTGGTCAGTGGGTACAAGCGTTGGCCCCTTGTCAGGTATCAACCTGTCACTGCAGGGACGCTACGGGGTAAGCAGCTATCAGATGATGCGTGACAATCTACTCTATGCAGGCATCATGAGCCTGCTTTCGCTGGGCGCGATTGCAGGCATCGGATTCATCCAGCCCTAGCTTTCAATGACCTTGTTGACCACTCGGTAGAAGTAACGGTGCCCACACTGGTGGCAAGGCTCCAGGCGTGCAACGTTAGGCAGGCTCACCTGGGCGTCGCAATGAACGCAGGCCATCAGGCCGGGGGCCGCCATTTCACCCTCGCAGTAGTCCGCCCGCGCCGCTTCTAGATTTTCGTCAAAACGCTCGCGCTCGACCACGCTGCGGTCTGCAATGGATAGAAGCGACTCCACTACGCGACGCGAAAGCCCGGTGACATCGATTCCCAGCCAGGTCGCCACCTGCATGCCGGTATCGGCCAGGTAGTGACGCATATCCTTCAGATCGCGCTCGACCCAGGCGCGCAACAGGGCCAGCTCGTCCTTGGTGTACTCTTCAAGCTCGGCTTCAAAGGCGACTGCGTCGTCCAGATCTTTTTGCAGATTGTCCCAGGTCAAATCCTTTGTGCCATCCTGCATGCGTTCCAGAAGGCGTTCGTAGCCTTCGCGCAAGCGGTGGTCGTTATGCTGTTCACTCATCGAACCTCTCCTTTTATCGACGCAGGTGTTTCCTATCATCAGCTTGCCGTTCAAGGATACTCCTTCATAGGATACAATCGACATTACTTATCTGACAGCTGTCATCTACCATTCACCATGCGCCCGCATTGGGCGAATACGCCAAGGCATTAAAAAAACCGATGGACGCACATTACAGCCCTCGTGAAATTGAACGTGACGCCCAGCAGTACTGGGACAAACATCAGTGCTTCAAGGCAGTGGAAGACGCGAATCGCGAGAAGTTTTACTGCCTATCCATGTTCCCCTACCCCAGCGGCAAGCTGCATATGGGCCATGTGCGTAACTATACTATCGGTGACGTTGTCTCCCGTTTCCAGCGCATGCAGGGTAAAAATGTCATGCAGCCCATGGGCTGGGACGCCTTCGGCATGCCGGCGGAAAACGCCGCCATTCAAAACCAGGTGCCGCCTGCCGAGTGGACTTATCAGAACATCGATTACATGCGTAACCAGTTGAAGGCGCTGGGCTTCGCCTACGACTGGAACCGCGAGTTCGCCACCTGCGATACCAGCTACTACCGCTGGGAGCAGTGGTTCTTCACCAAGCTCGTTGAAAAGGGCATGGTCTACAAGAAGATGTCCACGGTGAACTGGGACCCGGTGGATCAGACCGTACTGGCCAATGAACAGGTCATCGACGGCCGCGGCTGGCGCTCCGGCGCTTTAGTCGAGCGCAAGGAAATCCCGCTGTGGTTCTTGAAGATCACCGACTATGCCGAAGAGCTGCTGGCGGATCTCGACAAGGTGGAATGGCCCGAGCAGGTCAAGACCATGCAGCGCAACTGGATCGGCAAATCCCGCGGTGTCGAGCTGAGCTTTGATATCGAAGCGGCCGATGGCAGCAAGGCCGAGCCGCTCGCGGTGTATACCACGCGCCCAGACACTCTGCTGGGCGTGACCTATGTCGCGGTGGCGGCGGGCCATCCGCTTGCCAAGCAGGCCGCCGAGCAGAACAGCGAGCTTGCCGCGTTCTGTGAAGAGTGTGCCAAGGGCGGCACCTCGGAAGCGGAAATGGCCACCAAGGAAAAGCTTGGCATGGCCACCGGGCACATGGCGGTGCATCCGCTGACCGGCGACAAGGTGCCGGTTTTCGTGGCCAACTTCGTGCTCATGGAGTTCGGCACCGGTGCGGTCATGGCGGTACCCGCCCATGATCAGCGCGACTGGGAGTTCGCCACCAAGTATGGCGTGAACATCAAGCCCGTGATTGCCGATGAAAACGGCCAGACCCCTGATCTATCCGAGGCCGCCTATACCGAGCACGGCACGCTGATCAACTCCGGCGAGTTCGACGGACTGGCATTCGAAGCGGCGTTTGACGCCATCGCCGCCAAGCTTGCTGACATGGGGCGTGGCGAGGTCAAGACCAACTTCCGCCTGCGCGACTGGGGCGTGGCCCGCCAGCGCTACTGGGGTGCGCCAATTCCGGTCAAGTACGGCCCGGAAGGCCAGACCGTGCCGCTGACCGATGACGAGCTGCCGGTCGAGCTTCCCATGGAAGTGACCGTGGACGCCTCGGGCTCACCACTCAAGAAGATGCCAGCCTTTTCCGATCTGGGCGACGGCTGGACGCGTGAAACCGATACCTTCGATACCTTCATGGAGTCCTCCTGGTACTTCGCGCGCTTCTGCTGCGCAGACAATCATGACGCCATGCTCGACGAACGCGCCAACTACTGGCTGCCGGTGGATCTGTACATCGGCGGGATCGAGCACGCCATCCTGCACCTGCTTTACGCGCGCTTCTTCCACAAGCTGATGCGTGATTTCGGCCTGGTCGAGTGCGACGAGCCCTTCCAGCAATTGCTGACTCAGGGCATGGTGATCGCGGAAACCTTCTACCGCACCCAAGCCAACGGCGGCAAGCAGTGGTTCAACCCGGCGGATGTGGAAGTGAAGCGCGACGAAAAAGGCCGCCCGCTCAGCGCAGTGTTGATGAGCGATGGTGAGCCGGTCGAGATGGGCGGCATCGAGAAGATGTCAAAGTCGAAGAACAACGGCGTCGACCCGCAGTCGATGATCGACAGGTTCGGCGCCGACACGGTGCGCCTGTTCATGATGTTCGCCGCCCCGCCGGAGCAGTCGCTCGAGTGGTCGGATTCCGGCGTGGAAGGCGCACACCGCTTCCTCAAACGTCTCTGGCGCCAGGTCAGTGAGCATCTTGAGGCGGGAACACCGGGCGAGCTGAACATTGAAGCGCTGAACGACGATCAGAAAGTGCTGCGCCGTAAAACTCACGAAACGATCAAGAAAGCCAGTGATGATATCGGCCGTCGGACCACCTTCAATACGGCCATCGCCGCCGTCATGGAGCTTTCCAACGCAATTGGCAAGTTCGAGGACACTTCAGAACTGGGCTTGGCGGTCAGCCGCGAAGCGCTCGAAGCCTGCGTACTGCTGCTGTCACCCATTACGCCCCACGTATGTCATCAGCTGTGGCAGAACCTGGGCCATAGCCAGCCGGCCATCGAAGCTCGCTGGCCCGCCATTGATGAAGCGGCCCTGACCCGTGACAGCATTGAACTGGTAGTTCAGGTAAACGGTAAATTGCGCGCACGCCTGGAAGCCCCAGCGAGCGCAGACAAAGCGGCCATCGAGAAGCTCGCGATGGAAAACGAGAACGTCCAGCGCCACCTGGAAAATAAAACGGTGCGTAAAGTCATCGTTGTGCCAGGCAAGCTGGTAAACATCGTGGTAAGCGGATGAACCGACGTACATTCTTGGCTACCAGCATCGCCGCTTCAGCGGCGGTGCTATTAAGCGGCTGTGGCTTTCATCTTCGGGGCAGCGAATCCATGCCGGATTTGCCTGCCCTGGCGCTGGAAGGCGATAACACCAGTGCGACTGCCCTGCAGCTGCGTGCGCGCCTTGAGCGCGTAGGCACCCAGGTAACGCCGGATGCGCAGTGGCGCGTCACGCTGGGCACCCCCGTCTTGCAGCAACGGCGTATCGGCAGCGATAGCCGCGCCAGCCGGGAGCACGAGCTGACGCTTGGCACCACGCTTTCCGTGCAGCAACGCGATACCAACGCCTATGCGCTCAACAATGCCAATGTGGCGGTAAGCACGCGTATACGCGTCAATGATGACGACTTGCTCAACCGCGAAACACTCTTCCAGGAAGCCGAACAGTCACTGGCCCGCCAGTTGGCACAACGTATTCTGGAACGTCTGGCCAATGTAAAGGGGATTGAGTGAAGGTCTTTGCCGACCAGCTGCCGGCAGCGCTTGCCAAGAAACTGCCTAAAGCCGTGATCGTGGCAGGCGATGAGCCGCTGCAACACCGCGATGCCTGCGATACGGTACGCGCAGCGGCGCGCCAGGCCGGAATCGAAGAGCGCGAAGTGCTGGATGTGGATGCCAACTTCGCCTGGGGGCGCTTGCTCGAAGCCGCCAGCAATCTTTCACTGTTTGCTACCAGCAAGCTGATGGAAGTGCGACTAGGTACTCACAAGCTGGGCCAGGAAGGTAGCAAAGCGCTTGCTCAATATGCCGAGATGCTGGAAACCAGCGACGATATCCTGCTGATCAGCATGGGCAAGCTGGACGGTAAACAGCAGAAAAGCGCCTGGTTCAAGGCGCTGGACAAGCACGGCTTGTTTGTGCCGGTATGGCCGGTAGACAACGCCCGCCTTGGCTACTGGCTACGTGACCGGGCCGCGCTGCATGGCCTTCAGATCGACCTCGAAGCGGCACGGCTTCTGGGCGAGCGCACCGAAGGCAATCTACTGGCCGCCGACCAGGAATTGCAGAAGCTTTCCCTGATCCACCCACAGGGCATGCGCCTGAACGTCGAAAGTATTGCCCAAGGAGTGGAGGACAGTTCGCGGTTTGACGTCTTCAATCTGGCGGATGCCTGCCTGAAAGGCGAACCCAGCCGCGTTTCGCGTATCGTTCAAGGGTTGCGTAGTGAAGGTGTCGAAGCACCCATTGTGCTCTGGGCATTGAGCCGTGAACTGCGCACCCTGCTGTCGCTGCATCAGCATCTCGATCAGGGCCAGAGCTTCGAGCACGCCTGCAAGACGCAAAAGCCAATGATCTTTGACAAGCGCCGCCCGGCCTATCAGAAGGCCATCAAGCGGCTTTCCATGAAGCGTTTGCATAAGCTTCTGCTGATGGCACAGCGCCTTGATCTGGCCATCAAGGGCGCCAGTGCCGTTCCCCTTTGGGCCGGCCTGCACGACCTGGCGATGACCATGGCAGGAGGCAAAGGAATTCTTGCCGAGACCGCCTGGACCTACCGTATTAGTGCAAATAATTAGCATCTTGCATAATTGACTTAAAACCCACGCGTTTTATTTCTATACTCTTGATTCGAGCAATAAAATGCTTGGCCACTCCGACCAGTCTATAAGGAAGAAGACGATGAAGACATTGCGCGCATACCTCTCTACACTGTTGATTGCTGCACTGGTGATTACCAGCCTGCCGGTGGCGGCAGCGCCTGCGGCCCCCCAGTCGATGGATCTCGTATCGACCCAGTCAGCGCTGGCCGGTGATCGTGCCGGTGCCGACCGCGAGCGTATCAACGAGATTCTGGCCCGCGCCGATGTACAGGAGCAGCTGATCAAGCAAGGCGTTGATCTTGACGAAGTGGATGCTCGTGTCGCTGCCCTTAGCGATGCCGAAGCGCAGCAGATGGCCCAACAGCTCGAGCAACTGCCAGCCGGTGCCGGTGGCGGCGTCGTTGGTGCCCTGTTTGCCGTTTTCATCATCCTGCTGATTACTGATATTCTCGGCCTGACCGACGTCTATCCGTTTACGCGCTAAGTCAGGCAGGTCATGAAAACACTGCTTTCTAACGCCCGCTTCGCGGGCGTTTTCGCGCTTGCCCTGCTGCTTTCAGCCTGTGCCCAGAGCCCAGTATTGCTGGATAGCACCTATGAATCACTCACCCCTCAAGTAGAGAACCGCGAGGTGCCGTTTTTTGCTCAGAGCGAATATCAGTGCGGCCCGGCAACGCTTGCGATGGTACTCAGCTACCAGGGCGTGGATACCAGTGTCGAAGAGTTGATCCCCCAGGTCTTTCTGCCTGGCCGCGACGGCAGCGTTCAGCCGGAAATGCTGGCCACAGTCCGCCGCCATCACAAGCTTGCCTACCCGATTCGCGGCACCATGGATGCGCTGTTGAATCACCTGGCGGCAGGTGACCCGGTAGTCGTCATGCAGAATCTGTCACTGCCTATCTACCCCATGTGGCACTACGCGGTAGCGATTGGTTTTGACCTGCCGGATGAGACCATCGTCCTGCGCAGCGGCGATCGCAAGCGCCACACGCTCTCTTTCAGCCGCTTTGACGCTACCTGGGCACGCAGCGACCGCTGGGGGTTTATCGTTGCCGACCCTGGCACGCTGCCCGAAGGCATCAGTGCACGCAACGCACTTGAAGCCATCAGCGCCTATGAAGAGGCTCACGGCCCAGAAGCCGCGCTGAGCAGCTGGCAGGCGTTGGTAAAACGCTACCCCGATAACGCCATGGGTCAGTTTGCGTTGGGCAATGCGCTGTACGCAGCCCAGCAGGTGAATGAGGCCACGGCAGCCTTTCGCGCAGCAACGCAGCAGGATCCACGCATGGGCGCTGCCTGGCTGAACCTGGGTATTGTACTGCTGCAGCAGGATAGGCCCGGTGATGCACGCGATGCATTGCGCCAAGCCGCCGCGCTTGACGGTAGCTGGCAGGTGCGTGCAGAGGCGTTGCTGAACGAGATGTAGCGCTTGAATGCCAGAGCCAGAATCGGCCAAGCGCTGACACCATGGATATACAAAAGGGGCCGAATGGCCCCTTTTGTTGCGTTCAACCACAGGTCAACAGAGCGATCTAGAATACCCGATTCAAACCATTCTGGGCGGCTACTCGATAAGCTTCGGCCATGGTCGGATAGTTGAAGGTGGTATTCACGAAATACTTGAGCGTGTTTGCCTCCCCCGGCTGCTGCATGATGGCCTGACCGATATGCAGAATCTCGGAGGCCTGATCACCAAAGCAGTGAATACCCAGAATCTCCAGCGTGTCCTGGTGAAACAGAATCTTGAGCATTCCCACCACATCGCCGGTGATCTGCGCCCGGGCGGTATCCTTGAAGAACGCCTTGCCCACTTCGTAAGGTACCTTGGCTTCGGTCAGCTCACGTTCGTTGGGGCCAAACGAGCTGATTTCCGGAATGGTATAGATGCCGGTGGGTACATCGCTGACAAACCGGTACTCCTTGTCGAGCAACTCGTTGCAGGAGTTGAGCCCCTGGTCGTAGGCGGCGCTGGCAAGGCTTGGCCAACCGATGACGTCGCCCGCGGCATAGATGTGCGGTATCGATGTCCGATAGTGCTCGTCCACCCTCAGCTGCCCCCGGCTGTTGGCCTCGAGTCCAATATTTTCAAGTCCCAGGCTGTCGGTATTACCGGTACGCCCATTGGCCCACAGGAAGGCATCGGCACGGATCTTCTTACCCGACTTGAGATGTACGACCACCCCTGACTCATCGCCTTCAACGCTTGCATACTCTTCATTGTGCCGAATGAGCACGCCGTGCTTGCGTAGATGGTAGGAGAGCGCGTCACTGATTTCGTCATCCAGAAACGAGAGCAGGCTGTCGCGGTTGTTGATCAGATCGACCTTCAGGCCCAGGCCCGAGAATATCGACGCGTACTCGCAGCCGATCACCCCTGCCCCGAAGATGACCAGCGTCTTGGGCGTATGCGCAAGGCTGAGAATGGTATCCGAACAGTAGATACGTGGATGGCGAAAATTGATATCAGCCGGGCGATAGGGCCGCGAGCCGGTAGCAATGACGATCTTCTTGGCTACGAGCTCTTCCATGCCTTCGTGCTGGTCGCGTACGACCAGCGTATGCTCATCCTTGAAGCGGGCGATACCGTGGAACAGGTCGATGCGGTTGCGAGCGTAGAAGGTGGTACGCATTTCGACTTGCTTGTCGATGGTACCGCGGGAGCGCTCCATCACTTTGGGAAACGAGAACCAGCGGGGTTCACCAATATCGCGGAACATGCGGTTGGTGTTGAACGCCATGATCTGCTTGACCTGATGGCGCAGCGCCTTGGAAGGAATCGTGCCCCAGTGGGTGCAGTTACCGCCAACCTGGGCCTGCTTTTCAATGATCGCTACACGCTTGCCGTGCTTGGCCGCATTGATGGCCGCGCTTTCCCCGGCCGGGCCTGTACCAATAACCACCACATCGTAATTGTGAACCGCCATACTCGCTGCGTCTCCCCTGTTCCTAAAAAACAGGCGCAGCGGATCTCTCGGCTGCGCCTCGCTATTTCCTGCGTGCGTGGCTAGCGGCGAGTCGCTTCGTAACCCAGGTCAGCCCCGCGGCTTTCGTCACTACGCCGGCGCACACCACCGCGCTTGCGATTCTCTTCCTCGCACACTTCATCTTTACCGCCACAGATATCGCAGCCGTCTTTCATACCAATCTGATTCAAGCCGCCACAGGAGCCTGCAATGGGCTTGCGGCCCATCAACACGCCTACCGCCATTGCGCACATGATCAGTGCCATGAATCCTAAAACCAGTAGCCAGATTGCCATACGAACCTCCCAGCATTGCTATTGAAGCCTTACCTGCGGACAACCGCTCAGCTTAAAAGTGCCCGGCGGGTGTTTTCTATAACTCCATTATACCTTACCTGAGACCGACTTATCATTGCCGTAGCCACTTTGAAAGCCCCATAGCGCCTGCCTATTGCACTTGTCTGCTACGCGTGTCTGCTACGCGCGTCTGCTACACGTGTCTGTAACATGCTCTGATTATTTCTATACCAGCGGCTGTTTGAACAACGCTTGCCGCAAATAAAAAAGGGCCAGCCTTGCGGCCAGCCCCTTTTGCGCTTGAAAGCGCCCTGCTGTTTGAATCATCAACCGCCGAAATCATCCAGCATGATGTTTTCCGGTTCAACACCCAGGTCAAGCAACAGCTTGATGACCGAGGCGTTCATCATGGGCGGCCCGCACATGTAGTATTCACAGTCTTCAGGCGCCGGGTGGTCCTTCAGATAGTTTTCATACAGCACGTTATGGATAAACCCGGTAGGGCCTTCCCAGTTGTCTTCGGGCTGCGGATCGGAGAGCGCCAGGTGCCATTCGAAGTTCGGGAACTCTTCGGCCAGCTGGTCGTACTCTTCGTTGTAGAAGGTCTCACGCCAAGAGCGCGCGCCATACCAGAAGGACATCTTGCGATCCGACTTGAGACGCTTGAGCTGATCGAAGATGTGGCTACGCATTGGCGCCATGCCGGCACCGCCACCAATGAAGACCATTTCCGCGTCGGTATCCTTGGCAAAGAACTCGCCAAACGGACCCATGACGGTTACCTTGTCACCGGGCTTCAGGCTGAAGACATAGGTGGACATCAGACCGGGCGGATGGCTTGACTTGGGCGGCGGCGTCGCGATGCGGATGTTGAACTTGAGAAGCCCCTTTTCTTCCGGGTAGTTCGCCATGGAATAAGCGCGAATCACTTCCTCGTTGTTCTTGTGGGAAACGTCGAACAGGCCGAATTTTTCCCAATCACCGCGGTACTCTTCCTCGATATCGAAGTCAGAGAACTTGATATCGTAAGGCGGTGCTACCAGCTGAACGTAACCGCCGGCACGGAAGGCGACTTCTTCACCTTCGGGCAGCTTGAGGTTCAGCTCCTTGATAAAGGTGGCGACGTTGGGGTTGGCCGTTACTTCGGTTTCCCACTTCTTGACGCCAAACACCTCTTCAGGCACTTCGATCTTCATGTCCTGCTTGACCGGCACCTGACAGGAAAGACGCCAGCCTTCCTTCTTTTCACGCATGGTGAAGTGCGACTCTTCGGTCGGCAGAATGGAGCCACCGCCCTCTTCCACGCGGCACTTGCACTGGGCGCAGGAACCGCCGCCACCGCACGCCGAGGAGAGGAAGATTCCGTTTGCCGCCAGCGTATTCAAGAGCTTGCCGCCGGCCTGAGTCTTCAGAGTGTGCTCAGGGTCGTGATTGACCTCGATGGTCACGTCCCCGCTACTTACTAGCTTGCTGCGTGCTGCCAGAATGATCCCCGTCAAGCTGATGACGATGATCGTGAACATGACAACACCGAGCAAGATGATAGTTGTATCAACCATATCGGCTTCCTATTGCTAAGGTTTCCTGTAACCCGGCGATGCATCATCGCCGGGAAAAACCGGCCCCGATTAGAGCTGAATGCCCGAGAAGGACATGAAGCCCAGCGACATCAGACCCACGGTGATGAACGTGATACCCAGCCCTTGCAGACCGCCTGGCACGTCGCTGTATTTGAGCTTTTCGCGAATGCCGGCAAGTGCGGCAATCGCCAGCGCCCAGCCGGTGCCCGCGCCAAAACCGTAGACCACGGATTCACCAAAGGTGTAGCTACGCTCGACCATGAACAGTACACCACCCAGGATGGCGCAGTTAACGGTGATCAACGGCAGGAATACGCCCAGCGCGTTGTAAAGCGAAGGTACGTACTTATCAAGGAACATCTCCATGATCTGTACCAGTGCCGCGATCACGCCGATATAGGAGAGCAGCCCCAGAAACGACAGATCGATATTTTCAGCACCGCTGATACCGGTCCAGGTCAGCGCGCCTTCCTGCAGCAGGTAGGTATACACCAGGTTGTTCACCGGTACGGTTACCGTCAGTACCACGATAACGGCGATACCCAGACCAATGGCCGATGACACCTTCTTGGATACGGCAAGGAAGGTACACATGCCGAGGAAGAAGGCCAGGGCCATGTTCTCGACAAAGACCGAAGCAACGAAAAGGCTTAAATAGTGTTCCATGTTACACGGCCTCCTGCGGCTTGGAGTTTTCCTTCATCTTGAACTCGTTCTCTTCTACCTGCTCGGGGTTGACCGAGCGCAGCACCCAGATCAGCAGACCGATGATGAAGAAGGCCGAAGGCGGCAGCAGCAGCAGACCATTGGGCACGTACCAGCCGCCGTTTTGAACCGTCGGCAGGATGGTGAAGCCAAATACGCTGCCCGCACCCAGCAGTTCGCGGAAGAAGCCGACGACCATCAGAACGAAACCGTAGCCCAGCCCGTTACCGATACCGTCCAGGAACGACATGCCGGGGGTGTTGGACATGGCAAAGCCTTCAGCACGACCCATTACAATACAGTTGGTAATAATCAGGCCCACAAACACCGACAGCTGCTTGGACATCTCGTAAGCGTAGGCTTTGAGAATCTGATCCACCACGATAACCAGCGACGCGATGATGGTCATCTGTACGATAATACGGATCGCGGAAGGAATATGGTTCCGGATCAGCGAGACAAAGAAGTTAGAGAGCGAGGTTACAAAGATAACGGCCAGCGCCATTACCAACGACACGCTCATGCTGGTGGTTACCGCCAGCGCCGAACAAATCCCCAGAATCTGTAGTGCAATAGGGTTGTTCTGGAAGATTGGCGCTGTTAAAACGCTTTTTGCATTGACGTCCGCCATGATTAAGCCCCCTCACCGTCTTCGAAGTCAGTATCGGTGTTTTCGGCATCTTCAGGCTCGGTACCGTCGCGGAATTTCGCAAGGTAAGGACCGAAACCCTCTTCGCTCAGCCAGAACTGCAGCATGTTGGTCACACCATTACTGGTGAGCGTTGCACCGGATAACGCGTCTACTTCATTTTCGTTGCTAGCGCCGCCTTTGGTCAGGTGGATTGCCGGTGAGAGGTCACCCTCTTCATCGTAAATCTCCTTGCCTTCCCACTGGGCCTGCCAGCGCGGATTGTTTACCTCGGCACCGAGTCCCGGCGTTTCGCTATGATCGTAATACGTGATACTCACGATCGTATTGCCGTCGCCCTCAACCGATAGAAAGCCCATCATGCGGCCCCACAGGCCTTGACCACGAATCGGCAGAACGATCTGGTCCGGGTTTTCCTCATCGCCAACGAGGTAGACAGTGGCGTAGTTTTCAACGCGCGAAAGACCTGCGATATCACGATCACCTGAGAGGGTACGGCCCGTTGCCGGGTCACGTGCCGCTTCAAAGCCGTCGTAGGTATCAGGATCAAACTCATCGGAGTAGTCGCCGGTTTCAAGCTCGACCACACGCGCGGTGATTTGCTCTCGGAACGCCTCTTCCACATCCATACCCGGCTCGTACAAGCGTGCCACGTTGAGGATGTTGGTTTTACGATCCAGTTCCTGGTTGAGCTGCTGCGTCGGGCGCAGTGCGACGGCGGCCGTCGAAACGATCACCGAACACACGATGCACAGCGCAAACGCCACAATCAGGATCTTCTTGATGGAGTTATTACCTTGTGCCATTAGGCAGTCTCCTCGGCCGGTACGCCAGTACGCTTGATGCGGCGCTTGATATTGGCCTGGACGAAGAAATGGTCAATCAGCGGTGCAAACAGGTTGGCGAACAGGATGGCCAGCATGATGCCTTCCGGGAAAGCCGGGTTGACCACACGAATCAACACCGTCAATACACCGATCAGCGCGCCAAACAGCAGGCGGCCCTGGGAGGTCATTGAAGCCGACACCGGGTCGGTCGCCATGAAGACCATACCAAACGCAAACCCACCAATCACGAAGTGCCAGTACCACGGCATGTCGAACATGGCGTTGGTATCGGAACCAATCAGGTTGAAGAGCGTACTGGTGGCCACCATCCCGAGAAACACTCCCAACATGATCCGCCAGGAAGCGATACGGGTATAGAGCAACACCAAGGCGCCTATCATGATGGCAAGCGTTGACACCTCACCGACAGACCCCGGCACGAAGCCCAGGAAGGCATCCCACCAGCTGAAGGTATTGGTCAGCGTGTCCATGCCATCCTGGAAAGCCATGGAAAGCGCGGTTGCACCGGTATAACCATCGGCTGCCACCCAGATTGCATCACCGGAGATCTGCGCCGGGTAGGCAAAGTAGAGAAAGGCACGACCGGTCAGCGCCGGGTTGAGGAAGTTCTTGCCGGTACCGCCAAAAATCTCCTTGCCGATCACTACACCAAAGGTAATACCGAGGGCTACCTGCCAAAGCGGAATGGTTGCCGGAAGAATCAACGCGTAGAGCACAGAGGTCACGAAGAAACCTTCATTGACTTCATGGCCGCGCTTGATGGCAAACAGAACTTCCCAGAAGCCGCCGACCGCAAAGGTCACCAGATAGATCGGCAGGAAGTAGACAGCGCCCAGTGCAAAGTTCGCCCAGAGACTGCCCGGGTCATGCCCTGCAGCAATCGCCATGAACAGCGTTTCACGCCAGCCGCTTAAAGCGGCGTAGCCTGAGTCGATGGCAACGTTGGCCTGCCAGCCCGCGTTCCACATGCCGAAGAACATGGCCGGGAAGGTGCAGAGCCAGACGGTGATCATGATGCGCTTTAGATCGATACCATCACGCACGTGCGCCGTGGTTTTGGCAACGCTGGGCGGCGAGTAGAAAATGGTGTCTACCGCTTCGTAGAGCGGGTAGAACTTTTCATACTTGCCGCCTTTATGGAAGTGCGGCTCGATATTATCGAGTGTTTGTCGAATACCCATCATCAGGCCTCTTTCTCGATCATGGTGAGATTGTCACGCAGGATAGGGCCATACTCGTATTTGCCGGGGCAAACGTACGTGCAGAGCGCCAGATCCTCTTCGTCTAGCTCAAGACACCCAAGTTGCATGGCAACTTCAATGTCGCCCACGATCAGCGAACGCAAGAGCTGCGTTGGCATGATGTCCAGTGGCATGACCGTCTCGTACGAACCCACCGGTACCATGGCACGCTCGGAGCCGTTGGTAGAAGTGGTAGGTGCGTAGTTGCGCAGGCCTTTGATGCGGGAAAGATAAATTCCAAGAACCGAATGGCGATCAGTACCCAGCGACAGCCAACCCAGCAAGGCACGCTTGTTGCCTTCTTCGAGCAGGCTGATCTGGTTGCTGAACCGTCCCAGGTAGCTCAGTTGGCCTTCCGCGGTAAAGCCCGAGAAGACGGAGCCGGAGATGACGCGAGTGTCATCGGGTTTGATGACTTCGCCGGCCAGGAGTTCCTCAGTGCTGGCACCCATGCGGGTACGAACAAGGCGAGGCTTCTCGGCGCGCGGACCGCCAATGGCGACAACGCGCTCGGTGCTCAGTTTGCCTTCGGTGAAGAGCTTGCCGAAGGCGATGACATCCTGATAACCGATATGCCAGACTTTCTTATGCAGTGCGACGGGCGAGAGGTAGTGGATATGCGTGCCTACCAGGCCAGCCGGGTGTGGGCCTGCAAAGCTTTCAGCCCTTACACCGTCGATATCACCGCCAGGGATATTGGCGTCAGCACCCGTGCACAGGAAAACGTTGCCCTCGGTCAGGCGTGTTAGCACCTTGAGGCCGTCTTCAAACGCTTGGGTATTTTCATTGATGATGACGGCAGGGTCGGCACTCAGCGGATGAGTATCCACAGCCGTTACAAAAATATCGGCAGGCTTGCTGTCTATCGCAGGTGTTCGAGAGAAAGGACGCGTACGCAGTGCCGTCCAGAGTCCTGTTTCAACCAGTTGGTCGACTACCAGCTGACGATCAAGTTGCGCTAAAGAAGAGCGATCATGGGAAGCGAATGTCATCGCTTCTTCATTTTCTTCGACTTTAATGACCACAGACAGCAGACGACGCTTTTCGCCACGGTTTATTGCAACCACTTCACCGCTGGCAGGTGCGGTGAAGCGCACCCCTTCCACTTTCTTGTCGGTAAAGAGTAGCTGGCCCAGTTTGACCTTATCCCCTTCCTGAACTTCCATGGTTGGCTTCATGCCAACATAGTCAGTGCCCAGGATTGCCACGTAACGCACAGGCTGCGCATCTTCAATACGCTGCTCGGGCGCTCCCGTGATGGGGAGATCCAGGCCTTTTTTGACTTCGATCATAGTCTCGCCCAGTTGATGGATCGGATATACGAAGGTAAGGGGTTCGAATGCTTATTTTCTGCTCAGTGAATTCTTATTTTCTGTCAGATCGTTACCAGTCAGGCCCAAGCACCGCTTGAACCACCCCGAAAAATCCTCCGTATTATAAAGATAAGCGCGGCCAATGACCACATCCCTGATACCCACAAAAAGTGTTATGCACCTATCAATCAGGTTTGATTTTACAATTAAAAACGCCACCCGAAGGTGGCGTTGAAAAAAACCGCGGCGCTGGAAAAGCCGTTTGACAGGCGATTCACCAACTTATAGGCATTAACCGTGGTGTGGCAGCTTGAGAAACTGAACGTTCGACATTTGCTGCAGGATGCGAATCACCTGGCAGCTGTAGCCAAATTCGTTGTCGTACCATACGTACACCACCGCGTGATTATCGTTGGCAATGGTTGCCTTGGCATCCACGATGCCCGCGTGGCGGTTGCCGACGAAGTCCGACGACACCACTTCAGCCGAATCCACGAAGTCGATCTGCTTCTGGTAAGAAGAGTCGATGGACATGCGACGCAGGTAGTCGTTGAGTGACGCTGCATCCGTCGGCTTGTCCAGCGTCAGGTTCAAGATGGCCATGGAGACGTTGGGAGTAGGCACGCGGATGGCGTTACCGGTCAGCTTGCCTTCAAGCTCGGGCAGCGCCTTGGCCGCCGCTTTCGCCGCGCCGGTTTCCGTCAATACCATGTTGAGCGCCGCGCTGCGGCCGCGACGGTCACCCTTGTGATAGTTATCGATCAGGTTCTGGTCGTTGGTGTAGGCATGCACGGTTTCCACGTGGCCATTGGCAACGCCGTACTCATCATTGAGCACCTTGAGTACCGGAACGATGGCATTGGTAGTACAGGAGGCCGCCGAGACAATCCGGTCACTCTCATCGATGGTCGTGTGATTCACGCCGTAAACGATATTCTTGATATCGCCCTTACCCGGAGCGGTCAACAGGGCCTTGGCAGCGCCCTTGCACTCCAGGTGCTGACCCAGGCCCGCTTCATCGCGCCAGATACCGGTGTTATCGACAATCACGGCGTTGTTGATGCCGTAAGTGGTGTAGTCGATTTCGCTGGGCGAATCAGCGTAGATTACCTGAACCACGTTACCGTTAACGGTCAGCGTACGCGCCTCGGCATCAACGGAAATAGTGCCTTCAAACGGGCCGTGCACGGAGTCACGGCGCAGCAAGCTGGCACGCTTTTCCAGGTCCTTGGCCACATCGCCCCGACCACGCACCACAATAGCGCGAAGACGCAGCAGGTTGCCGCCGCCAGCTTTCTCGACCAGCACGCGCGCCAGCAGGCGGCCAATACGGCCAAATCCATACAGCACGACGTCCTGCGGCTCGCCCTTGCTGGCGCCGGGCTGATAACCCTCGATGATGTCCTTGAGCTCGCTGCGCAAGAACGCATCAAGGTCGCCGCCGCCCTGCTTCTTGAACGTCACCGCAAGCTTGCCCACATCCACGTGAGCCGGACCCAGGTTGAGGGCATTCATGGCCTCAACGATGGGGAAGGTATCCTCGACCGAAAGCTCGGTACCTTCAATCTTGCGCACGAAGCGGTGGTCTTTGATGATGCGGATAACCGACTGATTGATCAGCGAGCGCCCAAACATGGTGGCCACAACGTTGTTCTGGCGATACAGGCGTCCGACCAGCGGGATCATCTGCTCTGCCAGGGCTTGATTGTTCTGCCATTCCTGAAAAACGTTCTCGGAAGCTTGCTGACTCACGTGCGGCCTCATAGGGTTAATAAAATTCAACGTATTATCCCGGCCTTACCGCCGAGTCGCAATGAATGGATGGTCGCAGGTCATGTAGGGTTATTACAGAAAACGACGTTTGACTACAAACTCGAAATAGACTCTCTGTGAAACCGCAGCGGCCAAGTCCTCTAATTGAAACGGGTCATCGTGTATGATCACTCCTCCGTTTCAGCGCAAAACGATACCTGACTATGCCATCATTCTCTCTGCTCGAACCGCCCCAGCCGCAAGGAACACGCGACACGCTCTATTGGACAGCGCCACCGGGCAGCGCGTCTGCACTGGCGCTTTCCCAGGTAGCGTCGAGCGCCCCGCTGCTGGTGATTACCCCCAGCACCGCCAGCGCCCAACGCCTGGAACAGGACCTGGCATTTTACAGCGATGTGCCGGTACTGCCCTTTCCGGATTGGGAAACCCTGCCCTACGACAGCTTTTCGCCACACCAGGACATCGTCTCGGCACGCCTGCGCACGCTGCGCCTGCTTCAGGACGGTGTGCGCGGCATCGTACTGGTCCCCATCAATACCCTGATGCAGCGCCTGTCGCCGGTTTCCTATATCGCCGGGCGAGTGATGTCGCTCAAGGCCGGCGCCAAGCTTGATCGAGAGACGTTTCGGGAGTCGCTGACCCGCGCCGGGTATCGCGCCGTCGAAACCGTTTATGAACCCGGCGAATATGCCATGCGCGGCGCCTTGATCGACCTGTTTGCCATGGGCATGGACGAGCCGATCCGCATTGATCTGTTCGACGATGAGATCGATACGCTGCGCCACTTCGATCCCGGCAGCCAACGCTCAACCGACAAGGTCGGCACCATCGAGCTGCTGCCAGCGCATGAATACTCGCTGAGCCGCAGCGCCATTGCCTGTTTTCGCGAGCAGTTCGAGACCCTGTTCGACGTCGATCCGCGCCAGTGCCCGCTGTATAACGACGCCCTCAAGGCTATTCCCTCGCCCGGGCTTGAGCACTATCTGCCGCTGTTTTTCGACGAAACCGCCTCGCTTTTCGATCACGTGACCAGTGACACGCGCGTGGCACTGCTGCCCGGTGTCTTCGAAGCGGCTGAGCAGCACTGGCGCTCCATCGAAGCGCGCTATACCAATCTCGGTGTCGACCCTACCCGCCCGCTACTTCCACCGCACCGGGCGTTCTTTTCGGTCAGCGATGTGTTTTCGGCCATCAAGGCGCGCCCGCGTATCGAGCTTACCGAAAGCACCGAACAGCGCCATGCCCTGCCCCCCAACGCTCAGGCGCTGCCGCCACTTGCCATCAACGCCCGCGCCAAGGAACCCCTGGCGGAGCTGGCTGACTTTCTGGAGAAGCAGCCTAAACTTCGCGTGCTGTTTGTCGCCGAGTCTCGCGGGCGGCGTGAAGCGCTTGAAGAAATACTCGCGCCGCTTACCCGCGCCCTGCCCCACGTGGAAAGCTTCCAGGCCTTTCTGGCAAGCCCGCATACCTATGCGATTACCGAAAGTCTGGTCGATAGCGGCCTGTGGCTGACAGAGCCCGCCGTTGCGGTTATCAGCGAAACCGAGCTGTTCGGCGAAGTGGTACGCCAAAGCCGGCGGCGCGAAAAGGCCACCGACGACAACGAGCTGGCGGTACGCCATCTGTCAGAGCTTCGTGAAGGCGCACCGGTGGTTCACCAAGCCCACGGCGTGGGCCGCTATCTGGGGCTTGAAACGCTTTCGGCCGGGGGCCAGGCCAACGAGTTTCTCGCACTTTCCTATGCCGATGGCGCCAAGCTTTACGTTCCGGTGGACAGCCTGCACCTCATTTCACGCTACAGCGGTGCCGACGACGAGCTGGCTCCGTTGCATAAGCTAGGCTCGGATCAGTGGGAGAAAGCCAGACGCAAGGCGGCCGAGAAGATTCGCGATACGGCGGCGGAGCTGCTCGACGTCTACGCGAGGCGCGAAGCCCAGCAAGGGGTGGTCTACGACGCCCCTGCCGATGAGTATGTGCGCTTTGCCGCCAGCTTCCCGTTTGAAGAGACGCCGGATCAGCAGGCCGCTATCGAAGCCGTGATCGACGATATGGTCTCCCCCCAGCCAATGGACCGCGTGGTGTGTGGCGATGTCGGGTTCGGCAAGACCGAAGTAGCCATGCGCGCGGCGTTTCTGGCAGTGCAGTCAGGCCGTCAGGTGGTCGTGCTGGTGCCCACCACTCTGCTCGCCCGTCAGCATTTCGAGAACTTCCGCGACCGCTTTGCCGACACGGCCGTCAATATCCGCCTTATCTCGCGCTTTACGGCCGGCAAGGAGATGACGCAGACGCTGGAGAGCATCAAGAGCGGCCAGACCGATATCGTGATCGGTACGCACAAGCTGCTGTCCAAAAGCGTCGAGCTGCCCAAGATGGGGCTTCTGATCATCGATGAAGAGCACCGCTTTGGCGTCGCCCAGAAGGAGAAGCTCAAGACACTTCGTGCCGAGGTCGACATTCTGACGCTAACCGCCACGCCCATTCCGCGCACGCTGAACATGGCGATGAGCGGTATTCGTGATCTCTCGATCATTGCAACCCCCCCGGCACGCCGCCTGTCGGTGAAGACCTTTGTCCAGCAGCGTGACAACAGCATCATCAAGGAAGCATTGCTGCGCGAGATACTTCGCGGTGGCCAGGTCTACTTTCTACACAATGAAGTCAAGAGCATCGAAAATGCCGCCGAGCAGATCCGCGAACTGGTGCCCGAAGCAAGAGTAGCGGTGGCTCATGGGCAACTGCCCGAGCGCAGCCTCGAACGAGTCATGTCCGACTTTTACCACCGGCGCTTCAATGTACTGGTGTGCTCGACCATCATTGAAACCGGCATCGATGTGCCCAGCGCCAACACCATCTTGATCGAGCGGGCCGACAAATTCGGTCTGGCACAGCTTCACCAGCTACGCGGGCGTGTAGGACGCAGCCACCACCAGGCGTATGCCTACCTGCTGACTCCGCCACCCAAGGCCATGACCCGCGATGCCGTCAAGCGCCTGGAGGCCATCAGTGCCTCTGACGATCTGGGAGCCGGCTTTACCCTGGCAAGCCATGATATGGAAATTCGCGGGGCGGGTGAGCTGCTGGGCGATGAGCAAAGCGGCCAGATGGAAACCATTGGCTACACTCTATACATGGAAATGCTGGACCGGGCCGTGAAGGCCATTCGTGCCGGCAAGACGCCAAATATCGATGCGCCCTTCAATACCGGCGTGGAAATTAGCCTAAACTTACCGGCATTGATACCCGACGACTATATTCATGATGTGCAGCAGCGTCTGGTGATGTATAAGCGCATTGCCAATACGCAAAGCGAGGGTGAACTCAAGGAGCTGCAGGTCGAGCTGATTGACCGCTTTGGCCTGCTGCCTCAGCCGCTCAAGAATCTGGTACGCCAGACCCGCCTGCGCCAGCGGGCCGAGCAGCTGGGCGTCAGTCGAATAGAGGCAAGCGAAAGCCGCGGCAGAGTACTGTTTGGAGGCTCGACCCAGGTAGATCCTTTAACCCTGGTCACTCTGATCCAGACATCGCCGCAGCACTATCGTCTGGATGGCTCAGATACCCTTCGCTTTGAATTTGCAATGGAAACCGCTGAACAGCGTTTTAAACAGATAGAGTCGCTTTTAAGTACCCTTAATCAAAAAGTAGCGGCGGCGTGAACCTTGGGGCAAACTGGTATCAAGCAACCTCCCCGTTTGCCCGTTTACGCGTACTAGCAGTGCATCAACTCATTAGGAATGACCATGAACACTCGTCAAAAATTCAACCTTTGGGGCCCGACCAGTCTGGCGGTCCTGCTGGCTGCCTCTCTTACCGGCCCGGTTTACGCGCAACAAGCGCCTGAACAGGCAGATAGCGCGCAGACCGTTTCAGCTGAAGCGCAGGCGGGTGCTGAGCAGGCAGTCGAACAGGACCAGCGCGAGCTTCCCCGCGGGCATTTTCGTCTACCCGACCAAGGCGACATCATCGGTGAGTACTACACCGTGACCGTCGAAGACCCCAAGGAAACCCTGATCGATATCGCCCGTCGCCATAACATCGGCTACGAGGAAATGCGCATGGCCAACCCCGGCGTAAGCATGTGGGTACCCGGCGAAGGCACGGAAGTGGTCATTCCGGCCCGCTATATTCTGCCGCCCGCCCCGCGTGAGGGTGTTGTGGTCAATTTGTCTGAACTGCGCATGTACTACTACCCCGCCGACAAGCCCGGCATCGTCGAGACTTATCCGGTGAGCGTTGGCCGTGAAGAGTTCGCAACGCCGGTGGGCATCACGCGCACTACGGTCAAGGTCAAGGACCCTGCCTGGGCGCCACCCGCGTCCATGCGCCGTGAAGCAGCAGAGCGTGGCGACCCTGCCCCCTCTGTGGTACCGCCTGGCCCGGACAACCCCCTGGGCGAACACGCCATCCTGCTGGCCATGCCGAGCTACCTGATCCACGGCACCAACCGTCCTGACGGTGTTGGCATGCGCGCCAGCCGCGGCTGTATCCGCATGTATCCGGAAGACATCAAGTCCCTGTATGAACGCCTGCCAAGCGGCACCCAGGTAAACCTGATGGACGCCCCCTTCAAGGCTGGCTGGGCCGCGGACGGTACGCTGTTCGTGCAGTCCTATCCTCAGCTTGAAGAGAACAAGGGCGACTTCGAGCCGTTGATCAACGCCATTGAGCGCGTCGACGCGCTTATCGAAGACCAGGTGGAAGTAGATTACGAGCAGGTCAAACGCGCCGTAGAATCCCCTGACGGCCACTTCGTTGCCCTGTACGGCCCTCAGGCACCAGCGCCAGCTGAAGAGGCGCCTGCAGAGCTTAACGGCCTGTTTGAAGAAGTTGAGCTAAGCCAGGCACCGCCTGCTGAAGAAGATGCTTGACGCAATGAAGTGATCAGCCACAAAAAAACCCCGCCGAGGCGGGGTTTTTTTACATCTTCAGCAAACCGCTGAGCCAAACTGCTGCCCAGTGGTCCAAGCAGAATTACTTCTGCATGGAGCGCTGGAACATGCGGTTCATTTCTTCGCGGTTCTGCTCGGACATCTGCAGGGCAGCTTGCGCGTCGCGCTGAGCTTGGTTAGCAGTGTTCAGAGCTTGTGAAGCCATGCTGCGTGCTTCTGCGGCGTCAGCCTGTGCAGATTCAGCAGTCATGCGAACTTCTTCCAGAGCGCTGGTAGAAGCACAGCCAGCCAGGATTGCCAGAGAAGCGGCAGCGGCGGTCATTTTCAGAGTAGTCTTCAGAGTCATGATGTTCTCCTTGAGTCTTCCTTGGGTACAACGTTAATGGTATGACAAAGTCAGGCTAAGTGCTTAGTGCCACTTTGTCTACCTGCGGTGCAGGTTCTCTACAGTGACTTGTGCATGAGCACGTAAGTCAAACGCTGTTTTATAATAGACCACAACGCTTGTCTATAGCCACTTGTACAAAACCTCGTACTTCCTTCAACGACATAAGACTAGCGGATCACGACGCGAGTGCCAACATCAACGAGTTCTGCAACTCGCTCAATTTGCTCATTTGTCACTGCCACGCACCCTTGGGTCCAGTGATAGCGGCCATGAATCTCGGGATCACCGCTTCCGATGCCATGAATTCCGATTGCCCCACCCAGCGCAGTATCCTGCGGTGGATGTCCATAACGACGATAGTAATCGAAATAGGCTTCATAGTCGCCTTGCGAGTAGATGCCTTTTTCCAACGCCATTCGCGCATGGGCTGGCGTAGGATAATCGATACCGAGGAATATATGCCACCGACTTTGGTAATTAAATCGGTTAATGCGAAATTCACCCAACGGCGTGACGTTATCACCCCGTACACGCTGTGTCTTGGCGCCCGAGCGGCCCAATGAAATGGGCCCATAGTGCTCCACCAACGCATCACCACGATACACGCTGAGCGTTGACTGCTGATCGTCGATCATCAGCCATAGCTCACTGCTGTAGCGGGGAATATGCGCCCGCGACAACAGCGTTTCAACCAGGTCGGTTGGCTGGGTATCAAGGGTGACGCTTGACGTGGCAGCGCTGGCAACCGCTGGCCAGCCTAGCGCCAGCGCTAAAAAACGGCGGCGGTTCAATGGCATGAAAGAGCCCTCAAAACGGGCCAGCTAGCGGCTGACCAACTAAGCATTTCTGGGGGCTGTTATACCCTATAACCGCCGCCGGTGTCAGTGATATCACCCAACTATTTAACACTGATTCTTACAAAAACGTGTCAATTCGGCATCATTCAACGCAGCGCTAGATATCGGCAAACTCCTGCATGTTAGTCACAAGCTTGCGCACCTGCGCCTCATGGCCTTGTGCCAACGAAGTGAAGAAGGTGGCTTCTGGCTCGATTCTCGCCCGCAGGGCGCGATGCTCATAAAGCGCCTGAAGCCGCGTATGAGTTTCAATCGCCACTTGGGTGATGTCATCTACAGAACCGGTTACCGATTTATCGGCCAACTGTTCAAGCTCGGGGGGCTCGGGAAACTCACTGGACTCATCGAACCACGTTTCAAGCACTTTCGAATGATCTGCACCGTCATGAAAAAGGTCATCGAGGCCTTTTTGCATCTTGATTTCCTGGCTTGCAAGGTACGTCAGCGCCATTTGCATACGCTCATTATCTGTCTTGTCTGCCGCTTCACTGTATTGCTGGGCCATTTGCTTGTGAAAACCCTCCGCCCAAACAATGAGATCCTTGACCGTATTGTAACGCATCCTTGTCTCCTCTCTACTTGCCAAACTTGCCAATCACAAAGTGAGGCCACCATAACGCTAGTGGCCAACTGTTTGATATTGAAAGTACAGCGTAGTTCAGTCGCGATGTTTCCAGCGCTACCACTCCAGGCTGGTTTCCCGGAGCGAGGCTATTTCACGCTTGGCAGACTCTAGGCAGGCAAGCAGTTGAGTGGCTAAATCGGCCTGATTTCCCACGGCGATCATGGCGGGGTTGGCAGGCGCACGTCGGGCAGCGCCTTCACTACTGTGCAACTGCTCAAGTTGATGGACCAGCCAGCCAAGCCAGCTTTCCGGCGTGTTCATTACGTCACGCAAGCGCTGAAGCTCGGCAAGCTGCGGGCCACCATCTGCAAGCAGCAGACGCCAAGCGTGATTTTCCAGCCGCGCATGCTCGGTAACTTCCTTGAGCAGCGAATTCAGCGCAAGCTCCAACAGCGCAAGCGCGCTCTCCTCAAGCGCCATCTGACGAGCCTGGGCATGCTCGTCATCGCCTTTCGCCATGCCGACCAGCAGTTCGACCTGGTAAAGGAGCTGATTGGTACGGGCACGCGGGCTCATTTACGCTTGTCTTCCACGTGCCATTTACCTGCCTCATACGTGGCTTTCCAGCCAGTCGCCTTGCCCTCTTCATCGGTCATCACGTACTGCTCTTTGTTCTTGCGCGAGTAGCGGATCTGCGCCGGCCGGCCATCCGGATCTTCGCTGGGTGCGTCAAGGATGAAGTGATACTTCTCCGGCAGCTCATCGCGGTGAGCCTTGAGCTCCTTGACCAGCGGCGGTCGCGTCTCACGATTCTTGGGGAATTTGCTGGCCGCCAGAAACAGTCCGCTTGCCCCGTCGCGCAGCACGTAGTGGTCATCCACTTTCTGACAGGCCAGTTCCGGCATCGGGATAGGGTCCATCTTCGGCGGCGCCACTTCGCCGCTTTTCAACAGCTTGCGGGTATTCTTGCACTCGCTGTTGGTGCAGCCGAAGTACTTGCCAAACCGACCCGACTTGAGCTGCATTTCAGAGCCACACTTGTCGCACTCGATGACCGGGCCGTCATAGCCCTTGATCTTGAACTTGCCCTGCTCGATCTCATAACCGTCGCAATCCGGGCTGTTGCCACAGATATGCAGCTTGCGGGTTTCATCAATCAGGTAGTTGTCCATCGCCGTGCCGCACTTGGTGCAGCGGCGCTTGGCACGCAGGGCATTGGTCTCGGCCTCGTCGCCGGCATCCGCCGCCACGGCCTCTTCACCAGGGATAAGATCAATGGTTGTCTTGCAGCGCTCCTTGGGCGGCAGGTTATAGCCACTGCAGCCCAGGAACACACCGGTCGAGGCGGTACGAATCTGCATCTTGCGCCCACAGGAGGGGCAGTCGATATCCGTCGGCACCGGCTGGTTGGGGCGCATTCCGTCGTCGCTTTCCGCCTTGGCGAGCTCTTCACGAAACTCGCCGTAAAAGGCATCCAGCAGCGCCTGCCAGTTGCGCTCGCCCTCGGCCACCTCATCGAGGCTATCTTCCATGCGCGCGGTAAACGAGAAATCCATCAGGTCCGGGAACGACTCTTTCAAGCGCTCAGTGACAATATCGCCCAGCTTCTCAGCATAGAAGCGGCGATTTTCCAGCTTCACATAGCCGCGATCCTGAATCGTGGAAATGATCGACGCGTAGGTAGAGGGCCGGCCAATGCCCTGCTTCTCAAGCTCCTTGACCAGGCTGGCCTCGGTGTAACGTGCCGGCGGCTTGGTAAAGTGCTGCTGCGGGTCGAGGGTTTCCAGCGCCATGGGTGTGCCCTTAGGCAGGTCCGGCAGCGTCTGGTCTTCGTTCTTGCCGCTGGGCTTCATCACCCGCGTATAGCCGTCAAACTGGAGCACGCGGCCTTTGGCGCGCAGGTCATAGCCCTCTACCTCAACACTCAGCGTGCTGGAAAGGTACTCGGCCGGGGTCATCTGACACGCCACGAACTGGCGCCAGATCAGCTCGTACAAACGCTCGGCATCGCGCTCCATGCCGGCAAGGTCGGTCGCCTTGCGCTCAACGCTTGAAGGCCGGATAGCTTCGTGGGCCTCCTGAGCGCTCTCCTTGCTGCTGTAGCGATTGGGCGCCTCGGGCAGGTAGCGCTCGCCGTACTCGCTGCCGATAAACTCGCGAACGCTCTCGACGGCATCCTTGGAAAGATTGGTCGAGTCGGTACGCATATAGGTAATGTAGCCAGCTTCATACAGGCGCTGAGCCATGGTCATGGTTTTCTTGACCGAGAAGCCCAGGCGGCCGCTGGCCGCCTGCTGCAGTGTAGAGGTAATAAAAGGCGCCGCCGGCTTGGAACTGGTCGGCTTGTCTTCCCGGGAAGTGATCGAGAGCTTGGCCTTGCGCAGCGCCTCGATGCTGGCCATGGTTTCCTTTTCAGAGGTAGGCCGATACGCCTTGCCATCCTGCCGTGCAAGAGCGAAGCGCACCAGCTCACCGTCAGGGGATACCAGGTCGGCATGCACATCCCAGAACTCTTCAGGAATGAACGCACGAATATCCCGCTCGCGCTCGACGATAAGGCGTACCGCCACGGACTGAACCCGCCCGGCGGAGAGCCCGCGGGCAATCTTGGCCCACAGCAGCGGGGAAAGCATGAAGCCCACTACCCGGTCGAGAAAACGCCGCGCCTGCTGCGCTTCCACGCGGGGAATATTCAGAACCCCCGGCGCCTTGAACGCATCCTGAATGGCGTTTTTGGTGATTTCGTTGAATACCACGCGCTTGTAGCGGCTATCGTCACCGCCAATGGTTTCGCGAAGGTGCCAGGCGATGGCTTCCCCTTCACGGTCCAAATCCGTCGCCAGGTAAACGGCGTCAGCCTTTTCAGCGAGCTTCTTTAATTCGGCCACCACCTTCTCTTTACCGGGCAGCACCTCATAGTGCGCTTCCCACCCATTGTTCGGGTCGATCCCCATGCGCCGGATCAGCTGATCCTGACTCTTGCGCTTTTTATACTCAGCCTTCTCTTCCGCCGACATCTTGCGTGTTGCCGCGGCCTGGCGAGCGCGCTCCTTGGGGTCGGAAGCTGCCTTGCCCGAGCCGCTGGTCGGCAGGTCACGGATGTGACCCACGCTCGACTTAACGATGAAATCGTTGCCGAGATACTTATTGATCGTCTTCGCTTTAGCCGGCGACTCGACGATGACCAGTGACTTGCCCATAGTGCTCCACTTATCTATTGCTTAGGCTGACCAGCCCACGCCTGAATACGGTACCGTACAGTGTGAGGATAAACGGCCTGACCCGTGACCAGCACAATTATACGGATGAAAAAATGCGCCTACCCTACCCCAGCCCTTGACTAAGCGCCAGTAGCAAGCGAACGCTAAAGAACAAACCTTACTTTTTATACCGAAGTAGCTAGACACTAGACCGCCACTTGAAGAACGGCAACCCACCATTGCGCTATAAACAAAACGCCCCTGCCTTAAGGCAGGGGCGTGGTCAGGTCAGAAAGCGCTTAACGTTTACGTGGCGTTTTGCGCTGAGTGATGTCGGCAGCCGGTTTTTTCACCTCGGCGGTTTTTTCAGACTCATCGGCTTTCGGTGGCGGTGAAACCGCCTTGACTGCCTGCTCATCAGTAGCGGATGAAGCTTTCACAGCCCCCTTTTTATTGACCTCACTGCCCTGCTTGACGACAGCCTTGGTCACTACCGGGTTTTCAACCTGGGCGTCTGTCACCGCCGCTTTCGCTTTACTGGGTGCAGCAGGCTTTTTAGCTACGGGTTTGCTTTCAGCGGATTTCTTCACCGACGCATTGGTAGATGCCGCTGACGCTTTGGGCGCTGCCACACCCTTTGGCGCAGACTCCTCAGGGCGGGCTTGGTCAAACAGCGCTTTCACCTGGACAAAACGCTCGGCGGCGTGCTCTGAAAGTTCACCGCTTGCTGCAAACACGTGCTCGAGATTTTTGATATGCGCATCGATATCGCTGCTGCCTTGCCCAGCCAGCAGCGCAGGCAGCGTCTTCAATGCCTGCTCGCGATCCAGCTTCAAAATGGAGAACTGTTCGCGTACAAGGCGCTTGAACTCGCTAAGCTCGATACTCGTTTCAAGCTTGGCCCGCGAGGCGCGCAGACGCTTGAAGTTGCGCTCATCGGTCGCCGGCGCCCCGCCCATGACGTAAATCAACGAGCGCATGATGGCTTCCTGGGGGCCGCCCTTGGCAATCTGCTCACGCAGCTCTTCCTGACGGCGCGCCAGAAAGCGGCGGTGCTCGGGTTCTGCACCCGGGCGGCGGCGATGCACGTGCGCATCACCGTATAGTCCAACCGCTGCCTGAAGCTGAGGCTGACCGTAGATATCCATGAACAGCCGCTCTGTATGGCTGTCGCGCAGGTCACGCATGGCATTCAACGAGGCTACGATGTGATCAGAGCCCATTGTTTCAAGCGCCTTGAACAGATTATCCGGCGCCACTTCCCGGCGGTTCTTGCGAATGGCCTCGGCCATGACCGGCAGCGGCACAGACAATGGATTGCGATCCGACAACAGCTTGTACCCAAGCCGAATGGGGTGCATGCGGCGAATGAAACGCGCCGCTTCCGGCGTCATGACCGCCTGCAGCCACGGCTGCACGTAGAGCCGATAAAGCCCCAGATTGATTTCTGACAGTCGCGCCACGGTGGCAAAGCGGCGATCATCCTCGGCGCTATGCTGCACTTCCTGATCCAATTCTTCAAAGTTGCGCGGAGTAAACTCAAGCAGGTAGTCGCGCTCGTAGAGACTTGCATCGCTGCCTTCTGGTGGCTTGGTGGCCGTTGTCTCGTAAAGACCGGGCGGCAGCACATCGATGTAGTCCATGTTGGCAGTGAACTCGGAATGCTCCTTGCGCGATACGCTGCCGGACACAAAGATTCCCAGGTGCCCGGTAGTGTCGTGCATGCAGTAAACGATGGTCTGGTCGTTGGCAATGATATCGTCGGTGTCTTCGTAAAGATCGCGTATCCAGCCAAGCGCCTGCGGGGGCGGCGTAATATCGTCTCCTCGCGAGCAGAACACCACGACAGGCGAGCGCAGATTGCGCAGATCGATACGCCGCCCGTCGCGAGTGACCAGCTGTGCCGTCGAGAGCCGGTTGCCCACAAACAGGTTATCGACGATGTACTGAATCTCTTCGCCACCCAACACCACATGGCCGCCCCACCAGCGCTCGAAGTCCAGATAGCGCTGGCTCTCTGTGTCCACGTTGGCGTAAAGGTGATACTGCTTTTTCCAATAGGTATTGGCCGGGTTAAGACGCTCGAAGTTCTGCACCAGCCAAGCGCCGTCGAACAGGCCATTGCCCATATCGCTGGTAAACGCCGTTACCCAGCTACCGCCGGTCATCCCGCCGGTATAGCGCATGGGCGCCTTGCCATGCTCACCCGCCCAATAGGAAAGTGGCGCGCCGGCGATCAGAATGGGACCAAAGAGATCCGGCTCGAGCGCGGCGGCCATCATCAGCTGCCAGCCCGCCTGACAGTTACCCACCACCATGGGCTTTTCGCTGGTGTCTGGATGAAGCTCGATCACATGACGCAAAAAGGCAATTTCGGCTTCGACCACATCCTCAACGGTTTGCCCCGGTTCGGGGAACGGCAGAAACCCGACGAAGTAGCAGGGGTGTCCCGCCTTCAACGCCACGCCCAGCTCGCTGTCGGGCTTGAAACCGCCAATGCCAGGGCCATGGCCGGCACGCGGGTCAACGACCACGAAGGGGCGCTTTTTTGTGTCGATGACGGTGCCTTCCGGGGGCAACACACGCAACAGTTCGTAGTTGGTAGGCTGGGGCAGCGTTCGGCCGTCGAGCAGTACCTCGGTTTCAAAACCCAGCACGTTGGGCTTGGTTTGCTCCATGTGCTCAAGATACTGGTTACCGCGCTCGCGCATGACATCCCAGTACAGCACGCTGCGCTCAACGCTATCGCGCCAGTAGTCGGTCGCCGCACGGCCGATCCCGAAAGGGTCCATCATCGAGGTCAAGACATTGCTGCCAGCCAAGCGATCCGACGGTTCGCCTGATGCTTTTGTCCAGGCGCTTAGCAGGGGATTAGCGGCGAGCAAAGAATTGGCAAGAAAATTCATAGAGTCTCCCAAGGGTGAATGCGCAGGCGATCAACCCAACAGCCAGAATGCTGCGATGCAATATAGTCTAGGCCACTCCATGGCCAGCGTCGATAAATAGCGCTGCTGTTTTTACACGTTCAACGTAACCTACCGACACAGCAGGCAGAAACCATCAAACAGTGATAGCATTTTCCCAGGCTTTCGTGGTTTATAGCGCCGCCCGCAGCTTTCGCGTGCGCAGGCCGATTTTCAGAGGTTGTCATGTCATCTCCCAAGCTGCTTAACCGGCTGACCTTTCGCCAACTGCAGGTATTTCAAGCCGTACACCGCCAGCGCTCCTACTCCCGCGCGGCGGAACAGCTTGGATTGACCCAGCCTGCGGTCAGCGCCCAGATTCGCCAGCTTGAACAGGCGCTCGGTCAGACGCTTTTCAAATACGCGGGCAAGACCCTACACGTGCTGCCGGCGGCGGACACGCTGGCGCTTTCGACTCAGGAAATATTTGGTCAGCTTTCGCGTCTGCAGATGAATCTTTCGGATATCAACGGCAAGATTTCCGGCGAGCTGAACCTGGCAGCCGTATCCTCCGCCCAGTACATCGTGCCGTACATTCTGGCGCGCTTTCGCGCCCGCTATCCGGACATCCAGGTACGCCTGAAAGTTTGTAACCGCAGTCAAGCGCTCGAACGCCTGGCACAGCAGCAGGATGACCTGGTGATCATGGCCATGGTGCCGGAAGATGACCGTCTGGAGGTGATGCCTATCATTGACAACGAGCTGGTGGCGGTCGTGTGGCCGGAGCACCCTCTTCTGGATATGCAGGCGGCCACCCTCGCCGACTTTGCCCGCCACTATGTACTGATGCGTGAGCCCGGCTCGGGCGTGCGCAGCGCCTTTGAGCAACTGGCGGCGTTTCAGAAAGTCGCGCTTTCGCACCGTATTGAACTAGGCACCAACGAAGCCATCAAACAGGGCGTCATGGCGCACCTGGGGGTTGCCGTACTGCCTCGTCTGGCGGTACGCCTGGAGCTTGAGCAGGGTCTACTGACCGAGCTTTCACTGGCGGATTTCCCCATACGCCGCGCCTGGTGCACGGTGTACCGCCGCGAACGCTTTCCCACTCCGGTAGCCGAACTCTTCTTGCGCTTTGTGCGCGAACACCTGACGCAGTTCCAGCACCATTTCAGGGCTCCATCAAGCCCGCTGCCCAGCCACGGCGTTGCCTGTTTGCCCATGACCCCCTAGGCAAGGCAGCGGTGTCCAGTTAATCCACAGATATGTTACATTACGCCCTACTACCTACGTATTAATTGGCAACGTATCAATCGGCATGACTTGAGGGGCAAGCGCTTAGGTTTTCTGTGATAAGCCCTGCCTGCCGCACAGTAGAGAGGCTCTATTTCTATGAGCAATAACCCCACGCAGCGTGTGCCCAGCGGCCAGAAATTTCGCAATGAACATGGCACCACGGCGATCAAGGATGGCATGAAGGTGCGCGCCGCTCAGGCCGAGGCGCCCTCCCTTGAACGCAAGCCCAAATGGCTACGCGCCCAGATTCCCGGTGGCGAACGCTTTGAAGCGGTCAAGCGCAACGTTGCCACTCATCGCCTGAGCACCGTGTGCGCCGAGTCGCACTGCCCCAACATGGGCGAGTGCTGGAGCAACGGTACGGCTACCATCATGCTGATGGGCTCGGTATGCACTCGCGCCTGTCGGTTCTGCGCCGTGGATACGGGTAACCCCAAGGGCTGGCTGGACCTTGAAGAGCCGGAGAACACCGCCAAGTCCGTCGAGCTGATGGGGCTTCGCTACATTGTGCTTACTTCTGTGGATCGCGACGACCTGGAAGACGGTGGCGCCTCCCACTACGCCAGCTGTATCCAGTCCATCAAGGCGCGCACGCCGGAAGTGGTCGTCGAAGCGCTGACGCCAGATTTCGACGGCGAGCTTCAGGCAATCGAGCGCGTGGTCGATTCGGGTCTGGAAGTATTTGCCCAGAACGTTGAAACCGTGGAGCGTTTGACCAGTCGGGTACGCGATCCGCGTGCGGGCTATCGCAAGACGCTGGACGTACTGGCCCATGCCAAGAAGCACCGCCCCGAGGTGATTACCAAAACCAGCATCATGCTGGGCCTGGGTGAAACGGATGAAGAGATTCTGCAGACCTTTGATGACCTGCGCGAAATCGGCGTGGATATCGTGACGCTCGGCCAGTATCTGCGCCCCACGAAAAACCACCTGCCCGTCGAGCGCTGGGTGAGCCCTGAAGAGTTTGATCGGTATCGTGAAATAGGCCTTGAGAAAGGCTTTATGGAAGTGCCTTCAGGTCCCCTGGTTCGTTCAAGCTACCGTGCCGACCGGGTATTCGAAAAGAACAATCTGGGCCTGGCCTCTCCGGCCAAGGTGCCGGGTCAGGAACCCGACCCCAACATCATCCCCGCGTTTAACGTCGGCTAGCCGTTTGTGGCTGACAAAAAACCGCCGCAGCCTCGGGCTGCGGCGGTTTTTTTAAATACAGGCTAGGCGCAGACGGGCAGAAGCTCTCGCTTCAACTCAGACGCCAGCGCACTCGCCAGTTGAGTGCCTACCTGATGCTCGGCGGGTAGTGCCGCCAGATCCGCCAAACGGGTAACCGCCATGCCGGCATAACCGCAAGGATTGATGCGCTGAAACGCCGCCAGATCGTTATCTACATTGAGCGCCACGCCGTGATAGCTCGCCCCGCGCCGAATGCGCAGACCCAGCGAGGCAATCTTGGCCTCGCCCAGCACGCTTTTGACGTAAACGCCTGGCGCATCAGGGCGCGCGTGCGCTTCAACACCGTAGTCGGCCAATAGTGCAATAACGGCATTTTCTAGCGCCGACACCAGGTCACGCACCCCTATCTTGCTGCGCCTTACATCCAACAGCGGGTAAAGCACCACCTGCCCGGGGCCGTGGTAGGTTACCTGGCCGCCGCGGTCGGTCTGCACCACGGGTATATCGCCAGGCATCAATAGATGCTCAGGCTTGCCCGCCTGCCCCTGGGTAAATACCGGGTCATGCTCAACCAGCCAGAACTGGTCGGGCGTATCGCTGTCGCGCGTATCGGTCAGTGAGCGCATCGCCTCCCAAACCGGCAAATAGGGCCTGCGCCCCAGGCAATGCAGCTCGATAGGCGGCGAGATGCTCATCTAGACCACCATGTGGACGCGGCCGGTGGCCTTTAGATCATCAAACAGCTGGCTGATCTGCGCTTCACTGGTGGCGCGAATGGAAATACGCACCGACTGAAAACGACCGGTGCGGCTTTCGACTACCTGCATTGTCGATTCATCGAAATCCGGTGCATGGCGCACCACGACCTGACACACGCAAGCGGGAAAATCTTCGGCAGCATCCCCCACCACTTTCAAGGGGTAGTCACAGGGATAGGTGATCTTGGGCGCCTCGGGCGCTACCGGGTCGCGCATATCGCGAAATGTCTTCTGGGGACCCTTTTTCATCATATACCTTCTACTTGGCGTGAACCTTGGCCCGGGTAGTGCCCCGGGCCTGACCGGTTAATCGGTAAAGTTGGCGATCAAGCCGCTGAAGAAGCGCCGAACCTGATCGAAGAGACGCTTGAACAGACCGCCCTCTTCAACGTTTTCAAGCGCTACCAGCTCGCGCTCGCCGACCATCTCTTCACCCAGGTAGACTTCCAGCGTGCCCACATCATCGCCAACGGCAATGGGTGCCTGCAGTTCAGAGTTAAGGTTGAGGCGCGCGCGCAGCTCTTCGTTACGATTACGCGGCAGGGTCATGTAGACTTCTTCGTCAACGCCTACGCGCAGCTCGTTGATATCACCGCCCCAGACGCGCGGCGTGGAGAGCACGGCACCGCGCTCATAAAGCTTCATGGTTTCGTAGAAGCGAAAGCCGTAGCTCAAGAGCTTCTGGGCTTCCTGGGCACGCGCCTCTTCAGAATTGGTACCCATTACCACGGAGATAAGGCGCATGCCGTCACGCTCGGCAGAAGACACCAGGCAGTAGCCAGCCGCTTCAGTCCAGCCGGTCTTCAGACCGTCAACGGACGGGTCACGCCACAGCAGGCGGTTGCGGTTGGGCTGGTCGATGCCGCCGTAGGAGAAGTGGCGCTGGGAGTAGACAGCGTAGTGCTCCGGGTAGTCATTGATGATATGACGTGACAGCCGCGCCAGGTCGTGGGCGGTCGAGTAATGGTTGTCGCTGGGCAGGCCCGTGGCATTCTCGAAGTGGGTATTGACCATGCCAAGCCGCGCCGCGTGCTGGTTCATGAGATCGGCAAACGGGCCTTCACCACCGGCCAGGTGCTCGGCCATGGCCACACTCGCGTCGTTGCCCGACACGATGATGATACCGTGCAGCAAGTCATCGACCGCTACCTGGTTACCTACCTCGATGAACATCTTGGAACCGCCGGTACGCCAGGCCGTTTCGCTGACATTGACCAGATCTTCAGGCTTGATGGTGCCGCGATCCAGCTCACGCTCCACCAGGTAAGCCGTCATCAATTTGGTAAGACTGGCCGGTGGCAGGCGCTCATCCGAGTTGTGCTCGGCAAGAATGCGCCCGCTGTTGGCATCCATCAGGATCCAGGAGCTGGCTGCAATCTGCGGGGCCGCCGGAATAATAGTCTGCGGTTGGGGCTGCGGCTGAGGCTGGGGTAACTCCTGAGCCGCCGTCGGCAGCGCTACCGCCGTAATGGCCGCAAACAGGCAGAGTTGGGCAGAGCGGCGAATCGACACAAATACATTCATCACTAACATCTCGCTTACAAGAAAACGGCGCCAGGCACCAAGAGTATAAAAAGTGGATTATCTCACGATAAAGACTTGAGGAAAGCCCGCTTGACGAAGCTCTTCGCGCGCTCGCGTTTCCTGAGCTGGGCCCACCGGCCCCACCTGCACGCGATACACATTGGCATCACTCATCACACGCACTCCCATGGGTAGTTCGTTTTCCAGGCGCTTTTGAAGCTGCTGCGCGCCTTCAGCACTGCCCAGGGCGGCGATCTGAAGATAGATGGCGCCCTCGCCCGGTGTGTCGGCGTAGGCCGCCGGCGCCGAGGCCGACTGGGCGGGCGCTGCATCCGGCGCGGGAACGCGGCGCGGCTGCTCACCCGGCGGCGAGGTGGCAGGCGCTCTAGAAGCCGCCACCGGGGCGCTTGAAGGCGCCCGATCACCCGCCAGCCAGCGCTCCGGGTCTACCGCTTCGACTTTTACCCGCCCGGTGCCGTTATCCAGTATGCCCAGGCGCGCGGCGGCGGCGTAAGAGAGGTCGATCTCACGGTCGCTATGAAAAGGCCCGCGGTCATTGACCCGCACGATGACCGACTGGCCGCTATCCAGGCTGGTAACCCGTGCAAAGGTAGGCAGCGGAAGCGAGCGGTGAGCCGCCGACATCTTGTACATGTCGTAAATTTCACCGTTGGAGGTCGCGTAGCCGTGAAATTTTTCGCCATACCAGGAAGCCGTTCCCTGCTTGGCATAGCCTCGTGAGTCGGGCATGACGTGGTAGGTCTCCCCCCACACTTCATAGGTGGAGCGGTTGCCCGCCCGTGAAGGCGCCTCGATGCGCGGCTCGGCATCCGGCACCGTTGATACGTCCGGCGGCTCGACCGGATACGCATCGCCATTCATGGCATAGCGCCCGCCGCTGCTGGCAGGGGTAGTACTGGCGCTACTCGCCGCAGGTTTGGAAGGCTGCGCCTGAGAAGGCGCCTCCACACGCTGGGTTTTATTGCTGGCGCACCCACTGATCAGGGCCGCCAGAGCTAATGCACTACCTAACCGCCACGTCGCTGTCTGCAGCATTCTCATCCCTGTTCCTCAACCTGTTGCTCAATGGCCTCGGCAAGCTCGGTGACCGCCATGGCATACAGATGGCTGTGGTTATAGCGCGTAATGACATAGAAATTGTTTTCACCCAACCGGTAGCGCGTATGCTCTTCGTCCATTTCAAACGCCAGCGGCACCACGCGCAGCGCGTCATCAAGCGGCTCTTGAGGCTCGATACCGGCAGCTTTCATATCGGCCACGGTAATACTGGGTGCGAATGTCTGATTGAAGACAAGTGCATCAGGAAGCTCGTCCGGCCCGGTTGCTTCGTGATAGATAGCGCCATCGCGCTGCCAGCCATGCTCGGCAAAATAATTGGCAACGCTGCCGATGGCATCTACCGAGTTTTCCCACAGGTCGCGGTGCCCATCGCCGTCGAAATCAATCGCGTAGGCCTGATAGCTTGTGGGAATGAACTGCGGATACCCCATGGCACCGGCATAGGAGCCGTAAAGATCGGCAGGGTCCACCTCCTGCTCGTAGGCGATCTCAAGAAATGCGGCCAGTTCGCCGCGGAAAAAGTCACCGCGGGTGGGGTGATAAAATGCCAGTGTCGATAAGGAGTCCAGCACGCGATGCTGGCCTTTATGACGCCCGTAATAGGTTTCAACACCGATAATGGCGGTAATGATGCTGCCCGGCACGCCGTACACCTCTTCGGCTCGCGCCAGCGTATCGGCATGCACCTGCATGAACGCAGCGCCCTCTTCAATGCGCTGCTGTTTCAAGAATATGTCACGATACTCAAACCAGCGCAGACGGCGCTCCGCCGCTCCGTCCATGGCATCAAGCACCCCCTGGGAGTAGTTTGCCTCGGCGAAGGCGTTGCGTAACCACGCGTCTGGTACGCCCTGGGCCGCCACTTCTTCAATCAGCTGTTGAACGCTCTCGTTCTCCTGCAGATTTACCGGCTCGCGCTCCTGTTCAGCCAACGCCTGGGGAATCGAACACACTAGTAGCGCGGCAACCAGACAGCCGCCAGCTCTATTTCGGGCCCTGTTCATCAACTCACCACTCCTTTGAAAACGCAACGCCTATATGTCAATCAACGTGGCAACAGCCGACGATGGGCATGAATGGACATGAGAATACCGAACCCGGCCAGCAAGGTCACGCTGGAGGTGCCACCATAGCTCACCAGCGGAAGCGGTACCCCCACCACCGGGAGAATACCGCTGACCATGCCCACGTTCACGAATACATAAATAAAGAAGGTCAGGATAATACTGCCAGCGAACAGCCGTCCAAATGTATCCTGCGAAGACGCAGCAAGCCACAGCCCGCGCCCGACAATCATCAGATAAAGCGCGAGCAGCACCAGCATGCCGACCAGGCCAAACTCCTCGCCCAGCACCGCGATAATGAAGTCGGTATGCCGCTCGGGCAGAAACTCGAGCTGGGACTGGGTGCCATCCAGCCAGCCCTTGCCCCAAAGACCCCCGCTGCCGATAGCCGTGGTCGACTGAATGATGTTCCAGCCAGAACCTAGCGGATCACTTTCAGGATCGAGAAACGTCAGCACCCGCTGGCGCTGATAGTTGTGCATGTTCATCCACAAAAGCGGCACACAGGCACCCAATACCGCGACGACAAAGCCGATCAGACGCCAAGACAACCCTGCCAGCAGCACCACGATAACAGCGGCGCTCGCTACCAGCAGCGAGGTTCCAAGGTCCGGCTGAATGGCGGTCAGCACGACCGGAACACCGATGATCACGGCGCACACCATGATATCGCGCAGCCGCGGTGGTAGCTGGCAGCGGTTCAGGTACGCCGCCACCATCAGCGGTACTGCAAGTTTCATCATCTCGGAGGGCTGAAAACGGATCACCCCGGGGATTTCCAGCCAGCGCTTGGCGCCCATGCCTATATCACCGGCGATTTCCACCGCCAGCAGCATGATGACGCCGATACCATAGGCAAACGGCGCCCAGCGCAAAAAAGTGGTGGGCGAAAGCTGGGCCAAAAACACCATGCCCACCAGCGCAATGCCAAACCGCATGGCCTGAGCGATCACAGACTCGATACGCTGACCCGAGGCGCTATACAGCACCAACAACCCGCCCGCCATCAGCACGAGCAACAGGGCCAATAGCCAGGGGTCCAGGTGAATACGTTCCCAAATGCTTTTACGCCGTGCAATACCGCTATCCGGTGGACGAACGGGGTGGCGACGTAAAGGACGTGTCAGGGTCTGCCAGGCCATAGGTCAGTTACCCTCCACGTTGGCGCTGTCTTCTTCAAGAACTTCCCGTATTTCGTCGGCTTCGGGGGCGTCATCCTTCAATAGCCAGGCGTCGGTCATCGCGCGGGCCAGATGAGCGGCGTGAGTACTGCCACCCCCGGCATTTTCAACGATGACCGACACGGCTATCTGCGGGTCTTCAATCGGGGCGAACGCCATGAACAGGGCGTGATCACGCAGGCGCTCGGCAAGCTCATCGGCGTTGTAGCGCTGATCCTGACCAAGCGAAAACACCTGAGCAGTGCCCGATTTCCCGCCCATGCGGTACTCAAGGCCTACCCCGGTTCGCCGTGCGGTACCCTCACTGCCACTGACGACCTTTTCCATACCGCTGAAGACCCGATCCCACCAGGCGTCATTTTCCAGATGAATGTCGTCAAGCGTACCGGGAAGATCATGAGCTACCGGCTCATCGCCGATTTCCAGCGCCAGGCGCGGCTTTACCCAGTGGCCGCGATTGGCAAGGGTTGCCGTGGCACTGGCCAGTTGCAAAGGAGTAACCTGCCAATACCCCTGACCAATGCCCACTGAAAGGGTCTCGCCGGGGTACCACGGCTGATTGAAGCGTTCGCGCTTCCACTCCCGCGAAGGCATCAAGCCGCTGCTTTCACCCTGTACATCGTGGGCAACGCGCTGACCAAAACCAAAGCCGCTCATGCGCTCATCGAGCTTGTCGATCCCCAGGTCATGAGCCAGCGTGTAGTAATAGGTATTGTTGGATACCGCCAGGGAGCGCTCCAGATCAACCCGCCCATGCCCCCAGCGCAGCCAGTTGCGGTAGCGGCGCGAATCGTTGGGCAGCTGATAATAGCCGGGGTCGTTGATCGTGCTATCCGGGGTAATCACCCCTTCGGCAAGCCCTGCCAAGGCAAGAAAAGGCTTGATGGTGGAGCCCGGCGGGTAATGACCGCGGATCGAGCGGTTGAATAGCGGAAGATCAAGATCCTCCTGCAGTCCGCGATAGGAGGCCACGTCGATGCCGGTAACGAACTGGTTACTGTCAAATCCTGGCGTCGACACCATGGCCAGAATTTCGCCGGTGGCAGGGGCAATGGCCACGATCGAACCGCGTCGGCCATCCATCAGCTCATAAGCCAGGGTCTGCAGCGACTTGTCGATGGTCAGCACCAGGTTCTGGCCGGGCACCGGGTCAGTGCGACCAAGCTCTCGCAACACGCGCCCGCGGGCATTGGTTTCAACCTTGCGTAGCCCCGCCTCCCCGTGCAGCTCTTCTTCGTAGAAGCGCTCTACACCGGTTTTACCGATAAAGTGAGTGCCCGCGTAGCGGCCGGCATCCAGGTTCTGAAGCTCTTCGGCGTTGATTCGCCCGACATACCCAAGCGTATGAGCCATGACCTCGGCATCGGGGTAGTAGCGCAGCAGCTGCGCTTCCACCTCGACCCCCGGCAGGCGATGACGGTTTACTGCCAGTCGAGCAATCTGGTCTTCGCTTAAATCGCTCATCAAAAGCGCAGGCTGAAAAGGTCGTTGGCGCTGGCGAGAGCGCACGTTGAACGCCTCGATATCCTCTTCGGGAAGCTCCAGGAGCTCGACCAGCAGCGCCAGAGTGTCATCAAGATTATCGACACGCTCACGCACCAGCGTCAGGTTATAGGTAGGGCGGTTTTCGGCGAGCAGTACGCCGTTGCGATCATAGATCAAGCCACGATTGGGCGGTAAAGGCTCAACGCGAACGCGGTTTTTTTCCGAACGCGTGGTATAGATATCGTGTTTGACGATTTGTAGATACCCAAGCCGCCCTACCAGCAGGCAGGCCAGGGTAATAACCACCAAAACGGCAAGCAGCGCCCTGACACGGAAAATGCGCAGTTCTTGCTCGGAATTTTTTAGCGTGTCACGGCGCTGGCGCATGGCAACAGGGAACTCTCAAATCAGACAATTGACGCAACAGCGGCCAGCATCCGCCACCGTTTCACTAGCCTCAACGATGATAGGGATGGCCTACCAGTAACGTCCAGGCACGATAAAGCTGCTCGGCGAGCATGATGCGAACTAGCGGATGCGGCAGGGTAAGCGAAGAGAGCGACCACGCCTTGTCGGCCATGGCCGACAGCGAAGGCTCCAGACCGTCAGGGCCGCCTACCAGCAGAACGATATCGCGGCCTTCCATTCGCCAGGCATCGGCCTCCTGGGCAAGCTGTTCGGTAGTCCAGGGCTTACCCTTGACTTCAAGCGCCACGATATATTCGTCACCACGCAGCTTATCGCGAATGCGCTGCGCCTCCTGGGCACGGGCTTTCACGATATCTGCATTCTTGCCGCGCTGACCAAGCGGGATCTCTTCTATTTCCAGGCTGAAATCCCGAGGGAGCCGTTTACGGTAGGTTTCGATGCCCTCTTCCACCCACGCAGGCATTTTGGTTCCTACCGCCAACAGCCTGATCCTCATGACATGCGGACTCGCTCTTCAAAGTGCTCGAACGACTCATCGCGAGTCAGCCCTTCGCTGGGCAGGTCAGACCACAGACGCTCGAGGTCATAAAGCGTACGCGCTTCGGGCAGCATGACGTGAACCACGATATCGCCAAGATCCACCAGTACCCAGTCGGCATTATCGCCGCCTTCAACGCCACGCGGCTGCAAACCTGCCGCCTTAGCCTTCTCCACCACGTTTTGCGCCAGTGCCGCAACGTGACGAGTAGAGGTACCGCTGGCGATCAGCATGAGGTCGGTCACCTCTGTCAGGCTGGAAACGTCCAGATGGGTAATATCACGTGCTTTAAGTTCTTCTAACGCATCAAGCGCTAGGCTTTTCAGTGTATCGATGTGCATGACTCCTGAAGACAACCCTGTGTAGTATTCGGCTGATAAAGCCGGCCATTGTAACGGCTTCTATGGTGACTGCCAGCGCTATTCGTCGTGAGACGAAAAGTGTCGATAAAAGCCATTTTTGCCAATGGCCTCTTCTACCGCTTCTGGAAGCAGATAGCGGGTGCTTTTACCCTCGCCCAGCCGCTTGCGAATATAGGTCGCTGAAATCGCCATCTGCGAGGGCAGTGTCAGCATCATGACCCCACCGCTTGGGCGCTGCATCAGCGAATCCGCTCCTTCGACTTCGCGCGCGCCGACCAGTTCCGTCAATTCCTCGGGCCAGGGCGCGGCGTAACCCG
This sequence comes from Vreelandella songnenensis, assembly GCF_003002925.1. Taxonomy (GTDB): domain Bacteria; phylum Pseudomonadota; class Gammaproteobacteria; order Pseudomonadales; family Halomonadaceae; genus Vreelandella; species Vreelandella songnenensis. Next base: position 142,680 of record NZ_PVTK01000007.1, read on the forward strand.
GCCGCGCCATGACCGCGAGATGCGCGTGATCGAAAAGCGCCTGCGCCTGATGCCACTGAGCAAGGCGCAAGAACGCGTCAAACCCGATGATCATTACAAGCCGAGCCTGAGGGCCGTACTCCTTGCGCAGCTCAATCAGAGTATCAATACTGTAGGAAGGCCCGTCGCGGCGAAGCTCGCGGTCATCGGCATATAGCCCTGGCGTCTCTCCAATGCCCAGCGTCAGAAGGGTCAGGCGCTGCTCTGCTGATACCTGCGGCTCGCCGCGTAGCGGCGGCTTGGGTGCCGGTATCATGTGCAACCGATCAAGCCCGAGCGCTTCGCGTGCTTCAAGCGCACTGCGTAAATGACCGTGGTGAATGGGGTCAAACGTACCCCCCAGCATGCCGACTCTTAACGCTTGGGAACTCATTGCCGAACCTGACCATCCCCGAAGACGACGTACTTCTGCGTGGTCAGCCCTTCGAGTCCTACCGGCCCGCGCGCATGCAGCTTGTCGGTGGAAATGCCGATTTCCGCGCCCAGGCCGTACTCGAAGCCGTCGGCAAACCGGGTGGAGGCATTGACCATGACCGAGCTTGAATCCACTTCTGCCATGAAGCGGCGCGCCAGCGAGTAGTCCTGGGTCACGATGGCATCGGTGTGGTGCGAGCCGTACTGCTCGATATGCGCAATCGCCTCATCCATACCGTCGACGACCTTGATGGCCAGAATCGGCGCCAGATATTCCGCCTGCCAGTCCTCTTCCGAGGCAGCAATCGCCTGGGGTAACAGAGCACGGGTACGCTCACAGCCACGCAGCTCGACATTATGCTCAGCGTAAGCACGTGCCAGCTCAGGCAGTATCAGATCGGCGATCGGCGCATCCACCAGCAAGGTTTCCATGGTGTTGCAGGTACCATAACGGTGAGTCTTGGCATTCACCGCGATGGCCAGCGCCTTGGCCGGGTCCGCCGTGGTATCGATATACACATGGCATACGCCGTCCAGGTGCTTGATGACCGGCACCTTCGCTTCGCGGGAAATACGCTCGATCAACGATTTGCCACCGCGCGGAATGATGACGTCCACATAGTCCGGCATGCTGATCATGGCGCCCACCGCAGCACGGTCGGTGGTAGCGACTACCTGCACGCAACTGGCGGGCAGGCCCGCATCAAGCAGCCCCTGAGTAATACAATCACTGATGGCGGCATTGGAAGCGCTGGCTTCAGAGCCCCCGCGCAAAATACATGCATTACCCGATTTCAGGCACAGACTGGCCGCTTCCATGGTCACATTGGGGCGTGATTCGTAGATGATGCCCACAACCCCGAGCGGCACACGCATCTTGCCTACCTGAATACCACTTGGCCGGTAGCTCATGCCATCAATCTCGCCGACCGGGTCAGGCAGTGCCGCCACTTGGCGAAGCCCTTCGATCATGGCATCGATACGCGCGTCGTTCAGCGCCAGGCGATCCAGCAGGGCGCTATCCAGCCCGTTTTCCTTGCCGCGAGCAAGGTCTTCGGCATTAGCATCAAGAACCTGCCGGCGTGCGTCTTCCAGTCGGCTCGCCATGGCATCAAGGGCACGATTCTTGGTTCCCGTTTCCGCACGACGCAACGCGCTTGCCGCTGACCGCGCCGCTTTGCCCAGCGTCTGCATGTACGCGGGCACGTCGCCGGCGTCGAGTTGCTGCTGGGCCTCATCGTGAAACGGTGCTAAAACGCTCATGCTCTCTCCCTCGTGTCGTCGTCTGCGCAATCGTGGCAATTGTGCTCGGTGGTAGGCAATATATTACGCTACTTGGACGTTATAATGGGTGCCTTGGGTTTCCTATTTCAGTCAGCTGCTTAGCGCATTTACTGACCGTATAAATGGCGTTATTAAGGATGAATAGTAAGCCACCATGCAAAGCAAATACAAAATTCGCCTGCTCAAGGCCAACCTATTCGCGGCAGCGAGCATACTGGCTGCGTGGTCGCTTTCGGCAACGCCGGTGGTGGCGCTGGCACTCTGGGTATCGTTCGGCTGGCTTTTCATTACCGCGCTGCTGCTTGATTTCAGCCATCGCTACTCCCACGGCCTGCCTTGGCAGGTCGTTCCCGGCGCGCTCTTGCTGGGGTTGATAGCCACCGACCCCCAGCGGCACAGCCTACTTGTCTGGGCATGGGCTGCCGTGTTCATGCTTCCCCAGGCGCGCTGGGCATTCATGTTCAACACAAGTGCCGCGGTATTTAGCTGGGTATTGATCATGCCAGGCCTCAATATTGCCGAAGGGGTCTTGATGCTTACCCTGCTGGGGATTCTGGGCGTACTGGCGCTCTCCAGAGCACGTCAACTCGTCGATATGAACGGGGCTATCCGCCAGCGCTCACGCCTTATTCCTGGTGCCAATTTCTGGGCAGGTGAGCAACTGCTTCGCGACCTGCCCCGTGAGCAGACACGCGCTGAGCGCGAGGTCATTTACGCAGAACTTCTTGTACTGAAGGTCAAGCGTCGCCAACTCTGGGCCACGGCCAAGAAACTCTGCTCGCTCACCTATTCGTTTGAAAATACCTACCGGCTGAATAACACCACCCTGGCCACACTCATGCTTTCCCGTTCACCTCAGGAGGCGTCACTGCGTCGCAAACAGCTGCATGCGGCCTTGACTGATAATATAGCCAGCCATTACTTGGCGCTGATCGATATAGAGCCCACCACGCTGACCCTCAACCAGCTATGCCACGCCCCCGTGCCTGGGAGCGCGACGTGAGCCTGCATCCGCTTTCAAGGCGGCTGATGACGCTGGCCTATAGCGCCAGTCTGGTGCTGATGATGGGCTACGCGCTATGGCTTTACGCCATGGGCAACTACCTGAGCCTGCTGGTACCCGCCTTCATGACCCTGCTGCTGCTGGCGGCCCTGCTGCTGCACCTTGGCCGAACGGCCAAAGGCCATATCGCGCAGATAATCTTGCTGATTGCCACCTGCCTTGCGGTCTTGAATGCGCTCTGCAACCCGCCCTACGCCTCTGCGATGTGGCTTGGTCTGCCCATGGCAACGGCATTTTTACTGCTACCCTTGTGGGCGGCACTGGTCTTGACAGGGGTGATTGGCCCGCTCATATGGGGCGCCATTGATCACCCGGCGCTGCCAAGCGCTTATGTATTTGGCTATCTGGCGCTTTTGCTTCTGCTGGCGCTACCTCGCTGGGAGCACGGCCGACGGCGGGCGCTTTTAAACGCCACCGACCCCAACGACTGCTACTGTAACGCGCTGAATATCGGCACCTTGAAAGAGCGTCTGCAAAACGAATTTCAGCGCGCAGCCATGTTGAATAAGCGCCTGGCCGTGCTGGTGATCCACTTACCCCAGCTGGACATGGCCGAAGAGCAGTTCGGCCCGCGGGCAAAGATTGCGCTGCTCGACACGCTATGCAACGAAGTACACGCCCGCTGCCGCGACCATGACATTCTGGGCCGTGCCGAAGAGGCCACGTTCTGGCTGGTACTGCCCGACACCAGCGAGAGCGGTGCCCTGCTGGTGCGTGAACGACTACACTATGCCCTTTCGCAGTGCGTATTGATTGAAACCGGCCAGCTTGAAGCGCGCATTGCCGCCTGCTTGCCACATAAAGAGAGCTTTGAACGCTACGTACAACGTCTGAACGGCCGTGCCCAGGCGCTGGCAAATGGATGACGGCTTTTATTTTCAGGAGTGTTAAGTGTCTTTAGCCGATACCCTTCACCAGCTCTCGCTCTCCCCGCCCATGCTGCTGCTGGTAATTCTGCTGATCTCACTGGCGGAATCTCTGGCGCTGGTGGGCCTTCTAGTGCCGGGCGTGGTGCTGATTACGGCGGCCGCGTCGCTGGCGGGCCATGAATCCGTCAGCTTGCTGTGGGTCGTCATGGCCGCCTTTCTAGGCGCGGTCATAGGCGATGGAGTGAGTTTCAGGCTGGGCTATCACCACCGCGAGCAGATTACTCAGCGGTGGCCGCTGTCCGTACACCCGGAGTGGCTGGGACGCGGTGCGCGATTTTTCGAACGCTACGGCCTTTACTCGGTTTTCTTTGGCCGCTTCGTAGGCCCGGTGCGGCCGATCATCCCTTTGGTGGCGGGCATGATGCGCATGCCGCCACGCACTTTCCTGTGGGCCAACGTAGGTTCGGCGTTGCTCTGGGCACCGGCCTATGTGCTGCCGGGGTATCTGCTGGGCCGTACCTGGCAGGAGCACCTTCTGTTACCGCCAGGCGTCAAGACAGCGCTTGTGATGCTGGCGGCCTGCATCGTGGTGCTCGCGGTCATCTTTTCCTGGGGGCGAGCGCAGGTGGGGCGTCAAGGCCGGATATATCTGGCCATCGCCCGCCTTGCCAGGCGCATTCCTTTCCTGCGCCGCCCATGGCTTGCCATGAGCCAATCCGGCGAGGTACCGATCGCCTCACTGCTGCTGTTGATCATTGCACTGGCAAGCCTGTCGGGCTGGACGCTGCTGGTGGTATATCACGATGGTCCTTTGAATCTGGATCTTTATGTGCAGCGTCTGTTCGCATGGATTCAGGTCGGCTGGCTCATTTCAGCCGGCGCCGTGTTCGCCAAGATTGGCGACAAGCTGGGCATTGCGGTGCTGTTGCTACCCTGGGCGCTGTGGATGCTGCGTCATAAACGCCTCGATGCCCTGCTTCACTGGGGGGCTGCGGTCGGCGGCATTGCACTTTTAAATACCTTTGGCAAAGCCTATTTTGGTCGCGCCCGTCCGGATACCCCAGACTATCTGACCGGCTCGCTCTCCTACCCAAGCGCCCATACCTCGACATCCGTTGTCGTACTGGGGCTACTCGCCGCCTTTATTGCTTCCGAGTTGCCACGCAAAAAGCGAGTCTGGGTTTACTGGACGGCCATTGCCCTTGCCGTCCCTATGGCACTTTCGCGGCTGGTCATAGGCGTGCACTGGTTTAGCGACCTGGTAGGCGGCGCGCTATTGGGGCTTGTCGTCTGCGCGCTGGTACGCCTTAGCTGGCAAAGCTACCCGCGCCCGCCGCTAAGACCCTGCCCGTGGTGGCAGCTGGGTCTTGCCTCGCTGCTGCTGGTCAGCGCGCGCATCGTCTTCTACCCGCCGGTTTAGCCGCTTAGCCCAGCGCCAGCCAGAGCCCGACGCCAATCATCAAGGAGCCTGCGATGCGGTTTAAAAGCCGCACGTTGCCGCTTTTACCCAGCGTCTTGCGCAGGGTTTTGCCGCCCGTGGCATAGACCAGCATGCTGACAAACTCGATCATCAGAATCACTGCGATCAGCAGCACCAACTGGCTGCCGAGTGGGCGGCTGCTGTCCAGAAAAGGCGGCAACAGTACCATGAAAAACGCCCAGCCCTTGGGGTTGGCAACGGCGGTGACGAAACCCTGAATGGCGAGCTGCAAGCGCCCCGCGGCGGGACCGGCATCCAGTTCAGCAGGGATCGCCATGCGCCCGCGCGAGCGCCACATCATGATGCCGAGATAGGCAAGGTAGGCCCCACCGATCCACTTGAACGCGGTAAACAGTTCAGGCTGGCGCAGCATCAGTGCGGCAACACCCGCACCAGCCGCCGCGGCGACAAGCCCCACCCCCAAAAGCTCGCCAATCATCATCCAGAGGGTACGTTTGACGCCCTGAGTCATGCCCAGCACCATGGCAAGCGTCATGCACATCCCAGGGGTCAGCGAGACAAATAGAAACGTGGGAATAAAGATGGAGAGCGTAGCCCAGGTCATGGCTGGTCCTTGGTATGATTACTTACGTTGTCATCTTGCGTATCACTTGCCTGCTCACCCCAGCGAGGCACCAGGGTGTGCGCGATGCCCAGTTGATTGAGAATCCTTGCCACGATGAAATCCACCAGATCCTCGATGCGCTGCGGACGATGATAGAAGCCCGGAGCGGCTGGCAGTATCACCACACCCAACCGGCTTAGCCCCAGCATGTGCTCCAGGTGAATGGGGGACAGCGGGCTTTCCCGGGGCACGAGTACCAGCGTGCGGCGCTCCTTGATGGCAACGTCCGCCGCGCGCTCGATCAGGTTGTTGCTCGCCCCTGTCGCCACCGCCGAAAGCGTGCCGGTGGAACACGGACAGACCACCATGGCCGATGGCGCGCCGGAACCAGACGCCACCGGCGCCATCCAGTCCTCGCGGCCAAAGCAGCGGATCTGCCCCGGCCGGGCACCGCTTTGCTCGCGTAGCGCCTCAGCCAGACGCTCGGGCTGCGCGGGCAGACTGATATCCGTTTCGGTAGCAACCACCATATGGGCCGCCTTGGATATCATCACCCACACTTCATGGCCTGCTTCGACCAGCACATCGATCAAGCGCAAGCCGTACTGCACACCAGAGGCGCCGGTCAGTGCCACGGTAATCGGTTTCTTGAAAGACGTATCGCTCATGCCACAGGCTCCCGAGTGGCCAGTGCCGTAAGCAGGCGCTCGTGCACATTCTCAAAGCCACCGTTGGACATCACCACGATGCGGTCCAGGGGTGCGGCCTGCGCGGCCACCGCGCTTACCAGCGTATCGATATCGCGATACAAGTTAGCCTTGGCACCCTGCTCGGCCACTAGCGCCTCCATTGACCATTCGATATTGGCCGGCTGATACCAGTACACCTGATCGGCATCGCTGATGCTTTCGTTCAACCGATCGCGTAGTGCGCCCAAACGCATGGTATTGGAGCGCGGCTCGATTACCGCCAGCAGCCGGCCCTTGGTCGTGGTGGCGCGCAGCCCTTCAAGCGTCGCGGCGATGGCCGTGGGGTGATGGGCGAAGTCATCGATCACCTGAACGCCGTTGACCTCACCGCGCACTTCCTGGCGTCGCCGCGGCGTTTCAAAGCGGGCCAGCGCCGCGCAGGCACGGGCAAGATCAACCCCACACTGATGGGCCGCGGCCAATGCGGCCAGGGCATTACGCGCATTGTGCGCGCCGCTTAACGGCCACTCGACCACGCTATCCTCCTCGCCGTGCTCCAGACGGTGAATCACCTGGAAGCGGCTGGCATCCGGGCGTTCCAGACACAGCTGCCAGCTGCTTTCGGGCTGCTCGCCAAAGTGCTCGACCGGCGTCCAGGCGCCCATGGCCAGCACGCGCTCAAGGGCCGGCTGCTCGTCGGCGACCAGCAGCCGGCCCTTGGCTGGCACGGTGCGCACCAGATGATGAAACTGGCGCTCGATGGCGGCAAGGTCGGGGAAGATATCTGCGTGGTCGAACTCGAGATTATTGAGCACGGCGATATCCGGGCGGTAATGAACGAATTTGGAGCGCTTGTCGAAAAAGGCGGTGTCGTACTCGTCGGCCTCGACGATGAACGGGCCGTGAGGATCGCCAAGGCGCGCCGAAACGCCAAAATTACGCGGCACGCCGCCAATCAGAAAACCCGGTACCTGGCCCGCGCTCTCCAGAAGCCAGGCCAGCAGACTTGCCGTGGTGGTTTTCCCGTGGGTACCGGCTATGGCAATGACCTTGCGCCCTGGCAGCACGTGCTCGGCCAGCCACTGGGCGCCGGAGGTATAGGGCAGGCCGCTATCAAGGAGCGCCTCTACTTCCACGTTCCCCCGGGAAAGCGCATTACCGACGATCACCAGATCCACAGAGGTGTCCAGATGCTCCGCTCGGTAGCCCTCCATCAAGGTGATACCCGCCTCGGCAAGCTGGGTGCTCATCGGCGGATAGACATTGGCATCCGAGCCGCTGACCTGATGGCCCTGTTCACGCGCGAGCAGCGCAAGACTGCCCATGAAAGTGCCACAAATACCGATAATATGGAGATGCATGTTGCGCCCCTGAAACGTAATCAATACAGCCATGAAATTGCCAGAAAGACTATCACGACCGGCCTGATTGCTCATCCCTAAGCATTGGTTTTAGCGCTTGAAACTGCCGCGCATGCAGCCTGCCATCCGTAGGCCTTCAAGTGACAAATGCTCACGATTGTTGCAGGATGCGCCCACGCTAACCGACTACCGGTATTCAATACCGACCTTTCAACAACCGCTGAACGTCTTGGTGTCAGCAAGGAGCCTACCGTGCGCGTATTGATTCGCTATTTCTTCCGGGGTGTTCGTCTGGTACTGGCACCGGTAATGATCGTCTCGGAAAAGCTCACCACTCCAAGTGCTATCGAGCGCACGCCCGCCGAGCAGGCGCGCGTCGACGAGGCCTGCCAGCGCCTGGCGCTCTATCAGTTCAAGACCTGCCCATTCTGCATCAAGGTACGCAAGGAGATTGCACGCCTAGGGTTGAATATCGAACTGCGCGATACCCAGCAGAACCCGGCGCATAAGCAGGCGCTGGTGGAAGGCGGTGGCAAGCCCAAGGTGCCGTGCCTCTACATCCACCACGAAGATGGTCGTGAAGAGTGGCTGTACGAGTCCGACGATATCAATCGTTGGCTACATCAGCAGTTCGGCGCTTAAAGCTTGCGCATTCGTGCCCGTGGTCAAACAAGCGTTTACTTTCAATATGCGACTTTCGGCTAATAGCGAAAGCCTGTACGGCGCCAACTAGCATGGTCATTCAGTAGATGAATAGAGCCTGTCATTATTTCGATTGTGCGACGCTAGGCCATCTCTCTATGTTAGTAGGATAGCTTACAAGCTGACCGTGTCTGCTTTGCTGGCTAAAGGCGGGATTTCAGACGGTAAAGCGAACAATAAGACCATCAATAAAACGGGAACAATCATGACGCTCAAGAAAACCTTACTGGCTTCAATCATTGGGGCAACCGTTGCTGGCAGCGCTCTGCTTCCGCTGACCGCAAGTGCCGAAGCACTGCGTATCGGCTACTCCGCCGACCCGGAAACCCTGGATATCCATGAGCAGCTTTCTGGCGGCATGCTGCGCTTCTCCCACCTGGCCTTTGATCCGCTGGTTCGTTGGACAAAAGATTTCGATTTTGAACCGCGCCTGGCCACCGAGTGGGAGCAGACCGACGACACCCATATCCGCATGACACTGCGTGAAGGCGTTACTTTCCATTCAGGTAACCCGTTCACCGCAAAGGACGTCGTGTGGACCATCGAGCGTCTGCAGGAGAGCCCCGATTACAAAGCCATTTTTGAGCCGATTGCCAGCGCCGAAGCCATCGACGACTACACGGTAGAAATCACCACTACCGAGCCCTACCCGCTGATGCTGAACCTGGCGACCTACATCTTCCCGATGGACAGCGAGTTCTATACCGGCGAAACCGACAGCGGCAATGACAAGGCGGAAATCGTCAAAGCCGGCAACTCCTTTGCCTCGCGCAATGTTTCCGGTACTGGCCCCTTCCGTCTGACCGATCGCCGCCAGGGCGTGCGTGTCGACTTCGAGCGCTTTGAAGATTACTGGGACACCGAAACGGAAGGCAACGTTTCCAGCATCGTGCTGACCCCGATCTCTGAAAACGCGTCACGCGTGGCGGCTCTGCTGTCCGGTGGCGTTGACTTCATCGATGCCGTACCGCCCAACGATCTGGAGCGTATTCGCGAATCCGGTGATGTCGAGCTGATCGAAGTGCCCGGCACCCGCATCATTGGCTTCCAGCTCAACCAGGAAAAGGTTGAAGCGTTCCAGGACGTACGCGTGCGTCAAGCCGTTGATCTTGCCATCAATCAGGAAGGCATTGCCGACCGCTTGATGCGTGGCTTCGCCACCCCGGCGGGTCAGTTCTCACCGGAAGGCTACTCCGGCCACAACCCGGATCTGGTGCCACGCTACGATCTCGAGCGTGCTCAGGAGCTGATGGCAGAAGCAGGCTATGAAGATGGCTTCACGGTCGACATGATCGCGCCCAACAACCGCTACGTTAACGATGCGCAGATCGCCCAGGCCGTTGCCAACATGCTGTCGCGCATCAACATCAAGGTGAATCTGCGCACCATGCCGCTGGCCCAGTACTGGCCGGAGTATGATACTCGTCAGTCGGATATCGCCATGCTTGGCTGGCACTCGGATACCGAAGATAGCGCCAACTTCTTCCAATACCTCTCGTTCTGTATCGATGACGAAACCGGTGCCGGTCAATACAACTACGGTAACTACTGCAACGAAGAGATTGATGCGCTGGTAACCGAAGCCGATAGCGTGACGGATCTTGAGCGGCGTAACGAAATGCTGCGCGAAGCCGAAGCCATGCTGTATGAAGACGTGGGCTTTGTCATGCTGCACTGGCAGAACCTGGCCTACGCTGCGGCTAACGGTGTCGATATCGAGCCGGTGGTCAATGCGATCGACTTCCCCTACCTGGGTGATCTTGTGATCAACCGCTAAGTCTGCTGAACGCCCCTTAAGCGCTAAAGCAAGGATGCTTCGCTCTCCAGGCAACTGGAGAGCGAAGCACTTGTCATGTCCAAAAGCAGCGGTAACGCGTTTAAAACACTTACCGATAGACCCTTTGTTAAACACTATTACATAGGTGGCGTACGCCATGATTGCCTTTTTAATCAAGCGGCTGATGCACGCGGTATTGGTGATGTTCGTCATCAGCGTGCTGGCCTTCGCCATTCAGGACAACCTGGGTGACCCGATACAGCAGATGGTGGGCCAGTCGGTCCCGGAAAGTGAGCGCGAAGCCCTTCGCGAACGCTTGGGATTGAATGACTCCTTTCTGGTGCAGTATGGCCGCTTTGCCAAGAACGCGGTCCAGGGCGACTTCGGGTACTCATACTTCTATCGCGAACCCGCGCTTGGCGTAATTGCCCGCCATCTGCCGGCCACGCTCGAGCTTGTGTTCGCCGCGACGCTGATCATTGTGCTGTTATCGGTACCCATCGGGGTCTACAGCGCGATCAAGCCCCGCGCGGTCCTTTCACGCTTTTTCATGGGCGCGTCGATCATCGGTATTTCCATTCCGGTATTTCTGACCGCCATTGTGCTCATCCAGATATTCTCCATCGGCATTACCGTCTCCCTCTTTCCGGAAAGTACCGGTTGGGGCGCCTGGCTCAATGGCCTGCTCTCGACTCAGGGCAACATGCCGTCCTTCGGGCGTGGCTATGACCTGGTGCACGTTGTCGGCCACTGGGACACCAATATGGCTTCCTGGGACGGGCTCAAGCACCTGGTACTGCCGGCCATTTCGCTGGCCTCCATCATGCTGCCGCTGTTTATCCGCCTGATCCGCGCGGAAATGATGGAAGTACTGCAGTCTGAGTACGTCAAGTACGCCCGCGCCAAGGGCATTTCCATGCGCCGCGTCTACTTCGTGCATGCGCTGAAGAACACCATGCTGCCGGTCATTACCGTGGGTGGTGTGCAGATTGGCACCATGGTGGCCTACACCATCCTGACCGAGACCGTTTTCCAGTGGCCGGGCATGGGCCTGATGTTCCTGGATGCGATCAACCGTGCCGATATCCCGCTTATCGTGGCCTATCTAATGATTGTCGGCGTCATTTTCGTGGTGACCAACACCATCGTGGATCTGATCTACGGCTTTGTGAACCCCACTGTAAAACTGACTGGTAAGCCCGCATGACGATGACAACGAACAAGGCACCCAGCCGCCTGGATCGCTTTCGCGACTCCTTCGTGTGGTACAGCTTCAAGCGCGACCGCACCGCGCAGCTCTGCCTGGCCGTTTTTCTCTGCCTGGTAGTGGCCGCCTTCTCGGCACCCTTGCTGGCCCCGACAGACCCTTACGACCTACGCCAGATCGATATCATGGCCTCGGAACTACCGCCTTTCTGGATCGATGGCGCCGATGAGCAGTACTCCCTGGGCACCGATGCCCAGGGTCGCGATCTGTGGTCGATCATTCTCTACGGCACCCGCGTGTCGCTATTGATCGGCTTTGGCGCGGTGATTCTCCAGGCGCTTCTAGGCGTGACCTTTGGCTTGATGGCGGGTTATCTGGGCGGGCGCGTGGATGCCTTCCTGATGCGCCTGGCGGATATCCAGCTCTCGTTCTCGACGCTGATGGTGGCCATCGTCGTCGGTGCCGTGGTCAAGGCGACCCTCGGCGGCGCATTCTACAGCCAGTACGCCGTGCTCATGCTGGTGCTGATCATCGGCCTGGCCGAGTGGCCGCAGTATGCGCGTACCGTGCGCGCCTCGGTTCTCGCCGAAAGGAGCAAGGAGTACGTGGATGCCGCCCGGGTCATGGGCCTGCGCAGCAAGCGGATCATGTTCCGCCACGTGCTGCCCAATACGCTTTCGCCGATTTTTGTCATCTCCACGGTGCAGATTGCCAACGCGATCATTTCTGAAGCGGCGCTTTCGTTTCTGGGTCTGGGTATGCCGGAAACCCATCCGTCACTGGGTTCGTTGATCAAGGCAGGGTTTGACTACATTCAGTCAGGCTCCTGGTGGATCACGCTGATCCCCGGTGCGGTACTGGTGGTGCTGGTGCTGTCTATCAATCTCCTGGGCGACTGGCTGCGCGATGTCATGAACCCACGACTCTACAAAGGCTGAGGACACCATGGCATTACTCGAAGTTTCCCAGTTGGATGTACGCTTCGCCCTGCGCCAGGGCGAAGTCAAGGCCATACGCGATGTGAGCTTTACCCTCGAGCGCGGCGAGCGCCTGGGGATCGTTGGCGAGTCCGGTGCGGGTAAATCCGTCGCGGCCTTTTCGCTTCTGAACCTGATTTCCAAGCCAGGCTTCATTGCCGGGGGCAGCATCCGCTTTGAAGGTCAGACGCTGAACACCATGTCCGAGCGCGGTCTGCGGAAAATTCGCGGCAACCGCATCTCGATGATCTTTCAGGATCCGATGATGACCCTGAATCCGGTGCTCTCCATCGGCGAGCAGATGGTCGAGTGCCTGAAGGCGCACCGACGCATCTCCTCGCGGGAGGCGCGCGCCATTGCGCTGGACAAGCTGCGTCAGGTGCAGATTCCCTCGCCGGAAAAGCGTCTGGACCAGTACCCCCACGAGCTCTCCGGCGGGATGCGTCAGCGCATCATCATCGCCATCGCCCTGCTGCTCGACCCGGACATCATCATTGCCGATGAGCCAACCACCGCACTGGATGTCACCATTCAGGCGGAGATCATGGCGCTGCTGCTGGACCTGTGTGAGCAGCACAACGTCGGCCTGATCCTGATCACCCATGACCTTGGCGTGGTAAGCCAGGTGACCCAGCGCATGCTGGTCATGTACGCCGGCCGGGTGATCGAACAGGGCCCGACGCGGGAGATCATCAACGACCCTCAGCACCCCTATACTCAAGGGCTGATCAACGCCCTGCCCCAGATGGCAACACCGGGCGAGAAGCTCAACCAGATTCGCGGCAGCATGCCGTCGCTTTCCAATCTGCCGAGCGGCTGCGCCTTCCATCCGCGCTGCGACTTCATCAAACGCGCCGATGGGCAGACGCGTCCTGCCTGCGTCGAGCAGGTGCCCGGTTTCGTACAGACCGGTAACTGTCAGGTGGCCTGCCACATGGTGGCGGAGCTGCTGGAAGATCGTCGCTTGAAGGAGGAGAGCCAATGAGTGCCCAGGCAAGTGCGGCGGCCGTGAATCATATTCCCGCTGAAAACGTTGAAACCGCCACCCCGCTGCTGCAGATTCGTGATCTGAAAAAGCGCTTCTCGCTCTCCGGTGATTTTCTCGAGCAGCTGCGTTTCAAGGGCGGCAAGCTTGTTCGCCACCAGGAGCACGTGCATGCCATCAACGGCGTAAACCTGGACATCAGCCGCGGCGAAGCCCTGTGCGTGGTGGGCGAATCCGGTTGCGGCAAGTCCACCGTGGCGCGCACGGTCATGGGGCTTTTGAGCCCTTCCGAGGGCGAGATCCACTACGACGGCCAGCGGATCGACAACTTGAGTTCGCGCCAGCTGCTGCCCTATCGCAAGCGCATGCAGATGATCTTCCAGAACCCTTACGCGTCGCTGAACCCGCGCATGACCATTCAGCAGACCCTGGAAGAGCCGCTGCGCCTGCACCACCCCAAGTGGAACCGCCAGCAGATTGCCGACAAGGTCGAAGAGGTAATGCGCTCGGTAGGTATCGACCCGGACTGGGGCAAGCGCTTTGGCCATGAGTTTTCCGGCGGCCAGCGTCAACGTATCGCCATTGCCCGGGCCCTTGCCGTGGACCCGGAGTTTATCGTGGCCGATGAGCCCATCTCGGCACTGGATGTCTCCATCCAGGCGCAGGTACTCAACCTGCTCATGGAAGCCCAGCACGCGCGTAACCTGACCTATCTGTTCATCACCCACGACCTGGCCGTGGTCGAGCACTTCGGTACCCGAGTGGCGGTAATGTACCTGGGTACGGTGTGTGAAATAGCCACCACGGCCACGCTGTTTGCCAAGCCGCGTCACCCCTATACCCAGGCGCTGCTCTCCTCCATTCCACGTCTGGAAGATGACCGCCCGCAGCATATCCGGCTGGAAGGCGAAGTGCCGACACCGGTACACCTGCCCAGTGGCTGCGTGTTCCACGGCCGCTGCCCGTATGCCAATGCGCGCTGCCGCCAGGAGATCCCGCTGTTACAGATGCAGAATGACGGCACTCGCGTTGCGTGCCACGCTGTTGAAGAAGGCCGCTTATGAATCGCGGCGCTTCAGGTGCGAGGCACGCCACATCACTGCGAGGTAAGGCATGGAAATTCGCTGGCTAGAAGACTTTATCGCCCTGGCCAGAACTCGGCATTTTTCACGCGCAGCAGATGATCAACACGTTACCCAGCCTACCTTCTCTCGGCGCATCAAGCTTCTGGAAGAGGAAATGGGGGTAACGTTGATCAATCGCCAGACGCTACCGCTTTCACTGACCCCGGCCGGCGAGGAGTTTCTCACCCTGTGCGAGCAGGTCACCGACCGGGTACGACTGACCCGCGAGCGTCTGCGTGAAATCAGTGCAGGCCAGCAGCGGCGTATCATGGTCGCCGCGCCGCAAAGCCTGCTGGCCCATTTCCTGCCGGAGTGGCTCGCCTCCTCGGGTTGGGAAAACCGGGTACAGCCCTACTTGCGCGCTACCGGCTGGATCGCTCACGACTACTTTCAGGCCCTGGCGCGCGCCGAATGCGACCTGGCCATCTGCTACTGGCCCGTAGGGCGCTGTGACCTGGATATTGATACCAGCGACTGCCATCACCGGGTAATTGGCCACGAACGGCTGATTCCCGTCACCGGCGTCACCGCCCAAGGGGAGCCCCACGCCGTGCTGCCCGGAACGCGCCAGCAGCCCACGCCCTGGCTTGCCTACCCCAAGCGCGGCCTGCTGGGCTCGGCCATCAAGGCGCATCTGGCAAGGCTTCCTCAGAGCACGCATTTGATTGCGCAGAGTGAAAACCTGTACGCCGCGGGTATAAAGGAGCTTTTGCTGCTGGGCTACGGCATGAGCTGGCTACCCGAGCGCTGTGTGTCAACGGAACTGGCCGAAGGCACGCTGGTGCGCGCCGGCGATAGCCGCTGGGACGTACCCATGGAGCTTCGCCTCTACCGCCATCAAAAGCAGCATCATGCCGAACTCGATGGCCTCTGGGGTGAGCTCCCCTCGTCGTCAAGCTATTCACGCAGTCAGTCATAAACCGTCGATAAGACCGCCAACAGGACCCCCTGCATGTCAGCAACCTTATTCAATCAGCAGCTTGAACATATTGCCCACCTACAGCGCGAGTACGACGCGCTGCTGGCGCAGCACGGCTTTGATAGCCTGGCTATCTACAGCGGCCACGCCGCCATGCATTTTGCTGATGACCACGCGGCTTCTTTTCAATCTTACGGGCATTTCATGCACTGGGTGGGGCTTGCGGACGTGCAGCACAGCTGGCTGGTCATCCAGCCCGGCAAACGGCCGCAGCTGCACCTCTATGCACCGGATGATTTCTGGCATCTCACGACTCAATTACCGGATGAGCCCTGGGTATCCGCACTGGATATTAAGCTTTGCACCCGCCGAACCACGCCATCACTTGATGGCAAGGCAGCGGTGATCGGTGACGTGGCCAGCCTGCCGCAAGACACGCAACAAGCGCTGAACGCCGAGCGCGCTCCTGATGCGCTGATGCGCAGCCTGGATGAGCTGCGCGTAACGAAAACACCTTATGAGATCGCCTGCCTGCGTGAAGCCAACCGCCTGGCCATGGCCGGCCATCAGGCAGCCCAGGCCGCGTTCATTGGTGCTTCAGGAGAGCTGGATATCCAGCTTGCCTACCTGGCGGCCAGCCGTCAGCGTGAATCGCTGGTGCCCTATCAAAATATCATTGGCCTCAACGAGCACGCCGGCGTATTGCACTACCAGCACTACGAACTGACCCCACCCAAGCAGCGCTTCAGCCTGCTGGTGGATGCCGGGCGACGTTTCAGAGGCTACTGCGCGGATATTACGCGTGCTTATGCTGGCGCTGACGCCCCTGAGGCGTTTGCGGAACTGGTCACAGCGCTGCACGGTTTGAAGGATGAGCTAGTCTACAGTATCGCGCCGGGAGTGGATTTTGTCGCTCTGCACGAACGCATGCATGAGCATCTGGCAGAAATACTGGTGGCTCACGACCTCTTCAAGGGCACCCCGGAACAGGCGGTAACAGACGGGGTTACACGCGCCTTCTGTCCACATGGGCTTGGCCACCTGCTGGGGATTCAAGTTCACGATGTGGCGGGCCTTCGTCATCCGGATGGCTCGCCCGCGCCAGCACCACAAGACCACCCGGCCCTGCGCCTGACCCGCACACTACGCCCAGGCATGGTCGTAACCATTGAGCCGGGGCTCTACTTCATTCCCATGCTTTTAGAGCCGCTGCGTGATAAAGCGCTGCCCGTTAACTGGGCGCTGATCGATGAGCTACTGCCCTGCGGCGGAATCCGCATCGAAGATAACGTACTGGTGACTGAAAGCGGTCACGATAACCTGACGCCCTGAGACGGCCCCCAGCCCGAATCGGGCTGGCTATTCACCTACAAAAACACCCGGCGCAAGGCCGGGTGTTGAGTAACTCTTCTACTGGTTGACGCTTAGAAGCGCAGTGTAACACCGCCACCCACTGTCAGCGGATCCATATCCACTTTACCGACGGTATCACCACCAGTGCGGATATCGGAGCTGACGTCTGCATAGCTTGCAAAGCTGTTCAGCGATACGTTGTCAGTAACCGCCAGATCAACACCTACCTGACCGATGGCACCATAGCTTGCCTTGACATCAACGTCGCTCGGCTCGCCGGAGAAACGCGTGTAGTTCAAGCCAGCACCTACATAGGGCTGAACACGTGAATCCATGCCACCCAGCGGATAGTAGTTCACCAGCAGGTTGACCGGCAGACGATCGATGCTGCCAATACCGCCAGCAAGATCGGTATTCAGTTCGTGTTCAAACTTCTCGGAACTGTTCAGCTCGAGGCCAACTTTATCAGTGAACAGGTAACCGGCGCCGAAAGTGAAGCCGCTTTCGTTTTGAACGTTGAGCGAGTCGCCTGCGATATTGCCATTGCCTGAACCGGTATCGGTCTTGGCGTAGCCACCACGAACGAATGCATCACCCGCGTTATAGGCTAGCGCTGCCTGGCTTGCCAGCACAAAGCCAGCAGTCATCACAGCGGCAGAAATCAATTTTACGTTGCGCATATGTCAATCCTCTTTGCTTTTTAGCTGGGACAAGCGCCGGACAACCGGCTTACCTATACAATGTATACTATTCGAACACTGTTTCCAAATATTTTGTTGTTTTTTTGTTATAGGTTTGTACAGGATCAACTTTTATCAAGCATAAAAAAAGACCTCCCGAAGGAGGCCTAGGTGGAGCACGCCAGCTCACTCTATGTATCGCTCAGTCAATTTGCCCTGGCGATATAGCAAAGAAGGGAGAGCACTCACTATCGTGGTCGATATCGATGCCAATGACTCTATTCATTTGCTGCTTGGTAATTATATTGCGATCTACGTGCCAAAAAATTATTTATCCTTAAAATACAATAAGTTAAATATTTTTACTATTGATACTATACTGAGTAGTCTGGAAATATGGGTAAAAGCGCACCAGCGCGGCGCACCTTTTACCGTTTTGCCTCATTAAGCATCACCTAATCCTTGCGGCAACTACTTCACAGCTAATGACCAGTTGACACTACATAGGCAACACTTTCATGACACAACCTCACACCTATTACATTACCGGCGGTGCTCAGGGCATTGGCCTGGGTATCGCGCAAACGTTATTGTCCGAAGGCCATCAGGTCGCCATCACCGACATCGATAAAGAAGCGCTCGACGCGGCAGTTGAACGATTGCCCAACCGCCAACAGCTATTGGCCCTGCAGGCGGACGCAGGCATTGAGACACAGGTAGTAAAGAGTCTTGAAGAGACCGTCAGCCGCTTTGGCCGCCTGGACGGCATCGTGCACAACGCAGGCATCGCCGACCCTTTTCACGGTCCGGTCGAGCAGCTTTCACTGGACACCTGGCAGGCCTACCTGAACACCAACCTTACCGGGGCGTTCCTTTGCGCCAAACACGGTGCCCCGTATCTACGTGCTCAGGGCGGCAGTATCGTGCTGATGGCATCCTCCCGCGCGATCCAGTCCGAGCCGGATACCGAAGCCTACGCCGCCAGTAAAGGCGGTATTGTGGCCCTGACCCACGCACTGGCGGTCAGTCTCGGCCCGGATATTCGCGTGAATGCGGTAAGCCCCGGCTGGATAGAAGTCGGCAACTGGCAAAAACCCGCCGGGCAACAGCCCGTCGAGCACCGCGCCATTGACCGTGCGCAGCATCCCGTTGGACGCGTTGGCACGCCGGAGGATATCGGCGCGCTGACCCGCTTTCTGCTCTCCGAAGAGGCCAGCTTTATCACCGGCCAGAACGTCGTGGCGGACGGCGGCATGACGCGCAAGATGGTCTACGCCGAGTAGCGAAAACGACGCTGAAAAACGGCCAATCATGATGGCCCAGGCGCACCGCTTGGCCTGGGCGGCCAGCCTCACGTACACTTGTTTGAATCTCTATTTCAAGACTCAACAAGCCGAGGCCCTTTCATGGCGTTTGAATCCACCGCTTCCTATATAGCCACCGATGCACTCAAACAGGCGGTGAATGCTGCCGTCATGCTCGAGCGCCCGCTGCTCATCAAGGGCGAGCCGGGCACGGGCAAGACCCTGCTGGCCGAGGAGCTGGCGGCATCGCTTGACACTCAACTGATCACCTGGCACATCAAGTCCAGCACCAAGGCGGCCCAGGGGCTTTACGAGTACGACGCGGTCAGCCGCCTGCGCGATTCGCAGCTTGGCGTCGAGGGTGTGGAAAACGTCGCCAACTACATCAAGCCCGGCAAGCTCTGGGAAGCGTTCACCGCCGGCGAGCGCGTCGTGCTGTTGATCGATGAGATCGACAAGGCGGATATCGAGTTTCCCAACGACCTGCTCCAGGAACTGGATCGCATGGAGTTTCACGTTTACGAGACCGGTGAAACCATCCGTGCCGAGAAGCGCCCGATCATCATCATCACGTCCAACAATGAAAAGGAACTGCCCGACGCCTTCCTGCGCCGCTGCTTCTTTCACTACATCGATTTCCCCGACCGCGATACGCTGCAGGCCATTGTCGATGTGCACTTCCCGGACATCGCCCCGCGTCTGGTCAGCGAAGCGCTGAACGTCTTTTTCGAGCTGCGCGACGCCCCCGGCCTGAAGAAAAAGCCTTCCACCTCGGAGCTGGTCGACTGGCTCAAACTGCTCATGGCCGACGAGCTTGCCCAGGAAGCGCTTTATCACCGCGACCCAGCCAAGGCTCTGCCGCCCATGGCCGGTGCACTGATAAAGAACGAGCAGGACACTCACCTGCTCGAACGCCTGGCGTTCATGCTGCGCCGCCAGAAGAGCAGCGGGCGCTAAGCCATGTTTATCGGCCTGTTTGATACCTTGAAGCGTGCTGGCGTGCCCGTTTCGCTGCGTGAACTGCTGGATCTTCATGCCGTGGTGGAGCGCGGCGTCGTGTTCGCCGATATGGAAGCGTTCTATCAGGTAGCGCGCACGGTGATGGTAAAGGACGAGCGCTATTTCGACCGCTTCGATCGCGCCTTCTCGGCGTGGTTCGAAGGCCTTGAAGATATGGACGCCGCCATCGAAGCGCTGATTCCGCAAGAGTGGCTGCGCCGCGAATTTGAAAAGCAGCTGACGGAGGAAGAGAAAGCCAACATCGAATCCCTCGGCGGGCTCGAGGCGCTGATCGAGACGTTCAAGAAACGCCTGGAAGAGCAGAAAGAGCGCCACGCCGGGGGCAACAAGTGGATCGGTACCGGCGGCACCAGCCCGTTTGGTGCCTACGGCTACAATCCGGAAGGCATTCGCATCGGCCAGGACGGCTCGCGCCATCGCCGAGCCATCAAGGTGTGGGACGAGCGGCGCTTTCGCGACTACGACGACTCCCTGGAGCTTGGCACGCGCAACATAAAGATGGCGCTGCGGCGGCTGCGCAAGTTTGCCCGCCAGGGTGCTCTTCAGGAGTTCGACGTAGACAGCACCATACGTGAAACCGCTCGCGACGCTGGCCTTCTCAACGTGCAGATGCGCCCGGAGCGACACAATGCTGTCAAGGTGCTGCTGTTTCTGGATGTAGGCGGCTCCATGGATGATCATATCCGCGTGTGTGAAGAGCTGTTTTCCGCGGCGCGCTCGGAGTTCAAGCATCTCGAGCACTACTACTTTCACAACTGCCTTTATGAAGGCGTGTGGAAGAATAATATGCGCCGGGGCAATGAGCGCATCCCCACCATGGAGGTCTTGAATACCTACAGTGCAGACTATCAGGTGGTGGTAGTCGGCGATGCAGCCATGTCACCCTATGAAGTGACCCATCCAGGTGGCAGCGTGGAGCATTTCAATGATGAGCCCGGCGGCGTATGGCTCAAGCGGCTATGCCAGGCCTTTCCGCGTCTGGCATGGCTCAACCCCATGCCCACGCGCGCCTGGGAGTACACCTACTCCACCCAGCTGATTCAGGAAATCATCGATAGCCGCATGTATCCCATGACCCTGGAGGGGCTTGAAACCGCCATGCGCGAACTGGCCAGAAAGTAGCCTGCGCAGGCGGTCAACGTCAGGCCTTGATGCTGGAAGGAAACGCTTTGAGTCCGCTCAAAAAATCCTGCTTGGCGACCTCGAAAGCCTTGGCGTCATGCTTGAAGCGCCGCAGGATCAGCGCTTCATCCAGCGCCACCGTGGCTGCCAGCTCAGCAATACCGCCTGCCGGATGGCGCCCGCTCAAGCCAATGTGCGCGCCGTTATCGGCCTTGAACCAGCGCTTGATGCCACAGCCCTGATAGAACGCCTGCTGCTCGGGGCTATCCACTTCCACCCGCAGCGGCGCCTTCAGCGTCAGCTCGCTGATCAAACGCTGCTTGGCCCCGTCGGATTCAAGCCCACAGGCATGGGTGATGGTCATGCCCTCACCCGCTTCATCGAGCACCAGCAGCGCCAGCGCCAGCGGCTTGCCGGTGTTATCCACGCCCGCCAGCAGGCGTGCCACTTCCTGTTTGAACAGCACATTGCGCGTGCCGGTAAAGACCACCAGCGGAGTCAATCCCGCTGCCTGGCCGTACACTTCAGCGCATAAGCGCGCCAGGCAGGCATCTCGCTGTCCCGCCTCTTTGATCTGAACTACCTTCATTACGCTCTCTTTACGCCGTTGCAATCGATATCAGCCACATTGATGCCCGCAAGCCTAGAGTAAACGGGCGCGCCGCACCAGCCACTATTAACCAATATGAACGCATTGGCCCTTACGTAGTCGCAAGAGGGTGCACCCGTTTTGGATGCCGAGGAGAATCAATGCTTCAGTTCAATAACGACCCGACCCTGCCCAAGCCAAGTTTTCCTGGAAGTCATATGGTGATGGACGATCACTATGTGTTCATCTCCGGGCTTACCGTGGCCGATCTTTCCAATGGCGATGCCGTGCGTGGCGATATCCAGGAAGAAACTCGCCTGATCATGCGCGCACTGCAACGCATGCTGGTGCAGGAAGAAGGCAGCCTGGCCGATGTGATCCGCGTCGACATTCACCTGACGGATCTTGGCGACATCAATAGCGTGGACGCCATTTACGCCGAGTTTTTTGAACCAGGCCGCTATCCGGCACGCACCTGTACTGAATCAGCCCATCTGTGTGGTGGTGGCAGTATTGAAATCACCATGATGGCCAAGCGCGCCACACATGATTAAGCGCGCCCTACAAGTGACAAGATCTCACTGATGTCCAGGTGGGTTTCCAACGTATCGGCAAGCCGGTCAAGCTCCCGCTCGCGGTGAGCCAGGTAATCCACCAGCAGCGCTTCAGCAAGCCCCAGGCGTTTTAAAAGCGCCTGGCACGCCTGCGCATGATCGAACAGGCCGTGCAGGTAAGTGCCCAGCACCTGGCGGTCTTCACTGATGGCACCATCCTGATGAGTCCCCAGATCGAACAACGGCTTTTCAAGCGCAGGCCCTCTGCTGACGCCATTGTGAATCTCATAACCGGTTACCTGCGCCGTATCGCCCGCCAGCACGCCGTTGACGTTGCGCAGTTGCTTGCCTGCCACCATGCGAGTGGTCAAGGGCAACAACCCTAACCCTTGTACTCTTCCGGGCGTGCCCTCCAGGCCTTCAGCGTCTTCTACCCACTCCCCCAGCATCTGAAAGCCACCGCAAATGCCTAACACTTTCCCCCCGTAGCGCAGATGCCGCTGGATAGCCGCTTCCCAGCCCTGGCGCTTGAGCCAGGCAAGGTCGCTGGCGGTACTTTTACTGCCGGGCAGAATGATCACATCGGCGGGGGGAATCGGCTGGCCAGGACCCACCATATGCAGCGCCACCTGAGGGTGCAGGCGAAGCGGGTCGAAATCGGTATGGTTGCTGATGCGCGGCAACGCAGGCACGACGACGTCAAGCAGTGCCTCCCGGGGTGAATGGCGGGTCAGGCCCACGCTATCCTCGGCATCCAGCAGTAGCCCTTGAAGATACGGCAAGGTGCCGAAAACGCGTTTGCCGGTTCGCGATTCTAGCCACTCAAGGCCCGGCGCCAGCAGCCCTATATCGCCGCGAAAGCGGTTCACGATAAATCCGCGGGTACGCGCCTGTTCACTGCTACTCAGCAGTTCGAGCGTGCCGACCAGTTGCGCAAACACGCCGCCCCGGTCAATGTCGCCAACCAGCAGCACCGGGCAATCGGCCGCTTCGGCAAAGCCCATATTGGCGATATCGCCCTTGCGCAGGTTGATCTCGGCGGGGCTGCCCGCGCCTTCGGCAATGATGATATCAAAGCGGGATTCAAGCGCCTGCCAGGCGGCCATCACACTCTCTTTGGCGGTTTCTTTGAACGCGTGATAGTCAAGCGCATCCATGTGCCCATGGACCTTGCCCCGCAGAATCACCTGGGAGCCGCGGTCGCTTTCCGGCTTGAGCAGTACAGGGTTCATGTCGCTATGCGGGGCAACGCCTGCCGCCTGAGCCTGCAAGGCGGTCGAGCGGCCAATTTCACCGCCATCGATCGTGACGGCACTATTGAGCGCCATGTTCTGAGGCTTGAACGGCGCCACGCTAAAACCGCGGCGCTGCAATACCCGGCAAAGCCCTGCTACCACCGTGCTTTTTCCCGCATCGGAAGTAGTGCCTTGAATCATTAGGGTGGGCATGCGCCGGCTCCGCGTTTTATAGGCTTGAAAGAGGCGAAACTTTAGCGAGCGCTCTACCAGGATGCAATGCGCTGACACACGAGGTTTCAGAAAAAAGAAAGGCCCGAGCCCGGCACAGGGGATCAGGCCATTAATGCGCTCTGCATAAACCGCCCACAGGGCTGGCTCGCTATGCAGATATCGTGCTTATATCCTTGCTGACAATTTACAGCAGGGTAGAGAAGCTCACCATTCCAGCGGTATCAGAGGATGCATCAGCATCGTGCCCGGGTTCAAGCGTATGTAACAGGTTGAACTGCCAGCGGGTATTGGCGCTGGGCGAATACGTATAACCGAACTCGATATCCACCTGACGGCCCGAAGGCGAAAGCTGCGCTTCGCGCTCTTCGCGGATAACACCGCCATCCAGCGTGCGTCCTACCGGCACATCAAGGGTGGCAATACCACTTTCGATACGCAGCGGCTGCTGTAGTGAAAATGCTGCCCGTTCGTTGTCGTCCTGCCACTGCAATCCCATGGCTACTTTCTGCGCACGAATATCGCGCAGATGCGCCAGCAGGCCGTTGCCTTCAGCGTCTCCACGGCCCTGTTCGAACTCGGCAAACGAGCTTATTCCATTGCCGTGCTGGGCTTGCAGGGTAATACCTGCAAAGGTCATTTCGTTACGCTCGCCCAGGCCCAAGGCACCCGAACCGCTCGCGCCCATCAAGCCATTGCGCTCTTGCAGGCGGCCGACCTGGGTCGTCATGCTCAGCGCCGGCGATAGCTGCCACTGGAAGCCGACATCAGAACGGTTGGCCTGGTAGTCACGATCATTGGTGGTCTCAAGCTCGTTACCGGCCCAGTGCGTGGCGATAAAACTCAGGGTATCACCCAGTGCATAATTCGCTTTTACGCCGTTAACGCTATCCAGCGACTGAGTAAGTGCAGACCCGCTCTGGAAAGAGATCATCGGCATCATGCCCGACTCAGCGTAGGCGCTCATCGGGCTTGCCTGAGAGCCTGCAAAGTTGAAGGCGCTCAATGAAGCGTTACCCAGTGCACCGTCAAAGCGGCTGCTCAGCAGATCACCGGCACCGTTGATGCTGGACGTGAAGCTATAAGGCCCCATGCTGACCGACTCCGTTTGCAAGGAGGCGGACGAGTATTGGGTCAACTGCTCCATCTGGCTACGCAGCTGTGTTGCGCGCTGTGTACGCGGCTGGGCGCGCCCGCTCAAATTGACCTGATAGTCGCGGCCCAGACTGTCAAAGGCGGCCACGTTATCCAGCGCGCCTGCTTCGCTCAGCGACTTGCCGAAGGCGCTTGACAACAGTATCTCAGAGCGCTCTGCCAGCTCGCCACCCGCCGCTACCTGCTCGCTTTGTGCCACTACGAGCTCACCCTCGGGCGCCAGAGCTGCATTGATGTCGGCAATACCCTGGCCAAGGTAGTAGGTGCCACAGTTGGTCGTTGCCTGGCTTCCGCAATCGTTTTGAGCAAACAGTGCGCTATCCTGACTGGCCGTATCCAGCAACCGCTTACTGGCCTGCTGGGCGTTCAAGTGCGGCCAGCGCGCCAGAATGCCCGCCGCGTACTCGGAAATACGCGCGGCAGAAAACGATGTACCCTGAGCGTTTACCTGTCGATGCACGTAGTCAGTGGCAATTGCCCGTTCCTGCAAGCGCGTATCATCGCCCGGGTAGGAACTCGAGGGATGGATATTGCCATCGGGGGTCGTGCCCACGGCAATCAGCATCATGTTGTAAAGCTCAGGGTAGCTTTCATAAATCGGCCGCCCTTCTGTCTGCATGGCCGTTCCCTCATTGCCGGCGCTGATAACGTAAACAGCGCCGCTGCCGCCGTTGGCGTTGACCACCTGATCAAGAGACTGCCGGGCCGTTACGCCGTTAAACGCAAGGCGCGGGTCACTGGCCAGGTAGCGCTTGGAAAAGCTTGCATTGATAACGCGAGCGCCCCGCTCGGCGGCTTCGCCTACGGCATAGTTGATCGCGCTGCTGCGGTTGACGCCATCCTGCTCGACCTTGATCAGATCAAGCCGTGCGTTACCCAACGTGCCGCCCGTAATGACCGATGCAACGGCGTTACCATGCCATTCGTTACCACCGCTCACGTCAGTACTGTTGGTATGAACATTTAACGTATCAATGACCAGATGGTTATTGGTTAAATTTTCAACATCAAACGCGCTATCGACCACGGCCAATCGGATGTCAGTAGATAGCGTTACGCTTTCTTTTTTACTGGCCACCATCATGGGGGCAATAGTGGCAGGTTGCATGACGGGGGCAGCGTTATGAATCCCCAAGTTAGGGTCACTTTCACCAGTGCCACCACCACCGCCACCAGAACTACATCCAGCTATCGAGATAGTGCCCAGTGCCATTCCAATGGCCAAGACAAGGGGATGCCGGTTACCCATAAAAAGGCACCTGCAGGGAGACTTTAAAAGTCATGTTTATTTACGCTCGCTAATAGGTAGGGCATCGGGGAGGATGCGCAGGCATTAAACAATAACTTTAAAAACCCGGCAACATATACTTTGCAAAAAGACTAAAAAACTTTATTAAAAAAATAATGATTAAAAATACCAATCACGAGAATTGGAATTTGTTATCGAATAAAATAAAAAACAATAAAAGAGAACAAATAACCAGCTAACTAAATTATTAAAAATTTATTAAAATCAAAGAGCTTTAAAACATAATACTTTTAGACACAAAAAAACAAAGCAAAATAAAAAGCATGTCCACTTTTTTTAAGAAAAAATATAAAATCGATAAATACGAACGAATAATTCGAAAAAAAAGAAAGTTATTTTTATATTAAAGTTTGAATGCCTGCGGCCGATATCAAGCATCTTTGTTTCTTCAGAAAAGGCTTAAGAAGACATGAACTCTTTTTTCAGCTAAAGTAGCCGTTTTTATCGGTTCATTACTAAAGCGGCATTAAATGCAAGAACTACTCAATGAAATCGCCGAAGCGATGGCGACCAAGACCGAGCGCGGCAAGGTTGCCGACTACATTCCTGAACTTGCTCATGTCGACCCCAACCGGTTTGCCATTTCCCTTGCTACCGTCAATGGCGAGCGCTACTCGGCAGGCTGTGCGGCGGCACCGTTCTCCATTCAAAGCATTTCAAAGGTATTCACGCTTACCATTGCCCTTGGCAAGATGGGCGATGCGCTTTGGGCAAACGTAGGGCGCGAGCCATCCGGCGACCCGTTCAACTCCATCGTTCAGCTTGAGCATGAAGGCGGCAAACCGCGTAATCCCTTCATCAATGCCGGCGCTATCGCCGTCGTCGATGCCATCATGATGGGCCACGAGCCCAAGGAAACGCTCGCCGAGCTTCTCAACTTTGTGCGCTATATCGCGGATGACGAGAGTATCTGCTTTGACCATACGGTCGCCGCTTCCGAAATGGCCCACCGCGACCGTAACGCCTCCCTCGCCCATTTCATGAAAGCCTTCGGCCGCCTGCGTCACGATGTAGACAAGGTGCTGGGTACCTATTTCCATCAATGCGCGATCGCCATGAGCTGCGAACAGCTTGCCCACGCGGGGCTCTTTCTAGCCTCCGACGGCGTCAACCAACCCAGCAATATACGCGTGGTTTCCCCCCAGCGCGCACGCCGTATCAACTCGCTGATGATGATGTGCGGCCACTATGACGCCTCGGGCGAATTCGCCTTTCGGGTCGGGCTGCCGGGTAAAAGCGGGGTGGGCGGCGGCATTCTGGCCATTGCGCCAGGCCAGGGCGCTATCGCCGTTTGGTCGCCGGGTCTTGATGAGTATGGTAATAGCCTGCTGGGCACAGAAGCGCTTGAAATGTTTGTTCAGCGTACCGGCTGGTCGGTGTTTGGGCACTGAGCCAGCCGTCTAGCACCACAGCGAGTTACGCGGACAGTTGCTCAAGATATGCCTGGTAAACCGCCAGATCAGCGTCGGAAAAGCAGCAGAACGTGACCGCCTCAACAGCAGTGCACTGTTTCAGCGCCTCACTTACCGTTGAGACGGCAATACGTGCAGCGTCTTCGATAGGATAGCGGTATACGCCAGTGCTTATGCTTGGAAATGCCACCGTGCGAGCACCAGCAGATTCCGCCAATGCCATGGCGCGCTGATAGCACGATGCCAACAGGTCAGCTTCACCGCGTGTGCCACCATGCCATACCGGGCCAACCGTATGGATGATATAGCGTGCCGGTAGCTTAAACCCTTCGGTGAGCTTTGCGTCTCCGGTCGGGCATCCGCCCAGCGTTCGACAGGTTTCAAGCAGCTCAGGTCCTGCTGCTCGATGAATGGCGCCGTCCACCCCGCCGCCACCCAGTAGTGACGTATTGGCAGCGTTGACGATGGCATCAACATTGAGGGTCGTAATATCGGCTTGAATGGCAGTGATGTTCATTTACAGCCTCCGTGAGTCGCTAGTGGATGGTTAACAGCTCGGGTTCAGACACGGGTGTTTGCATCTGGGCAATCTCCCAGGCTTGCACCATCTGCTTTTTAGGTAGACCCCAGCGGTAACCACCCAGTGCACCGCTTTGTTGAATAACTCTGTGGCAGGGAATCCATAGCGCAATGGGATTAGCCCCCACCGCATTACCCACGGCTCGCGACGACTTAGGCATGCCCAATGCCTGAGCAATATGCGTATAGCTTGCCAGCTGCCCTTCAGGAATGGTGAGCAGCGCCCGCCATACGGCCACCTGGAAATTGGTACCGGTCACGTGAAGCGCTAACGTACCGGGCTCGGCTTTCGGCGCTGCAAATAACGCATCGACCACATACGCCGTCGCCTCAGGGCGATGATGGAGCGTACTTCGCGGCCACTCCCTGGCAAGTCGCGCCAGCAGTTCATCGGCGCTGGTAGCATCCACAAAGCCCATTCGACAAATGCCGCGCGGGGTTGTCGCTACCAGCACGCTACCCAAGGGCGTTGCGTGCACACCGTACTCGATACATACGCCTTCCCCCTGACGCTTGTGCTCGCCAGGGGTAACCGCTTCCAACTGAACGAAATGATCGTAAAGCCGTGAGCCGCCGCTCAGCCCAAGCTCATGGGCAACATCGAGCAATGCACGCGGCTCCTTTAACAATCGCTTGGCTCGCTCAAGTGTCAACGCCTGCAAAAAGCGCTTGGGCGAAACGCCCGCATAGCGGCAGAACAGGCGCTGAAAGTGATAGGCGCTCAAGTGAACGTGAGCCGCCACCTCATCAAGGCTGGGCTGAAGCACTGCCCGCTCCACCATGTACGCCATGGCCTTCTCGATACGCGCATAATCATCCATCGAAAGCTCCTGACAGTTCCCAGTCATCACAGATTACGCGCCTGCACGCCCGCTGCCGACCCGAATCTTGCGCAGTGGCAACCCCACATAAATTTTATTCAATACACGTCACCCAGGGCGCAGCAAAATCCCTCCACATCTGGAGGATTACCATGAGCGCTTCACTACTACTTTCCATGTCCGCTTTCGCCCTGGCGGCATCCATTTCTCCCGGGCCGGTCAATCTGGTGTGCCTGAGTAGCGGTACCCACTATTCCCTCGCGAAGGGACTGATTTTCGTAACGGGCGCGACGCTTGGCTTTGTTGCCTTGTTTCTAGGTATCGGTGCAGGGCTTTACTCACTGCTGGAAAGCCTGCCCCTGCTTGAGAAGTTACTGCGCTGGGGCGGTGTGGTCTTTCTTCTCTATTTGAGCGTCAAACTCGCCAGGGATAACGGAAGACTATCTCAGCAAGCCTCACTGAAAGCGCCGAGTTTCATGACCGGCGCGCTGATGCAATGGCTAAACCCCAAGGCCTGGATTGCCTCGGCATCCGGAATCAGCGCTTATACCAGTGGCAGCGACCTGACGTTGATTGCCGTATTCGCTCTACTCTATCTGCCCATCTGCTGGCTTTCACTGGCCAGCTGGGTAGTCGCCGGTGCTTTTCTGAAACACCATGTTCAAAAGCCTTGGCTGCTGGTTAGCATTAATCGCCTGCTTGCGGCGCTTCTGGCGATAAGCTGTGTCTATTTACTGCTCGACTAAAACTAGCGATACCAATCACTGACGATACTGGTTCGGCGTAGCCGCCACCAGACGCTTGAAGGTTCGTTGAAAATGGGGCTGGTCATTGAAGCCTGCATCAAGGGCCGCAGCGGCGATGGTTTTACCCTGCTTCAACTCATGCTGGCCCAACTGTACGCGTCGATTGATCAGATAGGCGTGAGGTGTCAGCCCATAGTGTTGCTTGAAGGCGCGAATAAGGTGCCCCGTGCTATAGCCTGAAAAACGACAAAGCTGTTCAAGCGATATATCGCAGCCAGCGTGGGTATTCAGGTAGTCAGCCACTGCCTGTAATCCCTCTGGAATACGGCGAGTCTCTGAATCGGACGCGGGCTCCAGGGCATGCATCACTTCAAGCAGATAGTTGACGAGTGTCGCCTGCTTTTCAGCAGTGCTTTGCTGGCTCAACAGGCACGCCGCCATGTGTTGGTAATTCGCATATAAGCGTGGTTCTGATACCACCGCCGTAGTGAAATCCAGCCAATCAGGTGATGAGAGTAGCCCAGCCTTGAAGCGCAACTCCGTCAACCACGGCGTGTCCACATATAACATCAGATAAGCCCAGGCCTCACCGCTGACCGGATTGCACGCATGCACCCAGTGCGGGTTCATCAGCACCAGATCTCCCGCACGGATTGAGTAGGTTGCCTCACCATACTGAAACGTACTTCTGCCCGCAGTCACCGCGCCTAACGACCAGTGCTCATGGCTATGAGGCGCATAACAGATCTCGCGGGCATCATGGATGACGCGTAGTTCTACATGCGGCATCCGCGGGTCACGCCAGAAAAGCGGTGAGCATAAAGAAGACATGAATGGTTACTCTAGGTAAAACCCAATACTTGTGATGGCTCGCAAGAAACCAGATAAGCAGTAATACCTCACTGCCCTGCCAATCACTTGCTAGACAATACCACGCGACTCACCCAGTATAGATAACCACTTTATATGGATATTGCATAAAGCCATTTCAGTCAGGAGGACACCGTGGCCAATCGTACATCTGCGCCTGATCACCGGGACGCCATTACCCTATTCGCTCGAATGGGGTATGCCGCACGTGGGGTCGTTTATCTGCTTATCGGTGGCCTGGCAGCCCTTGCCGCTTTTGGTGAAGGCGGCCAGACCGAAGGCAGCCGCGGCGCGCTCGAAAGAGTGCTGACCGCCCCCTTTGGCAAAATCATACTGGCAGTCATTGCCCTTGGGCTATTAGGGTATGCCATGTGGCGCACCATCCAGGCACTCAAGGATGCCGATCACCACGGCAACGACGCCAAAGGCCTCGCCATACGCGCAGGGCTCATGGTCAGTGCCGTTACCCATACGCTTCTGGCCTTTTATGCCGCCAGCCTGATCTTCCGGTTGGGCGGCTCGTCGGGTGAATCAAACGGTTCACAAGGCACGGTCAGCTGGCTGCTCCAGCAGCCGTTTGGGCGCTGGATAGTCGGCGCTGTCGGGCTTGCGATTATCGGCGCCGGCATCGCCCATGGACTGAAGGGTCTCAAAGCCAAATTCGACAAGAACTTCGATATGCCTGAACACACCAAACGCTGGGCCTACCCGGTGTGCAGATTCGGCCTTAGCATTCGCGGCCTGGTATTCGTAATCGTGGGAAGCTTCTTTCTCATCGCGGCGTATCAGATAAGCCCCAGCGAAGCGGGAGGCACCGAAGAAGTGTTCAGTGCGCTACGCAGCCAGGCCTATGGCCAATGGCTTCTGGCCTTTGTCGCCGTCGGGCTATTTGCCTTTGGTGCCTATAGTGTATTGGCGGCTATTTATCGCCGCATCAACCCGGCGATGTGAGCTTACCCATGGCCATTGCATCAACATCAGCGAAAGCATGGCTTGAACGCATCAAGGGCTCCAGGCACATGCTATGGTTTCTCGGCGTGCTTTCGTTTCTGGAAACCATCATCCTGCCCATACCTCTCGAGCTGATGCTCATTCCGCTGATGGCCAGCAACCGGTCACGGATATGGCACATGGCGGCGTCGGTGACTGCAGGTTGCCTTGTAGCGTCGCTGGTGGGCTACGGGGTGGGGTTGCTGCTGTTTCAAACCTTGGGCGTGTGGTTCATCGAATTCATGCGTATCGAGGAGAGCTTTCAGTCCTTCCAGACCTTTTTCAACCAGTACGGTTTTGCCGCCGTGCTGGCCATCGGGATCTTGCCGATTCCCTTTCAAATAGCCATGATTACCGCCGGGCTTTCCGGCTACCCAATCTTGCTTTTCGCCCTGGCCGCCCTGATAGCACGCGGCCTGCGCTACTTCGGCCTGGCCTGGCTAGTCTACCGCTTTGGGCATGGCGTACTCGTTCTCTGGAAACGCCACGCGCTGCTCACAAGCCTTGCGGGTGGCGTGGCAGTGTTATTGCTGGTACTTCTGCTGCAGTTTTTAGCCGGGCTGGTGATGTAGCTTGCCTAGAACCCGTAATCCCGCTCCACTTTGGCAATCCGAGTCTTGAAGTGCTGATACCACTGCTGGTGGCCCAGCCGCTGCGCCTGCTGGTGCTCGGCATGGGCTTTCCACGCCTTGATGGACGCCAGATCTGCCCAGTAGGAAACCGTTACACCCACGTCATTTCTCGCCGACTCCACGCCCAGAAACCCCGGCTGCCGAGCGGCCAGCTCCACCATTGCCGCGGCCATCGCATCGTAGCCTTCATCGATATCCGTGCGTATCGAGGTAAACACGACGGCGTAATAAGGGGGTTCGGGGGTCGCGGCAATGGGCGGCATGGTCACTCAGGCTAGATAAATTGGCCTGATCATCGTAAGCCATCAGCGCTTGCTGTAAAGCTCAAAAGAACTTTTCCCCTGCATATCAACAATGTCCGTATTTGTCCGCTTTGTGTCCGACGCAAGCATCGCGGCCATATGGGAGCCCCATTACGCTAGAGCCTCACATGACCCACGAGGCCCTCCATGACACCTTCCCATACCGCTTTGCTGCTGATCGATGCCGCGAACGCCAGCGGCATACCGGTGGTGCGTATTTTCCACGAAGCGCCTGAAAGCCATGGGCCGTTTGATCCTGAGCTTGGACTGATTCGTCCGCTTGAGGGGTTTGAAGACATGGCGGCGCTGAGGCTGGCGGTGGCCAGAGCTGCCGAAGAGACCGGCTTTGGGGATGAGCGCCAGCTCAGGCGCCACTGGGCGTTGGAAGAAAAGTGCTCGCCAAGCGTATGGCGCCGCGCCAAATTGAACGCAACGCCGATTGATCAGGACAGCGCCAGCACGATCTGAATGCTCATGACGATCATGCACAGCAACCCCACGCCGTAGGAAACGGTGCGCCAAGGCTGGAGTTTTGCCAAGTAGCACAGCGTATGGCAGTAACGCGCCGCGGTAAAGATCATGAATAGCCATACGGCAAGCCCGGATGATGCCCCCACCAGCACATAGGCGACACCCAACCCCAGAAAGATGGGGATGTTTTCAAGATCGTTCGACCACGCCTTGCTGGCCTGCTGTACCTGGGGCAACTCCTCCTGAGCAGGTTCGGTTCCCGCCATGCGCGCGTCTTCCGGCGTTTTAAAGGTCTTTTTGGTGATTCGGTGAAAGCCCTGATAAAGGCCAGTCGCCCACATCTTCACAAACAGCAGCACCGTCGCGACGGCATACCAATAAACGGGTTCGTCCATGATCGTTCCTTCGTTTCAATTATGTTGTGGCTTGGATAACTCTCCTAGCTAAGCATAGTCCACGCAGGCAAGGGCGCAGACGAATAGCCAAGCTTTGTTATAACGCACGCGTTACGCTAGCAATGCATTTGATGTTTAATGAGGTGCGCAAGATAACGCTTTATTCCCAATGCAGGTTGATGCCATGGCCGATATGATTCTGCCGAACAGCGCCCAGTTGCTGAGTTTTCGCCAGCGCTCCCCTGATAGGCGATTACAACCCTGGGTGCAGTGTCTGTGGTCTTTGAGCGGCAACCAGCGTGGCCGGTACAGCACCGAAAAGCTTTACCCAGACGCGGGGGCCAGCCTCACCATTAGCCTGGAAAGCCCTCGGCCCGTTATCACGCTCTGCTTCAACCGCCGCACGCTGCTGGAAACGCTTGATTACCCTGCCCCTAGACTGGGTGTGCGCTTCAAGGCGGCGGGTACCTATTGCCTACTGGGTTTATCACCCGAAGCCTTTACCGACATCTATTACGAGCTGAATACCGGCAGTCAACCGGCTGAAATAGCGGGATTGATACCCGTCGTCGAGCAGCTTTACCCGCTTGATGCAGTGCAGGGAATCAACGTACTGGAAGCTTGGTTATTGCGACTGCTAGATCGTCAGCCAGCCATTCAGAGCCGCTTGCCGTTGCTCACCGATACCATCAGCAAGTTACAGCTATCGCCACAGCAGCTAGGCGCCCAGTTGGGCTTTACCCGGCGCACACTGGAGCGCAAGCTCAAACGCGAAGTGGGCGCATCTCCAGGGCAGCTAGTAGCCTTTGCCCGCCTTCAACACGCACGCCACGCCCTGATCGAAACCACTCAGCCCCTGGCAGATATCGCACTGAACTGCGGCTACTACGACCAGGCCCACTTTACCCGCGCCTTTCAATCGCTTGCCCTTGAAACGCCAAATGCCTACCGGCAGCGCAAACTGTCGCAGATTTACAAGGCGTAGCATGGCACCTTTTTTACTCTATGACCTCATTCACCCCGGAGGTCATCACCATGCCAGCACGCATATCTCGGCAGAACGTCTACCGCCTCAACCCGCGCCTTCCAGAACACTTGACCGCGCTTGAAACGGTAGCGCCTGACAGTGCGGTAACTCCCGCCATCATTCATCTGGTCAAACTACGCGTTTCTCAAATCAACCAATGCTGCTTTTGCCAGCATATGCATGCACAGGAAGCGCGTGACGATGGTGAATATCAGGCCCGCCTGGATGTGCTTCCCGCCTGGCGAGAAGCACCCTGTTTCAGCGAACGGGAACGCACCGCCCTTGGCTGGGCAGAAGCGCTTACATTGATAAGCCAGCACCACGTTGACGATGCCATTTATCAGAGCGCGCTGGCGGCCTTTGGGGAACAGGATTTGATCGCACTGACCTCGGTAGTACTTGCGATCAACAGCTGGAACCGGATTGCCGTCAGTATGCAGTTTGTGCTCAATATCTAACGTTAAGCTTATCAGCAGTGCCAGCCCGTACTGAGAGCCGGCACTGCTATCGGTAAGCGCTTCTCAAACCCTGACCACTCGTTTACTATGCCCCACCCTATCTCCAGCCCCTGCTATTAGGCCCTCATGTCCGTCAACGCACTCTATACCGACCTCTCTGGCTATTACGATTTAATGTGCGTGGATATCGACTACCAGGCTCAGAGCGATGGCATTCGCAGGCTTCATCAGATCTTTGGCAACGGTGGGCACACGCATCTTGACCTGGCCTGCGGTACCGGCCCCCACGTGCGCCGCTTTATCGAGTTTGGCTATGCAAGCAGTGGCCTGGATATCAACCAGCCCATGCTGGATATTGCCGCCGCCCGCTGCCCGGACGCCTCGTTCATGCTTCAGGATATGGGTAGTTTTGAGGTCGATGAATCTCAGGATCTGATTACCTGCTTTCTCTACTCGATTCACTACAATGCCGGTATCGAAAAGCTCAACGACTGCCTGTCCAGCGCGCATCGTGCCTTGGCGCCGGGTGGCGTGTTCTGCTTTAACGCGGTTGATAAAGGCAAGATCGATAATGCCCTGTTCGTCAAGCACACCGCTACACAAGGCAACGACCTGTTCACCTTCCGTTCAGGCTGGTACTACCCAGGGCACGGCGAACAGCAGTCGCTCAAGCTCAGCATCGAGAAAACCGACGTGGACGGCGTGCAAGCATGGAACGACGAACACCCCATGGTGGCCGTCAGCTTTGCAGAACTCATCGCATTGCTGGAGCCACTTTTCGAGGTGCACGCGTTTGAACACGACTATACAAAAATAACGCCCTGGGACACCGCCTCAGGGAACGCCATTTTTGTTTGTGTGAAGAGGTAAACGCGATTGCTACAGGCAGGGCTGAGTGAATGTTGAGCCCTGATTACGCCTGTCCCTCATCCTGACCCGGGCGCGACTGGCATTGCAGACCCATCAGGAAATTGCGCAGCACCTGGTCCTTGCACTCGCGATAGTTCTTATGGCTGGGTTTACGGAAAAACGCACTCAACTCGTGACTGCTCAGGTTGAAACCCGCCAGCTCGAAAATACGTAAAATGTCGTCCGCCTTCAGGTTCAGCGCAATTCTCAGCTTCTGAAAGACCATGTTGTTATTCAGGTTCTTTTCCGGCGCCGGCTGCTCGCCTTCACGCTTGCCGCGCTTATGGCTGATAAAGCCATTGAGAAATGCCGCCAGCTCCACATCCTTCATCTTGACCAGCGCTTCGTCTTCGTCCTTTCTCAACCAGTCGGTAACCTGCGCCTGAGTGACCTCAATATCCGCCAAGGCAAAGATCTTGACGATGGAGCTCTCTTTCAAATCAAAGGTATAGCGAATGCGGCGAAAAATATCATTATTGGTCAAAACCTACTCCTGATTCCGGATACATCCGGTACAGCCTACTGGCATTGTTAACATATTTAAATATTGACGATGCGTTACTTACTGGCGGTCAGCGTTTCCAACAGCTCGTCTATCTCAGCCTTGAGCTCTTTATCCTCGATCCTGCTGGCGTTGATCTGGGCGTTCTTGAGGTTCTTGATCGCCTCATCAGTCTGGCCTAGCTCAACCTGCAGCGTCGCCATGGAGAAGGCGATAGACGATAGATGATCCTTCGAATCAACGGCTTCAGCTTTTGCCAGGGCCTTGGCGTAGATGACCAGCGCCTCGTCCAGCTCCTCGGTAAAATCCGCCAGGGTTTCCCACTGCTCCGGATGATCCTTGTCGGTATTCTCGTTTTCCAGGCAGATCGCCTCAAGCTCGGCATAAAGCGATTCAAACGTCGCCCTGTCATCCTTGGCAGCCGCCTTCATCAACTTTTCGGCCAGCTCATAAACTGATTTATATATTTTGGTATTGATCATTCCCGGCACCCTTTTCTATCCCATCAAGTAGTCAGTCAACACATACACCCGCTTATCGAACTGGCCGGTATTTCGTTACGGCGCACGATGAACGGCGTGGCTAGTTAGCGCAGCATTATACCTGCGATGAAAGCATTTACGGGGGGCAAGATGGCAGGCACAGAAAAATCAGGCGCGGCAGCAGAGGCTGATTCACGAATGTTGCTGTAACAAGGCCGCGCAAACGACCGGGCGGCCACAGCGCGTGATGAGTAGCGGTTTACTGCACGTAGTAGCCGCTTACCTTCCAGACGCCCTCTTCAAAGTGCGGCGTAATGGTTTCCGTGACCTGGGGCTTGTTGGCAAACCGCGTTTGAAAGGTGAACTCTTTATAGTCGTCACGCGTGGCACCGGGCATTGAAGTCTGGCTGATGACCCGCGTACGCCGGCGCGACTCCACCGCGCCAAAATCGCGCCGCGCCAGGCCAATCGTGCGCTCCAGCATGCTGGCAGAAAGGGGCCGCTGCAACAAGGGAGAAGCCTCTTCCCACGCCTTCTCGAACTCACCGCTGTCGATCGCTTCAAGCCACGCCAGCGCCGCCTTTTCCGCCGCCTCAACATTGGTTTGGGCGTAAGACGTTGAAGACAGCAGCAAGGCAGTAACGAGACAGATCAGTTTTTTGGGCATGGAAGGGCTCTAGGCGACGATAAGAAAATGGTACTACTTAGGTATATATATCGGAGCCCGAAAGAATTTCTTTAATGATAAATCATCACAGCCAGACAAGGCCGCTATACGGCTTCTCCACAAGTGCTGCCAGCCGGCGCTGCAAACCGCCCACATGGATTTCCAGCTTATGACCGTCGGGGTCGAGTATATATACCGAAGGCCCTTCGCTCTTGTTCACCTTCCACTGTGGTACCTCGAAAGCTTCCAGCCTAGCGCAACAGGCATCAAAATCTGCTTGCGCTACATCAAAGGCGATATGGGTGTAGTCAGTCCCTGGGCCTGGTTCATCGCAGGAGAGGCAAAGCCACAAGTCGCCAGCAGAAAGGTACGCACCGCTGTCCCATTTCACATGCCCCGCCAGCCCCAGCACCTGGGTGTAAAAGTGCAGCGAGTGCTCCAGGTCACTCACGGCGAGGGTGATATGGTTCAGGCCGGTGATCATCTTGACTCTTCCACTACCGTTATCGTTTGAATATCGAACTGATTGGACTAAAAGGTGCGTATCGCGAATAAATAGCGAGTCACCACGCAATGTGAATAGGCGTTCCCACCTTGACCAGCTCCATGAACTCGTCCATTTCCGAGTTGGTAAGTGCAATGCAGCCGTTGGTCCAGTTAAAGCGTTGGGTAATGGGTCCCAGCCAGCCTAACCAGTTAAATTGGCCATGTACCATGATAAAACCACCGGGTGAAACGCCGAGGCTTTCCGCATGAGCCGTATCTGCTTCGTTGGGATAACTCACGTGCATGGAGCGATAAGCCACGGAATCCTCTTTTTTATAATCGAGGATGTACTGGCCTTCGGGCGTTCGCTGATCGCCCTCCTGAACCTTGTGCCCCTGCGGGCTTCCGCCCAGTGCGACGTGAAATTCTCTAACCACTTCATCTCCGTCCAGGAGATACATCCGGTTGTCTGATTTATCTACTTTTACCAGATCAACATCCGCCAGCGCCGGGGTCGCAAGGAAGATCAGCAGCCATGCTATTTTGTTCATTAGTTAAGCCAAACGTTAAGGATTACCCAGTCTAATGGATGGGCTTGAGTTGGCTCTACTATTAAAACGCCATGTATAGCCGTAGCGCATCCTGATGCTGTATTCCGTTCTCAAGAATCGGTTCAGGATAATTATCCAGAAAATGATTTTTCACTACTCGATCAACCCTGAACCCGTGGCGCTGATAATAGGCAAGAAGACGCCGATACGAAAAACCCACTAGACTGAAATTGGCACTGAGCTACTGGGCTGCGCTACTGGATAGCCGGGCCTGACAAGCCATTTTCATCACATCGTCAGCGTATCAGTCAACCGACAAGGATGGTCATGACCGCTTCTTTACCCCTTTCAAGTGCACGCAAAGCACTCCAAATACTGGTCCCTCTGCTTTTGCTGCTGAGCATGCTTGTGAGTGGATCGGTTGACGCCGCTGAGCAGAGTGCGCCGGGCGCCAACGCGGCCCCTGCCACCAACCCAGGCGAAGGCCCTGAAAACTCACAGATCGAAACTACCCCTTCACCGCAAAAGGATGAAGAGATTC
The DNA here is from genome assembly GCF_003002925.1 of Vreelandella songnenensis. Lineage (GTDB taxonomy): Bacteria > Pseudomonadota > Gammaproteobacteria > Pseudomonadales > Halomonadaceae > Vreelandella > Vreelandella songnenensis. The sequence continues at coordinate 181,528 of NZ_PVTK01000007.1, forward strand.
GCCAGCGCATCAGCGGCATCTTCTCCGAGATCGACGGGTTGGGAGCGGTCGAGGTCAGCGTTATCCAGGGAGTGGTGACACTGGCCGGTGAAACCGCCAACGACAGAAAGGCCCAGCAGGCCGTCGGCCTGGCCAATCGCTTGACCGACGTGGTGACGGTGAGCGATCACATCGAGCGGACCCTCGATGTTCAGGATAATGTCACGACCGCCTACCAGGGTTTGCGGGCGCGCGGCCAGAGCCTGCTCAGGGCGCTTCCGCTGTTGCTGGTAGGGTTTGTGATATTCGGGCTGGTTGCCTGGTTCGGGGCCTGGCTCTCCAATCGCAAACGCTTGTGGCAGCGGCTCACGCCCAACTCCTTCGTGGCGGAGCTTCTGGCCCAGACCATCAAGGTCGTGTTCATCGTGCTCGGGCTGATCATGGCCTTGAGTCTGATAGGCGCCGAAACCGTTATCGGCACCCTGCTGGGTGGCGCCGGGGTGATCGGCATCGCCATCGGCTTTGCGGTCAAGGACACCATCGAAAACTACATCGCGTCTCTGATGCTCAGCATCCGCCAGCCGTTTCAGGCGCGGGATCACGTGGTCATCAACGACCGCGAAGGCATCGTGGTGCGCCTGACCTCGCGGGCCACTATTCTAATGACCCTGGAAGGCAACCAGCTGCGCATTCCCAACGCTGATGTGTTCAAGGGCATCATCCTCAACTACACCCAGAACCCGGAGCGCCGCTTCGCCTTCGAGCTGGGGGTGGATGCCAACGACGATCCGCTGGCCGCCATCAAGGTAGCCATCGACGCCCTTCAAGCTCTGGGGTTCGTGCTGAGCGAACCCAAGGCCGTGGGCGTCATCAAGAACGTGGGCGATTCCAACATCGTGCTGGAGTTTTTTGGCTGGGTCGATCAGTCCACCACCGACTTCGGCAAGGCGCGCAGCATCGCCATTCGTGAAACCAAACATGCCCTGGAACACCATGGCTTCAGCCTGCCGGAGCCGATCTACCGCTTGAGCTTTACCCCGGCGCTGGAGCGCGCATTGATACAACGCCAGTTCGCTCACCCTCAGCCGAACGATACGCAATCCGGCAAGACTGCCACGACAAACGAAAAACGTGACGCCATAGCGCGCGCCCAGCAGGTACTCGAAGGCGAGCGCGATGGCGTATTTGACGCCCGTCCGGACGAAAAGCTGATGAAAAAAGTGGAGCAGGAGATCGCTCAAAGCAGCGACGGCACGGACTTGTTGAGCAAGCATTCTCCGCGTGAGTAGGCGTTTCAATGCGCTACCGCCCCTTACCTGAGATGTAATACTCTTTAGTAGCCAGGTGCGGGCAGTAGACTCGAGTACGCACCGAACGCAAAACACTCAGAGGATCAAGAATGAAGACCAACCAGACGCGGCTTCTGGCCATACTCACCCTGCTACCCACCATGGCCCTGGCTCAGGGCGCCCCTACCGGCTCGCAGTGGCAAACCGAAGAGCACCACGACGAGGAGCTGGATTTACACTTCGTCGTACTCGAGACTCACGCCGTGGGGCTCGCTGTGCCGACAGTCGTGTTTCGTTGCTTCGAAGACACGACCGTTGCCTACTTCGACCTGTTCGATCAGGACGAAAGCAATACCTACGAGTACGAAGCCATTACAGTGGCGCTTGATGACGCCGCCCCCCAAACGATCGACATGCAGCCGATCGATGACGGCCATGCGCTGGGCTTCTGGCAAGACGACGAGGCCATTCCGTTCATTCAAGGCCTGTTCGGCGCGCAAACGCTACGCCTGAACGCCACCCCAGTCGACGGTACGCCCATCGAGCTTGAGTTCAACATCGAAGGTATCGAGGAAAGGGTAAAATCGGTGCGGGAGACCTGCGGCTGGTAGTAGCTGGCTCGCACATCACGCGTGGGAAAGCTTGAGCCCAACCAACCCCGCAACGATCAGCGTTAAACTCATCAATTTGAGTACGCCCACGGATTCGCCAAACAGCACGATGCCTAAAATGGCCGTTCCCACGGCGCCGATCCCTACCCATATCGCGTAAGCGGTACCCACGGGCAGGGTTTTCAGCGCCAGGCCCAGCAACAGAAAACTCGCCACCAGCGAAAAAATCGTCCAGGCGGTCGGCCAGAGTTTCGTGAAGCCCTGCGAGTACTTGAGCCCAATGGCCCAGCCGATTTCCAGAAGACCCGCGACAAACAAGATAAACCAGCTCATTTATTCCTCTTGGCCTATTGCTTAATCAATTCCCGGCTACTCGATTATCTCATAATGGCGCACGGCGTTGTGGCCCCTCCACTTGGGATTTAGAGCGGACCAGCAAGGGCAGGCGCCAAGCACACGCAACGCGGTAAATCAGCGGAGCTACAAGCACTGCGTTATACTGCGGCATATTTTCATTTCGACACACCGTCAGAGCTTCCCATGCCCTTTGCAAAACTCGGCTTATCCAGTCCTCTGGTTCAAGCGATTACCGAACTCGGCTACACAACGCCCACGCCCATCCAGGAACAAGCGATTCCTGTCATTCTCTCGGGCAAGGACCTGGTCGCCACCGCCCAGACCGGCACGGGCAAAACCGCGGCCTTTGTTCTGCCGCTGCTCGAACGCTTCAGCACGGCGGGCGAGCTGCGCGGCAAACGCATTCGCGCGCTGATTCTGGTGCCGACCCGGGAGCTGGCCGTTCAGGTCGAGGCAAGTGTGGCGCAATACGCCAGGCATTTGCCCCTGACCTCCATGGCCGCGTACGGGGGCGTGGATACCGCGCCGCAAAAAGAGCGCCTGATCGAAGGGGTCGATATTCTCGTCGCCACGCCAGGCAGGCTGCTGGATCTCGCGCATCAGCGGGCGGTGCATTTCGATGAACTCGAAGCCATGGTGCTGGACGAAGCGGACCGAATGGTCGACATGGGCTTTGTCGATGACATTCACAAGATCCTCGTGCGCCTGCCAGAAAAGCGTCAGAACCTGCTGTTCACGGCCACCATGACCAACGAGGTTCGAGCGCTGGCCTCTGACTTTTCCAACAGCAAGAAGACCGAGCTGGCAGCGGACATCTCCATTACCCCAAACGTGCGTGCTGCTGCCAGCATCAAGCAGTGGCTCATCACGGTCGATAAGGACACCAAGTCGGCGCTGTTGAGCCACTTGATTACCGATAACGCGTGGGATCAGGCGCTGATTTTCGTCGAGAAAAAACACAGCGCGGCCAAGCTGGTGGCCCAGCTCGAAAAGCGCGGCATCAAGGCGGACTCCATCCACGGCGGCCGAAGCCAGGCGATGCGCGAAACGGTGTTGGGTCAGTTCAAATCTGGTGAACTCAAGTATCTGGTCGCCACCGGAGTGGCCGCGCGGGGTCTGGATATTGGCGAGCTGAGCCGCGTGGTGAACTACGATTTACCCTTTCCGGCAGAAGAGTACATCCACCGTATTGGCCGAACCGGCCGTGCGGGGGCCACGGGTGAAGCCATCTCCCTGGTCGATATCAGCGACTTCAAGAACCTGTGCGCCATTGAAAAGCGGCTGAACAGTCTCATCGAGCGCAGGGAAGTTGAAGGCTTCCCGGTCAAGAAAGCGGTGCCCGTTTCACACCTGAACCACGGTAAAAAAGCCAAGCGCTAGCACGACGCCAGAAGCTCACGCCTTGAACGAATCCAAGGGTGAGCTTCGCGACGACCGCTTTTGCGATCAGGCCCCAGCACAGCCGCCCAGGAGTAAACGCTGAGCCATCAACGTTTACTCCAATCTTCAAGCGGGTGAGAACACGTCCAGCAGCTCGGCATTGGTCGGGTATTTCTGCAATAGCTCATAAAGCTTCTGCGCGCCTTCGACGGGTTTGAGCTGGGTCAAAGCGCGCCGCAGTGTGCGTACTTTTTCGATATCCTTGGCATCGATCAAAAGCTCTTCCCGGCGGGTGCTGCTCCTGGCGATATCGATGGCCGGGAAGATCCGCTGATTGGCCACGTCGCGTGACAGCACGATCTCCATATTGCCCGTGCCCTTGAACTCCTCGAAGATCACCTGATCCATACGGCTGCCCGTCTCCACCAGCACGGTGGCCAGAATGGTCAGCGACCCACCGTTTTCGATCTTTCGCGCCGCACCAAACAGCTTGCGCGGTATCTCCATCGCCCGGCTATCCAGCCCGCCGGACATGGTACGGCCATTGCCCCGCTGCTCGGCATTATGAACGCGCGAAAGCCGCGTTAATGAGTCGATCACGATCATGACATCGTGCCCTTCACCCGCCTGCCTACACGCCGCTGCCAAGAGCTTATCGGCCATTTGCACATGGTGGGCGTAGCTTTCGTCTGAGGACGACGCGTGAACCTCTGCCGACACGCTGCGCTTGAAGTCCGTCACTTCTTCCGGGCGCTCATCGATCAGCAAGGCATACAGTTTGATATCCGGGTGCGCCTCGGCCACGGCCTGGCAGATGTGTTTCAACAGCGTCGTCTTGCCGGAGCCTGGGGGTGCCACAATCAACCCACGCTGGCCCATCCCGATGGGCGTGATCAAATCCATCGCCCGCACGCTGCGCTCGGTGGACCCGGCTTCCAGCCCAATGTGTGGGCACGGATGAATCGCAACGCCATTTAGAAAGCGTTTTTCGGGGGTATCCAAAACTGGATCGTCTGCTTTATCCGCGGGCCTGGTGTCTACCGGACGTTTTACCTTCAAGCTGAGTGTTTTACGCGTCATGGGATTCGATGGATCGCCTTGGGTAAGCTGGGTTAGTGGAGTAATGGCTGAGTTTTAAAAATAATATTAGGCGCGTAGTCACCCTATTTCAGCTATTGCCGGTGAACCAAGGTAGCTCCTTAGTAATCTTGAACTACGATACCTTGCTGCCAACGCCCACATGGGGGTCTTGCCACAGATCAAAGCTATTGATATGGAGTGCTTAGAATAAGCTCGTAGATCTCTGGTTCTCACTAAACCCCATGAGTAAGCACTCCTTTTTACAACGCAGATGCTTGCCCTAATCAAAGCTCGATAGTCATTAGCTGTTCGTACATCGACATATCTATCTAAATGGATATTTCATTATCATCGGATGATTTAAACGCTATTCTGACAAAGGGGAATCTCTAAGCTCGACGTCTACTGCATAATCTACATAGCGGGTCTCGCCACGATACCACAGCTCAATACTTTCCGGCCTGCCGTAGAAATAAAACGCATGTATAGGCTCGCGGTCTTCACGACTAATTTCAATTACGCTCCCCACTTGTTTGAGATAGCGTTGGGCTGAGTCCATAGCAAAAAAGTAATTCAAATTTGAGGTACGAAATTTCTCTCTATTGAGCATTTCCTCGGGTGTAAATACTTCATAATCGACCGTTAGTCTATTTCCGTCCAAGCGAATACCTTCGGGTAACTCATCCAGACTGTAATGCCGCTTTATGATATTCGGCGCGGTCAGAATAGGCAGCGTGGCCGTTACTCGTGCTGGCCATACCGAGAAGTACTGTGGGTTGTAAACAAGACCGTGTTCCGTGAAGGCAAATACGTTATCCCCATCGGGCATCTCGATAGGCCCTCCCTTATCATTATAAAACTGCACACTTTGCGCCGCCGCATCTGACGAGTAGTCATACCGCTCATCCGGACTCACGAAAAGCTGACTTTGTACCTCGGGGTAGTTCAGGTAAACCGACTCAGCGTAATCCACGTCCGGGCGTTCGAGGTCAAAGGTGCTATAGCCTATCAAGATCTGTTGCTGCATTTCTTCAGCCGAAAGGTCTGTACGCGCTTGGGTCCAATGGTGAAAAACAGGCCCCTCCAGCACCGCATCGGAAAGCATTGTCATGTCGCTGTCACCCACCGGCCTAGAGTAAACAGGAATCTCAAGCGAGCGTGAAGTCGTGCTATCCTGCGCTGCCTGAGGTAACAAGGTAACTCTGGCTTTTTCAATCGAACCATTAAAAGCGAACGCTTTATGTAGCGTCGTGCCTTCGGCGACCGATAAGCACTCATTCAGGGCGCGAATCTCGGCTGTAATATCGGTCAGCTCCACTGTGCCCTGAACCGCCCGCTCAATCGTGTCGTCCAGCCATGCTGCTTTCTGGGAAAAGTAATCGGCGTTTAGGTGTGTTTCCGAACGCATGTAAATATGCCTACCGCCAACCGCTATCGCCTCACCCACGATATCGATATCGCGTAATGGCAGTGCCTGGTTCTCGGGCACTTGAATCTCTACATCATAGGTAAACTCGGTAAATCGGCGTGGCGTGATAGCGTAGCCACGATGTTCCAGTGTCTTGCCAACATCCGAGGCGTCGAATTCAAATTCAATGAAATCTTCAGGCATGGTGGCTTGAGACTCGGCCAGTAGGGTTGCCGGTTTAGGGTCGTCCAAGCTGCGTTCATCAAGGAACTGGAATTCTTCGTTGTAGTATTGAAACTCGGTATTACTTCTTAGCCCCCTAGCCAATTCCGGCAAGGGCTTCATTTCTCCGTTATCCATCACCACGTCGGTATAACGCATATGTATATCAAAAGGAAATGAGAAGGGAGGCGTCACCCAGAAACGCTGTGCTTCAGGGACAAACTGCCAAGCGACGATATTGGCCAGGTAAGCATCCAGAAAAGCCTGCAAATTGGCATAATCGCCCACCTGTGGAAAGCGTTGATCGATATACGAAAGACGATAAGCCTGATCATCAAAAAGCAGGTTTTCATGCATATCACGGTACAGAATAAGCATGTCATTGTTCAGCCGGCGGGACAACAGCGAGTCTTCGATATTCTGGATTTTTTCTTGCCACTGGTCCCGCGTGTTTTTTAGCTGCGATAATGCATCGCTGCGCTGCTCTTCAGTCAATATTTCTCTACCGACATAGGGGCTCTCCTGCGAAGGTAACTGCCCAAATGCAGTTGTCGACCCCACAGCAAGCACACCTAAAAATGTTAAACTCCAAACTTTCATTTTCATGCTTCCGATCATCATGTGTTTTTATCGCATAGATGGTATGTAATATGCGATGCAGCTTACTAACAAATCGGACCCACGGCCTAATGTATATGCTTAAGCTGCGTCGTTTTTGCCGCAGCCCAGGTATGCGAGGACTAGCCCACGCTGACCCATGCCGATGGGCGTGATCAAGTCCATGGCGCGCATGCTGCGCTCGGTGCAACCGGCTTCCAGCCCAATGCGTGGACACGGATGAATCGCAACGCCATTTAGAAAGCGTTTTTCGGGATCATCAAGGAATTGATCCTCAACGACGCCGGCGGGTTTGGCCTCTTGCTGCCGTTTGACCTTCAAGCCTAGTGTTTTTCTCGTCATAAGATCGATGGAGCGCCTTGGGTAAGCTGGGTGCATAGAGTAATGGCTGGGCTTGGAAAATGATATTAAGCCCGAGCAACACTGCTTCAGCCATTTTCAGTGAACTGGGGCAAATCATCGGCAATCTCGAACCACGGCGCCTTGTCACCCACGAACACATGGCGATTTGGGCGCACACCGGGATCAACGTCGAGAGTGCCAAGGGGAAGCGCGTAAATCTCCGGCTTTTCCATGAACCGGGTATGAATGCTGGAGCCACAGGTCGAGCAGAACACCTTGAACTCCCCCGTCGACGACTCATAGGTTTTGAGCAGCTCTTCCCCACTGACGATTCGCCAGTCACTAGCCTGTACCTTGGCACAGGTTCGAAACGCGGCCGCGTGGAGTTTGCGGCACATGGAACAGTGGCAGTGGTAAACGTCGGTAAGGGGGCCGGTTATTTCGTATTGGACGCCGCCGCAGAGGCAGCTGCCTGATAGGGTCATTTTTAAACTCGTTGTTTTATAATGCTGCTAGCCTGCGCGGCTACGGAATGGAAACGAAGCTGCAATTTGGTAGACGTAGCCATCACTGGTCTTGTTAGGGCTATTGCGATACAGTTGTACGGAGTTTCCGTACGTAATGGTGGAATTATGGATATCATCAGTGTAAACAAATTTAGAGACAACCTGAAAAGCCTTGTAGAGCAGGTGGTTAACAACCATGAACCCCTCAAGGTGACACGCCGCGCCGGAGAGGCTTTCGTCATCATGAGTGCTGAAGACTGGGAAAGAGAACAGGAAACCCTGCAGGTGCTCCAGAACCGAGACCTGATGCAGCAGATTGCGACCTCTCTCGAGACTCACAGCCGTGGCCAAGGATACACACCCAATGATGAGCAGATGAATGAGATCACTGGTATTTGAGGGCAGCACTTGGGAAGCCTATGAAACGATGCGAGAGAAAGACAAGAAGCTGCACAAAGCGCTGTGCAAATTGCTGAAAGAAATGCTCCGCTCCGACGACCCATCCACTGGAATAGGCAAACCTGAACCGCTGAAACACAACTTATCAGGCCTATGGTCACGGCGTATCTCACAGAAAGACAGGCTCATATACCGTTTCGACGACACCTCCATATACGTTTTTGCGATTGGGGGGCATTACGATCAGTCCTAAAGTCCGCAGCAACCGCGGATTTGTAATGGAGCCGAAGGCGAAAAGAAAAAGCCGTCGGATTGCCTGCGATTGTTAGGACTTTCCACTCCAGATATCCTCCATGCCTTTTATATGCCGCTCTAGAATGTCGGCGTGATCCAGAAATCGATACACATTATTCTCTGTGGCACTTTCAGCGTGAGCGTCTGTGATTGCGCACCAAGAGCACAATTTACTATTTTTCCTTACTTCAGGAATAGGCTCCAAGCACTGCTTACACGCTGACTTAGCACTAACGATATCGCTACCATCAAATATATGAGGGGAATTATCTCCAGAAACCAGATACTTTTCAGGATAACTCTTCCCAATCTTAGAGGTATAAAATCCGCAGCCGATATAGTCAGAATATCTCCGACCTTTTTCTATAGACTCATCAGTCGCCTTAGCTCCCGCGATAATTGATTTAACACAGCTTGTCGGAAGAAAAGCAATCATATTTCCATCTACATTTTCAATACTGTCTATAGAAAAAACAACACGTCGCTCTTTTTCATAGCTCCAAGAAGATTGTTTTGTAAAATACGCTGAATGAAGAACTGCTTTATGAAGAAAAAAAGTATGTCTCGGCTTACATGTAACGAATGCACGCGCCAGTAAACCTTCTAAATCTTTATTGGCCGAGTCCGTGTACTCAACATCATCGACCGATGCCTCTGAGCAGTAATCAATGAGCATTTTTTCGTCGATTTCTATTACGAAGCCTCTGGACGCATGACCATAGTGTGCCCACATAGGAACAACCACGGGTGATCTTGAGAAACAAGACGTGGGATACTGAGGTAGTTGCCCGAGTGAATCTCTATAGAATGCTAGTAGTTGTGTATCAACATTTGTGTCTACGCTTAGAAAAAGCTCGTATGGATCATTGTATTCTTCAGGCTTTGAACACTTGAATCCAATAAAGCCTTGACGGACTAGTGATGCGTCAAGAATTCGCGGCTCCATATATTTATAGAGATTCTTATTCATCTGCATAAATCCTAACGCCTCGGTAAATAGCGAGCGATAGCGAGTCCGCTGGAGCGCAGTGGAACGCATTTCACCGCTTTGTTAAGTTCTATTCGTACCATGATGATGTATCCACATCCAACTTTTCAGACTCGATTGTAAATTCCTCTGGATTCTCAACATGAGATTTCATTCTCAAAGTAAAAGGGTAACATTCACTAATTTCACATAAGTCATTTTTTGGCCCGTATTCCTGTGTGACGTGTACATTTCCTTGAGCTGTAACATAAATAAACTGATCATCTATCCCGGTACACTCGATCTCATACACTTCGGTGTACTCGATGTAGACATGATTTGCTAGAATAGACAGGCTATCAGGTATTGCACTTACAGCCGTTGAAACAACCGCATTTCTTATCTTTTCTTCAAGGGCATTAACAACTATCCTTTCAAGATCCTCCAATTGATTTAGAGAGTCTTTCGCTATTCTAATAATTACCTTAGCGTCCTGAAAAAATGAACTTGGCGAAACATCAAAATACTTCTCTGTAATATGTGTGTACTTATTGAAGAATTTAAATTCATCAAGGAACTCAGAAATGCATTCATTAAGATGCTCAAGAACTGCATTACCAAGATAAGCATCTGATATATTTGATTGTGCGCAATATTTTAGCTGCTGTCTTCTTGTAACTTCATATTTATCACTCTCGCGCTCATACCAAGTAGCCCTTTTTACTTTCTTAGGTGGAGCTTTTCTTTGTATTACATGAAGCACCAGCTCTCTCATCGAGAACGCGAAGTTGTGAAATCTCAGTGGATTACCATGTGACGCATAATTTCTTAAACTGGCTACAAACAGTCGGTTTTCAAAGTCTGACTCCAATAAAGATTGAAAACCTTGCATGAAATCCAGCGACAGTAACTTTTTGAGCTTCATGCTTCCCCTAAAACTTAACAGTGATTATCTATCCGACTGTATAACACCCTTAAACTCGTCGGCGCATTTATTGATGTTATGCAGCTCACGTACAAACCACAACGTATTGATTCGAATGTCGTTGACTAATTGTTAGGCAGCATATTCATTGTTAGGGTGCCCGCTCGTTTTGCTCATTTTTCCATCATACTCTATCCATGAATTTTCCTTCGGTCACGTGGTAATTTCATGACATTATTAAGCAATAGGTCTTAAGGCTGCGTGAAATTCGGGTAGGCGATGTTGCGGAAGAAAGGTCAGGGAATGAGCTTAAGCCAATTTTTATGAGGGGAAGTGAGCTCTTTAGCGGTATTGGGGCAGCTGGCGCTGCCCTTCGCGCGCTGAAGCGTGCTCCTACGACAGCTCTCTACGGCTATAGCTCATAGAGAGCGATGGTATTTACGGAACTCAGTAGGCCTGCAGGTGTTTCTCAGGCTTGCTTACGCTTTCAGCACGTACTTTAGCGTTTCCACGACCTGCTCGGTAGTCGTACACCAAGCCTGCGCCCCGGCATCCACTTCCTTCAGCGGATGAACAATATCTTCAGCGTGCAGCGTGATATACGGCTTGGCCAGCGCCGAGCAATAGCCCGCATCAAACGCGGCGTTCCACTGCTTGTACTTGTCGCCGAAGCGCACCACGACCAGGTCGGCCTGTTCGATCAGCGTGCGGGTGCGAATGGCGTTGACCTTGGAGGATTGGTGGTCGCGCCAGAAGCCGTTTTCCGGCACGCCCAGGTGGTCGCCGGCGGCGTCACTGGCGTCGTGGTCGGTGACCGGGGCGGTGAAGACGATATCCAGGCCCGCGGCTTCGGCGCCGCGCTGGATTTCGTCGCGCCAGTCGGTGTGGATCTCGCCGGAAAGGTAGACGTAAAAGCTCATGACGTACTCCCGATGGTTTGAGGAATAGAAAAATTGCTACGTTTTAGAAAAATTTAATTACGGCGATGCTGCGCTTTCTATAAGCCAATGAGAACCGAGCTAAATCGACTTATCGGCATGACGCCTTGCCGCGTCGACTCGTTCGATTAACTCTTCGTAAACACGATTCTCACGCCTTAGTTTTCTAAACGATATATCGCCGGTGTTCCAATTGGTTCTGGTCGGAAGAAAAGCTACTTCGCGGGTCGAGGAATTCTGAACGTCAGTGGCTCGCAATGTAAGGATCACCTTATCGGGAGACACCATGGACTCGTAATTGATGTTCATCACATCCTTCAAATAGACTTGCTGTCGCTCTTTTCCATACACAAACGTCAGGCTTTCGCCGTTATCGTACACACGGTTAGCGACACCCGCGTAAGCTTTTTTCCACGAAAAAACCATAAAAGCGATCATGCCAAAGGGAAACAATATGAATATTGTAAAGCCATCCAAATGGTACAAAAATGACGACGTTATGAAGCTGGCAACAATTAACCATATGGCGGGAAAAATCCAGCGACTAAAAACGGCTGAACGAGAAATAATACGCACATCTTGTTGCATCGGAATAATTCCTTTAAGTACGCATGAAGCCTATCAAATCTACAGATTTTTAGAAATATTCCATGATCAGCCGCACTCTACTCAGGTCTATAATAGCGGCTCGCGCGCCATCAAATAGCAATCCATTATCCAGCCGTAGGCTTCGCGAAGCATGGTGCGACGCTCGATGATTTGCGCGCTTACCTCATGCAGGCGCCCTTCTATCAGGCACTGCTTCTCCATGCCCAGATACGCCCCCCACCAGATGTAAACGCCCTCTTGCTTGATCGCGGTAAACGCCCCGCCGCTGTCGAGCATGACGGCTACCGTGGCGGCATCTTCAGGCCAGCCGCGTTCGCGCAGGCGGCGGCCGGTGGTGATGTGAACCGCCCCCGCCAGGGCATTGAGCGGTATGCGGTGCTCGGCGGTGAGCACCTGCAGGCTGGTAATGCCGGGGATGACGTTGACCTCAACCGCACGACCGCTGTCCGTCAGGCGCTTGGCGATGCGCAGGCTGCTGTCATAAAGCGAGGGGTCGCCCCATACCAGCATGCCGACGCGTCCGCCGTTTGGCAGATGCTTATCCATCAACTCCGCCCACACGCTGGCAATGGCGTCATGCCACTCGTCTACTGCGTTTAGGTACGGGCGTTCGCCGTCGCGGGTGGGTAAATCGAACTCGACGATGCGGGTACTGGCCGCTTTATCTAAAAGCTCTTCGCAGAGTACGCGGCGCAGGTCGAGAAGGTCCGATTTGGCCTCGCCCTTGCGCGGCAGCAGAATCACGTCGGCTTCGTTCAAGGCGCGCACCGCCGCGAGCGTTACGTGGTCGACGTTGCCGGTGCCAATGCCGATCAGCGAGAGCGTGATCATGCGCTGCCCTCTTCATCGCCACCGGCAAACGGCGAATCCGCCGATTGGGGCCGAAAGCGGCGATCATAACCTACCGCGTACAGGCTGCTTTCCTGGAAGTCGTCGGATTCGAGGACCGGCCCTACCAGAATCAGCGCCGTGCGCTGGAGCGTGTGGTCGATCAGGGATTCCACCGTGGACAGGCGAGCGCGCACCACGTGCTCGTCCGGCCAGCTGGCCCGCCACACGATGGCCACCGGGCACTCTTTACCGTAATGCGGCGTCAGGCTTTCCACCACCTGGGCCAGGTTGTGAATGGAGAGGTGAATGGCAAGCGTTGCCCCGGTGCGGGCGAAGTGGGCAAGCGTTTCCCCTTCCGGCATGGCGCTTGCCCGGCCCGGCGTGCGGGTCAGCACCACGGATTGCGCCACGCCGGGTAGCGTGAGCTCCTGGCCAAGCGTTGCGGCTGCGGCGGCAAATGAGGGCACGCCGGGGGTGACACTAAACGGAATATCCAGCGCCCGCAGGCGGCGCAGCTGCTCGCCCATGGCGGACCACACCGAGAGATCGCCGGAGTGCAGCCGGGCGATATCCTGGCCTTGCGCGTGGGCGGTCTTAATTTCCTGCATGATGTCATCGAGCGACAGCGGCGCGGTGTTGATGATGCACGCGCCTTTTGGGCAGTGCTCGAGAATTTCTTCGGGGACGAGCGACCCCGCGTACAGGCACACCGGGCAAGCGGCAATCAAATCGCGCCCTCTGAGCGTCAAAAGATCCGGCGCGCCGGGGCCTGCGCCAATAAAATGAACCGTCATCATCCAACTCCTTGCAACGCTTTAGTGGCCACCGCGGCCGTGGCCTTTCTATCGTCTGAAACTGTGCGCGGGCCCAAGAGCCGCGCCCCGTGGCCTGCGGCCAGCAGCGCCACGGCTTCGGCCACGCTGCCGGTGCCTTTTTCACGCAGGCTGTACGCGGAATGCGTCAGCGTGGTGGCGCCGGGGAGTGCTGCGTCCGCCACGCCTATTACCGGAATGTGGCGGGCGCTTCCCAGCGCTTGAACCAGGGGCAGCATGCTGTGCGCCGCCGCCAGCCGGTCGATGGGGCCGTGCTCGGCGATCAGCTGATCCAGCACCTGCTCAAGCGACGCCTGCGTTGCTTGCGGGCGAAAGCCGAACCCGGCGATGGTGTGCGCGGTGCTGACGTCTGTTTGGCTGGTCATCGAGCGCCGCGCCACTGCACGATCGGGTAGCTGGCTTTCCAGCCCCGGCGCGTGCCCATGGGGGCGGCGTGGGCCAGCTCCAGGCGCAGCAGTTCGCCGCCGGCCTGTTGCTGCCAGTGGGCCAACAGGGCTTCGGATTCCAGGGTAACCGCGTTGGCCACTACCCGTGTGCCGCTGGGCAACACTTGCCATAAGGCGTCCAACAGTTTTTGGGAAAGCCCGCCGCCGATAAACACCGCATCGGGCAGCGGCGCGTTCTCGAGTACCTCCGGGGCGCGGCCTTCGTTGACGTCCAGCCAATCGACGCCCAGATTGCGCGCATTGCGCCGCGCCCGAGCGGCGCGCTCGGCGTTTTGCTCGAAACCGGTGGCGTGGTTATCCGGGTGGGCCAGCAGCCACTCGATGGCAATGGAGCCAGAGCCCGTGCCGATATCCCACAGCCGCTCGCCGGCTCTGGGGGCCAGTGCGCAAAGCGTCAGGCTTCGCACGGCTTGCTTGGTGATCTGGCCGTCGTGCTCGAAAAAGGCATCTAAAAGGCCGGGCGTCAGGGGAAGCGCGGGGCCGTTACCGGCGACTTCAATGCCTACCGCTACCGGGTGGGCGATATCCTCGGGGAGCGCTTCATCCATGGCCAGCGTGCGGATGCGCTCCTCAGCGCCGCCCAGCGCTTCCAGCACGGTGAGCCGGGAATCCGCAAAGCCGAATGTTATAACCAGCGCGGCCAGTTCAGCCACGGCGGCGCCATCGCGCAGCAGCACCAGCAGGCGCCGGCCGCTTTGCAGGTAAGGACGAATGCGAGTGAGTGGTTTGGCGTGCAGGCCAAGGCAAGTGCAGCGCTCGAGCGGCCAGCCCAGCCGCGCCGCCGCCAGGCTGAAGGTCGAGGGCGACGGTACGGCGCTCCACTCAAACGCCTCCAAGTGGCGCGTGAGACTTGAGCCCGCGCCAAACCAGAACGGGTCGTTGGAGACCAGCATGACCACCCGGCGGCCGCGCTCGGCAAGAAGCGCGGGGATGCCATCAACAAACGGCACCGGCCACTCGCGTATCTGCGCGTTCAGCGGGGGCAGCAGGCGCAGGTGGCGGCGGGCGCCAAACACGATCTCGGCACTCTCCAACAGTTCGCGGCTTGCCGCTGTCAGGCCCGCTGTGCCACTCTCCCCCCACCCAAGCAATGTGAGCCAGCAAGCCTTGTCAACTAACGCCATGATAAATGTCCTGATTCTTGGGGGTACGAGTGAGGCCAGCGCCCTGGCTTGCGCCATAAGCAAGCGCGGTATTGCCGCCATCTTCAGCTATGCAGGCCGCGTCAAGGCGCCTAAAGCGCAGCCGCTGCCCACCCGCGTGGGCGGTTTTGGCGGCGCCGAGGGTTTGGCGGCTTTTATCACCCAGCAGCGCATTACCCATATTGTCGATGCGACCCACCCATTTGCCTCACAAATGAGCCTTAACGTGCTGGCCGCCGCCCGGCAAACCGGCGTACCGGCGATTGCCCTGACGCGCCCGGCATGGCGGCGTGGCGCTCATGATGACTGGCAGCACGTCGCGAGTATCGAAGCGGCGGCAAGCGCCCTGGAAGGCCCGCCCCAGCGCGTACTGCTCGCCATTGGCCGCATGCACCTGGCCGCGTTCACCGCCAGGCCCCAGCACCACTATGTGCTTCGCCTGGTGGATGCCCCCACCGCCCCGCAACCGCTTGCCCACTTCACCACCACCGTGGATAGAGGCCCCTTCACCCTGGAAGGCGATTTAGCCCTGCTCAAGCACCAGCGAATCGAGCGCATCGTGTGCAAGAACGCCGGCGGCGACGGCGCCCGCGCCAAGCTCGATGCCGCCCGCGCGCTGGGCGTGCCGGTCATCATGGTTGACCGCCCCCAGCTTCCCGCCCGGCTTGAAGTGCATGGCGTCGATGAGGTGCTGGCCTGGCTTGACGATTCACGACGCTGAGCGCGGGGTATACACCAGCGGCGCGCCACTGCGTTCGATCAACCGCGTTTGCCGGGAGCCAACGATCACCAGCGTGCGCATATCGGCCATGTCTGGCGTGGCCTCACCCAGCGTCGTCACGCGGATAGACTCGTTTGGGGTGGACACCGCCCGGGCGAAGATGATCACGCGCTCGGGCTCGCACGCTTCGCGCAGTACGTCCAGGGTGCGTTCAAACCCCACCGGGCGCGATTTGGAGCGCGGGTTGTAGAACGCCATGGCAAAGTCGGCCTCCGCCGCCAGGCGCAGGCGCTTTTCGATCAGCGCCCAGGGCTTCAGGTTGTCGGATAGATTGATGCAGCAGAAGTCATGCCCCAGCGGCGCGCCCGCGCGGGCGCTGGCGGCCAGCATCGCGGAAATCCCCGGCAGTACCTGAATATCAAGCGCCCGCCACGCGGCATCGCCCGCTTCCAATGCTTCGAATACGGCGCTTGCCATGGCAAACACGCCGGGGTCGCCGGAAGACACCACCACTACTCGGCGGCCCTCGTGCGCCATGCGCAGCGCGGCCTCGGCACGGCGAATCTCCTCGCGGTTGTCCGAGCCGTGGCGGGTCAGGCCCTCGCGCGGGGCGACGCGCTCGACGTAGGGCACGTAGCCCACCACGTCCGTGGCCTGGTCGAGCGCGGCCGTGACTTCCGGGGTAATCATCGATTCCGCCCCCGGCCCCAGCCCGACGATTTTGACCCAGCCGCTCATGGGCGCCTCCCGTGTCCGTGAATCAGCACGATAGAAAAGTACGGCACTTTGTCGCCGGCATCCTTCAGCGGCACCACGCGCTGGTTCTCCATGGCGGCGTACTCGATCAGCCAGGCGTCGGCCTCGCGCCCGGCACTTTTCAGCGCCCGGCGCAGCTTGTCCAGGTGGCGGCCGATCTTCATCACCACCAGCGCGTCGGTTTGGCGGATGCGCTCGACAAGTGTGTCTTCCGGCAGTGTCGCCATCGCCACGGTGAGCACGTCATCGCCCCAGGTAATGGGGGTCCCAGAAGCGGTCCACGCCGCGGACATGCCGGTAATCCCCGGCACCACGGAAACCGGCACGCGGTTGCGCAAGCGCGTATACAGATGCATGAACGAGCCATAGAAGAACGGGTCACCTTCGCACAGCACGACGACATCGCACCCGGCCTCGGTCATCTCGATCAACTGCGCCACGCTGTGTTCGTAAAACGTCGAGAGCAGTTGATTGTAGCGCGGGTCATCGAAGGGAATTTCCGTGGTGACCGGGTACTCCATGGGCATCTCGACCACGCCGGGCGCCAGCAGGCCCTCGACGATGCTGCGCGCGTGACCACGGCGGCCCTTCTTGCGGAAATAGGCGATATGCGTCGCACCACGGATCAGCCGGTCGGCGCGCACGCTCATCAGATCCTGGCTGCCGGGCCCGAGGCCCACCCCAAACACGCAACCCTTGCTCATTCGATACGATCCGCCAGGGCGTTGATGGCGGCCACCGTCACGGCACTGCCGCCCAGGCGCCCACGCACGATGCAGCTGGGAAGCTCGGGCGTGGCAAGCAGCGCCTCCTTGGACTCCGCCGCGCCTACAAAGCCCACCGGGCAGCCGATGATGGCCGCTGGGCGCGGGCAGTCCGGGTCTTCGAGCATGTTGAGCAGGTGAAACAGCGCCGTAGGCGCGTTGCCAATCGCCACCACCGCGCCTTCCAGGTGCGGGCGCCACAGTTCGAGCGCCGCCGCCGAGCGGGTGTTGGCCATCTCAAGGGCAAGCGCGGGGGTGCGCTCGTCATTGAGGGTACAGATAATCGCGTTATCCGCCGGCAGGCGCTTGCGGGTAATGCCTTCGGATACCATGCGCGCATCGCACAGAATCGGCGCGTCCGCCTCTAGAGCGGCGCGCGCCTTGTTGACCACGTCATATTGAAAATGGATATGCGCGGCCAGCTCGACAAGCCCCGCGGCGTGAATCATGCGCACGGCCACGGTCTCTTCCTCTGCAGAAAAGCGGGCAAGCTCGGCCTCGCGGCGGATGATCGCAAAGGACTCCCGGTAAATCGCCGGGCCGTGGGTTTCATAGGTGTAAGGCACCCAAACTCTCCAGATAAATGAAAACGTCAGACTCGCTCAGCCCGGTAGCCACCGGCGCGCTATCGGCGCGGCCGTCGATAATGACATCAAAACGCCCGTTGCGGCCGGTCAGGCAAATGGCCGCCGGTTGCCGCCGGGCGCAGCCCTTGGCGCAGCCGGAAATATGCACGCTGGCGGCGTCCACCTCCTTCAGCCGCTCGGCCAAGGAGTGGGTGGCGACACTCGCCTGCTGGCAAAAAGGCGCGCCGGGGCAGGCGTCCATCACCAGCCGCGGATCGTCATTCTGAACAATGACCTCGCCAAGTGCTGGCATGGCGGCGGCGCCCGGCTGCTTGATCAGCAGCCTGCGCCAGGGCGTTACCCGCAGGGCGCTCACCGCCTTCGAGGCGACCAGCGCGCGCAGCGTCTGGGCGCTTACTCGCCCAAACGGCAGGCCGGCCACCACGCCCCCCTCATGCTTGCCAATGGCCAGTTTCGCGCCGGGCGGGGCCGGGGGCGTATTCGCCACCGCCCAGGCGGGTAGCGGTGCGTGGTGCTTGGCTATACGCCCCACCGCCGCGCCGCCGCTTTGCATGAACCAGTGGGTCAGGCGAATCAAGAGCGCCACGGCGGCCTCGGCATCGGTCACCGCCGTGCCCAGCGTGTGGCCCTCCAGGCGCACCAGCAGGCCACCGTCTGCCGAGCGCTCGATGCGAAAATCCGCGGGGCTATCGCGCAGCACCGGCGCGGCGCCCGCGTCGATGGCGATACCTACCTTGGCGGGCATTTCGGCAAGTTCCGCGCCCCGTGCCTGCAACTGCCGGGCGATGGTGTGGGTGGCGTCCCCCGCTTGCCACGCCGGGGCCAGCATCAGTTGGGGCTGGCGTTCGGCCTCACTGCTGTCGCTCACCAGCTGATGCTCGATGAGAAACGCCATCAGCGGTGGCCAGCTGGCCTCGGTCACGCCGCGCAGCTGAATATTGGCCCGGCGGGTCAGTTCGAGCAAACCGCTGCCGAAGCGCTCGGCGGCCTCACACAGCGCCAGTGCCTGTATGCGGGTCAGCTCGCCCAGCGGCGGGCGCACGCGCACAAGCCAGCCGTCACCGGTGGCCATTGGCCGCCAGGCGCCGGGGCACCAGCCCTTTACTTGCGGCTCGCTCATGGGCCGCCCCGCTCTCGGGCTTCGTCCATTTCCAGCAGCAGGTCTTCAAGGGCGGCGCCGTGTTCGCCGGGCGCCTGCCACATGCCGCGCTGGGCGGCTTCCAGCAGGCGCTCGGCCATCTCTTCAAGGGCTGCCGGGTTGTGGTCGCGCAAAAACTGCTGGTTGGCGGGGTCGAGCACCAAGGCGTCGCTGACCTGGGCGTACTGGTAGTCGGCCACCAGGTCGGTGGTCGCGTCATAGGCAAACAGGTAATCCACCGTGGCGGCCATTTCAAACGCGCCTTTATAGCCGTGTTCGCGCATGGCGTTGATCCACTTGGGGTTGAGCACCCGCGAGCGGATCACCCGGGCAAGCTCTTCTTGCAGCGTGCGAATCCTGGGTACCGCCGGGTTGGCGTGGTCCGCGTGGTAGATCACCGGCGCCTGACCGGCAAGCGCCCGGCTGGCATTGGCCATGCCGCCCTGAAAGGCGTAGTAGCTGTTGGAATCGAGGATATCGTGCTCGCGGTTATCCTGGTTCTGCATTACGGCGTCCAGCCCCTGAAGCTGCTGCTCGAAGGCGCCTCGCGCGGCGGTGCCGGAATCCGCAAACTGGCCGTAGGCGTAGGCCCCGGCGCCCAGGTAGGCCTCGGCCAGGTCATCGGCATTTTCCCAGCTGCGGTTCTCGATCAGCCGGTTAAGGCCCGCGCCGTACTCGCCGGGCTTGCTGCCGAAAATGCGATAGCGGGCTTCTTGCGCCGCCTGCTCGGCGCTCAGGCCTTCGTCTTGCAGCGTTTTCTGGCGCGCCATCACCGCCTGGCGGATGGTATTGCTGTCGCCGGGCTCTTCAAAGCTCGCCACCGCCTGCACGGCGGCATCGAACAGGCGGATCACATTGGGGAACGCATCGCGGAAGAAGCCGGACACCCGCAGCGTCACATCCACCCGCGGGCGGTTCAGCAGCATCGAAGGAATCACGTCGAAATCGATCACCCGCTGGGAGCCCAGCGACCACTTGGGCCTCACGCCCATCAGCGCAAAGGCCTGGGCGATGTCGTCGCCGCCGGTGCGCATGGTGGCGGTGCCCCAGATGGAGAGCCCCAGCCGGCGCGGGTAGTCGCCGTTATCCTGCAGGTAGCGCTCGACGAACGCCTGGGCGGACTTTTCGCCCAAGCGCCAGGCGGCGGGCGATGGAATCGAGCGGTTGTCCACGCTGAAGAAGTTGCGCCCGGTGGGCAGCGTGTCCAGCCGCCCGCGGCTGGGGGCGCCGCTGGGGCCGGCGGGTACGAAAAGCCCGTCAAGGCCATCGAGCAGGGACTGAATTTCCAGCGACACGCCGCGCTGCATGGTCGCCCACAGCGTGCGGGCAAAGCGCAGCTGCTCCGCCGTGGCGGGGAAATGGGGGGTAAGCGCTTCAAGGGGGCGGTCCCCCAGCACGTACTCATTGACCCAGTGCTCGGCCAGAAGCTCCAGGCGCTCGCGGGTGTCCGCGCCGGTGCGCCAGGGGGCATCCAGCTGCTCGGCGAGAATAGCGGGCCTGGCGCCCTGCCACGGCTCGCTGCCAGCGGCCAGCGGGTCGATATCGAGGGCCAGGTCGCGGGCCAGATTGTGTAGCAGGCCGCGGCTTGCCACGCCCTCGCCTCTTGGCAGGCGCAGCAGCGCCACCAGTGTGCCCGCGCGTTTTTCACGCGGCGGCGGCGTGCCCAGAATGTGCAGGCCGTGGCGGATCTGGGCTTCCTTGATATCGCACAGGAAGGTATCCAGGGCGTTGAGTATCTCGGCCTCGCACTCACCGTTCACCGCATGGGCGAGTTCCCGGTCGATGCCGGTGTCGCGCAGGTGCGCAAGAATCTGGCTGCGAATCAGCGCCTCGCGCCGCGGGTCCATATCCAGCGCCTGGTAGTACTCGTCACACAGCGCCTCCAACTCGGCCATGGGGCCGTACAGTTCGGCGCGGGCCAGCGGCGGCATCAGGTGGTCGATGATCACCGCCTGGCTTCTGCGCTTGGCTTGTGCCCCTTCGCCGGGGTCGTTGACGATGAACGGATAGAAGTGCGGCAGCGGCCCCAGCGCAATATCCGGCCAGCACTCGGCGCTGAGCGCAGTGCTCTTGCCCGGCAGCCACTCGAGGTTGCCGTGCTTGCCCACGTGAATCACCGCGTCTACCCGGTAGTGTTCGCGCAGCCACAGGTAGAACGCCAGATAGCTGTGCGGCGGCGCCAGCTCCATATCGTGGTAGGACTGGGTCAGGTCCTCGATAAAGTCGCGCTCGGGCTGAATGCCTACAAAGGTGTCCCCAAGGCGGATACCCGAGATCATCAGCCGCCCCTGGCGGCACTTGGGGTCGTCTTGCGGCGCGCCCCAGCGCGTCCAGATGGTGTTCTTGAGCGTAGCGGGCAGGGTTTGAAACCAGGCCAGATACTCCTCAACACTGATGCTTTGCCAGCAGGCGCGCTGATCGAGGCTGCCGTGGTCGTTGGTGACCGCGCCTTGCAACCGGCGGATCAGCTCGTCGCCGTCCGCGGGCAGCTCGTCCACCGGGTAGCCGGCACCCTGCAGGGCGCTCAGGATATTCAGCGTCGAGGCGGGCGTATCCAGCCCTACCCCGTTGCCGATGCGCCCGTCGCGGTTGGGGTAGTTGGCCATGACCAGGGCGATGCGTTTTTGCGCGTTGGGCGTTTCACGCAGCCAGCAGTAGCGCCGGCCAAGCTTTGCAACGAACGCCGCACGCTCCGGGTGCAGCGCGTGGTGAGTAATCGAGAGCTGGCAGCGCTCGTTAAAAAAGGCCTCGGCCTTGAAGCCCACGGCCCGGGTGATCACCCGCCCGTCCATTTCCGGCAGCACGATCTGCATCGCCACATCGCGGCTGTGCAGCCCGGCGGCCATGCCCTGCCAGTCCTCCACCGTGCTGCTGGCCAGCATCGCCTGAAGCACCACGGGCCGGCCGATGAACAGGCTGTGCATTTCATCGCCCAGTCCATCGGTTTCATCGGCGTTGCGGTTCACCGAAAAGCTGGTGGTGTTGATGATCAGCGAGGCGCCGGTCTGCTCGATGAGATGATTGGCAAACTCGATGCACGGCCCCTCTTTCAGTGAGGCCACGGCCACCGCCAGCGGCGCCAGCCCTTCGGCCTCAAGTGCGGCCAGCATGCCGTCGATCACGCCGGTGTTGGCGCCCTGCAAATGGCTGCGGTAGAACAGCAGCAGGCACACCGGCCGGTTGCCTTCATACTGCTTGCGCCACTCGCTGAGGCTGGCCGCCGGGCGGGTTGGGCCGTCCTCTTGAGGCGCGTAAATCACTGCCGCCGGAATCACCTTGGGCTCCTGCCAGGCAAACGCACGGCTTAGGCAGTGGCTGGCAATAAAGCGCAAAAGCCCTTCGGCGTTATCTACGCCGCCTTCACGCAGGTAGCGCCACACGCGGTAGGCGTCATCGAAGCCGATGCTCGAGTCTTCCAGCAGCGCGTCATCCGGCGCGTCGCAGCCCGGCACCAGAATCAGCTGGCGCTCCGGCTTCGCCGCCGCCCAGGCCAGCAGGCGCTCATGACCATACTGCCAGTAGCCCTTGCCACCTAACAGCGACACCACCACCAACCGGGCCTTTTCCAGCACCCGATCTTCGTAGAGATCATACGCCGCCGGCTTGATCAGGTTCATCCAGTTGGCCAGGCGCACCGAGGGGTACGCCTCCCCCAACCGCTCGGCGGCCTGAGCCAGCGCCGAAAGATTGCTGTCGGCGGCGGAGAGAATGACGATCTCGGCGGGGCTTTGTTGAAGATCGACGATGCCTTCATCGTCGACAAAGCCTCCGGGCTTGGCGGCAAATAGATGCATTAAGGTGTCGCCGCAGTCTCGGCAGCAGCCAGCGCCTCGTGCAGCTCGGTGCTATCAAGCCCGCGGCCGATAAATACCAGCTGGGTCTGGCGCGGCTCGTCCTCGCGCCATAGCCGGTCGAAGTAGCCCTCAAGACGCTCACCCACCGCCTGAATCACCCGGCGCATGGGCTTGCCGGGGATAGCGGCAAAGCCCTTGGCGCGGTAGATCTCGTGGCTTTTCAGCAGCGCCTGCAGGTTGCTTTCAAGGGCGGTGGCGTCTACTTCGCCCAGGGTAATCACGCAGGAATCGAAGTGGTCGTGGGCGTGGTCGTGGTGCGCGCCTTCGGCGTGGTGCTTGTCGTGATGATTGGTAATCTTGTCGATATGCGCTTCACTGGCGGCGCCAATGCCCATCAGGGCTTCCAGCTGGGCCGTATCAGTGGCCTGGGTCTGGTCGATAAACAGCGTCTTGACCGAGGCCGGTACCCGCGCCTGCACCAGCGCTTCCACCCGGGCCTTTTCATCGACACTCAGCAGATCGGTTTTGGTCACCAGGACTAAATCCGCCGCGCTTAACTGATCATCAAGAAGCTCTTGCAGGCTGGGGTCATGGTCCAGGCTGTCATCCGCCAGACGCTGGGCGGCGACCTTGGCTTCGTCGCTGGCAAAGCGCCCGGCGGCCACGGCGGGGCCGTCGATCACGGTAATGATGGCATCCACGGTGCAGTGCTGGCGGACGTCCGGCCAGTTGAACGCCTGCACCAAGGGTTTTGGCAGCGCCAGGCCGCTGGTCTCGATCAGGATATGGTCGATATCGCCACGCCGCTCGACGAGCTTTTTCATCACCGGCAGAAATTCCTCTTCCACGGTGCAGCAGATACAGCCGTTGGCGAGTTCATAGATGCCGTCGTCCCCTTCGAGCGCCTGGCCTTCACCGGGCTCACAGTCGAGGGCGCAGCTGCGCAGCAGGCTGGAGTCGATATCCTGCTCGCCGAATTCGTTGACGATCACGGCGATCCGTTTGCCGGTGATCTGGCGCAGGATATTGGCAAGCAGCGTGGTCTTGCCGCTACCCAGAAAGCCGGTCACAACCGTGGCGGGAATTTTATTTAACTGCATGAAAGGATTCCTCAATATGGGAGCTTGCGGCCGTGGCCTGCGCTGAATCGTTGCCGGGAGCGTGGCTGAAAAGACGCACCACTGCGGCTGGGTTATTCGGGAAAAACAGGTGCAAGTAGGTCGCGGTCAGGCGCCCGGCACGGTAGATCGGCTCGCCAGGTGCGGGGTGGCGCTGACGGCGCCCGTAAGCGATGGGTTCAGGTGTTTGACCGGCCATTGAACGATGGTGGGCATGGCCGCGAATGGGCCCTTCGGGCAGCTCGGCGGTCTGCATACCCTGGCAGCCTCGGCGCCCGCGCATGGCGCCGTGCCCCGGCAGTAAACCGAGCATGGGGTGAGTATTCTCCGCATAGTCGGTGAGCGTTTCCAGGCTATACAGCATGCCACCACACTCGGCGAGAATGGGGTTGCCCGCGCGAAAGAAGCCTCTAATGGCATCGCGCATGGCGGTGTTCGCCGCCAGCGCCTGCGCGTGAAGCTCCGGGTAGCCGCCGGGCAGCCACAGCGCATCGCATTCGGGCAGGTCGGCATCGGCAAGCGGTGAGAAAAAGCGCACGCGCGCGCCCATCTGCGCCAGTACATCCAGGTTGGCCTGATAGATAAAGCTGAACGCCGCATCGCGGGCCACGCCTATCGTATGCCCGGTCAGCGCCTGCGGCACCGCGGGAAGCGCCTCGGCCGGCGCACTGAAACTGACCGGCGAAAGCGTGGCCAGCGCGTCCAGCAGCCCCGCGGCTTCCAGCGCCTGCGCCGCAGCTTCAAAACGAACTTCCAGCTCAAAACGAATCTCTTCGGCCTGCACCAGCCCCAGGTGGCGCTCGGGAAGTGTCAATTCAGGGTCACGGGGTACGGCGGCCAAGAACGGTAGGGTGTCAAGCAGCGCGCCTTCAATCAGCTCCCGGTGGCGCTGGGAGCCGCAATTGTTGGCAATCAGCCCGGCAACATGGATATCGTCACGAAAGCCAGCAAGCCCCGTTACCAGCGCGGCGGCGGTTTGGGCCATGCCTTTGACATCCATCACGATGGCCATGGGAATGCCAAACAGCGCGGCCAGATCGGCGCTGGATGGCTCGCCGTCGTGAAGGCCCATGGCGCCTTCCACCAGAATCAAGTCGGCCTCGATAGCAGCTTCATAAAAGCGCTGGCGGCAGTAGGCTTCACCTGCCATCCATAAGTCGAGCTGATCCACCGGCTGGCCGGAGGCCTGGGCGAGAATCTGCGGGTCGAGATAATCCGGGCCGGTCTTGAACACCCGCACCACCTTGCCCTGATTGCGCAGCAGCCGCGCAAGCCCGGCGGTTAGCGTGGTTTTGCCCTGGCCTGAGGCGGGGGCCGAAATAAACAGCGCGGGGCAGCTGGCAGAAGGTTGGCTCATCAGTATTCGATCCCCGCTTGCGCCTTGACGCCGCCGCGAAACGCGTGGCGCTCGTCTTGCACGATGCTGATGGTGTCGGCGATCTCCTGAAGCGGTGTAGCCATGGTGCGTCCGGTGATGATCACGTTCTGGTGCGCCGGGCGGCGCTGTAACGCCTCGACCACAGGGGCGGTATCCAGGTAGCCGTACTTGAACATGTAGCTCATTTCATCGAGCACGATCAGCCCGTACTCCGGGTTCTCGAGTAACCCCTTGGCCACGGCCCAGGCGGCCTCTGCGGCCTCGATATCCCGCTCGCGGTCCTGGGTTTCCCAGGTGAAGCCGTGGCCCATGATGTGCCAGTCGAGCCTTGGATGGTCGCGAAAGAACAGGTACTCGCCGGTCTCGCGGCGGCCCTTGATGAACTGAATGACGGCGCAGCGCTGGCCGTGGCCCAGGGAGCGCGCCATGGTGCCGAAGGCGGAGCTGCTTTTGCCCTTGCCGTTGCCCTTCAGGAGAATCAGCACGCCGCGCTCCTGCGTCGCCTGGCTGATGCGCTCATCGACCACGTCTTTCTTGCGCTGCATGCGGCGTTGATGGTCCGTCATGAAAACTCCTTGATTGGCAGTGTGCAGTAGCGTGCGTCAAGCTCCCGGGCAAGCCTTGCCCCCTGGCCGCGCTTGACTCTGGCGCCTTCGGTATCCAGCACCAGGCAGTCGCCTGGCGGCGCCAGACCCACAAGGGACTCCCGGGTGCGGCCATCGGTAATCAGGTAGGTATGAATGGCAAGGCCCGGCTCGCGGCGCTGCCACTGGCGCACCAGCTGGCCTGCCTGAACGATCATGGCGCGCAGCGGCGTGCCGCCCCCGCCCTCCGCCGAATCGAGCCGGGCCGCCAGACTCTTGGGCGCACGCTGGCGGGGCAGCAACGAGGTGATGGTGTCGTTGCCGAAGCCAAACACCGCCATCTGCTCACGCCCCAGATACGCTTGGCGAGCAAGTGACTCGACCCAGCCCTTGGCACGGCCCAGCAGGCGCTGGCCCAACGTCGAGCCGGACGTATCCAGCAGCACCAGATGTACCTTCGGCTGCCCGGCCCGCGCCGGGCGGTAGCGGAGTGTTTGCCAGGGCCAGGCGCCGCGGTTGGCGGCAAGCGTGGCAAAGGTATCCAGGCGCGGCGCGGGAGGCAGCGTGCGTGTGTGCGCCCCGTGCCCCAACTGGTGGCCCTTGCGGGCGCCGCCTTCGGCAGCGCCGCGCTTGCTACCCGGCAGCATTGGAGCTTCAGGTAGGGCCGCCGCTTCCGTCTGCCGGGTTTGATTAACGGGAGGCATCGCGCCCCACTGCCCCGCCTCGCCCGGCTGCCCCGCGCCGCTGCCTGCTTGAGCCTTGCTGCCAGTGGGCGGCGAGCCGCCGCCGCTCTGTTCAGAGGGCGGAGCAGGTGGCGGATTGTTTGAGGCGCGCGGCGTCTCTTCCCGGGTGCGCCGGTGCGAAAGCACCCAGGGGGCGACGGTGTCGATATCAGTTTGATCGATGGCTTCCTGGCCCTGCCAGGCGGCGTGGGCCTGGGCGGCGCGGTGCCAGGTCACGTCAGCGCGCAGGCCCTCGACGCCCGCCGACTCGCAGCGCCTGGCGATCTGCTCGTATACCCAGTCCGGGGCGCTTACCGCGTCGAGCCGCTGCCGGGCGCGTTCGATGCGCTGGGTCAGCGAGCGCTGCTCGGCGTCAAAATCCGCCGCGTAGCCTGCGGGGTCACGGTCGAACGCTTCGCGCTGGCGCACGATGGCGATGCGCTCTTCCACGCTGATAGAGGCCGGCTGCTCCAGGCAGAGGCCGAAGCGGTCCAGCAGTTGCGGGCGCAGCTCGCCTTCATCCGGGTTCATGGTACCGATCAGGCCAAAACGCGCCGGGTGAGAGTGGCTCAGGCCGTCGCGCTCGACGATATTGACGCCGCTGGCGGCCACATCGAGCAGCAGATCCACCAGGGTGTCGGGCAGCAGGTTGACCTCATCGACGTAGAGCACGCCGTTGTGCGCCTTGGCCAGAAGCCCTTCGTGAAAGGCGGCCTCGCGCTCGGTAAGCACTTTCTGAATATCCAGGCTGCCGGTCAGGCGCTCCTCACTTGCCCCGAGCGGCAGCGTGACAAACGGCGACGGGCCAAGGCTCGTGGCCGGCAGGATGGCGGCCAGCGCCCGAGCCAGGGTGGATTTGGCGCTGCCCCGCGGGCCGCTGATCAATACCCCGCCGATGCGCGGGTTGACGGCGTTGAGCAGCAGCGCCGTCTTGAGCGCGTGCTGGCCGACCACGGCGGCAAAAGGGAACTCTGACACGTAAACTCCTACCGCGATGACGAAGCGGCGTTGGCAGCGGTGAAAACAGTGGATCGGGCAGGAGTTAAACACCTGCGGGCGGCGTAACGCACCTGAAAATCATTCATAACCGACAAGAAGATAACGATGGAGCCAAGCGCTTGAAAAGTATTTACAATAACCGGTTAGTATAAGGAAAGCGCAAGGCTCAGGCCAGCCTGTTACCGGGCAGCCGCCCACACCCGAGGCGTCTAGTGCGTTATCCTTGCGCCTTCGGCCGCCCGCCGAGTTTACACCCATCGGTATCTGGAAGTGACTCCCATGACATTCATCCGCCTACGCCTGAACGGGTGCTGGCTGGCCCCTTTAATGCTGCTGGCCGCCTTGTTGGCGGGCACCGCCATCGGCGAAACGTCGATTCCCGTGGATACGATCCTCAAGGTGCTGGCCAACAAGCTGTGGGGTGCTGAGTACGCGGTTGACCGTATCGATGCCGGCATCATCTGGAACTACCGCTTGAGCCGCGCCGTGGTGGCGGCCTGCTGCGGCACCAGCCTGGCGCTGGCGGGCGTCGTGCTCCAGGCCTTGCTGCGCAATCCGCTGGCTGACCCTTATCTGATGGGCATTTCAGCGGGGGCTTCTACCGGCGCGGTGGCGGTCATGGTGGCGGGCCTGGGCGCCGGTGCGCTGACGCTTTCCGCCGGAGCCTTTGCCGGTGCCGGGCTGGCGTTTGGCCTGGTGGTGCTTCTGGCCCACGCGGCCAGCAGCGGCACCGGCGGCGGGCGCGGCACCCAGGCCGCCGGGGCGATCATTCTGGCGGGCATTGCAGGCTCTCAGCTGTTCAACGCGCTGACCGCCTTTATCATCGCCAAATCCGCCAACGCCGAGCAGGCCCGCGGCATCCTGTTCTGGCTGCTGGGCAATCTTTCCGGCGTGCGCTGGACGGATGCGGCGCTGGCGCTGCCTGCAGCGCTCGGCGGCCTGCTCATCTGCCTGTGGCATCGGCGGGCGCTGGATGCATTTACCTTCGGCACCGACAGCGCTGCCTCCATGGGCATTGCCGTGCGCCCCATCCGCGCCTTGCTGATCATTGCCATGGCGCTGGTCACCGCGGTCATGGTCTCCATGGTCGGGGCCATTGGTTTTGTGGGGCTGGTGATTCCGCATGCCATGCGCTTTATCGTCGGTAGTCAGCATGTCCGGCTGGTGCCCGCTTCGGCGCTGGCGGGCGCGCTGTTTCTGATTGGCGCGGACATTCTTTCGCGGGTGATCGTGCCGGGCCAGGTACTGCCCATCGGGGTAATTACCTCGTTGATCGGCGCGCCGGCGTTTGCGCTGATTCTGGTCAGGGGTAGAAGAGCTACATGAACCTGAGCGCTGAAAATCTGGGCTGGCGGGTTCACGGCCATACCCTGCTCGAGAATGTCTCCCTTGAAGTAGCGCCCGGCCAGACCTTCGGGCTGATTGGGCCCAACGGTTCGGGAAAGACCACTTTGCTGCGCCTGCTGGCGGGCCTGAGCAAACCCAAGGCCGGCCGCGTGCTGCTGGACGGCAAGTCTCTCGCCAGGATGCGCCAGCGCCATATCGCCCAATCCATCGCGTTGGTGGAACAGCAGGCCGAAACCACTGACCGCATTCAGGTGCGCCAGGTGGTGGCGCTGGGCCGCACGCCGTTTCTCTCGGCGCTTCGTTCCTGGACTGAAGAGGACGATGCTATCGTGGATCAGGCGCTAGTGGACGTGGACATGGCGAACATGACAGGCAGGCTCTGGCATACGCTTTCCGGCGGCGAGCGTCAGCGTGTGCACATCGCTCGGGCGCTGGCGCAGCAGCCGAAAATCCTGCTGCTGGACGAGCCCACCAACCACCTGGATATCCGCCACCAGCTGTCGATTCTCGAGCTGGTGAGGCAGTTGCCCATCACGGTGATCATTACCCTGCACGATCTTAACCAGGCCATGGCCTGCGACCGGCTGGGCATCATGGATGGCGGGCAGCTGGTCGCCGCCGGCAAGCCCCAGGCCGTGCTTACGTCAGAGCGCTTGCAGCAGACGTTCGGCGTGCAGGCCGAGCTTTTGACCACCGCCAATGGCGAGCGGCTGATGCGGTTTTATCACGCCTAAGCCTCTCGCATCGCTAACCCCTGGGCATGAACACCCGGTTACCGTCGATATCTCCCATCGCCAGGCGCTGCTGAAACAGCGGCTCCAGAATCTCCGTGATCAACAGCGCATCGCGCTCGCCCACGCGCGCCTCGCCGTTCGGGTAAAGCAGCAGCACGTGATCACACCAGCGCGCCGCCAGATTGAGATCGTGCAGGCACATCACCACGCTTTTACCCTTCCCGGCCTGCTCGGCCATCAGCGCCATCACGGCACTCTGGTGATGAAGATCCAGATGGTTGGTGGGCTCATCGGCAAGCCAGATGGCGGGGTCCTGAGTCAGCAGCGTGGCGAGCGCTACCCGCTGGCGCTCGCCGCCGGAAAGCGTACT
Source organism: Vreelandella songnenensis (assembly GCF_003002925.1). Lineage (GTDB taxonomy): Bacteria > Pseudomonadota > Gammaproteobacteria > Pseudomonadales > Halomonadaceae > Vreelandella > Vreelandella songnenensis. The sequence continues at coordinate 211,716 of NZ_PVTK01000007.1, forward strand.
CATCAGACGATCGCGCAGGTGGGCAATATCCAGGCACTCAAGCGCATGCTGCGCACGGGTATAGTCGGCGCGGCCCTCCTGCTGCCAGGCCGAAAGAAACGGGTGGCGGCCAATCAACGCGGTTTCCAGCACCGTCGCGGGAAAGCTCTCCATACGCTCCTGAAATACCAGCCCAAGGCGCTGGGCTACCTGGCGGCGGCCAAGGCTTGCAAGCGGCGTGTCATCCAGCGTCACGCTGCCCGAGCGCGGCGCGCGCAGCCCGGCCAGGGTATGCAGCAGCGTTGTCTTGCCGGCGCCGTTGGGGCCAAGCACGCCCCATACCTGGCCGGGCGTGATGGTGAGATCGAGCGGCTGCGCGGGCCGGTTGGGCACGTCTATCACCAGCTGATGGGCGGCAAGTAATCCCATCAGCGGCTCCGGTGCAGCAGGAATAAAAACGTCGGCACGCCCAGCAGCGCCGTAATCACGCCGACCGGCAGCTGCTCCGGGGCAATCACGGTGCGCGCCAGGGTATCGGCCAGTACCAGCAGCGTGCCACCGGCCAGCGCGCAGGCGGGTAACAGCCGGCGCTGGTCGTTGCCCACGATCAGGCGCAGCATGTGCGGTATGACCAGGCCCACAAACCCGATACTGCCGGCGGTCGTCACGGCGGCAGCGGTCAGCAGGCTCGCAAGGATGTAAATGCCCCACTCCAGAGGCCGTACGTTCACGCCAAGCGCCGCGGCTGGTAACGCACCGCGGGCCAGCACGTTCAGGCTTCGCCCCAGCGGCACCAGCACCGCGCAGACCCCCATCAGCAGCAACAGCGGCGGCCACGGCGCCCGGGCGTAGGCCAGATCGCCCATCAGCCAGTAAAGCATGCCCGGCAGGCGCTCCGCCGGGCTGAGCGCAAGCATCAGGGTAATCACCGCGCCCCAGCCAGAAGCCACCACCACGCCGGTCAGCAGAAGCCGCGCCGGGGTCCAGCCGCCGCGCCCATGGGCCAGGCCAAATACCAGCAGGGTCGAGAACAGCGCCCCGGCAAAGGCGGCGCTGGAGATCAGCAGTGCCCCCAGGCCCGCCAGCATGGCCGCCAGCGCGCCAATCGATGCACCGCCGGAAAGCCCCAGCACGTAGGGATCCGCCAGTGGATTGCGCAGCAGTACCTGCATCAATGCCCCGGCCACCGCCAGCAGCCCGCCTACGGCAAAGGCGCTCAGCGCGCGCGGCAGGCGCAGCTCCCAGACCAGCGTGCTGGCCAATAGTCCGCCCTGGCCCCGGGCAGCCGCCCAAAGCTCGCTCAGTGAAAGCGGCGCGCTGCCCAGGCTGAGCGCCAGCAGCAGCGCCCCCAGTGCGGCAAGCGCAAGCATCCCTAAAGGCAGGCTTGAGTGACCGCGCAGACGCCGCATTACAAGGCCCCGCGCTGCCGTCGTACGCTTTGCAGCTGGTCGCAGAGAATCTTGGCGCCCTGCACCAGCCTTGGCGTGGGCCGCTGAATCAGAGAGGGCGGCACAAAGAAGAGGTGCTGGTTGGCAACGGCGGCCAGGTGCGGGTACTGCTCCCAGTGGGTCAGCCAACGGCGGTTCTCCTCCCCCATCCCGCCGGCCACGATAGCCTCCGGGTTGGCGGCCAGCACTACCTCGTCATCCAGACGCGGTACCAGCCGGGGCTGCTCGCCTACCACGTTGGTGCCACCACACAGCTGAATCACCTGCCCGATCAGGTGCTGGTCGTTCACGCTCATCAACGGTTCATTCCACACCTGGTAGAACGTGCTTACCGGCTGGCGACCGGCAAACTGGGTTTCCAGCATGCCCATCTGCTGGCGAAAGGTATCCGCCACGCGCTGCCCGGCCTGCTCGGTGCCGGCCAACCGGGCTAGCCGCTCGATCGCGCTTGCCACACCCTCGATGCTACGCGGCTCGATGTAGAATACCGCCACCCCCAGTGTTTCCAGGGTTTCCAACTGCTCGGCCGGATTGCCGGTCACCCAGCCAACGGCCAGATCCGGCGCAAGGCTTACCAGCGCTTCAAGATCAATGCGCGTATGGCTGCCCACCGATGGCACCTCCTTGGCTTCGGGTGGGTAATCACTGTAGGAAACCACCGCCACGACCTGATCGCCAGCGCCGGCGGCATAGGTAAGCTCGGTGGCACCCGGTGAAAGCGTGGCAATGCGCCGGGCGGGATTGTGCAGGCACACTTCCCGGTCACGATCATCGACAACGCAGCGCCCGTGGTGATGCGCCTGCGCCGCACCGGCCCCCAGGCCCTGCGTTAGACAAAGGGCCAGGCCCAGTGCAACGCCCAGCGTCAGCCGACGTGTACTACTGGCCAAAATGCACGCTCAGAAAACCCGCCCGTCCGGCATTGAGATAATCAGCGCCATCAAACGAGCGCGTGGTGATGTAATCCTGATCCAATACGTTCTCCAGTGTAAGGCGCGCGCTCCAGAGCGGCGCAAACTGCCAGCCCCCGCGCAGGTTGATAATCCCATAGCCACCCATCCGGCTCTGATTTTGCGCATCCCGGTAACGGTGGTTTTGCGCTGCCCACGAGCCGCCCAGCGACCACTCGGCCAGCTCGCGATCCAGGTCCAGGCGCAGGCTTTGCGTCGCCCGGTTCTGCAGGCGATTGCCGGTCAGGCGGTTTTCCGGATCGGTATAGGTGAGTGCCAAGGCTAACGTCCACTGCTCAATTTCCATACCGCCAGCAAGCTCGGCGCCGCGAATGCGCGAGGTGGGCACGTTGAACTGCTCGCCCTGCCCGGCAATCAGGTTGTCGATATCGGTCTGGTAGAGCGCGGCGTCCCAGAACCAGTGCGCGTACTGGCCGCGCACGCCCGCCTCCAGGGTATCGGAGGTTTCCGGCTCGAGATCCGGGTTGCCGAAGTCCGGATAAAACAGCTGATTGTAAGTGGGCGCGTTGAAAGCCGTGCCGTAACTGGCGCGCAGGGTATGGTGAGCATCGACATCGAACCCTACCGCCACACTTCCGGTGAGTTCATCGCCGTAGCGTGCGTTGCTGTCAAAGCGTGCGCTTGCCTGCAGGGTAAACGGAGCAAAATCGAACAGCGCCTGGGTGAACACCGCCCTGTTGTCGCGGCTGGTTTCATTATAGTCGACGGTGCTTTCAACCTTGTCTTCGCTGTACTCGGCGCCGGCGATGAATTCATGCACACCGGCGGTGAAGGTGTTCTCCCACCGCGCGGTGCGAATCTGCGTATCGAAGGTGGAGTCGCCGAAGGTGTCGACATTGTCGCTTTCATCACGCGCCTCGGAGAGTGTCACCCGCGAGCGCCAGTGATCGACCACGGGTATTTCAGCGTAAACGCCCGCCACCTGCTGAACGAAGTCGTTCTCGCCATCATCGTACTCATTGTTGCCCCGGGCGCGCAGGGCCAGCACGCCAAGCTCGGCGCCGCTATTGAAGGTGTGCGATACCCGGGCCAGCGCCGTGGTGTTGTCAAACCCCTTGTCGTCGCCGCCCTGGCGCACGGGCTCACCGTCGGTATTGAAGTGGCTGGCGGCAAAGCTGTAGCGGGTGCCGCCCTCGGCCCCGCTGATACCAGCGCTGGTCCGGGCCGTGTTGAACGAGCCGCCACCGAAGGAGAAGCGCGGCGCGGGGCCGTCGTCATCCGCCTGATGAGTAAACAGCTGAATTACACCGCCAATGGCGTCAGCACCGTACAGGCTGCCCCGCGGGCCGCGCAGGATTTCGGCGCGTTCGAACATGCGCGGGTCGAGCGTCGACCAGGCCGCGCCACCGCTGGTCGCGGAGCGCAAGCGGATACCATCGATCAGGAGTACGTTCTGACCGCTGCCGGTACCGCGCACATAGACGCTGCTGTTTTTACCAAAGCTGCCGTTGGTGCTGACATCTACCCCCGGCTGGCCACGCAGCAGGTCGGTCATGCTTACCGGGTCCTGGCGGCGCAGCGCGGCTTCATCCAGCACGGTGATGGAGGACAGGCTCTGCGCAGCGGTGCGCGGGGCGAGCGCTGCCGTCACCACGACCGGATCAAGCGCCTGCGACGTTGACGAACGGGGTTCGACCGCCTGGGCATGAGCCGCCACGGGCAGTGCAGCCAGGCTGGCAAGCAGCGAGGCGGCATAAAAATGCTTGGACATGAAAGGTGGTCCCTTGCACGCTGTGCCAACCCGCACAGCGAGATTTTTTATCACCTGACGCAGAGGAACACATAAAAGTGTTTGCGCCCGGCCTGTTTGGCTCGATGCCGTTTCTTTCAGGCCGGTCTCCGGGCTGACAAGCGAAGCGCACCACACTTCCAAGCACTCACCTTCCCATGCGTTCATGCAGCACAGTGGTAACGAGGGCTCTTGACTTGATCACCGTTGCGGGGGCAGCGTTGGATTGAACACCAACTTCCCGTTTCACCAGCGGCCTTGGCCGCCGACACCTGAAAGAGCGCGTAAACTAGCAACTTGGCGTGACGCGGTCAATTTAACGTGTGCATGGAAAGTACTGGAATCACGCCTCTTAAAGCGCTTTTCAGGAGTTTAAAGGTTAAATGGATGCACATCTCTCTTTCATCCGTCACAGCAGCACATCAAAGGCATGAACCCGAATCAGGCTGCGTGTAGTTTCTAAAGGGGAACGAAGGGTAGACCTTTTGACTGGCCACGGGTAACGCCGGGTAAAGCTCACATATACACTCCGCCGTCACAGATGAAACTTTTCTTCTACAATCTCGATATCTGGAAGGTTGCTTGTCAAAAAACCCAACACTTTATCGCGCTCACCTTTCTTGCAATAAATCTCCCTGATACCCTCCGGTATCATTTCGTCCATTTCAGGGTGATACCAAGGCACATTCAAACCAATGATATCTCGTCCCGGATAAAGGTAAACTTTATCAGCTTTACGCCAATCGTAGTCGTGGTGTTGCATACCATGCAGTTCTTGATAACCTTTTGATGTCCCCATCATCCAGGCTGCAAAGCCCATTAGCAGCGGCCCCAGGCTGGTAATGAGCAGTGACGGATCCATAAGTATCAGCACTAGAACAATTGGCATCGAGATAATAGCCAACCATTTTAAAAATGGTTTCAAAGCCTCCATCTGGGGTTTCCAGGAACATTCCTCTGCATGCTGGCCTGTAAACCGGTAGACTAGTATTGAGGTCTGATGTGTCATACTCATAGCAATTAAAATAAGTAAAAAGTACATCCCAAACCCTAGTAATAGAGAGAAAAGTAAGGTTTCAGCCATAAGGGATGAAATATAGGCTAACCCTATATAAAAAACCATTAGCACAGATAATAATATATTTGCCACAAATGTATTATAATTACGCGCTCTAACCTGCCAGCTTACGACGGCAGGCTCATCCGTATATTTCCATGGTATCTGAGAGATATAGTCCTGTTTAGGTTGTACAAACCACATATCAATATCCTTACTCTTCTAAATTCATGGGCACCGTGATTTCAAAGCGCGCGGGCAGGCTGATGCCGTGGCCCCGACGTCACCCCATCTTCAGTAGCAGCCGGGTTTAGAGTCAGAAGTTACTTTATCGTGTTTTAACACCAGTTGCTCGGCATAGGCTGAAGGTGTCAGTCCGCCAAGACTCTTCTTCGGTCTTTCTTCGTTGTACTCCCGGCGCCATGCTTCGATGACAACCTTGGCGTGATGAAGGCTGGTGAACCAATGCTCATTCAGACATTC
>NZ_PVTK01000008.1 GCF_003002925.1 Vreelandella songnenensis
GAATGTCTGAATGAGCATTGGTTCACCAGCCTTCATCACGCCAAGGTTGTCATCGAAGCATGGCGCCGGGAGTACAACGAAGAAAGACCGAAGAAGAGTCTTGGCGGACTGACACCTTCAGCCTATGCCGAGCAACTGGTGTTAAAACACGATAAAGTAACTTCTGACTCTAAACCCGGCTGCTACTGAACATGGGGTGACGTCGCGTAATATTGTACTGTACAGACTGTCATACATTGATAAGTAGTGGGCAATGGCTTTTTTACTCACACAACTCTTTTAAGGTGATACGCTCGGTATACTTCGTTAGAGAAATTGCCATGACCAGAATGCTTACCCCAGACGTTCATAAAGCCGTAGAAAAAAGCGTGCTCTGTTGGCTTGCCACCTGTGATGAGCATGGCCAGCCGAACGTCTCGCCCAAGGAAATGTTTGCGGTGGCCGATGATGAGCATATTGTCGTGGCCAATATCGCCTCGCCGCAGTCGGCCAATAATATCCGGATCAATCCGCGGGTATGTCTGAGCTTCGTGGATGTGTTCGTTCAGAAGGGTTTCAAGGTCGTGGGCGAGAGCATTGAGGTTAAACGCTCGGCGCCCGAGTATTCACGCTGGGTGAAGCCGCTGGAAGCCATGGCGGGAGAGCGCTTCCCCATTCATAGTGTGTTCGTTGTGCGTGTGATTGAGGTTACACCCATCGTCGCGCCGAGCTATCGTCTTTATCCGTCTGAGACTACTGAAGAAGCACAGGTAGAATCTGCGCTTATTACCTACGGCGTTAGCCGGAAATCTTAAGAGTAAAGGGGGGCAAAGCTGGTATGAGCCATTATTTTATTCACTTATACCCAATAGCTGAGCCCCCCAAGCCGTCATCATCCAAACACCTGCGGATTCAACTGCCAGACGCTCCAAGTCAGCGCACAGGCCAGGCTCACCCAGGCCAAGTAAGGCACCAGCAACACCCCGGCCAACGCCTTCAGCCGCCAGAACATTACCAGCGTCACCAGTATCAATACCCACAGCGCCACTGTGCCGATGAATGAAATAGCGCCCAAATTCCAGACAAAGAACAGCCAGCTCCACAGCGCGTTCAGTGCCAGTTGCCCCACGAATACGGTTAACGCAGGCCGCGCACCGCGCTCGCGCCAGGCAAGCCAGGCGGCGATGCCCATCAGGCCATAAAGCGTTGTCCACATCGGCCCGAACAGCCAGGCCGGCGGCGCCCAGCTGGGCTGTTCGAGCGAGGCGTAAAAGTCGGCCGCGTTGATGGACGCCACGGCGCCGATGGCGGCAGCGATATAGGCCAGTACCAGCCAGCCGATGAGGCCCAGAATCTGTTTCTTGCGGGAGAGTGTACGCATGCGAGTGCCTGCCGAAGTTGATAAAAACTGTTTCAATGGTAATGCAGCGGCGCAGGCTCGGCCATGGGCGGCTTTCGTTAGCGCAAAAGGCTTCTCTGTTAAAATACGCGATTGGCCCTTTGGCATACACACCGGGAATGACTTGATGAACCCTACACAACCCAACAACCCCTTGCACGGTTTGACCCTTGAAACGATCGTGACCCGTCTGGTCGAGCATTACGGTTGGGGCGGCCTGTACGAAAAAATTCGTATCAACTGCTTTGATAATGACCCTTCCATCAAGTCATCGCTCAAGTTCCTGCGCAAGACGCCGTGGGCGCGAGATAAAGTGGAAGCGCTGTATATCGCTACGTTTAAGGATTGAGGACATTGACCATGACCGGTGAGTGCCTCTGCGGTGAGGTGAAGTTCGAGATTGATGGAAAACTTCCCAATCTCTATCAGTGCCACTGCTCGTTATGCCGCAAAACAACGGGCTCTACTGCCAATGCGGCCACCTTTGTCAGCTAGGCGGATTTTCGCTGGGTAAACAAGCGAACGTATTACCGTTAAGAAGGCTCGAATGATACGCCCATACCAACCCTCCGATATTGATTCGGTACTCTCTATCTGGCTTGCTGCTTCTATTCAGGCGCATGATTTTATCGACTCCGGCTTTTGGGAATCAAAGCTAGGAGATATGCGCCGCCATTATCTTCCGGCCTCTGAAAATCACGTGACGGAGGTGGCAGGCCAGGTAGCAGGGTTCTATAGCCTTTATGAAAACACGCTGGCGGCGATTTTCGTTCAGCCTGGCTATCAAGGCCAGGGGCTGGGCAGGGCGCTGCTTGATGATGCGAAAAACCGCCGGAAACATTTGCAGCTCACGGTGTATGCCAGGAATGCACCCAGCATTCATTTCTATCGCCAGCAGGGTTTTGTTACCGCCGGTGAGCAGATGGATGCGCATACGGGAGAGCCGGAGCTTCTAATGCAGTGGTCATGGGCGCCTTCCCGTTGATACTACGCTGGTTGCTCAGGGGGGTATGTCTGACAAATCCTGCCATACTCTTCCAGGTCACTGAATCCATGGAAGAGAGGAGCGACACAATGGTACGCCCACACTTTACCCGCACGTTTCTGACAAGCTGCATTGGCGCCGCACTTACGGTGGGCACTATCGGCAGCGCCAACGCTGACGAGGTGCCCACATTCGATGGCGAGCTTTCCGGCTTCGAATACGCCTACCCGGTCGAGCGCTTCGAGTTCAGCTCCCAGGGGCAGGATATGCAGATGGCCTACCTGGACGTTGCGCCTGACGAGGGCAGCGCCAATGGTCGCACGGTCGTACTGATGCACGGCAAGAACTTCTGCGCGGGCACCTGGGAAGGCACCATCGAGGTGCTGACGGGGGCAGGTTACCGCGTCATCGCGCCGGATCAGGTGGGCTTCTGCAAATCCACCAAGCCCGAACACTACCAGTTCAGCTTCCATCAACTGGCCGCCAATACCCATGCCCTTCTCGAAGCGCTGGGTGTGGATGAAGTGACCGCCATGGGGCACTCCATGGGCGGCATGCTGGCCACGCGTTTTGCCCTGATGTACCCGGAGCAGACCGAGCAGCTGGTCATGGTCAATCCGATTGGCCTGGAAGACTGGAAAGCGCTGGGCGTGCCTTATCAAAGCATCGATGATGCTTACCAGACCGAGCTTGAGAAAACCGCTGAGGGCATCCGCGCCTATCAGGAATCCACCTACTACGTGGATACCTGGGAGCCGGAGTACGACCGCTGGGTGGAAATGCTGGCGGGCATGTATGCCGGTGAAGATGGCGAATTGGTCGCCTGGAACCAGGCGCTGACCTCGGACATGGTCTTCACCCAGCCGGTGGTGCACGAATTTGGCGAGTTACAGATGCCTACGCTGCTGCTGATCGGTGAGAAGGACAATACCGCCATCGGCAAGGCGCAGGCACCGGAAGACGTGCAGAAAACCCTTGGCCATTACGATGTGCTGGGCGAGCAGGCCGCCGAAGCTATTCCTCAAGCCACCCTTATCGAGTTCCCGGAACTTGGGCACTCGCCGCAAATTCAGGCGCCAGAGCGTTTTCACGAAGAGCTGCTCAAGGGGCTTGAAGAGCAGTAACCCTTGAGCCAAGGACGGGCGGGCAAACCTGCCCGTCCTTATGGCTTTCTAAGCTGATCCTACCAAGCGCCATCCTGATGTCGGCTTACTTATCATTCATCACCTTGACGCCCCCGTTATTGAGTTCTTCACTGTAGGTGGATGGTTTCAAAGTTGAATCCTTCATTAACGTGACGGCTTATAAAGCCTTCAGCGCATTCTGTCGCGGCTCTGGCAGTGTTGGCGGTCTCTGGCACCTCCAGACCTATCGGCTTGAACGCCTGGGTAAGCCCCATCATCTAGTCGAGGAGAGTAACGTGTCCGATCCAACGCCTAAACGCCAGGAGTGGGGCGCCCGCACTACACCCCGCCTGCAGGGTAACGAGCACTGGTGGCCCGACCAGCTCAATCTCAACGTTCTGCACCAGAAACACCCCGACGCCAATCCCTTTGGTGAAGGTTTCCGCTACGGCGAGGCGTTTGCCAAGCTCGATGTGGATGAGCTCTGCGCCGATGTGGATGCGCTGATGACCGACTCCCAATCCTGGTGGCCGGCGGACTGGGGGCACTACGGCCCGTTTTTCATTCGCATGTCCTGGCACGCTGCGGGTACTTATCGGGCGATTGACGGCCGGGGCGGCGGCGGTACCGGCGCGCAGCGTTTTGCCCCGCTCAACAGCTGGCCGGACAACGGCAACCTGGACAAGGCGCGCCGCCTTTTATGGCCCATCAAGAAGAAGTACGGCGAGTCGCTCTCCTGGGCCGACCTGCTGGTATTTGCCGGCAACCGCGCGCTTGAGACCATGGGCTTCAAGACCTTCGGGTTCGGCTTTGGTCGCTCGGATATCTGGGCGCCGGAGGATGACATCTACTGGGGCCCGGAGGCCGAGTGGCTGGGTAACAAGGATGAGCGCTATACCGGCAGCTTCGATGAGGGCAACCGCCTGCTCGACAACCCGCTCGCTGCGGTGCAGATGGGCCTGATTTACGTCAACCCCGAAGGCCCCAACGGCGTGCCGGATGCGGCGAAGTCCGCCAAGGATGTGCGTGAAACCTTTGCCCGCATGGGCATGAACGATCGCGAAACCGTCGCACTCACCGTGGGCGGGCACACCTTCGGCAAGATGCACGGCAACGGCCCGGCGGATGCCGTGGGCGGCGCGCCGGAAGAGGCCAAACTTCACGAGCAGGGCGTAGGCTGGGCCAACAAGCACGAAACCGGCCTTGGCGAATACACCATCACGTCAGGGCTTGAAGGCGCCTGGACACCCACGCCCACCAAGTGGGACAACACCTACCTGGAAACCATCTTCTCCCACGAGTGGGAGGTCAAGAAATCCCCGGCCGGTGCCAACCAGTGGCAGCCTGTTGAGGTGAAGGATGGGTTCTGGGTGCCCGATGCCCACGTGGAAGGGCGCAAGAATCCGCCGGTGATGACCGCCGCTGATATGGCAATGATCGTTGATCCGGACTATCTCGAGATATCCAAGGAGTACCGCGAGAACCCGGACGTACTCGCTGACGAGTTCGCCCGCGCCTGGTACAAGCTGCTGCACCGCGACATGGGCCCCAGCGCGCGCTACCTTGGCCCGCAGGTGCCCGCCGAAATGCTCGTTTGGCAGGATCCGGTACCCAAGCACCAAGGGCCTCTGGTGTCGGACGAGCAAGTCGCCACGTTGAAACGCCAGATCGCCGATTCGGGACTGAGCGCCAAGCAGCTCGTCGGCACTGCCTGGGCCTCGGCATGCACCTACCGCCAGACAGACCACCGCGGCGGCGCCAACGGGGCGCGCATTCGTCTTGAGCCGCAAACCGGCTGGGACATCAACGTACGCTCCGGCGTGCCGCAGGTGCTCGAGCAGCTTGAGCGTATCAAGAACAGCGCAGATACCAACATCTCCCTGGCGGACCTGATCGTTCTAGCGGGCAGCGTGGGTGTGGAAATGGCCGCGAAAAACGCCGGGCACGCGCTCACGGTGCCGTTCACCCCAGGGCGTACCGACGCGTCCCAGGAAATGACCGAGATAAGCACCCAGGCGTATCTCGAACCCCGCCACGATGCGTTTCGTAACTACATGCAGGCGCAGTCTACCTCCATCCCCGCCGAGCATCTGATGATTGACCGGGCGTTCATGCTGAACCTGAGCGCCCCGCAGATGGCGGCATTGGTGGGCGGCCTGCGGGTCATCGGCGCCAACGCCGGTGATGACAATACCGATGGCGTCTTCACCGACCGCCCAGGCCAATTGACCAACGACTTCTTCGTCAACCTCGTCGATATGGGCACCGTCTGGGAGCCGGTGGACGAGAACGAAGAGCGCTTCGTGGGCCGCGACCGCAACAGTGGAGAAACCAAATGGACCGCCACGCGGGTGGATCTGGTCTACGGTTCGAACTCGCAGCTGCGCGCCATTGCCGAGGAGTTCGCGGCCAACGGCGGCGAGCGTCATATGCTCGACAAGTTCGTCTCCGGCTGGGTCAAGGTCATGGAGAACGACCGGTTCGACTTGCATCGCTGAGGAGTAAAAAAAGTAGATTGAGTGATGATCAAGCGCGGTAGGGCTTACCCCCGCCGCGCTTTTTTGTACCTTATTTTCGAATCGACAGCCGTTGCCGCACGCTTTCAAGCGTAGGCTGCAAACTGTATAGGCAGTTGCCGCCCTGGTAGACGTTTACCACCTCTGGAAGGCGCTGAAGATCTTCCGGCAGCTGAACGGTTTGGCACGCCAGGTCATGCTGGGCTTGAGTGCCGCCCAGCGGGCTCAGGGTACCGATGTGTTGCCAGTCGCCTTCAAGCACGGCGTAAGCTTGCCCGGCGGTGTTATAGGGCTCATAAATCAACCATTGAAACGCTGCCTCACCGCTTGGCTGTACGGCCTGGCAGGGCTCCACCTGGCTCAGGCAGGTAGATGTTTGTCCCGCCAGCAGGGTAAGCAGCGCCTCTGGAAGAACGGCGTTTTCCGAGCGCACGTTAAACTGCTGAGCCACTTCCCCCAGGTCATCGGCATCCACCAGCGGCTCCGGACTCCAGCGCTCGGCCTGGCGGAGCGAAAGCGTAATACGCCGAGAAAGTGCAGGATGGGCCTCGGCAAATTCGCTGTCTTCCAGCGCCTGCAATGCCAGCACCCCCGGCTGGCCGAGTTGAAAGCGCAGATAGTTCACATCGAACGTATCCACTGCTGTGCGGCCTTCCATCAGCCGTTTGATCTGATGCTGGGCCACCCAGTGGCGCATATCGACAAGTGGGGTGTTCACCAGCATTAGCGCCCCGGCCACCAGCAGGGCCAGAAGGATATTGGCGCGCTGAAGGCTTTGCAGCGCAGACCCTCGCCGCCATAGCAACAGCAGGCTATAGCTCAAGGTAAACGCCGCGGTAAGCGCTTGCAGCAGGGCGGCCCAGAGCCTGTCCAGGCTTAGCCCGTACTGATCGATACGCAGCCACAGCGCCCAGGCGGCCAGCACGCTGCCCACCGGCAACAGCGCCACGGCCAGGAGGATGAGCCGACCAAGCCAGGCTGGATAAGGCGCCGGGGCGTGCGGCTCATGAAACACGACGTTGAAGAACAGCAGCAGGGTCAGCATCAGCGTCATCAGAATGGAGGACGCTCTGCCTGTATCCCACACCGGCTGCAGGCCGGTGAAGGGCAGCACGGCGAAGAACAGCACAATGATCAGGGCCACCAGCGGCAGCAGCGCCTTGATAAGCGCCTCGCCCATCTGACGCACGCTCTGAATCAGGCGGTAGCGGCTGCGGATCATTACCAGCGCCAGCCCGACCACAAGCCCGGTTACGGGGTACACAAAAGCGGGCTTGCCAAACAGCGTGTCGAATACGCTCAGGCCGATGGCGGCAAACAGCGCCGCCCCCAGCCATAAAAGGCTCCAGAACACGCCCATGAACAGCCCCAGCAGTAACAGCGTCAGGGCAAGCTCCCAGGCAAGGCTGAGCAAAGGCAGGTAGCGTGTCGGCCAGCCTTTACATGCAGCACTGCTTCGAAAAAACAGCGCCAGAATGAAGAGCGCCACCGCCAGGGCCGCCCCGAAGGAGAAGGTGAATGAGTGCTGCTCCCACGGCTCCAACGCCTGCTCCGCCCAACCGAGGTGCCAGCCCATCCAGAAAAGCAGCGGCGCCAGCAGCAGCGCAAGCGCGTTGAGCCGATCACGCAGTTGCACCATGCCGAGTAGATAAAACGCCGGCAGGGCGAGCGCAACCGTGTAAAGCGCCTTGAGCCAGCGCGGATCCGCGGCCAGCCAATGCTCGTGCTCGATCGCCAGGTGAAGTATCAGCAGCGCAAGGCCTTGGATTACCGCAAGGGCGATCAGGCCCAGACGGGTGGTCTTGTCCAGCGTGGTGGTGCGGTGATCATTCATGGTGGGGCTTCACAGATGGTGGCGGAAGGGGCCATACGGCGAGACCGTGTATGTTTATAATAACCAGCAGAAGCGATACGTATGATGCAGCGTTTCTGATCAAGAAGCTCACCTTCAGTTCCGCGGTCGTCCAGGGCACACGTACTTGCCGTTGAGTGATTAATCCCGAATCGAGTGAATGATGCAGATAGAGAGAGCCGCTAAAACCGACTACACCGCGCTAATTTTGCTTTGGGAAGCCTCCGTGCGCGCCACCCACGACTTTCTGGCCGAAGAGGATCTCTTAATGCTCAAACCGCTTATCTTCGAGCAGTTCTTCGATGCCATGACGCTGCACGTGGCGCGCGACGCCAGCGGCGAGATCAAAGGCTTCAGCGGGGTAGATGATGGCAAGCTCGAAATGTTGTTTATCGACCCATCTGTACGTGGCCAGGGTTTTGGCACGGCGCTGGTCGATCACGCCGTTGACGTTCAGGGCGTACGCAAGGTCGATGTGAACGAGCAAAACGCACAAGCGTTCGGGTTTTATCGGCGCCAGGGCTTCACAGTAATAGGGCGCTCACCGGTGGACGGGCTTGGCAAGCCGTATCCGCTTTTGCATATGGCGCTTTCCTTGATCGATGGACCTGAAGACCACCTCAACTAAAAACGCCCGTGTGCTCCGCCAGTACCGCGCAGCCGATACCGATCAACATCACGCCGCCGATCAGCTCGGCCCAGTGGCCGACGAACTTGCCCAGCTTGTGGCCCAGCAGTGTACCGATCGAGGCCATCAGGGTGGTCGCAAGGCCGATGGCGAGGCTGGTGGCGATGATATCCGCATCGATAAAGGCCAGGCTTGCCCCTACAGCCATGGCATCGATACTGGTGGCGGTAGCGGTGAGTACCAGTAGCCAGAGTGTCTGCTTGCGGTGCTCTATCTTCTCCTCTTTTTTAAGCCCGGCAACCACCATGTGCAGGCCAATGACACAAAGCAGTGTGAAGGCCACCCAGTGATCCCAAGCTTGAACAAAGTGCTGTGAAGCCACACCTGCGACCCAGCCAATCAGCGGAGTAATCGCTTCGATCACACCAAATATCAGGCCAATTCCCACTGCATGGCGAAATTGTGGTCGGCTTAATTCCGCCCCTTTACTGATCGAGGCCGCAAACGCGTCGGCGGACATGGAAAATGCGAGAAAAACCAAGGCAAAAGGTGTCATGGATAAGCATTCTCTTGCGGGGTAAATAGTACTGTCTGATGAAAGATTAAAGCCATCTTCAATGGCGTGAAATCCTATCACGCTTTATACGATTTAAACGCTAAGTCATTAAAAATAAAGTTTATTTCTGACAAGTAATATAGCCTTGGCTAACAATGTCAGCAGTGGGTTATTTCTATAGATAGTTGAAACAAGATGCCGAATATTAGCTAAGCGTGTAAATCAAAACTAATGGGCGTTAAACGAGACGCTGCGAATGAGCGCGGTGACGGTCATGCCTTTTGATAGCCCCATGTCATCCCAGGATTTACGCGTCAGCCGGGCGCGCAGGAACAGCGTGCCGATGCGTAGGCGCAGTTCAACGGTATGCGGGGTTTCGGGTAGAACGGTGGTATCAGTGATGGTGGCGATGAGCTGGTTGCGGTAGCTGGTGCCTGCGGGCGGAGTAAGCGCCAGCGCGATATCGCGGGCCAGAATACGCAGGCGCAGGCGGCTGCCAATTGGCGCGGCGGTGCCGGGTAGCGTCAGTTGGTGGTCGTCATCCAGCGCCAGTATGGTAAGGCCGTAGGCCTGATCGTGCGCAACGACCTCACCTTCGAGAAGCGAAGCGGCATCAAAGCCGCCCAGCCCATGGGTCAGATCAAAACGGTGCAGCAGGGTGCTGAGCGCATCGCTCGCCTCGACGCGGCCAGCTTTCAGCACCACCAGGTGATCGGCAATGGCGGTGATCTCTTCGGCATCATGGCTGACGTAAACCACCGGGATATCCACCTGCTGGGTGAGCCGTGTGATATAGCGCAGAAGTTCTTCCTTGCGCGGGCCGTCAAGCCCGGTGAGTGGCTCATCCATCAGCAGGAGCTGCGGCTCGCTCAACAGCGCCCGGCCAATGGCGACTCGCCGGGCCTCGCCGCCGGAAAGCGTACCCGGCATACGCGCCAGCAGCGCTTCGATCCCCAGCAGCTCGACGATTTCGGCAAGCCGCTCGGGCGCTGGGTGGGGCATGCCGTAGGTCAGGTTGCCGCGGACGCAGTAGTGTGGAAACAGTCGGGCTTCTTGAAATACCACGCCGATACGCCGCTGATGCGGAGGCGTGAAAATACTCCGCTCGGTGTCCAGCAACACCTGCTCGCCCAGTTGGATATAGCCTTTTTGTGGTCGGTCCAGCCCGGCAATTACGCGCAACAGGCTAGTCTTGCCGCTGCCCGAGGCGCCAAACACGCCGCTTACGCCGTTACCGGGCAAATCGAGTGCGGCTGAGAGCTTGAAATCCCCCTGGGATTGCTCGACATCAAGCGTCAGGCGTGGGTTTGTGGTCATGATGTCAGCCATCGCGTTCCTGCAAGCGTTGTCGGGTGCGCCGCGCCAGCCACTCGGAGGCAATCAATGAAGCCAGGGCGATCACAATGGCGATCAGGCACAGGCGCGCTGCGGCGGATTCCTGGCCCGGTGATTGAATCAGGGTATAGAGCGCCAGCGGCAGGGTGCGCGTTTCGCCGGGAATGTTGGAGGCAAAAGTGATGGTAGCGCCAAATTCTGAAAGCGCCCGGGCGAACGCCAGCACGGTGCCGGTTAAAAGTCCGGGCACTGCCAGCGGTAGAGTGATGGTGGTAAACACCCGCCAGCGGCTGGCGCCCAGCGTGCTGGCAGCGGCTTCAAGCTTGGGGTCCACCGCTTCAAGCGATAGCCTGAGTGCACGCACCAGCAGCGGAAACGCCATCACGCCGCTGGCCACCGCAGCCCCTTGCCAGGTAAACGGCAGCGACAGCCCGAATGTGGTGTAAAGCCACTGGCCAATCGCCCCCTGCCTGCCCAAGGCCACCAGCAGCAAGTAGCCCACCACTACCGGCGGCAGCACCAGCGGTAGGTGAATCAACCCATCAAGCACCGCCTTGCCGCGGAACTCATGCCTAGCCAGCAGCCAGGCAACGCCGATACCCAAGGGCAGAATCCACGCCACTGCGGCCAGCCCGATCAGCAGGCTCAGGCGAATGGCTTCCCACTCGGCGGGCGAAAGGCTCACGGGGTCTTGTTTTCCAGGGCTTTGTTTTCCATGGCTGTGTCATCCGGAGTAAAGCCGTAGCGGGTGAATATCTCCAAGGCGTCTTCACTGGCAAGCCACGCCTTGAGCGCCACCGCCGCTTCATTGTGTTCGGCGTCGATCAGGGCAATCGGGTAGGTGATGGGGGCGTGACTGTCGGCCGGGAACAGGCCCAGTATGCGCACGGCATCGCTTGCCAGCGCATCGGTTTGATACACCACGCCCACCGGCGTTTCCTGGCGCTCGACCAGCGTGAGGGCGGCGCGGACGTCGCCTCCGCGGGCAAGCCGTGGCGCGAGCGCATTCCATTCACCCAAGGCTTCAAGCGCCTGCTGGGTATAGATGCCTGCGGGTACGTGGTCCGGGTCGCCGACCGACAGGCGCTCCCGGTCTTGGAGCAGAGAAATCACGGGCAATTCGCCGCCGGGAGTAAAGCGTTCCGGCAGCGTGTCACGCGCAGATACAAGCGCCAGGCGGTTGTGCAGCAGGTTGCGGCGCTGTTGAACGCTTACACCTTGATTCTCAAGCCAGTCCATCCAGGCGACGTTGGCCGAGAGAAAAAGATCGGCGGGGCTGCCGTTGGCAATCTGGCGGGCAAGCGTGGACGAGGAGGCGTACACAGGGGTTACCTGCACGTCGTGCTCGGCCTGGTAAACGCTGATGGCCTCATTCAGCGCATCGGTGAGCGACGCGGCGGCTGCAATGTGAAGGCGTTCCGTCGCCTGGGCAGGGCCCGATAGCAATACAAAAGCGGCGGCCAGTATAGCGCCGTGAATCACGTGGCTGGTCATCGTTATTCCGCTATTTCCATTTGGATATAACGGAGACTACACAAAAGCACGGGGCCACTCAATGTAAATGACGTAGCCTCCGTGTGACAAAAGGTCCGAAAGATGGGTCCGTCAACAGCGTGAGCTATCAGGGCGAGCTCAGCGAGTGTCCATCAGGGCAAGCAGCGCCTGGGCATCGGCGGAGTGTTCAGGGCTAAGCTGCTTTTCCAGAGCGCGATAATGGGCAAGTACCTGTTGGCCCAGCTCGGTCAAATGAGCGCCCCCGCGCTCGTTGCCGCCAGAGCTTGTGGACACTAAAGGCGATGGGAAGTGATTGTTCATGGTCTCGATCAGGTGCCAGGCTTTTTTATAGCTCATCTTCAGCGAGCGGCCCGCTGCTGAAATGGAGCCAGTCTGGTTGATCCTTTCCAGCAGGTCGGCCTTGCCAGGGCCGATCACCACATCGCGATTCAGCGCCAGGCGCAGCTGAAACGTGGGCGTTGTGTGAAGGGTGCGTGTCATTGTCTGTCCTGGGATAACCGTTTCGGGAAGTGTAACAGCCGCGCTACCTTCAGGGCCTGCCTGTAGAGAATCTTATGCCTATCAAACAGAAATAAAGAACCGTTTCGCTTGAAAGCGCTCTAAGCGTGATCAAACCAGAGATCTTTAGTGGATCAAGAAAAATCTAGCCTGAGAGGTAAAGGGAATGCGTCATCGCCTTACGAAAATGGGAACCATGGCCCTGCTGGCGGGTGTTTTACTACCGCTAACGGCCAGTGCAAATGAAGTCTTGTGCGAAAGCAAGGCAGCCGAGATCCAGGAGCAACTTGAGCATGCCCAGGCCCAGAATAACCAGCATCGGGTAGAGGGTCTCGAGCGCGCGCTGAATGCCATCGAAAACGACTGCACCAATGAGCGCGTGCTCAACGACGCCACCGATGAAGTAAAAGAGAGTCTACAGGAGGTTCAGGAGCGTCAGGCGGAGTTTGAACAGGCCTTGAGCGATGGCGACGAAGACGATATTCGCAAGCGCCGCGTCAAACTGGAAGAGGCAACGCTGGAGCTTGAAGAGGACACCGAGGCGCTGAACGCGCTGCAGGGGCAGCTGGGTAATTAAGCCTTGAACCGATACCAGGCGCCGCGGTTCAGCGGCGCCTGACGTGTTACCCATAGCCCATGAAGATAATGAACCCCGCCTAGCGCCGATACTGCCGGTACAGCCACCAGCTATCCATTCCAAACGAGTAGGCGAGTGATATCAGGGCGCTGAGAGCCAGCAGGCTTGCCAAATAGGGGTGGGTCAGCGGCGTCAGGGCCAGCAGCAGCGCGGAAACCTGCCATACGCATACGAGCTTACGCCGAAAGCTTGCATACAGCGGCTTCGAGAGCCAGCTTAAATACCAGCCCGCCGCCACGAACAGATAGCGCATCACGCCGATCAGCAGCACCCACAGGCCTAACGACTCAAGCCGTATCAGGCCAATGCACAAAAGCAGTATCAATAGGGCATCGAGTTCCATATCGAAGCGAGCGCCGAAGGTGCTGAAGCTTTGCGTGCGCCTGGCTACCCAGCCATCAACGCCGTCCAGCAGCAGGGCCACCGTGGCTACCACCAGCCAGAGCCAGATTGCCTGGGTAAAGGTATCGTAGGCCAGCGCTCCGGCTACCAGGGCAATCAGTACCGCGCGAAACAGGGTAATACGGTTTGCCCAGCCAAGCGGCCCCTGCGCCCAGAACGCCAGCACAAACAGGCTGATCAACCCGTAGGCTGCGTAAGCCAGCCACCAGTTGGCGGCTTGGGTCATCAGTTTGGAGAGTAGGCTGCCCAATCCCAGCAGCAGCAAGGCGCCTAGAAAAAGCTCACCGGTACTGTAAATGCGGTTAGGAAGCGAGTGAGTGGGGCTTGCGGTAAACAATCGACGCATGGTGTCTCGCAAAGCGGTCGCGCTGCCCGCCGTGAATTAATTAGTGCAAATGTTTTTATATGTACCATTTTTGTACATGAAGCCTGGTTAGTCCATTTTATTCCCTAGATCATTGATGCGGCTGGAAAGTCATCAAACATGTTTAAACGCTTTTGAATGAAATTGGCCGCCTGCATTCATCGACCTATGGCGTTTCTGCGCTACGCTATAAGAAACGCCATAAAAGATGCATGGACGAGCTGAGGGGTCTGGTTTGTCAGGAATACCCAGTTCATTGGATGAAAGCATTAATAATAGGGAAATGCCATGTCGGCGACTGATACCGCCACCGCCTTTTGGGTAGTTCGCCCAGGCGCTGGTGAGCTTAAAAGCGAACCGCTAACCGCCGTTGGCAAGGAAGACGTTCTAATTCGTGCGCTGTACAGCGGCATTAGCCGCGGTACGGAGTCGCTGGTATTCAACGCGCGCGTGCCGGAAAGCGAATTCGAGCGCATGCAGGCGCCGTTTCAGGCTGGCCAGTTTCCTGCGCCGGTAAAGTACGGTTACTGCAATGTCGGCCGAGTAGAGCAGGGGCCTGACCACCTGCTGGCTAAGACCGTTTTCTGCCTGTTTCCCCACCAGGACCGCTACGTGGTACCGGCGGCCATGGTGCTGCCCGTACCCGATAATGTGCCCGCTGCGCGCGCCGTGCTGGCCGCTAATATGGAAACCGCGATCAACGGCGTGTGGGATGCCGAGCCGATGCTGGGCGAGCGTGTCACGATTATCGGCGCAGGCGTCGTCGGCTGTCTGGTGGCTTATCTCTGTTCCCAGGTGGCCGGTGTCGAAGCCACGCTTGTGGATATCAACCCGGAGCGCCAGGCAATCGCCGAGCACCTGGGGATTACCTTCTGTACCCCGGATCAAGCGCCTGATGATCAGGACTGCGTCATCCATGCCAGCGGCCACCCCGAAGGCCTGCGTCAGGCGCTAAGCCAAGTAGGCAGCGAAGGCCGCGTCATTGAAATGAGCTGGTTTGGCGAAGGCGACGTCAGCCTGCCGCTGGGCGGCGCTTTCCACTCACAGCGCCTTAGCCTGCGGGCGAGCCAGGTAGGCCAGTTGCCTGCCAAGCTGCGCCCGCGCTGGGATTACGCGCGTCGCTTGGCCCTGGCGCTGCGCCTGCTGGCCGACAGCCGCCTGGACGCCTTGATCAATAGCGAAAGCGATTTTGCTGCACTGCCCGAGCTTGCCCCAACGCTTTTTGCCGCGGGCAGCCCGGTGCTGTGTCACCGCCTCAATTACCCTACTTCCGATTAATCAACGCCAGGAGCGTCTATGTACCGTTTATGTGTTCGTGACCACTTCATGATTGCCCATAGCTTCAAAGGGGAGATATTCGGCCCTGCACAGCGCACCCACGGCGCTACCTATGTGGTGGACGTTATCTTCCAGCGCCCGGAGCTTGACGAGGACGGCCTGGTGATCGATATCGGCCTTGCCAGCGAAACGCTCAAGGAAGTGCTCTCGCACCTGAACTACCGCAACCTGGATGACGAAGACGAGTTTGCGGGCAAGAACACTTCTACAGAATTCATGGCCGGCGTCATTTTTGGCCGACTGGCCGATGCCATCGGCGAGGGCACCATGGGCAAGACCGCCCAGGGGATTACTCGGATGGAGGTCAAACTCCACGAATCGCATATTGCCTGGGCAAGCTATGAAGGCGATCTATGAGTGAGCCGCTGACGCTGATCGTCGCCGGCGAGCTTGACCAGCGCACCGGCGGGTATATCTACGATGCGCGCATGGTGGAAGCGCTACGCCGCCAGGGGCATGCCGTTGAGGTGGTCAGCCTTGCAGGCTGCTTTCCGGCGGCGGATACCGAGGCTTACGAGCAGCTGGCGAGCGCGCTGGAGGCGCTACCCGACGCCTCGCATGTCATCATCGATGGCTTGGCCATGGGCGCGTTGCCGGAAGTGATTGCCGAACACGCCGAGCGCCTGGAGATAACGGCATTGGTTCATCATCCGCTGGGTGATGAACAGGGGCTGAGCGAAGCCGAGCAGCAGCAGTTTCATGAAAGCGAGCTGACGGCACTGGCCGCGGTTTCACGCATTATCGTGACCAGCCGGTTTACCCAGCGCCGTTTGCAGGCATTGGTCAGTGAATACGCCATGCCTTTCAGGGCTTGCGTGAACGTGGTCGAGCCGGGTGTGGAAGCGGCGCCAGCAAGCGATGCGCCGGGGCCCAATGAGCCGATTCGCCTGTTGTGCGTGGCCACCCTGGTGCCGCGCAAGGGGCAGGATCTTCTGGTGCGTGCGCTCGCGGGTGTGACCGCCGATGCCTGGCAGTGCGACTGCTACGGAAGTTCCCGGGATGCGGCATATGCAGACCGGGTCCGGCAGCTTGTCGAGGCGAGCGGTCTTGAGGCGAACATCACGCTGCACGGCGAGTGCGACGAGGCCACCCTGATACAGGCCTATCAGCAGGCCCACGCGCTGGTGCTGCCTTCCTGGTACGAAGGTTATGGCATGGTAGTCACCGAGGCGCTGGCCCACGGCCTTCCGGTGATCACCACCACTGGGGGGGCGCTTGATGAAACCCTGCCGGAGGGGGCGGGCCTCAAAGTAGCCCCGGGGGATGTGGCGGCCCTGGAGCAGGCAATCAGGCGTTTTTGCACGGATGCCGAATTGCGCGCCGAGCTGCGGGCCGGGGCACTTGCCAGACGCGAGACGCTGAACGACTGGCAGGCCGCCGGAGCGGCCTTTGCCGCCGCATTGACGCAGCCGCCTGCTGAACCGGAAGCGCTCTACAGTGCAGGCAGCCAGTTCGCGGCGGACTGGCTGAGCCTGCGCGAAGCGGTGGATTTCAGTTTTCGCAGCAAGGAGTTGCCGCGCGAGGCCGCCAAGTGGTTGAACGCCCGAACCCCCGCGCCAACGCTCGTTGATCTGGGCGCGGGCAGAGGCAGCAATATGCGCTTTCTGGCTCCTTTGCTGCCCATGCCCCAGCACTGGACCTTGATCGATCACGATGCTGAGCTGTTGGCACAGGCCAGCGCAAGCATCGATGCACCGGCCCACAAGATGATAACGGTGGAAACCCTGCAGGCCTCGCTGGATTCCTTGAACCATGCGGCTCTGCAAACCGCCGATCTGGTCAGCGCTTCGGCGCTGCTCGATCTGGTCTCGCAGCATTGGATAGACATGCTGGTAGATCATTGCGTGAATCATCAGCAGGCGCTGCTGATGGCGCTGAGCGTCACCGGCGAGTGGGGCTTTACCGATACTCAGGGCGAACCGTTGATCGATGACGAAGATCACTGGCTGCTGGCGCTGTTTATTGCGCACCAGCGGCGTGACAAGGGATTGGGCGATGCTCTGGGCGGCGACGCCCATAATGCCCTGGTAGCGGCGCTGGAAGGGGCGGGTTACCGCGTTGAACAGGCCAGCACGCCTTGGCAACTGGGCGCCGGTAACCAGGATCACCAGCCCTTGATGCAGGCGTTGATCGAGGGCTGGGCCGAAGCGGCCACCGAGCAGGCCCCGGAGGCCGCCTCGCGGATTGCCGAATGGCGCGAACGGCGCGCGCGCGCGATTGCCGAAGGCGAAGTGGGTATCTGGGTGGGCCACGCGGATCTGCTGGCGCTGCCCGGCGACGATTCAGCGCCTGCCGATACGCGAACGGGTGAGGTTTAAGCCTATGGCCATCAAACCGGTACTGCGCTCGCCCTGGGTGCAGCGGCTATTGATCAGTGCCGGTTTGCTGGGGGCGGTTGCGCTATTTGTCGAGCCGCGAGAAGTCATCGCGCAGGTGGAGCGGCTATCGGCGGGTTGGGTGGCGCTGGCACTACTGATCAGCGTGTTTCAGATCATGCTGAGTGCTTGGCGCTGGCAGTTTACCGCCCGGCAGGTGGGCGCACCGCTACGCTTCACCTATGCCTGGCGAGAGTACTATCTTGCGCTGCTGGTCAATCAGCTACTGCCCGGCGGAGTTCTTGGCGATGCCGGGCGTGCTCACCGTCATGCGCGCCAGGCCGGTTCGCGCGGCAGTGCCTGGCGGGCGGTAATTATCGAACGTACCTCGGGGCAGGTGGCGGTAGTGATCCTGACACTGGCCGCGCTGCTGCTCTCGCCGCTCTGGCACGCGGTGCTTGGCTGGCAGGTAAGCCTTTCGATGGTAGGGGGAATGCTACTGTTGGGCGTGGTCATCTGGCAGGGGCTTTCGCGCCTGCCGTCACGCAAGTTGCCCAAGTGGTATCACTCCATGGCGGTAGATATCAAACGCGGGCTGTTCAGCCCCGGCGTGTGGCATCTGCAGCTGGGTTCTTCGCTGGCGATCGTGGCGAGCTATGGCCTGGTAATGGTATGCGCCGCACGGGCAATTGGCGTGGACATTGCCGCCATTGAGCTGCTGGCGCTGGCGCCGGTGCTGCTTATGGCCATGCTGGTGCCCCTTTCAGTCGCAGGCTGGGGGCTTCGCGAAGGGGCAGCGGCGGCCACCTGGGTGCTGGTCGGGCTGCCCTCCGCCCAGGGCGTGGCGATTTCGCTCGCCTACGGCGTGCTGGTGCTGCTTTCAAGCCTGCCGGGCATCTGGGTCGCGCTTGACCGGCGCCACCGCGCTCAACCTTCAGGCGAAGGCGGCGGCGCGCAGCAGCACGTCAAACAGCGTGTCGTCGCCGCATCGGAATCGACGCATGGTAGGGCGCAGCGCACTCTCGAGCGTCTCGATGGGCGTCATTTGAAGTCCCGGTCTGCCCGAGCCAATCAGCAAGGGGGCGACCAGCAGGTGCAGGCGGTCAATGGTGCCCGCCTCGATGAACTGGGAAACCGTGATGCCGCCCCCTTCTACCAGAATACGCTCAAGGCCGTGCCGGTTGAGCAGGGCAATGACATCGCTCGGCGCGAACTGCCCCTGAGCGTTGAGCGGCAGCACGCACCGGCTGACCATCGCGCCCGCCGGTGCAGGCGACACCTCCGGCCCCACAATGTGCAGGGTAGGGGCCAATTCTTCATGAAACAGTTTGAGGTTGGCGGGCACGCGGCCCCGGGGGTCCAGCACTACCCGGGCCGGGTGAGCGCCGCTCACATGGCGTACCGTCAACTGGGGGTCGTCGGCACTGGCGGTGCCGGCGCCCACTACCACGGCATCCGCCAGGGCGCGAAGGCGGTGCAGGTGCACCAGGCTTTCAGGACCATTGATGTAGTGCGAATGGCCGCTTTCCGTAGCAATTCGCCCATCCAGGCTCTGGCCAAGCTGGGCGATAACCCAGGCCGAACGGCTTGCCAGCGGCATCAGGCAGTCCAGCAGTTCGGCGGCCTCGGCTGTTGCGCTGTTAGCAGAGGCGGCGACGCTGCTTCCCTGACGCAGGGTCAGCAGCTGTTGCCAAGCGGTATCCAGCGTCAGCCGTATAGAACCATTTTGACCAGGGGTGTCAGGCATAACGCCTCCACGTTGAAAAAACCGTCTTATCTTGCGGGGCAGCATGGCTCAGCGCAAGCGTACTCTATCTGCTGTACCGGGCAATTAGGAGGCCTATATGTATCACATTGAACGCGCTATTTTCGATATTCGCCGTGGGTTGCCGGTCGTACTCAATACCGGCGAACAGCGTCTTCTGGTACAGGCACTGGAAGGCAGTGACTCGGTCAATACCCTGGCGAAAATGGCAGGCTCACGCCCATCGCTGGTACTCACGCGCCACCGGCTGGAAGCCATGGGCATGTCGCTGACCGCAGAAGCCGCCTGCCTGCCGCTGGTGGAGGACATCAGCGAAAGTGATCTGCAGACGCTGGCGGTCATGCAGGGCACTCACCGGCCTTCGCATTCGCTGCTGAGCGGCCTCAAACCGGCAGGGCCCGGGGAGCGCGGGGCGGTCACCCTGATGCGCCGGGCGCTGCTGATTCCTGCAGCGCTGTGTGCTGACATCAGCGAACAGGCAGCGGCGTCGGTGGCCGAGGATATTGCCTCGGGCAAACTGCTCGAGATCGATGCCAAGGAGGCCGAAAAGTGTCTGGCCGGGGCGCCGGGAATGCTCAAGCGTGTCAGCGAGGCGAGTATTCCACTGGAAGATGCCGCGGAAAGCCGCTTCGTGCTGTTCCGCGAACCGGATGGCCTGCGCGAGCACGTGGCGGTGGTGATTGGTCAGCCTGAAAACATGGCAGGTGCGGTGCCGCTGCGCATGCATTCGGCCTGCCTGACCGGTGATCTGTTTGGTAGCCTGCGCTGCGATTGCGGTGAGCAGCTGCGCAATGCCGTGGCGGATATCCAGGCCATGGGAGGCGGGGTGCTGTTGTATCTGGCTCAGGAAGGGCGCGGTATTGGTCTGGCCAACAAGCTGCGCGCCTACACGCTGCAGGATGGCGGGCTGGATACCGTAGACGCCGACCAGGTGCTGGGCTTTGGCGACGATGAGCGCCAGTACGCGGTAGCGGTAGATATGCTCAATGCACTGGATATCTCACAGGTGCAGCTGTTGACCAACAACCCGCTGAAAATTTCCGCCCTGCGCGAAGGCGGCATTGATGTGGTATCGCGCCAGGCCCTTTACGGCAGCGTCACCGAGCAGAACCACCGCTACCTGAGCGCCAAGGCCAGCCGAGCCGGCCACTTTCTGGGTGACGTGCTGGAAAAGAGCAGCCGCTAAGCGGCGAGCAGGTTATCCACTCGTGAAGGCTGGCAGCCGGGCAGTTTCGGCTATTACGTCTGCAAGCTTTGCAGCGTAGTGGTTCACCAGCCGTTCACCGAGCGCTGCATCGGCCTGCTGGGCGTCGCCTGCCACGCCATGCTGGCTTAGATCTTCGGCAAGCCAGGCGAAGGCGGCGGCGCCTTCCGGGCCTACCAGGGGGTTATCCGGCAGCCTGCCCAGCGGGGCGGCTTGATAGCCTTCCAGGTTAACCGAAGCGGGCGCCAGGTAGTGCATCATGGCAGTTTCCAGAAGCCCGCCGTGTAGCCCGTAGCGCAATTCGTCAGCGTCAATCGCGCCTTCCAGCGGCGGCAGCCGCGTATAGGTCGCCTTGACCACCCGCATATTGAAGCGTTTGCGAAGCGTCAGTGCCGCCAGATCCATGATGGCCTTGTTACCGCCGTGGCTGTTGATCAGTACCAGGCGTTTGATACCTGCTCGTGCCACGCTTTCGCCGTAGGCTTCCAGCGTGGCGATGGCCAGCGGCGCCGGCAGGCTGAGCGTGCCGCCAAAGCTTGCATGCTCATCGCTTGCGCCTACGGCAATGGTCGGCAGGCAGACAACCTCCAGCGCCGGGTCCAGCTTTTCACGCAGGGCGCGCATCAGCCCCTCACCAATGATAAGGTCGGTGCCCAACGGCAGGTGGGTGCCGTGCTGCTCGATGGCACCCAGTACCAGCACGGCCACCGGGTCGCGCTCGGCAAGGGTTGCCAGCGCGGGGGCGGTAAGCGTTTGCCAGTCATGAATCATGAGCGTCAGCCCCTTGCAATAAGCGTTTGGAATCTGTCAGGTTAGCATTTGAAGGGCTATCGAGCGCGTGGTCGGCTCACAGCCGGATGGTCGGCCCGACAAGCGTAAAGATCACCCGAGGCCAGGCCATCGGCCTGGCGAGTGAACCACTCACCGATGGCCTCGGGCGTTTGCCAGGTTGGCCAGTGAAACTCGCGCTGTTCGCCGGCAATGGCATTGAAGCGGTAATCGCCCAGCCCGTTTAGCTGGGCAACGCAGGCGTGACCAACGTCGAGCGCTCCGGCCACGAACTCCACCGAAAGAGCGGCCACCGGCCGACTAAGGCCTGCCAGCACCTCGGCTTCGTAGCCCTCGACATCTATCTTGATAAAGCTGGGTTCGCCGTACTCGTCGATCAGTTGATCCAGGGTAGTGATGGGCACGCGCAGCTGCTGTTCCCAGCGCACCTTGCGAAAGCTTTCGTTACGCTCGCCAATCTGGTCGCGCCAGCCATGGGCCAGGGTGGAAAGCGTCGGATTGCGGGTGCTGATGGCGATATCGGCAAAGCCGGGCGCGGGGCCGGCGGCCAGCGGCAACAGCGTCACCGTCGGGTGGCGGATAATACGCTGAAACCATTTGGCCAGTTCAGGCTGCGGCTCCAGCGCGATTACTCGGGCACCCAGGGCGTGAAATGCCGCGCTGCGGTCACCCAGATGGGCACCGATATCAAACGCGATATCCCCAGGTGCGATAAAGGGCCGATAAAGGCGCTGCAGGCTGCTTTGCCTGCCGGGGCGCCAGTAGACCAGCAGCGAGCGGGCAACCCCGCCTGCGCTGCCGATCTGATGCAGAAGATGCTGCAGCATCAATGGGGTTCCTTCGCTGCAGGCGCTGCTTGCACTGCGCTGAACTGGGTAAGCGACTGGCTGGGCATTTCACCTATAAGCTCAGAGGGCAGGGGCGTAAGCCGCGCATTGGGCTCAACCACGAACGGGTGGGGTTCGCTGCCGCGCTGCATCAGCGCGTTGAAGTCGTCCAGCAGTACCGGGCTAAGGCTGGTGCTTGGCGTTTGCAGCAACCCAAAGCGACGATTGAGCACGCCTCCCCAGGTGCTGCTGCTGGAGTACTTGATAATCGGCACCGCTACCACAAGGCCCAGCCAGGCCGGCGTCAGCCAGCCAAAGGCCGGAGCTGAAAACAGCATGACGCTGCCCGCCCAGGCAATACCACAGAGTGTCATCCAACCAGCGTGCTGCCAGACTTCTTTCCAGGGCAGCGAGCGCTCGCCGCGAGGCTGGGTTTGCCATTCGATAGAGCGGCCCAGCAGTACGTTAATGATAAACAGGCTGTGCCAGGCCATCATCAGTGGCGCAATCAGGGCGGCAAAGAGAATCTCCAGCAGTGCGCTTGCGAGCAGTTTTCCCCGGCCGCCAAAGGCGTGGGGCGACTGGAAAAAGGCCAGCAGCAGGCCCAGCAGTTTCGGCGCGACCAGCATGCCCAGCGTAATGGAAAGCAACCCGACCGAAAGCGACCTGGGAAGCGCCTGCGCGGGCGGCGCGTCAATGGCGTGATAGCCCACCAGAATGCTTGAGCATACCAGCAGGCCCAGCCAGACCAGCGACGACAGATAGGCAAATGCACCGAACAGAAAGTGCAGGCGGCTTACAGGATGCAGGCCCGCCCCGGTAAGTAGGCGCAGATGTTGCAGGTTGCCCTGAAGCCAGCGGCGGTCACGCTTGGCAAAGTCGAGCATGTTGCTGGGCATGGCTTCAAAGCTGTTGTGCGAGGCGCTTGCATACGGGTTACGCCGGGATACGGCGGTTGTGGCCGTGGTATCCAGAAGCACCTGCCAGCCGCTGCGCTTGAGCAGCGCTGCCTCGACAAAGTCATGGCTGAGGATTTCCCCACCCAGCGGCGGCTTGCCAGGCAGCGTGGGCAGGCCAGCACTGGTCATGAAGGCGCGAGTACGGATGATCGCGTTATGCCCCCAATAGTTGGCCGCATCGCCCTGCCAGAAGCTCTGCCCGGCGGCCAGCATGGGGCTGTAAAGCGCCGAGGCGAACTGGGTAAACAGGCCAAACAGGGTGCGCTGGCCTACCGGGATGGGTACGGTCTGGATCAGCCCCACGCCAGGCTGTTGCTGCATGCGATGCACCAGGTTCAAAAGCGTAGCGCCGCTCATCAGACTGTCGGCGTCGAGCACGACCATATAGTCGTAACGCTGCCCCCAGCGGCAGCAAAAGTCGGCTATGTTACCCGCCTTGCGGCCCAGATTGTTCTCCCGGCGGCGGTAGTGAACGGCAAGCTGTCCGGCCAGACGCTGCTGCAGGGCCGCCACGTGGGCGGCTTCTATTTCGGCTTTTTCAAGATCTTGGGTATCGCTCAAGATGAATACTTCAAAGTGTTCGCTGAGCGGCGTCTCAAGGTGCTGATGAACGGCGTTTGCCTGCTCCAGAAGCGAGCGACAGGTGGCTTCAAGCCCTGCAATGGTTGGCAAGGGGGGCTCGGCGTAAATGGGCATGACCAAGGCTGTGCGGCTTTCAAGCGTATGGTCGTCCGGTGAAAGGGCGATCTGCTTGCGCAGGCTAAGCGGATCGAGTCGCAGAGCGCTTACCACGAAACCCAAAATGGCGCCCCAGAAGGCCAGGGCGATCCAGGTAAACGTCAGCGCAAACAGTACCAGCGTAATGATCTGCCAGCCCACTCCCAGCCCGGAAACCACGCGATTGAGCGCCAGGCAGCCCGCTATGCTGGTCAGCACCACCAGCACGGCCAGAAGGGCACGGCGAAGCCCCAGGCCCGGAATCAACGGGGTCGTTTCACTAATCTTATGCATCGGGGTACCACACGTAGTTCCAGGTTTCGCTAATCGGCTCCCCGTTCAGCATTAAACGCAGCCGAAGATCGCTGGGCTCGCCCGAGGCGGGGATGCGGAAGCTGGCTCGCCAGGCGTTATCGGAAAGTGACGTTACCTGAGGGATCAGAACGTCACCCTTTTGGGTGCTGATATCCAGCGTGACCGGTGCATCCGGGGCAATTCCCTCAAGCGCACCGCCTTCGAAATCAACGATGAACTGACGCTGCGGGTTGTGTTCGCTCGCCTGACCAAGCCCCCATAGACCGCCGTGACGGGTACGTACCACGCGGCCCAGCGTCAGTTCCTGAGGGTTATCGTTCAGCGTATAGGTGTGATAGTGAAGCTTGCGCGTATCGCCAGCTTCAAGCGGCTCGTCGGCGACCCAGTAGGCCACGATATTGTCGAAAGTTTCATCCTCGGTGGGAATTTCCACCAGCTCGACACGGCCGGCACCCCATGGCGCGATAGGCTCGACCCATTGACTTGGCCGACGATGGTACTGCGCTTCCATATCCAGATAGCGGTCGAAATCGCGCTCGCGTTGCATCAGCCCGAACCCACTCGGGTCGTTGTCCAGAAAACTCGACACGCGCACTGCATCAGGGTTGCTGAGCGGTCGCCAGATCCACTCGTCAGCGCCGGTATGCATCAGAAGGCCGTCTGAATCGTGTACCTGGGGTCGGAAATCATCCTGGCGTTCGTGGCTCGCCTCGCCAAAGGTATACATGCTGGTGAGCGGGGCAACGCCTAGTTTGGCGATATCGTCACGGGCGAACAGCTGGGCTTCCACTTCGGCATCGGTCTGTTCGCCCGGGCGCAGGGTGAAGCGGTAAGCGCCGCTCAGCGAGGGGCTGTCCATCAGGGCAAGCAGAACGATCTCCTCGGCATTCGCGTCCGGTTTGTAGAGCCAGAACTCGCGAAAGGCAGGAAACTCTTCACCTTCAGGAGAAGCCGTGTTGATGGCAAGCCCACGGGTTGAAAGGCCGAATACCTGATCCTTGCCCACTAGACGAAAATAGCTGGCACCGAGAAAGACAGCGAACTCATCGGCGTACTCTTCGCTGTTGAGCGGGTAGTGCAGCCGGAATCCTGCATGGCCGCTGCCGCTCAAATCCTGCTCAAGCAGCGCTTTGGCATCGCCATCGTATTGAAAATCGTCGGCGGAAAAGGGCAGCGGGGAAACGGTGTCGTTATCGATGATATTAAGGGTAACCGGCGCCTTGAATAAAAAGCCGCTATGAAACAGCTGTAAATTGAATGGGCTTTCATCACGCCAGTAGGCGTGGTCTGGAGCAAAGCGGATCTGCCGGTAGGTATCGTAACTCAGCTCTTGCAGCACTTCGGGCAGTCTTTCTTCAGGCGCTTGATAAGCCTTTTCAGCAAGCATCTGGGCCTGGTCGATGACTGCGTCATAATGCCTGTCGTCAGCATTGGCAGGTAACGCTGCAAGGCCGCCAAGCAGTAATATCCATTTTCCAGTATTCGTACACCGCATAGGCGAGTTCCTTTCGATAGCAAGCCTGAAGAGAATGAGCCAACACTAATTCAAACGTGTTTTTTTGAACAAATATTATACGCTTAGTGCTTAATGCACACTGTGTATTTACTCCCTGGTCGTTACTACGACGCTTTTCAGCTGAAAGTTCAAGATGGTTCAGACAGAAGTTGGCTTTCACTCGTTGAAATAATAATGAGAGCGATATGTTGCGATTATTGTTAGGTGCATTGGCACTCAATTTGCTGCTGGTTGCGCCTTTATGGTGGCGCTTCGGCATGATTGGCCACCCCCTTGTTGCCTGGGAAGCGTGGATCATTGTGCCGCTGATGCTGATATTGCCAATAGGGCCGTTTCGCCGCCTGATGAGCGTTGCCCTGGTCAGTTGGGTTGCCCTGGCGACGGTGGCCAATGTGGGTGACGCAGCCACTCAGATGGCCTTTGGAAGGCCGCTAAACCTCTATTTAGACACCCCTTTAATACGTTCCGTTTATCATTTGCTTGTAGGTAATGTAGGCCAGATATGGGCCATTTGCGCAATGCTTGCCGGTGCGGTTTTGCTATTGGGCACCCTGTGGGTACTGGTGCGACTTTTGACGCCAGCGCACACTTTACCAGTGAATCGCTTTAAAGGTGGCATGGCACTTGGATTGGCTGTGCTGGCAACCTGCCTGGCGGCTGGCCATCTATCTAAAAAACTTGTCGTGCCTCAGGCGGCGCTGCCGATGATCGAGGCAACACGCTTTCAGTGGCAGCAGATAGTGACGACACACCGTGCACGCCTGGCGTTTGCCGAACAGCTTGAAACCGAGCCGCTACAAGCCCGCGCCCTGCCAGGGCTTGAAGGGCGTAACGTGCTGCTCACCTTCGTGGAATCCTATGGTGTCTCGGCGATCAACGATCCACGCTATAGCCACGTACTCTTGCCTACGCTCTCTACCATGCAGCAGCGCCTGGACGCGCGCGGGCTTCACGTGGTGTCCGGGCTTCTAGAGGCGCCCATCCGCGGCGGGCAGTCGTGGCTTGCCCACGCTACGCTTCTCAGCGGACGGTGGGTGGATAACCAGCTCTGGTATCGGCTGATGCTGAGCACCCATAGTCCCACGCTGATCGATGATTTCAAGGCGACCGGTCAGCGCACGCTGAGCATCATGCCCGCGATTACCCTGGCCTGGCCGGAAGGCGAAGCGTACGGCTTTGATGACATTGTAGTGGCCAGGGATATCGATTACGCAGGCCCGCCGCTTAACTGGGTCACCATGCCCGATCAGTTCACCCTCGACTATACCCAGCGCCATCTGCTCGGCGACTCGCCGGTGTTTGCCCAGATGGCGCTGATCTCAAGCCATGCACCCTGGACACCCATCCTGCCGGTAATAGAGGATTGGGACACGATTGGTGACGGCACGGTTTTCGCGCCCTGGGAAAATGCCGGCGATTCGCCGGAAGTGCTTTGGCAGGATATCGAACGGATTCGCGATCACTACGCCTGGTCAGTCGACTACGCTGTAGAGGTAACCGGGCGCTGGGCGGAGCGGGTGGTGGACGATAATACCCTGCTGATCGTGCTGGGCGATCACCAGCCAGCACCCCTGATCACCGGCGATGAGGCCAGTGCCGCGGTGCCGGTGCATATCATCAGCGGCGACCCAGCATTGCTCGCGCCGTTCTACGCCCATGGGTTTGTGGATGGCACTCTGCCCGATGTGGAAAACCCTGAAGGTGCCGCCAGAATGAGCCAGCTTCGCCACTGGCTGCAGGACGGTTTTGGCGCGGACGCTTTGCCTACAAGGACGACACCATGATTCAGCCGGTAATTTTATGTGGGGGTAGCGGTACACGGCTGTGGCCGCTCTCCCGCGAGCAGATGCCCAAGCAGTTCTTGCGACTGACCTCCTCTCTGAGCTTGCTGCAGCAGACCCTTGTCCGGCTGGAGGGTTTGACCACCGCGCCGCCTATTATCATGGCGCATCAGGCACACCGCTTTCTGGTCGCCGAGCAGCTGCGCGAGCAGGCGCAGCAGGCGCAGCAGGCGCGTATCGTGCTGGAACCTGAAGGGCGTAATACTGCCCCGGCGATTGCCTGTGCGGCACTGCTGGCACTTGAGGCCGGCGACGACCCGCTGCTGCTGGTATTACCCGCTGATCATGCGATTGGCGATGAGACTGCTTTTCAAAAGAGCGTCACCCGCGCCGTCGCGCTGGCCGAGCAGGGCTATCTGGTGACATTTGGCGTGGTGCCCACGCACCCGGAAACCGGCTATGGCTACATTGCCTGCGGCGAGGCACTGGGCGATGGGCATAAGCTTTCCGCCTTTATCGAGAAGCCGGATAGCCAGCGTGCCGCGAAACTGATCGAGCAGGGCAATACGCTGTGGAACAGCGGCATGTTCCTGCTGCGGGCGTCGAGCTATCTTGAGCAGCTTGAGCGTCTTCAGCCGCAGATGCTTTCAGCCTGCCGTGATGCAGTGATCCGGGCACAGAGCGATCTGGATTTTCTGCGCCTTGATGAGCAGGCGTTTACAGCGTGTGCATCGGACTCCATCGACTACGCAGTGATGGAGCACTGCGAAAACGCGGCGGTTATCCCGTTGGACGCCCAGTGGAGCGATATTGGCAGTTTCGATGCGCTATGGAGTATCGGCACGCCAGATGAAGCGGGGAACGTTACCCGTGGCGATGCGCTGCTGAACGCAACCGCCAATTCACTGGTAATGGCTGAGCACCGGCTGGTGGCTACGCTGGGGGTTGCTGACCTGATCGTAGTGGAAACGCCGGACAGCGTGCTGGTGGCCCATCGTGACCGGGCTCAAGAGGTGAAGCAGCTGGTGGCAATGCTTACCCAGGCCGGGCGCAGCGAGCCGTGCTCATCGCCTGAAGTGCACCGCCCTTGGGGTAGCTTCCAGGCAATTGATAGCGGTGGGCGCCATCAGGTCAAACATATTACCGTCAAGCCGGGGGGCAGGCTCTCGCTGCAGCGCCACCATCACCGTGCTGAGCATTGGGTGGTCGTCAGCGGCACGGCGCGAGTAACGGTAGATGAGCGCTGCTTCCTGGTGAGCGAAAACCAGTCAACCTATATCCCTATTGGCACGCTGCATCGCCTTGAAAACCCCGGCAAGATTCCATTAGAGCTGATCGAGGTTCAGTCCGGGGCTTATCTGGGCGAAGACGATATCGAGAGATTTGATGACGTGTACGCTCGACAAAGCGATGAGTAGCGCTCAGTAAAGCCGAAAGCTTTTGGCCTTGGGATGCCCCTGCTGCTCTTCAACGACCTTGCGGTAGCGCTTGTACTCCCACTGGTACTGAGCCGGGTCGAGGGCAATGGAGGCTTCTACGCTTGCATTCACGCCGCTTGCGGACGCTACTTCATCTTCGCTGTAGACCCGTTCGTCGGCATCCAGAAAGTGAATCGCAAAGCCGCGGCCGGGTAGGCGCAAGGCAACGCCGGTCACCACCCGCGCCTGGGTGCGTGCTACCAGCTTGGGTAGAAGCGTCGCGGTATAGGCATTGCGGGTGTAGAACGGGGCGAAGACGCCGCTGCCCCAATCGGGCTCCTGGTCGGGCAGAATACCGATGGCTTCGCTACGCTTGAGTGCCTTGAGCAGTGCCGCCACGCCACGTGAATTGGTAGGTACCAGCTTGGCGCCCATGCGCTCGCGCCCGTGACGAATGACTGGTTCCAGAGCGGCAATCTTGGGGGGCTCGTACATGGCGGTGAACGGGAAGTGGCTGGAAAGCCAGAAATTGAGCACTTCCCAGTTACCAAAATGGGGGGCCAGTACAATCACTCCACGGCCTTCCGCCCGGGCGCTGTCCAGCTTTTCGCGACCGTGCACTTCCAGAATGCTGGCCTCGATACGCTCGGGCTCAGCCATCCAGGCGAAGCCCAGCTCCATCATCGTGGCGGTGGAGTGGCGTAGACTCTGCTTGGCCATGGCGCGTCGGGTATGGGTGTCAAACTCTGGATAGACCGCCTTGAGATTGAGCTCCGTTACCCTGCGTTCGCGCTTGCTGAAATGATAGACCAGTGGTCCCACCAAAGACGCAAAGCGCCAGAGCTTCGGCAAGGACCAGCCGGAGAGGGTATTCCACAGCCAGCTGATAATGCTCGCCCGGTCAAATGGACGACGCCTGGAGGAGGAAGCCTTATGTTCCATTGATTAAATCAGCCAGCTATCCACGTTGGCGGGGGCACGCTGTTCCTGTAGTGCCTTGAAGCCAATGACACAGCGGATGATGATCCAGGCAGCGAGTGCAAAAAAGAGGACGAATCCGATTAAAAACAGCGTTAGAAACAAGGCAATACACGCATACACGAAGCCTATCCAGAACGTGCGGATTTGGTAACGATAGTGCTCATCAAGCCAGGCAGGGCCTTTACCACGATATACATAGGCGATGATGACACCTATAACCATGGTGAAACCGACTAGAAAACTTGCCAGATAAAGGCCGTAATTCACCATTGCCATGGTGGTATCCGGTTTTTTGACGGAGGAGTCTTGATGGGGCTCGTTATGCACTACTTCGCCCTCGATTGACGTATCGTTATCGCGCATGGTCACTCCTGTTGCATGCTTTTAAACTAAGCATTCTGTGGCTTTTCGAGCGCGCTATAATAGCGCGCATAGCAATGCTTATCATCTAAGCAGAAGGTTTTTTCTTAACGCGCCGGGCGGCAGATTTCCAGCAGATTGCCGTCGGGGTCGCGCAGGTAGACGGATTCAATAGCGCCGTTGGCACCCTGGCGCGCCACCGGGCCGAGCTCGACCTCAATGCCGAGTGCATCCAGGTGCTGCTTGAATTCATCCAACGGGAGCTGGCAGCGCAGGCACAGATCCAGGCTGCCCGGCGTAGGCGTGGCGGAAATGGGCGCTATATCCGTATCGGTCTGATGCAGCCTGAGGGCCGTATCACCCAGCATCAAGTCGACCCGCTGCGCATCGCGGTAGCGCACGTCGAGCCCCAGAACGCGTGAATAGAAGTCGACGGCGCGACCCATATCCGTCACGGTAACAACAAGATGGTCCAGTCCTGTGAGCATGCTACTTTCCTTAATTCAAAACCCGAAACCCGAGAAGACGACGATGCGATGCTGCCCGCTATGCGATGCAACGACGGTTACTCACTATCACCAGGATCGTCGTCGTGATTACTATCAGTGTGGCACGTGCCAGCTGGTGTTTGTGCCGCCGGAGCAGCATTTAAGTGCTGCCCTTGAAAAAGCCGAATATGACCGGCACCAGAACTCCCCCCATGATACGGGATACCGGGACTTTTTAGGGCGTTTGTTTACCCCCCTGCTGGCAAAACTGCCCGCCGGAGCCTGCGGCCTGGATTTTGGCGCAGGGCCGGGGCCAACGCTTTCGGTAATGTTCGAAGAAGCAGGCCATCCCATGGCCATCTACGACGTGTTCTATGCACCCGACCCAGAGGCACTGCGAAAGCCCTATGGGTTTATTACCGCCACCGAAGTGCTCGAGCATCTGGCCCGGCCGGGGCAGGTGCTTGCCCAACTGCTTGGGCAACTCGAGCCCGGCGGCTACCTTGGGGTGATGACCAAGCGTGTGAGCACTAAAGATGCCTTTACCCGCTGGCACTACATCAATGATCCGACCCACGTGTGCTTTTTCAGCGAAGCGACCTTCACCTGGTGGGCACAAAAGCATCATCTGGCAGTCGAATTTCCTGGCAATGACTGCGTTATTCTACAAAAACACTGATCTATCGCGCCACGGTGTGAAAAAGCGTTGACTTTATGCTATCCAAGGCAATAATTGCGCGCCCGTTGACTGCCTGCCTGCGGTACAGGAGGTGAAAACGGAGCTTCTTGGCAACTCGTTAGGCAAGGTGAGGTTTTCATGTCGCGGCAACTACTGGCCATGGCGCTTGCGCCCCTGTTGGGCCTGTTCATTCTGGGGATCGGGAACGGCTTTCTGGCCACCCTGATCACGGTACGCCTGGACGCGGCGGGTGAATCCGCAACGGTCATCGGGATTGTATCGTCGGCCTACTTTATCGGTCTGGCGTTGGGCGCGATGTTCAACGACCGGCTGCTGCTGCGCATCGGCCATATTCGCGCCTATGGCAGTTTTGCCTCGCTGGTAGCAGTGACGGTACTGCTGCAAGGGCTGTTCTTCGACCCCTGGGCCTGGTTTGTGCTGCGCCTGATTGGCGGTTGGGCAACGGTAGGCGTTTATCTGGTCATCGAAAGCTGGCTGCTGACGGCAGGCGAGCAGAAGGTTCGTGGCCGTCTGCTGGCGCTGTACATGATTTCGCTCTACGCCGCCGGCGTTATCGGCCAGCTGCTGCTGGGCGTGACCAATGCCATGGGTGTGACCGCGCCGTTCATGGTGATCGGCATGCTCGCCTCGCTTTCGGTATTGCCCATGGCGATGATTCCACGCGTCTCGCCCTTGATTGAGCACGCCGAGCCGCTGCCGCCGTACCGGCTTATCATGCTCACTCCCACCGGCGTGGTGGGCAGTCTGGGTTCGGGCATGGTGGTTGCCGCCGCTTACAGTCTGCTGCCGCTTTATCTGCAGCGTATCGGCATGAGCGTCAATCAGGTGGGGCAGATGATGGCGCTGGTGATTCTGGGCGCGATGCTGCTGCAGTACCCCATAGGCCGCTGGTCCGACCGCCACGACCGCCAGATGGTGCTGATCGGCATCAGCGGATTCTGCGTGCTGATTTCTGCCGCCATGCTGTGGCTGCCGCTTTCCACACCGGTGCTGGCAGTGCTGCTGTTCCTGCTGGGCGGTGGGGTCTTTGCCCTCTACCCGGTGGCGGTAAGCCACGCTGCCGACCGTGCCCCCGCCGGTGCACTTGTGCGCATGAGCCAAGGCCTGTTGCTGATCAACTCGATTGGCGCCACGCTCAGTCCGCTGATGATTTCGCCGGTGATGACCGCCGTGGGCGACGCCGGGCTGTTCTGGTCGTTTGGTGGGCTTAGCCTGGTATTTCTTCTGTTCTTCTCCTGGCGACGCCATATGCGCCCGGCGCCCATGCCGGTGGCCCCGTTTACTGCTACAACACCCATGACGGCCGCTGGAGCAGAGCTGGTGATTACCGAAGAGCTTGTTCAGGGGGCGCTTGAGCACGAGCACCTGGAGGATCTCTCCGAAGCGGTGCCTGATGTGGACGTGGCAGAGCCCATGGTCGGCCCACCCGCCGAAGAGGAGGCGCACATCACCTATTATGACGATGTAGAGCAGGTAGGCGTGCGTAAATAGCCCGCGTCTGAGACGTTGGGCTAATGGTGTGGTCTGAGGTGAGAAACTACTATCGGACATAGTGCCAACTATCAAACGACTGTTTTATTCTTCATCAAGGGGTTGCCATGAACCACTACGCCGCGCCGGTACGCGATCTGCGTTTTGTGCTCGAAGAGTTGCTCGGGCATCGCTCGCTCAGCCTGCCCGACTTCAGCGATACCACCCCGGACGTGGTGGAGGCGGTGCTGGATGAAGCAGCCAAGCTGGCCGGTGATGTCTGGGGGCCGCTGAATGCTACCGGTGACCGGGAAGGGGCCAGGCGCCAGCCCAATGGCAGCGTCACCATTCCCGAGGGGTTTGCGGCGGCCTATCAGGCCTATGTCGAAGGTGGCTGGAACGGAATCGGCGTCTCCGAGGCGCTTGGCGGCCAGAACCTGCCCGAGGTCGTCGCCAGCGCCGTTCAGGAAATGCTCCACGGCGCCAATATGGCGCTGGGCCTCTGCCCGATGCTGACCGCCGGTGCTATCGAGGCGCTGGCGCATCACGGCAGCGAAGCGCTCAAGGCTATCTACCTTCCCAAGCTGGTGGAGGGGAGCTGGACCGGCACCATGAACCTGACCGAACCCCAGGCGGGGTCGGACCTTTCCAAGGTGCGTACCCGGGCCGTGCCGGAAGGCGACCACTACCGCATCAGCGGCCAGAAGATCTACATTACCTGGGGCGAGCACGACGCCGCCGACAACATCATTCATCTGGTACTCGCGCGTAAACCCGATGCCCCCGAAGGCAACAAGGGCATTTCGCTGTTTCTGGTGCCCAAGTTCCTGGTCAATGCCGATGGCTCACTTGGTGAGCGTAACGATGTGGTCTGCGCTTCCATCGAGCACAAGCTGGGCATCCACGGCTCACCTACCTGCACCTTGAGCTTTGGCGAGCAGGGCGGGGCGGTAGGTTACCTGGTGGGCGAAGAGGGGCGCGGGTTGAACCACATGTTCACCATGATGAACGAAGCGCGCCATAAGGTAGGTATTCAAGGCATTGGTGTGGCCGAGCGCGCCTGTCAGCACGCCCTGGCCTACGCCCGTGACCGCCAGCAGGGCCGCCTGCCTGCCGCTCGCGGTGGACAGGAGTGCCCCATCAGCGAACATCTGGATGTTCGCCGCATGCTGCTTTCCATGCGCGCACGCACTGACGCGCTGCGTGCCCTGGCGCTCTACTGCGCCGCCCAGCTGGATATCGCCCGCCATGGCGACGAGCCGAGTGCGCGCCAGGCAGCCCAGGCCCGCGCCGAGGTGCTGATTCCCGTGGTCAAGAGCTTCTCGACCGACCAGGCGGTGGAGATCGCCTCAACGGGCATTCAGGTGCATGGCGGCATGGGTTACGTCGAAGAGACGGGGGCCGCTCAGCTGTTGCGCGATGCGCGCATCGCGCCGATTTACGAAGGCACCAACGGTATTCAGGCGCTCGATCTGGCAGGGCGCAAGCTGCAGCGCGACCAGGGCGAGGCGTTTGGCGGCTTGCTAAGCGAGGTGGCCGCCACGGTTGAAAAGCTGAAAGCACATGCGGAGCTGGCGCCTTTAGGGCAGGCTCTGGCCGCGGGGCTTGAGGATCTGACCGCCGCTCAGCAGCAGGTGCTGACAGAAGGCCGAAACCCGGATACCGGCCCCGATGCCGTTCAGGGCTACGCCACGCCCTTTTTGACCCTGACAGGCCACGTGCTATGTGCCTGGCAAATGGGCTTGGCCGCGCTCAGCGCTCAGGCTGCCATCGAGCAGGGCAGCAGTGATTCCTTCTATACCACCAAACTGCAGAGCGCCCGTTTCGCGATTACCCAGTGGCTGCCCGTCGGGCGCGCCCAGCGGTCGGTAATCGAGGCAGGGCTTGAGTGTTTGCGCTAGGGTGGAAAGGTACGCCCGCTAACCTCGCATAACAATCAAGGAGCCAACATGAGCGAAGCAGTGATTGAAAAGGTGGATAACGATGGTGTGGTACGGTTGACCATCAACCGTCCCAAGGCACTTAACGCACTGAACAGCGAAGTGCTCGTCGCGCTTGAGTCGCATCTCACCGAGCTTGAAGCCCAGACCAACCTGCGTGCCGTGCTGATTACCGGTGCAGGGGAGAAGGCCTTCGTGGCCGGTGCCGATATCACCGAGATGCGCGACAAGACCCCGGAAGAGGCGCGCGCCTTTGCAAGCCAGGCGCTGCGCACCATCAAACGTCTGGAAACGCTGCCGGTGCCGGTGGTCGCGCTGGTGAACGGGTTTTGCCTTGGCGGCGGCTGCGAACTGGCGCTGGCCTGCGACTGGGCGGTAGCAAGCTCCAACGCGGTGTTCGGCCAGCCCGAAGTGCTGCTGGGCGTGATTCCTGGCTTTGGCGGCACCCAGCGCCTGCCGCGCCGCGTTGGCCCGGCCATGGCGATTGATCTGATCACTACCGGGCGCAAGATCGATGCGGTGGAGGCACTGCGTATCGGTCTGGTCAATCGTGTCATGCCCCAGGCCGAGCTTGAAAACTATGTGGAAGAGCTCACCAAACAGCTCAAAGGCAACGGCCCGCAATCCGTACGTGGCGCCAAGCAGGCCGTTCACGACGGCATGGATCAGGATCTGGACAGCGCTCTGGCGCTGGAAACCGCGCTGTTTGCCGTCTGCTTTGCAGGGGAAGAGCAGAAAGAGGGCATGAGTGCCTTTGTCGAGAAGCGCAAGGCCAACTTTTAAGCGCAGGCGTTGATCAAAAAAGAAGCGGGCCCTTGGCCCGCTTCTTCCGTTTTGATGCTCAGAAACGTTCTTGTGCCCAGAAACGTTACGGCCAGAGCTCGATCAGCACCTTCCCGGAGATGTCAGAATCCTTGGCAATGGCAAAAGCGTTCTGAGCATCCGCGGCCGGCAGCACGTGGGTGATGACATCATCAAAGCGCGCATCTGCGGCCAGTAGTGTAATTGCTTCATCGATTTCGTCATGAAAGCGGAAGCAGCCGCGTAGCTGAACTTCCTTGGCAATCAGCGGTGCCAGGGCAAGTGGCTGCGGGGTAGCGGGCATCATGCCGATCTGGGCGATGACGCCTGCCCGGCGAACCGCCAGAATGGCGCCGTTGATGGAGGCCGGCACGCCGGTACACTCCAGCACCACGTCGAAAGCTTCCTGCGGTACTTCATCCCCGCCGATACGATAGGTGTGCTGCACGCCAAGTGCGCGCGCCCGTGACAGCGGGCCTTCCAGCACATCGGTAATGCTCACCTCTAGAGCGCCCTTGGCGAGTGCCGCTGCCGCCGCCAGCAGCCCGATGGGGCCGGCACCGCAGACCAGCACACGCTGATTCTCGACGCCGCCGGCCACCTCGATGCCGTGCAGGCCAACGGCAAGCGGCTCGGCCAGGGCGGCTCGCCTGAGCGGGAGGGAAGTGGGCAGTACCCTTACCATGCCGGGGTCGACATCCAGGTACTCGCTCATGCCGCCCTGGGTATGCGGCCAGGTGGAAGCCGAGCCCAGGTAGGCGCCTTCCGGCCACAGGTGTGGCTTGCCCTCGATACCTGGCTGGCTTTTGCCAAAGGTGGCAGGGTGGAGGGTAACCGGCGTTCCCGGGGCCAGTTTGCCGCTCGGGTCTTCTTCGACCACGCCGGCCATCTCATGGCCGGGGATCAGCGGCTCGCGCACCACGAAGGCTCCGTTGGCGCCCTCATGGTAGTAGTGAAGATCCGAGCCACAGATGCCGCCGAAGGCCATGCGCAGCCGGACTTTTCCCGCCGCCAGTGCCGGCAGAGCGAGACTCTCTTCACGCAGATCCTGCTTACCGTGAATGACTAATGCTTGCATAGCGCTGCTTCCTGTTGGGGCCGTTAGACGACCGAAGTCATGCCGCCATCAACGAAGATGTTCTGCCCCGAAACGAAGCTCGAGGCGTCGGAGCACAGATACACCAGGGTGCC
Source organism: Vreelandella songnenensis (assembly GCF_003002925.1). Taxonomy (GTDB): domain Bacteria; phylum Pseudomonadota; class Gammaproteobacteria; order Pseudomonadales; family Halomonadaceae; genus Vreelandella; species Vreelandella songnenensis. The sequence goes on from NZ_PVTK01000008.1 coordinate 36,666, forward strand.
GACCAGCTCATCGAAATGACCCCAGCGCTGTGCGGGGGTGCGCTTTTCGACCCACTGGTTGAACGCAGGGTCCTGCCATAGTGCGGTATTCATCTCGGTCTTGAAGTAGCCCGGCGAGATGCAGTTGACCTGAATATTGAAGCGCGCCAGATCCGCGGCCATTCCCTGAGTCAGCAGTGCAACGCCGCCCTTGGTAGCCGAGTAGGGGGCGATGGTTTCGCGAGCCAGTCTGGATTGCACCGAGCCGATGTTGATCACTTTGCCCGAGCCGCGTTCGGACATGGCGCGGGTGACCACCTGAGAGACGTAAAACAGGCTCGACAGGTTGGTTGCGACCAGCGCGTCCCAGTCAGACGGGGCAAATTCATTGAACGGTGCGCGCCGCTGAAGCCCGGCATTGTTGACCAGGATATCCGGTACGCCGTGCTGGGCGATCAGCGCCTCAAGCGCTTTTTGAGTCGCCTTGGCATCGGTCACATCAAAGCTCACTGCATCGACCTGGGTACCGGTTTCCTCGGCAACGGCGCGCGCCTCTTCCTGAACAAGCGTCAGGTCGCGGCCGTGAAGAATCACTCGCGCCCCCTGGTGGGCAAGGCCGCGGGCAAGAGCGTTGCCAAGACCTCGGGATGAACCGGTGATCAGCGCCAGGCGGTCACGGATATTGAACAGTGTCTGGGTCATGGCAGGCCTCTAGAACAGTACGAAGATAAGGTAGGCAAATACAAACCCTACCAGGGATTCAAGGGCCTGCTGAACCGTCCAGGTCTTGAGCGTGGTCTTGACGTCCATACCGAGCAGGCGGCCTACCAGCCAGAAGCCCGAGTCGTTGACGTGGCCGGCAAATACCGAACCTGCTGCGGTGGCAACCGTAATGGCAACCACCTGCATGGCGCTGAAGTCTGCGCCGATTACCGCCGGCGCCATCAGGCCTGCGGCGGTGACCAGGGCAACGGTAGCCGAGCCCTGGGCCAGGCGCATGATGACGGCAATCACATAGGCTGCGAAAATGATCGGCAGGCCCAGATCGCTAAGCGAGTTCGATAGCGCATCGCCAATTCCCGAGGCGCGAAGGACACCGCCGAACATGCCGCCGGCACCGGTAATCAGTACCACCGAGCAGATGGGCGCCAGTGCGGAATCCAGCACCTTCTCGAGCGCGTTGCCTCCCATGCCCCGGCGATGACCCAGTACCAGCATGGCCACCAGGGTGGAAATAAGCAGTGCCACCGGCGTGCTGCCCATGGCGCGCATCAGCTGGAACCAGCCCTGGCTGCTGTCCACCGCACCTGTCGAGCGCAGAAAATCGAGCCCTGTGTTCATGAAGATCAGTATCAAAGGCAGGGTCAGCATGAAGATGACCGTACCCACGGAGGGGGGATTGGTAATCTCTTCTTCCTTTACCTCGCCAAACAGACCCTTCTCCAGCGGGAAGGGGTAGCGCTTGGCCACGAACTTACCCCACATGTAACCGGACACCCACCACATCGGAAAGGCAATGATCACGCCGGTGAGCATCAAGAGTCCCAGGTTGGCCTCATAAAGCTCCGAGGCGGTGACCGGCCCCGGGTGGGGAGGCAGGAATACGTGCATCACCGAGAACGCCGCGGCCGCCGGCATGGCGTACAGCAGAATGGGGCCGCCCAGGCGGCGCGCCACGGCAAAGATGATCGGCAGCATGACGATCAGACCCGCATCGAAGAAGATCGGAAAGCCCATCAGCAGCGAAGCGATACCCAGCGCAAACGGCGCACGCTTCTCGCCGAACAGGTCGATCATCTTGTCCGCCAGCACGCGCGCGCCACCGGAATGCTCGACCAGCTTACCCAGCATCGCCCCCAGACCCACCAGCAGGGCAACGGCGCCCAGCGTGCCGCCGAAGCTCTGAATCATGGTGGGCACGATGGCTTCAAAGGGAATATTGGTCGCGAAGGCGGTCAGCAGGCTGATCACGATCAAGGCAAGAAAGGCGTGAACCTTGAATTTGATGATCAGTATTAGAAGTAGCAAGACAGCTGCAGCGGCGATGCCCAGCAGGGGCCCTGCCGACATCGTTTGCGTCCATCCATCCATGAGCGTGCTCCAGAGTAGGTGTTGTCAGGCGGTGCGTGCGTTGATGTTATCGGTAACATTATCTTGCGAGCATAGTAGTGCATGAAGACAAGCGTTAAACACTCGACCTTGGTTTAAGAAATGCAGGAGCTGACACATGAAGAGAACATCGTGTAACACGGCACTTTACGGGTAGATTATCGTAACGCCTGACGCGCATCGGGCAGCGCATGAGGTAAACTGGCCTAAAATTCGCGACGGAACTACCCATGGCCTTGAGTGCAACCCCTTATAAAGTAGACATTAACCTTACCGACCTGGACCGCGGGGTGTACGAGACGCTGCGTTTTACCGTAGCGCGTCACCCCTCAGAAACCGAGGAGCGGATGAGCGCGCGGCTGATTGCCTATGTGCTGTGGTACAGCGAGACGCTGGCCTTTGGGCGGGGGCTTTCCGATGTGGACGAACCGGCATTGTGGGAAAAGAGTCTGGACGGCCGCGTGCTGCACTGGATCGAAGTAGGGCTTCCCGATGCAGAGCGCCTGACCTGGTGCTCACGGCGTGCCGAGCGCGTGTCGCTGCTGGCCTATGGGCGTATCGACGTATGGGAAAACAAGGTGCTGCCCGGTGTGACATCGCTCAAGAATGTTCACGTAGCGGCGCTGCCTCAGGAAGCCTTGGCAACCATTGCCGAGGGCTTGCCGCGCGCAATCAACTGGGCGGTAATGGTAAGCGAAGGATCAATCTTTATTACCGATGAAAACGGCCAGCACGAAATCACTCCGCAGTGGCTTCTGGGTGACCGATAACCCACATTCCTGGATAAGTTCTACTACGCTAAGGGAGAAGGGTTAAACCTGCCTTTCAGCAAGGATTCGCAGCCATCTTTTTTCAAGAAAACATAACGTTTGCTTGCTATGTTTTTGCACTTTTACATACAATCAGCAATGTTTGTTGGCGCCTGGGGCGCTAACGCTAATTGCCCCTCACCTCAAGGAACGAGAAATGCATAAATCCTGCCTGCTACGCTGGCGTCAGCTTCCCCTTCTGGCAGCGATAAGTCTACTACCTGTACTAGCGAGTGCAGACAACAACGTCATCACGGTCAAGCACGAAAACGATGGCATGGCCAGCAGCGACGATGGTCATTTTACCAGCGGTTTCGAACTTAACTGGGCCTTCAAACCCGCGCCCGATAACTGGACGCAGCGACTGGCAACCGCGCTCCCCAACAGCGTGATGGGCCAGGCCGACACCGCCGCTTTCCGGCTGGTTCACCAGATTTATACCCCCGATAATATCGAGCGCTCCGAGCTGATTGAAGATGACCGCCCCTATGCAGGTCTTGTGTACCTGGGCATGTCACTCTATGAAGACGTGCCCGTGGGTAACTGGCAGCAGGCCACCGACCTTCATCTGGATGTAGGGCTGGTGGGGCCGTCATCACAGGCGGACAGCATTCAGCGTGAAGTGCATCGGGTAACGGGCAGCGATCGGCCGCGCGGCTGGCGCCACCAGTTGGACGATGAACCCATCGTGAATCTGACCATGCGCCGCCAGTGGTGGCATAACGTACCTTTGGCCGGTAAGCGTTTTGCGCATGGCCCGGGCGCGAGTGTTGCCCTTGGCAACTTCAATACCTACGCAAGCGCTGGCTACGGCGTGCGCTGGGGGGATGACGCCAACGGCATTCCTACGCTTACGCCAAACCCTGGCAACCGTGGCCGCATGACCAGCACCACAGGCTGGCAGTGGTACCTGTTTGCCAACGTTGAAGGCTACTACGTGGCCCACAACCTGACGTTGGATGGCAACGTTTTCTCCAACAGCCACTCGGTAGATCGTAAGGAGTGGGTGGGCGAAGCGTCTGCCGGCCTTGCACTTGCCTGGGACGAGTGGCAGGTCACTTACGCGGCGGTTCAGCGCACGCGTGAATTTGATGGTCAGGACAAGCAGGACAAGTACGGCGCGCTTACCCTTTCAAGAAGCTTCTAGGTCAACCGGCCCGGTAGCCGTGGCGAAAGCCTGTACGGCTACCGGGCGCTATCAAGGTAGCCTGCATGGCCAATTCCTTCCCGCATACGCCCGACGGGCGCTACTTCGTTGCCAAGAATCGTTTGTGGCGCTGTACCGATCCACGCTTGAATGAGACGGACAGGCAGCGCCACGTCAATGCACTGATGGACGCTCGCCGCGCAGTAAAAAGCGCGAAACAGCAAAACGATGAAAAAGCCCTGCGCCAGGCGCGCGAAAACGTACAGGCCGCCAAGGAGGCGCTGGGCGAGCGCGGGCCGGTGTGGTGGGACGATAACGCCCCGGATGAAACCGGCATGGCGCCGCATAACAGCAGCTACGCCGAGTGGTGGGAACAGAAGAGCGAATGACTGCCTGATACCCGATGCTGGCGAAGCAGCTTGATTGCCGCTAGCTTGTCAGTAGCAAACGCTATTAATCAAGGCGCGGTACATGGTGTGCGCGCTGCACGGGTATCAAGGAGTTTATGTTTTTCAACGGTTGGGAAAACCTGTTTCGTACGCTGATTGTGGGGGTGCTGGCTTACGCCGTCCTGGTGATTTTTCTGCGCCTGTCGGGCAATCGCACGCTTTCCAAGATGAATGCGTTTGACTTGATTGTGACCGTGGCGCTGGGTTCGACGCTTGCCACCATTCTGCTTTCCAAGGACGTTGCGCTGGCCGAAGGGGCACTGGCATTGGGGCTGCTGATCTTTCTGCAGTTTGCGATTACCTGGCTGAGCGTGCGCAAGCGCTGGGTAAAACGGCTGGTCACTGGAGAGCCCTTGATGCTGCTTTATCGCGGTGAACTGCTTACCCGTGCCTTGCGCCAGGCGCGCGTGACCCAGGATGAAGTGCGCGCCGCCCTGCGCAGCAGCGGCCTTGGCAATGTAAGCGAGGCGCATGCGGTCATTCTGGAAACCGATGGCTCGCTCAGCGTGGTCAAGGAGAGCGATTCACCCACTGACTCGAGCCTTGAAGGTGTGCGTCGTGCGGGGCAGGGTTAAGCCCTTAAGCTGCATACGAGAACGGCCCCTGGGGGGCCGTTTTTTTTGCCTGCCGTAAACCGTTACTAAAGCTTATCCTGCGTCTTCAGTTCAAAGTCGCTGGCATCGTGGCGCTCATGGAGCTGTTCGCTTGGCTCGCCAAAGGTACGGTTCACCATCCGCCCGCGTTTAACGGCGGGGCGGGCATCAAGTTCTTCTGTCCAGCGCAGCACGTTCGTGTACGTGTGGGCTTCCAGGAACTCGGCCGCTTCATACACCCGGTCTTTCACCAGCGCGCCGTACCAGGGGTGAATGGCCATGTCGGCAATGGTGTACTCGTCACCGGCCATATAGCGGTTATCGGCAAGGTGGCGATCCAGTACATCCAGCTGGCGCTTCACTTCCATGGTGTAACGGTCAATCGGGTACTGGTACTTCTCCGGTGCGTACGCGTAGAAGTGACCAAAGCCGCCACCCAGTATCGGGGCGCTGCCCATCTGCCAGAACAGCCAGGAGAGGCACTCGGTACGTTTGGCCGGGTCGCTTGGCAGAAACGCGGAAAACTTCTCGGCCAGATAGAGCAGGATGGCGCCGGATTCAAAAACGCGCTGGGGCGGCTGGGTGCTGTGATCCATCAGCGCAGGGATCTTGGAGTTGGGGTTCACATCGACGAACCCGCTGCCGAACTGGTCGCCTTCGCCGATCTGAATCAGATGGGCATCATACTCAGCGTCTTGAATGCCCTTTTCTAGAAGCTCCTCCAGCATCACGGTGACTTTTACGCCGTTGGGGGTCGCCAGGGAGTAGAGCTGCAGCGGATGTTTACCCACCGGCAGTGCCTTGTCATGCGTCGGCCCTGCGACAGGGCGGTTGATATTGGCAAACTTGCCGCCATTGCCGGGTTCCCATTTCCAAACGCGTGGTGGAGTGTAAGACGTATCGCTCATCGTGGCCTCGCTGTCTCGGTTTTTGGGTAAGCGCCTCGGAACAGATAAACGCATCCTCGAGCGCTATGGATATTTTCTACCTAGGTGCTTTATGAGGGTAGTAAAAAGCTGCTACAAGGGTAGTGAGCTATTAGCACGTTAATAAAATTTTTCGAGAATGAACAAGGAGATGAAAATGCAGGTGATTGGCGTACTAGGTGGAATGAGCTGGGAGTCGACGCAGAGCTACTACCGCGCCCTGAATGAAGGTGTGAAGCAGGCGCTGGGCGGCTTTCATTCCGCCAGGATAGCCATGGTCAGCGTAGACTTTGCTGAAATAGAAACCCTCCAGCAGCAGGGCGATTGGGATAAAGCGGGCACACTGCTGGCAGATGCTGCCCAATCGGTCGAGCGCGCCGGTGCCGATTTTCTACTTCTGGCCACCAACACCATGCACAAAGTGGCGCCAGCCATCGAGCAGGCTATCAGCATTCCGCTTTTGCATATTGCCGATGCCACGGCTGAACGCCTTCGCCAGGATGGCATTACTCGCGTAGGTTTGCTGGGAACGCGCTTCACCATGGAGCAGGATTTCTACAAGGCACGGCTGCAGGAAAATTTCGGTATTGACGTAGTAGTGCCGGACGACGCCGAGCGCGAGTCAGTGCACCGCATCATCTTTGACGAGTTGTGTCAGGGTGTTATCAACGATGATTCGCGCAAGCGTTACCTGGACATCATCGGCAACCTGCGCGCCCAAGGGGCTCAGGCCGTCATTCTGGGGTGTACCGAAATTGCGCTGCTGGTAGAGCAAGCGCATACAGACGTGACGCTTTACGACACCACCGCCCTGCATGCAAGCACGGCGGTGGCACGAGCGCTAAACGCTTGAGCCGTGATCAGGCCAGCGTCAGCGTCACGTCGATGTTGCCACGCGTAGCGTTGGAGTAGGGGCAGACGACATGCGCCTTGTCGACCAGTTCCTGAGCAACGCTCTTCTCAAGGCCTGGCAGGCGGATGGTCAGCTCGACTTCGATGCCAAAGCCGGTAGGAATCGCGCCGATGCCTACGCTGCCTTCAATGGAAGTATCCTGCGGAAGCTTCACTTTCTCCTGGCTGGCCACATGCTTCAGCGCGCCCAGAAAGCAGGCAGAGTAGCCTGCGGCAAAAAGTTGCTCCGGGTTGGTGCCATTACCACCGGCGCCGCCAAGCTCCTTGGGCGTGCTGAGGTTGACATCCAGCGCACCGTCTGAAGATTTGGCGCTGCCTTCACGGCCGCCGGTAGCAGTGGCATGGGCACGGTAAACGACATTTTCAATCGACATGACAGTTTCCTTCCTGTGGTGTATCAATGGTGAGCACTTCAAGTTTTATGACTTTAATTTAGTGCAGCTTTATTTTGCGCGCAATATAAATTTCAATGAATAATATTGCTGCCGCGTTTTTAGCTATCAATCGATTTTTTGCAGGCTACTGCGCAACTGTACGAGCTCTTCTTTCAACTGAGTGAGCGTTTCCACTGACTTTTCACTGGCGTTGACGACGCAGCTGGGAATACTGCGAGCCTGTTCGCGCAAGTCTCGCCCCTTGTCTGTCAAAAACAGCTCCACAATGCGCTCATCCTGCCGGCTACGCTGACGAATCAACAACTGGTCGGCTTCAAGACGTTTCAGCAGCGGAGTCAGTGACCCAGGGTCGGTCAGCAGGCGCTTACTCAGGGCGCCTACCGTAATACCATCTTGCTGCCACAGCACCAGCATGGCCAGATACTGCGGATATGTAAGCCCTAACTCCTTGAGAAGTGGTTTATAGATTTTTGTCATCGTCAGTGAGGTGGAGTACAGCGCAAAACACAGCTGATGATCCAGCTCCAGCTCACTGCAAGGTTCTAACGTGGGCATATCGGCTCCGATAAGGGATGCGATGGGATAATGTAGCGCGCTAGGGACTCGCTTACCAGACCTAGACGTTGGTCGTAAGCGGGCGGTTTTGCTTTGACACCCCCAGGCGGGGTCGCTAGCCTTTCCAGATAATGTTACCGGTAACAGTGCTAATTATCGCGTCAGCACTTTTTCAATATTCAATCCCGCTACCTATTGGGCATCATGTTGATGACAGTTTCATGATCAGTGCCAAATAGGCCGCGCATCGGGAGAAATGGTCCAATGACCTCTACTTCTTATCGTATTCTGGTGATGGGTGCATCCGGGTGTGGAAAATCCCTGATTGGCAAACAGGTAGCTGCCGCACTGGGTGCTCGGTTCATCGATGGCGATGATTACCATCCCCCGGCCAACGTGGCTAAAATGGCCAGCGGCACGCCGCTTGATGACGATGACCGGCAGGGCTGGCTTCAAACCCTGGCCGGCCTGTTTGACCAGTACCGCCAGCAAGATGAAAGCGTGGTCATCGCCTGCTCGGGGCTCAAGCGGCGTTACCGCGACTGTTTGCGTCAAGGCGACCCGAATCTCAAGATTCTGTTTCTGGAAGGTAGCCGTGATTTATTGCGTGAACGTCTGGAAACCCGGGAGGGGCATTTCTTCAAGGGCGAGAACATGCTGGCAAGCCAGCTTGCTGATCTTGAATCGCCGGGTGAAGATGAAGCCTGTACCGTTTCCATCGCGCTTTCACCTGAGCAGATTGTGGATCACTTTACCAGTACGCTTGGCAACGACCTCGCTTATCCGCCACACGCTCCCTTGCTATAGAGGCAGTATCGCCGTTTGAAGAAAAAACGCCCTACGCTACAGGATATCGCTGACCAGGTTGGCGCCACCAAGATGACCGTTAGCCGCTGCCTGCGGGCACCGGAAAGCGTGTCGGAAGGCTTGCGAGAGCGAATCTTCAGCGCTGCAGAAACGATCGGCTATATTCCCAATCGCGCCCCGGATCTGCTGTCCCGGGCGACCAGCCGCTCCATCGGTGTACTGGTGCCGTCGCTCACCAATCAGGTATTTGCCGATGTGATTGTGGGTATCGAGGCCTATACCGAACCGGCGGGCTATCACCTGATGCTTGCTCACTACGGCTATAGCCCGGAGCTTGAAGAGCGTAGCCTGGCTTCGCTGCTCTCCTACAATGTGGACGGCGTGATTCTTTCCGACCACCAGCACACGCCGCGCAGTCTGCGCATGCTGGAAACGGCAGGCATTCCCGTGGTGGAAATCATGGACACCTATCAGGCGCCATTGCAGCAGGCGGTGGGGTACGATAACGTTCGCGCCGCCTTTGATATGGTCAGCGAGATGATTCGCCTGGGGCGTCACCGGGTGATCTATCTGGGAGTGCGCCTGGATGAACGTACTCGCCAGCGTGAGCAGGGCTACTGCCAGGCCATGGAAGCCCATGGCCTTACGCCGGTGGCGCTGCATAGCCGCCAGCGCTCTTCCTACAGCGTAGGCGCCGCGCTATTGAAGCAGATTCTGAACGACTACCCCGATGCCGACGGTATCTTCTGCACCAACGATGACGTTGCGGTAGGCGCTTACTTCGAGTGCCAGCGCCAGGAAATAGACGTGCCGGATCGAATGGCCATCGCTGGATTTCACGGCCACGATGTGGGTCAGGCCATGACGCCCAGGCTCGCCAGTGTCATCACGCCGCGCCAGGCGATTGGCGAAGCGGCGGCCAAAACGCTGCTGGCCACCCTTCAGGGCGAAGCCTCCACCGAGCGAGTGCTTGACCTTGGCTATCGCATCGAAAGCGGCGGCACGCTGTAACGTGCGGGTAGCGGCTGGCGTGAACCCGGCGGGTTGGCTTAGAGTATCCATTTTGCTTGTATCGAGGCTACCGTGAACGTTGCTGCAAACACCGCCCTGAGTATCGCTGAACTCAATATCTATCCGGTTAAATCTCTGCAAGGTATCCGCCTTTCACAAGCTGAGCTGACGCCGACCGGACTCGCCTGGGACCGCCGGTGGATGCTGGTCGATACCCAGCAGCGGTTTGTTACCCAGCGCCAGCTGCCCGCTCTGGCCACGGTAGGCGTAGCGTTGACCCACGATGCCCTGGTGCTTTCTCACCCTGATACCGCGCCTATTTCCGTACCCTTGCAAGAGCCCGAGGGCAATTTACGCATCGTTCAGGTATGGAACGACCACTGCAAGGCCTGGCCGGAGAGCGACGCAGTCACGCAGTGGCTGGAAGCCGCGCTTGGCGAGTCGGCGAAGGGGTTGCAGCTGGTCAGGTTTGCCACTCGGTTTGAGCGCTCGGTAGAAGCCGAGTTTCTTGAAGGTGATCAGGCGCATACGCATTTTGCCGACGGCTATCCATTCTTGATCACTACTACTGGCTCCTTGAGCGCTCTGAACGCCGCGCTAAAGGCTAACGGTAGCGAACCGGTGCCCATGGCGCGTTTTCGTCCCAATATCGTGGTCGAGACGCCGAGTGCGTGGGCGGAAGATGCGTGGCAAACGCTAGACGCTAAAAGCGGCGTGTTCGGCTTCACCCTGCGCAAGCCCTGCAAACGCTGCAAGATCACTACGGTAGATCAGGAGACGGCCGGCATTCCTGACCCTGCAGAGCCGCTCAAGACACTGATTGGGCTCAAGACTCAGCCAGCGCTCAAGGGTGGCTATTTTGGTCAGAATGCCACCCTGGGCAGTGGAGAGGGCGCCACTCTGCGCCTGGGCGACGAGCTTGTCGTCACTACGCGCGCGTCCTGAAACGAAGTAGCCGTGTGGCAATTGCCGTACCCAGCAGGGTAATCACCATGCCGATGACGACCTGAAGGCTCAGCGTTTCATCAAGCAGCCAATAGCCCCACAGCAGGGCGCTTACCGGTACCAGAAAGGTCACCGTTGACGCCGCCGTCGCCCCGGCGCTGGCCAGCAGGCCAAAATAGAGTAGAAACGCCAGCGCCGTGCTGAGCACGGCCAGCGCCAGCGCGTTTCCCCAGGCAAGCGCACTGATCGGCTCGCTGGGCCATAGCCACAGGCCGGGAATCAAGAGCACCAGCGCTGACATGACACTGCTGCCAGCGGCCAGTACCCGGGCCGGCAGATGGCTCAAGCGCGTCTTGGAGTAGTTACCCGCCACGCCGTAACAGAGCGTTGCCCCGAGCACGGCCAGCACAAACCAGCCATCGCCGCCCAGGCTGAAGTCGAGCCGGTTCGCGGAGAGTACATACACCCCTGCCAAGGCAAGCGCCAGCCCAAGATACTGCTGACGTAGTACCGGCGTTGCAAAGAACAGCGCTCCCAGCAGCGCCGTAAAAATCGGCGTCGTGGCGTTGATCAATGAGGTAAACCCCGCTTCCAGGCGCGTAGTGGCCAGCGCCAGCAGGGAAAAGGGCAGTACGTGATTGACGATACCTAACAACAGCAACGGCCCTTTGTGCTGCCAGATAAGGCGCAGGTAGTGGGTGCCAAGCAGCAGGGGAGCCAGCAACAGTGCGCCAATGCCCATGCGCACAAGCACCAGGGAAACAGCGCCAAATTCAGGCACGGCGACCCGCATGAAAATGAACGAAAGCCCCCATAGCGTAGAGAGCAGAATCAGGCGCAGCGCATCGGCAGGCGACATGGCAAATCCCTTGCAGTGGTTCCATAACCCGAGCTGCCAGCATAAGGCGAACGGTACGCCGAGAAAAGCCGCCCGGCGGTCACTGGTTATCGCTTGTGGTTTGCTTGATTCGGCAGGGCGCGCAAAATCAACTACGCTAAATGAGGTAGCCGGGCTGCATCACCGCAGACGGCTCGTTTGACCCACTTGGTCACGTAGGAAACAGGTTGATCAAGCTGGCTAACAGCTATCTATACACAAGGAGTTCTCATGGATCGTAAAGCTAGCGCACGTTGGGAAGGCGGACTTAAAGACGGTAAAGGTACCGTCAAGACGGAAAGCGGCGTTCTGGACGCCAACTACTCCTTCAAGAAGCGCTTTGAAGACGAGAAGGGTACCAACCCGGAAGAGCTGATCGGTGCGGCCCACGCCAGCTGTTTTTCAATGGCCCTTTCGATGATTCTGGGCGATAAGGGATACACCGCAGATTCGATTGAAACCAGCGCAAGTGTGACTCTCAAGCAGGACTCACAAGGTTTCAGCATTTCCAAGATTCATCTGGATGTCGTGGCTGAAATTGATGGCGCTGATGAAGCAAGTTTCCAGGAAGCAGCGGAAACAGCCAAGGCCAACTGCCCTGTTTCAAAAGTACTCAATGCTGATATCAGCATGACGGCCAAACTGAAAGGTTAAGGCTTAATCAAAAAAGCGCCGCGTGTTAGTCACGCGGCGCTTTTTTATGGCGGCTGTTTATATAATTAGGCTTGTATCATTCATAAAGCCTTTATATAGGCAATAAAAAAGCCCCGGCATATACCGGGGCCTCTTGCGTCTTACAATAACGGATTAGTTATTGTGGTTCGCGTCGCGGTCAAACTCTTCAGCTTCTTCAAGCGCGTCTTGTGAAGCGTTTACACGGATTACATAGTCATCGCCGTCGTCATCGCGGGTCAGTTCGAGGGAATCCCACTCGATGGCCACATCTTTTTCACCCATACCCAGGAAGCCGCCGACACCAACGACTACTGCTTGGATTTGGCCATCTTCATCGATAATCAGATCATTGATGGTGCCGATGTTCTCATCGTCCTCAACAGTGCTCAGCACATTGTTGCCAGTGAGGGAATCAGCGTAAAAAGTACCTTGTGGAGCGGTAGTCATGTACGTGGCTTCAACGGTAGAGGTCGTTGTGGCCGTGTCTTGAGCGGAGGCAGTACCGGCTGCCAGCATGAAGGCCGGAACCATCAGAGTACCAATAACTGCAGATTTGATCGTTTTCATTACGCATGCTCCTTGCACTTGTATGTAGGTATAACGTGTATACGTCGAGACCTATATCAATTAATAGTTGCTGAAGTTACCCACGATTTAAAACTAGAAGTTCAATGCAGTTTTAAATCCAGTAACGCTTCGCGTGATGGATATCACTTCCTGAAGCTTCTTCCTCTAACACAATATCCATTTGTGTTCTCAGCTAACTACTACTCCTGAAATGTAAAGCTAATTGCAAATGCTACATTGCTAAAAACCGTTGCTAAAAACTACGGGGATAGTTTTTTGCTGTCCGACCCTGGTCTGCGTCGAGACACTTATCAATGTAGACGCTATGTTCAGCTTTTCAATGGTTTTATTAAAAACTTTTGTTAAGCAGGTACGTTAATTAATTCTGGTAAGCACTTGAAAGCGGGCCGACCAATGATAGCCAGCCCCCAGCCCCCAGCCCCCAGCCCCCAGCCCCCAGCCCCCAGCCCCCAGCCCCCAGCACCCGGGGCTATCGCGCCGGGTCCAGCACGCCTCCAAGCGAAGCATTGCGCCGGAACCAGCCGGCAATACTGGCTCTTGAACGGTGTGTTGGCAGCACTTCGTGGGGAATCGTTTCCGAAAGAAAACAGGCGAACGTACCCGCCTCGGGAGTCACGCGCGCCACTTCCTGATCAGGGGCATCGGGATGATAGATCACCATCTCACCACCGCCATCAGTCGGCCAGTTGGGGTTCAGATAGCCCACCGTCGAAATGACCCGATTGGCACGGCCGCGAAAGCTGTCCAGATGGCGCTGATAGAACGCGCCCGCCGGGTAGTGGGCGAAGTGGGCCTCATACTCGAACAGCCCCAGAAACAGCGCCTGGTTAAGCGACTGCTGAAGCTCGCCCATGGCGTTCAGGTAGTGGCGCTGAGCTTCGCTTTCGCGATCCAGCCAGTGAATGGCGTCACCACGGATGTCCTTGCGCAGATGATGCTGTTGGCCGCGGCCAATCCCCGCCTCTTCAAGCGCGTCATGCTCTGCCATATGCAAAAGCTCGCGGTGCAGGGCCTGGCAAAGCGCGGGGTTGATTACCCCTTGGCCCACGTACCAGCCCTGTTCCACCAGGGCGTCTACCACCGCCACTTGAGCGGCTTGGCATAAGGCAGGCTCGGTGGAGGCATCAAAAGCCATCATTTGCGAATACTCTTGGCGGTTGCCTGACGAACGTCAGGCGAATTGAGAGGCCGGCTCTTGCGCTCCGGGTAGTGTTTGAGCGCCCCTGTCGGCTGTTGATAAAGATCGATGGGCATACCGAACCCTTCGGCCAGAAGCTCGACCAGCATCATCGCTGAAAGTCCCCAGATCACGTGGCCGTCGACGTGGTAGCTGGGGACATAGTGAGCCACGCCGTCCACCGTGATTACATCGGTATGCGTACGCCGATCCTCCAGAAAATGGCTCAACGGCACCTCGAAGATGGCGTCCAGCTCGCCGGGGTCAGCCACCAGCGGTAAATCTGCGGGAATGATGCCAACCCAAGGCGTTACCCGCAGGCCGTGCAGCGAGATGACATCCGAAAGCCGCCCTAAAGGTTCGACAAGCGCTGGGTCGAGGGCAATTTCCTCTTCGGCTTCACGCAGGGCGGTGGCGTAAAGGTCTTTATCTTCAGGTTCGCGCTTGCCGCCGGGAAAGGCGACCTGGCCGCTATGAGTATTCAGATGAGTCGCCCGGCGAGTAAACAGCAGGGTAGGCGAGGCACGGTCGACTACCGGGATCAGCACGGCAGCTTCCGCCATCTTGAAATGATCCAGCCGTTTCGGGGCCAGCAGTTGCAGCTTTTGGCGCAGATTCTCTAACATGGGGTATCCAGTCACTTTGTCTCTTTGTACCCAGCAGGGGTAACGTGCGTCAAGCGCGCGGCTATCCTGGCCATTCAGCCGTAGGAACACACCATGAATTTTTGCAGCCAGTGCGGTGAAAAAGTACGTTTTGCCATCCCGGAAGGGGACGACCGGCCGCGCTATCTATGCGATGCCTGCGGCACTATCCACTACCAGAATCCGCGCATCGTTGCCGGTACGCTGCCGGTCAGCGGCTCTCAGGTGCTGCTCTGCAAACGGGCCATCGCGCCGCGCAAAGGCTACTGGACCCTGCCCGCCGGGTATATGGAAAATGCTGAAACCACCCAGCAGGCCGCCACGCGGGAAACCCGCGAAGAGGCGCACGCCGAAGTGGCGCTGGGCGAGCTTTATACCCTGATTGACCTGCCACATATCAACCAGGTGTACATGATTTTCCGGGCCGAACTGGTGGGTGGCTTCAGCGCCGGTGTCGAAAGCCTGGAAGTGGCGCTGTTCGATGAGCACGAAATCCCCTGGGATGCGCTGGCCTTTCCTACCATCGAGCGCACGCTGCGCCACTTCTATGCCGATCGCGGCCAGAACCAGTTCCCGCTCCATGCCAGCACGATCACGCCCGAAGACCGCGAGCGCTACTTCGGCAGCGCCTAGCGTTTAAAGCTCGGCCAGTTGCCAGACATCGTAGGCAACTTCCTCGTAAGGGTGGGCAAGCTTTAGCGCAGCAATGGCGGCATGAATGCGCTCGTCGCTGCACACAAGCTCCACCTTGAACTCTTCGACATGCTCAAGCGTATCTACCTTGCCAATGTGCGGGTCGGCGCCTTCAAGAGGGCGAAACTGCCCGGTGCCGCGGGTCTGGAAACAGCAGGCTTCGTAATGGCCGATGCGGCCGGCGCCGGTTTCAAACACCGCTTCCTTGACGCTTTCGGCAGCATCGATGGGAACAAAGAATGTAAGCTTATACATGGGCTCTCTCCTGTGGAAAAGCACATTGTCATGGTAGCGGATAGGCAGCGTCGGGTCGTGGCGCAATCGAGATAAACAGGGTGCCAACCAATGGATAAATTCGAGCTAAAGCTGGATCAGGCGGCCAGAGCTGCCTGGATGTCGTATGTCGGTGGGCTGACGCAGGATGAGATTGCCGGTCAACTGGGTGTTTCCCGGCCTGGCGTGCAGCGCCTTTTGGCCCTGGCGCGCCAGGAAGGAATGATCAAGGTACATATCGATCACCCCATTTCCTCCTGCATGGCGCTGGGCCGTACGCTAAAAGAGCAGTACGGGCTTGCGTTTTGCGACGTGGTGCCCGCTGCCTCACCAGGCACTGAAAGCGCGACCTACTACCTGGGCGTGGCGGCGGCTGAGCGGATCGGCCGATTGGTCGAGCGAAGTGATCCGCTCACCCTTTCGCTGGGCAGTGGCCGCTCCGTTCGGGCGGCGGTGGAGGCACTTGACCGTATGGAGTGTCCTCAGCACCGCTTTGTATCGCTGGTGGGCAATGTCGCCCGCGATGGCTCGGCCAACCGCTATGATGCGGTAATGCTGCTGGCCGACAAGGTAGGCGGCCAGCGCTTTCTGCTGCCGGCGCCGGTGGTTGCCGAATCACTGGCAGAAAAGGATGCGCTGCTGGCTCAGCGTCTATTCCAGGCGATTGCCGAGGTCGCCAAGGCGTCGGAGGCGGCGTTTATCGGAGTGGGGCGAATCGATCGCAGGGCTACGCTGTTCCAGGATCACTTCATCAGCGAAAGCGAACTTGAAGAGCTTCTAGGCCTTGAAGCAGTGGGGGAGCTGCTGGGCTGGCCACTGAATAGCCGGGGTGAAGTGATCGACTGCTCGATTACCCGCCGCGTAACGAGCCTGCCGCTCGAGCATTTTGGCAAGCACCTGATGGTGGCGATTGCCGGGGGGAGCGACAAGGCGCCGGCGATTCACGCCGCCTTGAAGGGCGGATGGCTCAAGGGGCTGATTACCGATGAGGCAGCAGCGCGAAAGATTGTCGATCAACTGGCAGCTTTCTAAAGGCTCGCCGTGGGTGTAAGCGTAAAGTCTAAGCCGTGCGGCTTTGATTTTTTTTGTCTCCCGTACGATCATTTGTTCGAGTTATGATCAAAATGATCAAGGCAACAATAATCCCAACATTGCCACAAGGAGAGCTCTATGCGACTCGCGCGTCACTTGCCTGTCACCACCCTGGCGGCGGCTATTGCGCTGGCCGGCCACGCCCAGGCGCAAACCGAAATCACCGTCGCTACCGTCAACAACAACGACATGGTGATCATGCAGAGCCTGACCGATGCGTTCGAAGAGGCACATCCAGATATCACCCTGGATTGGGTAGTGCTCGAGGAGAACGTGCTGCGCCAGCGCATGACCACCGATATTGCCACCGGCGGCGGCCAGTTTGATGTCATGACCATCGGCGCTTATGAAGCACCGATCTGGGCGGAGCGCGAGTGGCTTGAACCCCTGGATGATCTACCTGACGAGTACGCCGTCGACGACTTGCTGACGTCTGTACGCGACGGCCTAAGTCTTGAAGGCACGCCTTACGCGCTGCCGTTTTATGCCGAAAGCTCGATGATGTACTACCGCAAGGACCTCTTCGAGGAAGCCGGTATTGAAATGTCCGAACAGCCGACTTGGAGCGAGGTGCGCGACTGGGCCGAGCAGCTCCACGGTTCGCAGGAAGGGGTGGCGGGTATCTGCCTGCGTGGCAAACCCGGCTGGGGTGAAAACATGGCCTTTGTCACCACGCTGGTCAATACCTACGGTGGGCGCTGGTTTGACGAAGAGTGGAACCCTGAGCTTACTTCCGAGCCCTGGATGAATGCCATCGAGTTCTATGTGGACCTGCTGGGCAACTATGGCCCACCCGGCGCCAGTTCCAACGGTTTCAATGAAAACCTCGCGCTTTTCTCTCGCGGAAACTGTGCGATGTGGGTAGACGCGACCTCCGCGGCGGGAACGCTTAACGATGGCGGCGAGTCCAGCGTCGCCGACAACCTTGGTTTCGCCCCGGCACCCGTGGCAAAAACGCCAAAAGGCTCACACTGGCTATGGACCTGGGCGCTGGCGATTCCAGCCTCCTCCGAGCACAAGGACGCCGCCAAGCAGTTTATCACCTGGGCGACATCGCAGGAGTACATTGAACTGGTCGGTGAAACCCACGGTTGGACCAATGTGCCGCCGGGTACCCGCGCATCCACCTACGCCAATGAGCAGTACACCCAAGCCGCGCCTTTCGCTGATTTTGTGCTGAGCGCGATTCAAGATGCCGATCCCACCGACTCGACGCTAGAGCCGAACCCCTATACCGGCGTGCAAATTGTCAATATTCCTGAGTTTCAGGCGATTGGCACCCAGGTAGGGCAGAGCATTGCCGCGGCGCTAACCGGCGACACCACGGTAGAGCAAGCGCTGACCAGCGCCCAGCGCGCCACCGAGCGCACCATGCAGCGAGCGGGTTACAACGACTGATGAAAAAGCGCCTACCCGTTACGCGGGTAGGCGTGTTGTGACGGTTTCTCGTTGGTTTTTTTCGCGCAGGTATTTCCATGACTAGAACACGTGCTTCTGGCCGAACGGTCGGCGGGCTAAGAACGCTGTTGCTGCAAGCACCCGCTGTGACGCTGCTGCTGCTATGGATGATCGTACCGTTAGGCATGACGATCTGGTTCTCCTTCCAGTACTACAACCTGCTGATGCCCGGCATGAGCGGATTTGCAGGTGTTGAAAACTACGAGTACCTGTTGACGGATCCTGCCCTCTGGAAGGCAATGGGCAATACCTTGCTGCTGGTCGGCTGGGTATTGGCGATTACCGTAGGCGGCGGCATTCTGCTGGCCGTACTGTTCCAGCAAGAGTTTGCCGGGCGTGGTATCGCTCGGGTACTGGCTATCTCACCGTTTTTCGTCATGCCTACGGTCAGTGCGCTGGTGTGGAAAAACATGATGATGCATCCCTCCAACGGGGTGCTGGCCTGGCTTGCCAACACGCTTGGGCTACCCGCCATGGACTGGTTTTCCACGCTGCCGCTCACGTCAATCGTGATCATCGTGGCGTGGCAGTGGCTGCCCTTTGCGCTGCTGATTCTGCTCACTGCCATGCAGTCGCTGGATGAAGATCAGGTCGAGGCTGCGCGCATGGACGGTGCCGGGCCCTTCGCCATTTTCTTCTTTATCACGCTGCCCCATTTAAAGCGGGCGATCAGCGTGGTGATCATGATCGAAATGATTTTTCTGCTGACCATCTTTGCCGAAATCTTCGTGACGACCTCTGGCGGGCCGGGGCTTGCGACCACCAATTTGGCCTATCTGATCTATATGCAGGCACTGCTTGATTTTGATGTGGGTGTCGCCTCAGCCGGCGGGGTGATTGCGATCATTCTGGCCAACATCGTGGCGATCTTTCTGGTCCGCATGGTGGCCAGGAACCTGGAAGACTGAACCTGCATCTGGACGCTTGAGGGCATGACAATGACAACTCGACACATTAATGCCGCGCCGCCCGCATCGAGATCCCGGCAGATAAAGCAGCTCGTGCTGACGCTGGTGGGCTGGGCCGTGGCGCTGGCAATCTTTTTCCCCATCCTGTGGATGGTGCTGACCGGGTTCAAGACCGAAACCGCGGCGATTGCCGACCCAAGCTTCATCTTCTCGCCGACGCTTGAAAGCTATCAGGCGGTCAATGCGCGCTCGGGCTACGCCCGCTTTGCGCTGAACAGCGTCGCGGTGGCGTTTGGCTCCACTTTTCTGGCGCTTTTGATCGCGATTCCCTGCGCCTACGCCATGGCCTTTCTGCCTACCCGGCGCACCAAGGGCACGCTCTTGTGGATGCTCTCTACCAAGATGCTGCCGCCGGTTGGCGTACTGGTGCCGATTTATTTGATCTTTCGCGACGTGGGCCTGCTGGATACCCGCACCGGGCTGATCATCATCTATACGTTGATGAACCTGCCGATCGTGGTGTGGATGCTTTATACCTTCTTCAAGGATATGCCCGAGGACATCCTCGAAGCGGGGCGCATGGACGGTGCCTCGACGTTTCAGGAAGTGTTCTACCTGCTGCTGCCGCTGACACTGCCCGGCATCGCTTCAACAGGGCTTCTATCGGTGATTCTGAGCTGGAACGAAGCCTTCTGGAGCCTCAACCTGACCACATCGAAAGCCGCCCCGCTGACCGCCTACATCGCCTCGTTCTCAAGCCCTGAAGGGCTGTTCTGGGCCAAGCTTTCCGCCGCTTCCACCATGGCCATTGCGCCCATTCTGGTGCTTGGCTGGATGACCCAAAAACAGATGGTACGCGGCCTGACCTTCGGTGCCGTCAAGTAAAGGATCTTCCTCATGGCAACACTACAACTGCGCACTATCAGCAAACGCTTTGGCGATACCGAGGTGATCAAGGGCATCAATCTTGACGTGAACGACCGCGAATTCGTGGTGTTCGTCGGCCCGTCAGGCTGCGGTAAATCGACCCTGATGCGCATGATCGCGGGCCTTGAAAGCGCCTCCGACGGCGATATTCTGATCGACGGCCAGCGCATCAACGATGTGGGCCCGGCGGACCGTGGCCTTGCCATGGTGTTTCAAAGCTATGCGCTCTACCCGCACATGACGGTTGCGGACAACATGGGCTTCAGCATGCGCCTGGCCGGCGTGCCCAAGGCCGAGCGCCGCGCCAAGGTGCTGGAGGCAGCCAGGATTCTACAGCTGGAACCGCTTTTGGATCGCAAGCCCAAGGCGCTCTCCGGCGGTCAGCGCCAGCGGGTGGCGATTGGCCGCGCCATCGTGCGCAACCCGAGCATCTTCTTGTTCGACGAGCCGCTCTCCAACCTGGACGCGGCGCTGCGCGTGCAGATGCGTATCGAGCTTGCCCGCCTGCACGACGAGCTGGATGCCACCATGATCTACGTTACCCACGACCAGATCGAGGCGATGACCATGGCGGACAAGATCGTCGTGCTCCACGACGGCGTGGTCGAGCAGGTGGGCTCGCCCATGGCGCTGTATCATCACCCACGTAACCGCTTTGTGGCGGGGTTCATTGGCTCGCCTAAAATGAACTTTCTCCCGGCCACGCTCGTTGATACAACGCCTGAAGGCGTGACGATTCGCCTGCCCGGCGGCGATGAGCGCCACGTGCCCGTTGATGGCAGGCATCTGGCGGCGGATACCGCGCTGGAACTTGGCCTGCGCCCGGAACACCTGGTGCTGGACGAACAGGGGCCGCTGAGCGGCGAGATCAAGGTGCTGGAGCGCCTGGGCGGGCAGACCTCGCTTTACGTTCAGATGGGCGCTGAACTCATTACCATCATGGCCGATGGCGATGTAGCCTTTCGCGTCAACGACACCGTGCGCTTTGGTTTCGCCCCCGAGCGCGCGCACCTGTTTGACGGCGAAGGTCTTGCCTTGCCAAGCCTTCAACAGCACCCCCTGGCCGGATTGACCCGTCATGACAACCGCGCCCCGGGTACGGCCGAGGAGCCCGCATGAGGGCGCTGATTTTTGACTGCGACGGCGTGCTGGTCGACAGCGAAGCGCTGGCGGAGGCCACACTGCTCGAGTACCTCTCTCATTGGCTGCCGGACCTGAACGTCAAAGAGGCGCTTGGTCAGGCGCTGGGGATGACTACCGCCAATATACTGGCTCACCTCGAAGGGCTGAGTATTCACACGCTGCCGGCGGATGCCACCGAGCAGATGGATAGCGCTATCGAAAGCCGGCTGGCCCAGGAGCTTCAGGCGATGGAAGGGGCCGATCAGGCCATTCGCGCCATCAGCCTTGATAAGGCGGTCGTTTCCAATAGCCGTCGCCGTCGGGTGCTGGCCTCGCTTGCTCATACGCGGCTGGCCGACGCGTTTGGCGATGTGCCCATCTTTACCGCCGATGAGGTCACCCACCCCAAACCCGACCCCGCGCTCTATCAGCTGGCGGCTTCTCGGCTGGGCCAGATGCCCGGCAACTGCCTGGTGGTGGAGGACAGCGTGGCCGGCGTGACCGCCGCGCGCGCGGCGGGCATGTGTGTCATCGGCTTTGTCGGTGCCAGCCATGTCGATACCCAGCAGGGCGAGCGCCTTCGAAAGGCAGGGGCCTGGCGCATCCTTGCGCATATGCGCGGCCTGGAAGCGCTGGTGGATGAGTGGCAGGCCGGGGCACAGGTTGCCAGCGCGCAAAACGCCGCCCACTGACGGCTTCACAGGAAGAAAGCCGATTGAACCGTCGATCTGCCTTTTTAACTCCACCGTTATCAGGAGAGCACCCGTGACCCGACTCAACAACCAGTCCGTGGGCCAGCTTGCGCCTTCCATTGCCGTTCCCCTTTACGAGCGCAGCGCACTGACGCCCGGTATCGTGCATGTAGGCGTGGGCGGCTTTCACCGGGCGCATCAGGCCATGTACCTGGATGCGCTGATGAACCAGGGCGAGGCGCTTGATTGGGGAATTATCGGCGTTGGCGTCATGCCGGGCGACAAGCGCATGCAGCAGGCGCTCGCCGCTCAGGATTACCTCTACACATTGGTGATAAAGCACCCCGACGGCGAGTATGAGCCTCGGGTCATCGGCAGCATGGTGGGCTATCTGTTCGCGCCGGACGATAGCGAGGCTGTGATCGAGCAGATGGCCGATCCGGCGATTCGGGTGGTGTCGCTCACCGTCACCGAAGGCGGCTACAACGTTCATCCGGTGAGTGGCGAGTTCAACCTTGATGAACCACAGGTACGTGAAGACCTGGCAACCCCGGCCCGGCCTTCCAGCAGCTTTGGTTTGATCGTCGAAGCGTTGGTTCGCCGTCGCGAGCGGGGCGTGGCGCCTTTTACGGTGATGTCCTGCGATAACATTCAGGGCAACGGCGACGTGGCCCGGCGAATGTTTACCGCCTATGCCTGCGCCCGGGATAGCGAGCTTGGCGAGTGGCTGAAGGCTGAAGTAGCGTTTCCCAACGCCATGGTGGACCGCATCACTCCCGTGACGGCGCAGGCGGATATCGACGAGCTGGCCCGCCGGTTTGGCGTGGACGATGCCTGGCCCGTGGTGTGCGAGCCGTTTACCCAGTGGGTGCTGGAAGATCATTTTCCGCTGGGCCGCCCGCCCTTCGAGCGGGTAGGCGTACAGCTGGTGGAGGATGTCGAACCCTACGAGCTGATGAAACTGCGCCTGCTGAATGCAAGCCACCAGGCGCTGACCTATTTTGGCTATCTGGCCGGATACCGCTACGCCCATGAGGTGTGCCAGGATGCGCTGTTCGTCGAATTTCTGCTCGGCTACATGCGCGAGGAAGGGGCGCCCACGCTTTCCCCTGTGCCCGGCGTCGACCTTGAGGCTTATCAGTTGACCCTGATCGAGCGCTTCGCCAACCCGGAAATAAAGGATACGCTGGCGCGGCTGTGCGCGGAAAGCTCGGACCGGATTCCCAAATGGCTGGTGCCGGTGATTCGCCACCAGCTTGCCTATCACGGTGAGATCAAGCGCAGCGCAGCGGTGGTGGCAAGCTGGGCGCGCTATGCCGAAGGGGTGGACGAGCAGGGCGAGCCCATCGAGGTTGTGGACCGCCTGAAAACCTCGCTGATGGCCGTGGCTGCCAATAATCGAGCTCAGCCGAGCGCGTTTATCGATAACCGCGAGCTGTTTGGTGACCTGGCGGATCAGCCGCGCTTTCGCAAGGCTTATCTAGAAGCGCTGGATTCACTGCATCGTCACGGCGCACGGGCTACGCTGGAAACTCTTGTGGCATCCAAAGGAACGCGGTGATGTATATCGGGGTGGATTGCGGTACGCAGAGTACCAAGGTGGTAGTGGTCGACGTGGAGCGAGGCATCATTCTGGGGGAGGCCAGCCGCCCGCACCGCCTGGATGAAGGTGAAAACGGACGGCGCGAGCAGGCGCCTGCCGAGTGGCTGGCCGCGTTGAAAGGCGCATTTTTCAGCGCGCTGGCGCGTGCGGGCGTAAGCGCCAGCCAAGTACGCGGCATCGGCGTTTCCGGGCAGCAGCACGGTATGGTGGCGCTGGATGCGGACGGCGCGCCGGTATACCCCGCCAAGCTCTGGTGTGATACCGAAACCAGCGCGCAGAATAGCCAACTGGTGGCCCGGCTGGGCGGCGAGCAGGGCTGCCTGGAAAAGCTCGGGCTTGTGCTGCAAACCGGCTACACCGCCTCCAAGATTGCCTGGCTGCGCGAGCATCAACCGGACGCCTACCGGCGTATCGACAGCGTACTGCTGCCCCACGATTACCTCAATTTCTGGCTGACCGGTGAGCGCGTTACCGAAGCGGGGGATGCCTCGGGTACTGGCTATTTCGATACCCGCACGCGCCGCTGGCAGTTTGAAGTGTTCTCGCTTATCGCCCCTGAACTTGACCCTGAACGCGCATTGCCGCGCCTGCTTGAAGCCCATGAGCCGGCAGGAGTCGTGCGAACACTGGTGGCCCGTGAGCTGGGGCTTTCCGATGATGTGGTGGTGTCTTCCGGCGGTGGCGACAACATGCTGGGAGCGATCGGCACGGGCAACATTACGCCGGGGCTGGTGACGCTGAGCCTGGGAACCTCCGGCACCGTATGCGCCTATTCGCCGGCGCCGATTATCTGCGATAACGCCATGGTCGCGAATTTCTGCTCCAGCACCGGCGGCTGGCTGCCCCTGATCTGCACCATGAACGTGACCTCGGCCACCACCCGGATACGCGAGCTGTTCGGCCTGGATCTGAATGCCTTTGGCGAGCAGGTCGCCAGCGCCCCGGTCGGGGCTGAAGGCATCACCGTGCTGCCGTTTTTCAACGGCGAACGCGTGCCCATGCTGCCCGACGCCTCGGCAGATTTTCTGGGCATGACCAGCCTCAATACCACCCGAGCGAACATGTGCCGCGGTGTGGTCGAGGGCGCTACCTTCGGACTGCGTTACGGGCTTGAACTGCTGGGAGATTTGACCGCCGGGGCCAGCCAGATACGCCTGATCGGCGGAGGCGCCAACAGTACCGTATGGCGGCAGATGGTCGCCGACATTACCGGCACCGAAGTGATCTGCCCGGAAATTACCGATGCGGCGGCACTGGGGGCGGCTATCCAGGCGGCCTGGTGCGATCAGCGCGCCCAAGGCGTGACGCTTGAAGCGCTGTGCAAGCGCCTGGTGCATCTGGATGCGCAGTCTCACGCCGAACCCGACCCGGGCCGAGTGGCGGCCTATCAAGGCGTTTACCAGCGCTATAAAGACGCCCTTAAACAGCGCCACGCCCACCTTTGACCAGAAGCGGCGCTGGCAATCACGTGCCAGCGTTGCGCAA
This sequence comes from Vreelandella songnenensis, assembly GCF_003002925.1. GTDB lineage: Bacteria > Pseudomonadota > Gammaproteobacteria > Pseudomonadales > Halomonadaceae > Vreelandella > Vreelandella songnenensis. The sequence continues at coordinate 61,517 of NZ_PVTK01000008.1, forward strand.
CCTGCCGTTCACCCATTCCCTGCTTGCTGGTCCAGCTAATCGTGGTAGCGTGGCGTACGTGCTAAACGCTTACGCCTCGGCAACCCGGCGATATAAAACTGGCCAGCCGTTCAAATGACGAGTGATGATAAAAAATGCGTCAGCGCGCTTCCCCATACCCTGCTTTGGTCTAAGTTTAGGGGGCGCGGCTTGACAATCGTTTGTACATACAAATAGACAGACTTCAAGTCTAGCATACATACATGAATGTAACTATAATGCCACTCTTCATAAAATGGCTTACGAGCAGCACCACCCCTTCGTTGACACCTAGAGGCACTTCCATGCGACTGGCACACTGGGCAGTCAATGCCCCTTTACGACCCTTGTTACTGGCAGTTTTTGCTGCGTCCGTTGCGCTGCCTGCCCAGGCGGCCGACCTTGTTACCATTACCCGTGATGCGTTGGGTAACAACGCCTCGCTGAACGCCGCCCGCGCTCAATATTCAGGCGTTGAAGCGGCGCGCGACGTAGCGCGTGGCCAGATGCTGCCGCAGGTCAACGCCTCGGGTAATGTCGTACACAATCGTCAGTACGAAAGCCAGACAAGCGCCAGAGCAGTACCCACACCGGCCCCCGGTGCGGGCGATAACGCAGGGGTGGGTGTCGGTGGCGGAAGCGATGACAACTTCAACAGCGCCTCATTGAGCCTGGAAGCTACCCAGGTGCTGTTCAACGAAGTGACCCGCCAGGAAGTGACCCAGGCCGAGCGCCAGATCGACCAGCAGGTGTATCTTCTGGCGGCCACCGAGCAGCAGCTGCTGATCGACGTGGCCAGCGCCTATTTCGATATTCTGCGCGCCAGCGAAGTGCTGGAAGCTCGCCAGGCCCAGGAGCGTGCCATTGGCCGCCAGCTGGAGCAGGCAAGCGAGCAGTTTGAAGTGGGTCTGATTGCGATTACCGAAGTGGAAGAAGCACGCGCCAGCTTTGACCAGTCGCGCGCGGATCGCATCGCGGCGGAAAGTAACCTGCAGGTCGCCTTTGAAGTGCTTGAGCAACTGACCGGCCAGCGCTACGCCAATATTGAGTCCCTGGGTGACAGCATGCCGGTGGCGCTACCTTCGCCCAGCACCCGCGACTACTGGGTAGAGCAGGCGATCCAGCGTAACCCGCAGGTGCTGGCCCAGCAGGCCGGGATCGAAATCTCCCGGGTAGGCGTGGACATCGCCCGTGCCGGCCAGATGCCTACCTTCCAGGCGTTTGCCAACTACCAGCACGCCGATAGCGATAACGACTACCTCACCGGTCACGATTCGTCGAGCCAGGTCGGCATTTCGGCCAACCTGCCCATCTATACCGGTGGCAGCACCAGCGCCCGCATTCGTCAGGGTACCTACCAGCTGGAAAGCACGCAGTACGAGTTCGAGTCACAGCGCCGCACGACCATTCAGCAGGTGCGCTCGCTCTACACCCAGGTCAGCAATAACGTCGAAACCGTCGAAGCCCGCCAGCAGGCCATCGTCTCGACCCAAAGCGCGCTGGAAGCTACCCGGGCAGGCTATGAAGTCGGCACCCGCAACATCGTGGATGTGCTGAACGCCGAGCAGAACTACTACAACGCGATCGCCAACTACGCCGAGTCGCGCTACGACTACGTGGTGAACCTGCTTTCCCTGCGCCAACAGTCTGGCCTGCTGGATGTACCGGCCATCGAGGAAGTCAACGGCTGGCTGACCGGTGAACAGGTCACCTTCACGCTGCCCGATGGCGGTGAAGATGATTACCAGCGTGGCATGAACATTGGTGCGCCGCCGACCCCGGACACATAAGTGCCGTTAATGATGCACAACCGTATGACAGCGCCGTTAGTCAACGTTTCGAGAAGATCAAGGGAAACCAACGTATGAGAAAGGTGATTCACTCACGCCGAGCGAGTCTAGTCACGCTGATTGCCGCGCTAGCGTTGACGGCCTGTGGCCAGGAAGAGCCGGAGCAGGCCCAGGGTGGGCAGCAGGAAGCTCCGCCGCATAAGGTGGAAGTTGTCGAAATGGCGCGCCAGGATATCCCTCTCGACAAGTCCTACCCTTCACTGCTGCGCAGCGATAGCGAAGTGACACTGGTGGCACGGGTCAACGGCTATCTGGAAGAGCGCCACTTCGAGCCCGGGCAGATGGTGGAAGAGGGCGACTCGCTCTATACCATCGAACCCGACCTTTACCAGGCAACGGTCAACCAGCGTGAAGCGGACCTGCAAAGTGCCCGTGCCGAATACTCGCGCGCTCAGCGCGATGCCCAGCGCTTCGAGCAGCTTTTAAGCCAGAACTCCGTCAGCCGCCAGCAGTACGACCAGGCGCAGGCCGAGCAGCGCGTGGCCCAGGCCAACGTTGCCCAGGCGGAAGCCGCGCTCACCAGCGCCAATCTTGACCTGGGTTACGCCAATATGACGGCGCCGGTGTCCGGCATGATCAGCCTGAGCCAGATCAACGTCGGCAACTTTGTTACCTCCGGCACCGAGCTTGCCACCATCACCCCGCTCGACCCGCTGGAAGTACGTTTCCAACTGCCCCAGCGTGACGCTTTCGAGCTGCGCCGCCAGCTAAAGGAGGCGGGTGATGCTTCCAATATCACCGCTCGCCTGAGCATGCCGGGTCAGAGCGGCCGCAGCGGTGCCGAGCTTGAAGGCCGGCTGGACTTTCTGGGGTCGCGGGTGGATAGCGGTACCAGCACGGTGCAGGCATCGGCCACTTTCGATAATCCCGATGGCGAAATCCTGCCCGGCCAGTTCGTACGTGTACGTATCGAAGGACTCAAGCGCTTTGACGTGATGGCCGTGCCGGAAATTGCCGTGACCCAGGGGCTGATGGGCCCCCAGGTATATGTACTGGACGAGGACAACAAGGCCCGCGAGAAGACGGTAACACTTGGCGAAGTGGCCGGCCCCTGGCAGATCATCAACGAGGGCATATCACCCGGTGATCGTGTGATCGTGGGCGACCCTGCTGGCCTGGAGCCTGGCAGGGCGATTGACCCGCAGCCGTTCAACGGCAACGCCGGGGCAATCGTTGAAGACGTCGAGCAGGCAGAGGCTCAAGAGCAGGCCCAGGAAGCAGAAGCGATGGAAGATAGCGCAGGTGGTACACCGCCCGCTGAAGGGGAAGAGGGTGCGCAATAATGAACTTCTCTAACTTCTTCATCAGCCGACCGATATTTGCCACGGTACTGGCAATTATCGTCACGTTGGTGGGTGTCATGTCCATGCGGGTGCTGCCCATCGAGCAGTACCCAAGCGTGGTTCCGCCTACGGTATCGGTGCAGGCGCAGTTCCCCGGCGCGGATGCAGAAACCGTGGCCCAGACGGTGGCAGCGCCCATCGCTGAAGCCATCAACGGCGTCGAGGACATGCTCTACATGACCTCCAACAGCGCCGATAACGGCATCATGAGCCTGAGCGTGGCGTTCAACATTGGCACGGATGGTGATATCAACACCATCAACGTCAATAACCGCGTTCAAGGCGCGCTTTCGCAGCTGCCCGAGGCGGTTCAGTCTCAGGGCGTGACGGTTCAGCTGCAGTCCGACTCCATTTTGATGTTTATAGCGTTGACCTCGCCAAACGGCGACTACAACAACATCTATATGCAGAACTACGCCACCCTCAACGTGCTGGACGAATTACGCCAGGTACCGGGGGTAGGTAACGCAGAGGTGCTGGGTGGCGGTGAGTTCGCCATGCGTATCTGGATGGACCCGGACAAGCTGGCGCAATATGACCTGACGCCCAGCGAAGTGGCCAGCGCCATTCGTTCACAGAACACCGAGATTCCTGCCGGTAGCCTCGCGTCAACGCCCCAAGGCGAGCCACGCGCCTATACCTATACGATCACGGCGGGCGGTCGTCTGAGCAATGTGGATGACTTTCGTAACATCTACCTGCGCACCAACAGCGATGGTTCATCGCTGCACCTGGAAGACGTAGCGCGTATTGAGCTGGGCGCTTCGTTCTACGGGGTCGATGCCCGCTTGAATGGTTCGACGATGACACCAATCATCATCAACCAGCAGCCCGGCGCCAACGCGCTGGAAACGGCGAACGGCGTGCGCGCCACCATGGATGAGCTGGCAGGGCGCTTCCCGCCCGGGCTTGAATATGTCGCGCCCTACGATACGACGCTGTTTATCGATGCCTCGGTCGAGACGGTACTGCATACCTTCATCGAAGCCTTCCTGATCGTTATCGTCATTCTGTTCATCTTCCTGCAGAACTGGCGCTTCACCGTCATTGCCATGTCGGTAGTACCGGTAGCCGTCGTCGGTACCTTTGCCGGTTTCTACATGCTGGGCTTCTCGATCAACCTGCTGACCCTGTTTGCCCTGGTGCTATCCATCGGGATCGTGGTCGATGATGCGATACTGGTAGTGGAGAACGTCGAGCGGGTGCTGAGCGAGGAAGACGACATCACCGTGCGCGATGCCACCGTGCGGGCCATGAAAGAGGTGGGCGGCCCGGTTATCGCGACCTCGCTGATCATGGCGGCGGTGTTCGTGCCCGTGGCCTTCCTGGGTGGTTTTACCGGGCAGATCTATCAGCAGTTCGCGATTACCGTAGCGATCTCGGTGGCCCTCTCGGCGCTGATGGCCCTGACGTTCACTCCGGCGCTGTCGGCCATCTTCATCAAGCACAACCTGCACCATAGCAAGCAGTCAGCGTTCAAGCGGGCCATTTCCACGCCGCTGCGCCTGTTTGATCGGCTGTTTGCCGGTATTACCGCAGTGTACATGTGGTTCGTGATCAGGCTGGTACGCTTCTGGGTGCTGGCGCTGGCCCTGACGGTGGCAGTAGGCGCAGGCTCTTACTGGCTATACGCCAATACGCCCTCGACACTGGTGCCGGAAACCGACCAGGGTATCGTGCTGGTCAGCGTTTCACTGCCCGACGCTGCCTCCCTTGACCGTACCCAGCGGTACATGGAGCAGCTCAGCGCGGAAATCGAGAACATTCCTGGCGTTGAGTACTCCTCGGCGGTGGCGGGTTACGACATTCTATCCAGTGCCGTGAATACGGCGCGCGGTATCATGTTCATCAACATGCTTCCCTGGTCAGAGCGCGAGCTGACGGCTGATCAATTGGTCGGCCGCATCATGGAGCTGGGGGCGGGCATCGATGGTGGCTCTGCGATGGCCTTCAACGTGCCGCCGATCATGGGTCTTTCAACCACGGGCGGCTTCACGGGATACCTGCAGTCCTTTGACGGCGCCTCGCCGCGGGAGCTGTACGAGGCATCACTGCAAATCATGCAGAAGGCCAACCAGCACCCGGCGCTGAGCCAGGTGTTTACCACCTTCAACGTCAACGTGCCCTCCTACCGCGCCAAGATCGATCAGCAGAAAGCGCTCAGTTACGGCGTGGCGCTGGAGAATATCAACTCAGCCCTTGCCAACACCTTCGGTAACGGCTTTGTTAACTACTTCAGCTATCAAAACCGTAACTTCCAGGTCTATCTGCAGAACGAGGATGAATTCCGCAAGACGCCCGAGGATGTCAACAGCGTTTACGTGCGCGGAGGTAACGGCGAGCGTATTCCGCTATCGGAGTTCGTCGAGCTCGAGCGTCAGACCGGCCCTTCTGTGGTATCGCGCTTTGGGGTTTATGCGGGCGCCCAGTTCCAGGGTAATCCTGCGCCTGGCTACAGCTCGACCCAGGCGATCGAAGCGATGAACGAAGTCGTTCAGGAAACGCTGGGTTCCAACTGGGGCATGGGGTGGACCGGTACGGCTTATCAGGAAGCCAACCTGGGCAACGCGGCTACCATGGCCATTGTCTTCGGGCTGCTGATGGTGTTTTTGATTCTGGCAGCTCAGTACGAAAGCTGGTCGCTGCCACTTGCGGTACTCACCGCCACGCCTTTTGCCTTCCTGGGCGGCATCGGCGGTATTGCGCTGCGCGGTCTGGATACCAGCGTGTATGTGCAGATCGGTATGCTGGTGGTCGTGGGTCTGGCGGCGAAGAACGCGATTCTGATCGTGGAGTTTGCCGAGCTGCAGCGCAAGGAGCAGGGTAAATCGATCCGCGAAGCGGCGATTACCGCGGCAGAGCTGCGCTTCAGGCCCATCGTGATGACCTCGCTTGCGTTCATCTTTGGTACCTTGCCGTTGGCATTGGCCACCGGGGCCAGTGATGTCAGCAGTCACCATATCGGCACCACGGTGGCGATGGGCATGGCCTCGGTCGCGATCTTGGGAAGCCTGTTCATTCCGAGCTTCTACGCCATGATCGCTTATGCATCTGACTGGATGCATCGCAAGCGCAAGGGTGATCGTCACGACGATGCTCAGGTGCTGGAGCATGACCAGTCACCCCGTGATCCGCAGAACAACGTCTAGCTAAAACGCCAGACGTAACCCAAACGGGTGTTGCCTTCGGGCGGCACCCGTTTTTTTATGTTCCAGTGACCCGCGTCAAGGACTGCAAACGCAGGAAAGAATAGTTTGGTCTACGCTTAAAGTGTTCAACCGTTTTCAGCTTGCACCAACACCAAAAATACAAGCGAAGACAGCACCAGGCTCAAGCCTGGAGGAGAGTACGCCATGCAACCGATTGTCTCTGCTGCCATGCAGTTTCCTACCATCGTCTTTACGTTTCTACTCGCCCTGCTGGCGCTGTACTGGCTTCTGGTGCTGGTTCGCATCGCGCCGCTCGAGCTATTCGAGCGCGACAGCCTGCGCGATGACCACATGGCGAGTACGCTGGTATCGCTTGGCTTTGCCGGCGTGCCGGCAACGCTTGCCCTGACCTTTCTGGTACTGATTGCAGGTGCTCTATCGCTTGCCGCCGAGCTTTTCGTTCTTCGCTGGCTGTCGCTTGGCATGTTGCGCGTGCCGGTGGGCGTGCTGGTCGTGTGGCTGGCGTTTGCACTTGCCTCACCCATGTCGGCGATGATCTGCCACAGCCTGCACCGCGGCTTGCACCGCTACCAGCCGTTTACAAGGCGCTGCCTGCTGGGTGCTACGGTGATCGTATCCGAGCGCGAAGGCGACGAGGCTGCCATGGCCATTATTGATAATGAGCCCAATAGCCACGTCCGCCTGCACTGCAAAGAGGGCGACTGCCCGCAGGAAGGCGAGCGCCGGGTGCTGGTGAAATATCTGGCAGAAGAGGGGGCCTACCGCAGCGTGACCGAGCAGACCTATATGGATACCCGGGTACGGTTGAACAAGTTGCGCCTGCGGCACAAGCACCACGATGAAGGTTATTCAACCTGATGCAGGGCACGCTGAATGGACGTGCTAGCGTGCTTGAGGCCTGCAACGATCTTTAAAGGGAAATAAAGCGGGGCAGTGGCGGGGCGGTTAGCGATGCATGATGCGTATCAGCGTATCGATCAGCTCGCCGCCTCGCTTGCGTATGGAAAACGCTTCAGGCGTGCGTAGCCAGTCATGAAAAAGCCCGCCCAGCATGGACTGCATCATGCGCGTGGCGACTTCCGGGGTCAGGTCATCGCGCAGCAGCTTTTGCTGTTCGGCCTCCTTGAAGACCAGCAGCATCTCGCCGTAGCACTCTTCGCCAATCGCATCCTGCATCGCCAGGGGATTGATATCGCTGAAAAACTCACAGCGGTGAAGCAGAATGGAGAGAATGCGTTGGTGCGACGGCTGCTCCAGGCGAACAAGGCCGGCATGGCAGGCAAGGCGAATGGCTTCCATGGGGGAGATATCTTCATCGGCCTTGCTGACTTCTTCCATCAGCGACTGGAACGGCATCCGCACGCGCTCCACCAGCGCCATGAACAGATCGCCCTTGTTCTTGAAATGCCAATACACCGCGCCGCGGGTAAGATCCGCATGCCGCGCGATCTGCTCAAGCGACGTGCGCGCAACACCCTTTGCAAAAAATACCTCTTCGGCAGCATCCAACAACGCTTCACGAGTAGCAGCCGCTTCCGCTTTGGTCTTTCTTGCCATGGACACGCAACCTCAGTAATCACATAAGATGGCCATATTTTATCCGATCTAGCCATCTTTTTACATTCAAAACTGTATGGATAGATGATTAAACGTATAGCGTGTGTTATCAAATCAGCAGGGCTTTAACAATGCGCACGATCTGGCGATAGATTGGTTAAGATTTATCAAGGTTAATGCCTTATAGATAGTCATCAACAACGCTGAAAAAAAGGATACTCATGATGGCGAGAGCCCCTTTTCAACTGGCCGGACACACCATAGCGCCTGGCCAACGTGCCCAGATCGATGTACCGGTGGCGCGTCTTTATACCCATACGCCGCTGCATATTACGGTGGAAGTGGTTCACGGGCGTAAAGAGGGGCCCGTCATGCTGGTATGCGGTGGCATTCATGGTGATGAGATCAACAGCGTGGAAATCGTTCGCCGACTGCTTCGCTCAAAAGCCATCAAGAGCCTGCGGGGTACGCTGATCGCAGTCCCCGTGGTCAATGTATTCGGCTTTTTACAGCAAACTCGCTACCTGCCAGACCGGCGCGACCTTAACCGCTGTTTTCCCGGCAGCGAAACCGGTTCCTTGGGCGGGCGTATCGCGGCGCTGTTTCGTGAGCAGATCGTCGATCAGGCCACTCATATCATCGATCTTCACACCGGCGCGCTTCACCGCACCAACCTGCCGCAGATTCGCGCCCAGCTAAGCCCCGGCAGCGAAACCGAGCGCATGGCCGATGCCTTCGGTGCGCCGGTCATTCTCAACGCCGAATTGCGTGAGGGCAGCCTGCGCCATTACGCGCAGAATCGCGGCATTCCCGTGTTGACCTATGAAGCCGGCGAAGCGTTGCGCTTTGATGAGTGGGCCATTGCCCCCGGTGTGCGCGGCGTGCTGCGCGTGATGCGCCGCCTGGACATGCTGACCGGCGAGCAGCGCCGCCGGGCACTGGCTCCGGCCGAGCTTGCCAATGGCTCCAGCTGGGCGCGGGCACCCATCGATGGCATCCTGCGTCCTCAGGTAAGGCTGGGTGCCCGCGTGGCCAAAGGTGAAGTGCTGGGGAGGGTAGCCGACCCGTTCGGCAATCAGGAAGATGAAGTCATCTCCATGGCCGATGGCATCGTGATCGGCATGAGCCGCCTGCCGCTTGCCAACGAAGGGGAAGCGCTTTATCACATCGCGCGTTTTGATGAGATTGAAGAAGCCGAAACCGCTATCGAGAGTTTTCACTCAAGCCTGACACCGCCGCCGGATGCGCTCTATTGAGCTTGTCATGCATGGCAGCTATTGGCCTGATAGCCAAGGTATCGGGCTACCAAGATGGCATTATGGCCATGCATTGACTATACCTTTGGGTAGATCGATTAGCTTAAATTAAAAAAATCGCTAACCAACGCGAATACTATGTATAGACGGTGCCCAGGCACCGTGTCAGCCGTGACATGGAGGAAAGGCAATGACGAGCGGTAATTCAAATTATACGACGACGGGTGCAGGCATTCCGGTTTCAAGCGACGAGCATTCGCTGTCTGTAGGCCCTGATGGCCCGATCGTCATGCACGATCATTTCCTGATGGAACAGATGGCGGCCTTCAACCGGGAAATGATTCCCGACCGTCAGCCCCACGCAAAAGGCAGCGGTGCCTTTGGGCATTTCGAAGTTACTCATGATGTCAGCAAGTACACGAAAGCCAATTTCCTGAAGAAGGGCACCAAGACCGACGTGCTCATTCGTTTCTCGACAGTGGCCGGCGAAAGCGGCAGCCCCGATACCTGGCGTGACCCGCGCGGTTTTGCGATCAAGTTCTATACCGAAGAGGGCAACTTCGACCTGGTGGGCAACAACACCCCCGTGTTCTTTGTCCGCGATCCAATGAAGTTCCAGCACTTTATCCACTCCCAGAAACGTCGCGCCGACAACGGCCTGCGCGACCATGACATGCAGTGGGATTTCTGGACACTGGTGCCTGAATCCGCTCACCAGGTGACCTGGCTGATGGGCGACCGCGGCGTACCCGCTACCTGGCGCCACATGAACGGCTACTCGAGCCATACCTACATGTGGGTCAACGACGAAGGCGAGCGCTTCTGGGTCAAGTACCACTTCAAGACCGACCAGGGCATCAAGTGCATGACCCAGGAACAGGCCGACCAGATGGCCGGTACCGACGCCGATTACCACCGGCGTGACCTGTTCGAGGCGATCAAGCGTGGCGAGTATCCCTCGTGGACGCTGCACATGCAGATCATGCCTTTCGACGATGCCAAGACCTACCGCTATAACCCCTTCGACCTGACCAAGGTGTGGCCGCACGACGACTACCCGCTGATCGAAGTGGGCAAGCTGACCCTGGACAAGAACCCGACCGACTTCCACAGCCAGATCAACCAGGCGGCGTTCGAGCCCAACAACATGGTGCCGGGTACCGGGCTTTCGCCGGACAAGATGCTGCTGGCACGTTCCATCTCCTACGCCGATGCTCACCGGGCGCGTCTGGGCGTCAACTACAAGCATATTCCGGTCAATACGCCCAAGTGCCCGGTGAACAGCTATACCCAGGGCGGGGCGATGCGTATTCATAACGCCACCGATCCGGTATACGTGCCCAACAGCAAGGGCGGCCCGCATGCCAACCCACAGCGCTTCCCGGAAGATGCCGTATGGGCGACCAGCGGCGAACTGGTACGCACCGCCTATACGCTGCGCGAAGATGATGATGACTTCAGCCAGCCCGGCACGCTGGTGCGTGATGTGATGGACGACGCGGCGCGCGACCGCCTGGTGTCCAACGTGGTCGGCCACCTTTCTGCTGGTGTGACCGAGCCCGTGCTGGAGCGCGCGTTCGAGTATTGGCGCAATGTGGATCAGGAAATCGGTAAGCGTATCGAGCAGGGCGTACGCGGCAACTAAGCAACGCGTAATGCCTGTGGCTTAACCGCTGCACATACAGCCCGCTACCTCCTCAGGTAGCGGGCTGTTCTGTTGTATCAGGCCGAGTTTCAAGTGTCGTACGTTTCAAGCGCCGTAGGTTTCAAATTCCGGCTCACGAACCAGCCCCAATGCATCGTCATAAAGGCGCAGCCCGGCGCCTTCCTTATGGGCGTGCTCGGAAAGGTGACGGCGGAAGCGCCGCCCGCCGGGGCAACCCTGGAAAAGCCCGAGCAGGTGGCGGGTAATATGGTTCAGCTTGGCGCCTTCATCCAGCCGCTGCTGGATATAAGGGCGAAACGCCTGGGCGGCCTCAAGGCGGCTAGCCGCCGGGCCGGGCTTGCCGTACAGCAATGCATCCACGCCTGCCAGCAGCCACGGATTCTGATACGCCTCGCGGCCCACCATCACGCTGTCCACGTGCTTGAGCTGCGCCTGGCACTCCTCAAGTGTCTTGATGCCGCCGTTGATGCCAATGTGCAACTCGGGCCGGTCCTGCTTCAAGCGATGCACGCGCGGGTAGTTGAGCGGCGGCACATCGCGGTTCTCCTTGGGCGAAAGCCCCTTGAGCCAGGCCTTGCGGGCGTGCACGGTAAAGATTTCGCACCCCGCATCGGCCACGATGTCGATAAAGCGCGCCAAGTCCGCGTCTTCATCCTGGTCATCAATGCCGATACGGCACTTGACGGTCACCGGAATGGAAACCGCCGCCTGCATGGCGCGCACCGCCTCGGCGACTTTTTCCGGGTAACCCATCAGGCAAGCGCCAATCATGTTGTTCTGCACCCGATCGCTGGGGCAGCCCACGTTCAGGTTGACCTCGTCATAGCCCCACGCCTCGGCAATGGCCGCGCACTCCGCAAGCTCCCCGGCATCGCTACCGCCCAACTGCAGCGCAATCGGATGCTCCACTTCGCTGTAGCCTAAAAAACGCTCCCGCGGCGAACCATGCAAGATCGCCCCGGTCGTCACCATCTCGGTGTACAGCAACGTTTCTTTGGTCAGAGTGCGCACAAACGCTCTGTAATCTTTCGTAGTCCAGTCCATCATGGGCGCGACGGAGAAAGTTCTATCCAGCGCCGGGCGGGGAGTGCCAGGCTTCATGCGGGTTTGCGGTGTTGTGGTATCATTCATAACTGTTCATATTTACAGTAGTTGTGCCACGTTTTTAGCAAATATGTGTCACATATTTGGCACTTCGTGGCACTTTCATTTGTCACATTTCGAGGCAGTGATGGCGACGATCGTGAAACGTCCGAAAAGTGACGGCAGTTTCTCATACCTGGCGCGTATTCGCATTGCGCGCACTGGTCAACCCGACTACTCAGAGTCAAAAACATTCCCCAGAAAGGCAATGGCAGAAGAGTGGGCGAAGCGTCGGGAACTGGAATTAGCAGCGCCTGGTGGTGTGTTGACTGCCAAATGGAAGGGCGTCACTTTACACGATGCCATCGAACGTTACCTGCATGAATTTGCCGATGGAGCAGGTCGGAGCAAGCGCGCCACCATTGAACAACGGCCCGCCGGCAGGAAGAAATAACTCGCCTCACCTGGGGCGACTTGGACGAAGCTGCCATGACCTGCTGGGTTCGGGATGCCAAGCATCCACGCCAGAAATGGGGCAATCACAAGCGCTTCAAGCTCACCCATGAAGCGATGGCCATAATCCAACGCCATGGAGCGCACTTCCAGTTGCTGAATCCGCTCGAGGTCCGCGCACTCGGTTTCCGTGAGGTACGCCATGACGGCCTGATCGCAGCCTTTGGGTGCATAAAGTGGCTTTGGGGTAATGGTGTTGGCGGTAGTCATGGGTTAGGCTTCCTTAATAAAGTGAAAGACTTTGAAAGAGACGTGCGGGGGGCTGGGTTAGCGCTCGTAAAGACGTACCAGCTTGCGCTGCAGAAAGTGTTCATGCAGGTGGGAGCGCAGCTCGCAAAGGGCGTCTTCGATATCCACGCCGGCGGCTTCGCCGGTGGTGCGCTCTTCCAGCGCTTCAAGATCGACCAGCGGGTTGGCCGCGTCGATATCGGCGGTGATGGCCTGGCGGGTGGCGGGTGAGCAGCGGTTCAACTCGACGTCGATACCGCGGAATAGCATGAAAGTACTTGTAGCAGGCGTGGCCATGGCAGTGGCTCCCTTGCAAAGTGAAGTGAAGTAAAAGACATCAATAAAATGGTGCCGAATGGTTGCCTTTGCCAAGAGTTTTGAGGACTTAATGGTTTCATTGGGTGAAAGACTTAGGGAAGAGAGGGAGCGTCTAGGGTTGTCTCAAACCCAGTTTGGCGACCTTGCCCATGTAACTAAAAAGTCCCAAATGCTTTACGAAGCAGATCAACGCAGCCCGAAAGGTGGCTATCTGGCTGCGATTGCTGCTCAGGGAGTTGACGTTCAGTACGTTCTGACTGGAAACCGTTCGGTTTCTTCTAACGTTGAGCTTGTCGATCTATCAGCAGGAATGGCATGTATACCGATGTACGACATCGAGGCCGCCGCCGGCGCTGGCCGTAGCTTTGAAGGCGAGCCGATTAAAACCACTTTGCAGTTCCCGCGCAGCGAGCTGGCTACCCAGGGGCTCGACCCGGCACAGATCGTGGGCGTGCAGGTTAGGGGCGACTCAATGGATGGCACCTTGGCAGATGGTGACTGGGTGCTGGTGAACCGGGCCTCCCGCGACCCGAAGCAGGAAGGGGTGTTCTTGTGGCTGGTGAGTGGGGAGCGGCGGATCAAGCGGGTGCAGCGGTTGGCCGGGGGCGCGCTGTATTTGATTAGTGATAACGAGCTGTACCAGCCGGAAATGATCAAGCCGCAGGATATGGGGGATCTGGAGATTCTGGGGCGGTGTGAGATTCGGATTGGGCGGGTGGTGTGATGATGAAGAGCGCGGTTCGAGCCGCTAGCGTTGGGTGCGTCGCTTTATGGGGGGCACTGGCATTGCCCGCCAGCGCCGATGATGTGCCTAACCTTGATATCAAGACCGACTGCCGTGAAACGAACAAGTACTCCGAACACGATGTTTATGAGTCGTGTTTGGAGCAAGAAAAGATCGCCTATCAGCTGTTGCGCGAGGCATGGGACAGGATCTATCCGTCTGTCGTCGACTGGTGTATGGGCAACATGCAACACGATGGTTGGGAGAGTTACCAGTTTCTATTCGATTGCGTCAATTCGCAACAGGAGGGGGTACTTGGGGCTGATTGAGTCGCGGTGTATGAGGGATCTGGAGATTCTGGGGCGGTGTGAGATTCGGATTGGGCGGGTTGTGTGATAGCTTTTTTAAAGGGAAAATTATGAATACTGCATTACAGTCAAAACAATTATTATTAAATGAGTTTTCTGAGCTATACGAATTGTTTCGTAAGTATGGTGTTAATCAATCCAGTGTTAGAACTCGAATTTTTAATCCATTAAAATTCCCTAAGGTGAAAATCAGCGATAATCATAAAGAAGCCTGTGAAAAACATGCTTCTTTGATGAATGAAAAAGATTTAAAGAAAGTTATAACTGATCTTAAGTTAGTTCTTGAAAAATTTGTTATTTTTAACGATAAAATAGTTCAGTTCTATGATATGAATCACATGCAGCTGAAGTGCATAGATGATTGCATTGAAAAAGAGCTGGCAAATAAAAACAATAGTGGGTTAGTAAATTACTACCCAGGACTTCCACACGACCCAAATATTATCGACGAAGTTGTTAAGCCAATTAAGTCAATTAAGCTTAATAATAACGTAAAAATTTTCCTAGTTGGTTCACGCAGAGAATACTATAAGGTTTTTCAATTAAGCAAGCAGGATTTGACTCAGACGGCTTTAAGCACAATACAGGATGTTAAAGAAGTTTCTGCAAAAGGAATGGTTTCAGAGCTAGCAATTGATTTAGTTGTGTTAGATTATGCTTCTTCTCGTTTAGAGTTAAGACTGTCGAATGCAACAGCTATGTCTAAAACAAATACATCTACATTCCAAAATAAATTAATTAAATATGTGCGTGGTGCTTTGGGTGGTAAATTAGGTGATCCATATGATTTTTTGAGTAAAGTTAATGACTATTATTTTGCTGATGATCATGGCCGCGTTGTAGCATTTGATTTTTTAACAGAGGAAGGTGTAGAGAGAACTGAAAAAGTAAGGAATAAAAAAGATGATTTAAAAGATGAAAGTTATCATATTGGTGGTACTGAAAAGGTAAATAAAATCTTTCAAAGTCATAGTATTGCCAAGGTTTGGGATTTTAAATTTGATAACTCCGACTGTCGAATTTCTTTGAAAGTTAAAGGAAGTTTAAGGCTCTTGCTTAAAGGAAATCAAACTATTGATCAAGTCTATTTGATGGATTGTTTTAGTGAGTCAGACTATAATTATCTTCTTTCTAAATTAATGCTTTGAGTAAATGAGATGAAGTCTCCAAAGCTGAAAGAATTCATTGATGTGCATTATCGTCCTAATGAGGAGGGCGGAGGGCTGTGTAAGTATAATGCACTTTATGCTTTGAATGACTTTTTGGAGAAGTACCCTGGTTCGAACTATCGTGTTGTCTTCACGAAAAATAGGTTATATGAGGTCTTCAAAGATTACTTCTCTGATTCCTATGACATTGAAGATTTTATTGGTGAGTTGAACTATAAATATCCTTTCTTGCTCAAGCCTCGTTACTTTTTTGAGGATGATCGCCTAGAACGTGTAACTTTAGAAGCTTCTGATGTCTTTAAGTATATATCTAAACGTTCAAACCTTGATCCTATTAGTGGTCTGCCTTCAGATTCAATTGAAGAATACATTTTCGTTGAGTATGTCTTGAATGAAGAGGCAGTCGAAAATGATTAGTTTGACTGCTAATAGAATGTCTGCTTTGGATAAGGCTTTCTTATTGTGTAACCAAGCTGAAAATTTTGATGATTTTGCTAGTGGTGTCCATATCCTACTAGATAGAGCTGTTAATAGTGCTGAACAAGAAGCGCATATATTATTTGAAAGCGGTTCTGTTGAAGACGGCTGGACATCTAAAATTATCGCACGCTTGGATAATGGTTTTTGTTTGAAAGCGAGGCCCGCAACAGCGGGCGGGAATGCCGATATTGTTATCGAGCATCTATCAGGTGATTTTACAATTATTTGTGAATCCAAAATATTGGGTGAAATTCCTAATAGCACATCCAAATATTACAATAACCATTTATTGGAAGGTATGAAACAACTTGTAACGCGTTATTCTACCGCTACAGTTGGTCAAGATCATTGTATTTTATTGATTTTTTGTTTCGCTCCAATGATGAGAGATGCAATAGATAAATGGAAACAGTATTTTTTTGATAAATCAAAAAATGGAACAGATGATGATAAAAAACATTTTAAGAATTTAGGCGATTACAATTTCGTAAGCTATGTTGGTCAGAGAGGTTTTTTCACTTCTCATACTCATCACTCTTCAGGCTATCCTGTTAAAGTTAGACATGTACCTGTATGTCTTTATCACCAACCGGTTGACAAATCAGCGAAAAGAAAAACTTAGTTTCTAAAGGCCTATTGAAATGCGTTTGGCTGTTCCTTCATCCGTGTAAGCCTTCATCAGCTCATCCCAACTCGTCGTATAGCGTGGGCTCCGGCTCGCGCAGCGTAGGTGCCAGGGGGCGTTCTTTTCTGGTAGCCCCAGGCGCACCGTGCCTTTCCCCATCTTCTCGTTCAGCGCGTCCATGGTGGCCATGAGCTGCTGGCTGCGCTGGCGTTCTTCTTCCGTTTGCGGGGTGTCCATTAAGCTGAGCTGTTGGCGGTGCTGATCGGTAAGGTCCAGCAACATGACGCCAGCTTTGGTGTAGGCGTACTTGGGCCGGTAGATCTTCGCCAGGGCTTCGTTGGCGGCGTGGAGGATGTCGCGGGTGTCCTGGGTGGGGCGTTCCAGTTCCACCACCTTATTGGGGGCGTATTGGGGCAGGTCGGGCCGAAAGCGGTTGGTTCTGAGGAACACCAGCACGGCGCGAGCTAGGCTCTTTTGCCCACGCAGCTTTTCCGCGCCGCGCTGGGCGTGCTGGCGAACGGCGCCTTGCAGGTCGTAAAGCTGGCCGGTCGGGCGGCCGAAGGGGCGGCTGGTCATGATGCGCTTACGCGGTTCGTTGAAGTCGTTCATTTCCAGGCAGCTGATGCCGCGCAGTTCCAGTACCGTGCGCTCCATGTTGACCGAAAACTTCCACCGTAGGCGCTTGGCGTCCGCTTCGCGCAGATCCCAGACGGTTTTGATGCCCAGCACCTGCAAACGCTCGTTCAGCCGGCGGCCCACGCCCCACACGTCACCCACGTCGATCTGCTGCAGCAGGTGCCGGGCCTCGTCGCTTTCCGGGTGCATGATGCACACGCCTGGGTAGCCGGAGTGCTTCTTGGCGATGCGGTTGGCCAGCTTGGCCAGGGTGTGGGTGGGGGCCACGCCCACGCATACGGGTATGCCGGTATAGCGGCGAATCATCCAGTGCAGCCGCTTGGCGTGCTGGTGGTGGATGAGGCGCGCTCGTTTGGGCACGCCGATCTGGTGGTTGCGAAAGTGGGCGGCGAGTACCGGCTGTTCAAGACCCACCGCGTGGGCCAGCGCTGCCGCCTGCTACCCGCCACCGGGGGCGAGGGGGCTTCATCAAGGCGGAGCAGTTCAAGGGGTAGTGGTCAGGCAGGCGCGGTGCTGGGCGGTGTAGGTGATCATCGAAATGCCGGAGCGTTAATTGATAAAGCCGGGAAAGGTGCTGAAAATAAGTGGGTAAACCGATACAGGGGGAGCGAATGATCATAAAAACCGTACTCGCGTTATCTACGCTAGCGCTATCAAGCTTGGCAATGGCTGCCGATATACCGCGCTTTGAAGTTGAGGCCATTTGCAAAGAAATCACTGGCGGTAGCCGCGATATGTTCAATTTTTGCATTGAGCAGGAGCAAAAATCCTACAATCAGCTGCGCGATAAAGCCGAATCGATTGATCCGCGAACGGTGAGCTATTGCACCGAGGGAGTGGGCGATAGCTATGAGGTGCTGCTGTTTTGTATAGAGGATGAATCTGATGATGAAAACGAGCCCGCCAATTCCCTGAAATCTTTCAGCTTTGACTAGCTATCGATTGGCTAGTGGTAAACGGCGACGGAGGATTCATCAATACCGAGCAGTTTATGGGGAGTAGGTAGACGTGGTGCTGGGCGGTGTAAGCGATCTCTTGCATGACGCGGGCGTGATTACTCACAGCGAATATTCAGAAGCCTTGCCACGCTGAAAGAGTCGCCAAGAAGCTCGCGGTTTACCGCCGGAAGATTGCGACGGATAAGCACCTGTCATGGAGGGCGGGCTTCATGAGAAAGCCCCCGCTCAAGGCCGGGGCTTTTTATTAGGCCGATGTCAGTTGATGCGCCTCGGCTTTCTGTTTTCTGGCCAGCTCGGCCATGGCGACGCGGGAGAGAAAGCCCGAGCGGGTTTTATCGCCGGGATGGCGGGCCACGAAGTCGTCGATCTGCTTGAGCAGCAAGTCCGGCATGGTGACGTTGATCTTGTGGCTTTTGCCCAGGTACGGGATCACGTCAATGCCGACGATGGCCCAGATCCCTCAAGTTCCAGGGTAGGGGTGTAACTGGCATCGGTGAGGCGGTGGGTGACCTGGAATGATCCACGGCGCGTTGGAGGCGCTGCCACTCGGCTTGCGTAGCTGGTGGGCATTTTGTGGCTTGCCGCCGGTGAACGCTGCGCGCTCGGCTATCAAGTAGCGGTGCTGGTCACGCTTTCCCCAACAATGGATTGTGTTGTTATCTCGATAAATCAGCACTCTATAAAATCATAAAAGGCCGCCGATAAGGGCGGCCTTGAGATCGAACTTATGCCTATCATGGAAGGGGGTAGGGTCTGCGAAAGCAGACTATTCGCTTCCCTGCGGATCCGCCTCATCCGTCTTCTCGTCAATATTATCTTTATGTGCGCGTTTTTCCTTGACCACCTGAGCGCCGGAGAAGGGCGCAGTCTTGCCCGAGGTATTATGGTGGGGCGTCGAGCTCGGCTTTTCGTCTTTCTGATTGTCTACGTTTTCATCGGGTCGAAAAGGGCGGGGCTCTTCGCCATATGAGGCTTTTTGAGTCGCGGGGTCGTCGGCATTGGGCGTGTCTTTATCCACTACCTGCTTGGCTTTCTGAGCTTCTTCGCTCTCATTGCGCTTTCCATCCGGTCCATGGCTCATGTCGTCACTCCTATGCTTTCCTGATAGTTGTTTCCATTTCCAACCAAGCCACATTGGCGCTTTTTACTGCTCATAGGCTAGAACAGCCCTTTCATATCTGCAGGCATAGAAGCCTGGTTAAGCAGTTAATTTAATTTGTATTTTTAACTTTTATAAAAATATAGGCGAAATAGGCGCTTAGTCCGTTAACGGTTGCTTAAAACTTGCAATCTGTGTGTGTTTGCTATGGTTAAAGAGATGGTTGGCGTTGAGCGCAAGATGCTCGAGCCAAGCATCGGAGTACCGCTAGCGCATGGAGTCGTTAGGGTTATTACTGAATGGATGGAGAGTTTAAATGGCGAATTTTACGCGCACCAACCTGAGCCTGGATCACTACACGTGGGATGGCGATTCAAACAGCAACGCCGATTTGACCGGTGCGCCGGACAGCTCCACGTTCAACCCTCAGCAGGGCGATGAAGTGCTGTACATACTCAACTCGGCACTTTCCGCCTCGGCGCCGATTACCGCGCTACATAAAGGTGAAGCGCTGATTCGTGACGAGTTGCCGGACGACAAGCGCGCACAGCTGGATGTCAAAAAGTGGTTGGATGAAAAAATCTAACCGGCATCAATTTCAATGATTGATGTGTTCTCTAACCCCTGGCCCATGCGGCCGGGGGTTATTGCGTCTGGATATATAAAAAGCTGAACCCGGCGTTATGTAACCGATTAACCGCCTGTCGTCTTGAGGTGGTTTGTAATCGTGGCGATTACGACTAAAGTCAATAGAGTCTTGGTTTCGGCCTGCGTCCTCAGCATCCGCCGGGACGGCTAGTGCCAGTGCAAACACTGTTTAAACAGGGAGGTTTACGTGAAACCCATCAATACGTTTGATCCTACACGCCGTCGCGTTGTCGGTGGTTTGGCGACCGGTATGGCCGCAGCGATGGCAGCACCTGCTTTTGCCCAGTCATCTTCATCTCAGGCAACAGGCAGTGCAGGTAATTCGGGCAACGCCAGCGCAGCAGGAGGCTCCATGGCACAGAAACAGGACCCTACCACTCAGTATCCGTCACCTTCGTTCCCCGAGCAGCCCCAGGAGTGGCCGGGCCTTGCCAGCGAAATGGACCCACGTCCGGATCACGGTGAGGAAAGCTACCGCGGGAGCGGGCGGCTGGAAGGCCGCAAGGCCCTGATTACCGGCGGTGATTCCGGCATTGGCCGCGCCGCTGCCATCGCCTACGCCCGTGAAGGCGCGGATGTCGCGATCAACTACCTGCCGGAAGAAGAGTCCGACGCTCGAGAAGTGATTGAGCTCATCGAAGCCGAAGGGCGCACCGCCGTGGCGATCCCTGGTGATATTCGCGACGAAGCATTCTGCAGCGAGCTGGTCGAAATCGCCGTGGAACAGCTCGGCGGGCTGGATATTCTGGTCAACAACGCCGCCCGCCAGCAGTGGAAGCCATCGATTACCGACCTGAGCCACGATGACTTCGACGCCACCATGAAAACCAATCTGTACGCCATGTACTGGATTACCCAGGCGGCCATGCCGCACCTGGAAGCCGGCGCGTCGATCATCAACACGTCCTCGGTGGTGGCCTACGACCCGCCCAAGATCCTGCTCGACTACTCCATGACCAAGGCAGCGATCATCGCGTTTACCAAGGCGCTGGCCAAGCAGCTGGGCGAGAAGGGCATTCGCGTCAATGCCGTCGCCCCTGGCCCGTTCTGGACTCCGCTTCAGCCCAGCGGCGGCCAGCCGCAGGAAGCCGTACAGAGCTTCGGTGAAGACACGCCTCTTGGCCGCCCCGGTCAGCCGGTAGAGCTTTCCGGCGTTTATGTACTGCTTGCCTCGCAGGAATCGAGCTTTACCACGGGTAATGTATACGGCGCGGCCGGCGGTAGCGGTCATCCATAAACACGATCAGCAGTGATCGGCTCGGGGTTGATTACCCGCCCTGAGCCACCCGCCTTGCGTCCTTCTTCTACCGCCGTTTCTTTATGTCCAATCAAGCGGTTGCTCTTCGTATTGTCCTTCTCTTCGCTATTTCGCCTTTCCATTATATTTTGACTATCAGTTGATCATCAGAAGATCATGTCTGTTTTAAGTCACATGCTCTTGATCAGTAGCATCGATGCTTACCTGCTCAGAAGGATATGCCCATGTTTACCGGCCTGAGTGCCTTTCCGTTGACCCCCATGAACGAACAGGGCATCCGTGAAGACGAGTTTGCCTGCCTGGTGGCGCGCCTGGCGGCGGCGCGGGTGGATTCCATTGGCGTGCTGGGCTCCACGGGAAGCTACATGTACCTTTCGCGCGAGGAGCGCGCTCGGGTTCTTCGGCTGGCGATGGAAAACGCTGGCGATGTGCCGGTCATTGCCGGTATCGGCGCGCTGAGTACCCGCGAAGTGCTGGCATTGGCCGAAGATGCCCAGAAGGCCGGGGTGGCCGGTGTGCTGCTGGCGCCGGTGTCGTACCAGAAGCTTACCGATGATGAAGTGTTCGGCCACTTCAAGACAGTGTGTGAATCGCTACAAGTGCCGCTGTGCGTCTACGATAACCCAGGCACTACCCACTTCGCGTTCAGTGACGAGCTGCATGGCCGTATCGCTCAACTGCCTTCAGTCAAGTCGATCAAGATACCCCCGGTATCGCTCGAACCCGGTGCAGCCGAGGCGCGTATTCAGCGGCTGCGCGAATTGATCCCGGCGGATGTAACGCTGGGTATCAGCGGCGACCCGGCCGCGGCGGTTGGGTTAAACGTTGGGTGCCAGGCGTGGTATTCGGTGCTGGGCGGGCTGTTTCCGGAACGGGCGCTGGCAATTACCCGCGCCGCCCAGGGTGGCGATACGCAAACGGCGTTGAGGCTTTCAAGCCAGCTCGAGCCGCTGTGGGCGCTTTATCGGGAGTATGGCGGAAGTCTGCGGGTCATCGCGACCGTGGCCGAAGTGCTGGGTGATGTCAGCCGCCCCAGCCTGCCGCAGCCACTGACAACCTTGCAGGGTGACGCGCGCAAAAAGGTAGAGCAGGTAGTTGAACAGCTCAAATGACGCTGGATGCTTCAAAAAATGCCCGGTGCGAGACCGGGCAATGAGTTACAAGATCCGTTATTCGACCAGCTCGATCAACCGGTCCGGGTAGTCGGTGAACAGGCCGTTCACGCCCCAATCGATCAGTTTCTGCATCTCGTCACGCTCGTTGACCGTGTAGACATGCACCGCCAGGTCGTTGTCCTGAGCGCTGGCAACGAAAGATGCGTCGATCACCTCTTCACCGTCATAGCGATAGTTCGTGCCCAAACCTACGGCATACTCGGCGACCGCCTGGAAGTCTTCGTCGCTGATCTCGCCAGGCGCAGGCGTCACGCCGGTCCACTCGGTCAGGCGTTCGTCGTCGGCTTCATCCGGGGAGTACCACACCAGCTGAATCAGCGGAATATCCGCATTGAGATCGTGAATCTTCAGAAGACTTTCCTGATCGAAGGACTGGATCAGCACCCGCCCGGTTTCGATCATGTTGTAGGCTTCCAGGCGGCGAACCAGGCCTTCTTCCACGCCAGGGTTGAGCTCGGGTGATTTGGTTTCCAGGTAGTAGCGCGCATCGTCGCCAAAGCGGTTGAACACCTCTTCCAGCGTCAGAATCTGCGTGCCTTCGAAAGCACTATCGGCAAGGTCGGGGTGTGCTTCGTTGAACCACGAACCCGTGTCCAGCTCTTTCAGCTCGGCCAGGGTATGGTCGTTGATGGAACCTTCGCCATTGCTGGTGCGCTCGAGGGTGTCATCGTGAAAAGCCACCAGCTCGCCGTCGGCGGTGATCTGAATATCCAGCTCCAGGTAGTCCGCGCCCCATTCATGGGCCAGTTCGAGTGCGGCCATGCTGCTTTCCGGCGCGTGGCCGCTGGCGCCACGGTGGGCGATGACCTGAAACGACTGCAGATCCTTTAGCTGTTGCTCCAGCGGAGATGCTTCTGCAAACACAGTCGAGGTGGTAACACCAGCGAAAAGACCTAATGACACGGCAGTAAATAACGAAGAATGATGCATAGATGTTCCTTTTATTGAATAGGCGATCAATAACCCTACCCCTTTTTCCGCACCATTCCAAACCGTGGGGCTGACGCTAAACGTGAGTATCGCGTCTAGACGCGCGACGAGACTAACAAGCGCGCACCGGGGCCTTCCTCGGCCAAGTGGTCATCCGGGTTGCGCAGTGGGCAGTCGGCCAGGGAAAGGCAGCCGCAGCCAATGCATCGGTCCATCTGGTTACGCAGCTGCATCAGGCTTTCCACACGGCGATCAATCTCCTCGCGCCAGGCGGCCGTGATCGCCTGCCAGTCCGCGGCGCTCAGCGGACGATCAGTCGGGATCGAGTCCAGGTGCTCCTTGGTCAACGCCAGCGGAATACCGGCGCGCTGGGCGATGCGAATCACCGCGACCCGGCGCAGTACGCTACGCGGGTAGCGGCGCTGATTGCCGCTGGTTCGCCAGGACGCTATCAGCCCCTTGGACTCGTAGAAGTGAAGCGTCGATACCCGCACGCCGCTGCGCCTGGCGACATCGCCAACGGATAGGTCGGTAGCCATCAGATGTTCAAACCTCGAGTTTACTGAATGCATTTAGATTGCTGTCTCTTTAATACAGTAGCTTGAGTTAAAAATAAATCTGTTGACCTCGACTATAGTTGAGGTCTTAGCCTTGTGCCGTGGCTGCCGTCGCCACATCCAATCTGTATGTCTTTCACCCTAAGGAGTGACTGTTGATGAAAGCCTGGTACAAGGAAACCCTTCAAACCCCGCTGCGCTGCGTCGAGCGTCCGGACCCTGCATGCCTGCCAGGGGCGGTCGTTGTGGATGTGCGGGCGGTTCACGTGCCCGCCTACCTGATGGCGATGGTCGACAGCACCGATATTCCGCTGCCCGTGCCGCTCGTGCTGGGCGCCGGTGGTGTCGGCGTGGTGCGCGAAAAGGCCGATGACGTGTTCAACGTGGAGGTCGGGGATGTCGTTGCGCTCGACTCTCTGGTGGAGTCCGGGGATATCGACTACCCCGAAGACGTGCTCATGGGCTTGGGCTAGATAGGCGGGCGCGGCGAGGAGACCGAGGTGGTGGACGCCATGCGCACGCAGTGGCGACACGGCACCATGGCGCAGAAGGCGCTGTTGCCGAAGGAAGCTGTCACCCGGCTGCCCGGGGCGGAGCATTTTGATGATCCTGGCCGGCTGGCGTTTCTTACCTGGTTAGGGATCGCCGGGGAGGGTGTCGAGCAGTCCGGCCAAAAACCGGGCGATGTCGTGGCAATTCTGGGCGCCACCGGGCAGATGGGCGGGGCGGCAGTGTTGGTCGCCCTGGCGAAAGGCGCTTCACGGGTAATCGCGCTGGGCCGCAATGAAGCCGCACTGCAGAAGTTGGCCGCGCTGGATAAGCGTGTTGTGCCTGTTCGACTGATCGGCAAGATCGATCAGGACGCCGCGGCAATCACGGCGGTGGCCGGCGCCCCGCATGTGGTGATCGACACCATGGGCGACGCCGATAGCGCCAATCCGCTGCTGGCCGGTTTTGCGGCGCTCCGAGATAGCGGCACCCTGGTGCTGATGGGCGGCGTGCGTCAGGACATTCCGATTCCCTACGGAGAGGTGCTGCGCCGCCGACTGACGATCCGCGGATCGCGCATGTACCGATCAAAAACGGTGCTGTCGATCTGGCGCCTGATCGAAGCCGGGCTGATCGATCTGTCTCAGGTGGGCATGGTGGAAGTCGGCATCGATGACCCCAAAGCCGCCATCGAAACCGCTACCAGGACGACCGGACTCAGCTTCGTATCACTGAGACCCTGACGCGTACAACGGCGCGGTTTGCCGCGCCGCTTTGTGGCAGTAGGGAGGGAGCTGAGAGGTGTGCTGCCCAATTTGCTGACGAATTATCTTTTTTTAAAAGCCATACCTAGCCTGTCCTGTGTCTGAATAAGAGAAGTGCTTGATATAAATAATCCTTACCCGCCCAGGCTTCAAAGCAGCCCCCGAGCCTATCAAATTTTAAATGAAGAACAGCGTTTAGACAGCGAAGGCGTTGCATTGCCGCGATACCGGCCTTTCCCTTCAATATCAGGCTATCTGTCGAACGTGCAATGTGTTCACTATTTTTTAAAATCCACTCAACTCCTGTGAATTTCGGTCGATAGATCATCACGGCAGCCATCCCAACGACGGATCGCCGTTCAGGTCGCCCCTGCGTGAAGATAGCCATCCAATACCTCCCCCTTCCTACCCAATGCCTTGCGCGGCGGGCTCTTGTGAGATGTCTACTCCTATGTTGTTCATGAATAAAAGCGTCAAACAGCGGCTGATACTGAGCTTGGGGACGTGTGTGTTGATGTTGATTTGTGTGGGCGCGTTAGGCCTTTATAGTCTCAAGAAGACTGACGATGCCATGACCGAAATTTATGAAAGTAACGTGCTGACGTTGATCGCGCTCAACCAAGTCGGCGAGGGTTTGCTTAGCAACCGGGTCATCATAACGGCGGAACAGCGCGATCAAAATCCTGCTTCTGCCGTGGCCGCCCAGCAGCGAATCGTCGAGAACGATGCCATTATTGATGCCGCCTGGGCGGGCTACTTCCCGGAGCGGGTATCCACGGAAGACGAACGCGTCATCGCGAACGCGTTTATCACGTCGTTGGCCGAGCTGCGTACCGGCGTCAAAGATGTCAACGCCGCGATGATCGGCGGAGATTTTGACAACGCGCGCACTATTGCGACTACGCGGCTGAGTACGGCATATGCAGGAGTGCTGGGCGCCATTACAGAGCTTACTGAGCGTAACAACGTTCAGGCGGCTGCTGCCAACCAGCAATCGACGGATAACTATCTTTGGACGCGCAACGTGATCCTGATCGTCATGGCGATTGCCGTCATTTCCAGCACTCTGCTTGCGATATGGCTGGTTCGCGGCATCATGACGCCGCTCGGCAAGGCGCAGAAGCTCGCCAATGAAATGGCAGAAGGCCGGCTTGATAACGTTATCGACGTTACCTGCCAGGATGAGTTCGGTGACATGCTCCAAGCCCTGAAAACCATGGAAGCCAAGTTTTCAGGCGTAGTAATGTCCGTGCGCAGCAATGCAGAAGCCGTCAACGGCGCCGCCGACGACATCGCCCAGGGAACCGAAGACTTGAGCAGCCGCACTCAGCAGCAGGCGGCGAGTATCGAAGAGACAGCGGCATCGATGGATGAAATTACTTCCACCGTGCGCCAGAACGCAGAGAACGCGGTCGAAGCCGACAAGCTGGTAAGTAACGTCAGCCAGCAGGCCAACGAAGGGGGAGAAATCGCCGGGCAGGCCGTGGAAGCGATGGAGCGTATCAATAGCTCAAGCCGCAAGATTGCCGGTATCGTCGGGTTAATTGATGAAATTGCCTTCCAGACCAACTTGCTGGCGCTGAATGCCTCGGTCGAAGCTGCCCGCGCCGGTGAGCAGGGCCGCGGATTTGCGGTAGTGGCCAACGAAGTGCGTAACCTGGCCGGGCGCAGCGCCGATGCTGCCAAGGACATAAAGAAACTTGTCGAAGACAGTATCGTTCAGGTGGATACCGGCTCGGAGCTGGTCAACCGGGCGGGCAAGGCGCTCGAGGATATCGTTGGCGGTGTGCAGCGCGTCTCGACCCTGGTAGGCGAGATCGCTACGGCAAGCCGAGAGCAGTCGCAGGGTATCGAACAGGTCAATACGGCCATATCGCAGATGGACAGCGTCACCCAGGAAAATGCCAGTTTGGTGGAGGAGTCCAGCGCGGCAGGGCGTTCACTGCAGCTTCAGGCTGCGGCGTTGCTCAAGGAAGTATCCTTTTTCAAAGGAGCGGCGACCGGCCAGCATGCGGCCGCATTGCCTACGCCGCCGCGCCGTCCCCAAAGTGCCCCACGTGCCGCCAGGCCCGAGAAAACTCACGTGCTGGGCAGCCCGCAGGACACGGAGCAGTGGACCTCCTTTTAAACGCGATGAGCGCCCCACCGGGGCGCTTTTTTTGGCAATCCTGCTGTCTAGGCACGCTTCTTCCGGCATCCGCCTGATGCCTCATCAATATCATATTCAAAATTAAGCTATAAAATCGTTTTTTTATGCCTTTTGAATACATTAAGATAACGCCCTTTTTCAGGTCAGGCTCACGGGCCGGCATAGACGCGTCAAGTCAATAGAAGGTTGTCACCATGAGTGATCGGGCAAGTAATTCATCTGAGCGGCAAGATAGCCGACAAGAGGGTGCGCACTTCAAGCGCAGCATGCAGACGCGGCATCTGGTGATGCTTTCGCTTGGGGGCGTGATCGGTACCGGGCTGTTCTTGAGCTCTGGCTATACCGTACAGCAGGCCGGGCCTGTCGGGGCAGTGCTGGCGTATCTGGTGGGCGGCATTGTCGCCTGGCTTGTGATGATGTGCTTGGGTGAGCTTGCCGTGCACATGCCGGACTCCGGCGCGTTCAGCGCCCACGCCAGCCGCTATATTGGCCCCGGCACCGGCTACATGGTGGCCTGGATGTACTGGCTGACCTGGACGGTCGCGCTGGGGTCGGAGTTTACCGCCGCTGCGGTGTTCATGGGGCGCTGGTTTCCCGATATTCCCGGCTGGTACTGGAGCGGGCTGTTCGCGGCGGTCGTGTTCGGGGTGAATGCGTTTACCTCGCGCTTCTTTGCCGAATCCGAGTTCTGGCTTTCGTTGATCAAGGTGATCGCGGTCGTCGTGTTCGTGGTGGTGGGGGCGGGCGCGATCATCGGCTGGGTGCCGCTGCAGGATGCGTCCGGTGCAAGCGTTGCATCCCCCGGGCTTTCGGCGTTCTGGGGCGAAGGCGCCATGTCGCCCAGCCTCTTGGCCATCGGCACCACCTTGCTGGCCGTAATGTTCGCGTTTTCCGGCACCGAGCTGATCGGTATCGCCGCCGGGGAAACCGTGGACCCGGCGCGCAACGTGCCCAAGGCGATCCGTGCCACGCTCTGGCGGCTGATCCTGTTTTTCGTCGGTACCATCATCGTGATTGCCGCACTGCTGCCCCAGAGCCAGGCTGGGCTCAGCCAGAGCCCGTTCGTCGCGGTATTTCAGCGCCTGGGCGTGCCGGGCGCTGCCGACATCATGAACTTCGTGATCATCACCGCGCTGCTCTCGGCGGCCAACTCCGGGCTTTACGCCTCGTCGCGCATGCTCTGGACGCTGTCGGATCAGGGCACCTTGCCCAAGTCGCTGGGCCGGCTCAACAAGCGCGGCATCCCGATGAATGCGCTGCTGCTCAGCATGATTGGCGGCTTCGGCGCGCTGTTCTCGAGCATCTACGCGCCGGAAACCGTTTACCTGGTGCTGGTGTCGATTTCCGGCCTGGCGGTTGTCGTGGTGTGGATGGCGATTGCGCTCAGCCAGCTTAACTTTCGCCGCCAGTATCTGCGCGAAGGCGGGCGGCTCGAGGACCTGGTCTATCGCACGCCGTTCTACCCCTGGGTGCCGCTGATCGCCTTCGCGGCTTGCCTTGCGGCGTGCATCGGCATCGCGTTTGATCCGCAGCAGCGCGTGGCGCTATATTTTGGTGTGCCTTTCATTGGCCTGTGCTACCTGATGTATTTCCTACACCAGCGCAAGGCCGCCCAACCCCCTGCGTACCCGAACACCGCCGCTGAGGAGAAGCGAGCATGAGTCAATCAAATCCGATCAAGGCCCTGCTGGCGGATGCGCCCTTCATGGTGATCGATGGCGCCTTGGCCACCGAGCTTGAAGCGCTTGGCTGCGATCTCAACGATAGCCTGTGGTCGGCACGCCTGCTGGCCCAGGCACCGGAGAAGATTCGCCAGGTGCATCAAGCGTATTTCGAAGCCGGTGCCGACTGCGCGATTACCGCAAGCTACCAGGCAACAATCCCCGGTTTCATGCAGGCGGGGATGACGGTAGAGCAGGCCCGCGAGCTGATCAAGCGCTCGGTCACCCTGGCGATGGAGGCCCGCGATGCGGTGTGGCAGCCGGGGCAGGCGGATCGGCCAAGGCCCTTGGTGGCCGCATCGGTTGGCCCATATGGCGCTTATCTGGCGGACGGCAGCGAGTACCGCGGCGGCTATGATCTGGATCGTGCCGGTCTGGTCGAGTTTCACCGCGAACGCTTGGAGCTGTTGCTGGCATCCGGGGCTGACCTGCTGGCCGTGGAAACCTTGCCCTCGCTGGAGGAAGCCTTGGCCATTACCGATCTACTGGCGGAGCACCCCGGTGCTCAGGCCTGGATCACGTTCTCGGCAAAGGACGGTGAACACATCAGCGACGGCACGCCGATCGAGGCGTGCGCGGCGGCGCTGGCGGGCTGCCCGGGGGTGGCGGCCATCGGCGTGAACTGCACGGCACTCAAGCATATCGAGTCGCTGATTGCGTCGATCAAGCGGGCGTGCGACCTGCCGGTGCTGGTGTACCCCAACTCCGGCGAGCAGTACGACCCGGTGACCAAGACCTGGCACCCGGCGGCCTGCGAACACTCAGGGCCTTCCGGCCTGGTTCAAGGAGCCGAGCAGTGGCTGGCCGCCGGGGCATCCGGCATTGGCGGATGCTGCCGCACCACCCCAGAGGATATTCAAGCCCTGGCCCAGTGGCGGCGCTTACGCTAGAACACTGGAGCCAAAACGCTAACGCACTGGTTCATTCAGCGCCTGCTTGAGCCACTCGGCCAGGCGCTGCCCAACGTGGGGGCTGGTCTGGCCGGGTAGCCATAAACACAGCCGGGCAGGGGTTTCGATACTGCCCCAGGGCGCGACCAGCCGCCCGCTTTTCAGATCATCCTCTACCAGCAGCCTGGGCGCGATGGCCACGCCCAGGCCCGCCACCGCCGCTTCCATCAGGTAGTAAAGGTGATCAAACCCCTGGCCGTGCGTCAACGCCTCATCAAGCTGCGCATCTTCAAACCCCTGAGCGCGCGCCCACTCCGGCCACGCCTGGGGGCGTGAGGCGGTGTACAAAAGCTTTTGGCTGAAAAGCGTTGCCGGTTTGGCCGCCTCAAGATTGGCAGCAAGCTGGGGGCTTGCCACCGCGCAGATTTCTTCCGCCATCAGTTCGATGACCTCACCACCCTCGGGCCAGGGCGGCTCGATAAACGCAAGCGTGGCGCTGGAGCCTGCCTGCCTGCCGGGCTGTTCGGTTTCGCTGACCACCACCTGAACATTGAGCTCGGGCAGCGCCCGGTGCAGGTGGTCAAGCCTTGGAATCAGCCAGCGCGCCAGAAGGCTCCCCGGGCAGGCCAAGGTGAAGGGCGCGCCTTCCACTTCACGCTTGAGCTCAAAGCAACTATCACGCAGGCGTGCGAACGCCTCGCCCAGGCCGCGCTGCAGGGTTTCGCCATGGCGCGAAAGCACGATACCCCGGCCTGACTTTACGAACAGCGCCGTGCCGAAATACGCATCCAGGCTTTTCAAATGACGGCTGACCGCACCGTGGGTCACGCTCAGCTCATCGGCGGCGGCGGTGACACTGCCTAGCCTGGCGGTAGCCTCAAAGGCACGCAGGGCGCTTAACGGCGGCAAGCTGTGGTGCATAAGTGCCTCGAAGATAGTTGATTAAAACTCACGGATGCCTGACATCTTATCGATTTTTATCCCGGCCTGCCTGCGCTACTTTGAAGGCATTGAAATCGTACCCATTGCTTTCGAGGTCGTGATGAATAAACCCCTTAACCTGTCGACAAGCCTGCCCGATGGCAACGGCATGTTTGGTAGCTTCGGCGGCCGTTTTGTCGCGGAAACGCTGATGCCGCTGATCAATGAGCTGCGGGACGAGTACGCCGCGGCCAAGAATGACCCGGAATTTCAGCGTCAGCTGACCTACTTTCAGAACGACTACGTGGGGCGCCCCAGTCCGCTCTACTTCGCCGAGCGGCTGACCGAGCACTTCGGTGGCGCGAAGATCTATTTAAAGCGTGAAGAGCTCAATCACACCGGCGCGCACAAGATCAACAACTGCATCGGGCAGGTGCTGCTCGCCAGGCAGATGGGCAAGAAGCGCATCATTGCCGAAACCGGCGCGGGCATGCATGGCGTGGCTACGGCCACCGTGGCGGCGCGCTTTGGGTTGAAGTGTGTGATCTACATGGGCACCACCGACATCGAGCGCCAGCAGCCCAACGTGTTCCGCATGAAGCTGCTGGGCGCGGAAGTGGTTCCGGTCACCTCCGGCACCGGCACGCTGAAGGACGCCATGAACGAGGCGCTGCGCGACTGGGTCACCAATATCGATGACACCTTCTACATCATCGGCACCGTCGCAGGGCCACACCCGTACCCCGCCATGGTGCGCGACTTCCAGGCGGTGATCGGCCATGAAACCCGCCGCCAGATGCAAGAGAAAGAAGGGCGCCTGCCGGATTCGCTGGTGGCCTGCATCGGCGGCGGCTCCAACGCCATGGGACTTTTCCACCCGTTCCTTGCCGATGAAAGCGTGCAGATGATCGGCGTGGAAGCGGGCGGCAAGGGCGTGCAAAGTGGCCTGCACGCGGCCAGCTTGAACGGTGGCACGCCCGGCGTACTCCACGGTAACCGCACGTACCTGCTGCAAAACGAAGATGGCCAGATTGTTGACGCCCACTCGGTTTCTGCGGGGCTGGATTACCCCGGCATCGGGCCCGAGCACGCCTGGCTTCACGAGCAGGGCCGCGTCGAGTACGTCTCGGCCACTGACGATGAAGCGCTCGACGCCTTCCAGATCTGCTGCCAGCAGGAGGGCATCATTCCGGCGCTTGAAACCGCCCACGCCCTGGCCGAAGTGGCCAAGCGTGCGCCCAAACTCCCCCGCGAGCACCTGATGGTCGTCAACCTGAGCGGGCGCGGCGACAAGGACATGATGAGCGTTGCCCACTATCTAGGAGACAAGTTTCAATGAACCAAGCCAACTCGACTGTCGGCACCAAACGTCTCGAACGCTGCTTTACCGCGCTGCAGGCGCAGAATCGGCCGGCGCTGGTGAGTTACCTGACCGCCGGCGACCCGGACGCCGAAACCTCGCAACGCCTGCTCGACGGGCTGCCCGAAGCGGGCGTGGACATCATCGAGCTGGGCATGCCGTTCAGTGACCCCATGGCCGACGGACCCGCCATCCAGAAAGCCGCCCTGCGCGCGCTGGAAGGCGGCCAGACCCAGGCCAAGACGCTGGAAATGGTGCGCCGCTTTCGTGAAGAGAACGCCACCACCCCCATCGTGCTGATGGGCTACTACAACCCCATCTTCTGCTACGGCGTCGAACGCTTTCTGACCGACGCCGCTAAAGCCGGGGTTGATGGCCTGATCGTCGTCGATCTTCCCCCAGAGCACGACGATGAACTCTGCCAACCCGCCACCCGGCACGGCATCGATTTCATCCGCCTGGCCACGCCCACCACCGACGCCAAGCGCCTGCCCACGGTGCTGGCCAACGCCTCCGGGTTTATCTACTACGTCTCGGTGGCAGGAGTGACCGGCGCGGGTGCGGCCACGCCGGAAAGTATCGAGCGCGCGGTCGCCGACCTGAAACGCCATACTCAGCTTCCCATTGGCGTAGGGTTCGGTATTCGCACACCGCAACAGGCCGCGACTATCGGCCGCTTCAGCGACGCGGTGGTGGTCGGCTCGGCGCTGGTGGATTGCATCGAACAGGCCAGCACCGCCGATGAAGCCGTTGCCCGCGTGCACGGCCTGGTGCGCGAGCTTTCAGCAAGCGTGCGCAGTTGCCGGGAAGAAGAAGCAGTGAGTTAAGCGATGTGCCACGGGCCGCTAGTGATGTTCACTAGCGGCCCGTGGAGTATCGGAGACTCGACGATGCCCTCGAGTGAAGCAGAACGAGTTATCTTGTCTCGCTCAACGCTTGGGCAGGTGAGTGTTGTGAAGTACTGGCCGTGCTCATGCTGGCCGCGATGAACACAATGCTATTAACGAGCAGCCCGCAGAACCCGGCATGCCAGCCAAAGGGGGCATTTATGCCGAACTCAAGCAGCAGAGTGATGAAGGCTCCCACCGCCAAGCCTGCAAAGGCACCTGTCTTAGAGGCGCGTCGCCAGAAAAGCGCGCCCACCAGCATCGGTAGTAGCTGAACAACGATGCCGTATGCGCCCAGTAGTAGTGCTACCAATGAGGCCGGATTGGCCAATGCCAGCAGGTAAGCCAGAAAGGAAAGCAGCACGACGCCGTAACGGGTCAACTTGAGCGACTTCTGATCCGACATGCCACGCAGTGAAGGAAGATGCTGTCCTACATCGCGAACCAGAATGGTCGCCGAGGTATGCGCGAGATTGGCCGCCGTCGACATCGCCGCCGCCAGCGTACCGGAAAGGGCGAGCCCCACCAGCCAGGCCGGGAAATCCGCGATCTCGACCACGATGGTGAGCAGAACCCGGTCGGCGGAATCGAGCGGTGTGTCTATCAGCAATACCCCGGCGAAGCCGATGATCAGCAGGGGTACCAGCAGATAGCTATAAAGCGGATAGAGAACGAAGACACGCTTCAGCGTTCGCTCGCTCTTGGCGCTGTAGAACTTCATGAAGATGTGTGGCCACATCACACAGCCCAGCGCACTGACCAGAATAGCGGTAGAAAACGCCCCCCAGCCCATGCCGCTGGCGCCGGGCATCGTCAGGTATTCCGGGGCTTCACGCTGAAGCTCACGGAACATCTCACCGACCCCGCCAAAAAGCTGGTCGGCGGTGGCCAGCCCCAGAAACCAGGCTACGGCGACCATCATGATGCCCTGCAGAAGGTTGGTCCAGCCAATGCCTTGCAAGCCGCTAGCGTAGACGTATGCCGTGACTACGGCGCAGGCAAGAAGACTGCCCAGCCAGAAGGGAATGGTACCCGAAGTGGCCGCTTCGAACAGCAGGCCAGCCCCCGCGATCTGGATGGTCATGTAAGGGATGATCGCAAGTACGCTGATGATCCCAATGAAAAGTCCTAGAAAATTGTTACGGGTCGGATAGCAGGCCGACAGAAATTCTGCCTGAGTCAGATAGCCATGCAAGCGTCCAAGGCGTGATATGTAGGGGGCAATGAGCCACCAGACGACCACGGACAACGTCAGATAGGCAATGATGTATAACGCAGGAGCACCCCGGCTATAGGCCCATCCTGGGGCGCCCAGAAAGGCAAAAGCGGAAAAGACTTCTGCCCCCAGGATGAAAAAGAGAACCAGCAAACCCATGTGGCGGCCGCCAGCAACATAGCCCTCCAGTGACGAACTCTGGTTATGCCTTGCCCGAAGGCCGACGAGCAGAACGATAGCCAGATAGGCAATAGTGATAGAGGTGATGATTAGAGGCTCACTCATCATACGTCTCCTCTTTCTTCTCGCCCTGATAGGCAATCGCCAGCCCTACGAACAGCGCAAATACCCATGCCACGTACCAGAATACGAAAAATGGCAGCCCCAGCACGAAAGGCTCGATCCGATTGGCAACCAGTGCGCCTGGCCACACCATGGCCAAGGCACAGATTGAGAAATAGATCAGCATCCAGCGGGCAGGTAAGCGGGGGTGATAGTTCATGCGACATCCTCTTTTTTTAGCGTTGTAATCAAGAAAAGTGTTCAGGCGGGTGTTGATAGAGCGCTTAAACCAATGGTGACCAGTAACCGGCAGCCGGTGGGGATGATGGCGTCGTTGAAGTCATATCGTGCGTTGTGTAGCGGATAATCGTTGCCATCCTTTGAAGTGCCCAGAAAGAAATAAGCACCGGGGCACTTCTCCAACATGAAGGCAAAATCTTCTCCGCCCAGACTCGGGTCGGTGTCTCGGATAAGGGCGGATTCGCCCAGTGTATCGACAACGCACCGTTCAACATGCCGGGTTTCCTCGGCGGTATTGATGGTGGCCGGGAAAATGCGCTGGTAATTCAGCTCGATATCGCAGTTGTAGGTCGCGGCGGTGCCTTCACAAACCCGCTGCACCGAGCTTTCGAGCTGTCCACGTGTCGCGTCATCCAGGCTGCGCGCAGTACCGCTGATGCGTACCTCGTCAGGAATGATGGCGAAGCCGTCCAGATCGCCACCTTGCAGGCCACAAAGGCTCAACGCGGCGGGGGAAAGCGGGTTGATTTCCCGAGAGACAACCGAGTGCAGGCTCTGGATCAAGGATGCCGCCGTACGTACCGGATCAATCGATAAATGTGGGTTCACCCCCCCATGTCCGCCTTTGCCGCGCACGGTGATATCGAGGCGGTCGGTGGCGGCCATGATCGGCCCCGTGCGCACTGCTACCTGGCCGACCGGTAGCGTTGGCCAGTTGTGAAGCGCATAGATGGCCTGCATGGGAAAGCGCTCGAACAGGCCATCTTCGACCATCTCCCTACCACCCCCTAGGCCTTCCTCGGCAGGTTGAAAAACGAGATAAAGCGTGCCTGCGAAATCGCGATGCTCGGCCAGATAACGCGCCGCGCCCAGCAGCATGGTGGTGTGGCCGTCATGGCCGCACGCGTGCATGCGCCCCGATGATTCGGAAACGTAGTCGTGCTGGTTGAGCTCCTTGATGGGTAGTGCGTCCATGTCGGCGCGCAAACCGATGCGGTGGCCGTTGTCGGGCTGACTGCCCGTTACCGTTGCGACAATACCGGTCTTGCCGATGCCCGTTTCGAAGGGCAGACCCAGGCGCTCCAGCTCTTTTGCAATACGTCTGGCCGTTTCGTGCTCTTGAAAGCCAAGCTCTGGATGGCGGTGAAATTTCTGACGTAGGTGAGTCAGTTCAAGGTGATGCTTTTCGAAAAACGCAGGATCGATGAAATGTGTCATGGTGAATTCGCATTGTTGTGGATGACACCTTTATCTTGAAGTGCTAGCTAATATAGAGAAAATCGTTTTTTTAATGCTTTTGCATACTTTAATTAGATGTTTGATCGTCAATAAGTAGAATGCCAAAGAGGACGAGATGGACTTCAAGCGCTTGAACTATTTTCAGATAGTCGTCGAAGAGGGATCGATTACCGCTGCCGCCAAGCGTATTCCGTTGGCACAGCCTGCTCTGACACGCCAGCTTCAGTTGTTGGAAGAAGAAGTGGGTACAACGCTGTTGAACCGTTCGCGAACCGGCGTTCGCCTGACGATGGCTGGAAAGGCTTTCTATCGCGATACCCGAAAGCTGTTGAGTGAGTTCGAACAGGCCAAACGTAGCGCCCAGCGCATTTCGGAAGGGCAGCTGGGCCAGTTGCACTTAGGCGTTACCGTCATGCATCTCTGGGTACCGCAGATCACGGCGCTGTTGAACGCTTTCCGTGAGCGCTATCCCGAAGTGTCGCTGAAAGTCGATTCACTCTTGTCCGCGCCACAAGTGGAAGCAATACGCCGTGAAGAGCTGGACGCCGGCATTCTTTTCTTTCCTCCCGACGATGAGACGCTATGTAGCCACTGTCTCTACGAGGATCATCTGGTGCTCGTGACCAGCGCCACTTCTCGCTTGGCAAGGCATCCGCCCCAAAAGCTGAGCGATCTGAACAATGAAGAATTCATCTGGTTCGACCGTAGCGCAACGCCGACCTACCATGACAAGTTGATTCACGCCTTTCAGCGAGCCGATTTCACGCCGCATGTGGTTCAGGAGGGCACCGACAACGCCACCATGCTCTGCCTGGTCGCGGCCGGCATGGGCTGCACGATCTTGCCGGCCATGACCATGGCCGGTGCGCCCGAAGGGGTGGTTAGTCATCGTGTCAGCGATCTTGATCTTAAGTTACCATTGATGCTCGTCTGGCGTCGTGACTCGGGGCTGTCGGCGGTTCAGAAATTCATCGAGATCGCCGAAGGGCGCTCGCTGGGAATGAACTGAGGGCTCATAAATGCGTGAAAGCGGCGGTACGAAAGCCCTCGTGCTGTTCTGTATTTAACATGTTTCGGATGCCCGAAGTCGAGTTTGGGCGTTCTCAGGTTATTGAAAATAAAAAACTGTCAGGCCGCTGTCGTGTTGGTGACGTTGTTTGGGGCGCTATCGGCTTCGATGATGATTTCTGGAACAGCAGAAAGGATTCAACAAT
This sequence comes from Vreelandella songnenensis, assembly GCF_003002925.1. Taxonomy (GTDB): domain Bacteria; phylum Pseudomonadota; class Gammaproteobacteria; order Pseudomonadales; family Halomonadaceae; genus Vreelandella; species Vreelandella songnenensis. The sequence goes on from NZ_PVTK01000008.1 coordinate 98,519, forward strand.
GATCGTTAGAAAATATTTCTTACGTGTTGGTTATCTCACTGCTGTTTGCCATTAACCTTGTGAGCGGAACTGGCTATATGTGGGCGTGGTGGCCCGCCATGGGGTGGGGGATAGGAATTATCAGCCACGGCCTGAGTGCCTTTGAAGTGCTGAACTTTTTTGGGCCGGAGTGGGAGAAAAAGCAGATCGAGAAGAGGCTGGGCAGAAAGCTGTAAGCTGCTTTTATCTGCCGCATCTCTTCTCGTTGCGAATGGGTACCGCTAGCTGGCCGTGGCGGTAAGTGGTACCCACACATGCTCAAAACCAATCGACAGCGCCACGGCCGCCAGCAATCCCGCCATCACACTGTTAAAGCCCTTCATGGTGCGCGGGTTCTGGAGGCGCTGGCCGACCAGACGTTAGATGACAGCGAGGGTGGAATGAACAGTAGCAGTATCACGATCGGCTTGGCGCAGCTCCCCGTGGTAAAAGGCGCCGTCAGCGAAAATCTGGCAGCCCACCTTGCCTATATAGAGCGTGCGGCCAAAAACGGCGCCGATGTGGTCGTCTTTCCCGAGCTTTCACTAACCGGCTACGAGCTTGCGCTACTGGAAGAGCTTGCGATGTCCAGGGCGTCAGACGTATTCAACACACTTTCTGGCGCTGCCGCCCAGCACAACATCGTGGTGATTGCTGGCTGCCCGTTGGGCAACGAAGGTAACAAACCGCGCATCGGTGCCGTTATCTGCTTCCCCAGTGGCGAGCGCGAGTTTTACGCCAAGCAGTACCTGCACGAAGGCGAGGACGTCTACTGCTCGCCGGGTACTCAGCACTATCTATTTACCGTCAACGATACGCGCATCGCGCTGGCGGTTTGTGCCGATTTCGCCAACCCTGCCCATATCAAGGCCGCGGCCGCTCAGCAGGCAGAGGTGTATATCGCCAGTGCTCTGATATCCGAAGCGGGTTATGAAGCGGATGCCGAGCTGCTGGCCGCTATGGCAAAACATCATCAAATGCCGGTGCTGCTTTCCAATCATCTATCCATCACCGGCGGCTGGCAAACCTGTGGTAACAGTGGTGGCTGGAATGCCGAAGGCGAACTGACCGTGGCGGCAAATGGAACTGAGCCGGGCTTGGTGCAGTGCCATATCCACCAGGGACAACTGACTGACGGGAAGGTAAACCATGTTTCCAGTCTCCATTAAAGGCGTGCTGCTGTTGCCTTCAAGCGAAGTAGTGCTGGCGCTCAATGATCGAAACAGGCGAAGACCCCCGCCGAGTGACCGGCCACGGGTTCTGCTTGTGCACTGGATTCGCCATTGGCATTATCACGCCTAGCCGTTGGATGAACGGCGATAATGTGAGGATGTTCATGGGTAAGCTATTGTCATTGGTCGTGGTGCTGGCGCTGGGCTATGCGGGTATCTATGTTTACTACGGCCACGCCGTAGAGCAGAAAGTGCAGCAGGAACTCGATAGCCGCGGCCTTTCTTCGGTGAAGGTAGACAGTGTCGAATACGGGCTGTGGGCACCGGTGAGTACTTCGACCGAGGTGACGATCAACGTGACCTACCGTGGCTCGCAGGCCGCGCTGAACTTGGGTATCGAAGGGCATCCGGTCTTTTCTGATAACGTCAGCGTGAGACTTGATGGCCTTCAAGCGCTGCGGCTGGGTATCAGCTTTTAAGCACGCAGGTATGTAACCAGCCACGAACGAGATTCCGCCATGCACTACCGCCCCATGACGATTGAAGATTATGACGCCGCCGTAGCGCTATGGCTGAGCACGGAAGGCGTGCGCCTACGCGATGCGGACTCCTGCGAAGGTATCGATAAATACCTGAAGCGAAACCCCGGCTTGAGCTTCGTGGCAGAGCAACAGGGCAAAGTGGTGGGCACCATCATGGCGGGGCATGACGGCCATCGCGGTTTTGTGCAGCATCTGGCGGTCGCGGCGGCGTGCCGTAAACAGGGCATTGGCTCTGAGCTGGTCAGCCGCTGCATGAACGCGCTGAAAGAAGAGGGCATTCAAAAATCGCACCTGATGCTGCTGGTGGATAATGAGGTCGGCAAGCGCTTCTGGAAGCGCCTGGGCTGGGAATTTCGCACCGATATCGAGCTTCACTCGTTTATCTTGAGCGGCGGCCCCAGCGCCTAGGAACCCGCCAGGCCTGAGATATAGTACTTAAAGCCCCAGCGCCCCCCGGCGCAGCCAGCCATGCACAAAAACCAGCTTTTGCAGCGTCGCTTCCGTCAGCACAAACGGGTACACATCCGAAAGCCCCATGGAGCGGTTGACGTTGTTAACCCCGGCTACCACCGCCGTGGCAATATGGATCAAACGCTCGGCATCCGGCTCGGCGTAGGCGTCCCATTTGTGATCGCGCGGAAGCTCTGGCAAATCCATGCCTGAGGCCACAAAACTGTCGGTGATGTCGGTCAAGTGCAGCAGATGCGAAACGGTTTCCGCCCAGTCTTCATGCGGATGGGCCGAGGCGTAGGTCGAGACATAGTGTGCGCGCCAGTCCTCTGGCGGGCCTTCATGGTAGTGATGCTTAAGCGCCTCGGTGTAGTCGGCACGCTCATCGTCAAACGCCTCGCGAAAGGCATCGAGAAAATCTTCCCGCAGGCTTAGCCGCCACCACAGCATATGGGCGATTTCATGGCGCATATGGCCAATCATGGTGCGATAGGGCTCTTCCAGCGCTTCGCGGCGGGTGGTGCTCAGCACCGGGTCGGCTTCCGCCACGCTGATAGTAACCACGCCGCCCACATGGCCCATGGGCACCGGCGTGGCGCCTTCGGCCAGCATATGAAAGGTGGGCGGCGCGCCTGGGTCTTCCGGCCGGAACCAGTGCCAGCGGCCCAGGTTATCGATCACCCAGCGCTTGGCGGCTTCGGTCAGTGCCCAGTTGGGAATGGCGTCGGGAATCTCGGGGTCCGGCGCCAGGGCGGTCATCGCACAGGCGCGGCAGAACTCGCCCGCTTTGGGCGCAATCCAGTTACAGCCGATCACCTCGCGGTTGGCGCAGAAGGGCGGCATGGGAATGAACGCCCGCGCCTGCGGGTCGTAAGCCACCGGCACGCCATCGGCGGTCACCAGGTTATCGAACCACAACGAGCCGGCACCGACCGGGTTGGAAAAAACGCGCATGGGCCGGGTACTCTTTGGAAGGAGTTTTGAGTCTAGGCAGTGATGTGCCGCCACGTCCACTCACTTCTGCCTGGGCATCTAGGCCCTGTGCTTGCCGTCTGAATACACCGTAGGAGCCGGCTTCAGCCCGCAACGATTCCAGCACATGCTATAAATACCCCCACGCGAGTGAGAAGCCCGCCTAATTTTTCTACAAAGGTACCCCATGTCGAGAAGCGAACACCCTTGGGCAGAAGCGCTGCCGCTGCTCTACAACCACCTTTGGGCGTGCCTGACCCAAGGCGTCAACGACCGTCACGGCCCGGCCCGCCACCCTACCTTGGCCACCGTCAGCGAAAAAGGCGAACCTCAGGCTCGCACCATCGTGCTGCGCGAAGCCGACCCGCACGCCGCCACGCTTGCCACCTACACGGATATCCACTCCGACAAGATCGCCGCCCTGCGCGCCAATCCCGTGGCAGGCCTGCACATATGGGACGCCAAGCAAAAGCTGCAAGTACGCATCGAGGCCAACGTCACCCTCTTGAGCGGTGATGAGGTGAGCGCGCGCTGGCAGCGAATACCCGAACACGCCCGCACCGCTTACAGCAGCGGCCCCGCCCCGGGCGAGCCAATTGCGGATTCACTGGCCTACACCAAGACCCCGGCCCAACGCGCCTTCGCAGTACTGTGGCTGGAGGTTCAAACGATAGAAGCGCTGCACCTGGGCCAGCAGCACCGCCGCGCGGTGTTCAAGCGAGCGGATGGCTGGGCCGGACAGTGGCTGGTGCCTTGATGGGCGTGCTGGCTAACGTAAATGGCTGCCACACGTTTTTGTAGGAGCCGGCTTTAGCCCGCGACGGTATAGGCTATCCAGTAGCGATAATTTTCAAACCTCAAGGACCCCCATGCCCCACGCAGAGCCTACCGAGCAGGATGCTCCACGCTTCACTACCCCCGCCGGTGAAATCATCGGCTGGCGGGATCGCGGCGTGATTCGCGCCACGGGTATCCGCTACGCCCGCGCCAAGCGCTTTTGCGCTCCAGAAGATGAGCCGCCCGCCACTGTGCCCATTCACGCCACCGAATGGTCGCCAGCCTTGCCACAGAACACCATTCCCGAGCTGGATGCGGCCTTGGGCGTTACCCCTAAGGAAGCGGCCTACTGCGAAGGTGAACTGCATCTCTCGGTTACCGTTCCGGATAGCCCCGCCACAAAGCCACGCCCGGTAATGGTGTGGATTCACGGCGGCTCCTACGTGTTTGGCGCGGCGGATCTTGCGGTGTTCGACGTGCGCCCGCTGGCACTTGAGCAAGACGTGATCGTGGTGGCCGTGAGCTACCGGCTCGGCCTGTTGGGATTTCTCGGCGGCTACGCCAACCGCCCCGCCAACCTGGGCCTGCTCGACATGGTTTCGGCGCTGCGCTGGGTCAACACCAACATCGCCGCCATGGGCGGCGACCCGGCCAACGTCACCCTGTTTGGGCACTCCGCCGGGGGCGATGCGGTGGCCCACCTGATGATTGCCGAAGGCACGCAAGGGCTATTTCGGCGGGCCATCATTCAGAGCGCCCCGTTAGGCATCAGCCGCAGGCGAGCAAAGATGAACGCCAAGATGGGCCAAAAGGCCGCCGCGCTGAAAGATGATGCGCCTCTGAGTCAGGTGTTGCGCACGCAGGTAAAGGTAGAGAAAGCCGCCCAAGGCTTCGGGCTGAGATCGACCATGCCGTTCGGCATTCAGTACGGCCATTACCCACTGCCCGCTGAGCACGACGTAGACGCTGCCTGGCGCCATGTGGCGACGAATTTTGACGTCTTCATTGGCACCACCGCCGAAGAAACCGCGCTGTTTCTAGTGATGTCGCCCAACCTGATGCGTCTTCGCCAACTGCCACTGGTTGGAGAGCCTGCGTGCCGGGCGATGGTAGCCGCCACTACGCGAAGGGTATATCAGCGCGATGCGCTTCGGTTTGCCCGCCGCCATGCACGCGCAGGCGGCAACGCCTACGTTTACCGGTTGCACTGGGGCAAGGGGCGCTACCCGTTTGGCGCCGCCCACACGATTGATCTGCCGCTGCTGTTGGGCGAACCCGAAAGCTGGCAGTATGCCGACCTGATAAAGCACGTGGACGAAACCACCCTGCTTGAGCACGGCCAGCGCCTGCGTGGGCTATGGACGGAGTTTGCGCGAAGTGGGCAACTGCCGGCCTCGGGGCAGGTTGAGCCGCAGATATTGCAATGGTGGAAAGCAGACTAACATCATCGCCATTCCGAACAGGACTTAGCCCTTTGCATTAATGTAAAATAATAAAGATACAACTAATGCAGACAGGAAAGGGCATGCAAGACGATAACGATAGTTCTAATATCTATAAGCTTTCCTGGCTGGCCTACTTCAAGCCACTTGTAATGGGTATTGTGGTCGGGTTAGCCGGGCTTGTTGTTTCGGGGATGGTACAGCAAACGTGGTTGAGCTGGGTGGCGCTACTGGCAGGGGTGGTAAGCTTTATCTATCAGCTCATCTATGTGCGGACCACGACGCTCTATACCGATGAAGCTGGTGTATGGCTTTATGAAGGCGTTTTCCCCTGGCAAAAGGGAGTGCGGGGCGTGAAATGGCGCGACCTGGATAGCGCGCTGTTCTTTACCGGCTTTATCAGTTGGGCGTTCAAGTCCTACGCGATCAATATCGGCCACCGTTATACCAAGGGCAGCGAGATTCATGTTCGCCACGTGAAAAACGGCAAGCAGTTTGTCGAACTGGTGAATGCCGAACACTATCGCCAGGTGGGCGGTGAGTCGCCAAGCATCAATGTAATGGATTAAGCAGCCTTACATGAATGTGAGAAGGGCATAGTGCTTCAACAGCGCTATGCCCTTTTTATTGCCAAAACGGTTTAAAAACTATTCGACACGTTTGCCCACATCCCTTTGCGAGGCATCATAATCCTGAGTATCGTCCGGATCGGACCCCGGCTCATTTGAGGTCTCGGCCTCGAAGAGCCGCGCCGCCTCGATGGCTTCGGGTTCACTGTCGTGGCGCGAAATTTCCTGCGGGGCGTCTGGGTCGGTCACATCCACGACGCGCCATGCGAGCACGATGATGGCATCTTCCTGGTCTTCGCTGACGGGTTCCACGCGTGCAGTATGGGTCATGTTCTCTTCTCCTTGAGTACGGTTACGGGGTGATCTTTCACTATGGCAGAGCAGGGCGAACCCTGCCGGGCTTGCGATGAAATTTAACCAAGCCGGGGGTAAGAACCGTATTTGACACGTTCAACCATCCCTCGCTAAGGTAATCCAGCACGCCACACGTTTCCCTATTCTTTAAAGGTAGTTGTCCAATGAATCATTGATGCCGCCGTTGCAATGACGGCCAGTCTTCACCAGCCCCCAGACGCGGGGAAGTCTTGGCATCCTTGGTATCAAAACATGACCACTACCTCTATCACCGTCAGCGGTGTTTCCTACGTTTTGCCGGATGGCAGAGCACTTTTTACTGACCTGCATGAGCAGTTCGATGGCCGCCCCACAGGGTTGGTCGGGCGTAATGGTGTCGGCAAGACGGTCCTGGCCAGGATCCTTGCAGGCTTATTGGCGCCTGCGAGCGGGCAGTGCCAGCGCCTTGGGAGCGTGCATTACCTCGCCCAGCAGGTCGCCCGGCCTAAGGAGGCCACCGTTGCTGAGCTTGCGGGTGTGCAACCAACGCTGGATGCGCTTTCCAACATTGCCGCGGGAAGTACCGCCCCCAACGATTTTGAAATGGCGGAAGGCAACTGGGATATGGCCCAGCGATTTCACCATGAGCTCGAGCGAGGCGGCCTGGGCTATCTTGATGCCACCACGCTCGCCAGCACCCTGAGCGGGGGCGAAACCATGCGGGTCGCCTTGATAGGCGCCATGCTTTCCCAGGCGGATTTTCTGATTCTCGATGAGCCGAGCAACCACTTGGACCGCCCCAACCGGCAGGCACTCATCGAACAGCTACAGCGCTGGCCGCGTGGGCTAATCGTCGTCAGCCACGACCGGCAACTGCTGGACGCCATGGAGCGTATTGTGGAGCTTTCCCCGCTGGGGCTGCACAGCTACGGCGGTAACTACACGTTCTATGCCGAGGCCAAGGCATGCGAGCAGCAAAACGCGCTGGAGCAACTCAGCCAGCGCAAGCTGGAACGCCAGCGCGAAGAGCGAGCGCAGCAAAAGCAGCGTGAGCGCCAGGAGCGCCGCCAAGCGCGGGGCAACCGCCAAGGCAAGGAAACCAACCAGGCCAAGATACTGCTCGACCGCCAGAAAGCGCGCAGCGAAGCCTCAGCAGGCGCGCTGCGCCAAAGCCAAGCCGCTCGCCAAGCGCACCATCGGAAGCTGGTTCTTGAGGCCGCGCAGCGCGTCGAAGACGCAGCCCACATCACCCTGCACGATATACCCGTTACCCAGGCCGCAAAGCGAACCGTAGCGACGCTAGAACGCTGCGTGTTGCCCCACGTGACGAGCGCGACCCGGCACATCGATCTGATGGTGCGGGGGCAGCAGCGAATCGGGGTCGTCGGGCCGAATGGGTGCGGCAAGTCCACGCTGCTTCGCGTGCTGGCGGGGCAGATGGCACCGTTAACGGGAAACTGCCAGGTAACGCCGGAATACGCCTATCTCGATCAGCGCCTGGAAAGCCTGAACCCGCAGCAGAGCGTATTCGAGCAGTTGCGCGAGGCCAACCGAACGACGACAGAGGGGGAGCTGCGCATGCGGCTGGCCCAGCTCGGCCTGGATGCGCAGAAAATCACCACCCCCAGCGGCGTGCTGAGCGGTGGCGAGCGCCTGAAAGGCGCGCTTGCCTGTCTGCTCTACGCCGACACTCCGCCACACCTGCTGCTGCTGGACGAGCCCAACAACCATCTCGACCTGCCATCCAACCAGGCACTGGAAACCATGCTACGCAGCTATTCTGGCGCTTTGCTGGTGGTATCTCACGACGACACCTTTCTGGAAAACCTGGCCCTCACTGACCACCTATACGCCACAGAGCAAGGCTGGCACTTGGCGCCAGTGTGACCTTTCGTTTATCCACCCGCATCGACGCTCTTGATAACGGGCATTAAGCATACCTAGCGGGCGGCGGACGATTGCGATACCGTTACCAAAACGAACAACAACCAACCTTCGGGAAAGGCGTGTATGAAAGCTATCCTGTTTGACGTGTTCGGCACCGTGGTCGACTGGCGCTCAAGCCTGATTCAACAGTTCAGCGAGCTGGAGCTGGGGTTCGAGCTACCCAAAGAGGCACTGACCGATCAATGGCGACAATGTTACGCGCCTTCCATGGATAGGGTGCGCAAGGGCGAACTCCCTTGGACGATCCTCGATGATCTGCACCGCGAAAGCTTGAATCAGCTTCTCGATCAGCACGCCATTGCGCTGGATGAAGCAACCATCGATAAACCTCTTCTGGCACCGGCTGGAGCCGTGTTCAGACGTACAGCAACGCCTCGCGCAGCTAAAAGAGAAGTAAATTATCGGAACGTTGACCAATGGCAACGTCTCGTTGATGGTCGATGTGGCTCGCCATGCTAAGCTGCCTTGGGATATGATCTTTAGTGCTGGGCTGTTTGAGCCTTACCAGCCGAATGCAGAAGTGTATCTGGGCGCGTGCCATTTGCTGAATCTACCGCTTGAAAAATTGTTGCTTTGCGCAGCGCATAATGCTGATTTGCAGGCTGTCCGCACCTTGGGTATGAAAAACGCGTTCATTCCTCGATTCAAGTAGTACCGACTAGAGGAGCAGAGGGATTTAGCCGATGAAAACGTATAGGATTATATGGTTGAGAGTTTATTATAAGAAGCAATTAGCTGAAAAAGCATTCTGGAGCTCTAACTGGACACTATATTTTTTTGCGCGTCTCAAGGTACTATTTTAGCCTAGAGTTTTGATTGTTATTTTTAGCTTATAAATGTTTGGTTTTTATCATTAAGAGTTTAAGTTTAGTAGTTGTTATTGAGGGCTTTATTTATGTCTAAAGGTAGTAAGGCTACTTTGTTTGTTAGCTCTACTTGCTACGACCTTAGTCAGGTGCGTGCTGATTTGAGAGATTTTTCTGAATCCTTAGGTTTAGAACCAATTCTCTCTGAGTTTAATACGTTTCCAGTAAATCCAAATCAAAATACATTGAGTAACTGTTTAGAAGTAGTTAAAAGTCGAGCAGATATTTTTGTTCTTATAGTTGGTGGGAGATACGGCTCTATTACCGATGCTGGTAAATCGATTACGAATCTTGAATACTTTGAAGCAAAAGCAAAAGGTATTCCTATCTACGTATTTATTAAAGAAGATATATTGCCTTTGATAAAAATATGGAAAGATAACCCTACTGGAGATTATAGTTCCATAGTTGATAGTCCTTCACTGTTTGAGTTTGTTGTTAATCTGAGAGATTCTGGTGATGGATGGGTATTCCCCTTTGTAAACGCGCAAAATATAATATCAACTTTAAGAGAGCAACTCAGTTATTTACTTTCTGATTGTTTAGAACTTCGTGCAAAAGCGCAAAAAAGCGATCCTTTGATTTATGATTTAGAGCCAAAAGCATTTCGCTTAGCACTCGAAAAACCAGCTGGTTGGGAGTTTTTGCTTTTTGCTGAAGTGTTATCTGATGAGCTTGCAAAACTCGAAAGCAAACGGCTTGACTCAGAGTTAGGTATAAGTTTTGGAAAACCTAAAAGATTAGAGGATTTAAAGGAGTTAACTAGCTGGGTTTCTTCAAGCTGTTCGTGGATATCTTCGACTATTCATCACATATCAAAGGCTTTGAATCAAGGTTTTGTTAAAGCTGTAGGTGAGCCAGGTCAGTCTGGAGACCTTAAACGAATTATTCATTTAGCTAAGAGAGTGGGTGAAGGTTACGAACAATTGCTAGATTGGAAACTACAGTTTCTACGTGTATCATGTGATGATATATTTTTAAAATTAATAGAAATTACATCAAATCTTTCTTCTAACGCTATCAAAGAGATTGAAGAGTTTTCTGAAAGTCTTTATTCCATTATTGAAAATGATATCAAGAGTTCTGAACCTGGTTATGTGAGGAGAATTACTTTAACCTTGACGGTTCCAGATACAGAATCTTTTTTTGAAGAGATAAATCGACTGAAAAATTTATATGGTGCTTCAAGCTTGTAGGGTAATCGCAGCCCTTATATAGAGGCGTGGCCCTCGGCTAACAGCGCCGCTTTACACCTTGCTTATAAGCCCCCTTACCCGCATTACTTCTCGCTCTACCGCCTTATTTAACACCCGCCCTTGGCTTCCTTCAGGGGTAGCCATCCGCGGGCGCGGGTTACGCCGGTGTTCACCCGTTCTCGCACCAACGTCGGGCTAGTCGCTGATCGCCTCGCGCTCTTCCTTCTCAATCTGCCCACGCCCCAGCAAAACGCCACCCATTCCGCCCCGACGGCCCAGCCAGCACATCGGTCGGCCAGTGGACGCCTAAGTAGACGCGGCTCACGCCCACGAGCAGGGTCAGCAGTATCAGCAGATAGGCTGTTAGGCGCGGTGCGCGCTGAATGCGGATGAAGAGTGCTGCAAGCGTCAGGTAGGTCACGGTCGACATCATGGAGTGGTCGCTGGGAAAGCTCGCGGTGTAGACCATGGCTTCATGCGGCACGAGATTAGGGGACGTTCAAAGCCCAACTTCATCACGGTGCAATCGACTTGATGGCTATTATTCGCAATCACTCACGTTTATAAAGAAGCCTCACCCTCACGACCATTCGTCGATTACCGATTCAAAGGAAGAGTATTCATGTCACTAACGCAGCTGCTGGTACCCACTTACACCCAAATGCTGGGCGCGCTTTCCAACTGGTTAAAGAAGGCTCAAAGCCAGTTGCCTGATGCCGAGGCACAAGCGCTGCTTTCCGCGCAGCTTGCGCCGGATATGTTCCCGCTGTCGACGCAAGTGCGGTTTGCTTGCGTGCAGGCGCAAGAGGCAGTCCACCGGTTGCAGGGTGAGGCGCTACCGGCTTCTATCAAGGAAATGCTCGACGAGGGACGAAATGCCGGTGAGAACCCTGGAACGTTTGCAGAGGCGCAGGCGCGTATTGAGGAAACCCTCGTCTTGCTCAACGGACTGGCTTTTGATGCGCTGGATGCCAAGGCGGATAAGCCGTTAGTGCACGAGCTGCCCAACGGTATGATTCTCGATTTAACCGCCGAGCAGTATGCGCGTGATTGGACGCTGGGGCAGTTCTACTTCCACATCATGACTGCCTATTCCATCTTGCGCAGCGAGAAGGTCGCGCTTGGGAAGGCCGATTATGTCGCGCACCTGTTTCCCTATATTCGCCCTGAAACGCTTCCCAAAGGCTAAGCGGCTGGTTTGGCGGCGTAGCCTTTGGCTTCTTGAGGGGCAGCCATTCGCGGGCGCGGGTGATGTCGGTCTACACCCGTTCCCGCAGCAAGATCGGGCTAGTCGCTGCTCACCTCGCGCGCTTCCGCTTCAATCTGCCCGCGCCCCTGCATCCAGTGCATCACGCCCCAGCAGAGCGCCGCCCAGCTCGCCCCGGCGGTCCAGCCGGCCAGCACATCGGTCGGCCAGTGAACGCCGAGATAAACGCGGCTTACGCCGACGAGCAGGGTCAGCAGTATCGCCAGTATCAGCAGGTACGCTTTCAGGCGCAGCGCGGGCTGAATGCGGATGAGGAGGGCGGCCAGCGTCAGGTAGGTCACGGCGGACATCATGGAGTGGCCGCTGGGAAAGCTCGCGGTGTAGACCATGGCTTCGTGCGGCACGAGATCCGGGCGGGGGCGGTCAAAGCCCAGCTTCATCACGGTGCTGAGCAGAATGCCGCCGGGCACCGCCACCAGGGCGAAAAGGGCCGCGCGAAAGTGCCTGGCGAGTAGCAGATACCCCAGCGCCCCCAGCGTGATGACCACCAACACGCCCACACCGCCCAGCGCGGTGAAGTCCCGGCCCATCTCCTCGACCCAGCCCGGCCCGATGGGGTCGTTCAGGTCGGCGGGGTTGCGAAGGGCGAGCAGCAGACGCTCGTCGAAGCTCTGGGTATCCCCCTCGATAACTTCACCGGCCAGCGCGACGAAGCCCCAGATGCCGCCGGAAATGATCGCCAGGCACAGCAGCAGGGCGAGTTCGTGGCGGCCAAGCCGAGATAGCAGGGAAACGCCCTGACGCCCGAGATGGGCGATTTTCCTGTGATACTTCATGTGCAACTCCCTTGCATTGGTCTGTCACGCCCCGGTGGTTCAAGGCGATCCTGTGGTGATGGTTACGCCGTCTCTCAAGCGCTCAGCGATGGGTGTTTTAACCATCCATTTATCTTGATCACGCCCGCATTACTTCCCTGACTACCGCTTCATTCAAGATGCCCCGCCTGGCTTCCGCGACGGTGAGCCACTGCCGGGCGCGGGTGATGCCGGTATACACCAGTTCCCGCGTCAGAATGGGGTTGATCGTGGCGGGCAGCAGCAGCGCCGTGTGCAGAAACTCCGAGCCCTGGGATTTGTGCACCGTCATCGCGAACACGGTTTCTACCGCGTGCAGGCGCGAGGGCAATACCCAGCGGATGGGTTTTTCCGGGTCGCTGTTGGGAAAGGCGACCCTCAACAGCATTCTGCCCGGTGCGCGCGGGTCGGGCACCGCGAGTGTAATGCCGATATCGCCGTTCATCAGCCCCAGGCTGTAGTCGTTTTGCGTGACCAGCACCGGGCGGCCCTCAAACCAGCCTTTTTCAAGCTCCATATCGCTGGCGCTCAAAAGCCTTTCGCGGCGCAGTACCTGGGCGATGCGCAGGTTCAGGCCTTCCACGCCCCAAGGGCCTTTGCGCAGAGCGCAGAGCAGTTGAAAGTGGCCGTAGGCGTTCAGCACCTGCTGGGCCCAGGCGTTGTAGGGCTCGCGGTTCTCCTCGAACGCCAGCCCTGAATCCGGGCGCAGGCTGCCGAGGGCGGTGAGGTAGTGGCGGTAGCCGGTGGGCAGGGCGAGCGCTACGCCGGAGCGCTTATCCACACGGCCTTTGCCGGCGTCGGGAAAGCGCTCCGGTGAGCCGGTGATGACCAGGCGCTCCAGGGCGGTGTCGTCCTCGCCGTTCAGCACCAGGTGATGCAGATCGGCGTAGCCGTGGCGCAGCGCTTCCTGCACGGCGCTTTGCTTGTCGCGCTCGTCGAGTTCACGGCTCAGCGGCTGGTTGATCGCCTGGGCCAGCTGGCCAATGCCGCTTTGGGCATCGAAGCGGTGGCTTACCCGCAGCATGGTTATCGCCTGGTCCTGGGGCTGGCCGTGTGGGTCGGTCAGCTCTTCCGGCAGCGGCTGGCCGGTGAGTGCCTGCAGCCACTGCGCGGTTGCCGGTGTGTAGTGGGCGGCTTCGGCGCGGCGGCATAAATCGCCCAGCACGGCGCCTGCTTCTACCGAGGCGAGCTGGTCCTTGTCCCCCAGCAGCACCAGCTGGGCGTTTGCGGGCAGGGCGCTGAGCACGGCGGTCATCATTTCGATATCCACCATGGAAGCTTCGTCGATCACCAGCACATCCAGGGCCAACGGGTTGTTGGGGTTGTGGCGGAAGTGGCGGGTATCTGGTCGGGCGCCCAGCAGGCGGTGGAGGGTTGTGACCTCTGTGGGGATTGATGCTTGTAGAGGTTCAGCGCTTGAATCATCGCCCAGTGAACCGGGGGCCTGCACTAAGTTGGGCTTATGCAATGGGTTTTGCTTCAACAAAGTGGCCAGTGACTCTGTGGGCAACTGGCTTACCTGCCCGGCGATGGATTCGTTCAGGCGGGCGGCGGCCTTGCCGGTGGGGGCGGCCAGGCGGATGCGCAGCGGCTGATCAGACTCGGCCAGTTGCAGGGTTTGCAGAAGGGCCAGCAGGCGCACCACGGTGGTGGTCTTGCCGGTGCCGGGGCCGCCGGTGATGATCGCAAAGTGGCTGCGCGATGCCAGGGCGCAGGCGATCTTTTGCCAGTCCAGGGTCGCGGTGGCGGGAAACAGTGTGTCCAGGCTGGGCTTGAGCAGCGGCTTCTGGCTTGTGGCGTCCTGCTCCGGCGCGGCCAGGCGGGCGGCGATTTCCTGGTGCAGGGTCTGCTCGTACTGCCAGTAGCGGCGCAGGTAGAGCCGCGTGGTGTGCGCGGCGTCGGCGCGTACCAGCGGCGTATTGCCGGGGCCTTCGCCTACCAGCGTGGGGTGGGCAAGCGCGGCCTGCCACTGCTTGAGCGTGAGCGTGTCGAGCACATCGCTTGGCAGCGGCGGCGGCTCAACCAGGTCATCGCCTTCCGGCGGCAGCGAAAGCGCGAAGTCCGGCGAGTCGAGGGTAGCGCTTAAATCCAGGCAGACGTGGCCGCGGCCAAGCTGGTGGCTGGCCAGGGCGGCGGCCAGCAGAAGCAGCGGCGGGGCGTCGCTGGCCTCGCGGGCGAAGAAGCTGGCCAGCGCCCGGTCCAGGTCGCGAAGCCAGCCTCGGGCTACCCAGCGCTCGAACAGCGCCATTAACGCCGCCGTGCTGGCAAGCGCCGGGTGCGGCTTGGGCACACTTGGCGCAGGCGCGGAAACGTGCGGCTCGCTGTCGCCGAACAGGTCGAAGGTGTAGCCATCGTTCATGCGGTTGCCTCCTGACGTTCGCGGCCTGCAAAAAGAGCGTCCAGCGCTTCGATCAGCGCCACCGGGGCGGGCTCTGCATGAACGCCGCGCTGGGCGGTGCGGCTGCCGCGCAGAAACACCGTGAGCGAGCCGCCCAGGTGGCGGTGCGGGTCGTAGTCCGGCAGGCGGGCCTTGAGCAGGCGATGAAGCGCCAGTAGATAGAGCGCGGCCTGCAGGTCGTAGCGTTTTTCCAGCAGCGCCGCGCTCAGGGCATCAGAGGTGTAGGCAGTGTCATCGCCGCCCAGATAGTTGGATTTCCAGTCCAGCACGTAGAAGCGCCCCTCGAACTCGAAGGCCAGGTCGATAAAGCCCTTGAGCATACCGTTCAGCGTGTCGGCGTCCAGCGCTGGCCGTGCCGTGCCGGGGAGTAAGTGCTGGCTCACCAGGCCATCCAGCGTCTGGGTATTGACGTGATGGGCGGCAAACCAGAACTCCAGCTCTACCTGATAACCGCTCAGCTGATCGAGCGCCACGCTTTGCTGGCCGGGCAGCGGCAGCGGGGCGCGTAGAAGCCCGGCAAGCCAGCTGTCCAGCGTTTCGTACCACGCCTGCCAGCCGCGCAATTGCAGGCGGCGGCGCAGGGCATCTTCGCGGGCGGTGGCGTCTTCCAGCGCCTTCTTGAACCCGAGCTGGCCGGCCCACTCCAGCAGCCCGTGCAGAAAGGTGCCGGGGCCGGGGCCGCGCGGGAAGCGGTGCAGGTGCGCGGCTTCCTCCTGCGGGGCGCTCTGCGCCGGGGCGGCCTCAATCCCTGCCTGCGGGGTCAGCGGCGCCTCGAACAGCAGGTCCTGGGGTTCGTCCAGTACCTCGAACGTGGTGGCTTCCTGGGGCGTGGTGGGTTCCGGGGTGTGCGTGGAAGGCGCCTCTGACGCGCCGGACACCCCGCCGGAGGTGCGCAGCGCCGAGTAGCTGGCAATCCACCACTGCTCGCGGGCCGGGCGGTTGGGCGTGCGCGCCTGGCCCAGCGCCGGGTGCTGTTCGGCGGGGGTGAAGCGCTGCGCGGTGGCCTGGGGCGCGGGCGCCAGGGCAATCTCGCTTTTATCGACCAGCGCTTCCAGCGCCTTGCCCAGCTCGGCGGGGGCGATGGCCTTGCCGCCATTCAGCAGGTAGCCCAGCGCACTGCCTTCGCCATTTTTCAACGGGGCCAGGCCCAGCCAGGTGGCGTGGCGGGCGCGGGTGAGCGCCACATACAGCTTGCGCAAATCTTCACCCAAACGTTCGCGGTCGGCGGTGGCCAGGGTGTGTTCGTCGGCGCCCAGGCTGAGCTGCAGGTTGCCTTCACCGTCGTGCCAGCGCAGCGGCACATCGCTCTCTTTCGTGGGGCGGTGGTTGGCGATGAAGGGCAGGAACACCAGCGGGTACTCTAGGCCCTTGGATTTGTGGATGGTGACCACCTTGACCAGATCGGCGTCGCTTTCCAGGCGCAGTTTGTGGCTGTCGCCGTGGCTTTCCGGCTCCGCAATGGCCTCGGAAAGAAAGCGGATCAGGGCGTGTTCGCCGTCAAGCTCCTGGCTTGCCTGCTGAAGCAGCTCACCCAGGTGGAGCAGGTCAGTGAGCAAGCGCTCACCCTCATTGAATTCACCCAGCAGCCGCTCGGCAATGGCGAAGTCCACCATCAGCTTGCGTACCAGCGGCAGCACCCCCTGGCGCTGCCACAGGCGGTGGTAGCGGCTGAACTGCTCGACCCGCGCTTCCCAGGCAAGCTCGCTCTGGTTCAGGTGGTCAAGCTCGGCAAGGTCCAGCCCCAGCAGCGGCGTGGCGAGCGCGGCGCGCAGTTTGGCCTCGGCTTGGCGCGAGTTGGCCTGGGGCTCGGCGCAGGCACGCAGGCAGGTTTCCAGCTGTTGGGCGATGGGCGAGCTGAACACCTTGTCGTTATCCGAGAGGTAGACGCTTTTCACGCCGCGGCTGGCCAGCGCCAGGCGAATGGCGCGGGCTTCCTGCAAGCCGTTGACCAGCACCGCCATGTCCGATGGCTTGAGCGGGGTGAGTTCGCCTTCGAGGGCAAAACCGGCGTCACGCTTGCGCCCGGCCTCCAGCAGGGCGGCCATGTGCGAGGCGCAGCGCTCGGCCATTTCCAGCTGGTAGGCGGTCTTGGAAAGCGGCTCGTCGCTTGCGAGTTCCCACAGCGTCATGGCGGGCAGCGGTACGCCGCCCCACACCAGCTGTTCGCGGCGGCCCTTGGCCTTGACGGGCAGAAAGGGCAGCGGGTTGTTGCCAGCGGCGTCGCGGAACAGAAAGGCACCGGCGTCGTGCTGGTCGGCGTAGCGAAAGCAGTGGTTGACCGCCGCTACCATGGCCTGGCTTGAGCGGAAGTTGGTGCCCAGGGTGACGTGGCGGCCGTCGGTGTCCTGGCGGGCCTTCAGGTAGGTGAAGATATCCGCCCCGCGAAAGGCGTAGATGGCCTGCTTCGGGTCGCCGATCAGCAGGATGGCGCTGTCGCGGCGCGGCTTTGCAGCGTCATACACGGCGTTGAAGATCCGGTACTGAATCGGGTCGGTGTCCTGAAACTCGTCGATCAGCGCGACCGGGAACTGGCGCAGTATCTGCGCGGCCAGCGCCTCGCGGTTCGGTCCTTGCAGGGCGCGGTCCAGGTGGGTCAACAGATCGTTCGGGCCCATTTCGGCGCGGCGCTCCTGCTCGCGCTCCAGCCGGGCGCGGCACCACTGCACGGCGTGAATCAAGAGATCATTGCGCGGCTCGGGCAGGGCGTTGAGTTCGCCGGGCAGTGCCGCCAGCGCTTCCCAGGCCTCCGGGCAAGGCGGCGCGCCGTCTTTCCAGATATCCGCCATGCCTTCCGGCGTCATGCGTTTCCAGGCGGCGTCGGTCAGCTGAGGGCGGGCGGCATCGCTCTCAAGCCACTCGCGCAGCGCCCCTAGCCAGTTGGCGCGGCTCTTGGCGTTGAAGCTCTGGCCCTTGAAGGCCTTGCGCTGGGCGGCGTCTTCAAGTGCGGGTATCAGTTCATCCAGCCACTCGGCCCAGGGGGCTTTCAGCTCATCGAGCTTGGCGGCCCGGGCGGCCTGGCAGGTAGCCAGCGTTTGTGAAGGCTCAGGGCGCGGTTCGCCCAGCGCGTCGCACTCGGGCAACAGGCGCTGAAGGCTTGCGTGCAGGGCATCCGGCGAGGGCCAGTAGCCCACGATTCCTTCCAGCGCGTCGTTATCCAGCGGGTAGTAGAAGGTGCGCCAGTAGTCGCGCACCACTTCCTGCTCGAGTTCGCGCTGGTCGTTTTCCAGGTTCAGCGAAAAGAGGCTGCCGCTGTCAAAGGCGTGCTCGCGCAGCATGCGGTAGCACCAGCTGTGAATGGTGGACACCGCCGCCTCGTCCATCCACTCGGCGGCCAATGCCAGACGCCGTGCGCAGGCGGGCCAGGTCGAGGGTGGGTACTCACTGCGCAGCTCCACAAGCAATGGATCGCTTGGGGAATCACCAAGAGTTTGGTCTTCTCGGAAGACCTCGGCGGCTTCCACCAGCCGGTTGCGAATCCGCTCGCGCAGCTCCTGCGTTGCCGCGTTGGTAAAGGTGACCACCAGAATTTCCGGCGGAGTCAGCGGGCGGATGAACGCCGCGTCGTCGTCCTGGCTGCGCCCGCCCAGTACCAGGCGCACGTATAAAAGCGCGATGGTGAAGGTCTTGCCGGTACCCGCGCTGGCTTCGATCAGGCGGCTGCCGTAGAGCGGCAGGCTCAAGGGGTTGAGCGGGGCGGGCTGGCTCATCGCTGATCTCCACAGGCGGGCGCAAAAACAGAGCGCCCCTGGTAAGCAAGGAGCGGTAGCCGGCACTATATCGCGATGGCCGATAGGGAGCAAAAGTGGGGCAAACGCGGAGCAAAAAGGGCTCATGGCGCGGTTTTGGCCCTGAGCACGCCGGGAGCGGGCTGGGAGATAGCGCCGCCAGCTGCTAATCTTGTCGGCTCGCCACGTTAGGGGCGACCCGTTTACACTACCGCGGCTTTAAGTTCACGCTGACGATGAGACTCCATGCTGACCTCGCTTCTGGATAACGACTTCTACAAGATCACGATGCAGAATGCCGTGATCAAACGCTTTCCGTACGCGCATGTGCGTTACGCTTTCATCAATCGCGGCGAGCATGAGTTCCCGGAAGGCTTTGGCGCGGCGCTGCGCCGTGAAGTCGACAACATGCAAACGCTGCGCCTGACGGCAGAAGAGAAGCGTTATCTGGAAACCACCTGCCCGTATCTCGACCCCACCTACCTCGATTTTCTGGCGGGCTTTCGCTACGACTCGAGCGAAGTGGTGATCGAGCAGCAGGGCAGCGAGCTTTCGGTGATCATCGAAGGCCCCTGGTATCGCACCATCTTGTGGGAAGTGCCGCTGATGTCGCTGATCAGCGAGCTCTGGTACCGCCTGCGCGGCATCACGGTCTCCAGGGATAGCCACGCGCTGATCGAACAGCGCACCCAGGAAAAGATCGAGCACTACCGCCAGATGGGCCTGAAGATTGCCGAGTTCGGCACCCGGCGGCGCTTTTCGTTTGACGTGCACGACCGCGTGGTCGGCGCGCTTCGCCATCACGGCGGCGAGTCGTTCACCGGTACCAGCAACGTGCTGCTGGCCATGCGCCACGGCGTCAAGCCAATTGGCACCCACGCCCACGAGTGGTTCATGTTCCACGGCGCGCGCTTCGGCTTCAAGATGGCCAACAGTCTGGCGCTGGAGAACTGGGTGGACGTGTACCGCGGGGATTTGGGGATAGCCCTGACCGATACCTTCACCTCGAAAGCCTTCTTCGCCAGCTTCGACAAGAAGTTCGCCAAGCTGTTTGACGGCGTGCGCCACGACAGCGGCGACCCGATCGACTTCGCGGCACAGACCATCAGCCACTACGAGCGCCTGGGGGTGAACCCGCTGAGCAAGACGATCATCTTCTCGGATGCGCTGACCCCGGAAAAGGTCGAGCGTATTCAGACGTTCTGCCAGGACCGTATCGGCATGGCCTTCGGCATCGGCACCAACTTCACCAACGATGTGGGCGTCGACCCGATGAACATGGTGATCAAGATGATCGATGCCCGCCCGGAAGGGCAGGGCTGGCTGCCGGTCATCAAGCTGTCCGATGTACCGGAAAAGAACACCGGTGACCCGGAAATGATCTCACTGGCCAAGCGCGTGCTGGCGCTCAACGGCCACAGCCGTTGAGCCGTTGCCGCGCCGTTACTCCTTGACGGCGCGGTAGAGCGGAGCGTAGAGCGTATCAACCAGCGTGGCGAAGCCGTGGCCTTGAGCGTGTGCGTTGTAAAGCGCCTCGAAGCTCGGCCACTGGCGCGCCAGATAAGCACTCTGCTGTACCTCGCCGGTGCGAAAGCGGTCGCCTTCATAGGCGCTGGCGGCCGCGCGATAGGCGTCGCTCTCTTCGATATCCTCTTCACTACTCGCTTTACTGCCCTCCACACTGCCGTCCTTGCCCAGCCAGGCGAATGCCGCCTGGGGGGCGAGTGGCAGCGGGCTTTCCATGCCCGCCTGCCAGCACGCCAGCAGGTTGTTCAGGTGCGTGCGGGCCGTCTCGGCGTCCAGCGGGGCCAGGCGCACGTGGCCCGCCTTGGAAAGCAGCTGGGTGGTCATGGGCGTTTGCGCGTTGGCCGCCAGGTGCACCACCCACGGGCGCAGCAGGTGCTGCCAGCGGTACTGGCCACGCCCGCGCCCCTGGCTGACCAGGCTGTTGCTGAGCAGCAGCAGGCGGCAGCGGTGGCCGTCTTCGTCCACGCGAATCTCGTTGATCCAGTCGTTCACTTCCAGGCCGTGGGCGCTGAACGCCACCGTCAGCGCGGCGTCCAGCGGGTGCGGCCACTCGGCAAGCACTTTCTGGTAGTCGATGAACAGCGCGTCCATGGGTTCCATCAGCGCCTCGCGCATGCGCTCGCCAAAGGCGCCTACCGCCAGCACTCCCTGGCCCTTGATGCGCTCGAGCGCGGCGAACATGGCGTCTTCGCGCGGTTCACCGCTATCCACCGCCTGGCGCTGGGCGGCAATCAGCTGATCCTGCAACTGCCAGTGTTGCAGGCCGTCCAGAGTAAACGGCTCGACATCCAGCTGGGCGAGCGCCTCCTGCTCGAAGTAGACGCCCAGGCGCGTGTTGAAGAACGCCTTGGCGGGTTCGCGCAGGAAGCTGCCCAGCTGGGCAAGCGTGAGCGGGATCTCCTGCTCGAAAGTGGGCAGGGCGGCGGGCGGTGTAGGCACCTGCGCCGGTGGCGTGTGCAGTGCGTGCCACTCCTGGGCGTAGGTGAATAGCCGCGCCTGGGAGGGCGAGGCGGTATCCGTACTGAAGTAGCGTTGGCTGAACGGCTGCAGCGGGTGCTCGGTGGTCAGCGCTTCCAGAAGCGATGTTTCACCCCGGCTCTGCCAGCCAGCGGCCAGGTGATCGCGCAGCTGGCCCACCAGCACCGAGGGCGGCATGGGGTTGTTGTCGATCTGGCTGCGGCCCACCCAGCTGATATAGAGCTGGTGGCGGGCGGAGAGCAGCGCCTCCAGAAACAGGTAGCGGTCATCCTCTCGGCGGGAACGGTCGCCGGGGCGGTAGTCGCCGCCCATCAAATCGAAATCCAGCGGCGGCTGGGAGCGCGGATACTCGCCGTCGTTCATGCCCAGAAGGCACACCCGCTTGAACGGAATCGCGCGCATGGGCATCAGCGTTGCGAAGTTGACCGCTCCGGCCAGAAAACGCTGAGAGAGGCTGTGCTCATCGATTTGCGCTAGCCAGTGTTCGCGCACCATGGAGAGCGGCAGCGGCTCAAAGAGCCCGGCCTCTTCGGTGCTCTCCTGCACCTGCTGAAGCGCGCCTTCGAGCTTGGTGAGCATCACGCTCTCCTGGGCATCGTCGGTCAAGAAGAAGGTTTCCAGCAGCTCGCGCAGCCTTGCTACCCACTCGGCGGCGGGGGCGGGCTGGCAGAACGTTTCCCAGGTGTCTTCCAGGCGTTCGAGCAGCGTGGCCAGCGGCCCGGCAAGCGACGCTTCGAGCCCGCCGATGTCATCGAAGGGCTCGATGCCCTGCCATGCGTCTGCCACACCCACGGTGTAGCCCAGCAGCAGGCGGCGCAGGCCGAAGGCCCAGGTGTTCTGGCTCAGCCCCTGGGGTAAATCCAGCCGGGTGCGCTGCTCGGCGTTCAGCCCCCAGCGGATGCCCGCGCCTTCGATCCAGCGGCTGAGCGTGGGTAAATCACTCTCCTCGATGCCGAAGCGCTCGCGCAGGGCGGGCACGTCGAGAAGGTCCAGCAGATCGCTCACCGACAGGCGCAGCTCCGGCAGGCGCAGGAGCTTTTCGAGCGCGATCATCAGCGGCAGGCGGTGGCGGCTTGCCTGGTCCGACAGCGTGTAGGGGATGTAGCGTGAGTCGTCGCCCCCGGTGCTGGCGCGGTAGTGCCCCGTGCGGTACTGGCCGAACACGGCTTCAATATGCGGTGCGTAGCGGTCGATATCCGGCACCATGACGATGATATCGCGCGGGCGCAATGCCGGGTCAGTGCTGAAGGCGGCCAGCAGCTGGTCGTGCAGAATCTCCACTTCGCGCTGGGGGCCGTGGGCGATGTGGAAGACGATGGAGTCGTCCTGCTGCACATCCACGTCGGGCCAGGTGGTCTGCGTTTCCGCCACCGGGCGCAGCTCGCGGATGTCGTCCTGAAGCTGGCTGAGCAGGCAGCTGTGCTCGGGGGTGGTGAACGGCTCGAACATGTCGATGCGCAGCGCCTGCTGTTCGAACAGTGTCTGGTAGTTGCCGGCGTCGTCGTGCTCGTCGAGCAGGCGCAGATAGTCGCGGCCCTGCTTGCCCCAGGCGGCCAGAAGCGGCTGGGCGTGCAGGTGCAGGGCGCTGTCCACGTCGCCATCGCCGAGCACATCCAGCGCATCAGGCATGCCGGCCTTGCGGCTCTGGCGGTAGCGGTGGGCACGCAGCAGGTCCTTGTGTTCGATGATATCCGCCCAGTAGTACTGGCAGGGGTTGTGCACGCACAGCACGATCTGGCAGCAGCGCGAAAGCGCGGCTAGCGCCTCGAGCGTCTGCTGGGGCAGCGACGAGATGCCGAAGATGATCAGCCGCCGGGGCAGGCCGTGGGGGCAGCCGCCGTCTTCGAGCCCGCCGGCCACCTCCAGAAAGCGGCTGTGTACCTGGGCGCGGCTGCTGTTCAGGCCCGCTTCGCCCTGGGTCGCGGCCACATCGTCGCGCAGGGCGCGCCACAGGGCGGGCTGCCAGCGCTGGTGCTCGTCAAGCGGTCGCCGTTCGCCGCGGGCGGTAATCAGTATGTCACGGCCATCGGCCCAGGCGTCCAGCCAGTCGGCGCGGTATACCTGGTACTGGTCGAACAGATCCGCCAGGCGCTCGGCGAGCTGGTAGTGCTTGCGCTGGTCGCGGTCGGTTTCCAGAAAGCGGGCCAGCGGGGCAAACACGGGCTGCTCGGCAAGCAGAGGTAGCAGGCGCAGCAGGCGCCACACCAGGCGCGATTTATCGAAGGGCGAGGTTTCCGGCACGGCCTCACTGTCGCCGGTAAGCTCCGTCAATACCGTGCGGTAGGCCTGCCACAGAAAACGCGCGGGCAGCGTGACATTGAGCGCGGCGGCAATCCCGGCGCCGCCCTGGGCCGGGTCTTCCGCCAGGGCCAGCTTCAGCCACTGGCCGATGCCGTTGCTCTGCACCAGAATGGTTTCGTTCTCGAGCGGCCCCAGCGGATGAAGGCGCATCCACTCCACCGCCAGCCCACGCAGATCTTCCAGCCGGTTGGCGTGCACCACCATGAAACCGGGCGTGAGGGGCGATGTGGTCGAGAGCGGCATGGCGGGTTTCCTTCGCTAGAGCGCGCGGGCGGGCGGCGTGGTCATATGGTGCCATAAGTTAAGTGTCTTGCGGGATGTGTCTTATATCGCCAAGCTGTGGGCATGTTAATGCGTCTTTAAAGGATTTTTCCATGACTGAACCGACCAACACGACTCGCCGTCATTCCGCCCAGGTAGTAGATGGCGTCGGCAAGGCCGCCAGCCGCGCCATGCTGCGCGCCGTGGGCTTTACCGACGACGATTTCAAGAAGCCCCAGGTGGGCGTGGCCTCTACCTGGAGCATGGTGACGCCGTGCAACAGTCATATCGGCGAGCTGGCGGAACTGGCCCGCGACGGCGCGGATGCTGCCGGTGGCAAGGGCGTGATCTTCAACACCATCACGATTTCCGACGGCATCGCCAACGGCACCGAAGGCATGAAGTACTCGCTGGTATCGCGCGAAGTCATTGCCGACTCCATCGAAACCGTGGCGGGCTGCGAAGGCTTTGACGGCCTGGTCGCCATCGGCGGCTGCGACAAGAACATGCCGGGCTGCGTAATGGGGCTGGCACGCCTGAATCGCCCCAGCGTGTTCGTGTATGGCGGCACCATCATGCCGGGCAAGGGGCATACCGATATCGTGTCGGTGTTCGAGGCCATGGGCGCACACTCGCGTGGCGATATGGACCTGATCGAACTCAAGCAGATCGAGGAAACCGCGATTCCCGGCCCCGGTTCCTGCGGCGGCATGTACACCGCCAATACCATGGCGTCCGCCATCGAGGCGCTGGGCATGAGCTTGCCGGGCAGTTCGGCGCAGAACGCCATCTCTCAGGAGAAGCGCGACGACTGCAAGGCGGCGGGCGAGGCGGTGCTCGAACTGCTGGCCGCCGATATCAAACCCTCGGATATCATGACCCGCCAGGCGTTTGAAAACGCCATCACCGTGGTGATTGCCCTCGGCGGCTCGACCAACGCGGTGCTGCACCTGATCGGCATGGCGCGCACCATCGATGTCGAGCTGACCCTTGAAGACTTTACCGAGATCGGCAAGCGAGTGCCGGTAGTCGCCGACCTGCGCCCCAGCGGCCACTACATGATGAGCGAGCTGGTGTCCCTAGGCGGCATTCAGCCGCTGATGAAGAACCTGCTGGAGGCCGGTCTTCTGCACGGCGACTGCCTGACGGTCACGGGCAAGACCTTGGCGGAGAATCTGGCAAGTGTTGAACCTTACCCGGATGATCAGAAAATCATCGCGCCGCTCGATCAGCCTATCAAGGCGGAAAGCCATCTGCGCATTCTTTACGGCAACCTGGCGCCGGAAGGGGCGGTTGCCAAGATTTCCGGCAAGGAAGGCACGCGTTTCTCCGGCACCGCCCGGGTATTTGGCTCTGAAGAAGAGGCCCAGGCACGCATCAATGATGGCACTGTAGTGGCGGGGGATGTGGTCGTCATCCGTTACGAAGGCCCCAAAGGCGGCCCTGGCATGCGCGAAATGCTCACCCCCACCTCGGCGATCATGGGCCGCGGGCTGGGCAACGACGTGGCGCTGATCACCGATGGCCGCTTCTCCGGCGGCAGCCACGGTTTCGTGGTCGGCCACGTATCGCCGGAGGCGTTTGAAGGCGGCCCGCTGGCGCTGGTGGAAAACGGCGACCGTATCACCATCGACGCCGAAGCCGACACCATCGAAATGCACGTGGCCGACGATGAGCTGATGCGCCGCCAAGCCGCCTGGCAGCGCCCACAACCGCGCTATACCCGCGGCGTGCTGGCCAAGTACGCAAGGTTGGTAAGCTCCGCAAGTACCGGCGCGGTGACTGATCAGAGCGAATAAGAGGCCACGCCCCGACGTTGGCCCATACCGTAGCGCGTAGTAAGCCGCCAGGCGCACCCGCAGCGGCGGCCCGACGCGGAAACAGCGCGGAGAGCGCTGCCGGGGTCGGGTGGTAGGGCGCAAACGCAAACATGGTTGCAACGGCCGAGGCG
Organism: Vreelandella songnenensis; assembly: GCF_003002925.1. GTDB lineage: Bacteria > Pseudomonadota > Gammaproteobacteria > Pseudomonadales > Halomonadaceae > Vreelandella > Vreelandella songnenensis. The sequence continues at coordinate 124,005 of NZ_PVTK01000008.1, forward strand.
TCTTGTCAGCCGCCACCCGCGGGTGCCTTATTTACTCGTGTCCTCGCAAAACGTTACCACGCGCTACGGTGCCGTATCCGAATGTGGTGCAGAACCGTAGCGCGTGGTAAGCCGTTAGGCGCACCCGCGGGAGCAGCGCGGAGAGCGCTGCCGGGGTTGGGTGATGCGGCGCAAACGCAAACATGGTTGCAACGGCCGAGGCGTCTTGTCAGCCGCCACCCGCGGGTGCCTTATTTGCTCGTGTCCTCGCAAAACGTTACCACGCGCTACGGTGCCGTATCCGAATGTGGTGCAGAACCGTAGCGCGTGGTAAGCCGCCAGGCGCACCCGCGGATGCAGCGCGGAGAGCGCTGCCGGGGTCGGGTGATAGGGCGCAAACGCAAACATGGTTGCCACGGCCGAGGCGTCTTGTCAGCCGCCACCCGCGGGTGCCTTATTTACTCGTGTCCTCGCAAAACGTTACCACACGCTACTGTGCCGTATCCGAATGTGATGCAGAACCGTAGCGCGTGGTAAGCCGTTAGGCGCACCCGCGGGAGCAGCGCGGAGAGCGCTGCCGGGGTTGGGTGATGCGGCGCAAGCGCAAACATGGTTGCCACGGCCGAGGCGTCTTATCAGCCGCCACCCGCGGGTGCCTTATTTGCTCGTGTCCTCGCAAAACGTTACCACGCGCTACGTGGCATTCTCCGACGTTGGTGCATACTCGTAGGTTTTTAATCCGCTCGCTGTCATCATCATGTCAAACGTGGCGGTCATGCTTGAAATTTTCTTTCAAGGAACTGGTGCCATGTCTCGACAAGCGGCCGCCCGTGCCTCTATCGGCGAAGTCTTCAGCGTTTTTCTGCTGCTTGGGCTGACCTCCTTTGGTGGTCCGGTGGCGCATCTGGGCTATTTTCGTACCGAGTTTGTAGAGCGCCGCCGCTGGCTTTCCGAGACGGCCTATGCGGATCTGGTCGCGCTCTGCCAATTTTTGCCGGGGCCAGCCAGCAGCCAGGTGGGTTTTGCCATCGGGCTGCTGCGCGCCGGGCCTTGGGGGGCGGCCGCTGCGTGGCTTGCCTTTACCTTGCCTTCCGCTATCGTCCTGGGGCTTTTTGCACTGGGGGCATCGCTTTTGGATGGCCCGCTTGCCAGCGGCATTATTCACGGTTTGAAAGTAGCAGCGGTGGCCATCGTGGCCCACGCGGTGTGGGGCATGGCGGGTAACCTGTGCCCTGATAAGACTCGCGCCGGTATCGCGCTGCTGGCGGTGTTGACGGTGGTGGGGCTAAGTGGGCCGTTGGGGCAGGTAAGTGCCATTGTGCTCGGTGGCTTGCTAGGTTTGGTGATGTGTCGCGAGAGCGCAACTGCACCACAAGATGCAGCACTTCACTTCAAGGTATCGCGTTCGGCAGGTTTCATGGCGTTGGGCCTATTTGCCGGGCTGCTGGTTCTGCTGCCGCTGATAGCGGGAAGTGCAATCTGGCTGAGCATCATCGATGCGTTTTACCGCTCCGGCGCGCTGGTATTTGGCGGTGGCCATGTGGTGTTGCCGCTGCTGCAGGCCGAGGTGGTGCAGTCGGGGTGGGTGACGCCGGATGCGTTTCTAACCGGCTACGGCGCGGCGCAGGCGGTACCGGGGCCGCTGTTTACCTTTGCAGCGTACCTAGGTGCACTGGTGCCGGGTATCCATTGGCTGGCAGGCGCGTTGGTGGCGCTTCTGGCAATTTTTGTGCCTGGGTTCTTGCTACTGGTTGGCGTGCTGCCCTTCTGGAGCCGTTTTCGTCAGTGGGGCAGTGCCCAGGCGCTGATGCGTGGCGCTAATGCGGCAGTCGTCGGGATTTTAGGGGCGGCGCTTTATCAGCCGGTATGGACGAGTGCCGTGATAGGGCCTTATGAGTTTGCTTTGGCACTGACAGGCTTTTTGCTGCTGGCGGTGTGGAAGCTTCCTGCCTGGGCGGTGGTTGCGGTGATGGCGCTCGGTGGTCTGTTGATATCGATGCCATAAAAAAACGCCTCGCATTGGCGAGGCGTTTGTCTGTGTGATCAGTGGGGCTGCTGCTATGGCGCCTCCAGTTCTAACGTGCGACGCAGGACATTGAGTTCATCAATATCCAGGTGCTCAAGCCTACCGGCGAGCAGATCGCTGATCTTCTGTACTGGAAGACCTGCCTGGCGGGCGATTTCCCGGCTACCCAGGTCGGATACTGCAATCAAACGCGTAATGATGCGCATCAGGCGCGTGCGTTTCTCTAGGTCCCTGACATCGAGGTCAGGGCTGCTTCGCGGAGGATCCAGCGTTTCTGCGTGAGCAGTTGCGTATGCCGTACTCATGTGACTCCATCAGTCTGAAATGACACCTACACAATGCCGCCAACGCAGGTGCTTTTCAATATTTAATTTGATGAAAATTTCACGACATTTGGGACCGCCGCTTGCCGCCTGGCTCTGGTAAACTATGCGCCTTCCTTTTAGCGCGCGCTGTGGCTTGTGCGTGCGGCACTTTTATCGTTTTACAAGGCCCTCAGGCCGAGGAGAAATGGCATGTCGTCGAATAGCGCGCCCAAGGTGGGCGTCATCATGGGCTCCAAATCCGATTGGCCGGTCATGGAACACGCGGTCGCCATGCTGGAGCGTTTGGGTGTTGCCTACGAAACGCGTGTGGTCTCCGCCCACCGGACGCCTGACCTGCTGTTCGACTATGCCAAGAGCGCTGCCGAGCGTGGCCTTCAGGTAATTGTGGCCGGCGCTGGTGGTGCCGCGCACCTGCCGGGCATGGTGGCCTCACAGACGCCCTTGCCGGTGCTGGGCGTGCCGGTGGAATCCAAGGCGTTGAAGGGCCTGGATTCGCTGCTCTCCATCGCCCAGATGCCGGGCGGCATTGCCGTGGGCACACTGGCGATCGGCAAGGCCGGCGCCACCAACGCGGGGCTTCTGGCCGCCCAGATTGTGGGCTTGCAGGACACCGCCGTGCGCGAAGCGGTCGAGGCCTTCCGCACCGAGCAGACCCAGCTGGTGCTGGATAACCCGGACCCGCGCCCCGCGCCGGATGCAGAGTAAGGAGATACGCGATGAACATTGGCGTTCTAGGCGCGGGCCAGCTGGGCCGCATGCTGGCCTTGGCGGGCTACCCACTGGGCAACCGCTTCACCTTTCTGGACACCACGGGCAACCCGAGTGCGGGCATTGGCGAGGTCATCGTCGACCCGGATAACCAGCATCTGGCCGAGTTTCTGGCCAAGGTGGACGTGGTTACTTATGAGTTCGAACACCTGCCGGTGGCGCTGGTACAGGAGATCGAGAAGCACAAGCCGGTGTATCCCAGCAGCCGCGCGATTCAGGTATGCCAGAACCGGGTGGAAGAGAAGGCCCTGTTTGACCGCCTGAACATCCCCACGCCTGCCTATCGCGTGGTAGAGAGCTCTGACGAGCTTGAGGCCGCCGCCCGTGAGCTTGGCTGCCCGGTAGTGGCGAAATCGGTGACCGAAGGCTATGACGGCAAGGGTCAGGCGGTACTGAAAGCGCCGGAAGAGGCCGCTGACGCGTGGCAGAGCATTGGCCACACGCAGCTGATCGTCGAGGCGTTTGTCGATTTCGTGCGCGAAGTATCGATGATTGCCGTGCGCGGCCGTGACGGTGAAGTGGTGTTCTACCCCATGGCGGAAAACCAGCACGTGGGCGGCATTCTGCGCTATTCGGTGGCACCGCTTCCGGACCTGGACGCCCAGGTGCAGCAGACCGCGGATACCTATATTCGCGCGCTGCTCGACGAGCTCGATTACGTAGGCGTGCTGGCCCTTGAGCTGTTCCAGACCCGTGACGGCAGCCTGCTGGCCAATGAGATGGCCCCCCGCGTGCACAACTCCGGCCACTGGACGATGGACGGCGCGGCCACGAGCCAGTTCGAGAACCATCTGCGCGCTGTACAGGGTCTGCCGCTGGGCAGTACTCAGGCGATTGCCCCCACCTGCATGGTCAACGTGATCGGCCAGGAGGGCGATAACGCTGCCATGCTGGCGCTGGCCCATACCCACCTGCACCGTTACGACAAGGCCGAGCGTGCCGGGCGCAAGCTTGCCCACATCAATGTGGTGGCCGCCACCCACGCAGAGCTTCTGGAAAAGGTCCGCGCCTGCCAGGCGCTGCTGCCCGAGGCGCCGCCGGTCGAGTGGAGTTTCGAACCCTCGCTGTAACCTAGAAGCCGCCATATGAGGCGGCTTTTTTATGATTTTTTACAATAAGTTAGCCTGACGATATGTACTCGGGCGGTATAGATGCGTTTATTAATTCAATAAATATCTATATCAGCCGATTATATGTACAGAATTAATCACCGGGAAGTCAGTATGCCGCCTCTTGCAAGGATAACCGCCGAGCCATCCTGGCTCGGCGGTTATCCGTACGCTCATCAAAAAGCGGCTTGCCGTTTACAGGCAGAAAAAGTTGGCCTGCTCTATGAAAAACTGTGGCAGCCAGTGCTGAGCAGTGTCTGTGCAGGCGGACTGTTGATAACGGCAATGTGGTCAAGTGTCAGCACCGGGCTGCTGCTTGGCTGGTTTGCAGCCTTGGTACTCATTTCAACGTTACGGCTGATGCTGGCCTATTTTTATCATCGTGCGACGGCGGATCAACAAAAACACTCAGTTTGGCTGCGGTGGTTTTTCCAGGCAGCATTCTTGGCGGGCGGGGTGTGGGGAGCGGCCGCCATTTTGTTCTTCAGCCCCGAATACAGCCGGCAGACCAACATTCTAGCCATTGTGCTAGGCGGTGTTGCTGCGGGGGGCGTCACCACCCTGTCATCGGTATGGCGGGTGGCCCTTGTATTCATCCTGCCGGCTCTGCTTCCGTTACCCGTTCAGTTTCTGCTTAGTGGTGGTGAGCTTTCGCTGCTCATGGGTCTGCTGCTGCAGCTGTTCCTGGGCCTGATGCTGGTCATCAGCCGTCGGCTCAGCCGTATCATTCACGACAACATCGCCCTGCATGTTGAGGTTTCATCCAGAGAAGCACAGCTTCAAGAGAGTGAAGACCGATATCGCTCCATCTATCAGCACTCGCCACTGGGAGTACTGCATTTTGATTCGCGCGGCATGATTACCGACTGCAATGCAAAATTGCTGGAAATTCTCGGCAGTCAGCGCGATCAGATGATCGGCTACTGCATGCTGGACCACCGTGCTGACCAGGAGGTAGCAACCGCCGTGGCTAATGCCTTGGAAAAGGGCACGGGATATTACGAGGGCACCTTTTACCTACCCCGTCGTGATCAGGGAACGCCGCTGCGGTCGTTCTTCAATGCGGTGCGTACGGCGAGCGATCACAAGATTGGTGGCATTGCGATTATTGAAGATTTCACTGAACGAAAGCGCACTGAAGCGATTATCTATCGACAGGCTTACTACGACGCGTTGACGGATCTTCCCAACCGGCGACTGTTTATCGACCGGTTGAATCAGTTGGGCCATGAATCATCAGCGAAAACCGGGCTTGTCGTGTTTCTGGACATGGATCACTTCAAACGGGTAAACGACACTCTGGGTCACGCCGCCGGCGATGACCTGCTGATTCAGGTAGCTCGGCGTCTGGAGCAGTGTCAGGGCGAAGAGGGGATGGCGGCACGCCTGAGTGGTGATGAATTCGTACTACTGGCCCTGTTCGATATAACCAGTAGCTGCGCGGAAGAGCAGCAGGTTCAGGAGTTCATGCAGCACATGAAACAGGTACTGTCAGGTACCTATTATCTGGAAGGTGATTGGCTGAAGGTAACGCCCAGTATTGGTTATACCTGCTTTGAATCTGATCGCTTTGATGCCTCTGAAATTCTCAAGCAGGCAGATATCGCCATGTACCAGGCAAAAGCAGAAGGTCGTGACCAGTTAAAACGTTATGCGCCGTGGATGCGTGAAGCCGCCAAGCAGAACTTCACGCAGACCGACGCTTTCATGCCGAGCGTTTAAATAGCTGCGTGACCGCTGATCAGCAGCCACAGGGCGATCAGGGCGAAGTGCCCCGGGTACCAGGCAAGCCATAGCCTGCGCGGCATGACCACCGGCACGGCGGTAATCTGACGAGACGCGCCGGCGGCCAGAATCAGTACCGCCACACACGTGGCCACGGTAAACGATTTGGCCATGTCCGAGGCGTTCATCTGCCCGGCGATCCACAATACCGGAAAGGCAGCGAGGCCTGCCCACAGGCGTGACTGAAAGCGCGGACCGGCCTGGTTGAGCGCGTGCATGGCAAACATGAGCAGCGGAATCAGCAGCAGGCCGTTGTGGCCGTACTCCACCCAGAAACCCAGCAGATACCAGAGCGTGACACCCACCGCCGTGCCCAGCATCAGCCAGCCAAGGCCTAACGTTTGCTGCTGGTAGTGCTGCCAGCCCTGGCGCACCAGCGTGCCCAGCGCCAGGCCGCTTGCCAGCGTAAAGCAGACGTTGAGAATCAGCGCATCCGAGGCGCGGGGCATCAGCATGTAGGGCACCTGGGCGACCAGGCCGATAATCAGAATGCGGCGGGAATAGCGCAGCGGATTGCGCGTATTGAACAGCCCATGCCAGGCCACCATGGCGGCAAACAGCGGAAACGCAATCCGGCCGATGGAGGAGCCTGCCCAGCTCAAGTCCCAACCAGCAGGCAGTACATAGCGGGTCAGGTGATCCACGGTCATGGTGATGAGCGCAAGCCACTGGCCCCATCCCGTCCAGTGGGAAGAGGGTCGCAAAGGTGATGATGTGTTAGCCATAAAACCTCCCTGTCGGTCACTAGCTCGCTTAAGAAGACCGATAGTAGCACGGCTAGTTCACTGAATTTGCTCGCCTTGATGGCAAGTGGGGTAAAACAGGCGGTAAGTCGTGAAGAAGGAAACAGGGGGAGGGGGCTGCGAGAGCAGGCGTTGAAAACCTCCCCGGCGCAGCCGGGGAGGGCAGGAATCACTCTTCGCCGAAGTAGCGGGTGTAGATTTCGTCGTAGGTGCCGTCTTCTTTCAGCGTTGCCAGGGCTTCGTTGAATTTCTCGGCAAGCGCTTCGTCACGCTGGCGGAAGGCGATACCGAAGCCGTCACCGAAGTATTCTTTAGGCTCGGTGATCTGCTCGCCCACGATGACGTAGTCGCCGTCTTCGTTTTCAACCAGCGTGGACTGGCCAATCGGGAAATCGAGGAACACGATATCCAGACGCTGGGCGTCCATGTCCAGCACCATGTCATCGGCAGTGGAGTAGCGGCTGATATCGGCCACGCTGCCGTAGTTATCAGTGACGTAGTTGTCCTGAAGCGTGCCGCGTTGAACACCGATGGTCAGGCCTTCAAGGGTTTCTTCATTGGCTTCGTCGATGTCCAGGTCGCTTGCCGCAAACCAGGCTGATGGCATGGTGATGTAGGGCTCGGAGAACAGTACCTGCTGGCGACGCTCATCGTTGATGGTCATGGAGGACATGACGGCGTCGTAATTGCGCGACAGAAGGCCGGGGATGATGCCGTCCCACTCCTGCTCGATCCACTCGCAGGTCACGCCGATCTCTTCACACATGGCGTTACCCAGGTCGATATCGAAACCGGTCAGGTCGCCTTCAGCGGTGCGGTACTCCATGGGGACGTACGGCACGTCCACGCCAATGCGCACGTGGTCGTAATCGCGTGCCTGGGCGGAAGAGGCTGCTGCAACAGCCAGACCGATCAATGAAACCGATAGCAGTTTTTTCATTATTAAACTCCGTTGTAAAACAGGTTCACATGATGTGATCTTCTTTAACGTAACCCAGCTTTGCGCTGGCGAAAAGAGAAAAACATCATGCGAACCAACGTTTGTTTGACGTTAGCTGCCAGCCTCCTGGACTCAAGGTGTCTGAGGCTTCAAGTGGGCGAGCAGTTTCTTCTCCAGGAAGCGGAAGAAGAACAGAATGGCAAACGTCAGGCAGAGATAGATCAGCGCCACGAACAAAAAGGGCTCGAACGGGGTATAGAAGCGGGAATAGACGTAGCGCGCCGCTCCGGTCAAGTCCATCAGCGTGACAACGCTTGCGATGGCGCTGGCGTGAAGCATGAAGATCACTTCATTGCCGTAGGCGGGCAGGGCACGGCGAAAGGCGCTGGGAATGATGATACGCCGCATCATCAGCCCCTGAGACATGCCGTAGGCGCGCGCCGCTTCGATTTCACCCTTGGCCGTTGCCTTGATCGCACCCCGGAAGATCTCGGTGGTGTAGGCGGCGGTGTTCAGGGTAAAGGCGATCAGCGCGGGGTAGAACGCCTCGCGGAAGATGGGCCAGAAAACGCTTTCCTGAATGCCGTCAAAGAACACCACGCCGTAGTAGATGATATACAGCTGAACGAGCAGCGGTGTGCCGCGAAACACGTAGGTGAAAAGGTATACCGGCAGGCTGATCCACTTGCGCTTCGAGCTGCGCAGAATGGCCAGCGGTACGGCAAGCACCAGGCCAATCACCAGCGAGAGAAAGACCAGCTGGGTGGTGGTGACCAGGCCGGTCCAGTAATAGCCCATGGTGGTGGCGGTAAAGATCAGGTTGCCGGATAGAAGGTCATTAAACCAGGCGGAAATATCAGGCATGTTACTGCTCCCCAAAGCCGATATCGTAGCGTTTCTGCAGCCTTGCAAAGATCCACTCGGACACACTGGCGATCAGCAGGTAGGCAACCGCTACGGGAATTAGAAACACGAAGGGTTCGTGGGTCGCTCGGGAGGCTTCGGCTGCCACGCGAACCATATCGGTCAGGCCGATGACCGAGACCAGCGCGGTGGTCTTGAGCAGTACCATCCAGTTATTGGACAGTCCCGGCAGTGCGTGGCGCATCATCTGCGGGAACCGAATACGCCGAAACACAAGGCTGCCGCTCATGCCGTAGGCCTTGCCCGCTTCGATCTGGCCGTTATCCACGGCCATGAAGGCGCCGCGAAAGGTCTCGCCCATGTAGGCGCCGAAAATGAACCCGATGGTCAGTACGCCCGCAGCAAAGGCGTTGAAGTTGATGTAGATATCAATGTCGTAACTGTAATAGAGAATATCGCTGATGGCATTGACGCCGATCTGCCCGCCGTAGAACAGCAGCATCATCAGCACCAGATCCGGCACGCCGCGAATCAGCGTCGTATACACGGTCGCAATGCCATGCGGTAGCCAGTGACGCGACATCTTGGCCGTGGCGGTAAAAAGCCCCAGCACCAGGGCCAGCAGCAGCGATAACACCGCCAGTTGAACGGTAACCCCGGCGCCTTCGATCAAACGCGGGCCGTACCCTTGCAAATCCAGCATGGTAGCCTCGCAGATCAGTAGTTGGGGGTAAGAAACTGTTTGAGCCGCGGCGACTGCGGATTGCCCAGGACTTCATCCGGCGTGCCGGCTTCTTCTACCAGCCCCTGATGCAGGTAGATCACCTTGCTTGAAACATCCCGGGCGAAGCTCATTTCATGGGTGACCACGACCATGGTGCGTCCTTCGTTGGCCAGGTCGCGCATGACCTTCAGCACATCGCCCACCAGCTCCGGGTCAAGTGCCGAGGTGGGCTCGTCAAACAGCATGACTTCCGGGTCCATGGCCAGCGCCCGTGCAATCGCGCCGCGCTGCTGCTGCCCGCCGGACATCTGAGCGGGGTAGGCGTTGGCGCGGGCGGTCAGGCCTACGCGCTCGAGTAACGCATGGGCGTGGTCGGTGGCCTCTTTCCTGGATTTTCCCAGCACGTGAATGGGCGCTTCGATGATGTTCTGAAGCAGGGTCATGTGAGCCCAGAGGTTGAAGTTCTGAAACACCATCGACAGTTTGGCACGCATCTGCACGACCTGTTTCCAGTCGGCCGGCTCACGCCCGTGGCGGGTTTCTTTAAAGCGGATGGTGTCACCGTGGAGAATGATCTCGCCCTCGTCGGGCTGCTCCAGCAGGTTCATGCAGCGTAGAAAGGTGCTTTTACCAGACCCCGAAGCGCCAATCAGAGTGATCACGTCACCTTTTTGTGCTTCCAATGAGAGGCCTTTGAGGACTTCCGTATCGCCAAAGCGCTTTTTGATATTACGCACTTCAAGGGGAGTAGCGGCCATAAACATAGGCTCCAGTACAAAGTTGCCGCGGTAGCAACGCGTTTAATTGACGTTAGACTAGGTGGCGGCTGGCGCGAAAAAGTGGCGATTCTATCAGGCCCAGCGAAAATTGCGTGCTTTCGTTATGCGATAAATGCAGGGCGCTTGACGAACACAACGCGTGCGGTAGCCATGAATAGCCTCTAGGTTGTTGTTATTAATGCGTTATTCTAATAGTTCAACGTTTAATTCGGTGCCTGGGTCGGTGATACCAAAAGGGCCGCCCTGGCGCCGATGGCGACATCGGCATTGGGAAACACGACGTGCAAGGGAGTATCGCCCACAATGAAATCCCCTGCCACGCTATCGCAGGCCAAGCGTGTGCCCGGTTCAAAGCGGCTGAAATTGGGCGTATCCGCTGCGAAGCAGAGTGAGAAGTCTTCTGCCTGGCGCATCAGCTCGTGCTGCACCTGGAAAAACGTCATGCTGCCTGGCGCTTGCCGGGCAGGCTTGCCACCTTCACCCAGCGCCTTCAGCAGGGCCAGCATGGGTGCCAGCGCGGCCATGTCGTTTTGCCCAAAGGGGGCGACACGTCCAAGCTCGAAGGTAAATGCCTGCGCCTGATGATAGTGCTTGCTGTAGTGCGAAAACGTCCAGCTAGTCTGGTGCTGGTGAAGTACGGCCTGCATGTCGGCGGCAGCCAGCCACGCCCACTGCATTGTCGTAATCGCGGTATCGGCAAACGGCTCGACTACAAAACGCGGGTAGAGGCTGCCACGAATCGCGGTGTGCAGGTCGTAATGCAGCTTGGGAAGCTCGGTATGCGCGACAAAGAAGCGGTCCACCGCGGCCATCAGTTCTCGGGCGCGCTCGGGTTCGGCGCCTTGTTCGGCAAGGCCGCGCTGGAAAAGGCGGTTGAGGTTGATGTCGATAAAGCGGCGTTGGGCGCGCAGGGCTGGAATGTTGCCGAGTATCACCAGCACCGGGGCGCCAAGGGAGGCGACACCCGCTTCCAGCGCGCTTAGCCAACTGCCCAGAAGCTCGACCGGGGCGGTTTCGTTGCCGTGAATGGCCGCCGAGAAAATGCAGGCGTGAGCATCGGATGTGGGCGTATCGGGCAGAAGCTCGATGATGCCAGGGGCATGTAGCTGATAAGTGCCGCTGGCGAATCGGCCGCGCTTTTGTGAAGGCAGGCGCTCATTGAGCGTCCAGTCGAGCCAGTGATCCAGCATATCGGCCTCTTGTTATTGGTGGCTAGTCCACGGTCATGTTTAGCATGCCCTTGAGGCAGAGCAAGCGTCAGCGTCGTGGTTATGAAAATGAAGAGGGGCTTTGTGTAAGCACTGACCCAAAAACGCCCGCAAAGAAGCGGGCGTTGAGAAGCGAGAAAGGGAAGGCTTAGCCGGCGCGCAGGCGCTGCATCTCTTCTTCGTAGTCATCCGCCAGCGCGGTTTTCTGTGGATTTTTCAGGCCACGCCCGGCCAGCTGGAATACTTCCTGCTCTTCTTCGTCCAGATGGTGGGTCACCAGATGCTGCAGCTGCTTGGCGTAGGTAAGCCAACTGGAGGCGCTGTAGTCGGTGCTGTCCAATTGCTCGATCAGCTCATCGATTTCATGGTGCTCGGCCACGCTGTGGCGGGCTTTTTCCTGGGTGAGGTCCAGCTCCATCAGCGGGATGTAGAACATGCGCTCTTCAGCGGCGGCATGGTGCTGAAGCTCGTGCTTGACCTGCTTGTAGAGGGTATCGCGCTCTTCGCTGTCGCCATGGGTTTCGACCAGTCGCGCCAGCAGGTCGCGTTGGAGGTCATGGTCTTTACGCAGGGCTTCGAAAATGGTCATTTGGCTACTTCCTTGTGGTGAACACTTATAGCAAAGAGTAAACGTTAGTCAGTAGTGGGCATCTTCGCAAGCAAAAAGCCGTGCAGTAAATCGAAGCGAGTAGATGAAAACATTCGCTTTTATGCTTTTGATATTGGGCTATGGTTAAAGGCGCTGTCCACAAGGGTGGTTAGTCACGCAGACTTAAAGCAACGTCCAAAGGAGTGAGCAATGTCAAAGGTACTGGTACTCTACTATTCCATGTATGGTCACGTTGATACCCTGGCTCAGGCTGTCGCCGAAGGCGCAAGAAAGGTTGATGGCGTGGAGGTAACCGTCAAGCGGGTGCCGGAAACCATGCCCGAAGATGCCTTCAAGAACGCTGGGGGCAAGCAGGATTACGCGACACCAGAAGCCACTCCTCAGGAACTTGCCGATTACGACGCCATCATCTTCGGTACGCCGACCCGCTTTGGCAACATGGCCGGTCAGATGCGTACCTTCCTGGACCAGACCGGTGGCCTTTGGGCCAACGGCTCGCTGCGCGGCAAGGTAGGCAGCGTATTTACCTCGACGGGCACCGGCGGGGGCGAAGAGATGACGGTGACCTCCACCTGGACCACGCTTGCCCACCACGGCATGGTGATCGTGCCCATTGGCTACGGCATTGAAGAGCAGTTCGATATTTCCGAGGTAAGCGGCGGCAACCCTTACGGCGCCGCGACACTTGCCGGCGGCGACGGCTCCCGCCAGCCCAGCGAACGCGAGCTGAAGCTTGCCCGGTTCCAGGGCGAACACGTGGCCGGCATTGCCGCCAAACTGGCGCGTTGATAGCGCTTGCAAGAAAGCCACCCGACGGGGTGGCTTTTTTCATGCCTGACGCTTTTATTAGAGATTAGTCACCCAGCCGCTTGGCAATCGCTTCGCCCAGCGTCTTGGTAGTGCCCTGACCGCCGATATCGCCGGTCAATACGGTTGTGTCACCGTCGCTCAGCACTGACTCGATGGCACCGACGATAGCATCGCTGGCTTCCTTGTAGCCCAGGTGTTCCAGCATCATCGCGCCGGACCAGATCTGGCCGATGGGGTTGGCGATACCCTTGCCAGCGATGTCCGGGGCGCTGCCGTGGACCGGCTCGAACAGGCTGGGGAACTTGCCTTCCGGGTTGATGTTGGCCGACGGCGCAATACCGATGGTGCCAGTGCAGGCCGGGCCCAGGTCAGAGAGGATGTCACCAAACAGGTTGCTGCCCACCACCACGTCGAACCAGTCCGGGTGGAGCACGAAGTTGGCAGTCAAAATATCGATATGAAACTTGTCGACGTCGATGTCCGGGTACTGCTTGGCCATCTCCAGAACGCGCTCGTCCCAGTAGGGCATGGTGATGGAGATGCCGTTGGACTTGGTGGCCGAGGTCAGCTTCTTGCGCGGGCGGGTCTGGGCCAAGTCAAAGGCGTATTTCAGCACGCGGTCAACGCCGGTGCGACTCATTACGGTTTCCTGAATGACCACCTCGCGCTCGGTGCCTTCGAACATCTTGCCGCCGATGCTCGAGTACTCGCCCTCGGTGTTTTCACGCACCACGTAAAAATCGATATCGCCGGGTTCGCGGCCGGCCAGCGGGCTCTTGATGCCGGGCATCAGCTTGCAGGGGCGCAGGTTGACGTACTGATCGAAGCAGCGGCGGAACTGGATCAGCGAGCCCCATAGCGAAATATGGTCGGGCACTTTTTCGGGCCAGCCGACGGCGCCGTAGAAAAGTGCGTCGAAGCCCTTGAGCTGCTCGAACCAGTCGTCCGGCATCATCTTGCCGTGCTCCAGGTAGTAGTCGCAGTTACCGAAATCAAAGGTGGTGAACTCAAGGTCGATATTGAAGCGCTTGGCGGCGGCTTCCAGAGTGCGCAGGCCCTCGGGCATGACTTCCGGGCCGATACCGTCACCGGCGATAACCGCAATACGATGAGTCATGGGAACTCCTGTTTGTTGTTGAGTGAGGGTGGATGACGCTTGGATAAGCTCTACAGGCAGTCTAGCGGCTGTGGCGGGAAAGATAATCGGGTTAGTATGCAAGCTATTGTTGCCTGAAAGTGGAGAATCGATGTCGGCGCTTGATGATCTGGCGTTCTTTCAACAGCTGGCCCGCTCGGGCAGCCTGACGGCCACGGCGCGCGAGCTTGGTCTTTCGCTCTCTGCGGTCAGCAAGCGGCTCAAGCAGCTGGAAGCCCGGCTTGGGGTGGAGCTTGCCGCCCGCACCACGCGGCGGCTGACGCTAACCGCGGAAGGGGAGCGCTACCTTGCGCGCGGGTCGCTGATCCTCGACGAGCTGGGAGAGCTTGAAAATTCGCTGGGCGATGCTCGCCAGCAGGCGCTGAGTGGCCGGCTTCGAGTGAACGCCACGTTCGGCTTTGGCCGGCGGCATATCGCGCCGCTGCTTTCCGCATTCTGCGCGGCGAATCCTGGGGTAGAGGGGTGGCTCGAGCTGACCAATTTTCCGCTCAACCTGAGCGATCACGGTTTCGATATCGGCATTCGCGTTGGCCAGCCGCCGGATTCTCGCCTGATTGCCCGGCCGCTTCTGGCCAACCGGCGCGTACTCTGTGCAGCGCCTGACTATATTGCGCGCATGCCGCCGCTCGCAGCTCCGATGGATCTGGCCCGGCAGGCGTGTCTGGTGGTACGGGAAAACGATACCGATTTCCCGCTCTGGCGTTTCGAGCGCTGCGACAAGCCAAGCGAGGTGCAGTCAGTCAAGGTCAGCGGGCGGTTGGCCAGCAACGACGGCGAGGTGATCACCCAGCTGGCGCTGGATGGGCACGGCGTCATGCTGCGCTCCTGGTGGGATGTGAATGAGCATCTGGCCAGCGGTGCGCTCTGCCCCCTGATGCCTGGTTGGCAGAGCGTGCGTGCCGATTTTCATGCCGTGTTCGAGCAGCGCCGCCACGTGCCCGCCCGGCTGCGCGCCTTTATCCATTACCTGGAGCGCGAGATCGCCGGGCGGGTGCCGCCGTTACCGCTGTGTCCGGTGTCACCTTGATCGACAATAGAGGTTCCCGATTGGGCTATGGTGAAGTGAGTCTTACAAGAAGGGCGCGCGGTCGACGTGCCTCACGTGCAGTTAAGAACAAAGGAGTGTTTTATGTGGTATCAGCAGGAAATCCATCTACCCGAGCTTGCCCGTGGCTTTCATCTGGTGACCGATCAGGTGGCGCGGGCGCTACCGTGCCTGGAGGATTGCAGCATGGGAATGCTGCATCTTCAACTGATGCACACCTCGGCGTCGTTGACGCTCAATGAAAACAGCGACCCGGATGTGCGTCATGATCTCGACGCCTTTATCCGTCGGCTGGTACCGGAAGGGCTGGATTACTTTCGCCATACGCTTGAAGGGCCGGACGATATGCCCGCCCACGTGGCCGCCAGCCTGCTCGGCACTCAGGTTACTCTTGCCGTGCGCGATGGACGTATGGCGCTGGGCACCTGGCAAGGCCTCTGGCTGGGTGAACATCGCGAGCAGGGTGGCCCACGGCGTATACTGGCTACCCTGAATGGCTGCGAAGCCCGTTAAATTCGATATACCCTTATCCCGGGCTGCTTTGCCATGAATCCCCATGCCTTGAGAACACTGCTGTAGATGCTCCCGAAACGTTCCTTTCTGCGTGTTTTACGACGTTCGCACAAGCGCTGGCTGCGGCTTTTCTTCGTGCTCAATCTTCTGCTGGTCGCGGGGCTCGTCACACACCAGGTATGGCTGTATGTTGCCGAGCCCACGTTCGAGTCGGTGCATACCCTGCAGGTGGCGGATATCCGTGAAACGCTAGCCGAGCGCGACGCTTTTCGGTTTGCGGTGGTGGGGAACATCAACAATTCGGTCAGCGTGTTCCGCAACGAGATCGTGCCACGGGTGAATAGCAGCGGGGCCGATTTTCTGGTGTCCGCAGGCAACGCCGTAAGCAGCGGCCAGCAGGAGAGTTACAAGGCGATTTACGACAGCCTGGAGCAGCTGACGATGCCTTATCTGCTGACCTATGGCGAAAACGAGGACAGCGATTTTGGCAGCTACCTGTTCTACGAGTATTTTGGCCCGCACTTCTACTCCTTTGTAGCCGGCAACAGCCACTTCATCTTTCTGGATGCGACCGGAAAATCCTCGACCTCCTGGCAGCTGGACTGGCTGGAGCGTGAGCTTTCGGCATCCAATGCCGAGCATCGTTTCATCTTTATCGGTCTGCCGCTGCATGATGTGGTGCAGAATGCGCCGCTGTTTGAAACCGACAACTATCTGAATGACGCTAAGCTTGGCGAAGGGATCATGCGTCTGGCGGAAAGCTATGCGGTGGATACCGTGTTCTCGGCCAATCTGTCGCTGTTTTCCGACCAGACCATCAACGGCGTGGAGTATGTGACCACCGGCGGCGCGGGGGGGCTTCTTCTGAACGCCGACAGCAGCTTTCATCACTATGTGGTAGTGGATGTGCAGGGGGATGATGTGAGCATCCATCCGGTCCGCTTGAACGTTGACCGCCCCGGCTGGTGGCGCATGCTGAGCAGCGTCGGCTCGACGATCTATGCGTTCTTCTATGTGAGCTATCCACGTTTTCTGCTGATCGTGGGCCTGCTGACGCTGCTGGCCATGCGCCTTTATCAGCTGATATTCGAAGAGCGCGATTACTATCCGGATTTTGACATCGACCCTACCCCCTATCTGAACAAGCCGCTGCGCGTGGCAATGGTTTCCAACAACTACTTTCCGTTCGTTTCGGGGGTGTCTGTTTCGGTGGAGCGCCTGCGGCGCGGACTGAGCGAGCTTGGCCATACCCTTGAGCTTTACGTGCCGCGCTACCGTGAGGCGTGTCAGGACGACAAGGCCGTGCTGCGTATCCCGACGCTGATGTCGTTTGGCGAGAAGCGCGAATTCCGGCTTACCAACCCGTTCAGCCTGCGGTTCAGGCGCTATGTGCGTCGCTTCAGGCCGGACGTGATTCACGTGCATCACCCGTTCTGGCTAGGCTCCATGGGGCTGTTCATGGGACGCCGGCTCAAGGTGCCGGTAGTGTATACCTATCACACCCGCCTGGAGCACTACGCCCATTTTGTGCCATTACCCAGCGTCCTGTTCCGTAACCTGATTTCGCACTACCTGATCAAGCGCTTCTCCAACGCCTGCCAGGGGGTAATCGTGCCCACCTATTCGGCGGAAGAGTATCTGCGCATGATTGGCGTAAAGACGCCGACGCTGGTACAGCCAACGGGCATCGACTGCGCCCGGTTTGCCCAGGTGGATGGTCAGGCGTTGGCTGAGCTTCGCGAACAGCTGGCTATTTCCGCAAAGCGCAGGATATTGATCAGCGTCTCGCGCATCAGCCAGGAGAAGAATATCGGCTTCATGCTGGAGGCGCTGGCGGAACTCAAGCAGCAGGGGCATCAGAATCTACACCTGCTGATGATTGGCGACGGCCCGGACCGGGAAAACCTGAGCAGGCAGATTGAACGCCTGGGGCTTGGCGATCACGTTACCCTGGCTGGCGCCGTACCGCCTGAGGAGATGGCGCTTTATTACCACCTGGGCGATCTGTTCGTGTTTGCTTCGACCTCGGAAACCCAGGGAATGGTCATTCTCGAAGCCATGGCGGCCGGGTTGCCGGTGGTGGCCGTGCGCTCAAGCGGTATCGATGACGTGGTGCGCGAAGGCTTCAACGGCTACAAGACGCCGCAAAACCGCACGGCCTGGGGGCGGCGGATCGTTGAGCTGACGGAAAACGATTCGCTGCGTGAAACCCTGGGCCATCAGGCCAGTACGTTTGCCGCCGACTTCGATATCCAGAACTTTGCGGCAACGGTCGCGGGCTTTTATGCCGATGTGCTGGCCAAGTACCACGCCCCGCCCCGCTAGATTTACTGCCTGGCATTGCGCCTGGCGGCGTAGCGCTTTAGCCCGAACAGCACGCCAACCCCGGCTGCAAGCCCAATAACGGCCAGGGCAATTTCCAACGGCGTGGCTGCGGTAAACAGCGCCCCCAGCTGGCTGCCGAGCAGAATTACGGCGGCCAGCCCCGGCACGATGCCAAGCGTGGAGCCGATCATGTAGTCGCGAAAGTTGAGATGAAACGCGCCTGCCAGCATGTTGGTCAGGGTGAAGGGCGCCAGCGGCAGCAGATTGATGACCGTCATGGTGCGGATGCCGCGCTGGGAAAGGTAGCCCGAAAGTCCGCGCAGGTGTTTGCCGCCATAGCGCATCAGCGCCTCACGCCCCAGCCAGCGCCCTGCCCAGTAGGAGACCACTGACGATGCCAGCGTGCCGAGCGTGGCGTACCCAAGGCCCCAAAGCGGGCCAAAAAGTAGCCCCGTGGCCACTACCAGCAGGCTGAGCGGAAACATCACTAACAGCGCCGCGACATATACCCCCATTACCGCGGCAAACATCCAGGGGGCGGTCTTCCACTGGCTGACCGTGGCCGCAAACGCTGTCAGATGCTCCTGGGTAAGCAGGCCGGTTCGCTGTAGCCAGGACCACATCAATCCAAGCCCGATAAGGACGACCAGCAGGCCCAGGCCCTTGAGCAGTGTTCGCGACATGGCGAGCCTCATTCAAAAATCGTCAGCATACGCGAGCCGACAGCAAACGGTCGATATTTAGCATCCGTTTGCAGGAACATCAGAATAAATACGCCAATTTTCTTGCCATTTTGGTGCAGGCATGAAGAATGAAGCGCCTTCGATAAGTTAAAAAAGGGCATGTGGTATGGATTTTACGATTCCAGGGCTGTTGACGGCGGCCGTTGACCGCAGCAACGGACTACTGTGGGGCAGCGTGCTGATTTACCTGCTGATTGGGGCAGGGCTTTATTTCACGGTCATGACCGGCGGCATTCAGGTGCGTTATTTCGGCCATATGTTCAAGCTGCTGCGCACCTCCCGCGATGCCGGCGAAGGCATCTCCTCGTTTCAGGCGCTCTCGACAAGCCTGGCCGCCCGTGTCGGTACGGGTAACCTGGCTGGCGTAGCGGTCGCCATCTACTTTGGCGGCCCGGGGGCGATCTTCTGGATGTGGATGACGGCGATGGTGGGCATGGCCACCAGCTTCATCGAGTCCACCCTGGCCCAGGCGTACAAGACCGACCACGGCGACAATACCTTCCGCGGCGGCCCGGCGCGTTATATCGAGCGTGGGCTTGGGCTACGCTGGCTAGCGGTACTGTTCTCGATCTGCTTGATCATTGCGTTCGGGTTGGCGTTCAACAGCGTTCAGGCCAACTCCATCGCCCAGGCCATGGAGCAGGCGTTTGCCGTTCCCACCTGGGCCATGGGGTTAGTCTTGGTCGTGGTGGTCACACCCATCATCTTTGGCGGCTTGAAATCCATCGCCAAGGTAGCCGAGCTGGTCGTACCGCTGATGGCGCTGCTCTATCTGATTCTGGCGCTGGTCGTGGTCGCGCTTAATATCGGTGATTTCCCGGCGGCCATCATGACCATCGTGAAGAGCGCCTTTGGCCTGGAGCAGGCCGCTGGCGGGGCCGTGGGTTACGCGATTTCTCAGGCCATCATGAACGGTATCCAGCGCGGCCTGTTCTCGAACGAGGCGGGCATGGGCTCTGCGCCCAACGCGGCGGCAACGGCGAGCACGCGTCCGGATCACCCGGCAGCCCAGGGCTTTATCCAGATGCTGGGCGTGTTTCTGGATACGCTGGTGATCTGTACGGCCACCGCCGCCATCATCATCATGGCAGGCCCGGAGCTGCTGGCCGGTGAAGAGAACAACGGCATTCAGCTCACCCAGATGGCCCTTTCAAGCCATGTGGGTGATTGGGGGGCGATGTTCGTGGCGGTTGCCATACTGCTGTTTGCCTTCACCTCGGTCATTGCCAACTACTCCTACGGTGAGTCCAACATCGAGTACCTGGCCGGACGCCGCGCGCCGGTGGCGATCTTCCTCTACCGCCTGGCGGTGCTGGCGATGATCATGGTGGGCTCGGTGGCAAGCCTGGGTGCGATCTGGAACTTCGCCGATCTCTCCATGGGCATGATGGCGATCATCAACCTGGTGGCTATCCTCATGCTTTCCCCCGTGGCCTTCTCGCTGTTCCGCGATTACGAAAAGCAGTTGAAGGCGGGCAAGGAGCCAACCTTTGACCCGAGCAAGTTCCCCAAGCTTGCCAATCGGGTCGACCCCAAGGCGTGGCCCAGGAAGAAGTAGCGGCTATCTGCTGAAAACCCCGCCCTCGTGGCGGGGTTTTTTATGCACGTTTGACAGCATTCGATTTTGTCGAATGAAAATCGCAAATCAATGCGCTTTTGATTCAAAAAAAGCGTCGTAAAATAGCGGTCAATGTTCATCTTTTCATTATGAATCAGGAGCTTTCAATGACAACGCGTGCCCTGCTGGTAACCGCTTCCGTACTGGGTGAAAACGGTCAATCCACGGCGCTGGCCAAGCATTTTCAAACCCGTGCCGCTGCCCGTGAAGGTGTTGAAGTGACCCAGCGTGATGTAGTGGCCAACGCGCTGCCCCATCTGGATATTGCCGAACTCGGCGCCTGGCAGACCCCGGCGCAAGAGCGTAGCGAAGAGCAGCAGGTACTGGCCGCACGCTCGGATGAGTTGCTGACCGAGCTGCGCGCCAACGATGTGCTGGTCATCGCCGTGCCCATGTACAACCTGGGCGTGCCTTCTCAGCTCAAGGCCTGGTTTGACCGTGTGCTGCGCGCTGGTGAAACCTTCCGCTATACCGAAAATGGCCCACAGGGCCTGGTGGAAGGCAAGCGGGCGGTCATTCTGGCCGCGCGGGGCGGCATGTATGCGGGTACCGACATGGATAGCCAGACGCCGCATCTTAAAAGCATGCTAGGCTTGATGGGGATTACCGATGTAGACGTCGTCTACGCCGAAGGCCTGAACATGGGCGAGGCGACGCGCGAAGCGGCGCTGAAAGAAGCCTTCCAGGCCATCGATCAACTGGTTGAAGCGCTATAACAGAGAGAGTTGGCCATGGCACGCCCCGAATTGCTTGAGCAGATCTACACCATTGTCGATCAGATTCCGGCGGGGCGGGTGACGACCTATGGGCGCATTGCCGCCATGACCGAAGGCGCGACGCCGCGCTCGGTAGGCTCGGCCATGCGCCACCTGCCCGCGGGCCACACGCTTCCCTGGCATCGGGTGATCTCGGCAAGCCTTACGCTTGCCGACCACGGCGGCGCTTCCCGTCAGCACCAGAAGCTGCGCGATGAAGGGGTGGCCTTTGATGCCAAGGGGCGTGTTCCGGCGCACCTGATCTGGCCAGACAAGCTGTAGGAGCAGGCTTCAGCCAGCGACGCAGCGCTACGCGCTGCTGGGGTTGATGGATCACTAACGCTGCCTTCCGCCTAGGGAGGCTCTGCCTCCCATCGCCCAATAGAATTGGGCTCCTACAGGGGTAATAAACCTGCCGACCTTCACTCGTCCAGATTGGAGCCGGACTTCAGCGACCAGTCGCGCCAGCGCAGATCGAACAGATCCTTGCGGCGGTCTTTCAGGTTGGTCACCGAGCCTTCGGCGCGCACGATGGTCAGGCGCGTCAGGTCCAGGTCCGAGAAGAAGATCATCTCGGTGTTAGGCGTGGTTTCCGCCAGCACCGCATCGTGGGGGAAGGCGAAGTCAGAAGGGGTAAACACCGCCGACTGAGCGTACTGGATATCCAGGTTCTCGATCGAGGGCAGGTTGCCGACGCTTCCGCATAGCACCACGTAGCACTCGTTCTCGATGGCGCGGGCCTGGCCGCAGTGGCGTACGCGCAGGTAGCCGTTCTTGGTGTCGGTCCAGAAGGGCACGAAGAGGATATCCATGTCCTGATCGGCCAGCAGGCGGCCAAGTTCCGGAAACTCGACGTCGTAGCAGATCAGAATGCCCACACGGCCGGCGTCGGTATCGAATACCTGCAGGTTGTCGCCACCCTCGATCACCCAGTCGCGGCGCTCCTGCGGGGTGATATGCAGCTTGGCCTGCTTGTCGATGTCGCCATCGCGGTGGAAGAGGTAGGCGACGTTGTAGAGCCGGTCATCTTCACCCACCTCGATCATCGAACCGCCCACGATGTTGATGTTGTAGGACACCGCCATGCGGGAAAGCTCGGCCTTGAAGCGTTCGGTAAAGCTTGCCAGAAAGCGGATAGCACCCATCTGGTCCTGCTGAGCGGCGCGGTCCTGCAAGCCCATCAGCGGCGTGGTGAACAGCTCCGGGAAGACGGCAAAGTCGCTCTGGTAATCCGACAGTGCATCCACGAAGTATTCGATCTGCTGAAGAGCGGCTTCCACCGAGGAAAATTCGCGCATCTGCCACTGTACGGCGCCTACCCGTACCTGGGTCGGGCGGGTGTCCAGCACGTTCTCGGCGGGCTCGAAGAGAATGTTGTTCCACTCGAGCAGCGTGGCGTAGCCTCTTGACTGCTCGTCTTCTGGCAGGTATTTGCGCAGCAGGCGCTTGACCTGGAAATCGTTGGCCAACTGGAAGGACAGGATCGGGTCGTAGATCTCCTTGCGCGAGACCTTGTCGATGTACTGGGCCGGAGACAGCTCGTCGGCGTGCTGGTAATACTCGGGAATGCGCCCGCCGGCCAGAATGGCGCGCAGGTTGTGCGAACGGCACAGCTCCTTGCGGGCTTCGTAAAGGCGACGGCCCAGGCGGTAGCCGCGGTAGTCCGGGTGGATCAGCACATCCAGCCCGTACATCGCATCGCCTTCCTCGTTGTTGAGGATGATTTCACGATGGCCAATCAGATCGTCATACTTGTGCGGGTTGGAAAACTCGTCGTAATCCACCTGTACCGTGAGTGCCACGCCAACCAGGTTGCCGTCGTCTTCAATGGCGATCTGGCCGTCGGGAAACTCCTGGATCAGCTTGTCGATAGTGTGCCGGGGCCAGGCACCGCCGATATCGTGATAGACAGCGTCCATCAATGTCTTGAGCTGATCGTAATCATCGCTCGTCAGGTTGCGCAGATTTAGATGCAGTTCTTCTAAGGACATATCAGGGGGTTCCAGAATAAAAAGAAAACAGCTTAGTACAAGATGACTAGGCGCTGCCTGGCTTATTTGCTGCCACGCCGCGCACCAGTGGGCGCGTCAGAGTCTGCGCCATGACCACGCCAGCCAGAATCAGCAGGCCACCGGTAAAATGAAAGCCCGCCACCTGCTCGCCCAGCATCGCCATGGCTATCAGCGCGCTGAACAGCGGCATCAGGTTGATGAAAATACTCGCCTGGTTGGCGCCGATCTGGCGCACGGCGCGCATCCACAGATAGGTAGTAATTACCGAGGCGGGAATACCCGCATACACGATCAGCCCGATGTTCTGGCTATCTACCGGGGTCATGGGGCCCATCAGATAGGGCGGGAGCAGAAACAGCACCGCAAAACATACCTGAGCATAGAGCATCACCCAGGGCGGTAAGTTCATTTTCCAGCGCTTGAGCATGACACCGTAAAGCGCGTAGCAGCTGGCGGCGACTACCATCAGCGCATCGCCTCGCGCCACGTCAAGGTTCAAAAGCGAAAGGGGATTGCCGCGGCCCAGCAGCACGGTCACACCGATAAATGCCAGTACGCCGCCCATCACGCCGCCAAGCGTGGGCGGCTCGCGCAGAATCAGCGCGCTCAGCAGAACGGTCAACAGCGGTACCATGGCGGCCAGGATGCCCATGTTGGTCGCCGTGGTGGTTTCCGCTGCCACATAGGCAAGGCCTTGCCACAGCCCCATGCCCAGAAGCCCGAGGGAAGCCAGCTTGTACCCGTTCCGGGCGATTTCCTGACGATGGCGAATGACCGCCGGAAGAACGAACGGCGTCATGACCAGAAGCGCCAGCAGCCAGCGCAGAAAGGCGATACTGCTGGGGGCAATGGCGCCTACGGTCAGTTGGTTGATGGTCATGTTGCCCGACCAGATCAAGACGGTGGCAAGCGGCGGTAGAAAGTAGATCAGCGGCATCACAGTTTTCCTTGTCGTTAGCCGGATAATGTTACGTGCTTTACAGCGTGTCGCAAGCGAAGACTGTACGCGGTGGCAAGGATGTCATACGCTTGTTTGAATAACGCCAAGGAGAACCGTGATGACCCGTGCGCCCGCTTACCCGCATCTTTTTCAGCCGATTACGATTGGCCATCTGACGCTGCCCAATCGCCTGTTGATGGGCTCCATGCATACCAACCTTGAAGAAGCGCCCGACGGCTTTGCAAGGCTTGCGGCCTTTTATGCCGAGCGCGCGCGGGCGGGGGTAAGTTTGATCGTGACCGGAGGCATTGCGCCCAACCCGGAAGGTGCGGTGTTTCAGGGCGCTCATGCGCTGACCGATGAAACGCATCTGGCTGATCACCGTCAGGTGGTAGAGGCGGTACACGCCGAAGGCGGGCATCTGTGCATGCAGATTCTTCACGCCGGGCGCTACGCCTACTCGCCGGAATTGGTGGCGCCTTCGGCGATCCAGGCGCCGATCAACCCGTTCACACCGCGCGAGCTGCAAAGCGACGAGGTCGAGCAGCAGATCGATGACTACGTGCGCTGCGCCGTGCTTGCCCAGAAGGCCGGCTATGATGGCGTGGAAATCATGGGCTCGGAAGGCTACCTGATCAACCAGTTCATCTGCCAGCGCACCAATCAGCGCACAGATAGCTGGGGCGGCAGCTTCGAGAACCGCATTCGCTTTCCCGTCAGTATCGTCAAACGCGTTCGTGAGGCCGTGGGCGCGCGGTTCATGGTGATCTTTCGCCTCTCGATGATCGATCTGGTGGAAGAGGGCAGCACCAGTGAGGAAATCGTGGCGCTTGGCCAGGCCGTGGAAGCCGCCGGTGCCAATCTGATCAATACCGGTATCGGCTGGCACGAAGCGCGGGTACCGACCATCGTGACCAGCGTACCGCGGGCGGCCTTCACCGAGGTGACCCGGCGGGTGAAGGCCGCGCTCTCGATACCACTGGTCACGACCAACCGGATCAATATGCCAAGCGTGGCCGAGGCGGTGCTGGCCGAAGGCCACGCCGACATGGTGTCCATGGCCCGGCCGTTTCTGGCCGACCCGGCCTGGGTCGAAAAGGCCGAGGCGGGGCTTGCCGATGAAATCAATACCTGTATTGCCTGTAACCAGGCGTGTCTGGATCACACCTTTGCCGGCAAGCTGACCTCCTGCTTGGTCAACCCCCGCGCCTGCCACGAAACCGAGCTGGTTATCGAGCCTGCCGCGGCGCCCAAGCGCGTGGCGGTAGTGGGCGGCGGGCCAGCGGGCCTTGCCACCGCGGTCACGGCGGCCAGCCGTGGGCATCACGTGGTGCTGTTCGAGCAGCGCTCCGAGCTGGGCGGCCAGTTCAACTATGCGCGCAGAATTCCCGGCAAGGAGGAGTTCAACGAGACTCTGCGCTACTACCGCGTCATGCTTGAAAAGTACGCCGTCGAGGTGCGTCTGAACACCCGCGCCACGCCAGAGGCTTTGGCAGAATTCGATGACATCGTGATGGCAAGCGGCGTACGCCCGCGCACACTGACGCTTCCCGGCGCCGAGCACGAGCGCGTGGTCAGCTACGCCGAGGCTATCGAGAACCCGAGCCGCGTGGGCCGGCGGGTGGCTGTGATTGGCGCCGGCGGCATCGGTTTTGACGTCTCCGAGCTGCTGGCCCACGAGGAGCACCCGGCGCTGGATATCGATGCCTGGTGCAAGGAGTGGGGCGTGGACCTGGCGGTCAGCGAGCCCGGCGGCTTGAAGACACCGGTGGCCCCGGCGGTATCGCGGGAGATCGTCATGCTTCAACGCAAGACGTCCAAGGCAGGCAAGTATCTGGGGAAAACCACGGGCTGGGTGCACCGCGCCTCTTTGAAAGCACGCGGCGTCAAGACGCTGACGGGCTGCGAGTACGTGAAGGTGGACGATGCGGGTCTGCATATCCGCCGCGAAGGTGAAGAGCAACTGCTCGAGGTGGATACCGTGGTGGTCTGCGCAGGCCAGGAATCCGTGCGCGACCTGATTGCGCCGCTGGAAGCTGCCGGCAAGGGAGTACACGTCATCGGTGGTGCCGACGAGGCGGCGGAGCTGGATGCCAAACGGGCCATCGACCAGGGTATGCGCCTGGCCGCCGCATTGTAAGGCGTTGATAGACGCGGGTGACGCTTGTCCATAAATGGCGATAGACTGACAGCCCCATCACCTTATTAAGCATAACGTGATGTTTAAGGCGCTGGTGGCACCCAGCCAGCGCTGTAACGGTGTCTGAAAAAGGCAATGTCAGTAAAAGACAATGTCAGTAAAAGACCATGTCAGTGATAAGGACCAACGCCATGACTTCGGAGTGTACCCCGCGATTTCTAGCCAGTGATAACACCTCGGGTATCTGCCCGGAAGCCATGCAGTACTTGATGGAAGCGAACCAGGCCGATGATCTGGCCTACGGCAACGACCGTTGGACCGAGCGGGCCGCAAACCGCTTTCGTGAAATGTTCGACTACGACTGCGACGTGTTTTTCGTATTCAACGGTACCGCCGCCAACTCGCTGGCGCTTTCGGCAATGGGGCGCAGCTACCACAGCGTGATCTGCCACGAGCTTGCGCATATCGAAACCGACGAGTGCGGCGGGCCGGAGTTCTTCTCCAATGGCGCCAAGCTTTTGACCTCGCCCGGGGCGAACGGCAAGCTGACGCCTGAAGGTATCGAGGCGCTGGTTACCCGGCGAAGCGACATTCACTACCCCAAGCCCAAGGTCGTCTCGCTCACCCAGGCCACCGAAGTGGGCACGGTATATACCCGCGAAGAGCTGCTGGCGATTCGCGCCGTTGCCGACAAGCACGACCTGCGCCTGCACATGGACGGCGCCCGCTTCGCCAACGCCTGTGCCGGATTGAATGCCACGCCGGCTGAGCTTACCTGGCAGGTAGGTGTGGATGCGCTGTGCTTTTCGGGCACCAAGAACGGCCTGGCGATGGGGGAGGCCATTCTGTTCTTCAACCGCGAACTTGCCGAAGACTTCTCCTACCGCTGCAAGCAGGCGGGTCAGCTGGCCTCCAAGATGCGCTATATTTCCGCGCCCTGGCTTGGCCTGCTGGAAAGCGGCGCCTGGCTGACCAATGCCCAACATGCCAACGCCATGGCTGACTACCTATCCAAAGGGTTGCAGGCGCTGCCGGGCGTCTCGCTGATGTTCCCGACCCAGGCCAACAGCGTCTTTGTCGAGCTGCCTGCTCATGCCATCAACGCGCTCAAGGCCAAGGGGTGGACCTTCTATACCTTTATCGGCGCGGGCGGGGCACGTTTTGTATGCGCCTGGAACACTACCGTCGAGCTGCTCGACCAGTTGATGGCCGACGTCCGGGAGGCCATGACCTAGCGCCGACGGCCGATGCCGCCGCCCTGGGGGCGGCGGCGTAGATCAGGGCGCGATCTCTTGGCTGGCGCTGGTAAAGCCCATCAGTGACAGATCAAGATCAAGACGCTGACCGTCCGGGGCGATGGCGCTTACGGTGGCGCTGGTGCCGCTGCGAAGCTGTTGCAGCATGCTCGGCTCCAGCGGCAGGTCGGCGCGGCAGCCCTGCTCGTGGCAGAACTGGTAGGGGAAGCCGACCGGCTCGTTGTTATCCACCTGAAGCTGCATGCCCGGCGCCAGATTAACCCCCAGCGGCAGCATGAAGGCGATCACTGCATTGCCCTGCGCCTGGGGCGGGTAGCCGACCATGGCGCGCATCAGGGGTTCGTTGCTGTCGGGATTGTTGACCATCTGGCTCATGGTGCAGCCCTGCTGGGCGCCGCCGGTGGGGCAGCCCACCTCCCAGTCCTGAAAGCGCTGGGTTTCGACGTTGGCCGCTCCCTGCTGGGCCTGGGCAGCGGTAGCCGCAAGCAGCGGCAGTAGTGCGGTGATCAGGGCACGACGAATCGGCATGAGTTTATCTCTCCGGGTTTGAAAAGGGCGGGCCGCGGCTCGCCGTTGAGTCATTCAGCATTATCTTCATCAGTATTACCTGCATTCGAACATGAGGCGCCCCTCGTGTTCCAGCTTCGCGTTCACAAGACGCTCACTATGTTCTGCTTTTCGAGCGCTGCTTTCTCGTTCGCAGCGTCATCGCACCGCTAGCGTTGAAGGTTTTACTCTCGCTTTCTGCATTGCTGACTACGCTGATAGTACGACCCTACGTTGGGCACACCGCACGGTGGATGAGTGAAAGGGCGGTGGCCTGGGCTGTGCCAAAGGAGAGTTCCATGAGCATCTTTGATCACGTTCAAGACCGTTTTGCCCGCGTTCAGCAAGAAGACATGAGCCTTGAGGAGTATCTGGCGCTGTGTCGCCGCGACCCCAAGGTGTATGCCAGCGCCGCCGAGCGCATGCTGGAAGCCATCGGCGAGCCCAACGTCATTGATACGGCGAAGGACCCGCGCCTGTCGCGTATCTTTTCCAACAAGGTGATCCGCCGCTATCCGGCGTTTGCCGAATTTCACGGCATGGAGGAGGCCATCGAGCAGATCGTGGCCTACTTCCGCCATGCCGCCCAGGGCCTTGAGGAGCGCAAGCAGATTCTCTACCTGCTTGGGCCGGTGGGCGGCGGCAAGTCATCGCTTGCCGAGCGTTTGAAGCTTTTGATGGAGCGCATTCCCTTCTACGCGATCAAGGACTCGCCGGTGTATGAGTCGCCTCTTGGTCTGTTCTCGCCGGAAGAGGATGGCGAGCTTCTCGAACATGAGTACGGCATTGCTCCGCGCTACATCAAAAGCGTGATGTCGCCCTGGGCGGCCAAACGGTTGAAGGAGTACGGTGGGGATATCTCGAAGTTTCGCGTGGTGCGTCTTTACCCCTCGCGGCTTAACCAGATCGCGATTTCCAAGACCGAGCCCGGCGACGAGAATAACCAGGATATCTCCTCGCTGGTGGGCAAGGTGGACATTCGCCAGCTGGAACTCTACTCCCAGGATGACCCGGACGCCTACAGCTTCTCCGGCGGGCTGTGCCGCGCCAACCAGGGGTTGATGGAGTTCGTTGAGATGTTCAAGGCGCCCATCAAGGTGCTGCATCCGCTGCTCACGGCCACCCAGGAGGGTAACTACAACCCGACCGAAGGCATGGGCGCGATTCCGTTTGACGGCGTGATCCTGGCTCACTCCAACGAGTCCGAATGGCAGGCGTTTCGCAACAACCGCAATAACGAGGCGTTTCTTGACCGGGTATATATCGTCAAGGTGCCGTACTGCCTGCGGGTTTCCGAAGAGGTGAAGATCTACCAGAAGCTGCTGGAGGACTCCTCGCTCAACGCCGCCCCCTGCGCGCCGGACACGCTGCGCATGCTGGCGCAGTTCTCGGTGCTCTCGCGCCTGAAAGTACCTGAAAACTCCAGTATCTACTCCAAGATGCGCGTATATGACGGCGAGAATCTGAAGGACACCGACCCGCGCGCCAAATCGATTCAGGAGTACCGCGATGCCGCCGGGGTGGATGAAGGCATGCAGGGCCTCTCTACGCGCTTTGCGTTCAAGATTCTCTCCAAGGTATTCAACTTCGACAGCCTGGAAGTGGCCGCCAACCCGGTGCACCTGCTCTACGTGCTGGAGCAGGCGCTGGAGCGCGAACAGCTGCCGTCTGAAGTGTTCGAGCGCTATCTGGGCTTTATCAAGGAGTTCATGGCGCCGCGCTACGTGGCGTTCATCGGCAAGGAGATCCAGACCGCTTATCTCGAGTCTTACAGCGAGTATGGCCAGAACATTTTTGATCGCTACGTGACCTATGCGGATTTCTGGATTCAGGATCAGGAGTACCGCGACCCGGAAACCGGCGAGCTTCTGAACCGCCAGTCGCTCAACGAGGAGCTCGAGAAGATCGAGAAGCCTGCGGGGATTTCCAATCCGAAGGACTTCCGTCACGAGGTGGTGAACTTCGTGCTGCGAGCCCGCGCCCAGAACAACGGCATGAACCCCAGCTGGCAGTCCTACGAGAAGCTCAAGGGGGTGATCGAGCACAAGATGTTTGCCAATACCGAAGAGCTCTTGCCGGTGATTTCGTTCAACGCCAAGGCTTCGAAATCGGACCAGAAAAAGCACGAGGACTTCGTGGCTCGAATGGTGGAACGCGGCTATACCGAGAAGCAGGTGCGGCTACTTTCCGAGTGGTATCTGCGTGTACGCAAGTCGCAATAGCCGCATCTACCTTCCGGGCTTGAGGAGGTCGCATGACCTACTTTATTGATCGAAGACCCAACGCCAAGCACAAGAGCGCGGTCAACCGGCAGCGCTTTCTGGAGCGCTACCGCAAGCATATCAAGCGTTCAGTGGAAGACGCGGTCAACCGCCGCTCGATTACCGATATGGAGCGCGGCGAGAAAATCTCCATTCCGACCAAGGATATCTCCGAGCCGGTGTTTCAGCATGGCCCCGGCGGGGCGCGCAATATCGTCTCGCCGGGTAACAAGGAGTTTGTGCAAGGCGACAGGATTCGCCGGCCCGGCGGCCAGGGCGGCGGGAATGGCGCCGGCGAGGGTGGGGCTTCCAACCAGGGCGAGGGCAACGATGAGTTTGCCTTCACCCTGACCCGTGAAGAGTTTCTGGAGTTCGTCTTCGACGGCCTGGAGCTACCCCACCTGCAGCGCAAGCCGCTCAAGTCGCTGGAGGAGGTCAAGATGGTGCGCGCCGGGCTTTCCCGCGACGGCGTGCCGGCGCGCATCAGCATCACCCGTTCCATGCGCGAAGCCTACGCCCGGCGTATTGCCATGCGTGCGCCTATCAAGCGTGCGCTCAAGGAAGCGATCGAGGCGCTTGAAGAGGAGGAGCGCAAGGATTCCGTGCTGCGTAACCCCGCCCGTATCACCGAACTGAAAGCGGACATCGAGCGGCTGCAAAAGCGTATCGAGGCGGTGCCGTTCATCGATACCTACGACTTGCGCTACCACCAGCTAAGCGCCCAGCCGCAGCCATCGAGCCAGGCTGTCATGTTCTGCGTCATGGATGTGTCCGGTTCCATGACGCAGAACCACAAGGATATCGCCAAGCGCTTTTTCCTGCTGCTCTATATGTTTCTGGAGAAGCATTACGAGAAAGTGGAGCTGGTGTTCGTGCGTCACCACACGGCCGCCCGAGAAGTCAGCGAGGAGGAGTTCTTCTACTCCCGGGAAACCGGCGGCACGATCGTGTCCAGCGCCTTGAAACTGGTCAATACTATTATTAAGGCGCGCTACCCGCCGGAGAAGTGGAATCTCTACGTGGCCCAGGCCTCGGACGGGGACAACTGGGATGACGACTCCAATACCTGCCGCGAGATGCTTGTCAAGCAGCTGATGCCGCAGCTTCAATACTACGCCTACGTGGAAATCACACCCCACGATCATCAGTCGCTGTGGCACGAGTACGAAAGCGTGGCGGGCCATTTCCCCGAGCGTTTTGCCATGCGCCAGATTGTCGAAGCCAGCGATATCTATTCCGTTTTTCGCGAGCTGTTCAAGCGCCGCTTGAGTCAAACCAACTAGGTGCAACCGCGACAGGAGTGCGCCATGACAGCGTCTCAAAAGCCCATTGCCACCGGCTCCGACTGGAACTTCACCATTCTGGAGCGTTTCAACGACAAGCTGGCGGCCCTGGCCGACGAGTACCGGCTGGACACCTACCCCAACCAGATCGAAGTGATCACTACCGAGCAGATGATGGACGCCTACGCAAGCGTAGGCATGCCGGTGGGCTATCATCACTGGTCGTTCGGCAAGCAGTTCTTGGCTGTCGAGCAGGCCTACAAGCGCGGCCAGATGGGGCTGGCCTACGAGCTTGTGATCAACTCAAACCCCTGCATTGCCTACCTGATGGAAGAGAACACCCTGATGATGCAGGTGCTGGTGATGGCTCACGCCTGCTACGGGCACAACTCGTTTTTCAAGGGCAACTACCTGTTTCGTACCTGGACCGATGCCGATTCGATCGTCGACTACCTGGTCTTCGCGCGGCAGTACATCGCCCGGTGCGAGGAGCGCCATGGCGTGCATGCCGTCGAACAGCTGCTGGATGCCTGCCATGCGCTGCAAAACTACGGTGTCGATCGCTACAAGCGGCCATCTCCCATCTCTGCCGAGGAGGAGGCCAAGCGCCAGGACGAGCGCGAAGCGTACCTGCAGACTCAGGTGAACATGCTGTGGCGCACGATTCCCGAGCCGCCGGCTAACGCCTCGCCGTTGCCTGGCAGCCTGCATAGCGATGAAGACCCGTTGGGCCTGCATGAGGGGGGCATCTATCCGCCGGAGCCTCAGGAAAACCTGCTCTATTTCATCGAGAAGAATGCGCCGCTGCTGGCGCCCTGGCAGCGGGAAATCGTGCGCATCGTGCGCAAGCTGGCGCAGTACTTCTATCCGCAGCGCCAGACCCAGGTAATGAACGAGGGCTGGGCCTGTTTCTGGCACTATACGCTGATGAATCGGCTGTACGACGAGGGCGATGTGGACGAAGGCTTGATGCTGGAGTTCTTGCAGTCTCACGCGGCGGTCATCAACCAGCCGGATTTTGACAGCCCCTATTACAGCGGTATCAACCCCTACGCGCTGGGGTTTGCCATCTTTCGGGATATTCAAAGGATCTGCGAAGCGCCTACCGCCGAGGATCGTCAGTGGTTTCCGGATATTGCCGGCACCCCCTGGCGGGCAACCCTCGAGTTTGCCATGCGCAACTTCAAGGACGAGTCGTTCATCCAGCAGTTTCTATCGCCCAAGGTGATGCGCGATCTCAAGCTGTTTCTGATAGTGGATGATGATCAGTCCGAAACGCTTGAAGTAGCCGCCATTCACGATGAGCAGGGTTACCGCCGGGTGCGTGATGCGCTTTCTACCCAGTATGCGCTTTCCGTCAAGGAGCCCAACGTGCAGGTGGTGGAAGCGGCGATTCGCGGGGACCGCTCGCTGACGCTGCATCACGTGCAGGATAGCCGACGCCCACTGGCGAGAAGCGTCTACCCGGTGATTCGCCACCTGCACGAGCTGTGGGGGTTTCCAGTCCGGCTGGTGTCCATGGATGAAGGTCGTGTCACCCATCGCTACCGCTGGCCGGTCGAGGAGGAGGGCAAGGACAAGCCCTGAGCGTAGAGCGATATCAGCCCATGGCTACCCAAGATTGGCACCAGCCGCCGGGTTCGACGCTATGTTCGGGAAACAGCTGGCAGCCCTGGGTGCGCTCGGTATAGAACATGCAGTTATCGCAGCGCTCGCCCGCTTCAAAAGCCGGGTGGTCGCTGGCATCACTGGCCTCTTCTACGTAGTTGAGCGCCTGAGCACTGGGGGCTTCGGGATCCAGGCGCGGCAATGTCTGGGCAAAGGCCGTCTTGGAAAGAATGCCCATGCCCAAGGGCAGGGCGGCCAGGCTCAGCGCGCTGCTACGTAAGAACTGTCGACGGCTTTGATTCGCCATGGTTTCTCCTAAGGCTTGCGTTTATCCATCTTGATTGCGTGTAACGTCACGGTGAACGGATGGTAGGCCATCTCTATTGTCTTTCTCTTCATTATGACGTCTGACCAACCTGGGGTTATTGATGCTGCCAGGGCGGTAGTCACGGTTATTCTGACAGCATCCAGCTTAATACGATCCCCTGGATGGCCGCTACCCGTGCGGTTGTGAGCACGCGCGTAAGCTGCGGATTCAATCAGGCCTGTTATACTCCCTGCGTATTTTTGTATCACTTACCCTTAGTGAGGTCGTCATGCAGAACGCAGTTATCTTGATCAATACCGACAAAGGCCAGGTCAAAGCGGTGGCCGAGCGTTTAGCGGACGTGGAAGGTATCAGCGAAGTGTACTCTACCTGCGGACGCTACGATCTGGTGGCCATCGCCCGCACCCGGGATTTCGAAAGTTTGGCCGAGCTTGTGACCGAGCGCCTTAACGCGGTGGAAGGCATCAGCGATACCGAAACCCTGAACGCCATGCAGGTGCACTCACGCCACGATCTTGAAACCATGTTTTCCCTTGGCTGGTAATTCTTAAGTAAACACCAGCCAGAGCATGGCTTGCTGTCATAAGTAAAAGATAAGAAATTAAAAAAGTAGGGAGTGGGGAACTTGGGAAGATCGCTTCTGCGCTTGCGTCGGCAAGGGCGACGCTTGGGTATTGCCGTACTGTTTGTGGTGGCCGGGGCCGGGCTTTGGGAATTTCAGGGGCGCCAG
Organism: Vreelandella songnenensis; assembly: GCF_003002925.1. Lineage (GTDB taxonomy): Bacteria > Pseudomonadota > Gammaproteobacteria > Pseudomonadales > Halomonadaceae > Vreelandella > Vreelandella songnenensis. The sequence continues at coordinate 157,935 of NZ_PVTK01000008.1, forward strand.
TATCAAGATGCCTATACCTGGATGGGCGTACCCACCTGGGACGGCTTTCATCCAACGACGTTTCACCGAGTGCTGCGCAATGATGGCTATCTGGTGGGCTGGTCGGATGTACGCGTCAATCCGCTCTGGGTCAGTTATCAGCTCGAAGCGGTAGATGACGATACGCGCATCGGCTCGCGGCCCAACTTTCAGTCCGACTGGCGAACGCTGTGGCCGGTGACCACCGATAGCTATTCAGGTAGCGGTTATGACCGCGGGCACATGGCGCCCAACTACGCCATTGCCGCGGTACATGGGCGCAGCGCCCAGATCGATACGTTCTTGATGAGCAACATGTCCCCCCAGCGGCCCAACTTGAACCGCCAGCTCTGGCAGCGCCTGGAGCAGTCGGTGATGGATCATTTTGCGCCGCGCTTTGACCGCTTGCAGGTGATTACCGGGCCGATATTCCCCGAGCATTTCATGGATAACGTGTTCAATCGGGTGGGGTTTGTAGAGGTGCCGGAGGCGTTTTACAAGATAATCGTGGCGCCACATGCGGATGCCCCGTTGGCGCTGGCTTTCATCATGCCCCAGGACGTGCGCGGCAACGAGCCGTTGGCAGACTATCTGGTCACTATCGATGAAATCGAAGCGCGCACCGGGCTCAACTTTTTCCCGGACCTTTCGCCGGAGCTTGAGGCCGTGCTCGAAGGGGAGCTGCGCACCCAGGGCTGGGCGCTCGAGGACGTTTCAAAACGTCCGGGGCGGTTCCAGTAACGCTGTAAGCGTCGTTAGCCGGGCGTCTTCAAGGCGCCCGGAGCGTTTTCATGGTGAACAGAGCGGGGCCAAGCATAAAAAATAAATAAAAAGCGTAAACGTCAGACAGCAGAAAATGACGCAAAGGGCGTCAGTCTCTTGAAGAAAGGAAATTAAAACGCGAAGTGATGATGCGGACGGGACCAATCAATGGTGCCCAGGAGAGGACTTGAACCTCCACGTCCATACGGACACTAGCACCTGAAGCTAGCGCGTCTACCAATTCCGCCACCTGGGCGCATCATTCACATCTGTTTGTATTCGTATGGTGCCCAGGAGAGGACTTGAACCTCCACGTCCATACAGACACTAGCACCTGAAGCTAGCGCGTCTACCAATTCCGCCACCTGGGCGAATACAAACATCTACTTGCTTTGACACCATGCAATAGCGTGCAAGAACAGCACGATAATGATGGTGCCCAGAAGAGGACTTGAACCTCCACGTCCATACGGACACTAGCACCTGAAGCTAGCGCGTCTACCAATTCCGCCATCTGGGCAAGTGGCGCGTATGATACGCGTATGCCGATTAAATGCAAGCCCTAAAAACTGATTCTATAACATAAAACAACACAATTGCCGTTCAAGGTGGTTGGGTCATGGAACGTGCAGCGCTATACTGCACCCATGACCAAACAAAACGTTGAATTTTTCAGCTCAATGAATGCTGAAACCCCTCGCTCGCAACGCTCGGCGTTTGCGCTTTTTCACTGCCTCCCGAAAGCGCCATCAAGGAAGTTGATTGCATGAAGTACTGGACGTTAAGTGATGATCCGCACGCTGAACGCGAAGCGCACAAATACGATAACCCGGCACCCAGCCGCGAATACCTTCTCGCCGCTCTTGAAAGCTACGGTAAGCCGATCACACACGAAAACATGAGCCGTATGCTGGGCCTTGAAGATGAGGATCATCATGAGGCGATTCGCCGCCGCCTGGCCGCCATGGAACGCGACGGCCAGGTGCTGCGCGACCGCCGCGGTGCCTATGCGTTGATCGACAAGCTCGATCTTGTCAAAGGCAAGGTGCTGGGCCATCGCGACGGCTTCGGCTTTCTACAGCGTGATGACGGCAAGAAGCCTGATCTTGTGCTGCCGCCGCGCCAGATGCGCCGTGTCTTCCACGGCGACCACGTGCTGGCGCGGGTCAGTGGCACTGACCGCCGCGGCCGCGATGAGGCCACCATTGCCGAGGTAATTGCGCATAATACGCAGACGCTGGTGGGTGTATATCGCAGCAATACGCCCGAGTTCGGTATTTTGATTCCGGAAAATCCGCGTATCACTCAAGAAATCATCATCCCGCACAGCGCCTGCGCTGGCGCGAAGGATGGCCAGGTGATTTCGGCCAGAATCGTGCAGCAACCCGCGACGCGGGTTCAGCCGGTGGGGGAAGTGATCGAAGTGCTGGGTGAGCGTATGGACCCGGGCATGGAGATCGATATTGCGATCCGCAGTTACGATATTCCTGCCGAGTTTCCGCCGGAAGTGCTCGATCAGACCTCCGGTATTTCCGCCGAGGTGCTGGAGCAAGACAAGCAGCACCGCGTCGACCTGCGCGATACGCCGCTGGTGACCATCGATGACGAGTCCGCCAAGGATTTCGATGACGCCGTCTGCGCGTGGAAAACCAAATCGGGTAGCTGGAAGCTGCTGGTCGCGATTGCCGATGTCTCTCACTACGTGCGTCCGGGTACCGCGCTTGATGACGAAGCGCGTACACGGGGCAATTCGGTGTACTTCCCCGGTCAAGTGGTTCCCATGCTGCCGGAGCTCTTGTCCAACGGCCTTTGCTCGCTGAACCCGCACGTGGATCGGCTGGTCATGGTGTGCGAGATGAATATCTCCAAGACCGGCGCCATCAGCCGTTACTCGTTCTATGAAGCCGTGATGAACTCTCACGCCCGCCTTACCTATAACAAGGTGGCGGCGATGCTCGATGAAGAGAGTGAAGAGGGCGCCTCGCTACGCGAAGAGCACCGCGAGCTGGTCAAGCCGATGCAGGATCTGCACGAGCTGTACCGCCTGCTGCGCGAAGCCCGCGACGAGCGCGGCGCAATTGATTTCGATACCACCGAGACGGCAATCATCTTCAATGACGAGCGCAAGATCGAGAAGATCGTGCCGCGCACGCGTAACGACGCGCACAAGATGATCGAAGAGTGCATGCTGGCCGCCAACGTGGCCACGGCACGCTTTCTGGACAAGCACGACCTGCCAGCGCTGTACCGCATCCATGAGCGGCCCACGCCAGAGCGCCTGGACAAGCTACGCCTGTTCCTGAACGAGCTGGGGCTTTCTGTAGGTGGCGGTGATCTGCCTACGCCGCAGGACTACCAGGCGCTGCGAGAGGCAATTATTGACCGCCCGGATGCCGATATCATTCAGACCGTCATGCTGCGCTCCATGAATCAGGCCGTGTACTCGCCGCAGAACGAAGGCCACTTTGGTCTGGCCTACCAGGCCTATGCGCACTTCACCTCGCCGATTCGCCGCTACCCCGATCTGCTGGTTCACCGTGCGATCCGCTCGGTCATTCGCGGGCCGCGCCAGACGACCACCGTGATGCGCGTTGAAGGCGCACCGGTCGAGCCGCCGAGCAAATGGTGCCCGTACACCTTCGAGCAGATGCTCGAGCTGGGTGAGCACTGCTCCATGACCGAACGGCGCGCCGATGAGGCCACGCGCGATGTAGAGGGCTGGCTCAAGTGCGAGTTCATGTCGGACAAGCTGGGCGAAACCTTCGAAGGCACCATTGCCTCGGTGACGCAGTTCGGCCTGTTCGTGCGCCTGGACGCCTTCTACGTGGAAGGCCTGGTGCACGTGACATCGCTGCCGTCGGACTACTACCACTACGAGGCGGAGAAGCATCGCTTGAAGGGCGAGCGTACCGGTACCACCTATCGCCTGGGTGATGGCCTCACGGTTCAGGTCGCGCGGGTGGACATGGATGACCGCAAGATCGATTTCAGCCTGACCGACGACAAGCCGCGCCCGCGCCGCCAGCCGCGCAAGCGTCGCGGTGGTGAAAGTAGTAACGATACGCCTAAAGCTGACGCCGCCAAGGGTGATTCAGCGCCCAGGAAAGACAAACCGTCGACGCGTCGCGGCCCGCGACGTACTCGTCAGTCATCGCCGAGGAGAAGCTGAGCATGAAGTCAGCGTCATCTCGACGCGGGGCGCGTACGCTGCGCACCCCCGATGGGCTGGACCAGGTTTATGGTATGCACGCCCTGCAGAGCCTTCTGGAGCGCGGTGAAACGCCGCGAGAGCTGTGGGTACAGCAGGGCGCGGGCAGCCGGCTGGCGGAAGTGGTTTCTCAGGCGCAAGCGCGCGGCGCACGAATCAAGGAGCAGCCGCGCGATGTGCTTGACCAGCTGACCCAAGGGGCTGCTCACCAGGGGGTGGTGGCGTTTTGCCCGCCGTTGACGCCAGAGGGCGAAGAGTCGCTGTGGCTGAAGCTGCGTGCCTGGCACGCGCCGACACCGCCGCTGTTCCTGGTGCTGGATGGCGTGACGGATGTACATAACTTCGGCGCCTGCCTGCGCAGCGCCGATGCGGCGGGCGCGCACGGCGTGATCGTTGCCAAGGACAAGGCGGCGCCGCTCAACGCCACGGTGCGCAAGGTAGCCTGCGGCGCGGCGGAAGTGGTGCCGGTCTATCAGGTCACCAACCTTGCGCGCACGCTTGCCAAGCTCAAGGATGCCGGTGTTTGGATTACCGGCACGGCGGGGGAGGCCGAGGCGAGCGTTTACGAGATCGACATGACCGGCCCTACGGCGCTTGTCATGGGTGCTGAAGGCAAGGGCATGCGACGTCTGACTCGTGAGGCGTGCGATAACCTGGCCAAGCTTCCCATGGCAGGGCAGGTATCGAGTTTGAACGTGTCGGTGGCCACCGGTATCTGCCTGTTTGAAGCGGTACGTCAGCGCCAGCTTGCAAGTTAGCCGCTTGCCCACTAGAATACCTGCGCCCGTTTGTCTGCAGGCGGGTGCAGGTTTCATACCCTGTTTGAATACCAGTTCTGCTTAATGCCCCGGCTGACGTTGTGCAACCCGGGTGCATTTCAGTTAACTCCTTGCTTCCCTGTCGTCGCTCTTCGTCTATCGGCCTAGGCACACACCGGAAGCTGTCAAACCGCAAGGAGATTCCATGCGTCATTACGAAATCGTGTTTATGGTCCACCCGGATCAGAGCGAGCAAGTGCCGGCTATGGTCGAGCGCTACACCAGCATCGTTACCGAAAACGGTGGCACTGTGCATCGCTTGGAAGATTGGGGCCGTCGTCACCTGGCTTACCCGATCAACAAGATCCACAAAGCCCACTACGTGCTGATGAACGTTGAATGTACTGGCGAGACGCTCGAAGAAATCGAGAACATCTTCCGCTTCAACGATGCCATCATCCGCAGCCTGGTTGTACGCTGCAAGGAAGCCGTTACTGAAGCTTCCCCGATGATGAAACCGGCAGAAGAAAAGCGTCCGCGTCGCGAAGACAAGCCGCGCGCCGATGCTGAATCTGATTCAGATTCAGAAATCGAAACTGCCTGATTCTATCCACTGCACGTTTTAAGGAGCTAATCCATGGCACGTTTTTTCCGTCGCCGTAAGTTTTGCCGCTTCACTGCTGAAGGCGTCAAGCAGATCGACTACAAAGATCTGGACACCCTGAAAGCTTACATCACCGAAACCGGCAAGATTGTTCCGAGCCGTATCACCGGTACCAAAGCACGCTACCAGCGTCAGCTGGCGACTGCTATCAAGCGCTCGCGCTACCTGGCGCTGCTGCCCTACTCCGATAGCCACCAGTAAGCGTTTAACGTGATGCTGGCACTGGCAAGATGGCTGATGCGAGGGCTGCCCTACGCCGCAGGCGTGGCAGCACTTGCAACGCTAGTGCCGTGGCTGTTCTGGTTAGGAGCAGCCATTGCTGCCCTGGTGACGCTGCGTAAAGGCTTCGCGCCTGCGCTTCCGGTCATTATGGCAGCCGCGCTACCGGCAGGTTTCTGGTGGTCGCAGGGGGATGTCATTCCGCTTACCAGTGTACTTCTGGTAACGCTGATGGCCGTCATCCTGCGCGAAAGGATGCGTTGGAGCGAAGCCATGATTGTGGGCACCCTGGTGGCCGCAGCCATGATTCAGTTCGGCATCTTTAGCCCGCCTGGCGGTACAGAGCTGATGCTTGAGCAGCTGCGTCAAGGTTCCTCGGACGTTGACCGCATGCTCACGGAGCTGGCTAGCCAAGGCTACGACACTCAGATGCTGGCTACCATCGTGGTAGGCGGCGTTACGGGGCTAGTAGTACTAATAGCGGCGATCGCATGTTTGGCTCTGGCACGAAGCTGGCAGGCCGGATTGTACAATCCGGGCGGCTTTCGTGAAGAGTTCCACGCGTTGCGCCTGTCCCCAAAGGAGCTTGCCATACTGGCAGCCCTGTGTGTGGCGGGCATGATGTTTGGAGCTGATGCGCTGGCGGTACTTGGCTGGATTCCGCTGCTGGTGGCTGGCGTTGCGTTGGTGCACGGGTTTATTGGATTAAAGGGGATGAACGGGCTGTGGCTAGTGGCATTTTATGTGCTGCTGATCATGACCTGGCCCACGATTCTCATTGTGCTGCTGTTGGGGCTGATTGATACATTCGCGAACATTCGCGCACGCCTTGCCCGCGGCAACTGACAAGAGGTTTACGAGATGGAAGTCATTCTGCTCGACAACATTGGTAAGCTGGGCGGCCTGGGTGACAAGGTCACTGTCAAGCCTGGTTATGGACGTAACTACCTGGTGCCTTACGGCTTGGCCGTACCGGCAACCAAGGAAAACGTTGAAGCGTTTGAAACACAGCGTGCCGAGCTTGAAGCTCAAGCCGCTGAGCGCAAGGCTGAAGCCCAGGCGCGCGCTGAACAGCTGAACGACATCGAGCTTTCTCTGGTGTCCAAAGCTGGCGACGAAGGCAAGCTGTTTGGTTCAATCGGTCCGCGCGACCTGGCCGACGCTATTTCCTCTGCCGGCATCGATGTTGCCAAGAGCGAAGTACGTATGCCGCAAGGCCCGATTCGTCAAACTGGCGAATACGACATCGACCTCCACCTGCATGCAGAAGTGGACGCCGTTGTACGCGTGGTAGTTGTCGCAGAGTAAGCTCTGCTGCTGCTATTTACGCCTAGAAGGGCGCGGGTTATCCCGCGCCCTTTGTTATTTCTAAGCGTCCCGGTTTGTCCATGAGTGGGGTGTTTAGACATATTGCGCATTGAGAGGGTCAGCCGCTGGTTAGGTGCGTGCTGGCCGATTAAGATAGTGGCCTTTATCGGCTATGCTGCACTGTTGAAAGGAGCTCGCTATGGACCAGCCTTCTGCTGATCAGGAAACGGCAGCGGTCAAGCTGCCGCCGCATTCGCTGGAGGCGGAGCAGTCGGTGCTTGGCGGGCTGATGCTGGATAATCAGGCGTGGGACAACGTTTCCGAGCGCCTGGTAGCCGATGATTTCTATCGTTACGAGCACCGTCTGGTGTTCAACGTCATGATTCACCTGGCGGAGTCGGGCCAGCCTCTGGACGTCATCACGCTGTCCGAGGCGCTTGAGGCGCGCGATCATCTGGATACCGTGGGCGGCTTGTCCTTTCTTGCCGAGCTTGCTCGCAATACGCCGTCGGCGAGCAATATTCGCGCCTATGCCGATATCGTGCGCGAGCGGGCAACGCTTCGAAAGCTGATCCGGGCTGCCAATCAGATCGCCGAGGGTGCCTTTGCGCCTCAAGGGCGGCCTGCCGATGAGCTGCTTAACGAAGCCGAACGGCTGGTATTCCAGATTGCCGAAGAGCGTCCCAAGACGGGTGGCCCTATCGGCATGAGCGAGCTTCTGACCAAGGCGGTCGACCGCATCGACGAGCTGTTCAACCTCAAAGGTGAGATGACCGGCCTCTCCACAGGGTTTCGTGACCTGGATGAGATGACCTCAGGCTTGCAGCCTTCGGATCTGGTGATTATCGCCGGGCGCCCCTCGATGGGTAAGACCACCTTTGCCATGAACCTGGTCGAGCACGCCGTCATTTCAAGCGACAAGCCCGTGATGGTGTTCTCCATGGAGATGCCCGCGGAGTCGCTGATGCTCAGGGTGCTGTCATCGCTTGGGCGTATCGATCAGACCCGCGTGCGCTCGGGCCAGCTTGAAGACGAGGATTGGCCGCGCCTCACCTCGGCGGTCAACCTGTTGAAAGACAAGCAGCTGTTCATTGATGATACCGCCGCGCTTTCGCCCAACGAAATGCGCTCGCGGCTGCGCCGAGTGGTGCGTGAGCACGGCAACATGGCGCTGATCATGATCGACTACCTTCAGCTGATGCAGATTCCGGGCTTTTCGGAAAACCGTACCGGCGAGATTTCGGAAATCTCGCGCTCGTTGAAAGGCTTGGCAAAAGAGTTCAAGTGCCCGGTAGTGGCGCTTTCTCAGCTTAACCGTTCGCTTGAGCAGCGCCCCAACAAGCGTCCTGTGATGTCGGATTTGCGCGAATCCGGCGCCATCGAGCAGGATGCGGACGTTATCGCCTTCGTCTACCGTGACGAAGTCTATAACCAGGATAATCCGGATAACCAGGGGTTGGCCGAGCTGATTATCGGCAAGCAGCGTAACGGGCCTATTGGCACGGTCCATATGGCGTTCATCGGTAAATATACCCGCTTTGAAGATCTCGCCCCGGACAGTTACGGTGAGGCCTTCGGCGATTGATGCAAGTGTCGAGGGGTTGTCAGCAATACCTTGACTGAATAGAGAATATCGGAACAACGGGAGTACTACATGGCAGGTGGTTTTCGGCGTGGTAATCGTCAGCGTCTTCCCAAGCTTGAAGGGCGTGGAGAACTTCAGGAACTGGAGCGGGAAGGGCCCTTCAAGGAGTGGCTGGGCATGCCTGACCTGTATCGCTACTTTCTGGTCGTGGAAGGCGAGAAGTACAGCTACCAGACAGAAGATTCCGAGCTTCCGGTGGCGGTAGGCGATAGGGTGGTATTTCGCTACAAGGAAACCAAGGGTGGCAACTGGATTGACCGCAACTCATTGGGTAAGGCGATAGATCCTTCCGAATATCAATAATCCGACCCATTTGTTGCGTTAGTGGTCAGGAACCCTCCTGAAAAGTTGCCGTCTTGACTAAGTAGTGCCAAGGTAAGGTAACAGGAATGTAATAGGGCATGGTCATGCTGTGCCCTATTGATTGATTCAATAACAGGAGGGAACCATGGAACTGAAAGCGCTGAAGCAGTTCGTCGATAGCCACGACAATTTCGAAATTCGCGTTATTACGCATTCGGGTAGTGGTTTTTATCAGCTCGAACTGGAAGATGTAGAAGGCAAACGGCATATGCTTACTCAGCGTAGCAAGCCGATCATGTTTCGCTCGCTCGATGATATCTATCTAGAGCTCAAACGAGCCGGCATTTACCGAGCTTACCTGGTGCAGCACGTGCCTCATGACGAAATGATTGGCCGCGATGCTCACTACAGCGAACCGCTGACCTCGCGCATGCCGCTGGTATTCTGATTACCGGAGCAGGTTTAAGAAAGACACGTAAGCATCGCCAGGCGGTATCCTTACCCACTCACTAGCCGTCGCCGCTGCGACGTTTATCCCACCACCGCCCAAGCCGAATTCGGCGACGGGCAAAGAAACGGTAGCCTGCATTCATCACGCCTTGCAGGCCCGGTAAGCAGGAAAGTCTTACCAGCCGCCGGTAGCCTAGAACTGCATACAAGGCCCGGCTGGCATCCATCCCCACATACCAATAGCCACTGCTGTCTTTTAGATGCAGCTGACCCATCATCTCCTCGAATGTCCGGCCGGTATCTGCTGCGTTAAATCCTTTCTCCTGAATATCCACAAGCCTGATACGCTCACGGTGGCGGTGTTTTTGTAACCACGCAACCTCTAACTGACAGAACGGACAGTGGCCGTCGTGGTAAAGGGTCACGGGTGCGGTGGCGTAAAGGGGAGATGGCTGGCTCATGATGACCTCTTGGCGTAGCCTTGCGTATGGAGTTTCTGGCCATAGTCTGTGCTGGTTTCAAGATGGGCAAGAAACTGCTCGGCCTGCTGGCGAATGGCTTCGCGTTTTTCGTCTTTCATGCGTGAGAGTGAGCCGTAGATAAGCTTCATGCGGGGGTTACGGTTCAAGCGCTCGGCGTGGGTTTCCAGGAAGTGCCAGTAAAGGCTGTTGAACGGGCAGGCGTCAGGCCCGGTTACCTGCTTGGGTGAATAGCGGCAGTGCTGGCAATGATCCGACATCCTGTCGATATATTTGCCTGACGCGCAGTAAGGTTTGGAACCCATCAGGCCGCCGTCGGCATGCAGCACCATGCCCAGGGTATTGGGAAGTTCTACCCATTCGCAGGCGTCAGCGTAGACCGCCAGATACCAGTCGCAGAGCGCTTCGGGCTTGATACCGCACAGTAGCGCAAAATTGCCGGTAATCATCAAGCGCTGGATATGATGCGCGTAGCTGTTGTCGATGGTCATCTCGACGGCGCGCTTGAGACAGCGCATATCCGTGTTGGCATCCCAGTAGAAAGCGGGCAGGTTACGGCGAAAGTTGAGCCGGTTCTCGGCCTTGTAGCCAGGCATCTGGGTCCAGTAAAGCCCGCGCACGTATTCGCGCCAGCCAAGAATCTGGCGGACAAAACCTTCCACGGCGTTGATCGGTGCATCGCCTGCGTAGTAGCGCTGCTCGGCGGCTTCGCAAACTTCCTGAGGTGCAAGAAGCCCGATGTTGAGCGCGGCGGAAAGACGTGAGTGGCAGAGAAACGGCTCGCTGTCGCTGATGGCATCCTGGTAGCGGCCAAAATCGGCGAGGCTATGCTCCATGAAGTGCTTGAGGTCCACCAGCGCCTGGCGGCGGGTCACCGGCAGGTTGAAGCTCTCGACCGACCCCATGTGCTCGCCGAAGTGGCGCCGGGCGTCCTCGAGTGCTTCTCGGGTTATTGCATCCTGACGATGCGCGGGGAGTGCCGGAAAATCGCGCCGGGCATCCATGGGCTCGCGATTGGCGTGGTCGAAATTCCACTGGCCGCCCGCTGGCTCATCGCCTTCCATCAGAAGGCCAGTACGCTTGCGCTGTTCGCGGTAGAAGTACTCGAGTCGAAGCTGTTTACGCCCTTTGGCCCAGCTGGCAAACGTTTCAGGCGTGGTGTAGAAGCGGTCATCTTCCAGAAGGGTCCACGCCAAGGCGTTATTGCTTCGTTGCTGCATCTGATCCCATAGCCGCCACTCGCCCGGTCGCGCCACCCGGATGCTGTCACACCCATACAGCTTTGCAATGCGCTCGGCTTCTTCGATCAATGAGTGGGTGTTGTCGGCATCATCGAGCCGGGTGTAGTGAACCTTGAAGCCGCTCTCTCGAAGTATTACGGCAAAATGCCGCATGGCAGCCAGAAATAGCCCGATTTTATGTATATGGTGGGGGACGTAGCGGGCTTCTTCGGCCACCTCGCACAGCGCGACTACGGCGTTGGAAGATGCATTTTTAAAGGTGGCCAGCGAAAGCGAGAGCTGATCGCCCAGCACCAGCAGCAAGGGCTTGGACATGTCTTTACCTGCTGTTATACAAATAGTGCTGATAGTATAACTTTATGCCGCGGCTTTGCGGAAAAGTGATAGGATTTCGTTCATTAAGTCGTCTTGTGGGAGTAAGCGTAATGATCGATAGCGTTAAACTGGATCAACCGGGCGAAGGCCGTCTGGCCCATGCCCCCAGTCATCATCCGGGCGTGCCGCGCGCCAAAGTGGGCGTGGTGGTGGCCAATCTGGGAACGCCGGACGCTACCGACTACTGGTCCATGCGCCGCTATCTGAGTGAGTTCCTGTCCGACAAGCGCGTGGTCGATTACGCCAACTGGAAGTGGCAGCCGCTTTTACAGTTGATCATTTTGACCAAGCGACCCTTCTCGTCGGGCAAGGCGTACAGAAGTATCTGGAATACGGAAAAAGACGAAAGCCCGCTGTTGACCATTACTCGCGCCCAGACCGAAAAGCTGACCGAGCGGCTGAAAGCGCTGTACGGCGATAGCGTCGACGTCGATTTCTGCATGCGGTATGGCAACCCTTCCACCAAAAGCGTGCTCAATCGCATGAAGGAGAAGGGCTGCGAGCGCATCGTGTTCTTTCCGCTCTACCCGCAGTACGGCTCGCCCACCACGGCCACGGCCAACGATGAAGCGTTTCGTGCGCTGATGAAGATGAAGTGGCAGCCCTCGATTCGCACGGTGCCCGCCTATTTCGATCAGCCCTCGTATATACAGGCACTCGCCAATTCGGTCACCGACGTATACCGCCAGCTTGAAACGCGGCCCACCAAGCTTGTTGCAAGCTACCACGGCGTACCGGAGCGCTACCTGCTGGAAGGCGACCCCTATCACTGCCAGTGTCAGAAAACCACGCGCCTTCTGCGCGAGGCCTTAGGGTTTGGCAAGGAGGAGGTGGATACGGCGTTCCAGTCGCAGTTCGGGCCTGAAAAGTGGGTCGGTCCGGCAACGGTGGAACATGTGGCAAGTCTTGCCCGGCAGGGGCATAAGCATATTGCCATCATGTCGCCGGCGTTCTCTTCTGACTGCGTTGAAACGCTCGAGGAGATCAAGGAAGAGATTCATGACAGCTTCATGGCTGCCGGGGGAGAGACGTTCAGCTATATTCCCTGTTTGAATGATCGTGACGATCATATTGCCGCCTTGGTGGACGTGATCAATAACGAGCTTTCCGGGTGGTTGCCCAAGCCGTGAAATAGCCCGGGCCAAGGCCCGATGGTGAATAAAATAAGCACGCTATCTATTTGATTTCATTTAAAGGTTGTCTGGCAACTGGTGGTTGTCTGTTATAGAGTCTACGACTTTAGATCACCTTTATTTAACGTTCAGGCCGCTAATAAAAAGCGCTTCTGCCCCTTTGGGCAGGGGGGCTTTGGAATGCTTGCTTGTAAAGGCTGGTTAATTAGCCGCTGACAGGGATGAGGTTAGCGGCTTGCCCAATGAGGCCCCGTACGCCATAAGGACCCGCCCCGCGTGGGACTGTTACTCAGGAGATATCGCTAGATGCAATTCGCCGTCTTAATGGGGTTTGTACTGGCTGCGCTGGCCCCTATGCTGCACCGCTGGTTTGCAGACCGCACGAGCTTGGTACTGGCTCTTTTTCCTGGCCTGATCGCCGCCTGGCTGTTTTCCCAGGCACCAATGGTCATCAATGACGGCCCTGTGCTTCTGGAGTGGCAGTGGGTGCCCTCGCTGGGTATCAGCCTTACCTTCTTACTGGACGGCCTATCGCTGCTGTTTGGTTTGTTGATTACGGTCATCGGCACGTGCGTGCTGGTGTATGCCGGCGGCTATTTGAAGGGTCACCCTGATATTGCGCGCTTCTATCTAGCACTGATGGCCTTCATGGTCTCCATGCTGGGGTTGGTGCTGGCAGACGGTCTGGTGACGCTGTTCATCTTCTGGGAGCTGACCAGCGTAACCTCCTATCTGCTGATCGGTTTCAACCATGCCGACTTGCAGGCGCGTAAATCCGCTCGTCAGGGGCTTTTTGTCACCTTCGCCGGCGGGCTTGCCCTGATGGCGGGGCTGGTGATGCTGGGCGTGGCCAGCGACAGCTGGTCGCTTACCGATATTCGCGCCATGGAAACCGACCTGCGCGAGCATGCTCTGTATACCCCGATGCTTATCTGCCTGCTCCTGGGCGCTTTTACCAAGTCAGCCCAGTTCCCGTTTCATTTCTGGCTGCCCAACGCCATGGCCGCGCCAACACCGGTTTCGGCCTATCTACACTCGGCTACCATGGTGAAGGCCGGCATCTACCTGCTGGCGAGACTTCAGCCGGAGCTGGGCGGCACGTCGCTTTGGGTGGGTGTGCTCTCGGTAGTGGGTGCGACGACCCTGCTGGTAGGGGCTTTTCTCGCAATTCACCATACCAACGTCAAGAAGCTGCTGGCGTACTCGACCATCATGGCGCTGGGGACGCTCACCATGCTGCTGGGAATTGGCACTGAATATGCCATGACCGCGTTCGTCACCTTTCTGCTTGCCCACTCCATGTATAAAGGGGCGCTGTTCATGGTGGCCGGCAATCTGGATCACGAAACGGGCACGAAGGATGTCACCGCCATGGGCGGGCTCAGGCCGCTGATGCCGGTAACCGCCATGATTGCCCTGGCCGCGGCGCTCTCGCTTGCGGGCGTGCCGCCCCTGTTTGGCTTTATCGGTAAGGAGCTGAAATTCGAGGCGGCGCTGGGGGCAGGGGATTATCGGAGCCTGCTGGTCATCTTCGCCTTCCTTGGCGCGGTGCTGACCATTGCAGTGGCGGCCATTATCGCCTTGCGCCCCTTTTACGGCACGCGCCATCACACGCCCAAGGCACCCCATGAAGCGCCGCTGAGCATGCTCATCGGGCCTGGGCTCTTGAGCGTAGGTTCCATCGCGTTCGGCATTGCGCCAGGTGCGTTTGGGGTGAATGCGCTGTTGACCTCGGCGGCCAGTGCGGTATCCGGCGAGCCCATGGATATCACGCTGTCACTCTGGTACGGCGTCAATCTGGCGCTGGTCATGTCGGTGGTAAGCCTGGCGCTCGGTTTTCTGCTGTTCAAGTACTGGGATGACGTGCGCGCCCGGCTTTCGATACTGGCGCCGGCCATGCGCCGCGGCCCGGAGGCAGGTTACGAGGGCTTGCTGAACGGCATGGTAGTGTTCTCCGAATGGCAGACCCGCATCCTTCAGAACGGCTATATGCGCAATTACATTCTGGTCATGCTGGTGGTGCTGATTGCGCTGATCGGCAATTCGATCCTGCTGCGCCATTCGCCGCTGCTGGCGTTCGATCTTGATGTGCGCTTTCACGAGGTGATCGTGGTGGGCACCATGACCATGAGTGCACTGTTTGCCACCGTGACCCGGTCGCGCCTGGGCGCTGTGGTGTCGGTGGGTATCATGGGCTTCTCGATTGCGCTGGTATTTATTCTGTTCAGTGCACCTGACCTGGGTATTACCCAGCTGCTGGTGGAAACCCTTACGGTGATTCTGCTGGTGCTGGTGCTGTTCAGGCTGCCGCGCTTTTCGCATCTTTCCACTAGCCTGGAGCGTATCCGCGATGGCTCGGTGGCGGCGATGATGGGCATTCTGATCTTCTTGCTGATCATGACGGCCTGGAGCATCGACCAGTTCGAGTCCATTTCCACCTACATGGTCGAAAACAGCGCGCCGCTGGCCTATGGACGCAATATCGTCAACGTGATCCTGGTGGATTACCGGGCGCTGGATACGCTGGGCGAGATGTTCGTGCTGGCACTGGCCGCGATCGGGGTCATCGCCATGCTCAAGCTGCGCCACGAGCCGGAAAGCCCCAGGACGGCCGCTGAAAGCAGCAAGTCAGACACTCAGGAGCCGTACGATGGTTAAGTCAGGGACGATCATTCTCAACACCGCAGCGCGCTTTCTGATGCCACTGCAATTGATGTTTTCCGTGTTCCTGCTGCTTAGAGGACACGATGAGCCGGGTGGCGGCTTTATCGCCGGGCTGGTCGCGGCGGGGGCATTCACGCTCTATCTTCTGGCCTTTGGCGTGAGCGCCACCAAGGAAGTGCTGCGCATGGTCGATCCGCGCGACCTGATCGGCGTGGGCCTGCTGCTGGGCATGGTGTCGGTGGTGCCTGCCTGGTTCATGGGGCAGCCGTTTCTGACCGCCCAGTGGTGGACGATCCCGGTCATCGACTTCAAGGCCTCGACGCCGCTGATCTTTGATATCGGTGTCTATCTGGCAGTACTGGGGTCAGTGATCGGCATGGTCATGGCGTTGATGGAGGTAGACAAGGATGAACCTTGAGTTAACGGGAGAGAACCTATGGAACCGCTAATGGCGCTGGCGATAGGGCTGCTGTATGCAACCGCCATTTTCATGATGCTGCGACGCTCCATCGTCAAGCTGGTCATCGGGCTGCTGCTGCTTTCCAACGCCGCCAATCTGTTGATATTTACCACGGCGGGAATGACGCGCGGCGCGCCTCCGCTGATTCCGGAAGGCATGCTGCAGCCCGTCGGCGAGGTGGCCGACCCGCTGCCTCAGGCGGTCGTGCTGACCGCCATCGTGATCGCCTTCGGGGTGCTGGCGTTTGCCGTGGTGCTGATCCGACGTGCCTACGAAGTGGTCAAGGCCGATGATCTGGACAAGATGAAGGATACCGATACGTGAGGCCTGAAGTTGCTCTTCCCATCCTTTTGCCCCTGCTTTCCGGGGCCGTTTCCCTGCTGTTCTGGCGCTCGCGGCCAATGCAGCGGTTTGTTGCCGTCGCCGGTAATATCGCCCTTCTGATTGCCAGCCTGTGGCTGTTTGTAGCTACGCTTTCCGAAGGCTACATCACCATGCAGATGGGTAGCTGGCCGGCACCATTCGGGATTACGCTGATCGCCGATATGCTGAGCGCGGTGATGATTCTGATGACCGGTATCATCGGCCTGGCCATGGGTATCTACTCACTGGCCACCACCGGGCGCGGGCATGAAAAGTTTGGCTACTACCCGCTGATGCACCTGCTGCTGGCCGGTGTGGCGGGCGCTTTTCTGACCGGCGATATCTTCAACCTTTACGTATGGTTCGAGGTCATGCTGGTGGCTTCCTTTGCGCTGCTGATTCTGGGTGGTGAGCGGGCGCAGATGGAAGGGGCGATCAAATACGTCACGCTGAATCTGCTGGCGTCGGTAATCTTCCTCTCCGCGGTCGGCCTGCTTTACGGCACGGTGGGAACGCTCAACATGGCGGATATTGCGCTGCGTATCGACATGGTCGAGCACGCGGGCATGGTCGAAGTGCTGGCGGTCATGTTCATGGTGGCCTTTGGTATCAAGGCAGCGGCGTTTCCGCTGTTTTTCTGGCTACCAGCTTCCTATCACACGCCGCCGGTCGCGGTGTCTGCACTGTTTGCAGGCCTTCTGACCAAGGTGGGGGTCTATGCACTGTTTCGTGTCTTTACCCTTATTTTCGATCAGTCCATGGGCTACCTGCAGGACATCATGCTGTGGGGCGCAGTGCTGACCATGGTGACCGGTGTGCTGGGCGCGGCGGCACAGTACGAGTTTCGGCGTATTCTCTCGTTTCATATCGTCAGCCAGATTGGCTACATGATTCTGGGCCTGGCGCTTTACACGCCGCTGGCCATTGCCGGCGGGGTGTTTGCGATCATGCACAACATCGTGGTCAAGACGAACCTGTTCCTGATCAGCGGGATTACCCATCGTTTGCAGGGCACCTACCAACTGAAGAAGATGGGCGGACTTTACAAGGAGCGGCCCTGGCTTGCGGTCGCTTTCTTTATCTCGGCTTTTTCGCTTGCCGGGGTGCCGCCGCTGTCGGGCTTTTTCGCCAAGTTCGTGATTGTGCGCGCGGGCATAGAGGCCGAAGCGTATGTGGTGACCGGTATTGCGTTGGCGGTTGGCCTGATGACGCTTTACTCCATGGTCAAGATCTGGAACGAGGTGTTCTGGAAAGCCTTGCCCGAGGAGAACCACGTGCCGGTATCCTCCACGCCGAGCGGCGACGATGGCCGGTTGATCAAGCCTAGCCTGTGGATGATGTATCTGCCGGTGGTGGTGCTGGCGCTGTTTTCAGTATTGATCGGTATCTTTGCCGAGCCGATCATGCTGGTGATGAACACTATCGGCGAGCAGCTGTTTGCTCCTGAAGGCTACATAGAAGCGGTGCTGGGCGTGGCCGCCAATGCACAAGAGGCGCTGCTGGAGACAGACACGCCCCAGCCCGACATGAACACCATTGGCGGGGAGGGTACTCCATGACCGGTGCTATCTGGAACCTGCTGCTGGGGTTGGCGTGGGTGCTTTTAAGCGGCGATTTTACCGGCCTGAACCTGCTGGTGGGGATGGTGTTTGGCTATATCGCCCTGGTGCTTATCGAGCCACAGGTAAGTGCGCTCAAGGGGTATCCGGCGCGGATACCGCGCATCATCCGCTTTCTGGGGTTTTTCCTGAAAGAGCTTGTGCAGGCCAACCTGCGAGTAGCGTTCGATATCGTGACGCCGCCCTGGCACATGCAGCCCGGCGTGATTGCCATGCCGCTTTCTGCGCGCACGGAAATGGAAATTACCATGGTGGCCAACCTGATCTCGCTGACACCCGGCACGCTCAGCCTGGATGTTTCAGACGACCGCAAGGTGCTGTATATCCACGCCATGTTCCTTGATGATGAGGAAGAGCTGCGCCGTAATCTCAAAGAGATGGAGCACCGAGCCCTGGAGTTATTTCGCTAATGGATACGGTTTTATTGATTAGTCAGGTCATCATGGGCCTGGCGCTCATACTGGCCTTTGTACGCGTGGTGCGCGGGCCGAGCCTGCCGGACCGGGTGGTCGCGCTTGAGCTGTTCTCCACTACCGTGGTCGGGCTTGTCGGGGTTTACGCCATTCAATCCGGCGTGGCGAGCTTTCTAGATGCGGCGATCGTGATTGCCCTGATGGGCTTTCTGGCCGCCATTGGTTTTGCACGCTTTCTGGAACGAGGAGGGCCGCGCGATGATTGAGGCCATTAAAGGGGCGCTGCTGCTCACAGGCTCTTTATTCATGCTGCTGGCAGCGGTAGGCCTTTTACGCCTGCCTGACCTGCTGACCCGTATGCATGCGACCACCAAGGCGGCCGCGCTGGGCGTTATTCTGATCATGCTGGCGGCCGCCATGCACTTTGCCGAAGTGGGCGTGGTTGCGCGTTCGTTTGCCATTATCGTATTCATTCTGATGACCGCGCCGGTGGCTGCCCATGTCATTGGGCGGGCGGGCTACTTTGTCGGCTCGCGGCTTTGGAGTGGAACGGTCAAGGATGAGCTTCGCCCCAACTACGACCCGCTGACTCACGAGCTCAAAAGCGGCCTGGAAACCCAGGAAAACGCCAAGCGCCAGCCGCGGGCTACCGATCCGGATTAATTGCAGCTGCCGTTTCATTAATTGGCGAACAGCGAGTCGAAAAATACAGCCAATTTAAGCCACCCTTGAAGGTGGCTTTTTTTATGCCGAAACACTGTGAGTAGCGTTAAAAGCCGTTTACATGTTTATGTACAATAATTGTACTGTATAAGTTATGATGTCTACGTTTTTGGTGCGCCACGCATCTTTTAACTGTTTAAATTCGCTGACGCTACCCGTTTTACCCAACACATTCAGTGTGCGATTACTACCAGCGCTTATTTTCCTTAGACGATAAGTGTGCTCCTGGAATCGATGCGCTACTGCAGTAAGCGCGGCCATCACGACACCAGGCAGCAACGCATGCCGAGGAGGCAAGACCATGAACAGCACGATCGATATTGTCTGGCTGCAAGACGATTTGCGTGTCGCCGATAATCCCTTACTGCGTTTTTCATCAAGACCCGATCAGTTACTGTGTCTTTACGTGTTGAACCAGAAGTGGCTTGAACCTGCTGTCGAAGGCGAATCGACGCCCCGGATTGGCCCCGCTCGGCTACGGTTTTTGTGGCAAAGCCTGATGGAGCTACGTGGCGAGCTGTTGCAACTTGGCAGCGATCTGCTGGTGCGTATTGGCGACCCTGCCGAGGTCGTTGTTCACGTTGCGGCTTCGCTTGATGCCCGCGAAGTGCGCGTGGCAAAGCACCCAGGATTTGAAGAGACACGGCATATAGATGCCGTATCGCGCGCCTTGCCTCCCACGACCACGCTGAAGACGCTGGAAGGTGGTTGCCTGCTGGATAGTCATGAGCTGCCTTTTGAGCTCGAGGCGCTGCCGGAAAGCTTTTCCGCCTTCCGTCGCTGTATTGAAAAAAACGCCACTATTCCCAGCGCACTGCCCGCGCCTTTTACCCTGCCCGGCTGGCCGGAAGCGCCGCGAGGGTTTCCGCCTCTAAAAGCCGTATGTGCTCAAACGGCACGCTGGCAGCCTGATGAGCGTCAGGGCATGGTGTATGTGGGGGGCGAAAATGCTGCCCATGAGCGTATGCAGCACTATATCTGCCGCCAGAACGGCCCTGCCAAGTACAAGAAGACCCGCAATGGTTTACTCGGTACAGACTTTTCGACCCGACTTTCGACCTGGCTCGCCCGTGGCTGCCTGTCAGCGCGGCAAGTGCGCGATAAGGTGCTTGCCTGGGAGCAGGCGCACGGTAGCGACGAATCCAGCCAACTGATCATTTTCGAGCTTCTCTGGCGCGAATATTTTCATCTGGCTGCCCGGCTGGAAGGGGCCAGGCTTTTTGGCCAGCAGGCACTTCCGGTCCCATGTCAGGCGTTCAACGTGTGGCGCGAAGGCAGAACCGGCGTACCCTTTGTAGATGCTGCGATGATCGAGCTGCGTCAGACGGGTTGGATCTCCAACCGGGCGCGGCAGAACGCGGCAAGCTTTCTGGTCAAGGATCTGAATGTTGACTGGCGCCTGGGGGCCTGCTGGTTCGAGCACTGCCTGATCGATTATGACGTGGCCAACAACTGGGGGAACTGGCGCTATATTGCTGGCGTAGGGCGTGACCCGCGTCAGGACCGCTATTTCAACGTGCTCAAGCAGGCGAGTTACTACGACCCGAAAGGTCTCTATGTCGCTTATTGGCTGCCCGCCCTGGATTCGCTTCCCCATGGGGTCGAGCGGCACCAGCCTTGGCGAAGCGCGCCGGCCCAGTTTGCCAAGCCCTACGTCATGCCAGAAGAGTGGCAGCGCTGGCTGGTACCGCGTAGCGAGCTTGAAGAGACAGACGAATAGCCTGGGCGAAATGTCGTCAAGCGGCGGGCGTTTTCGTACAAACTCTGGTATCCGGTTATTTTCTAGGCCATTATCAGCCTTGCCAAGGATTGCCCAAGGATAGACGCTATGTCTCTTAAGACCGATTTACCGCTGCGCCGCCTGCTGTGTCACGCCACCCTTACCGCTGGCATGGTTTCGCTGCTGATGGGCGGCAGCGCTTATGCAAGCCCTCAGTTGATGAGCGAAGTGGATGCTCGCGGTGCCCAGGAGCTGCGCTATGCCAATTTTGCGCAGTGGGTCAGCGACTTTCGCCGTTTTGCCGCCGCTCAGGGAATCAGCGAGGCAACCCTTGCCTCAGCGCTCGATGGCGTCCGCTACCGTGACCGCGTCATTGAGCTTGACCGTTACCAGCCCGAGTTTGTACGGCCTATCTGGGACTATCTGGATTCCGCAGCATCCGAAACCCGTGTCAATACCGGGCGCGAGCGGCTAGCCGAGCATCGGCAAACCGCGCTTGAAATGCAGCAGCGTTTTGGCGTACCGGCTGAAATCATCGTGGCTATCTGGGGTATCGAGAGTAACTACGGCAGCAATTTCGGTGACTTTTCCACCATCGAGGCGCTCGCTACGCTGGCCTACGACGGCCGGCGCCACGAGTTCGCTCGAGGAGAGCTGCTGTCGGCGCTGCGCATCATCGACCAGGGCGATATCTCCGCCGAGCGCATGAAGGGCTCCTGGGCGGGTGCCATGGGCCATACCCAGTTCATACCCAGCAGTTTCGAAGCCTATGCGGTCGATGGCGATGGTGACGGGCACCGTGATATCTGGGGCAGTATCCCTGATGTCATGGCCTCAACGGCCAACTACCTGGCAAAAGCCGGGTGGCAGACCGGCCAGCCCTGGGGTGTGGAAGTGGTACTGCCAGCCTCCTTTGATTACGCTCAGACGGAACGGCGCAGCAGTGCCGAGTGGGCAAGTCAGGGTGTACGCGCCCAGAAGGGCGGGGAGCTTCCTGATTTCGAAAGCGCCGCCGTGGTGATTCCCGCCGGTGCCAACGGCCCTGCCTTTCTGACAGGCCCTAACTTCCGGGCGATTCTGCGCTACAACAACGCGACCAGCTACGCGCTGGCCGTAGCGACCCTGGCAGATAAAATTGCCGGACGCGAGGGTATTCAGCAGGCGTGGCCACGTAATGAAGCGACGCTGACCCGAGATGACGTCAAGGAGCTCCAGCAGCGCTTGAACGATGTGGGTTACTCGGTAGGTGGCGCGGATGGCGTGATGGGCCCTAACACGCGCGAGGGGCTTCGCGCCTTTCAGCGTGACCAGGGGCTGACGCCGGATGCTTTTGCTACTCAGTCGCTGCTTGAGCGGCTGCGTCAGGCTCGTTGAATCAACGAACGATCTCTTATTTCACCAAGGACGATGCTATGAGGTTTGTAAGTAAGACGCTGTTAGGCACAATGTTGGCAAGTACGCTGGCGGCAAGCGCCGTGGCAAATGACGATGACGTATTCGGCTGGATCGAGAATGCCACCATCGAACCCGGTATCATGGTCAAAGCTAAGCTCGATAGCGGGGCGCTGACCTCATCACTGGATGCACGCGATATCGAAACCTTCGAGAAAGAAGGCGAGGAGTGGGTACGCTTTCGCTTGAAGCTTGAGGATCAGATCAGCGGTGAAGAGTTCAGCGACCGCCTGGAGCGCCCGCTCTACCGTGAGCAGACCGTGCGCGGTGCGGGCGGGCGTGACGAGCGTCCTGTCGTACTGTTGGAAGTGTGCATGGGCGACACTATCTACGAAGAGCAATTCAGTCTGCGCGACCGCGAAGAAATGCTCTACCCGATGCTGCTGGGGCGCCGCACCATCAGCCATCTGGGGCTTTTAGATGTGCGTAACACCTTCTTGCAGGACCCCGACTGTGGTGACGACGCCACCGTTGTTCGCCACGACCCTGAGGACGATCAGTCCTGATGGGGTAGCCTAAGCTGTAGAACGTGTTTAAAACAGCCGTGACAGCAGTGCCGTCACGGCGGTTTCAACACGCAGGATACGGGGGCCTAGATGCATTCCCTGGCACCCCGCTTCCTGAAGCTTTTCAACTTCCCAAGGAATAAACCCGCCTTCCGGGCCTACCAGCAGCAGCGTTTGCTCGCTGATGCCCCGCGGACATTCCATTGGCATACCCGGATGAGCGACCAGCCCACGCCGCTCGCCCAGTAATGCTGGCAGCTGCTCTTCGATAAACGGCCTGAACCCTTTGCTCAGAACAACGCTGGGTAGCCGCGTGTCGCGCGCCTGTTCAAGGCCCAGTACCAGATGCTGATGAATCTTCTCCGGCAAAAGCTCCGGTGACTGCCAGTAGCTTTTCTCGACCCGCTTGGTGTGCAGCAGCGTAATGTCTTTAACCCCGAGTGCGGTAACATGCTCAAGCGTTCGCGCCAGCATGCGAGGGCGGGGAAGCGCGAGCACCAGATGAACGGGAAGCGCTGGCGGCGGCGCCTCGGTAAGGGGTTCAAGCGCGAAGATGGCGAGTTCGCGGGTCAGCTCGATAAGCTGCGCCTTGCCCATCTTGCCACCTTGAACGCCCACGGTCAGCCGGTCGCCAGGAGTGGCGCGATGAACCTCGCGCAGGTGGGCAAGCCGTCGCGGGTCGCTGATACGTGCCTGGCCCTGCTGATCGAGTTCGCCGGGATGAAGCAAAATCAAATTCATAATCGGTATCTATTGGTCAAAGGATTGGCGCACTAATCTGGTCACATGGCTTGCATGGGCGCGTGGTGCAGGCACAATAATAGCATTGGGGGAGTGCCCCTATCGCGTTTAAGGAGATACGCAGTGCGCGTCATTCGCAAATATGCCAACCGCAGGTTGTACGATACCCAGCAGAGCCGTTATGTAACGCTTGAAGACCTGCGCCACCTGATTATCGAAGAAGAATCCTTTCGTGTGGAAGATGCTAAAAGTGGCGAGGACCTGACACGCACCATTCTGCTTTCCATCATTATCGAGCAGGAGCAATCCGATAACGACGCGGAAGTGTTCTCCAACGACCTGCTGGCTCAGCTGATCCGAGTGTACGACATGTCGTCCCCGCTGCCGCTGGCGCGTTATCTTGAGCAGGGTACCCAGCTGATGCTCGAGCAGCAGAAGCGTTTGCAGACACAGTGGCAGCAGGCCATGCGCCACACGCCCATGGAGTTCATGCGTGAGCTGGCCGAAGAGAACATGCGCTTCTGGCAAAAGACGCTGAATCAGACGCCTCAAGAGCGCAAGGGTGACGATGAGGATAAAACCTCCTGACACCACGTAAGCCCACCTTGTGGCATAATGCGGCGCATAATCGCTCTCCCGTTCGAGAAGGAAGAACATGAAGGTTTTGATGATAGGTGGCGGCGGCCGCGAGCATGCCCTGGCGTGGAAACTGGCGCAATCGAGCAACGTCGAGCAGGTATTTGTCGCGCCGGGCAACGCCGGTACGGCCACGGAAGCCAAGCTGACCAACATTGATATCGCGGCAACTGATCTTGCCGGGCTTGAAGCCTTTGCGCGTGAGGAAAACATCGGCTTGACCGTGGTCGGGCCCGAGGCACCGCTGGTGGAAGGCGTGGTAGACCGCTTTCAGGCCGCCGGGCTTGCCATCTTCGGCCCCACCCAGGCCGCCGCCCAGCTCGAAGGCTCCAAATCGTTTACCAAGGATTTTCTGGCACGCCACAAGATCCCCACGGCGGCCTATCAGACGTTTACGGCAGTCGCGCCTGCGCTTGATTATTTGCAGCAGGTGGGCGCTCCCATCGTCATCAAGGCCGATGGCCTGGCCGCCGGCAAGGGCGTGATTGTTGCCATGAGTGAAGCGGAAGCCGAAGCGGCCATTCGCGATATGCTCGAAGCCAATGCCTTTGGCGACGCTGGCGCCCGTGTGGTGATCGAGGAATTTCTCGACGGCGAAGAGGCCAGCTTTATCGTCATGGTGGACGGTGAAAATATCGTACCCATGGCCACAAGCCAGGATCACAAGCGTGCGTACGACGGTGACACTGGTCCCAATACCGGCGGCATGGGCGCCTATTCCCCAGCACCGGTCGTGACGCCTGACATTGACGCTCGCGTCATGGAAGAGGTGATCGTGCCGACCGTGAAGGGCATGGCCGCCGAAGGCAACCCTTATACCGGCTTTCTGTATGCCGGGCTGATGATCGACAGCGCCGGCCAACCCAAGGTAATTGAGTACAACTGCCGCTTTGGCGACCCTGAAACCCAGCCGATCATGATGCGTTTGACATCGGATCTGGCCGAGCTTTGCCTGGCCGGGGCGAATGGTCAGCTGGCGGGCAAGAAGTGCCAGTGGGACCCGCGGGCGGCCGTGGGGGTGGTGATGGCAGCGGGTGGTTATCCCGGAAGCTACGCCAAGGGCGATGTCATCCAGGGCCTGAGTGAAGCCGAGCAGTACAGCAAGGTGTTTCATGCCGGTACCGTGCAAAACGCCGCCGGGGAGATCACCACCGCTGGCGGGCGCGTGCTGTGCGTGACGGCGCTGGGCGAAAGCGTGCGCGAGGCGCAGCAGCAGGCGTACAAGGGTGTGAGTGCGATTGCCTGGGAAGGCGCTGAGTACCGCCGTGATATCGCTTATCGGGCCATTGCCCGTGAGCAGCAGGCATAAACAACTTCATGTAACGGGGCGTTGCCCGTGCGCCGCCCGCATCATCGAAAGGATACAGGCATGGAACGTGTAAAGCTGGATTTCCCCGCTGAAGCGATTATTCATCGTCATCCCCTGACGGTGCGGGTGACCGACATGAATTACGGCCGGCATCTGGGCCATGATGCGCTGGTGTCGCTATTGCACGAGGCGCGCGTGCAGGCCTTTGCTGCCCTGGAGTTGGCCGAGTGGGACATGGCGGGCTATCCAAGCATTGTGGCGGATCTGGCCGTGCAGTATCAAAGCGAGGCGCGCTTTCCGGATGCGCTGATCATCGAAACGGCAGTGCCGGCGCCTGTGGGCAAGGCGCTGGCCGTGTATCAGCGCGTTGTTACGCGCGATGACGAGCGCGTGGTGGCCACCGCCCGAGTGAATCAACTGCTCATCGATACGAAAACAGGCAAACCCGTCACCGTGCCTGAGCCGGTGTGTCAGGCGCTGGCCAACGCGAGGGGCGCTTAATGTCGCGGGAGTATCCGATCATTGCCGTGACGGGCTCCTCCGGCGCGGGTACCACCACCGTACGGCGCAGTTTCGAGCGCATGTTCCTGCGAGAAGACGTACATGCCGCCGTGGTGGATGGCGATGCGTTTCATCGCTATACCCGCGATGATCTGCATCGAATCTTTCGCGAGGAGCCCGAGCGCAAGGACGAGCTTTCCCACTTTGCGGTCGAGGCAAACCTTCTTGACCGGCTTGAAGGGCTGTTCAACGAGTACGGAGAGCACGGCACGGGCACGTTCCGGCACTACATCCACGCCGAGGACAAGCAGAAGATCGAAGCGGGCTACCGCATCGGCACCTTTACGGAGTGGCAGTCGCTGCCGTGTGGTACCGATCTGCTCTTCTACGAAGGTCTGCACGGCGGCCTGGTGACGCAGGAGTATGATATTGCCCGCCATGTCGATCTGCTGGTGGGGGTGGCGCCCACCATGAACCTGGAGTGGATCCAGAAGATCGATCGTGATACCAAGCTGCGCGGCTACTCTCAGGAAGCGGTGATCGACACGATTCTGGGCCGCATGAATGACTACGTGCGCTATATCCAGCCGCAGTTCTCGCGCACGCATATCAACTTTCAGCGCGTGCCCACGGTGGATACCTCAAACCCCTTTGAGGTGCAGGATATTCCTACCGACGCGGAGTCGTTCGTGGTCATTCGCTTTCGCGACCCCTCGACCGTGGATTTCCCCTGGCTTCTGGCCATGATCAAGGACGCCTTCATGACACGGCCGCATACCCTTGTGGTACCAGGGGCGCGCATGTCGCTTGCCATGGAGCTTATTCTGGCGCCGCTGGTACGCCACTTGCTGGCGCAGCGCCGCTTTCGCTAAGGTTCTACGCTGACGGTTCTTTTCATGCACCGTCAACGTGACGACAACAAGGAGTGGGTATGGAGTGTCTATTCTGCAAGATCATCAACCGCGAGATTCCGGCGGATATCGTCTATGAAGATGACCATGTGCTGGCCTTCAACGACATCAGTCCGACGGCGCCCACGCACCAGCTGATCATTCCCAAGAAGCACATCGCCACCCTCAATGATATCGCACAGGATGACCTTGCCCTGATCGGCCGTCTGCAGTTCACCGCCGCCCAGCTTGCCAAGCAGCAAGGCTTTGCCGAGGATGGCTACCGGGTAGTGATGAATTGCAACGAAAGAGGCGGGCAGACGGTCTACCATATCCATATGCACTTGCTGGGCGGCCGTGACTTTACCTGGCCTGCCGGATAAGCAGCTGCCGATTGCCCTTTTACTATTTGTAGCGACTATCACCTGTTAGCCGTTATGCGGAGTACGCCATGAAGCGCCAACTTAGTCGGTCTGATGGTTTGATTCAGCAGTTCGATGCCGCGTTGCGCTCGCTGGCCCCTCATGCGGCCAAGCCTCAGCGTAATGACCCGGCAAGCAAACTTGAAGAGATGGCGTTTGACGGCCATCAGCGACGCCATACGGCGGGGCTGATGCGTGTCAATCATGTCATCAGTGTTGCCAATCAGGCGCTTTATCAGGGGCAGAGCGCCACCGCAGCGCTGCCCCATGCACGCTCCCAGATGGAGCAGTCCGCCGCGGAAGCGTTTGATCATATGGCCTGGTGCGACGCTCGGCTAATGCAGTTGAACAGCCGTACCAGCTGCTTTACGCCGCTTTTCTATGCCACCGCTTTCGGCGTAGGGGCCGCCTCAGGCCTGGCGAGCGACCGTCTTAGCCTGGGGATGGTCGCCGCCACGCGAGAGCTTGCCGGCAAGCACTATGAAGACCAGCAGACACAGCTTATTGTAGATGATCAGCGCTCGCACGCGCTGTTGCGCCAAATGGCCTCTGATGAAGCGCATCAGGCGCACCTGGCCATCGAGTCCGGCGGCATGCGCTTTCTTGGGCCGGTGAAGTGGATCATGCGCTTTATCGCTCAAGGGGTCACCAAGGGGGCTTACTACTTCTAGGTTTTCTTGACGAATAGCGGCTTATCACCAAAGCTAAGTAGTGTCGAAGCAGATCGTACGTAAGGTAACGTACGCTTTTTTTAGTTAAAAGCGTCACCAGGGAGAAGGAGAAAGACGATGCTAGGCAATGCGATGCTTTTCTTGATTATTGCAATAGTGGCAGGTGTGCTGGGGTTTTCAGGCATTGCGGGCGTCGCCTCGACGATTGCCCAGATCCTGTTTGTGCTGTTCTTGGTTCTGTTTATCGTGTCACTGTTTACCGGCAGGCGCCGCTAGCAAGAGCGCTCAGTAGGCTCGGGTTTGTCGTGACAGACAAGTAACCCAGATAAACAAAAAGCCCCTTGCGGGGCTTTTTGCATGCTGAGCTTATCAAGCATTACGCATCAATGCGCTTGTACTTCATCCGCTTGGGCGTATCGTTGCCGACCCGCTTTTTATGATCTTCTTCGTATTCGGTGTAGTTGCCATCGAAGAAGACCACTTCAGACTCGCCTTCAAATGCCAGGATATGCGTGGCAATCCGGTCAAGGAACCAGCGGTCGTGAGAGATCACCACCGCGCAGCCGGGGAATGCCAGCAGGGCTTCTTCCAGTGCGCGCAGGGTTTCAATATCCAGGTCATTCGAGGGCTCATCCAGCAGCAGTACGTTAGCCCCCTGCTTGAGGGTCTGGGCAAGCTGCAAACGCCCGCGCTCACCGCCAGACAGCTCATCCAGGCGTTTCTGCTGGTCGTTACCCTTGAAGTTGAAGCGACCTACGTAGGCACGCGAAGAGACTTCGTAGCCGTTGATATTGAGAATATCCTGCTCGCCGGACACCGCCTGCCATACGGTCTGCTTGTCATCCAGCGCATCACGCAACTGCTCGACGTAGGCGATATCCACGGTATCACCGATGACCACGCTGCCTTCATCGGGCTGTTCCTTACCCGTGACCAGCTTGAACAGCGTTGATTTACCCGCCCCGTTACCGCCCACGATACCGACAATTGCACCTTGCGGAATGGTGAAGGAGAGGTCCTGATAAAGCAGCTTGTCGTCAAAGCGCTTGGTGACGTTGTGGAATTCAATCACCTTGTCGCCCAGACGCGGACCAGGCGGAATGTAGATCTCGTTGGTCTCGTTACGCTTCTGGAAGTCACCGGACTGCATTTCTTCAAAGCGGTTAAGGCGCGCCTTGCTCTTGGCCTGACGGCCTTTGGCGTTGCTGCGTACCCACTCAAGCTCCTGCTTGATGGCCTTTTGACGCGAGGCTTCCTGCTTGGCTTCCTGAGTCAGGCGCTGCTCTTTCTGCTCCAGCCACTGGGAGTAGTTGCCTTCAAAGGGAATGCCCTGGCCGCGGTCAAGTTCCAGAATCCAGCCTGCCACGTTATCCAGGAAGTAACGGTCGTGAGTAATGGCGACCACGGTGCCGTTATAGTCATGCAAAAAGCGCTCAAGCCAGGCCACCGACTCAGCGTCCAGGTGGTTGGTAGGCTCATCGAGCAGCAGCATGTCCGGGCTTGAAAGAAGTAACCGGCAAAGCGCTACACGGCGGCGCTCGCCTCCGGAAAGGTTGCCAACCTTGGCATCCCACGGTGGCAGGCGCAGCGCTTCAGCCGCTACTTCAAGCTTGCGCTCGAGGTTATGCGCATCGGCAGCTTCGATAATGTTCTCAAGGCGGGCCTGCTCGCTGGCCAGGGCATCGAAGTCGGCATCGGGCTCGGCGTAAGCGGCGTAAACCGCGTCCAGCTTCTCCTGGGCTTCCTTGATAGCGCCCAGTGCCTCTTCGACGGTATCGCGAACGTTTTTCTCGTCGTCGAGCTGCGGCTCCTGGGGAAGGTAACCCACGTTGATACCCGGCATCGGACGAGCTTCACCTTCAAACTCTTTATCGACACCGGCCATGATACGCAGCAGTGTGGATTTACCGGCCCCGTTCAGACCCAGCACGCCAATCTTGGCGCCCGGGAAAAACGAAAGCGAGATATCCTTGAGAATTTGTTTCTTGGGCGGCACAACTTTGCCAACCCGATTCATGGTGAATACGTATTGCGCCATGGAAATCCGTTAGGTTGATGAATAACGACAGCAGTGTGCTGGAGTAGGGCTCAAATGATAGTGCGCTACGCCTGGAAAGGCCAGAAGGGGAGAGCCAAGCGTTGCAGCCCCTGCATAAAACATGCAAGGGCATGTTTAGGGGTAATAGCTCAATTACAGGAATTCAAGTCGCGAGAGGCAGACAAGTTCGCTGCCCCCTTTAAACTGAGTGCGCAATCAGAGTGTCGGGTCAAGCGTCCCAGTCATCTTCGATGTCACGCTGAAGGCGCCGCTCTTCAAGCCAGGCTTCTACCTGACGTCGAGCGCGCAGCGTATCGGCCTTGCTGGGTTTGTGCTTGCCAAACTGATCATCATTGACAGCGTCGAGGTTTTCGAACTCATCGGCTTCCAGGCTTTCGGCCGAGTAGTTTTCACGATTTAAGGGGTCACGGCTCATGGTATGCCCTCCAACCCAAGCCGGCGTACCGGCATCACAACGGCTTCTCAATGAGAGGAAGCGCCAAACGCTGTATTAGCGCCTAGCCGCTATATACCGCTAGTGGGGTTGAAGGTCAAGACTTTCTAGTGCTTTTAGAGAATATGGGCCTTGCGTTTCAGCTCATCGCTGTCCTGCAGCTCTGCAAGCGCAAGCTGGGCCTCTACTCGATCAGTGACATCTTTCTGCACGCCGATGAAATACATCAGGTTTTCTGACTCATCGAAAACCGGCGTCATGGAAAGCTCGTTCCAGAACATGGAGCCATCCTTGCGATAGTTGCGCAGAACTTCACGGCAGGGTCGCGAATCCTTCAGCGCTTCGCGGATAGCATTCAATGCTTCCTGATCACGATCATCGTTTTGCAGAAATCGGCAATCGCGATAAAGAATTTCATCTGCGCTATAGCCGGTAAGGCGCTCAAACCCTTTATTGACGTAGATGAGGATATTTTCATCGCCTTCCTGCTCGGCAACCACAATGCCATCTTCGGAAGCGTCAACGATGCGTTCAAGTAGTTCGGGGCTGATCAGGGGAGATCGTTTCATCTAAGGATTCCTGTTGCTGCCTTGGTTCTTCCGTAGCCATGGCGCTGTGTATCAGCGCTGGAGCTAAGCGGCATTTCAAATCACTTATCACTCGTAGAATAGCAAAAGCTCAGCACATCGCCGCTATTTATCGCCCATCATGGCGAGCGTTGCGGCGCTTTGCAATCAAGATTGTCATTCCACTTCGGGAAGCTTGTGGGCGCTAAACCACGCACCTGTTGCCGTTACGGCCAAAAGTATCAGCAGCGCAGCGCTTCCCAGCCATTGGGCCAGCCCGCCGATCACGCCGCCTACGAGCAGCATTAAAACGCCCGTGATGGTATTGGAAAGCGCGACATACAACGCCCGGTTATCCTGAGTGGCCATATCCACCACGTAGGTTTTACGCCCCAGGCGAACACCGTGATGCACGATGACCAATAGCCCATACACCAGCGCATAGGGCCA
Organism: Vreelandella songnenensis; assembly: GCF_003002925.1. Taxonomy (GTDB): domain Bacteria; phylum Pseudomonadota; class Gammaproteobacteria; order Pseudomonadales; family Halomonadaceae; genus Vreelandella; species Vreelandella songnenensis. The sequence continues at coordinate 189,096 of NZ_PVTK01000008.1, forward strand.
GACGCTTTGCGTCCATTCGCCGGGCAGCCAGGCAAAACTCGCGCCCAGCAGGCAGCACAGCACGGTACCGGTTGCGGCATTGCGCATTACCTGACGGCTTGACTGATCGGCCAGTTTTCCCCAGATAGGGCTTGCCACCAGGGCGGCTAAACCTGACACCACGACCAGAAGGCCTAGGCCTCCTAAATCCGAACCGCTTTGCTGCTGACCCAGCAGGGCAATATAGGGCAGCGCCAAGGCGCTTGAAAGCAGCAGGGCGCGGGCGACGTTAAAATGCAGAAAGTTGCGATCTTCCTTTAGCAGCGAAAGCCCAAGCTTGATGCTGTCCCAGGCGTTTTCACCGCCTTCCACCGCGCCGGCAACTTCCTTGATACGGGCAGCGCTCAGCGCGTTGAGAAGCCAGCTCAAACCGGCAATACCCAGCAGGACAGCCAAGGCCAGGTTTCCCGGTTGATCCCCCAGCAGCATCAATACGCCGCCGGCGACCAGCGTGGCGCCGCCGGCGACGCTGCCGCTCCAGCCCATGAGGGTGCCGCGCTTGCGCTTGGCAATGGTTTTGCCCATGACATCCTTGCTGGCGATCGAGGAGAGCCCGCGTGCCAGAGACAGCAGTATCAATATCACCAGCACGGCGGCACCGCCTAGGCTGCCGCTACCCGTCAGCGCAAGTCCGGCCAGGGCGAAGGCGGCAAGTGCCTGTAGTATTGCGCCCATTACCCATACACCCTTGCGCTTGGGTTTGAGGCGAATGAAACCCGCTACAAATACCTGGGGCAGCAGGGCGCCTGCTTCACGGATGGGAACCAAAAGGCCAACCATCCACACCGGTGCTCCAATAATTCCCATCAGCCAGGGTAGTACCAGGCGCGCGCTGGAAAGCTCATCGGCCAACTTGTTACCCAGCGAGGCCCAGAGGTGAAGGAAAAAGTTGCGCGGCTGCTCTGTACAGGCGCCTTCGGGAATGTCGTCGCATAAGCGGCTATCTTCATCGCCGGTCAGCCATTCAAAAAGGCGGGACTGGGAAATATGGTGTTCGGCCATTGGGGCTCCTTGGCGGTAACTGTCCTTGGATGACAAAATGCCTGAATAGAATGCCACATTATAGGAATAAGGAATCCCGACGTGTCACGAATTCAGATTCGCTACTGCACGCAGTGCCAATGGCTCTTGCGCAGCGCCTGGTATGCCCAGGAGCTGCTTTCAACTTTCGGAGAAAGTCTCGATGAGGTAGCGCTTGCGCCCTCTCACGGCGGCACCTTTGAAATCTGGTGTGATGAAACGCTGCTCTGGGAGCGCAAGCGGGATGGTGGTTTCCCGGACAGCAAGGTGCTGAAACAGCGCGTTCGAGACCGGATAGCGCCTGATCGTGACCTGGGGCACGTTGATCGATGAATCAGGATCGTCAGGCCATCATGTATGGATTGGGGGCGGTGGCCTTATGGTCAACCGTTGCTACCGCCTTCAAGGTGGGGTTGAGCTTCATGAGCCCCCTTGAGCTGATGTGGCTGGCCGCCCTGGTTTCCTGGCTGCTGATGGGCGGATTGGTCATTCGTCAGGGCAACATGAGACAAGCGCTGAACCAAGGGTGGAAAACGGCGCTTTGGGCCGGTGTGATGAACCCGGTAGCCTATTATCTGGTGCTGTTTGCCGCGTACGACCGTCTGCCAGGCCAGGAGGCCATGGCGCTGAACTACACCTGGGCGCTGGCCATGGCGTTTCTGGCCGTACCACTGCTTGGCCAGCGCTTGACCCGTGTGGATGTCATCGCCGGGTTGGTAGCTTATGCAGGGGTTTGGGTTATCGCCACACGAGGCGCGGTGCTGAACGTCTCATTCGCCGACCCGCTTGGCGTGATGCTTGCGCTTTCTTCAACGCTTCTATGGGCGCTTTATTGGCTTCTGAACGCGCGGGACACGCGCCAGCCGCTGGTGGGGCAGTGGCAGAATTTTACGGTTGGCTTGCCGGTCTTGACGGTTTTATTGCTGATTGGCCCAGGTTTTCAATGGCATAGCTGGACAGCTTTCGGGGCTGGGGTCTATGTTGGTCTGTTCGAAATGGGCATTGCTTTCGTTTTATGGCAGTTGGCGGTTCATAAAGTATCGCGAACGGCCAAGGTCTCGAATCTTATTTTCCTATCGCCCCCTGTTTCATTGTTGCTGCTTCATTTTGTCGTGGGCGAGCCGATACTGTCTTCAACCTTTGTGGGGCTTGTGTTGATCTTGACGGGGTTGGGTGTTCAGCAGCTTCAAGCCAAATCTGGCGCGGCGGGTTAACCATTATGTTTATTTTTGTTTGCATCTTGTAAGTTGGTCGTAACTTTTGTCTGATATGCTCACTTGCTAGGCCGTTTTCATTAGCTGAAATAGTAAAAACACTTATAAATAATTAGGTTTAGTGGCTATATTATTTGTTTCAATGATGAAAACACCAAGCACTTAATCTTTATGTAAGTGCAATGGGGTGGTGTAAGCAGCGGCTCCTTTGCTAGCTAACTATTATATGCACTAGGGATCTCTCTCGATGAACCGGAATATGAAAGTAAAATTAAAAAAGACTTTCTTGAATACTGCTATTCAGCCGCTGACCTTCGCCACCCTTGCCTGTCTGCCGCTATCGGCCCTGGCTCAGTCTCTGCCCGCCAGCCTTTATGCGCCGGGCGCTACTGATCTCCCCAGCACCATTCAACAAACGATTGTCAGTAATCCTGAAGTCAACGCCGCCTGGGCCAATTTCAACGCTTCCGGTAGCGATGTCAGAGCGGCCAAGGGTAACTACCTGCCCACCATCGATGTAAGAGGTGGCGTGGGTATCCAGGATCAGCAGAACGACGGGCAGGGCAGCTATAGCAGCGATTTTGCCGAGCTGACCCTGACGCAAATGGTGTTCGACGGTTTTGCCACGCGCAGCGAAGTGGAGCGTCTGGATCATACGCGCCTGATCGCCTACTTCGAGTTGCTGGGCGCCAGTGAAGACACCGCTCTGGAAGCGTTTCGCACCTATCTTGACGTGCTGCGTTATCGTGAGCTGGTTCGTCTGGCTCAGGACAACTACCGCCAGCATCAGCGGGTATTTTCACAGATCGAGGAGCGGGCACGCTCGGGGGCGGGCCGTGGGGTGGACCTTGAGCAGATCAGCGGCCGTTTGGCACTGGCAGAATCCAATCTGATGTCGGAAGCATCCAATCTGCATGATGTCACCGCACGCTATCAGCGTATTGTAGGAACGCTGCCCGCGCAGAACATGGCGCCGGCACCTTCTTTGACCAGTCAATTGCCGCCCAGCGTGAATGCCGCGGTGGAAATGGCTTTTCAAGGCAATCCGGACTTCTATGCCGCGATGGAAAACATCGAGGTACAACGCGCCGAGCAGAGTGGTGCCCGGGCGTCCTATATGCCACGTCTGGACATTCAAGGCCGTACCGGTACCAATAACCAGGATAACTCCTTGGCTGGGCGCAGCGATGAGCACAGCATCCAGCTGGTAGCGAGCATGAACCTGTACCGTGGTGGCAGTGACCGTGCGGCGTTTGATGCCGCCGCCACGCGTATCGAGCAGGCCATCAATCAGCGCGAAGTTGCCTGCACCAATGTTCGTCAAACCACCCAGATCGCCTATAACGACACCCAGCGGTTAACCGAACAGCTCAATTACCTGAACGAACACCGCCAGTCGATCGACCGGGTGCGCGGTGCCTATCAGCAGCAGTTCGATATCGGTCAGCGCACGCTGCTGGACGTTCTGGATAGCGAAAACGAATATTTCGAGGCCAGTCGCGCCTATGCCAATGCCGAGTTCGACCGCACCCTTGCCGAAGCGCGTACGCTGGCGTCAATGGGGCAATTGATGCAAACCCTTGAAGTAGCGCGCGACGATATTCCAAGCCTTGCCGAGCTTGGTTACGAAGACCCGTCGATGACCCCAGGCCAGATCTGTGCAAACGACGGCCCGCAGGGCTTTACGCTGCAAGACTTTACGACTGGCTATTAATTAAACGCTTATCCTGTCGATACTATTAACGAGCCGCGCTGTTATTTAGAGGTGCGGCTCGGTCAGGTTGTTCTGATCGTACAGGACTTGCGTGAAAGAGCTGCCAGTCATGGGCAATATTTCACGACACGATTGCTCACGTACACGATTGCTAATGTAATGAGGTCTTTGTGACGCAAAGCAAGCTGGAAATATCCAGACCCTTGCCCGGTGGCAAGCAGAAAGTCAACGATGAGCTTTTGGTGTGTCTCAAAGCCGTTGCCACGTTTCATCAGCATGAAGTGTCGAGTGAAGCCTTGATAGCCGGCCTGCCCTTGGAAGAGGGGAGGCTGATTCCTTCTGTATTTGGCCGGGCGGCAGCGCGCGCCGGGTTGACGGCGCGTATCGTGAAAAGCCGTCTGTCGGCACTCAACCCTGCGCTGTTTCCAGCCATTCTACTGCTGGAACCAGGGCGTGCCTGCGTGCTGCTGGCGCTGGATCTGAAAACCCAGAAGGCTCAGGTTATTTTTCCTGAGCTTTCTGATGCCGCTGTTGAAGTACCGCTCGATGAGCTGCACGCGGGCTACAGTGGTGAGGCCATTTACGTGCGGCCCAAATTCAGAGCGGATAATACATCCGAGCCTGGCGTAAAAAAACAGCGCGACCAGCACTGGTTCTGGGGTGTGATTCGCGAAAACCGCCGACTGTATCGCGATATCGTGTTGGGCTCGGTGGCGGTAAACCTGTTTGCCTTGGCAATGCCACTGTTCGTGCTCAACGTGTACGACCGGGTGGTGCCTAACCAGGCAACGGAAACGCTGTGGGTGCTGGCAATTGGCGTTTTCATCGTCATCTGTTTTGATCTGGCGCTGCGCCTCATGCGCTCGGGATTTGTCGATCTGGCGGCCAGCCGGGCGGATGTGAAGCTGTCGTCAGCCATCATGGCCAAGTCGCTGGGCTTGCGTCTTGAAGACCGGCCCGCCTCGACGGGCTCCTTTACCTCAACGCTGCAATCGTTTGAATCGGTGCGCGCCTTTATCGGCTCGGCCACCATTCTAGGCATTGTCGACTTGCCCTTCGTGCTGCTGTTTGCTGCCATTATCGCGCTGATCAACCCTTGGCTGGTACTGCCCGTACTGGCAGGCATCGTGTTTATACTCCTCTACGCATTGGCGGCCCAAGGCAAGCTACACGAGCTTTCGCAGACGACCTGGGAGGTAGGCGCCAAGCGCAATGCGTTACTCGTCGAGTCCATTTCACAACTGGAAACGGTAAAAGCGCTGCGCGCTGAGAGCCGTATTCAGCGCCACTGGGAGAAAGCGTCAGCCTTTCTGTCGCGCACCGGGGCTCAGTTGAAACACGTCAGTACTTCCGTTTCCAGCGTGGCGCAGTGGTCTCAGAGCAGTGTTGCCGTGTGTGTCATCATCGTGGGTGTGTACCAGATCATCGAAGGCAACCTGACTCAAGGCGGCCTGATTGCTGCCTATATGCTGTCATCTCGGGCCATGGCACCAATCAGTCAGGCGGCTGCGCTGCTTGCCCAGTACCACCAGTCTTCCACGGCGCTCGAGTCGTTGAACAAGGTGATGGATAAGCGCGTCGAGCGCCACGAAGGCAAGGCTTATGTTGAAAAGCCCAGCGTAGCCGGCAATATTCGGCTGGAAAAAGTCACCCTGCGCTACCCTGACGAAGAGCGCGAAGCGCTCAGGGAAGTCTCCATTTCGATCAAGGCAGGCGAGAAGATTGCCCTGCTGGGGCGAATCGGCTGTGGTAAATCCTCGCTGAATAAGCTGATCCTCGGCTTTTATCAGCCTACCTCGGGCTCTATTTTGCTGGATGATGTTGATATCCGTCAGTTGGATCCTCTTGAGCTTCGTCGCCATATTGGCTACGTACCGCAGGATGTCAGCCTGTTTGCCGGTTCGCTGCGCGACAACATCGTTGCCGGCGGCGGGAGCGATCATGTAGACGATGATGAGCTGCTGCGGGCGTTGCAGATTGCCGGGCTTGAGTCGCTGGTGAACGGGCATCCCAGCGGTATCGATCTACAGGTCGGTGAGCGAGGCCAAGCGCTGTCCGGTGGCCAGAAGCAGTCGGTCGCCATCGCGCGGGCGTTGGTGCAAGACCCTTCCATACTGCTGCTTGATGAGCCTACCAGCTCAATGGATAACGCCAGCGAAGAGGCTTTCAAGGCCAACCTTACCAAGGTTGCCGAAGGCAAGACGGTGCTGGTCGTGACTCACCGTACGTCGCTGCTGTCTCTGGTTGATCGCATCATCGTCATGGACGCTGGCAGAGTGGTTGCCGATGGCCCGCGTGATACGGTGGTGGAAGCGTTGCGCAACGGTCAGATAGGGAGGGCATCGTAATGGCTCGCAAGTCCTCATCGACGGCGGAGCAGAAAGGCTTTGATGCCATCGGCCGGTTTTCCGAAAAAGGCCAGAAACCGTTTCGCCCGTTCATGGACCGCCTGTTCGCCCGGCGCGTAACATCTGCCCATCTAAACCGCGACTGGGCAAGCGACACCGACTGGGCGCGCATGCAGCAAGAGCCCATCCGTGCCCGGCTTTTTCTGTATACCGTCTTGATCACGCTGATTGCCCTGCTGGTGTGGGCCTACTTTGCGTCCATTGATGAAGTTACTCGGGGCGCTGGCCGGGTCATACCGGCAAGCCAGCTGCAGCGTATCCAGTCCTTTGATGGCGGGGTGGTCGAGCAGATCATGGTGCGTGAAGGCCAGATTGTGAGCGCAGGCGATGTGCTGATGCAAATCGATCCTACGCGTTTTGTGTCCGACTTTCGTGAGAACCGTGCGCAGCGCTTTGCCCTTCAGGCGCGCGCCGAGCGGCTTCGGGCGCTGGCTACCGATACCGACTTCGAACCTTCTGAAGAGCTGCGCCAGGAAGTGCCGGATATCATCCTGCAAGAGCGAGAAGCCTACGAAAGCCGGCGTGAAGAGCTGCGCGAGCAGAGCAATGTGCTGGGTGACCGTATCCGGCAGCGTCAGGAAGAGCTGCGCGAGGCGGTTGCGCGCCGCGATACCGCTCAGCGTGAAGTCAATATGGCAAGCCAGGAGCTTAACCTGACTCGCCCGCTGCTCGCTTCAGGTGCAGTGTCGGAAGTTGAAATACTGCGCTTGCAGCGTCAGGTGTCTGCAGCCAGCGGTGAGCGGAGCCAGGCGGATGCGGCGGTTTCTCGTCTAGAAGCGGCTGTAGAGGAAGCCGAAACGCAGCTTCGGGAGCTAAGTGCCGAGCGCAGAAGCGAATGGCGCAACGACCTGGCCCAGGCCATAGGCGACCTGAACGCCCTCCAGCAGTCGGGTACCGGGCTTCAGGACCGCGTGCGGCTTACCGAAATACGTTCACCTGTCGACGGCGTGGTACAGCGCATCCATATCAACACCATCGGCGGGGTTGCCCAGCCCGGTCAGGAAGTGGTCGAGATTGTGCCAAGCGACGACCAGCTATTGGTAGAGGCACGAATCGCCCCGCAGGATATTGCATTTCTACACCCGGGGCAGGCCGCCACTATCAAGCTGACCGCCTACGACTACGCCATTTACGGCGGGCTGCAGGCCGAGCTTGAACATATAAGTGCCGATACCATCACCGACGATGATAACAACACCTTCTATCTGGTGCGGGTGCGTAGCCTGGAAAATGAAAACGTCGCCGAGCGGCTTCAGGTCATTCCCGGGATGACCGCGCAAGTCGATATCGTGACGGGAAAGAGAACGGTAATGCAGTTTATGCTCAAGCCTGTGTTAAGAGCATGGCGTGATTCAATGGGGGAGCGCTAATGGCAAATTGGTTTGTTACAACAGACGGCGACCTGAAATCGCGTTGGGAAACTGCGTTTGAAACTGCCAGGTCCGTATCTTTTGAAGCGGTTCTACCCGTAGTTCAGCCTAATGATTTGGTATGGCTTCCCACGACGATTGAAAGCTGGCCTCATTTAGTACCGCTGCTTGTGGCGGAAGGCGCCATTGCCGTAGTGCTAAGCTACACGCCAAATGATCAGGAGGCGCTTCAGGCATTGGATCTTGGCGCGCGAGGTTATGTACATACTCTGGCTGCGCCGGACGTGCTTAGACAGGTCGCCCTGGTAGTATCCAATCAGGGAATATGGGTTGGTCAAGAACTTTTGGCCAAGGTGCTGGGCGGCTCATTTGCAGCGTTACAACAGCGCAGCCAAGGAAAACCGTTTCAGCAAAATGAATATCTTGCTTTATTGACTGAGCGTGAAAGAGGCGTTGCTTTAGCAGTAGTACGAGGAGCGACGAATAAGGAAGTTGCACGTCAGCTGGATATTACGGAGCGGACAGTTAAAGCCCATTTAAGCGCAATTTTCAAGAAGCTGGTTGTGCGTGACCGACTTCAGCTAATGATTAAGCTAGCACCTGTAAGTGAGCGTTTCCCGGTACGTCTTTAAATCAATGCTTGATAGAGATGCGAAATACTTTTTCTCGGCTACGCTTTTGCCACCTAAACTGCCCTACGGTTGAGCCGCTTGATGCCTGACGATGAAGAGTTTACATATCAATGTTCTCACTGCTCAAGCAGGCTGAACTCAAAGCTACTGAAAGAGTGTAGTTGTACCGTTAGCGTTGCACAGGCGTTGACTGATATGGGTAATACCGTACTGCCCATATGGTTAAGCAAGCATTCGCAGCTTCCAGAATTTGCTCAAGTCATGCTTATTTCAGTAAGTGATGGCTATGAGCGTGCCCGAGTAGGCTCAGTTCAAGTAGATATAAACGACTTGCAAACAGGCAATTGGTCAGCATTGCTTCCCGCTTTGAAACAAGTTTTGCAAAAGCTCGAGGGAAAGTTTTCTCATCCTGTCGTGTGGTGTCGCCTGGAGTGGCCATTTGCAGTGCGCGAGTGGCACTGGCAGGCTCTCAAAAAAGATATAAAACGCTATAAACGCAACTATTTTCGTAACGGCTTGGCCATGGCTGGCAAACGTACTCCCCGGCTTTTGCTGACGGAAATGGAGCTTAACGCTAACGCCTGTTTATACCCAGGCCCTCAGGTGGCGCATGCCGACGTTCATCAGGCGCATCTGGAGCGTTATATAAAAGCGCGTCACGGTTCAAGTCAGATGCCTGACTTTACCGATAGCATGCCAGTGTGGAGTTTTTCCACAGCCGGCGTGTTTATCGATGTCAGGAGCGGAGCAGTCAATATACATACCCTGAACACTCAGCCGAGAAGTTGGGGGCGTCGAGAGGTATCGCCTTTAACAGCTGAAACCACAGGAGACTTGATTGCACGCTCGACTCGTTTCTTGGGTAAACAGGTAGAAAAGGATGGTCGTTATGTATATGGCTACTTTCCCTGCTTTGATCGGCGAATTAATACCTACAATGTATTGCGCCACGCCAGCAGTACCTATGCACTGCTGGAAGGATATGAAGCTTGCGCGCAACAGGGCCTTTTGAGTGAAGATCAGCTTGGGCGCTTGCGTGAGCAGATTTCTTCGGCATTAACCTACTTATCTTCTCGCTTTGTAATTCAGCGAGAAGGCGCAGCCTATGTAGTGGATACCGGCGATATCATTAAGTTAGGAGCGAACGCCGTTGCCATTCTAGCACTAGTGAAGTATCGCCAGGTGATAGGAGACGAACGTTATACCGCTCTGGCGGAGTCGCTGGCACTTGGAATTACAAGGATGCAGGAGGTTGATGGCAGCTTTGTACATGTACTTAATGCGGCTGATTTATCGCTCAAAGAAAAAACTCGGATCATTTATTATGATGGCGAAGCCGCTTTTGCCTTGATGCGACTTTATGATCAAACCCGTGATAGCCGCTGGTTGGACTGTGTTGTCAACGCATTCGACTACTTTATCGCCAATGGTCATGAACAAGCACATGATCATTGGCTCGCTTACTGCTCGAATGAACTAGTCCGGCATCGCCCTGAACGCCAATATTTCGCGTTTGCGGTGCGTAATATCACAGGCTACATCGACTTTATCCGCGAGCGAATTACCACTTTCCCAACGCTACTCGAACTATCGATGGCGTTTCATGAAACACTGTGCGAATTGCAAAAATATCCAGCTTTCAGCGATGTGCTGAACGATCTTGATATCGATGCATTTTACCAAGCGCTACATAGTAGAGCGAATTATCTCCTCAACGGTTTCTTCTGGCCGGAAGTCGCCATGTACTTCAAGGCGCCTGCGACCATTGCAGATGGCTTTTTTATTCGTCATCACGGCTTTCGAGTAAGAATTGACGATGTAGAGCATTACTTGTCAGGGCTGGTTGCGTATCAGCGAATGCTCCATGAGCCACACCATATGCCTTTCAGGCAAAGGGTAGAAAAAAAACTCGATGCGACGGCGATCGTTGCGGCAACGGGGGGGAAGTGGTTATCACTGCCCCCTAAGCAATGGGAGGCAAGTGGAGTATGCCGCTGGCCAACCTCTTTTCAGCCTGGGCAGATTGTGGTTGCACGGGGCAAGGAAATGAGCAAAGGCTTTTTGCCGCCTGCAGCAGTTAAAGCACTGGTAAGCAGAGGCGCTTCTGCCGTGCTTTGCGATGACGCTGAAACATACCGGGGTATGAGTGTGCCGGTATTGCAGGTAAATGATGTGCGTGCCGCGACACTGGCCATCGGACGCTGGCAGCGACGCTGTTACGCTGGGCGAGTTGTCGGTATAACCGGTAGTGCAGGTAAGACTACGTTAGTCGCCATGCTGGCGCATGCGCTGGGTCATACGGGGAAAGTAGGGCAAACGCAAGGTAGTGCCAACTTACCGATTGGAATAGCCTGGAACATTGCTTGTATGCCTCAAGATGCTCAGTATTGGGTTGTCGAAATGGCTATCGGCTCCATGATTCATAATACTGAACTTGCTCGTCCTGATGTCGCGGTGATCACTAACATTGCTGCATCGCATTTAATCTATCACCATACTTTAGATGAAATTGCTCGCAAAAAAGCGCTTATCTTTCATGGGATGCCTCTAGGTGGCGTAGCTATTCTCTATCGCGATATGCCGCAGTATGGTTACCTTGCCGAACAAGCAAGGGATCATCATCTAAAGGTGGTCAGTTTTGGAGAGCATCCTGACGCTGACATACGTATGTTGAGGTTTGTAAACAATACTGCACGTATCCAATTCGACGGTGTTGCGTATGAGCTGAGGTTGGCAGCTGCGGGGCGCCATATGGTGCTGAACGCAATGGCGGTATTGGCAATAGCCAGACATGACCACTTGCCTTTGGACACCGTTATGGCTCGTTTGACATCTTTTCAAGCAGTAACGGGAAGAGGTGAGATAAAAGTAATTGATTACCATGGGATACCAATCACGCTATGCGATGAGTCTTACAATGCTAACCCTCTATCCATGCGTATGGCACTTGAATCTTTTTCGGCACTTAGTGGGGAAGGTAATCGCAAGGTTTTGATTCTTGGCGATATGCTTGAGCTCGGGCATGAGGCCGATTCACTCCACCAGGAGCTTGTGCCTATTTTAGCGGCGCAGTCGGCGAGGCGAATACTGCTTTGCGGGCAGCACTGCCAACCCTTGGCCTCCCTCCTAGGAGGGGAAGACGCCGGGGTGTTTCATTTTGAGAACGTTAAAACGCTAAAGGCAGCGCTGCGTAATCACCTGTTGCCACAGGATTGCGTACTTGTAAAAGCCTCTCATGGCATTGGGTTACATGGTCTTTTTAATGCATAAGCCATTGGAATTATATTTCTATTTCAGAAAAATTAAGTGTAAAAAGTCGAATGGTAATATCCAATCTTAAATGACGGCGGCTGGCAATATCATGACAAGAGCCAAATTACTGAACTTAGGTTGCTGGCGCTGTGCTCTATTAATAATTTTTTCCGTGATGATCGGATTATCGTCCGCGATTGCTCAATCACCGCCTGAGGCGGGTGAGTGCCACAATTTGTCACGCGATAGAGCGCTTGAAGTATTGCCAAACGAGTTAGATATTCAAGGTCCTGACGATATCGTCTTTTATATCGATACTACTGATCAACGTATGATACTGAATCAGGCCCGACAAAGTGACATGGCGCTTCAATTGGCAGTTGCCGATGCTCTTTATCGTGACGTATTAGGTTTAACCCCTCCGCTGCGCATGCCGCGCTATCAGCGTGCAAACTTCATCATGGTGATTTTGCGAGGTGACCAAATACGAGGCGGCCAGGCTTATGACGAAGTCGTGAATAGTAATACCTCACCAAGTTGCCATATTCGCATGGCCTTGGGAGGAGGAGTGAAGGCAGCGCAAAATGTCACGCCTGCACATGAGCTTTTTCATCTTTATCAGAATGCCCATATGATGTTCAAGCAGGGCTGGGTACATGAAGGATTAGCACGTTGGGTAGAGTCACTATTGAGAGGAGACATACAAGAGGGAAATCCTTTGCCAGCCAATAACGAAGCTTTAACGTTGATGATGCAAGAAAGCTACGAAACAGCATCATTCTGGCAGCGATTGTTCTATCTGCTGGACTCTGAGGGAAGTATATCTATCCCTGATATACTTAAAGAAAAGCATTATCAGGATGGTAGTCAAGTTGTGAACGCTACTCACTTGTATGGAAGTGAGTTTTTACCATTACTGTTTTCTTCGCTTGATGAAGCCGGGAAGGTGCTGGCTAATCAAGAACAATGGCCAGTATATGGTTGGGCAGAGGCAGAACAGCGCAACTTACGCCATAATGAGGTTATCTTGTCTGCCGTGTATCAGGCCGTTTTAGATTACATGCCGTTAGCCGAACAGCCTGAAGAATTACGTGCGTTTATGCATCTTCTTGAGCCCTTGATTGACCGATGAGCAAGTTCACCTTTCTCAGCGAATCGAGTAAGACTCAAGGCTATCAGGTTCGCGATTTAGTAGCAGCCCTGGCAAGCGAAGTAGTATGGCCATTTCGTTGGCGCGTAGCTATCATTCTATTGATGCAAATCATTAGCCAAGTAATGCTATTAGCAAGCTTGATCATTCCTTGGCAATTGCTTCAAGTGCTAATAACAGGCCAAAGCCGTATTGATGGCTGGCTACCTGTAAGCGCTCATAACGAAAAACTAATGTTGTTGGCATTCTTGGCGCTTCTATGTTTTGTTACTTATTCCCTTTCCAAGTGGTCAACTAAAAAAGCCATCGCTCGCTTTTCTGTAACGATATTAAGGAATTTGAATAAGACTCGGCTGGTCCCCAATCATCGGTTGCTTGGTAAGCGTGTATTGGGAGTGGTGATAGGTACCTTGTCATCCGTCGTCATAGCGTCGTTATTCTGTTTAGTACTTGTTCTTTTGCATCCGCTTTTAGCCTTGTTAGCCATTATATGCATATCGGGCTTGATCATGACGGTGACGATTTATTATCGCCTTGAGCGAGTACAGAAGCTTCAAGAAATATTACAAGGCAATGTTCTTACGGTAATCAATATCAGCTTTGTTCTAGGTTTCTTGATCATCGTGCTGGACAATATTAACGGTACAATGCGTCCGCTTTTTACACTATTTATCCTACTTTTGGCGATGCGCCAGCTAATGGCAGCAAGTGTTAATGGGCTGGTTAGCTTTTTAAGTATCATTAAACATGTGCGACAGATTAATATGCTGCTTTTGCCTCGTTCTCGGCAGATCTCACTTTTTTCAGTCAGCAATTTCATAGGTCGATTTGAACAAGCGACCCTCAGGCAATGGTTATTACCGTGGCTCATCGAAAATGGACATTGCCAACACGTCCCTGAGATTCTGCAGTGCCGTTTTCTAAATGGGCGGGGAGTGGCGCATGTATTAATTCGTGATGCGCATGATAGCGGTGCGTCACGTTATATCCTGCTCAAATGCTACGTATCTGCCCGTGAAAATGAAGCACTTCATGAAACGGCGCTTCTCAATGAGCTAAGTGGATATTGCCATGGCGCGCTTCCCACCGTACCCGTTTTGCTGAAAAGCGGTCATTGGTCATGGTGTTCTTTTGTGTTGCTGCACATTGGAAATGAGCTTCCTCAATGGAAGAACTCAGAGGAGCGCAAGCCTTGGATGAGTCAAATACGTCAATGCCTGCTTCATATTCCCTTGTCTGACAGCCTTATAGCTCAATACTCGGCAACCTTTGCCTCTTTGCCCGAACGCATGAAAAACGTTGAAGCTTCGCATTTCGCCTACCTGACCGAACAAGACAAACAAAGCTTTCAGATTGAGCATTTCATGCGGTTGTGGCCTCTGATGCTGTCTGAGGTGGAAAAAATTCCTAAGTGTAAAACGTTAGATAATCTGAACAGTGCACGCATGGCAGATATCGGCGGTCATACAGTACTGGTGGACTGGCATGGCTGGGTATATGACACGGTCGGAGCATATTGGCCGCTATCGGCAAGACTTCAGACCGAAATACTTGAAATGATCAGCAGCCAGTGGGACCACCTGAGTGCTCAGCAAGCATGGGCTCAGTTTGACACCCCCGTCATCGCGTCCCATTACGCCGCATTAGCTGCACGAGCGCACGAATTTTGTCAGCGTTGTCGTGCAGATAACGATGTTGGTGCACTCAATATGATGGCTGGACTCATAAAAGCCTATGAGATGGCCAAGGCAAGCGATTAAGTGAGCAACACCACGGCATGTGTTTCTTAGGTGTATGGTCCTACTGTCCACCAGTACAATATTAAACCGTCTTGATTAAGGTTAGCCTTGCTGCAAAATGCCGCTAATAGCCATTTACCTTCATTAGCTCTCATCTCAGCGGCGGTCTTATTAATTCAACGGTGGTTGGAGAACGACACATGGCATCGGCAACGGTTATCGCTATTTCGGGTCAAGCGTGGGCGCGTGATGAAGACGGAAACTTACGCGAGCTGCAAATTGGCGACGTGCTTCAAGAAGGTGAAACGCTGATTACCTCAGCCGATGGTCGTGTCGAATTAGATTTTGCAGACGGAACAGGCATAAACGTTGTTGAAGGTGGCCAACAAGTTGATGTGACGCCTGAACTGGATGTTGACGCAATTGTAGCTACAGATGCCAGCGTTCAAGATGAAGATTTAGAAGCGCTACTCGCGGCCCTTGATAATGAAGGCGATCTGCTTGAACTGCTGGATGCAACTGCTGCAGGTGGCGCAGCCGGCGGTGGCGGCGGTGGCAGTAGCTTCGTGCGTGTTGCTCGCATCGCAGAAGAAACCGGCCAGCAAAGTTTTGATACTGACGGTGGTTTGGAGTCTGCAGAGTTTGTGGAGTTCGATAACGGCGCGGCAGCAGTCGCCAATGAAATAGATGATACGGATGCCGATGCAGATGCCGACGCAGATGCAGATGCCGATGCGGATGCCGATGCAGACGCTGATGCTGATGCAGACGCTGACGCTGATGCTGATGCAGATGCGGATGCTGACGCGGATGCCGATGCCGATGCCGATGCCGATGCCGATGCCGATGCCGATGCCGATGCGGACGCCGATGCGGACGCTGACTCGGATGCAGACGCTGATGCAGATGCTGACGCGGATGCTGATGCAGACGCGGACGCGGACGCCGATGCAGATGCAGACGCAGATGCGGATGCAGATGCAGATGCAGACGCCGATGCAGACGCGGATGCAGATGCCGACGCAGATGCGGACGCGGACGCTGATGCGGATGCAGACGCCGATGCAGATGCAGATGCAGACGCGGATGCAGATTCTGATGCGGATGCGGATGCGGACGCTGATGCGGATGCTGACTCGGACGCCGATGCAGATGCCGACGCGGATGCAGATTCTGACGCTGATGCGGATGCAGATGCAGATGCAGATGCGGACGCTGATGCGGATGCGGATGCGGATGCAGACGCCGATGCCGATGCGGACGCTGATGCAGATGCTGACGCTGACGCCGATGCAGATGCGGACGCTGATGCTGATGCTGATGCAGATGCCGACGCAGACGTCGACGATGACACTATGCCAACGGTCGATGTGGTCCTAGATAGTGCCACTGGCGATATCTACAGCGCCGACGAGATCCGCGACGGCGTGAATGCTACGGTCACGCTGGGTGAAGGTACTCAGGTGGGCGACACCCTGGTGGTGGTCGACGGCAAGGGCAACGAGCTGGTCAACCGCCCGGTCACTCAGGCCGATCTGGATAACGGTGTCAGCGTCACGGTCACCGACCTCAACGCCACTGACACTGCGGTCAGCCTCACCGCCACGGTCACCGACCCGGCGGGCAACACCAACACGTCGACAGCTAACGGCACGATCGACGCCCAGGCGCCGACTGTCTCCGTCACCCTGGAAGACGCCACCGGCGA
>NZ_PVTK01000009.1 GCF_003002925.1 Vreelandella songnenensis
AACAAAAGCGGATCAAACTTGGCTCAAGGTTCAAACGAATTATACTGTGATACTCCGAAGAGTATCGCTGTGTTCGTCTGCCTTGATATTTGGTGACTTGTCACCCTCATCGGCAAACGCCCACATGAATTACCTGATCAAATTGTTAAAGAGCGGTTTCGCTTGAAGAAAGTATCGACTCGATGACCGGAGCCGCTTGCCTCAGCGAGGAAGGCGTATTCTACGCATTTCCTGGTGTTTGTCAAGGGCGTTGTTTTCGATGTAAAACCTGCCACATCCAAAACCGCTAACTACCTGACAAACCGAAGGTTTTCACCTTCGTGCACCGCTGGTAACGCTTGGCGTCCCCGGCAGCGGATGCGTACTTTACGGATTCGCCGCCGGTTGTGCAAG
Organism: Vreelandella songnenensis; assembly: GCF_003002925.1. Lineage (GTDB taxonomy): Bacteria > Pseudomonadota > Gammaproteobacteria > Pseudomonadales > Halomonadaceae > Vreelandella > Vreelandella songnenensis. Next base: position 394 of record NZ_PVTK01000009.1, read on the forward strand.
GCCTTTTTGCAAACAGGCTGAAAAAGTTTCAGTTCTTCGGCTTGGCCTTACGCATGGCTGCATAGACGGGGCCTGAAAGCACATAGGCACCAAACAGCAAAAGCAGCATTACAGACGGCTCAACCGAGATCATGACGAAACCGAGCACCACCGCCAGCAGCACAACAAAGGGTACGGGCTTCTTGAAGTCGAGATCCTTGAAGCTGTAGTAGCGGATATTGCTGACCATCAGAATGCCCGCGGCGGCCACGACGACCAGCATCAACAGTTTGAAGCCAAACGCATCGGCATCGAAGCTGTGAAAGGTCCATACACTGGCCGCAACCAGTGCCGCTGCTGAAGGGCTGGGCAGGCCGATAAACCACTTCTTGTCGGTACTGCCGATCTGTACATTGAAACGCGCCAACCTGAGCGCGGCGCAGGCCACATATAGAAACGCCACCACCCAGCCGGTCTTGCCGATATCCTGAAGTATCCAGGTAAAGGCGACCAACGCCGGGGCCATGCCAAAGGAAATCATGTCGGCCAGGCTATCGTACTCGGCACCAAAGGCGCTTTGGGTATTGGTCATGCGCGCCACGCGTCCATCCAGACCATCAAGCACCATGGCAATAAAGATAGCGACCGTGGCCGAGGTAAACTCGCCATTGATACCCGCTACAACGGCAAAGAAACCTGAAAACAGTGCCGATGTCGTAAACAGGTTAGGCAGCAGGTAAATTCCTTTACGTCGAATCTTCTTGCCATCTTCCAGGGCTTCTTCGACGACTTCTGTATCACGTAAGAAAGCAGCCGCCAGATCCTCGTTACCGACTTCATGATGGCCGTCGTTAGTTTCCGGCAAGGAAGGTTTGGCGTGCTCTTGATCGCGAGCGTCCTGAGTCATAGATGTCATCCGTTTGATATAGAGTCACACATAGTGAACACTTTCATTCTACACGGTGAGTCTTGCTCAGCCAGTCAATTGCATCAGGAAGCGTAAATTGAATACCGCTGGCAGCACATAAACAAACGGGGCGCGCCAAAGCGCACCCCGTCGAGCTACATAGATATTTTATTGTTATTAAGTTGATTCGTTGCAAAGCGTGTCAGCGCTGATGGCCACCTGCGCCGTCTCATGCAGCGTTAGGTAAGGCGTAAAGCCACTTTACGCCAGGAGCCACTTTGCGTAAAACGCCATATTTGCAATACACTGTTTCATCATATGAAATGACGATACTTGCATGGATTTTCGCCTACTCAAACATTTTGTGGTGCTTTCCGATACGCTGCACTTTGGGCGTGCCAGCGAGCTTTGTCACGTCAGCCCTTCGACCCTGAGCCGCTCGATCCAACAGTTGGAGAGCGAGCTTTCCACCCTGTTGTTCGAGCGTGACAACCGCCACGTAACGTTGACAGCCCACGGCCTTGGCTTTCAGCACTATGCCCGCGAGACGCTGGAACAGTGGGAGATGACCAAGCGCCGCCTGGCCAATACCGCACAGCTTAGTGGCGAAATCAGCATCTACTGCTCGGTAACGGCAAGCTACAGCTTTCTCTACGAGCTATTGAGCGATGTGCGTACGCGCCATCCGGGTATCGAGCTGAAACTGCATACCGGCGACCCCGCCGATGCCATGAAAAGAGTGATGGAGGGCGACGATGACATGGCCATCACGCCGCGCCCACGCATTCCCCCCAACGCCCTGGCGTTTAAATCGCTCACCCGCTCGCCGCTGGTCTTCATCGCCCCCACAGAGCCCTGCGAATGGCTGCCCGCCAGCCCCGAGAGCTCGACCGCCGGGCAGTGGCAGCAAGTGCCCATGATTCTTTCTGAAGCGGGATTATCGCGGGAACACGCCAATACCTGGTTCAAGGCGCTGGGTGTGAGCCCGCGTATCTATGCCCAGGTTGCGGGTCACGAGGCTATCGTGAGCATGGTGGGGTTGAGCTTTGGCGTAGGCGTGGTGCCTAAAATCGTGCTGGACAACAGTCCGCTCGCCAACCGGGTCAGAGTATTGAACGTGAAGCCCGAACTCCCCCACTACGATGTCGGCCTGTGCGTTCTCAATCGGCGGCTGAAAAATCCGATTATCGATGCGCTGTGGACGGCGATTAGCGAGCGCTGAGCCAAACCCGGAAAAGAAAGCCATAAAAAAAGCGCCACCTCAAAGAGGCAGCGCCTTAAGTACTCACTCAATAAAAACCCACGGATGGCTTAGAGCGAAAGCACCTTATCTCCCCGCGCGATGCCAGACACCCCGGTACGCGCCACTTCAAGTATCCCTACCGGCGCCATGGCCTGCAGGAAAGCGTCGAGCTTGGCGGCGTCGCCGGTAATCTGCACCGTGTAGAGGCTTGGCGTCACGTCGACGATCTGCGCGCGGAAGATATCCACGGTGCGCTTCACCTCGTCGCGGGCCGCGCCCAGCGCCTTGACCTTCACCAGCATCAGCTCGCGCTCGATGTGGTTGCCCTCGGTAAGATCGACCAGCTTGACCACATCGATCAGCTTGTTGAGATGCTTGGTGATCTGCTCGATCACCCGGTCATCGCCTACCGTGGTCACCGTCAGCCGCGAAAGCGACGGGTCTTCGGTGGGCGCCACGTTCAGCGTTTCGATGTTGAAATTGCGCTGAGAAAACAGTCCGACCACACGCGACAGCGCACCCGGTTCGTTTTCCAACAGAATCGAGATGATATGTCGCATCAGGTACGCTCCGTTTTAGACAGCAGCATGTCGCGCATGGAGCCAAGCGGCACCTGCATCGGGTAGACGTGCTCAAAGGGATCAACCTTCACGTCGAGGAACACAAGCTCGTGCTTGTCGGCAAACGCGCGCTCAAGCGCGGGTTCGAGTTCCTCTTTCGTAGTGACGGTAATGGCGGTAAATCCGTACGCCTCGATCAGCAGATGGAAATCCGGCAGCGACTCCATATAGGAGTGCGCGTGGCGCGACTTGTAGTTCAAGTCCTGCCACTGGCGCACCATACCCAGCGATGCGTTGTTGAGGTTGAGGATCTTGACGCCCACCCCGTACTGCTTACAGGTCGACAGCTCCTGCATCATCATCTGGAAGCTGCCCTCACCGGTCACGCACACTACATCGTCGTCCGGGAAGTTCTGCTTGATGCCCATGGCGGCCGGGAAGCCAAAGCCCATGGTGCCAAGCCCGCCAGAGGTAATCAGACGATTGGGCTTGTCGAACTTGTAGTACTGCGCGGCAAACATCTGGTGCTGGCCGACATCCGTGGTCACGTACGCTTCACCGCGGGTGATGCGACACAGCGCTTCGACCACTTCCTGAGACTTCAACGCCTCGCCGGGCTTGGAAGGCTCATACAGCTTGCCGTGACGCTCGGCGCGCCAGCCGTCGATTTTTTCCCACCACTCTTTCAGCGCTTCAGGATGCGTGATCGGTTGCCCCTGCACCAGGCTGATCATCTCGCTGATGACGCTGTCCGCCGGGCCCACGATGGGCACATCAGCACGCACCGTCTTGGAGATCGAGCTTGGGTCCACGTCCACGTGAATGATCTTGGCCGTGGGGCAGAACTTGGACGTGTTGTTGGTCACACGATCGTCAAAGCGCGCGCCAATGGCAATGATCAGATCCGCATGGTGCATGGCCATGTTGGATTCAAAAGAGCCGTGCATGCCAAGCCAGCCAAGGCTCTGCTGGTCGCTTTGCGGGTAGGCACCAATGCCCATCAAGGTAGTGGTAATCGGGAAGCCCAGCTTCTTGACCAGATCGGTCAAGCCTTCGCTGGCCTTGCCGGTCACCACGCCACCGCCGGTATAGAACACCGGGCGCTTGGCCTTGAGCATCAGCTCGACGGCTTTCTTGATCTGCCCGGTATGACCACGCGTCACCGGGTTGTAGGAGCGCAGCTTGACCTTTTTCGGGTAGATGTACTCGTAGCGCTCGGTGGGGGCGGTCATGTCCTTGGGGATATCCACGACCACCGGGCCAGGACGGCCGGTAGACGCAAGGTAGAACGCCTTCTTGAGCACTTCAGGAATTTCTGACGGATGACGAATCGAGAAGCTGTGCTTCACGATCGGGCGCGTCACGCCCACGATATCGGTTTCCTGGAAGGCATCTTCACCGATCAGATGACTCATTACCTGGCCGCACAGCACGACCATGGGAATGGAGTCCATGTAGGCAGTGGCAATGCCGGTAACCGCATTGGTAGCGCCAGGACCGGAAGTCACCAGCACGACGCCGGGCTTGCCCGAAGCGCGGGCGTAGCCGTCAGCGGCGTGGGTGGCGGCCTGTTCGTGGCGAACCAGGATGTGTTTTACCTTGTCCTGACGGAAGAGCGCGTCATAGATATGCAGCGCTGCGCCGCCGGGGTAACCATAAATGTATTCGACGCCCTCATCTTGCAAGAAGCGGGCAATCATATCTGCGCCGGAAAGCAGTTCCACTGTGTTTCTCCCCTGGAGGTCTCGAGTGCGATCCGCAGGACATCCTGCGGTGTCGAGTGCGGCGGTATGCCGCTGCCGGCCCATGCCGGCACCTGATGCCAAACCCTGGCATACGGCCCGGTTAGGGCCTGCACTCTCTGAGAGCACCGGCTCATGTTGATATGAGCCGGCAACTCCCTATCACGGCGGATTGCCGCGTCGGGGCGTTGGCCAGGTCGAGCGGTTAGCCCAAGCCCGGAAGTCCTTCGGCGGGTAAAGGCGCTTGCCTACCCTTCGCGCGGTAAATAGGGGTTACCCGTCAGGTCCGCGCCCGCAAATCAGGAACTGTTAAGATTCCATTAGCATCCAAGCATGTCAACCTCCAATGCCCCATGAAGGGGCAAAGCCTGGGCATAAGCGCAAAAAAAGCCCCGCTGGCGAGGCCAAGCGGGGCGTATCGAGTCATAAAAGCTTATGCAGTAAACACAAGCTTGCCCTCTTCAGCGCTGATATGAATGGTATCGCCCGGCAGGAACTTGCCGGCCAGCAGGTCCTGGGCCAGCGGGTTTTCGATGCGGCTTTGAATGGCCCTCTTGAGCGGACGCGCGCCGTATACCGGGTCAAACCCCACCACCGCCAGCTGGGCCATGGCATCGTCGCTGATCTCAAGGCTCAGGCTGTGCTCGGCCAGACGAGCCTTCAGGCGCTGGAGCTGAATACCGGCAATCGCCTGAATCTGCTCCTGGCCCAGCGCGTGGAAGACCACCACTTCATCGATGCGGTTGATCAGCTCCGGGCGGAAGTGGTTACCCACCACCTCCATCACCGCATTTTTCATCAGCTCGTAGTCGCTGTCCTGATCATCGCTGGAGTTACCGCCCATGCGCTGAATGATGTCCGACCCCATATTGGAGGTCATCACGATCACGGTATTACGAAAATCCACCGTGCGGCCCTGGCCATCGGTCAAGCGGCCATCTTCCAGCACCTGCAGCAAGATGTTGAACACATCCGGATGCGCCTTTTCCACCTCATCGAGCAGCAGCACCGAATAAGGCTTGCGGCGCACCGCTTCGGTCAGGTAGCCGCCCTCTTCATAGCCCACGTAGCCCGGGGGGGCACCGATCAGCCGCGCCACGGAGTGTTTTTCCATGAACTCCGACATGTCGATACGCACCATCGCATCAATGGTATCGAACAGGAAGTTGGCCAGCGACTTGCAAAGCTCGGTCTTGCCCACCCCGGTGGGGCCGAGGAACAGGAACGAGCCGTTGGGCCGGTTAGGGTCGGAAAGCCCGGCCCGCGAGCGGCGTACGGCGTTGGCCACCGCTTCCACCGCCTCGTTCTGGCCAATCACCCGCTGGTGCAGCGCCTCTTCCATGCGCAGGAGCTTGTCGCGCTCGCCTTCCAGCATCTTGGATACCGGAATGCCGGTCCAGCGCGAGACCACTTCGGCGATCTCTTCTTCGGTGACGTTGGAGCGCAGCAGCTGGTGGCTGGCGGTATCCGCCTCGCCTTCGCCGCTTTCCGCAATCTTCTTCTCGAGCTCGGGAATCTTGCCGTACTGAATTTCCGACATGCGCCCCAGGTCGCCCTGGCGGCGGGCCTGCTCCAGATCGATCCGCGCCTGCTCAAGCTCCGCCTTGAACTGCGCTGAGCCCTGAATGCTGGCCTTCTCTGCCTTCCATATCTCGTCGAGATCGGCGTACTCGCGCTCCAGCTCATGAATTTGATTGCTGAGCGCCTCAAGGCGTTTTTTGGTCGCCTCGTCGGTCTCCTTCTTGAGCGCCTCGCGCTCCATCTTGAGCTGAATCAAGCGGCGGTCGAGGCGGTCCATGGATTCAGGCTTGGAATCGAGCTCCATGCGAATCCGCGAAGCCGCCTCGTCGATCAGGTCAATCGCCTTGTCCGGCAACTGGCGGTCGGTGATGTAGCGGGTGGAGAGCTTCGCCGCAGCAATGATCGCCGAGTCGGTGATATCCACTCCGTGGTGCACCTCGTAGCGCTCCTTGAGGCCGCGCAGGATGGCCACGGTATCCTCTTCACTGGGCTCATCGACCAGCACCTTCTGGAAGCGGCGCTCGAGCGCCGCATCCTTCTCGATGTACTTGCGGTACTCGTCCAACGTGGTGGCGCCCACGCAGTGCAGCTCGCCGCGCGCAAGCGCCGGCTTGAGCATATTGCCCGCGTCCATGGCGCCTTCGGCCTTGCCGGCGCCCACCATGGTGTGCAGCTCGTCGATGAACAGGATGACTCGCCCTTCTTCCTGGGAGAGTTCCTTGAGTACCGATTTCAGGCGCTCCTCGAACTCGCCACGGAACTTGGCGCCGGCCAGCAGCGAGCCCATGTCCAGCGAGAGCACGCGCTTGTCTTTCAGACCTTCGGGCACTTCCCCGTTCACGATGCGCTGGGCCAGGCCCTCCACGATGGCAGTCTTGCCCACACCCGGCTCGCCGATCAGCACCGGGTTGTTCTTGGTACGCCGCTGGAGCACCTGAATAGTGCGGCGAATCTCGTCGTCGCGGCCAATGACCGGGTCGAGCTTGCCGTCCAGCGCCCGCTGGGTGAGATCAAGCGTGTACTTGTTGAGCGCCTCGCGCTGGTCTTCGGCGTTGGCGTCGTCCACCGTCGCGCCGCCGCGCAGGCTGTTGATGGCCGCTTCGAGGCTTTTACGGCCAAGTCCTGCACCTTTCAGCAGTTTGCTTACCGCGCCGTTCATTTCAAGCGCGGCCAGCAGCACAAGCTCACTGGCGACAAACTGGTCGCCACGCTTTTGCGCTTCGCGGTCGGTCAGGTTGAACAGCTTGATGAAATCCCGCGAGGGCTGCACTTCGCCGTCGAACTGGCTCACCTTGGGCAAGTTGTCGAGCTCTTGTACCAGCGCTTCGCGCAAGCGTGTGCTGCTGCCTTCGGCCTTTTCGATCAACGCCTTGATGCCCGTGTCTCGGGTATCCAGCAGCGCCAGCAGAAGATGAGAGGGTTCCAGCTGATGATGGCCGCGGCCAACGGCCAGGGATTGTGCTTCGGCGATGGCCGCCTGAAGCTTGGCAGTAAACTTGTCAAAACGCATAGCGCTCCTCCTGGGGTAGCCCTGCGTTCGGACGCACGGCGTGGCCCAATAAAGTCGTTTAACGTGCTAATGACGATTAGCTTGACAGGTTAAATGGCGCCGTTTTGCCGATTTTCAAGAGGTGAAGCGCTTATCCCGACTAATGCTTGATCCAGATCACGCTGGCCATGCGGCCGGTCTTGCCGCCATCGCGCCGGTAGGAGTAAAAGCGCGACTCGCAGGCGGTGCAGAAGTGTCCGCCGCTGATGTTCTCGATACCCAGCGCTTCCAGACGAAACCGCGCCAGCCGGTAAAGGTCGGCCATGTAGTGGCCCATGCGGTAGGGGCTATGATCAAACGCTTCGGCGGTTTCCGGGTGCACGGCCACAAAGGCGCCGTACACTTCAGGGCCTACTTCAAACTGGGCGTTGGAAATCGCCGGGCCCAGCCAGACCAGGATGTCATCGGGTTCGCAGTTCATGGCGGCCACGGCGGCTTCCAGCACACCACCCGCCAGGCCGCGCCAGCCGGCATGGGCCACGGCCACCTGGGTGCCGGCGCGGTTGCAGAACATCACCGGCAGGCAGTCGGCGGTCAGCACCACGCAGGCGTAATCGGCAGAGGTGGCCATCGCAGCGTCCGCCTCCGGCACATCCGCCTGGTAGCCCTGCTGTACCCGCGCCCCGTGGGTCTGGTTCAGCCATAAAAGCGGGCGCTCGTCGCCGATCTCCTTTTGCAGCAGACGGCGGCAAAGCGCGACATGGTCCGGGTTATCCCTGACGTGAGCGGCCGGGTTGAAGGCGGCAAATTCACCCTGGCTCGGGCCGGTTTCGCGTGTGGTAACAAAGGCACGCACACTGTCAGGCGCCGGCCAGTCAGGGATCAGTAGTGTCGGCCGTAAATCGATGGCATCACTCATTGCATGGTCTCGTTGTCTTCGCGCAGATAGTCCAACAACATTAGTAGATCATCGGGCAGGTCGGCATGAAACGTCATGGTTTCACCGCTTACCGGGTGCACAAAGCTCAACTTGCGGGCGTGCAGCGCCTGGCGCGGGAACTCACGCAGAATCTCCTTGAGCGGGCCGGCGGCACCCGGCGGAAGCTTGGCCCGGCCGCTGTAGAGCGGGTCGCCAATCAGCGGATAGCGGGCATGAGACATATGCACGCGAATCTGGTGGGTACGCCCGGTTTCCAGCTGGCAGCGCACGTGGGTGTGGGCGCGAAAGCGCTCGACCACCCGAAAGTGAGTCACGGCGGGCTTGCCCGAAGCGGTCACCGCCTGGCGCTTGCGATCCTTGGGATGGCGGCCAATCGGGGCATCGATAGTGCTGCCCGACACGGGCTTGCCGATCACCACCGCGTCGTACTGGCGTGAAACGCTGCGCGCCTGGAGCTGCTCGACCAGCACCGTTTGCGCCTGAATCGTCTTGGCCACCATCATCAGGCCGGTTGTGTCCTTGTCCAGACGGTGCACAATGCCCGCCCGAGGCACCTCGGCAAGCACCGGATGATGATAGAGCAGCGCATTGAGCAGCGTGCCGTCCCGGTTGCCCGCCGCTGGGTGAACCACCATGTTGGTAGGCTTGTTGATCACCATCACCGCGTCATCTTCATAGACGATGTCGAGCGGAATATCCTGAGCCTCAAAGCGCAGGTCTTCTTCGATGGTGGCGTTGAGCTCAAGCACTTCATGGCCGTGCAGCTTTACCCTGGGCTTGACCTTGACGCCATCCACGGTCAGTTCGCCGGCGTTGATCCATGCTTTCAGCCGTTCGCGGGAGTAATCGCTGAACAACTCGGCGGCGGCTTGGTCCAACCGCGCACCTGCAAGCGTCGCTGGCACACGCTGCGTGGCTTCAACTATCCGGGACATGACGTTACTTCCTTTGACGACACCCGACAAAACGTTGCTAAGCCTGCGTTTTGTGTCGAGGTGATTTATAGTGGGCTGATTGCGACCTATTCTACCATTTCTACTTATGGCCATCGTCGCTTTTCGGTGATTGAGGCTTGCTTGCAACGAGGATGATGATGCGCGTTTTTTCTGCTGCCAACCGCTTTGGTGCCCTTGCGTTGAGCCTTGCCCTTTTGGCAGGCTGCGCCAGTAACGACACGACCCCGGAAGAGGAAGACGAGTTTGCCGGCGTACAGGAGCGCGAACTCTACGAACTGGCGCGTACAGCGCTGGACAGCAACCGCTACCCCATTGCCATCGAGCGCTTAGAGGCGCTGGATACCCGCTACCCGTTTGGCCCCCACGCTGAACAGGCCCAACTGGAGCTGGTATACGCCTACTACGAAAACGGTGACTGGGAAGAAGCGCGTGCCGCCGCCAGCCGATTCATTCGCCTGCACCCGGACCACCCCCAGGCCGACTACGCCTACTACCTGCGCGGGCTTTCCGCCTGGCAGGCGGGCCGATTCAGCCTGGAGCGCCTGCGCCTGATCGATATTTCCAAGCGCGACCTGGGTGCCTCCCGCGATGCCTACAACGACTTCCGCGAGCTGATTCAGCGCTTCCCGCAGAGCGAATATGCCCCGGACGCCCAGCAGCGTATCGTCTACCTGCGCGACCTGCTGGCACGCCATGAGCTGCACGTGGCCGATTACTACCTGCGCCGCGGCGCCTACCTGGCCGCGGTCGAGCGTGGCCGTTGGGTGGTAGAGCACTACCCGGAGTCCAGCGCTACGCGCGATGCCCTGGCCACCATGATCGAAGGCTACCAGGGCCTGGGCATGGATGACCGTGCGGGCGAAGTGCTGGCCGTGCTGCGCGAAAACGCCCCGGACCACGAGCAGCTTCAAGGCGGGCGCTTCGTACCCAAGCATCTCGACTGATCTCGATATCGCGGCGTACGTAACGCCTGGTTTATCCAGCGCGCTACCTCTTCTGAAAACCACGCTTCGGCGTGGTTTTTTACTTTAGCGATATATAGCAAAAATTAATTGATACAATAATTGTACAAAAAATAGATAGCGTATTAGTATCCTGAACGCCTCCCAGTAAAAGCGTCTCCCCCCGCGCTCAAGGAACTGATTATGTCCACGTTAAACGCCCGATTTGCCGGCGCCAAGATAAGCACGCGCCTGATACTCGCCTTCTCTACCCTGCTGGCGCTATTGATTGCGCTGACGGCCGTCGGTATCTATCAGGTAAACCAGATTGACCGTGGGCTTACTGCCATCAACGATATCAATGGCGCCAAGCAGCGTTTCGCCGTAGACATGCGTGGCAGCGTGCACGACCGAGCCATCGCCCTGCGCGATATCGTCATGGCAAATGACAGCAGCCGCCAGAGCGCTCTGCGTGGCGATATTCAGCGCCTGCAGGATGATTACCAGACCGCCACGGCGGGCATGCAGGCAGTCATTGGTCAGTACTCGACAACGCCCAGCGAACAGAACCTGCGTGAGCGCATTGAAAGCCAGGCGGTGATTGCCCGCGACCTGACCCGGCAGGTCATCGACGCCCACGATACAGGCCCTGATGGCCTTGACCGGACGCTGATGCTCGACCAGGCAGGGCCGGCCTATAGTGAATGGCTGAGCCGCATCAATCAGTTCATTGACCTGCAAGGCCAGATCAACGACGCCAGTACGGCTGAAGCGCGCGCAACCGCATCAGGCTTTCAGATGCTGATGCTCGGTTTGACGCTGTTTGCACTAGTGGTAGGCGGCGTAATTGCGATGTTTCTCTCCCGTCAGCTACTGCGCGAGCTGGGAGCCGAGCCGCATGAGGTCAAAGCGTTTGCCGAGGCTATCGGCCGAGGCGAGCTGACCACGAAGGGGCAGCTCAAAAAAGGCGACACGCGCAGCATCATGGCGTCTCAGGTCGCCATGGCCCAGCAGCTGCAAACTATCGTTACCCAGGTACGCGCGTCGGCTGAGGCCGTGGCGTCCAATAGCGAGCAGATTGCCGAGGGCAACAACGACCTGTCGGCGCGCACCGAACAGCAGGCCAGCGCCCTGGCGGAAACCGCCTCTGCCATGGAGGAGCTCAACAGTACGGTAAAACTCAATGCGGAGAACTCGGTGCAGGCGAGTCAGGAGGCACAGAGCGCATCGCACATCGCCACCAAAGGCGGTAATGCGGTGCATCAGGTCGTGGATACCATGAACGAGCTGAACCAGAGCTCCCAGGAAATCGCGGGCATTACCTCGACCATCGACTCCATTGCCTTCCAGACCAACATTCTGGCGCTTAACGCCTCCGTCGAGGCCGCACGCGCCGGCGAGCACGGCCGCGGCTTCGCTGTGGTGGCCGAAGAGGTGCGCAACCTTGCCCAGCGCAGCGCGGAAGCCGCGCGGGAAATCAATCAGCTGATCGCCAGCAACCTGGAGCGCGTCAAGCACGGCAACCAGCGTGCCGAAGAGGCAAGCAGATCCACCGAAGAGATCGTGGCGGCCATTGATCGCGTGACCACCATCATGCAGGAGATCAGCAACGCCAGCGCCGAACAGAGTGCCGGTGTACAGGAAATCGGCCAGGCCGTGACCGAAATGGATCAGGTGACCCAGCAGAACGCGGCACTGGTGGGGCAAAGCGCCAAATCTGCGTCAAACCTGCGCCACAATGCCCGTCAGCTTCTGCAAATGATGGAAGCCTTCAAACTTCCTCAAGCGACGCAAAGCTCTGTTCAACCGGCGACTCAACACCCAGCGCCCGCCACCGCCACCGCGCCTGCTGCCCGCCAGCCGGCGCTGAGCCCTGCCCAGCGCCAGCCGGAACCCGAGTGGGAAAGCTTCTGACCCGTTGCTGCCGCAATAACAAAAAGGCTCCTGACATCAGGAGCCTTTTGCGTTGGGCATGGCGAACGTGCTATTCGCCGGGCTGCCAGCCGTTGACGATCGGGTAGCGCCGGTCGCGCCCGAAACCGCGTGGCGTTACCCGCACACCTACCGGCGCCTGGCGACGCTTGTATTCGCAGCGGTCGACCAGCTTGACCACCTTGTAGACATCTTCTTCGTCAAAACCGGCCGCAATAATCGCCTCAGCGCTCATATCGCCTTCGATATAGCTCAACAGGATGGCGTCCAGCACGTCGTAATCCGGCAAGGAGTCGCTATCCTGCTGGCCGGGCGCCAGTTCGGCGCTTGGCGGACGCTCGATTACCCGCTCGGGAATTGCCGGCGACTGCGTATTGCGCCAGCGGGCCAGCCGATATACCCAGGTCTTGTAGACATCCTTGAGAGCATTGTAACCACCCACCATGTCGCCGTAGAGCGTGGCGTAGCCCACCGCCATTTCGCTCTTGTTGCCCGTCGTCAGTACCATCAGGCCCTTCTTGTTGGACAGCGCCATCAGCAGCACACCACGACACCGCGACTGCAGGTTCTCCTCGGTGGTATCACGCGCGGTGCCGGCAAAGCTTTCCGACAGCGTGGCCATGAACGCCTCCACCATGGGTTCGATGGGCATCACTTCGTAATGTACGCCGAGCATCTCGGCCTGCTGGGCGGCATCCTGCCGGGAGATATCAGCGGTATAGTGATACGGCATCATCACCGCCTGCACCCGCTGCGGGCCCAGAGCGTCCACGGCAATCGCCAGGGAAAGCGCCGAGTCGATGCCTCCGGAAAGCCCCAGCACCACGCCTTCAAAACCGCTCTTGTTGACGTAGTCGCGCACGCCGGTCACCAGCGCGCAGTAGAGGCTCTCTTCGGGGTCCACGTCCGGTTCGATCTCGCCAGCCTGAGGCTCCCAGACGTTCGCGCTGGTCTGCAACAGCTGCACCGGCATCAGCCCCGCCTGCCAGTAGGGTGCCAATACCTTGAGCTGCCCCTTGGCATCCACGCATTTGGAACCGCCGTCAAACACCAGCTCGTCCTGCCCGCCGATGGTATTCACGTACACGATCGGACGGTCCACCTCTTGAGCGCGCTGTTCCAGAAGCCGCAGGCGCTCGCCGGGCTTGTTCTGATGGTAGGGCGAGGCGTTGAGGCTGATCAGCACTTCGGCGCCGGCGGCCTTGGCCGCCTTGACCGGCGCGCCTTCCCACAGGTCTTCGCAGATCAAAAGCCCAAGGCGGGCGCCCTTGTGCTCGTACACCAAGGGTTCGGTGCCCGAAGTGAAGTAGCGCTGCTCGTCGAACACCTGGTAGTTGGGCAGGGCCTGTTTGGCGTACTCGGCCTCCCACTGACCGTTGTAAAGCACCCCCGCCAGGTTGTAGCGCTTGCCTTCGCGCACGCCCGGATAGCCAATGATCACCAGGACATCACGGGCGACCTTTTCGGCCATTTTCGCCCGCGCTTCGCGCAGACGCGTTTCCATGGAGGCACGCAGCAATAGATCTTCCGGCGGATACCCGGAGAGAAACAGCTCAGGGAAGATAACGATATCCGCCCCATGCTCAATGCGCGCTTCGCGCACGGCTTCGATAGCGCGCGCCGCATTGCCGGGAATATCCCCGACAAGCGGGTCAAGTTGGGCCATTACCAGCGTTAAATCTTGCATGGGCGTTAAAATCTCTTGAGAATCTTGAACATTGTCACCTGCATCAATGCATTGTCCCGCAAGGGCCGCCCGCTGGCAAAGCCTGCACCGCATTGAACGCTTTCATCTCCGTACCGGAGGGCCTACAAGGATGAACCTTTTGATCATTCGTCTGATTATTTTTGCCGTGGTGTTTTACGCGGGCCTGAAACTCTACAGCATGTACCGCCAGCACAAACTGGCCCGCGACGCCGAACACCAGGCGTTGAACCGCCATGACGGCGGCCAGATGGTGCGCTGCCGCTGGTGCGAGGTGCACGTGCCGGAAACCGAAGCGCTGCGCGACCACGAACAGTGGTTCTGCTCAAGCGCCCACCGCGACCGCTTTGCTCAGGAGCAAGCGGACAAGAACGGCGGCGTCTAGGCGTGGCTCATTAACCGGACTGGTTCAGCCTTTCAGACGTAGGCAAGAACGGGGCGGGGTCGATCAGTGGCGTTCGCGCCAGCAGCTGATCGGCCAGCAAGTGCGTAGAGGCAGGCGCCAGCACCAGACCGTTGCGGTAGTGCCCGGCGTTGATAAACACGTTGGGCCTTTGTGGCAAGGCACCCATGAATGGAAGGCCCGCAGGCGACCCCGGACGCAGCCCCGCCCAGTGGTAGGCTACCGGGCACTTCTTGAGCGCAGGCACGATACGCTCGGCGCTCTGCTTTAAAGAGGCCAGCGCGGCGTCATCGGTGGTCTTGTCGAACCCGGTTTCTTCAAGGGTGGAGCCTACCAGCAGCAGGCCGTCGCTTCTGGGGATGACGTAACGGCCATCTTTCAATACCACGCGCTGCACCAGGCCCAACGGGGCTTGATAGGCAATCATCTGCCCTTTTACCGGGCGCACCGGCAGGCGCACCTCCAGCATGGCCAACAGCCTCGCCGTCCAGGCGCCGCCGCAGATGACGAGCCGCTCGGCTTCAAGTACTCCCTGCGCGGTATTCACGCCGGTAACCTGCGCGCCATGCTGACGAAAGCCCTGCACCTCGCACTGCTCGCGCAGCGTTACGTTGGGCATGGTTAACAGCTTGGCGCGCAGCGCCTGGCCAAGGCGTGGGTTGCGCACGCTGCCCAGCGTCGGCATCCATAGCGCGTTTTCATGGGTAATCGCCACGTCGGGCTCTTTCTGGCGCACGAAGTCGGCCGCCACGCGTACCAGTGGCTTGCCCATCTGGCGCGCCCAGCCAAGCGCACTTTCCTCGTCATCCACATTCAGGTACAAAAGACCTTTCTGGCGGTACTCGGGGTCGATACCGGTCTCTTCGAGCAGGCGCAGAGCCAGAGTCGGGTAGGCGCCTTCTGACCAGCGCGATAGCTGCGAGATAGGCTCGGCATAGCGCCAGGGGTAAAGCGGCGACACGATGCCGCCACCGGCCCAGGAAGCCTCTTTTCCGCAGATGCTGCGCTCCACCAGGATGACCTGCTGGCCGGCATCGGCTAGCTGCAGCGCGGTCATCATGCCGATGACACCGCCGCCAATAATTAGAACATCGCTCACTCGGGTTGCCTGCTCTGGCTGACTGGATAACCGGCCAAGGCCGGATGGGGACACAGAGGATAGCGAGCCGGCTGAACAGGTCAAGCAATCGGGAGCGTGTCATGCCCTACCCCACTAGCGTCAGATACCCGGCACCAGGATTCACCCTGCTGGAACTGCTGGTGGTGCTGGTGCTCATCGGCGTGCTGGCCGCCTGGGGCGTCCCCAGCTTCAATGCGCTGGGCGAGCGCACCGCCGTGACCAGCGAGATAAACCGGCTGCAGTCAGCGCTTTCGCTGGCGCGCAGCGCGGCGATCACCCACCGCGCGCCGACCACCCTATGCCCGGCCAACCGGGACCGCACGGCCTGTGCCAGCGACTGGAGTGGCGAGCTGATGCTGGTAAGTGCCGACAAGCTGCGTGGCATTGCGCAAGGCGAGATAGTGCGGGTATTTCCGGCAACCTTTGGGGTGAGCGTTGCCAAGAACGGCCATGACCGTATCAGGTACACCCCGCTTGGCCATGCCACGGGGTTCAACAGTACTTTTTCCATCTGCCCGGCCAGCCGCCAGACCAGCGCTCAAGGCGCCAGCCTGGTGCTCAGCACCCTGGGTCGGGCACGGGTGGAGGGCGCACCGAAGGGCTGCTAAGCCCTCGTTACTCGGTCGAAGCCTCAGGCCAGGCAATGCCGTCCAGGTAGCGCTCGGCATCCAGCGCGGCCATGCAGCCGCTGCCCGCCGAGGTAATCGCCTGACGGTAGATATGATCCATGACATCGCCACAGGCAAACACACCGGGCACGCTGGTCGCGGTGGCGTTGCCTTCAAGCCCGGAGTTCACCTTGATATAGCCATCGTTCATGCTCAGCTGGCCTTCGAAGATCCCCGTATTGGGGCTGTGGCCGATGGCGATAAACAGCCCCGGCGCGTGCAGCTCCTTGGTGCTGCCATCGCGGGTTGACTTCAAACGCACGCCGGTAACCCCGGTGTTATCACCCAGCACTTCGTCGATTTCCTGGAACCACTCGAGCGCCATGGTGCCCGCAGCCACTTTTTCAAACAGCCTGTCCTGTAGAATCTTCTCAGCGCGCAGCGTATCGCGGCGGTGCACCAGGGTTACCTTGGAGGCAATATTGGAGAGATACAGCGCTTCTTCCACCGCCGTATTTCCCCCGCCCACCACGATGACCTCCTGGTTGCGGTAGAAGAATCCATCGCAGGTCGCGCAGGCCGAAACACCCTGACCCATGAACTGCTGCTCGGTGGGCAGGCCGAGATAGCGGGCGCTGGCGCCGGTAGCCACGATCAGCGCATCACAGGTATAGGTCGCGCTGTCGCCTTTCAGGGTAAAGGGTTTTTCACCCAGGCTGACCTCGTTGATATGATCAAACAACACCTCGGTGTTAAAGCGCTCGGCATGAGCCTTCATGCGCTCCATCAGCTCCGGGCCCTGAACGCCCTCGGCATCGCCCGGCCAGTTATCGACGTCTGTCGTGGTGGTCAGCTGGCCACCCGCTTGCATTCCGGTAATCAGCAGCGGCTTCAGATTCGCCCGCGCTGCGTAAACGGCCGCTGTGTACCCCGCAGGGCCGGAACCAAGAATAATCAAACGTTCATGACGCGTTTCCATGACACCACCTTGTAAATGTCTAGCTGATAAAGTCGCACTAACGGACTATGCGTAACGGACTATGCGTAAAGGACTAAGAGTCGCCAAGAGTCTGCCTGAAATGGCGCCAAGTACAAGCTATTGCAAGGGTTGACCTTCGCTATTAGGCGAAGACACCTTGAAACGGCCTTTATAAACACGCATGTACTACTACTATGTAGGTCATACTAAAAGGAAAACAGTGACCGTCGCGTTGCGTTAGACGCCGCACAATGAAAGGAGAAAGGCATGAGCAGCACACCCGACACCCTCCAGACACTTGATGTAGGCAGCAAGCAGTACCGCTACTACAGCCTCCCCAAGGCAGCCGATGCGCTCGGCAATATCGACCGGCTGCCCAAGTCACTCAAGATTCTACTCGAAAACCAGCTGCGCTTCGCCGATGACGAAAGCGTTGACCAGGAAGACATGCAGGCGCTGGTCGACTGGCAGAAAGAGGGTAAATCGAGCCGTGAGATCGGCTACCGCCCCGCCCGGGTATTGATGCAGGATTTCACCGGCGTGCCCGGCGTGGTGGACTTAGCCTCCATGCGCGCCGCGGTGGAAAAGCTCGGCGAAGACCCGGCCCGCATCAACCCGCTCTCCCCGGTCGATCTGGTCATCGACCACTCGGTGATGGTCGACAAGTTCGGTAACGCCGCCGCGTTTCAGGAAAACGTGGATATCGAGATGCAGCGCAACCGCGAGCGCTACGAGTTCCTGCGCTGGGGCCAGCAGGCCTTTGACAACTTCAGCGTGGTGCCGCCCGGCACCGGCATCTGCCACCAGGTAAACCTTGAGTACCTGGGGCGCGCGGTCTGGACCAAGGATGAAGATGGCGCCACGTTCGCCTACCCCGATACCCTTGTAGGTACCGATTCTCACACCACCATGATCAACGGCCTGGGCGTACTGGGCTGGGGCGTGGGCGGCATCGAGGCGGAAGCCGCCATGCTGGGCCAGCCGGTGTCCATGCTGATTCCGGAAGTGATCGGCTTCAAGCTGACCGGCAAGCTGCGCGAAGGCATTACCGCGACCGACCTGGTACTCACCGTTACCGAAATGCTGCGCAAGAAGGGCGTGGTAGGCAAGTTCGTCGAGTTCTACGGCGATGGCCTGAAAGACCTGCCGCTGGCCGACCGTGCCACCATTGCTAACATGGCCCCGGAATACGGCGCCACCTGTGGCTTCTTCCCGGTGGATGACGAAACGCTCAACTACATGCGCCTGACCGGCCGTGAAGATGACCAGGTCGCGCTGGTGGAAGCCTACAGCAAGACCCAGGGCCTGTGGCGCGAGCCGGGCGACGAGCCGGTATTCAGCGATACCCTGCACCTGGACATGACCGAAGTGGAAGCAAGTCTGGCAGGCCCCAAACGCCCGCAGGACCGCGTTGCGCTGAAAGACATGACCGCCGCCTTCGACAAGATCATGCAGGACGATGCCAAGGCGCAGCCCACTACCGAAAAGGGCAAGTTCGACTCCGAAGGTGGCCAGACGGCGGTGGGTATCGACCGCAGCCTTGAAGGTGATTTCAAGCACGCAGACAGCCAGGACGTCACCCTCGGCGATCACTCCTTCAGCCTCGATCCGGGGGCCGTGGTAATTGCCGCGATCACATCCTGTACCAACACCTCCAACCCCAGCGTGATGATGGCCGCTGGCCTTCTGGCCCGCAAGGCGCGTGAAAAAGGCCTCACCACCAAGCCCTGGGTAAAGACCTCGCTGGCGCCGGGCTCCAAGGTGGTGACCGACTACCTGGCCGCCGCCAAGCTGGACGGCGACTTGAACGAACTGGGTTTCAACCTGGTGGGCTATGGCTGCACCACCTGTATCGGCAACTCCGGCCCGCTGCCGGAAGCCATCGAAAAAGCCGTCAACCAGGGCGACCTGACCGTGGCCTCGGTACTTTCCGGTAACCGCAACTTCGAAGGCCGCGTGCACCCGCTGGTGAAAACCAACTGGCTTGCCTCGCCGCCCCTGGTAGTCGCTTACGCCTTGGCCGGTAACGTGCAGCGCGATTTGACGAAGGACCCGCTGGGCGAAGACGAAAGCGGCAACCCGGTCTACCTGAAGGATATCTGGCCTTCCCAGGCCGAGATCGCCGAGGCGGTGGAAAAGGTCAATACCGAGATGTTCCGCAAGGAGTACGGCGAGGTCTTTGAAGGCGACGAGACCTGGCAGGCCATCAACGTCTCCGAGAGCCAGGTATACCAGTGGCCCGACTCCACCTACATTCAGCATCCGCCCTTCTTTGAAGGCATGGGCCGCGAGCCGGATGCGATTGAAGATGTACACAACGCCCGCGTGCTGGCCATGCTGGGTGACTCGGTGACCACCGACCACATTTCACCGGCAGGCTCGATCAAGCCCGATAGCCCCGCTGGCCGCTATCTGCAGGAGCACGGCGTCACGCCGGTGGATTTCAACTCCTACGGCTCTCGCCGGGGTAATCACGAAGTGATGATGCGCGGCACGTTCGCCAACGTACGTATCAAGAACGAGATGCTGGACGGCGTGGTGGGCGGCGAAACCCGCTACGTGCCAAGCGGCGAGCAGATGTCGATTTATGACGCGGCCATGAAGTACCAGGACGCCGGTACGCCGCTAGTCGTGATCGCTGGCAAGGAGTATGGCACGGGGTCCTCACGCGACTGGGCCGCCAAGGGTACACGGCTTCTGGGCGTGCGCGCCGTGATTGCCGAATCCTTTGAGCGCATTCACCGCTCCAACCTGATTGGCATGGGCGTGGTGCCGCTGCAGTTCCCGGAAGGCGAGACCCGCGAAACCTTGGGGCTGACGGGGGATGAGGAGATATCGATTGCCGGTTTGAGCGATTTGAGCCCCGGCAAGACGGTCAAGGTGGTAATCAAAAACGGTGAACAGGAACGTAGCGTTGATGCCAAGTGCCGAATTGATACGCTCAATGAGCTGGCTTACTACCGCCACGGTGGTATCCTTCACTACGTGCTGCGCAAAATGATCGGCGCAGCCTGAGTAACACCTACCAATGCTTGCATGCCCCCACCTCGGTGGGGGCTTTTTTTGCCTCGCTATTTCTTGAGCAGCGTCTTAAACGGCACGGCGGCGATAGGTGCGGTACTCAGGCGACCAGCTGGCTTTCTCTATCGCTTCGCGCAGCTTGGTGCCGCTGGTCGTCAACGCAACGCCATTATGCTGGGCAGTGGCGGCCACTTCGAAGGCAATGGACTGGCTGATTTCACGAATCCGCGACAGCGGCGGCAACAGCGCACCTCTACCTTCCTTGACGATGGGTGCTTCGCGGGCAAGCGCCCGGGAGGCGCTCATCAGCATCTCATCGGTAACCCGGTTGGCATTGGCAGCAATGACGCCAAGGCCGATGCCCGGGAAGATATAGGCGTTGTTGCACTGGGCGATCGGGTAGGTGCGGCCGTTATACACCACCGGCGCAAACGGACTGCCGGTCGCCACCAGCGCCTGGCCGTCGGTCCAGCGGATCACGTCTTCCGGCACGGCTTCCGCCTGGGAAGTCGGGTTGGAAAGCGGCATGATCACCGGGTGCTCGCAGCCAGCGTGCATGGTCTTGACCACCTGCTCGGTGAAGATCCCGCGCTGACCGCACACGCCAATCAACACCGTGGGCTTCATCTGAGCGATGGTTTCTTCCAGCCCCTGACCGTTCCAGTTGGCCACCAGCGCAGGATCATGGGCCAGGCGGCGCTGGAAATCGCGCTGCCAGGGCTGGTCCGTGGTCATCAGGCCTTCGCGGTCGACGATAAAGATACGCGCGCGCGCTTCACTTTCCGTGAGCCCTTCGGCTTCCATGGCAACCACCACCTGCTCGGCAATGCCGCACCCCGCCGAACCGCCGCCCACGAACACCACGCGCTGCTGAGCGATGGTCTCTTCACGCGCCTGACAGGCGGCCATCAAGGTGCCCACCACCACGGACGCCGTGCCCTGAACATCGTCATTGAAGCAGCACAGCTCGTTGCGATAGCGCTCAAGCAGCGGCACCGCGTTGGCCTGGGCAAAGTCTTCAAACTGGAGCAGCGCGTTGGGCCAGCGGCGCTTCAACGCCGAGATGAACTGCGCCATGAAGGCGTCGTACTCTTCCTGCCCTACCCGCTCGTGGCGCCAGCCCATGTACATGGGGTCATCCAGCAGCGCCTGATTGTTGGTGCCCACATCGATCATGATGGGCAGCGTATGCGCCGGGCTGATACCGCCACAGGCGGTGTACAGCGCCAGCTTGCCGATCGGGATACCCATGCCGCCGATGCCCTGGTCACCCAGGCCCAGAATGCGCTCGCCGTCGGTGACCACGATGACCTTGACGTTATCCTTGGTGGCGCTGCGCAGAATGTCGTCCATATGCTCGCGATCCTGGTAGCCGATGAACAGCCCCCGGTGATTGCGATAAATATTGGAAAATTCCTGGCACGCCTGGCCTACGGTCGGCGTATAGATGATCGGCAGCATCTCTTCAAGATGCTCGGATACCAGGCGGAAATAGAGGGTTTCGTTGTCGTCCTGAATGGCGCGCAGATAAATGTGGCGCTCAAGATCACTATTACACTGCTGGTACTGGCGGTAAGCGCGCTCTAGCTGGTCATCGATGGTTTCGACATTTTGCGGCAGCAAGCCAATCAGATTGAAGGCCAGGCGCTCCTCTTGAGTAAACGCGCTGCCTTTGTTCAATAGTGGCATTTCAAGTAAAGAAGGACCGGCATAAGGAATATATAAGGGGCGTTTACTCGTCGTGGACATAGGCGCTCTCATTCATGTCGATTTCTATTGCGATGCAGCAACGCAGGGCGTTGGCGGCGTTTGCCGATAATGTAACATGCTAGTACGACAAAGGTGGAAGCGACACGATGATCGCCATGAAAAACGCCCCGGCTTTGGGCCGGGGCGTAATATTCGCATAGCACGTTCCAGAGGCGGTCAGCTCGTCTTGGCAACGGGCTTGCGGCCTTCCACGCCATCAAAAAAGAACGGCCGGATCCTGACGCCCAGCATGTTGCCGGCAAAGGCCGCCACCAGCCATACCCAGCCGTGCAGGCTGCCGGATGCGATGCCGCTGAAGTAAGCCCCGATGTTGCAGCCAAACGCCAGCCGCGCGCCGTAGCCCAGCATCAACCCACCCAGCACGGCGGCCAGAACCGAGCGCAGCGGAATCCTGAAGTTGGGCGCAAACCGCCCGGCCAGATGGGCCGCCGCCAGCGCCCCCAGCATGATACCCACGTTCATGACCGTGGTGATATCGCTCCATACGCTGGCCTCCAGGGCCGCCGCATTGCCCGGCGCCTGCCAGTAGCCCCACTGGCTGACATCACCGCCCACCAGTTCAAACCCTTTGGCGCCCCACAGCGCAAACGCGGAGGTAATGCCCCAGGGGCGGCCCGCCAGTGCCAGAGTGGCAAAGTTCAAGAGCGCCAGAGCGACCGCGCCGGCAAGCAGTGGCCAGGGGCCAGTCAGCCAGCGCGCAGCGCCGTGCTTTTCCACCAGCGGCGCCTTTTCCAGCTGGCCGTGACGGCGCTTCTCCATCACCAGCGTAAAGGCGGCGATGGCGGCAAACAGCACCAGGCTGATCGCCATACCACCGCCTGTACCGGCAATATCAATCAGCGACACCGGCTGAAAAGCGGGCAGGCTCTGCCACCAGGCAAAATGCGCCGTGCCGATTACCGAGCCGACGATAAAGAACACCAGCGTTATCAGCATGCGCGCATTGCCGCCGCCGGCGGTAAACAGCGTACCCGACGCGCACCCGCCGCCCAGCTGCATGCCGATACCAAACAGAAAGGCACCAAACAGCACGGAGATACCGATAGGCGACACAAAGCCACGCACCTCGTTGCCAAACAGCGTGCCGGCACCCAGCGCCGGAAAGAACAGCACGACGGCAATCGTCAGCATGACCATCTGCGCGCGCAGGCCGCGCCCACGGCGCTCGGTAATGAATACCCGCCAGGCGGCGGTAAAGCCGAAGGCGGCGTGATACAACACCATGCCCAACAAACCACCCACGATCATCAAAAGACCTATGTTGGACCCAAACACCACGCCAATCAGTAGCGCGCCCAGTACGATTGCCGCCGTGGCAATCAGCGGCACCCGGTAACCGGTACTCGCCGCCGGTGTCATCGTTGACATATTTTCACCTTTTTGAAATGCCGAGAGCGCCTGCATGAAAACAGGCGCTCTCGGCGGTAGGGGTAATGGTTATAAGCTTAACGTTGCGCTCAGGGAGCGTAAAATCATTTATGCGACGATGGTTATTACCTTTGACGCTATCTACGGCGCGCCTTCCTCGCGCGTCACGTAGAGCCGGTTGACCAGCACGAACAGCACCACGGTCAGCGGGGCGGCCAGCAGCACACCGGCCACGCCAAACAAGGTGCTTGCCGCGAACAGCGAAAACAACAGCATCGCCGGTGGCAGGTTCACGGCCCGCTGCTGTATCAAGGGCTGCAGGATATTGCCCTCGATCTGCTGAATAATCGTATAGGCAATCAGCACGAACAGCGCGGTTTGCGGGCTGACCGTATAGGCCAGCAGCAGCGCAGGAATGGCGGCTACCATCGGCCCCACCAGCGGTACAAAATCCAGCAGCCCGGCAATCAGGCCCAGACCCAACGGGGCAGGCACACCCAGCAGCCACATGCTGATTCCCACCAGCAGCCCGGTAACGATCATGGCAATCAACTGCCCGCCCAGCCAGAAGCGCAGCGCCTTGCCACTTTCATCCAGCGCATCTGCTAATTTGGGGCGGCTCTTGACCGGCGCCAGCAGCAGCAAACCACGACGATAAACGCCGGGCTGCGCGGCCAGGTAGACCATGCCAACAATCAGCGCAAAGAAGTTGACGACGCTACCGCCCATGGAGACCACCACCATGCCCACCTGGGAAATACCGTTTTCAAACAGGCTACCCGCCCGCTCCGCCGCATTATCCAGAAGCGGCGCCAGGGAGGTTCCCTCGATGCGCTCCTGGAGCTGCGCCCAGGCGTCCGGCAGCAGAGAGGTCAATGCTTCAAGCTCGGATGACACCTGCGCTCCGAACCCCCAACTGATCAGCCCCAGCACCACTATCAATCCAAGAATCACGCTCAACAGCGCCAGCCAGCGCGGCGCCCCCAGCCGCAAAAGTGGTGCCATGCAGGTTTGCAACAGACAGGCACCCACTACCGCGCCGAAAATCAACAGCAGAAGACCAACCAGCTTCCAGAGCACCAATGCCACGACCCCCAGCATCAATACGATCAGCGCGTATTCCGTAAACGTCCGTTGTCGATCAGTGGTTTGCATTCACTCTTCCCTTTTTGATGCACACTATGAAAATACGGTTTTACTACTTAACCGGGCCACTCACCCACACAACAGTGTCCTGAGGTCTTTCTGACCCGCCGGGTGTAGTTTAGCGTGATAGCCCCAGGCTTCATCTCTATTTTGAATCCCGCGTTTTATGCCCTAAACCGATACCACTCACGACGTAGAAAAGTGAAAACGCGATGGCGCCATAACAGAGAATGGCATAGACCAGAAAATCCGCCGTGGATACCCCAAGCGTTGCTGCGGTGAAGGCACCCGTAACTCCCCAGGGGATGAGCGGTGAAAGCGTCGTGCCGGTATCTTCTAGAATCCGCGACAAGTTCTTGGTAGGCGTGCCGCTATTGGCCACTAGCGGGCGAAGCAGAGGCCCCAGGAGGGCGAAGGTTACATAGTAGCTGCCGGTCAGTAAAAAGGCGAGGCTATGCAGCCCCATGGCACTTCCCAGCACCTGCCGACGCCCTGCCTGGCGCTTGTTGAGCAGTATGATGGCCGCATCCAGCGTGCCCGCGCTTTTAAACGGCGCGCCCAATACGGCGGCCGCAATCAACACTGCCACCGTCGACATCATGCTCTGCAGGCCGCCCCGGGAAAGCATGCTGTCCACCATTTCCACACCGGTGCTGGAGCTGTACCCGCCATTCATTGCCTGGCCAATGGTGCTCAGGCTTGCGCCTTGCAGCAGCAGCGCAATCAAGGCGCCGCACACAATACCCACGGCAAAGGAAGGCAGCACCGGTTTTTTCAACAAAATGCAGATAAACACCACCACCGGTGGCAAGAACGTGATCACATTGGTGCTGAACACTTGATGGAGCGTATCCACCAGCAGCGCCGTTTGCGCCGGTGTATCGTCTTGAGTACCGCTGATACTGCTTCCCAGCCACGCGTATACCCCCAGCGCAATGAGATAGGCCGGCAGGGTGGAATACAGCATATGGCGAATATGGGTCACGATATTGACCTCGCAAACCGCAGAGGCCATGACCGTGGTATCGGAAAGCGGCGAAAGCTTATCGCCGAAGAAGGTGCCCGTCACGATGGCCCCCGCCGCCCAGGCAAGCGGTATGTCCAGCCCCGCCGCCACCCCCATCAGCGCCACACCAATGGTACTGAGCGTGCCCCACGAAGTGCCGGCCATCACCGACATCAGCGAACAGGAAAGACACGCCACTACTAGAAACAGCGCCGGCGTCAGCAGCTCAAGCCCCAGAGTCACCATCGCGGGGATCGTCCCTGAGAGCATCCAGACACCCACCATCATCCCGACACAGATCAGTATCAGGATGGGAATGAGCATCGCCTGAATGCCTGACAACAGGTCCGCCTCCAGGCGCTCCCAGGGGACGCCCCATACAAGGCACAGCGTGATCGCCAGGCTCCCCGCCACGATCAGCGCCACCGCCGTGGGTATGGAAAGCCACATGATCGCCGCCAGCAAGCTGCCGATGGCCACCAGCAGTAATACAAGATGGTGCACACCACTTAGCGCCGGGCTGACGACCGGCTCGGAACGATCATACGACATGGACACTCCTGGCTAATGCATTATGGTTGTTATGATGAGCACGACGGCTAGCAAGCCTCCGAAGGCCTCGGCTAGCGTAGCTGATGAGCATCTGATAAAGCCATAACACTGGTTGAGGAGCTTAAAAGCGAAAGATTTAACGGTGAGGGTTACGTAGTGATGGGGGCAAGCACCTGATGCGGCGGTTATTTCTGTACAGTGCTTCGGGTTGGCCCTCTACATGAGAGGGCCAATGGTGCACTTATTAGAGGGAATCTCGCGTACGAATGGTATAAAACATGGCAATGAATCGATTGATATCTTCTGTCACTAAAAAGTCACTGGGCTCCATTACCCAGAAGCTCGTGGCCTCTTGATCACTGGGTACAACCCCGACAAGTCCGAGGTTGCCGTCTTGATTCATGAAAATAGTCAGCGACCGCTCCGGCGCTTCCAGTTCAATTGTTTCCTGCACATCATCAGGCGAGATAATGCTTTTCCGAAAGGCGTCAGTATCAGCTACCAAATGCCCGATCAACAGCGTTGGCACCCCGAAATCGGTAGAGAACAGCAACCCTTCAGGCGCGAGTAAATCCGGCTTGGAAAGCGTAACGTCTTGGTCATTCCAATCAAATGGCGCATCGAATATGTAGGGTACTTCCCAATCTACCCAGTCAGACGTATCAGGTGACAGAGGCTCGACATCGAAAAGCTCGGCTAGACCTGATCCCTGCTGTTCCACTGCTGCCTGCTTGTGCTCCAGCCATTCATCCCGCGCGGATTGCAACGCAGCAAACTCAGCCCCGTTCTCATCTATCTGCTGGAAGGTGAAAGCCACTTCGAACGGCACGCCCTGGATCATCACAAATTGTTCGGGCGTTTGAAGCCGAAGCCCAGCAGTAGGGTTGTCAGGGCTTGTTGCCTGCCGGGCCTCAAAATCGAAATCGTAATGTAGCGGTTCTTCCTGCGCTTCCATATAGATCTCAGCGGTGCTGTTCTCGCGATCGAATCTGATCCAGGCGCGTTCCATGCTCGCTTCAATCTCGGGCAGCATGGAATCCGCCAAGGGATTCGCTTCTACCGCTTCTATCGAGTCCACGGCATAGACACCTGATTGAGGCATTTCCAAAGAGTCAGCCAGTACCTTTCCCATCACGGCTACCAACAAAAAAGGAGCAACAATCCACTGTTTCATGGTTCATCTTCCATACTATTTGATTAAACGTGGGCACGGCTGAACATCAGTCAGGCCGTGCCAGGACTTTTATGGGGCAACGCTTAATGACGGAATAAGCGCCCTTTAGCGTTAAAGCATGGTGTTGGCATTACGGCTCGACGTTGGCACTGCTGGAAGCGGTAATAATCTCACCGCCATGATCCGTCTTGCAGCCAAGATACGCCGTGGGGCGGCCATCGTGGTTGGAGTGGCTGGAACCTTCGATAATGGTCGCGCCGCAGCCGGTTTTATCGCCCACCCGCGCCACGGGCTGGCCCTCTACGCGAGAGGGCGAACCTGAGACGATTTCCGTGGTGCCGTGGCCAGGGATGGGGCAACTGTGCAGATCGCCTTGGCAGGCTATGGGTTTCATCGGCAGATTTCCCATTGACCGTCACGTTGGATGAAGTAGAGTCTGACGTTTGAGACTTGCTCATCACTTCCTGCGTGCCCAAATCGAATCGGCGCTGCTACTCCCTCACGGGTAAGCCAAGCCACACGATTATCCGCTGCTAAATTCAATGTCATCGGCTCTTCTGGAAAAGGGTCTAGCTGGAAAAGGTTAGGATTATCAAAGAACATGCTAAAACTGGCTCGCTGGCGCACGTAATCTTCGGGCTCTCCGGAAGCCAAAGCAAGCTCTTCAATCATGGTTTTCGAGGCATCCATGAGCGCATCGTTATCCTGGGCCTCAAAGAGCGTATATAGTCGGCGATATTCACGGGCTAGGCTATCACGGGTAGCATTACTGTCTCTTAATACGTCGCCTTCTTCCCAACACCAAGTGGGCATCGGCTGACGGTTGTAAAAAGGCACCTCCAGTCTGAAATAGTCATCATCCCAACGGATGGAACTAGCTACCACATTTAATGGAGCTTGATCATCTACATTAACAACTTCTGGCTTAAAACCTTCGAGACCAGGTTGTATAACAACCTCAAAGGCGGTTTTGGCTTCAGT
This sequence comes from Vreelandella songnenensis, assembly GCF_003002925.1. Classification (GTDB taxonomy): domain Bacteria; phylum Pseudomonadota; class Gammaproteobacteria; order Pseudomonadales; family Halomonadaceae; genus Vreelandella; species Vreelandella songnenensis. The sequence continues at coordinate 28,437 of NZ_PVTK01000009.1, forward strand.
GTTGGGGTTTTCCCCCTGCTCCCAATACTCCATGGAGAGGCGCAACTCATGCTGCTCTTCAAATGGTTTATCAGAGGGCACTGGCCATGCATAGAACTGGATTTCGTTACGACCATTACGTATGTATTGGGATGCTGGCAGCATTGTATTTTGATGCCCTGGCACCCCTGAAAAATTTAGCATTATCTCTTGCATGTCTACTGAAGATGCCACCCCATTCACGCTCCAGCGTACGCCGAACTGGTACTGTGTTTCTTGGGCCATTGCCTGTGTCTCCATCATAACTAAAAAAGATAGTAGTAACGCCACTAATGTTTTCATGAGAAAGTTATAAACTCCCCTGTATAGCCCTCTGCGAGGGGGTAAGTGTTAGTATTTTCTGAATCTTCAACCCAGTTGATTGTCATAGTGTTTAGTACGGCTTGTCGTGAATTATTAGAACTGGGGCTTGGGCGACCACCAGCATCTGATTGTCGACCACCTGACTCTACATTAACTTTCTTGAACGACTTTATTTTTAAGGCAGCGCCTTTATGATAAAGCTGATATCCCCAGCGGCCTTCATCTGTTTTGATTCGAATACCACCTTCGGTAACGACTTCAGCCTCGTATTTGAAAACATGTCTATCGGTGATGATCGAGTCAAAATAGCCAAGAATACCGCCCATAGCCTTAGCGGTAAGTTGGACTTCAACCTGACCTCTTACAGTTGATTCGTCGAATTTCCCCTCATGAAAGTCGTAAACGCCTCCAAGCAGTTCATCGGCAGTAGCATCCTCCGATGCCTTGAACCCCGCTCCAAGCGAGATTTCCATGAAAAGCGAAGGATCAATTTGATATTGGGCAACAAGCAGGTTTCTTCCTGTTTCCGCATCTTCCAAGAATGTGACTAGCGTATGAGCCGCTGCTCCTAAAGGAGTAACGACGGGCAGCCTTCTTAACGCACGCTTCAGCGCTAGATAAATATCGACCTTGACACCAAATGCAAAATCCAACGAAAGGCCTACATCTAGCTTCCACGTAAGCTCAGGGCCTCCATCCTGCTCAATCTGCTCGGTCCCAACTTGCATACTTAGCTTTGGGCCTACCGTAAAAATATTGGCTAATTTATCTGCATCATGTTCGGTACTCAGACTTTTTGCCAAGCGCTTGGCATTGGTTGTCAATGAATCAATAAATCGATCAATTGAACTCCCCTGCTGGCGAGCACCTTGTTGCCTGCGAAGCGACGGGGCACTATCGTAGGTCGAGGTTTCGCTACGATATTTGCCTACCTGGATCTTCTTGGTGTTACTACCGCAAGTCACTTCTATTTCTGCATCAACTTGCCATCCCTGTTCGTGCGTAACCTGCCTGGGGTTACTCCCCATATCCAATTCAACACGTAATCGCCTAGCCTCACTGCGTGGAATGTTCTCGGTGCCTATTTGAGGCGGCTGTACACTCACTTTTCCTTTGAATTTCAGGCTAGGCACAGTGACAGAGGTAAACAGAAAATCTCTGGTGCCATCGTAACTAATCCTGAATTGCTCCTCCTTCGCCATGATGCCTCGATTCATGATGATATCGAGGATAATGACGGCCGCCTCAAAGGCAAGACCATAGTCGCCTAACCGGGGAATGTTGGTCAGAGGAGAACGGGGATTCGTTTCAACGGTAAAAGGTATTTCAGTACCCGAGGTAATAGTCGTACCGTTTAACGCTCCAGTCCAATATAGCGTGTGTGCCTGATGTGGGCAGTCATCGGCAATCGTAACGGTGACGGTACCTTCATCCTTAAACGTCGAGCCGCTCAAGAACCCTTCAAAACTCAGCTCTCCCGCTACCGCCTTGTCGGCTACAAAATAGATCTTGCAGTCAGTATCTTCCAGCTCGTTGCGGCCTTCCAGCACTACACGATTGTTCTTGCCGGAATGACAGACCACCTCAACCTTTTCGATACAGGGTGTTTGCGAGGCGCATATAACACACATTGTGCCAAATTCAGGATCCTGGCGGCTCTCGCCGTCTGCTGGCTCTTGGGGAATCGGACTTTCAGTGAGCCGGTCGGCGCCGCTAGAAACATATTCACTATAGATACTATTGCTGACTTGCCCCTGAGTAACGGCCGAGCCTGGATGGCTATCGTCGTTCGCCATCGCATTTTGGATCCTGCTTAGTAGCCTTTCAGGCTGCCTAAAAGCCGTTGGCTGTTCTTGCACCAAGTAAGCCATGTCTTCAAGAGTAGGCTGGTAACTCATGGCTGCTCCTCACTGACAATGGGTCGATAATTATCGTGCTGCATATTGCCTTCCTCGTGACGATATGGTGCAAGTAACGTGTGTCGAATGCGTCCTCGCGGTAGCCAAGCGTCCAACTGGTCACGCTTTCGCCAGCCAGCCATTTTAGAATTTTGCAGAATGAGCTGAGCCTCAGTGTGGCCTTCGGGGAACGTTTCACCGAACTCGATCACGCACTTGGCCAACGTTCGCACTTGCTTTTTGGACCCCAGCCCGTAGCGTTGCCCCAGTTGTGCGGCGGTTTGAACAGCTGACAAACGTTGGCCAATCAAGGTTCGGGGGTATTGCTCACCAAGCGACAGGGCGAGGCGCGCCTGGGCTCGTTGCTGCATCAAGCCACCAAATCGCGCAAACTCTTCCTGGCCGATGGCAAACTGCCGTCCCTGCCCTCGCGTATCGCGAGCATCATCGCTGAGCGAGATCGTCAACAATCGCCCCTGTACCTGCTGAACGGGTGTCTCCAGCGCGATGGTGGGGATTAACGTCAACTCAGGCGGAAACACCATCAGCGGGGAAGCAGGAATAAAGACGGTCTCCAGCGGCGCCATGAAGGCGGCCAGCTTCCAGGGCTCGAGCGCCTGGCTCATATCCAGCGCCACCCGGGGGTCGTAGAAGCGGAAGTACACCGGGGCCTGGTCGTTGGCGGGCGTCCAGAGCATGGTGAACTTGCGCAGGTGCGTGCGAAGTTGCTTGAGCGTGGCATGGGAGTGAAACAGCACACCCCAGTGCTGATCCTGGGGCAGGCTTTCGAGCCAAGCGCGAATCTCGCTGTCGGCTTCAATGCGCACAAGCCACGGGGCATTGGCCTGAGTGGCGGTGTCCGTGGTGGCGTAAAGGCAGGCGTGCTGGGCGTCGGTCTGGCCCAGGCGCGCCATGGCTTCCCGGCAGTTGACGCCGTCAATGACGGCCCAGAGCGGCGGTTGGTCGCGGGCAAACAGCGCTTGCCAGGTCGTTTCCTGACAGCTGACCGGAGGAATCACTGGCGGAACGTTTTGCGGTTCGGGCGGCTTTTCTGGTAACAGGGGAACCATGTCGCCGTAGGCGACCGGGTATTTCGATGACGTCGTGTGGGCCAGTTCAACCAGCGTTTGCACCAGGCCTTCCCGGCGGCAGCGAGCAAGCAGCGTTTCAATACTCTCCAGGCGCACCAGCCCCAGGCCATCTTGGTGGCACTGCTGCTGTAAGCGCGCTCTTACGTCATCTTCACTGCTGGCCAATACAGCGGCGACCGTGATGGCCTCATCGGTGTCTTCTTCCCATCGCCGGGCGCTGGGAGTGTGGGCCATGACATGGCAGCGCGCCACCCAGTAGTCAGGCGTTGCCATGCGTCATGCTCCTTCCAGGGGGCAGTGGGAAACAAACGGGCTACCTTCGCCCGCAGCGGCTTCCAGCACCGCCGGAATGGGCGGAAGCGCTGCGGCACTGGGCGAGGCCGAGCCCACGTTCAATACCGGCGTCACATCGACACTGCCGCCTGACACCACCAGCGCCGCGCCACCGGCCACGAGCGTGATCTTGCTGGCATCCAGAATCAGCTCGCCATCGGCTTTAAAGGTGATATCGCCGTTGGCATGGGTGTGATAGCTGCCGCCGACCGTCAGCCCGCGCTCGCCATCGATCTGCTCGGTGTGGTTGGTATGTACGGTGACATCGCGGTTGCCGTCGATGGTCTCGACGCGGTCCTTGGCGACGGCCAGGTGGGAGTTGTTGCCAATGGTGGCGGTATCATCGAACTCGACGCGCTTCTGGCGGGAGTTAAGGACATGCAGTTCCAGGTTCTTCTGGGCGTGCATATAGATGAATTCTTCGCCCGCCTTGTCTTCAAAGCACAGCTCGTTGAAGCCTTCGCCCTGGTGGGTCTGGGTCTTGATCGCGGTGCGGGTCTTGTGTTCCGGCAGTGGATACGGCGCGGTATTGGCGGCGTGGTAGGTGCGCCCGGTAATCAGCGGCTGATCGGGATCACCTTCAAGACACGAAATAATCACCTCATGCCCAATCCTGGGAATGGCGATACTGCCGTAGCCGCCGCCCGCCCAGCCTTGGGACACGCGCACCCAGCAGCTGGCTTTCTCGTTTGGCTCGGCGTAGCGATCCCAGGGAAACTGCACTTTGACGCGGCCATGCTCATCGCAGTGAATCTCTTCCCCGGGCGGGCCGACCACCATGGCTACCTGGGGGCCATCCACACGCGGCTTGGGATTGGGCGTGGCACGCCAGGCGACATCGCCTGGCCCTAGTACCAAGGTGTTGTGGTAGCGCGTCATGTCGGCGGAATCGCCTACCGTAAAGCTGTCTTCTTCAAGTGCCTGGGGCTGCTCACCGTGGTGAATGACCTCGATCAGCTGCCAGTCACGATTGAGGCTTTCCACATCGTGGTCGCTCAGCGTAAAACGAACGCCGGGGGCGAGTTCGGGCAGATCGCTTTGTGCCTCGGCGGTCACGGCCTCGCGGCGCAGGTGCTCCAGACGAATCCGGGTGAAGGGCTTGCCGGAAGCATCCTGCTTGTAGCGGCCGGGGTAATCGTAATGCTCATAGTCCATCCGTTGGCCGTGCTGCTCGACGTTCGGCCCTAGATGCTCGTGCAACTGCGCGTAACCGGGGTTCTTGAACGTGTAATCCTTCAACGTGGCAGATGAGCTTGCCACGCGGGCGGTATGGCGCAGCTTACGCACGTGGCGGGTGGGCGCGGTGCCGCCAGCCCGATTATGATAGGTGCACTCGCCAAGGTTGGGCAGGAACTTGGGATCGTCGGTAAATACCAACCGGTGGGCGCCGGCTTCGAACGTATGGAAGTAGAACAGCCCCTCTTCGGCGGCCAGGCGTTCGATGAAGGCAAGATCGGTTTCGCGGTACTGTACACAGTACTCACGCTCGATGAGATCACGCGTTAACGTAAAGGTGACATCGCTGATACCCCGCTCATTACACAGCGTCGTAATGATGGCGACCGGGTCACGCTTCTGGAAAATACGTGAGTTGTGGCGCAGGGAAAGCCGCCACAGTGCGGGTCGCAGTATCAGTGAATAAATAGTGACTTGAAACGGTAGGGCAATACCCGATCAGTGCGTATCTGCAATGGCTTACATGAATGCAAGACATCTCTTACATAACCAAAGTTAACTTTTACTAAAACGCCTTTTCAAGCGCAAAGCGCGGCTGGGGGCTGCCCTCTTTACTCACTGCTTCCGTAAACATCTCAAGCGGGCGCACCCACAGCCCGTATTCGCCATACAGAGCGCGGTAGACCACCAGCGGCTCTTCGGTTTCACTGTGCTGGGCGGTACCCAGCACTTCGTAAAGTGCGCCTTTATAGTGGCGATAGATGCCGGGGACGGGCGTGGTCATGGAGTCTCCTCTTGAGGGGGTTGGTCAGCGGCAGGCTGATTGGCTTTCTTGGTGAGACGCTCAAGCACCTTGGACGCCGCCACAAAGCCGAAGGTGCCGGTGACGAAGGTAGCGGCGCCAAAGCCGGAAGCGCAGTCCAGGCGGGTGGCGTCGCCGCTGCCGGGCTTTTGCAGGCAGACTTCGCCGTCGCTTCCCGGGTAGACAAGCTGCTCATCAGAATAGACGCACTCCACCGAGAAGCGCCGCTTGGGGTTGCGCGAGAAGTTGTAATCCCGGCGCAGGCGCGAGCGTACCTTGGCCAGTAGCGGGTCGTGCTCGGTGCGGGTCAGGTCTGCCACTTGAATGCGCGTAGGGTCGGTCTGCCCGCCGGCGGCGCCGGTCACGGTGATGGGGATCTTGCGCCGCTTGCACCAGGCGATCAGCGCGGCCTTGGCGATCACGCTGTCGATGGCGTCCACTACGTGGTCGGCATCATCGGGAATGCGTTCAATCAGGTTGGTGGGTGTCACGAACGCCGTGTCGGCGACGATTTCGATCTCTGGATTGATCAAGCGGCAGCGCTCGGCCAGTACCTCCACCTTGGGCTGGCCAATAGTCCCATCGAGCGCGTGCAGCTGGCGGTTGACGTTGGAGACACAGACGTCGTCCAGGTCGATCAGGGTGAGCTTGCCGATGCCCGAACGGGCCAGCGCTTCAACTGCCCAGCTCCCCACTCCGCCGACGCCGACCACGACGATGTGGGCATGACGAAATGTGGCAAAGGCACGCTGGCCGTACAGGCGCCGGATACCGCCAAAACGGAAATCATAGTCGCTTGCTTGAGCAGGCGACGCATGTATAGAAGGTGTCGTCGACATGAAAACTCTACCTCAAGGCGTTTGAAGAGCAGAAGGCGCACCCAGCGCCGGCGTCTGCGCGCTATCGAGCGGCAGGTGGCCCGCCCAGCCCAGATGATCCAGCAGCGCGCTCATGGTGTCGTCCAGGCCACAGCTGATGACTAGCCGCACGCCCAGCAGCGGATGATCAAAGGCCAGATGCGTCGCCGCCAGCAGAAGCCGGGGCGCGCCGAGCTGTTCGGCGAAAAATCGGTTGTGGATACTTTTACCATGTTTGGCATCGCCGATAATGGGATAGCCCCGCCGGGAAAGATGGCGGCGGATCTGGTGACGCCGCCCGGTCAGCGGTCGGGCTTCCACCAGTGAATAGCGCGCGCTCGGGTAGCGGTCTACCTGCACCGGAAGCTCTACGCTGTCCAGGCGGCGGATATCGGTCATGGCGGGCATCGCCGGCATCTCTGCCTTGGGGCGCGTGCCATCCTCCTCACGCAGCGGATAATCCAGACGTGCCTGCTCCGGGGCCTTGCCCCGCACCACGGCAAGATAGCGCTTTTCCACCTGACGTTCGCTGAATGCCTCGCTTAACAGCGCCGCCACGCTTGAAGAGAGCGCCAATACCATCACCCCGGAGGTGGGTCTGTCCAGCCGATGCACGGGATAGACCCGCTGCCCCAACTGGTCGCGCAACTGCTGCACAAGAAACTGCGTTTCTCCGCGCGCCAGCGCCGAACGGTGCACCAGAAGCCCGGATGGCTTATGCACCGCGACAAGATGCTCATCCTGATAGAGGATTTTGAGAGGCGGCATAAGACTTCCTGCGGAAAAAACGAGGGCGCCATTGTCGCGGCTCGCTAGGCAGTTGTCACCTGAGTTGTAGGATAAGCCGGGTAACTGGCGTACACGCCGGCAAGCAGCTACCTTTTAATGGCACCCCTTCGGGGCTTCCATGGAATAGGAAAGGAGAAGAAACGATGCGTCTAGCAACTTCCTTAACCGGTATTGCAGCAGCCCTTCTACTGGCGGGCACCGCCCATGCACAAACCAGCGACGCGCTGGAAGTCAACATGCATGAAGTCAATGCCGACGGCGTGGAAGAAGCGCTGGGTACCGTGACCATCGAAAGCTCAGAGTTCGGCGGCGTGCTCCTGACGCCTTCCATCACTGGCCTGGAACCCGGTGTCTACGGCTTCCACCTGCACCAAAACCCGAGCTGCGAGCCGGCCGAGAACGATGACGGCGAAATGACCGCTGCTCAGGCCGCCGGTGGGCATTACGACCCCGATAGTACGGACACTCACCAGGGCCCTTACGGTGAAGGCCACCTGGGCGACCTGCCGGTGCTGACCGTCAATGAAGACGGCGAAGCCAACCTGCCGGTGCTGGCCCCGCGCCTGAGCATGGACGACATGACCGACCGCGCCTTGATCATTCATGAAGGCGGCGACACCTACTCTGACGAGCCGCATCTAGGCGGTGGCGGTGCGCGCATGCTGTGCGGCGTCACCCCGGCGTCTTGAAGGCTCAGGCCTGAAAACGAGTATGACGGGCAGCCACGCGCTGCCCGTTTTTTGTGAATAAAAAGAAAAGTGTGTCTGGAGGAAACTAAAGTCGTAGAGCGAATTTTGATACGAGTCGGTACATTCAGCCGAGTTCTACTGGGTTTAAGCTCTCGCGCTTGCAAGTGGTTACTTCTTCTACGACTAACCTACATCGAGTACCTCCATGATTACCTTTCTCGTATCGATACTGCTACTAATAGTGGGTTACTTCACCTACGGCAAGTTCGTCGAACGCGTGTTCGTGACCAATCGAAAACGTCAGACGCCAGCGTTCAGCATGCGTGACGATATCGACTACGTGCCGATGAACACCACGCGCAACTCTCTGATCCAACTTCTAAACATTGCCGGCGTCGGGCCTATCTTCGGGCCGATCCTGGGGGCGCTATACGGTCCCATCGCGTTTGTCTGGATCGTCATCGGATGTATTTTTGCAGGCGCGGTGCACGACTACCTCACCGGCATGATCTCGATTCGTAACCACGGCGCTCACCTGCCCCAGCTGGCGGGCAAGTTTCTTGGCAAGGCCATGAAGCACGTGGTGAATGGCTTTGCCATCCTGCTGCTGCTGTTGGTTGGTACAGTGTTCGTTACCTCGCCTGCCGCGCTTTTGAACAACATGATGCCGATCTCACTGACCGTCATCATCCTGGCGATCTTTGCCTACTACCTGATTGCCACGCTGCTGCCCATTGATAAGGTGATTGGCCGTATCTACCCCTACTTCGGCGCACTGCTGCTGTTCAGCGCGGCGGGTATCGGTATCGGCATGGTCGTCACCGGCGCGCCGATCCCCGAGCTTTCGTTCCAGAACATGCACCCTGAAGGCGCCCCCATCTTCCCGCTGCTGTTCTTGACCATCTCCTGCGGCGCGCTTTCAGGCTTTCACGCCACCCAGACGCCGATCATTTCGCGCACGACTGAAAACGAGACCAACGGGCGCAAGATCTTTTACGGCATGATGATCACCGAAGGCGTCATCGCCATGATCTGGGCGGCCGCGGCCATGAGCCTGTTCCACGGTGACCAGAGTCTTTCCGACGTGCTGGCAGCGGGCGGCCCGGCGGCGGTGGTCAACGAAGTGGCCACCACCATGCTGGGCGCCGTAGGCGGCACGCTGGCGGTACTGGGCGTTATCGTTCTGCCGATCACCTCGGGCGATACCGCGTTTCGCAGTGCGCGCATGATCATCGCCGACTACCTGAAGATCGATCAGCGCCCGATAGTCAAGCGTATCGTGATCGCCCTGCCGCTGTTTGCGATGTCCTATATCCTGACCCACATGGACTTCACCCTGCTGTGGCGCTACTTCTCCTGGGCCAACCAGACGACCGCCGTTATCGCGCTGTGGGTGGCCACCATGTACCTGGTACTGTCGCGCAAGCCGTACCTGATCACCTCGATTCCCGCGGTGTTCATGACCATGGCAACGTTTACCTACATCGCCTACGCGCCGATCGGTTTTGGCCTGCCGCTGCAGTGGAGCTATGCCGCCGCCGCCCTTGGCACGCTGGTCTGCATTGCGCTGTTCATGAAGCGCGTACGCCGCTTGAGCCGGGCTACCTTCGCGGTGGATGAGCCGGCCAATAACTTCGGTGAAGAAGCGCTGGCCACGGCCAGCAAGTAATTGCCATTGCCATTGCCAGGCAGCCTGCTGCCTGGCCGTTTTCAAGCGCTGAGTCTTCAGCGCTTTTTTTGTGCCTGTGGGTCAACGCCTCATATTGCTGAGCATGTTAAAAACGTTATATCATAACGATTATTAATGTTTCAGTAATTCAGCTTGAGATGTTGTCCATGTGCAGCGACCCCGTGTTATCCGTGCGTGATCTGCGCATTCAAATTGGCCGGCAGGCAGTGGTCGATGGCCTCTCGTTTGACGTGATGCCCGGCGAGCGTGTCTGCCTGCTGGGGGCTTCCGGGTCGGGTAAATCCTTTACCGCCAATGCGGTACTCGGGCTATTGCCGCCGGCGGCCAAGGTGCAGGGCAGTATCCGCCTTCACGGCCGGGAAGCTATCGCTACCCCCGCCGCGCGACGTTTGAACGAGTCGCGGGTTGCCATGGTATTTCAGGATTCGCTGTCGGCGCTGAACCCATTGGCGTCCATCGGCTCCCAGTTACGCGAGCCGTTTATTCGCCATCACGGCCTGTCGCGCAAGGCGGCTACTCAAGCGGCGGTGGCGCTACTTGAAGCCATGGACCTTCCCGACCCCCAGCGTCTTGTCAAACGTACGCCTGCAGAGCTTTCCGGCGGCCAGCGCCAGCGCGTATGCATTGCGCTGGCCATGGCCTGCAAAACGTCGCTGATGGTTGCCGATGAGCCCACCACGGCGCTGGACGTGGTAACCCAGGCCCAAGTGCTGCGCGCCCTGCGCGAGCACACGGATACTGCCCAGACGGCCCTTCTGTTCATCACTCACGATCTTCACGCGGCCGCGCAGCTTTGCCAACGGGCGGTGATCATCGAGCGTGGCATGATGATTGAAAGCGGCCCGCTCGATGCCTTGATCAACGCGCCCAGGCACCGTTTTACCCGCGAACTGGTCGCCGCCGCGCACAGCGTACAGCCTTCACTGACAAGCCACGCTGAACGTTACACACCCCATGCCCTGTTGAAGAGCGCCTAGATGCCAAGCCTACTCACGCTTAAACGCAGCGATGCGTTTCTCTCGGCGCGCGGCCTCAACAAAAGCGTCACGCTACCCCGTGAAGTGTTCTGGCGGGCGGGCGAACGCAAGCCGGTCATGCGCAATATCGATCTAACGCTTTACCCCGGCGAGCGCGTGGGGCTGGTGGGCCTTTCGGGCTCGGGCAAGACCACCTTATTGCGCTCTCTACTGGCCATCGAAGCGCCGGATAGCGGCTCGATTACCTGCCAGGATAAAACCGTGTGCCCGGCCTCCACGGCGAAGCTGCGCTGGTATCGCCAGGCGGTTCAGTACATTCCTCAGGACCCGGCCTCCTCTCTCGACCCACGCATGAGCGTACGCGCGCTGGTGGCCGAGCCGTTGATTCGACTGCGCGTTGAGTGCAACCCTGACGAGCGCGCCGTGGAAGCCCTGGAACAGGTAGGCCTGGGTACAGCGTTTCTAAAGCGCAAACCCCACGAACTCTCCGGCGGGCAGGCCCAGCGGGTGGCGATCGCCCGGGCAATCGCCACCCGCCCGCGCTTCTTGCTGGCCGATGAACCGCTGAGCGGCCTGGATTTACCAGTGCGCACTCAGGTAATCAACGTGCTGCGAACGCTTTGCGAAGACCGCGGCACCGGGATTTTGATGGTTTCCCACGACTTATCCGTTGTCACCAGGCTGTGTCAGCGCACGCTGGTAATGGATGACGGCCGAATTGTCGAAGACCGGCCTACCGCCGAACTGTGGCGCGCGCCGGGGCATTACATCACGCGGGATCTGATCAGTGCCGTCTCCCAACTGCCCACCTGCGTCTATCCAAGCTGTAATGCCGCCGAGGTAGACGCGCTGCTGTAATGCATATCGCCAATGCCACCCACTTCAGAGCCCCGGCGGCAGCTTTTTGCGCCGGGTAACGACTTGCCTTTTAGCCACGTATCATCAGGAAGCCTTATCATGTCACGCCGTTCGCTTAGCCTTTCCCTGCCCGTTGCTCTTGCCGCGCCGCTGCTGCTTGCCGGCTGTTTTGAACAGCAGCGCGATACCGTTACCTCCGAGGGTGGTGAGCGCATCAGCGTGGCCATGCTTCAGCCGCCGCGCTCAGGATTGACACCGCTTTCCGACGACGCTTTCAAGCTCTCGCGCTGGAGCAATGCCGAAACGCTGATTCGTCTGGATACCAACAGCGATCCCCAGCCGTTTCTGGCCACCGAGTGGGAGCAGCGTGATGCCAAGACCTGGCGTTTTGTGATTCGCGACGGCGTGGCGTTTCACGACGGTACGATGCTGACGGCCAGTGATGTGGTCAACTCACTCACGGCGGCGACCCAGGCCACCCCGAAGCCGCGCATTCTGGATGGCGTCAACATGACCATCGAGGCCGACGGCGATAACGCGGTGATCGTACGCACCGAGAAAGACGATCCGCTGATTCCCAACCGGCTTTCCAGCCCGCAGCTGGCGATTCTTGCCGCCAAGGCCTACGGTGACGACGGCCGGGTCAATCCTGTCGAAGCCGGCACCGGCCCGTTTGTATTGAAGGAAATCAACGGCACCACCAGCGCGCGCCTTGACCGCTTTGATGACTACTGGGGCGAGCCAGCGGCGGCCGCCGGCATCGATGCCGACTATGTGCCCGATGGCACGGCTCGGGCAGCCGCCCTGCGCACCGGTGCGGCAGATGTAGTAGAAGCCATTCCGGTTTCTCAGGTAGCGCTGCTCGACCCCGAGCTTGTGCATGAGGTGCCCATGCCGCGCACCAATACGCTCTACCTGAATACCGAGAAAGGCCCGATGGCGGACCCTGGCCTTCGAGCCGCAGCGCGTGAGGCGATTGATCGCGCCGCCATTGTAAACACCGTCTACGAAGGCCGCGCCGATATTGCCGCTGGCCTGCTGGGCCCGGCACTGGCCTGGGCCAGCGACTACCGCGAACCGCTTGAAGAGCGCACCGCCCCCGGCGTGCCGGACGGCACTGAAATCACTCTTGCAACCTTTACCGACCGCGCCGAGCTGCCCGAGGTGGCTGTGCTGCTGGAGCAGCAGTTGACCCAGGCAGGTTTCAAGGTCAATCAAGAGGTTCGCGAGTACGCTCATATTGAAGCCGATGCGCTGGCGGGCGAGTTTGATGCCTTTATCCTTTCCCGCGCCACGGTGCTCGATTCCGGCGACCCGGTGGCCTACATGTTCAGCGACTTTGCCTGCGCGGGTTCGTTCAACATCGCCCAGCTGTGCGACCCGGCCGTTGACGAAGCGCTTGCCTACGCCGCCGAGCAGCCCACCGGCGAAGGACGCCGTCAGGCGATCATTGACGCCGAAGCCGCTATCCTGCGTACCGACGCGGCGATCCCCATGCTGCATGAGCGGGTCATCCAGGGCGAATCGGCCCGAGTAGCCGGCGCCGAGCGCGACCCGCGCGAGCGGATGTTGATCACGGAAAAGACGGCCATCGATGCCGAGAGCGAGTCCTGAGGGTAGGCTGCCATGATGACGACCATCGCGCAGCGCGGCTGGCACCGCCTGCGTCTTGACCCTTTGATCCCGCTGCTCTCACGCCTTTTTACGCTGGCAGGCGTCGTGGTGCTGGTCGGGCTGCTGCCATGGCTTTCAGGCCGCGACCCGGCGCTCAGCATTCTGCGGGCACGCTCGGCCGAGCAGGAGGCAACGCCCGAAGCGTTGGCCGCCATTCGCGCCCAGCTGGGCCTGGAGCTGGGCCCGCTCGATAAGCTTCAGAGCTGGCTTGCGGGGCTGCTGCATGGGGATGCGGGCAACTCCTGGATCTCCGGCGCGCCGGTGCTGCCGGGCATGCTGAAAAGCGCCCAGGTGTCGATCACGCTGATGGCGTTTGGCATGCTGGTGGCGGTGGTAGTCGCCACCTTGATCTGCGTGCCCGTGGTGCGTCAGGGCCTGAACGGCCGCGTCAGCCGCTCCTCCGGCGCGGTGGGCGCGACCCTGACCGCGCTGCCCGAATTCCTGCTCGCCGCCGTACTGCTGGTAGTGTTTGCCGCCTGGCTCAACTGGCTGCCGCCTTACGGCTGGCGCGGCTTGAGTTACGCCTTATTGCCGGCGCTTGCGCTTGGCCTGCCGGCGGGTGGCCTGCTGGGGCGCCTGTTCAGTGATGGCCTTTCGGCAACGTTCACCGAACGCTGGGTGGCAACCTGGAGCGTGGCCGGCTTTTCGCGCCGCCGCATTACTCTGGCGGCCCTGCGGCGCACGCTGCCAAGCCTGATGCCCCAGGTGGGGATGGTCATGGTGGGGTTGACCGGCGGCGCGATTGCCGTCGAGCAGGTATTTTCCATTCCAGGCCTTGGCCGGGCAACGCTGGGGGCAGCGTCCGCCCAGGACATGCCGGCGCTGCAAACCGGAATTCTGATTCTGCTGATCATCGCCATCGTGCTGGGCAGCCTTGCCAATATTGGCCGTGCGCTGCTGCTGGGCCGGGCATTTCGGTTAGGCGCCCTGCCGGTTACACATAATGAACACGGCACCCAGCGTCGGGCGTGGGTAGTGCCCATGCTGGCGGTTACGCTGCTGCTGGTATTGGTAGCCGCCGGGATTACCCGCGACCCGTTCAGCTCAGCGTTCATGCGCCTGGAAGCGCCCAGCCTTGCCCTGCCGCTGGGCGCGGACGGCACCGGAAGGGATATTCTGGCTCGAGTGGCGCATGGTGCGCTTTCCACCATGGGCATGGCCACGGTGGTGGTGTTCTTCTCACTGGTACTGGGGCTTTTGATCGGACTGGCACCGCGCCTTGCCACCGGGCCCATCGAGATCACCAAGGCCACCCCGCCCACCATCGCCGGGCTGATCGTGGCGGGGTTGATGGGACCCAGCACCAGCGGTGCCATCATTGCCGTGACGGCGGTGGCCTGGGCGCCCCTGGCAGCGCATACCGCGGCGCTGGTCGCCGAAGTGAAAGCCCAACCCCACGTGCGCATTACGCCGATTCTGGGCGTGGGCCACGTTCGCCTGATGAGCCGTTATATTCTACCGGCAGTGCTTGGCCCGGTATTTCGCCATGCCATGCTGCGCCTGCCGGGCGTGGCGCTGGCCTTGGCGGCCCTTGGCTTTCTGGGCTTGGGGCCACGCCCGCCTTCGCCGGAGTGGGGGCTGATTCTCGCCGAAGGCATGCCCTATATCGAACGCGCCCCTTGGGCTGTGCTGATCCCGGCGCTGGCGCTGATTCTGCTGTCCATTCTTGCGGTATCGCTCTCAAGTCTTGTGGGTTCCAGCAAGGCATAGAAAAACGCCCCCGATAGTATCGGGGGCGTTTTTTTTCAGCAGGCAAACCCTTATTCGTGATCGCCGGCCAGCTGCATCTGACGCAGCATGTAGTTCTGGATACCGACCTGCTCGATCAGCTTCAGCTCGGTTTCGATGTGATCGATATGATCTTCTTCATCGGCTAGCAGATCGCGCAGCAGGTCGCGGGAAACGTAGTCTTTAACGCTTTCGCAGTAAGTGATGGCTTCGATGTAGTCGTTACGGCCATCGTGCTCGATGCGCAGATCGCTTTCCAGCATCTCCTTGACGTTTTCACCGATATGCAGCTTGCCAAGGTCTTGCAGGTTGGGAATGCCTTCCAGAAACAGGATGCGCTCGATCAGCTTGTCAGCGTGCTGCATCTCTTCGATGGACTCGTCGTATTCCCATTTGGCCAGGGCTTTGAGACCCCAATCCTTGTACATCTTGGCGTGGAGGAAATACTGGTTGATGGCAATCAGTTCGTTACCCAACGCTTTGTTGAGATGCTGAATTACCTGGGGATCACCTTTCATGACGTCACCTTTTCGTTGTAATGCTGACAGTTAATTTGATCAATCAAGCAGTTACGTTAATGAAGGAGTATAGGCCATGCAAGGTCATACTCCCAGCTTTCTGAGAGTATAAAGAAGGTGGTAAAAAATTCAAATAAATCAGCTATTTGCTAACGATAACCCTAACACGAGTGATTCGCGTCACACGGCGTAAGCGAGACTCATGTCGGCTTCCATCCGCGCCTCTTGAAGCGCCTCTTTCGTCAGCGACTTGGCAAAGCAGGCGCACTTGCCGCACTGGGTAGCGCAGCCGGTGGCTTCACGTACTTCTCGCCAGCTGCGCGCTCCATCGCTCACCTGCTGACGTATCTGATGATCGGTTACTCCCTTGCACACGCAAACGTACATGGCGACACCTCATGAATCACATGAGGTGAATGTAAATGATTCGCATACATTTTATCAAGTAAAAAAAGGTGCCAAATCGCAGCGATTACTGTTCACTGATTAACAAGCCAAATTATTACAGCGAGTTAGCTTTTACTTCCAGAAGTGCTAATGCATTGATCTAGGGTTGGAAAGCACGACAGTACGCGTGTTTGAGGCAATATCCGGCCAGCTGCGGCGCTGGCTATCGAAGACCACCCACGCGTAACCCAGGCCCAATGCCGCCAGGGAGAGCCAGGCCACGGTGCAGCGTATCAGGCATTGGCCAACGGCAGGCTGCCTGCCATCGGCCGTTTGCACACGCAGCCGCCATGCCTGCATACCCAGCGTCATACCGGCGCGGCGCCAGAAAAAACAGAAAAACAGGGTGGTAGCGGCAAGCAGTAGCGCGCGCAGGCTCCAGATACAAAAGCCACAAGCGCCCGCCGACTGGTCGGGTTGGTTGACGACCAGCCGCAAGAGCGCCAGATGCAGTGCGGTAAGCGCGAGCCAGAGCGCCAGCACCAGCGCGCCGTCGTAGGCAAGTGCCCCTAGCCTACGCGCAAGCCCGGCTGATTCAGCCATTGCGGCGCAGGAACATGATGCCGACGCCGGCACACACCAGGGTGGGCACCAGCACCGCCCAGATCGGCGAGAAGCCAAAGATGGTGGACGCCGGGGCCAGCAGGTCCTGGATATACTTGAAGGAGAGCCCCGTCACGACGCCGTAGAACACCCGCGTGCCTGCCGCCACGGTACGCAGCGGGCCAAACACGAAGGAGGCGGCAATGAGTACCAGAGAGCCCATGGTGAGTGGCATCAGCATCTTCTGCCAGAAGTAGAGAAGCGGCCTGTCTGCTTGAAGCCCCTGAGCCTGGAGGTAGTTGGCATAGGCCCACAGCTCACTGGGCGCCTGGCTTTCGATATCGCGCAGCAGGCGCTCGAGCTGGGTAGGGGTAATATGCGTTTCCCAGAAGGCGCTTTCCTGAGTATCCGATTCGGTATAATCATCATAGATGCGCGTGGTGGTAATGTTTTCAAGCCGCCAGGCACCCTCTTCCCAGTGCGCGCGCGAGGCGTGAGTCGCTTCCACCAGGCGGCGCTCGTCAAACCGGTAGCGGGTCAGATCAAGTACCACATCGTCAGCCCGAATGGCGCCAAACCGGTAGACGCTGTCGCCTTCAAACTGCCAGCCGCTGCGGCTGGCGGGCTGGGCGTTTTCACCCTGGCGCTGCTCAAGGCGCCAGGCCTCGGCAAACTGCTCGGTACGTGGGCTGACAAACTCGGCCACCAGCAGTACGGCGACCACCACTACCAGCACCGGCTTCATCACACCCCATACGATGCGCGCAAGCGACCGTCCGGCGGCGCGCATCACGGTCAGTTCGTTGCTGGAGGCCATGCTGCCCAGGCCAATCAGCGCGCCAATCAGCACGGCCACCGGGGCGTACTGATAAAACCGCCAGGGCGTACGCATCAGCAGGTAAAACAGTACATCCAGCGCCGAATAGTTCTCCTCTACATGGCTCAGTTCGCCAATGTAGGCGATGGTGATATCCAGGCCCAGCAGAACAAACTGCACAACGATAATGGCGCCCAATACGTTGCGAGCAATATAACGATCCAGACGGTCGGCCAGTGTCAGCATTAACGCATCCCCTTACGCTGTGAGCGCCATAAAAGCAGCAGACCCAACCCGAAGAACAACAGATGAACCGGCCAGACGCCTATCACCGTTGGCAGAGTTCCGCTGCCAATGGCGTCTACCGCGGCCAGCAGCAGGCTCAAATAGGCAACGTACAGAAAGACTGCCGGCAGCAGTTTGCCAAACCGGCCCTGGCGAGGATTTACCCGTGAGAGCGGCTGGGCAAGCAGGGCCAGAATGAACACCATCAGCGGAAGCCCTGATCGCCACTGGAACTGTGCCTGGGCGCGCGGGTTCGGGTCGTCCCAAAGCTCAGGCGTCGTGGCGTACTCAAGCGAATCGAGCTCCCGAAGGCTGCGGCTCAACCCCAGGCGCATGGTGTAGCGCTCAAAGGTCAGCCGTTGGGCATCGTTACGCCCCGGCACCACGCCGTAGCGCTCGCCATCCTCCAGCACCAGAAAGCGGCTGCCCGTTTCCACTCGGGTTTCCTGATATCCCGAGCCCGCCCGGGTCACGAAACTATGCGGGCTTTCAGGCCCCGGCTGCTCATGCACCAGCACTTCCTGCATTTCCGTGCCATCGCTGCTGAAATCGCTGATGTAAGCCGTCCGGCCGCCGCCAAAGTCCTGAAACCGCCCCGGCGCCAGCACCGAGACATCCAGGCGGCTGCGCTGCTCTTCAAGGGTGGCCGCCGTTTGCAGCGCCCCGGCCGGCGTCAGCCACAGGCTGCAAAGGCCGACGAGTACCGCAACGATAGAGGCCGGCAGCAGCGTGACCCGTAAAAGGCGCAGCGGACTCATGCCGCAGGCGACCATCACGGTGATTTCACTGTTCATGTAGAGCTGCCCGTAGGCCAGCAGAATGCCCAAGAAAAACGCCAGCGGCAGTACCAGCTCCATGAAACCGGGCAGGTGAAAGAGCATCAGGCTGCCCAGAATGGTGACCGGAAAGTCGCCCTCTGCGGCATCTGAAAAATAGCGGATAAAGCGGCTGCCCATGATGACCAGCAGCAAAATGCCGGCGACCGCCGACATGGTGAGTAACACTTCACGAGTTAAGTACCGAAATAAAATCAACGCCCTCTCCGGCTAATCATGCAGGATGCCATGCAATGCGTGCATGGCTTGGGTACACTAATCAAACGCCCAGTAAGGGGCATTATCCCGAATCCCTCGATGCTTGTCTTGTTGGAGACGTCATGGAATTTTCCGTTCAGACCGCCAATCCGGCCAAAGCCGAAACGGCTTGTCTCGTCATCCCCATCTTCAAAGGTAGTCAACTACTGCCCACGGCGGCCAGCCTGGACAGCGCCAGCGAGCGCCTGATCGGCCAGCTGCTCGAGCGCGGCGATTTCGACGCCGGCCTTGGCAACGTGCAGATGATTCCCTTCGCGCCGGGCCTGTGCGCCGAGCGGCTTCTACTTGTAGGCCTCGGCGAGCGCGAAAAGTGCCAGGAAGCGGCCTTTTTAAAAGCCCTGGACGCCGCCATGGTGGCATTGACCAAACTGCCGGTCGATGAAGCAAGCATCGCGTTTAACGATGTCGCGCTTGAAAGCCGTGACAGCAGCTGGAAAGCCCGCAAGGTGCTGGAAGCCGCCGAGCGGGCGGTGTATCGCTTCGACCAGTTTAAGTCGCAGCCTGCGCCTTTAGCGAGCCTTAAAGCCGTTACCCTGATCTGCGAGCCGGAAAACGCCACGCTTGCCAAGCAGGGTGCCCGCATTGGCGCCGCCATCGGTCAAGGCATCAACTACACGCGTACCCTGGGCAACCTGCCGGGCAACGTGTGCACACCGCGCTACCTTGCCGAGCAGGCCGAGGAGCTGGGCCGAACCTCCAACGGCGCGTTAGAGGTTGAGATTCTCGACGAAGAGGCGCTGGAAGCCCTCGGCGCAGGCTCACTGCTTTCGGTCGGCCGAGGCAGTCATGAGCCTACCCGCCTGATCGTCATGAAGTACAACGGCGCGGCGGAGCGTGACGAGGCGCCCCACGTGCTGGTAGGCAAAGGCATTACCTTCGATACCGGCGGCATTTCGCTGAAGCCCGGCGAAGGCATGGATGAAATGAAGTTCGACATGTGCGGCGCAGCCAGCGTGTTTGGCACCGTGAAGACAATGCTCGCCATCAAGCCCAAGCTCAACCTGGTATTCATCGTCGCCGCCGCCGAGAACATGCCGGACGGCCTGGCTACCAAGCCCGGCGATATCGTCAAGACCCTCAAGGGCCTGACGGTTGAAGTGTTGAACACCGACGCCGAAGGCCGCCTGGTGCTGTGCGACGCGCTGACCTACGCCGAGCGCTTCAAGCCGGCAAGCGTTGTCGATATCGCCACTCTCACCGGCGCGGTGATCATCGGCCTAGGCCACCACGCCACCGGCCTGCTCTCCAATGACGACGACCTGGCGCTCGACCTGCTCGAAGCCGGCGAAGCCGCCTGGGATCGTGCCTGGCACCTGCCGCTTTGGGATGAGTACCAGGAGCAGCTGGAATCCAACTTTGCCGACCTTGCCAATATCGGCGGACGCCCGGCGGGTACGATCACCGCGGCGTGCTTCCTGTCGCGCTTTGCCGACCATTTCCCCTGGGCGCATCTGGATATCGCCGGCACCGCCTGGCACTCGGGCAAGCAGAAAGGCGCCACCGGCCGCCCGGTTGGCCTGCTTTCCCAGTACCTGCTGGACCGTGAAGCCGATGCCCAGGTAGAAAGTAGCGCCAATTAATCTCTTGATCGAGCGTTCGATGGTTGCCTTTCAGGGCGACAACCGTTAAACCTGAAAGCATTGGCTTGGGGCGTTGTTTTCAAGCCCCACGCTGCTTCTGATGACACGCTTATATTCGCCCTTCGGGGCCTGGCTCTAGCGGAGAAAACACGCCGTGCCCACTAGTTTTGAAACCCTGCCGTCCAATCAGCCGACGGCCGACAGCATTCGTGACAACATCCTGACCAACCCAGGATTTGGCAAGCACTTCACCGACCACATGGTCAATATCCGCTGGACGGTGGACGCTGACTGGCACGGCCATCAGGTTCGCCCCTACGGCCCGCTGGTGCTCGATCCCGCCGCCTCGGTGCTGCATTACGGCCAGGAGATCTTCGAGGGTATCAAGGCCTACCGCCACGCCGATGGCTCGGTATGGACCTTCCGCCCGGAGAAGAATGCCGAGCGTTTCCGCCGTAGTGCCCGCCGTCTGGCACTGCCGGAACTGACTGACGAAGACTTCATTGGCTCCATCAAGGCGCTGCTGGCCCAGGACCACACCTGGGTACCCACACCGCAAAGCGATGCCGACGAGTGCAGCCTGTACCTTCGCCCGTTCATGATCGCCACGGAAGCCTTCTTGGGGGTGCGTCCGGCGCACGAAGTGGACTACTACGTCATCGCCTCCCCGGCGGCGTCCTACTTCAAGGGTGGCGTAAGCCCGGTGTCCATCTGGCTATCGTCCCACTACAAGCGCGCCGCCGCCGGTGGCACCGGCTTTGCCAAGTGTGGCGGCAACTACGCGGCCTCGCTCGCCGCGCAGAAGGAAGCCGAGTCTCACGGCTGTGGTCAGGTGGCGTTTCTGGACGCTGCTGAAAGCAAGTGGATCGAAGAGCTGGGTGGCATGAACCTGTTCTTCGTCTTCAAGGATGGTCGCCTGGTAACTCCGCGCCTGACGGATACCATTCTGGAAGGCGTGACCCGCAACTCGGTGCTCACGCTTGCCAAGGACATGGGGCTGACCCCGGAAGAGCGTCCGATCAGCATCGACGAGTGGCGCGAGGCCGCGGCCACAGGCGAGATCACCGAAGTCTTTGCCTGCGGCACCGCCGCGGTCATCACGCCGGTAGGCGAGCTGGTCACGGAGAACGAGCGCATTCGCCTGCAGGGCGACGGCGGCTCCGAGGTAGCCATGCGCATTCGCAAGACGCTTCTGGATATCCAGTACGGGCGCAGTGAAGACAAGCACGGCTGGCTGACCCAACTGGTGTAATGCCTCCCGCCGCCGCTCACCGCGGCGGCGACGTGTTTTGAAAGAGCTGGAGCCGCCATGGCGCGCATCGATTTCTATATCCTTCCCGACACCACCCTTGAAGCGCGGCTGGCCTTTGCCTGCAAGCTGGCGGAAACCATCTGGCGCAAGGGCTATCGTTTACACCTTCACTGCGAAGACAAGGCCCTGGCCGAGCAGGCCGACAAGGCCTTGTGGAATTTCCGTGAAGACGCCTACCTGCCCCACGCCCTGGAAGGCAGCGAAATGGCCGCAAGCGTGCCGGTCATCCTGGGCTGGCAGCAGCTTCCAGTACCCCGCGAAGAAACCGCGCTCTTGAACCTGCACCCCGAGATTCCTGATGGCGTCGAGCGCTACGCACGCATCGCCGAAATCATCAACCAGCACCAGGACGTGCTGGTCGCCAAGCGCGCCTGCTGGCAGCGCTACAAAGCGCTTGGGCATGAAGTGGTGCCGCATAAGCTTGGGTAACCGACACGAGTTTCCCTATGGACGACAAACCTATTTCAATGACACCACCGCCGGAAGGGTACGCCGACTGGCTGGCTGAACTGAAGGGCCGCATTCACAACGCCCAGCAGCGGGCGACGCAGGCCGTCAACCGGGAGTTGGTGCTGCTCTACTGGCAGATTGGGCAGGATATTCTTCGCCGCCAGGCCGAGCAGGGCTGGGGCGCCAAGGTAATAGATCGATTGGCGCGTGACCTGCGTACGGCCTTTCCGGAAGGAAAAGGGTTTTCCAGAGCAAACTTGATGTATATGCGCGCGTTTGCCGAGGCCTGGCCAGACGCCGAAATTGTCCAACAGGCTGTTGGACAATTACCCTGGGGTCACAACCTGGTGCTGTTGAGCAAGCTTAAAGAGCCCACCGAGCGCTTGGCTTATGCACGCGCTGCTTTGGAGCATGGATGGTCGCGCAACGTACTGGTGATGCAGATTGAAACCCGCTTGCTGGAACGCCAAGGAGCTGCGATCACCAACTTTGAGACCCGCTTACCCAAGCCACAATCCGATTTGGCGCGCGAGTCGCTGAAGGATCCTTACCGGTTTGATTTTCTGGGACTGTCTGCCGAGTCGCAGGAGCGCGAAGTGGAAGAGGCTTTAGTACGCCATGTCACTGAGTTCTTGCTGGAGCTGGGGGCGGGCTTTGCCTTCGTCGGCCGGCAGGTCGTCTTGGATGTGGGCGGCGAGGAGTTTTTCATCGACCTGCTCTTTTATCATCTCAAGTTGCGTTGCTATGTGGTCATAGAGCTGAAGACCGGCAAGTTCAAGCCCGAACACCTGGGACAACTGGGCTTTTATCTCACGGCGGTTGACCGCCAACTCAAAGGTAAGCAGGACAATCCCAGCATTGGCCTACTGCTGTGCAAGAGCAAAAACAAGGTGGTGGCGGAGTATGCGTTAAGCGATAAATCCCAGCCAATGGGCATTGCCGAATACAAGCTGCTGGAATCACTGCCTTCCGAGTTGCAGACCGGCCTGCCTAGTATTGAACAGATCGAGCAGGAGCTGGGGACGATAAAAGAGTAGGCGAAGTACACAGCCATTGCCGCCAGGCCGCCCCCAAACGCCTGCCTAACCGTTCAAGGCGTTAATAATAACTACTTGGAAGATTCATGATGCCCGCCTCCGTGATAACCCGCTACCCCCTCGCCATGATCGTCATCGCTCAGCTGTTCGGTACCTCGCTGTGGTTCAGCGTCAACGGCGTGGGCCTGGCGCTGCAGGAGGCCGTAGGCCTTGGCGAAAGCGACCTGGGCATGCTCACCATTGCCGTTCAGGCCGGGTTTATCAGCGGTACGCTACTGATTGCTACCACAGGCCTTGCCGACCGCGTGCGGGCAAGCCATCTGTTTGCGCTTTCCGCCGTGCTTGGCGCGCTGATCAACGCCGCGTTCATTGGTGTCGCCGAAAACGTGACGTTGGCCGCCGTGGCCCGATTTGCCACCGGGCTCTGCCTGGCAGGTATCTATCCGCTGGGCATGAAGCTGGTGGTAAGCTGGACCCCCAGGCACGCCGGGGCCGCGCTTGGCTGGCTTGTCGGCATGCTGACGCTCGGCATTGCCTCGCCCCACCTGCTGCGCGGCTTGACGCTGCATTTGCCCTGGCAGTGGCCGCTGCTGCTGGCATCGCTTCTTGCCCTGCTGGCCGCGGCGCTGATTCTGCGCCTGGGCGTTGGCCCTCATCTGCCCACCAAGGCCACCGGTGGCCGCCCCTGGGCCGGACTTGCGGCGTTCAAGCAACGTGCGTTTCGTCAGGCCTCGCTTGGCTATTTCGGTCACTGCTGGGAGCTTTACGCCTTCTGGGCCTTGGTGCCCTTTCTGGTGGCTCGCGAGCTTGGCAGGCTCGATGCCGCGGCAGGCCTTCAGCCGTGGCTCAGCTTTCTGGTGATTGCGCTGGGCCTGCCTGGCTGCGTGTGGGCGGGCAAGTGGAGCCGTCAGGCAGGCAGTGCCCGAGTCGCGTTTACCGCCCTGCTGATCTCCGGCGCGCTTTGTCTGGTGTATCCGCTGCTGGGCGACGCTTCCCCCTGGCTGCTGCTGATACTGCTGGGGGTCTGGGGGGTGAGCGTGATTGCCGATTCGGCGCAGTTTTCCGCTCTGGCCTCGGCCTGCGCCCCGCCGGAGCGGCTGGGGGCGGCGCTTTCGATGATGAACGCCATCGGCTTCGGGTTGACCATTCCCTCCATCGCGCTGGTCACCACGCTGTGGGCGAGCCACTCGCTGATGGTCATCTGGTGGCTGCTGCCGGGGCCAGTGCTTGGGCTGCTTGCCATGCGCGAGCTGAATCGGCGCCCCGCAAGGGCCTGACGCTTCACGTCTTATCGCGCTATACTTGTCGCCATTTTTTTCGACCCTATTATGAATTCCATGCTTTCCTTCGGGGAGCATCGATGCGGTGAGCCACTCCATGGAAAAGACCTACCAACCCGAACAGATCGAAACCCGCTGGTACCAGCGCTGGGAAGCCGATAACCGCTTTGCCCCATCGGGTAAGGGCGCGCCTTTCTCCATCATGATTCCGCCGCCCAACGTGACCGGCAGCCTGCACATGGGCCACGCGTTCCAGGACACCATCATGGATACCCTGACGCGCTACAAGCGCATGCAGGGCAACAATACGCTGTGGCAAGTAGGCACCGACCACGCGGGCATCGCGACCCAAATGCTGGTCGAGCGCAAGGTCGCCGCCGAAGAGGGCAAGACGCGCCATGACCTGGGCCGCGAAGCATTTACCGACAAGATCTGGGAGTGGAAGGAGGAGTCCGGCGGCCATATTACCCGCCAGCTGCGCCGCATGGGCGCCAGCGTCGACTGGTCCCGCGAGCGTTTCACCATGGATGAGGGCTTCTACAAGGCGGTGCAGGAAGTCTTCGTTCGCCTGCATGAAGAGAAGCTGATCTATCGCGGCAAGCGTCTGGTCAACTGGGACCCTACCCTGCACACCGCGATTTCCGACCTGGAAGTGGAGAACAAGGAGCAGCAGGGCAGCTTCTGGCACTTCCGCTACCCGCTGGCCGACGGCGTCAAGACCGCGGAGGGCAAGGATCACATTGTGGTGGCCACCACGCGCCCGGAAACACTGCTGGGCGATACCGGCGTGGCGGTCAACCCGGAAGACGAGCGCTACGCGTCGCTGGTGGGCAAGTTCATCGAGCTTCCGCTGGTCGGCCGGCGCATCCCGATCGTGGCCGATGAACACGCCGATATGGAAAAAGGCTCGGGCTGCGTGAAGATCACCCCGGCCCACGATTTCAACGACTATGAAGTCGGCAAGCGCCAGAACCATCTGCTGATCAACGTCTTCTCCAAGGACGCCACCATTCTGGAGACGGCGGAAATCTTCAACCTCAAGGGCCAGCCCCAGCCGGAAGAAGACGCCAGCCTGCCCGCCAAGTACGCGGGGCTTGACCGTTTTGAAGCGCGGCAGCAAATTGTTGCCGACATGGATGCGCTTGGCCTGCTGGTCGAGGTCGAAGCCGTCAACAACACCCTGCCCTATGGCGACCGCTCGGGTGATGTCATCGAGCCGCTTTTGACCGATCAGTGGTTCGTGGCGGTCGAAAGCCTGGCCAAGCCGGCGATTGAAGCGGTGGAAAAAGGCGATATTCAGTTCGTGCCCAAGAACTACGAGAACATGTACTTCTCGTGGATGCGCGACCTGCAGGATTGGTGTATTTCCCGCCAGCTGTGGTGGGGCCATCGTATACCGGCGTGGTACGACGCTGACGGCAACGTGTATGTAGCGCGCACCGAAGAGGAAGCCCGCGAGAAGCACGGCCTGGGCGCGGATCTCGCGCTGACCCAGGACGAAGACGTTCTGGATACCTGGTTCAGCTCGGGTCTTTGGACCTTCGGCACCCTGGGCTGGCCGGAACAGACGCCTGACCTTGAGACCTTCCACCCCACCAGCGTGCTGGTCACCGGTTTTGACATCATCTTCTTCTGGGTCGCCCGGATGATCATGCTGACGTTGAAGTTCACCGACCAGGTGCCCTTCAAGACCGTCTACGTGCATGGTCTGGTGCGCGACGGCCAGGGCCAGAAGATGTCCAAGTCCAAGGGCAACGTGCTGGACCCCATCGACCTGATCGACGGTATCACCCTGGATGCCCTTCTCGAGAAGCGCACCGGTAACATGATGCAGCCGCAAAAGGCGAAGGCAATCGCCAAGGCGACCCGCGACGAATTCAAGGACGGCATCGAAGCCCACGGCACCGACGCACTGCGCTTTACCTTCCTTTCCCAGGCGACTACCGGGCGCGATATCAAGTTCGACATGAACCGCCTGGAAGGCTATCGCAACTTCTGCAACAAGCTGTGGAACGCCTCACGCTACGTGCTGATGAACGCCGAGGGCGAGGATTGCGGCACCGACGGCAGCGAGGTCGAGCTTTCCCTGGCTGACCGCTGGATCATTTCCGAGCTGCAGAAGACCGAGACCCAGGTCACCAAGGCGCTGGACGAGTACCGTTTCGACCATGCCTCCCAGGCGCTTTACGAGTTCGTCTGGAACGAGTACTGCGACTGGTACCTGGAGCTTTCCAAGCCGGTACTGTGGGACGAAAATGCCGCCGCAGAAGCCAAGCGCGGCACCCGCCGTACGCTGGTGCGCGTGCTGGAAACCATCCTGCGCCTGGCGCACCCGATGATGCCCTACATTTCTGAAGAGATCTGGCAGCGCGTATCGCCTCTGGCCGGCACCTTCATGGGTGAAGGCGCCTCCTTGATGCTGCAGGCCTGGCCGGAAGCCGACGAGAGCAAGATCGACGAGCAGGCCAGCCGCGATATCGAATGGCTGAAAGGCGTCATCATCGCCGTGCGCAATATTCGCGCCGAGATGAACATCGCCCCCGGCAAGCCGCTGGACGTGCTGCTGACCAAGGGCAAGCCCGAAGACGCCGAGCGGCTCGAAAGCAACCGCCACTTCCTGGCCAAGCTTGCCAAGCTGGAAAGCGCCACCTGGCTTGCCAACCCCAGCGACGCCCCGCTTTCGGCCACCCAGCTGGTGGGCGATATGGAAGTGCTGGTGCCCATGGCCGACCTGATCGACAAGGATGCCGAGCTTGTCCGTCTGAACAAGGAGATCGACAAGCAGGACAAGCTGATTGGCGGCATCGAGAAGAAACTGGGCAATGAAGGCTTTATCGCCAAGGCCCCGGATGCCGTGATCGAGAAAGAGCGCGGCAAACTGGCCGAGTTCCAGTCGGCTAAAAAGTTGCTGGAAGAGCAGAAGGCCAAGATCGAAGCGCTGTAGTCTTCGATAGATTGATCAGGCCCATGATACCGCCCGGCTCCTGTGAGCCGGGCGTTTTTATAGGTCGGCCAGGTTCGTTAACTTGAGCATGGGGCTTTAGAGCTGCCTGATGGCCGCTTTGCTATAGGGATGTTTCAAAGGAGTAGGGTTATACCTTGCTGACTTCACCAGTCGAATACGCTCTGACGAACGTCTCCAGCACCTTGCGCACTACCTTGCGTTGGGCAGTGGGCAAGCTTCGGTACAGCGATAATATTTGCCGTTCTTCATTGCTGGACGATACCTCCCAAGGGGCAGAAGGCTCACTAACATTATTGGCACTACCTTCACCGTAGCGTAAATAATGAGGATCAATGCGTAACCACTTCGCCAATAGCTGAAGTTTGTCTTGATTAGGAATCGAATCGCCGCGCAGCCAACGCCTGACCGCTTGGAACGTTATCGGTTTTCCCCAATAGCGCAGATTGAATTCCCGCTCCAGCGTTGATGGACGAACATCATAGCCAGCCGACTCCATCGCTATTTTTAAGCGCTCCGCAAACATAGTTTTTTCATTCATGCCCCCAATGTGAATCGATTATCCAACGATAGTTGAATAGCGGTTCACTTTTTGATTGAATCAAAAATTCAATTGCAAGTCTTGCCTGAAACTAACGGCTCCGCGGAGGTGAAAGTAACAAGACTTGATGCTGCTGGAGGTTCAACATGAGTGAAATATCTTACCTACAGGATCGACATTCTGAGGATTTCCACAGCCAAAGCTTCTTACTCTTGTCGGCCACTAATCACGCCGAACTTTGTAAGCAGTTAGCCTCAACGCTCCATTCCATCTTAGTAGATAAACCCAGTCCGGTCGTTATCTATCAATGTCTCTCAGCAGAGGCATTGATGCCGGTTGGCTACTTTCCTATTGAAAGCATAAATAAATCGGATCATTGGATACTTTCCATTGGCTCCACACAAGAGTTGAACAGCTCCTCGCTTACTTATCATGGGTTAAAAGGAAAGCAGCAAATACTGGGCTATATAGGATACCCGTCAGCGACGGATGCAAAACCCGCACGGGAAATCGAGGCGCTCATTGAGATCGCCATTCATCAGTGGCGCCTTCTTGACGCCAGGCGCATGGCTGAGCAGCAGGCCAGATTAAACGTATCTAGAATACGATTTAGCAATGATATTCAAGGCTTTACCCATATCGAACAGATCATGGAGCGCTACGCTCAAAGCTGGTGCGATGCGTTCAAGGCCTGTGGGATAAGCCTTGTCTACCAGGATCATTCTTTCCGCTTTGGCAACTGTCCAACCGAACATGAACTGTCGATGCTATCTGCCTTGTTAAATGATGAGAGTGGTCAGACGCACAGCGATAAACGGGTAAGGTACGATCAAGGCACACTAGCGATTCAGCTAAGTGAAGCAGGCAAGCATTACGGGTGGTTAGTGCTATTCAGAGACAACCCGCTGATGGCTCAAACCGTTGACGCCAAGGTACACCAGTGGCTAAGTCATTGGTTGACTTGCGAAACGGATATAGCGTTAACGCTGGCTGATGATATAGCCACTGCAATCATTACATTAGAAGATACTCCTAACAAACCAGTTGTGCTGTAAATCCATCACGACTCTTTCGTTAATCGCCCACGCAATACAACCAATTCAAAGCCGCGCGCAGCTAAAACAAAGACCCTACTCCTCGCTAAAAAAGCCGTATTCTTTATTTAAATATTGGTTTTAATTTTAAAAAATTAATTTAAATCAACCTGTTATTTTTGCTGAAAACAGGCCCGCCGAGAGTTTGCTGGCGTCACACAGCGAACCGGCAGGCCCATTGGGCGACTGAAAATTTTTATTTACCCTCGCGCCAGCCGCCAAGTACACGGCTATCCGGTCCGAAAAAGACCAGGCGGTCATGATCGATCAGGTAGCGATAAGCGGTATCCAGCATATCCGTGACCCGCTTGGCGTCTGCCATGTTCGCACAGGCCATGCGCGTGGTGGCAAGCCCTTCAAAATCGATGCGGTGGCTTTCACCAAGGCTGACATGGCCGGTAAAGCGGTTGCAGCCATCAAAGCCTGACACCGTGCCGTCGCGTGAAATCGTAAAAAATGGCGCTTCCGCGAACGATAGCCGTTCATCGGTGCCTACCAGCAGCAGGTTCCAGCGCTGCTCGACTACCGGGCCTGACAGACCTGAGTGGCGCGGCGTATCGTTGAGCTGCGGCGTCTGCGGCGTACTGCTACAGGCGCTGAGCAACAAGGCACTCAGTGCTAGAAACGGCAGCAGGCAGGCCCGGGTGCGGTATTTTTTCATGAGCATATCATTCCCCTTACCAGCTGCCGCTGTTTTCCATGGAGGCCCAGGGCTCCTGGGGCGGCAACGCATCGCCTTTCTGGAGAAGTTCTATCGAGATACCGTCCGGCGATTTAACAAACGCCATATGACCATCGCGAGGCGGCCGGTTGATGGTGACGCCATTATCCTGAAACGTCTGGCATAGGGCGTAGATGTCGTCGACGCGATAGGCCAGATGACCAAAATTGCGCCCACCGGTGTACTCCTCCGGGTCCCAGTTGTAGGTCAGTTCAAGCTCCGGGGCCGTCAGCCGAGTCGAGCGTGCCTCATCGTCAGGCGCGGCCAGAAAGATCAGCGTAAAGCGGCCCTTTTCGCTCTCCTTGCGGCGTACCTCTTTAAGCCCCAGCAGGTCGCAGTAAAAGCGTAGCGAAGCGTCTATATCCTTGATGCGCACCATGGTGTGTAAATATTGCATGCCAACTCCTGTCATAACGATCGGGTCGATTCAACGCTCATCATATCGCGGGAAGAGAGAAATTGCCCAGTTGCCAAACCTGCCTGCCCTGCCGAATCTGACCGGCCTTTTTTTTACAGCGCTGTGACAAAGGGGAACAAAACCAATAACCCTGTATAATAAAAATCAAGTCATCATCTTAGCGGGCAACCCCCCAAGGAGACACCAGTGGATTCAATCACGCAGGCGGCACTGGGCGCGGCGGTGGGGGGAGTGGTATTGGGCCGACGTCTGGGGCGCAAGGCCGTATTGATTGGCGCCCTGCTCGGCACCCTGCCCGACCTGGATGTTGCGCTGGATTATGGCGACGCCATTGCCAACGTTACCGAACACCGCGGTTTTTCCCATTCGCTGTTTGTACTCACCGGCCTTGCCACGCTTCTGGCACTTTCATGCAAGCGCTTTGCCCCGGCACGGGATATTTCACTGCTTCACTGGTGGGGCTTTTTTACGCTCTGCCTGATCACCCACCCGCTGCTGGATGCACTGACAACCTACGGCACGCAGCTTTTCTGGCCACTGGATATGCTGCCCGCGGCCTGGCCGATTATCTTTATCATCGACCCGGTATATACCCTGGCACTGCTGATTGGTCTGGGCATCGCGCTTGCATCAAAGCGAGTGCGCAAGTACTGCGCGTGGGGGCTTATGGCGTCGAGCCTTTATTTGATGCTGGCGGCAGGCGCCAAGTGGAACGTGGAGCAGCGCCTTGCCCCGGCGCTGGCGGCGCAAGGGCTGAGCCAGGCCCCGGTGCTGATCCAGCCAACGCCGTTCAATATTCTGCTATGGCGCGCCACGGTGGTAAATGAGGACCGCTACTACGAGAGCTTGATCAGCGTACTGGATGCGCCACGCCTGCCTCAACTGGAGGCGCTATGGCGCAATGCAGGCCTTGAAGAGCATGCGCTCGCCGGGGCACTGGGCCAGCGCCTGGCGTGGTTTAGCGGGCCATTTCTGCGCTACGACGTGCGTTTGCTCAACGGCCGGCAGACCCTGATAGCAACCGACATCCGCCTGGGCTTTCCCGGCTTTCATCCTTTCAGCTTTACGCTGGCAACGCTTGAGGATGGACGCTGGGTGCCGGTAGCCACCAGCGAGGCGGTCGAGTCGCCCCGAGGCATTAGCCTGGCGACGCTGTCACGACTTGCCGAACGCGCCACCGGTAACGTAACGGCCCTTTGCGCCAGCGACTTTGTGGCTTCGCACTGGCGGGTCGAGCGCTTTACGTACCGCTGCTAGGCTCGGCTTGATACTAAGGCGCGATGCCCTGCCCGCAGCCGCTGTACTGCTCGCCGGCATAGTTGAGCGTGACGCGGGCGGGGTAGGGTTGCCCACTCATGTTGTCGAAGCAGGCAGCGGCTTCGATGCGCAGCCGGAAGAAAGGCTCCACGCGGGAATTTTCAAGCACGACCCGGCCCGCGTCGTTATCCATGACGCTGATGATGTAGGGAAGCTCGATACGCTCGTCGCCGTAGTTGAGCTCCATCTTCAGCGTGGGCGCGTCGTGGGCGAGCGCAATCGTCCAGCCGGGCTCGTTGCCCTGGCCGAAGAACATTACACCCGGCTGCTCGGCGCGTGTCAGCGCTGTTCTCTGATCGCTCAGCGTGCACTGCAGCTGGCCACGCGGCGTTTCCACCATGGCTTGATCGCCACGGTTCCAGAAGCTGATCTCGCCATTCTGATAGCGTGCGCCGCTGGCAACCACGGCCTGAGGCAGGCGCCAGGCGCCGTGCAGCGACCACAGACGCAGATCCTGCGCGTTGGTGGCACTCACCAGATGCTGATTGGCTGGCGTGCAGTGCCAGCCCTGAAAGCGCTCGGCGGTGCCTGCAAACAACACCGAGGGCAACAGCGGTGCGCTGCTGTTCACCGTGGTCTTGGCGGGTGTGGCGTCAGGCGCCTGCGTGGTGGCACAACCGGCCAGTGCCACGGCCAGAACGCCCGCCGCCGTTATCTGAATAAGGTGTAACCCCCGCGTCATTCCCTGCTCCCTATACCCATGGTTTATTGTTGACTATCGTTTTGCGTCAGCTTCGCTTGAAAGCCTGCAGATCCTGCGAGTCAAAGCGCTCGACCCGGGCAGGCAGCCCAAGCGCTTCGCGCTTTTCAGCCAGGTATTTCGCTTCGGCAAGCCAGGCGGCATCCTCGGGCGGCGTGCGGCCATTAAGAGTGGCAAGCTGCGCAACCCCTGCGTGGTAGAACGTCACGATATCCAGCGCCGCGCGGTTATCCTCTTCTACCGCGCCGCGCAGCGTGGGCAAAAAGCCGCTGATCTGCGACAGATGCTGCCTGAGTTGCCACACGTAGCGCATCTCCGCCATCCACGGGCGCTCGCGCAGTACTGCAAACAGGGCGCTGGTAGCAAGAAGCCCCAGCACGATGCCCAGTGCGTAAAACCACAGGCTGTTGCCAAAGGTCGATGTCAGCAGCATCGAGAACAGCATGCCGAAAATGACCAGCTGACCCGCCATGGCAATACTGATCATGCGCGCCTTGCGGCGATACTTGCTTGAATCGTGCTGTTCCAGCGTAAAAACCATGCCCAACCTCTCGCCTGAACCAGGTGTCATCGCTGCCTATGATACGGGGCTGGCCGGGGCAGGCAAGCCCTCCTTTGGGTATCAGCCCAATCGTTCGGCGGCGGTTTTCAACAGCCGTTCGGTAGCCTCCCAGCCGATACAGGCATCGGTCACGGAAACACCGTAGCGTAGAGCACTGGGATTCAACGGCTGCTTGCCCTCGAACAGGTGGCTCTCCAGCATCAGCGCGACCAGATTGGCGTTTCCGGCCTGGCGCTGGGCCAGTACGTCCAGCATGACTTCATTCTGACGGCGGTGATCCTTGCGCGCGTTGGCATGACTGCAATCGACCATGAGCCGCGGATTCTGACCCGCCTGAGCAAGAGCCTTGACGGCCGCCTGAACGTGCGACGCCTGGTAGTTAGGCTCGCCATGCCCGCCGCGCAGTACCACGTGGGTGTGCGGATTGCCGGCGCTCTGCTGCATCACCGGGCGCCCGTTGGCATCCTGAGCAAAGCGCTGATGACCATGAGCGGCGGCCTGCATGGCGTCAATGGCGATTTGAACATCGCCGCTGGTGGCATTCTTGAAGCCGACCGCAGCTGCCAGATCGCTTGCCAGCTCGCGATGCAGCTGGGACTCGGTGGTGCGTGCGCCGATGGCGACCCAGCTCAACAGATCATCCAGGTAAGGCGCGAGCATGGGCTGTAGAAGCTCGGTGGCGACCGGCAGGCCGCGGGCGGCCACGGCGTGCATCAATTCCCGCGATAGCGTAATGCCCTTCGCCATATCGCCGCTGCCGTCCAGGTCCGGGTCGTAGGCAAGCCCCTTCCAGCCCACCGTAGTACGCGGTTTTTCAACGTAGACGCGCATCACCGGCAGCAGCCGCTCGCTTACCTGCTCGCTCAGTACCGCCAGGCGGTCGGCGTATTCAAGCGCGGCGTCCGGGTCGTGTATCGAGCACGGGCCGACGACTACCAGCAGGCGATCATCCTGCCCGCTCAGAATATCGTGCACCGCTTTGCGCTGGCTGGATATCTGCCGCGCGAGTGCTGCCTCTATTGCTACGCTCTGGCGCAGCTGGGCGGGCGTGGGTAACAGCGTGGCGGTACTGGCTTCAGGGGCCGAGGCAGTACGTTTCATGTTCAGGGCTGGGCTTATGGGGGCGTTCATAAAGGATTCTCCGGACTCGCATGACATCGTTGACTGGCGTTACCACCCAGGCTGGCGCGGTCGGAGGTGGCAGCTTGCACCGACCGCGCGTCGCTAAATCGCCAGCCATAGCCCACATAGCCGGTTGCAGTAGCGTATTGATAAGCGCGATAAGTCATGGTGCCGCTCCTTGATGACGTTTCTATGGCGTTGAAAAGCCGATAGCATTGAACAAAGGGTGCTAAACGCAAAAACCCCGGCTGGGTTACCAACCGGGGTTCAGACATTCGGCAGGCAACCTAGTGGGTGTGCCTGGTGGCGCGACGTCAGACGTCGGCCGCGGGCACACCGCCGCTAAACCAATATCCAAAATAGGCAACACCACGCGCGCTCGCGCCAACCGCCGCCAAGGGCAGGCATTTAGCACGGTGAGCAAAGGCGAGTGTTGGCATATCAATCCTGGTTATTGGCAGGCCGGAAGCGCTGCGAAAATAAGCGTTCAACGTGACGTTTGATGCCACGCATTGGTAAAGCGTTGCTTTATCCTGCCTTCAAGCGTGACAAATGGCAACTGTTCGTCGCGAAACAGTGGCGCTATTCGATCTTGGCAGGACGTTTAATGCCCCAGGCGTGTTCAAGGACGCGGGGCGTAGGCAAACACATCCGAGAAGACGCGCTCGGCCGTGGCGCCTTTGGCCTCCAGCACGTCCAGACAGGCGTATACCATGCCAGGCGAGCCTGACAGGTAAATGTCGTAATCGCTGAATGCAAGGCCCGACTTTTCCAGCACCAGGTCAACTCGGCCCTGATGATGGTGAATGCGCTCACCGCTTGCCAGAGGCTCGGTCAGAGGGAACTCGGTCACTGCCTGGAAGCTTACCTGGGGGTAGCGCTGGGCCCAGTCAGAGGCCAGGTTCTCGGCGTAGATATCCCGATGCTCGCGGGTCGCCCACCAGAGCGCAATGGAGCGCTTCGGCTGGTCGCGCAGCGTTGCCTCAATGATGGCCTTCATCTGAGCAAAACCGGTACCGGCGGCAATCAACAGAAGCGGACGCTCGCTTTGCGGGTCCACTACGCACGCGCCGCTTGGCAGTCGCAGGGTAAGCTGGTTGGCCACCTGAAGCAGGTTGCGCAGACGTGCCGAGTTGTCGCGCTCGGGCCAGTGCTGGATATGCAGCTCGATCACCCCATCACCCTTCTCGGCGCTGGCAATCGAAAACGGCACCCAGGTATTTTCGTCCAGTTGAAGCTCAAGATACTGGCCGGGCGCATGGGCCATCGCTTCGGCGCGGCCTTCCAGGGTGACGCCAAACACATCGGGATTCAAATCCTCAACGGCCGTTACCTGGCAGGTTAACGTCCTGCACGGAGCAGTCTCTAGTAACGTCCTTGCGCTCATGAAAGCCTCTTTGTAGAAAATCGATCCGTATGGGCGGCCGCGTTAGCCGCCGTGCCGGGGCGCGGGCAGCGGGATATCGATACCCAGCTCTTCCCAGCGCTCGTTCACACGGTTTTTTACCGCTTCGTCCATCACAATGGGAGTGCCCCACTCGCGATCGGTCTCTCCCGGCCACTTGTTGGTCGCATCCAGGCCCATCTTGGAGCCAAGCCCGGATACCGGGGAGGCGAAATCCAGGTAGTCGATGGGTGTATTTTCGACCATGACAGTATCCCGGGCCGGGTCCATCCGCGTGGTGATGGCCCAGATCACGTCTTCCCAGTTGCGCGCGTCCACGTCGTCATCCAGCACGATCACGAACTTGGTGTACATGAACTGACGCAGAAAGCTCCATACCCCCATCATCACGCGCTTGGCGTGGCCGGGGTACTGCTTCTTCATGGTGACGACGGCCATGCGGTAGGAGCAGCCTTCCGGGGGCAGATAGAAGTCGACGATCTCCGGAAACTGCTTGCAGAGAATGGGCACGAACACTTCATTCAGCGCCAGGCCCAGCACCGCCGGCTCATCCGGGGGCCGCCCGGTATAGGTGGAGTGATAGATCGCATCCCGGCGCATGGTCATGCGCGTGACGGTAAACACCGGGAAGTGATCCACCTCGTTGTAGTAACCGGTGTGATCACCGTAGGGGCCTTCCGGTGCCATGTCATCAGGATGAATGAAGCCTTCCAGAATGATCTCGCTGGAGGCCGGCACTTCAAGGTCTGAATGGCCGCACTTGACGAGTTCGGTGCGCGAACCGCGCAATAGCCCGGCAAACGCGTACTCGGAAAGAGAATCGGGAACGGGGGTTACGGCGGCCAGGATAGTGGCGGGATCCGCCCCCAGAGCCACGGCGACCGGGAACGGCTCACCGGGGTGGGCCTTCTGGAACTCCAGGAAATCCAGCGCCCCTCCCCGATGGGAGAGCCAGCGCATGATCAGGCGGTTCTTGCCGATCTTCTGCTGGCGGTAGATCCCCAGGTTCTGGCGCTTTTTATGCGGCCCGCGGGTAATGACCAAGGGCCAGGTCACCAGGGGCGCTGCATCGCCTGGCCAGCAGTGCTGAATGGGCAGCCGGCCAAGGTCGACCTCGTCACCTTCGTACGCGACCTCCTGCACCGGGGCGCGCTTGACGCTCTTCGGCCCCATGCTCAGCACCTGCTTGAAGATCGGCAGCTTGTCCCAGGCGTCTTTCAAGCCCTTGGGCGGGTCCGGCTCTTTCAGAAACGCCAGAAGCTTGCCCACTTCCCGCAGCGCTTCGACCGACTCCTGCCCCATCCCCAGCGCCACGCGCTTCGGCGTACCGAACAGGTTGCCCAGAAGCGGCATGTCGTGACCCTTCACGTTCTCGAACAACAGCGCCGGGCCACCGGCACGCAGCGTACGGTCGCAGATTTCGGTGATTTCCAGGTAAGGATCGACTTCGGCCTGGATACGCTTGAGCTCACCGCGCGCCTCCAGCGCCGCTACGAACTCGCGCAAGTCGTTATACTTCAAGACACACTCCCCGGTAGGCCTACGCCGCAACGCCCGGTGGCGTTAGCGGCGCTTCATCGCATCAAAGAATTCGAGATTCGTCTTGGTATCCTTCAGACGATCGATCAGGAATTCCGTGGCAGCAGTATCTTCCATGGGGTTCAAGAGCTTGCGCAGAATCCACATGCGCTGCATCTCGTCCTCGGAGGCCAGCAGATCTTCACGACGCGTGCCGCTGCGGCGAATGTTGATCGCCGGGAAGACGCGTTTTTCCGCCAGCTTGCGGTCAAGGTGCGCTTCCATGTTGCCGGTACCCTTGAACTCCTCGAAGATGACTTCGTCCATCTTGGAGCCGGTATCGACCAGGGCCGTGGCGATGATCGTCAGGCTACCGCCCTCTTCGATGTTACGTGCGGCACCGAAGAAGCGCTTGGGCTTCTCGAGCGCGTGGGCGTCGACACCACCGGTGAGCACCTTGCCGGAGCTCGGAACTACGGTGTTGTAGGCACGCGCCAGGCGGGTGATGGAGTCCAGCAGAATCACCACATCCTTCTTGTGCTCGACCAGACGCTTGGCCTTTTCGATGACCATTTCGGCCACCTGAACGTGGCGCGCCGGCGGCTCGTCAAAGGTAGAAGCAACCACTTCGCCACGCACGGTACGCGACATTTCGGTCACTTCCTCCGGCCGCTCATCGATCAGGAGAACGATCAGATGACACTCGGGGTTATTGCGCGTGATCGAGGTGGCGATGTTCTGGAGCATCAGCGTCTTACCCGCCTTGGGCGGCGACACCAGCAGACCCCGCTGACCTTTACCGATCGGCGCGGTCAGATCGATGATACGGGCCGTCAGGTCTTCGGTCGAGCCGTTGCCGATCTCCATGCGCAGACGCTCATCCGGGAACAGCGGCGTCAGGTTCTCGAAGAGAATCTTGTGCTTGGCGTTTTCCGGACGGTCAAAGTTGATCTGACTGACCTTGAGCAGGGCAAAATAGCGCTCGCCCTCCTTGGGCGGACGGATCTTGCCGGAAATGGAGTCGCCTTTGCGCAGGTTGAAACGGCGGATCTGCGAGGGCGATACGTAGATGTCATCCGGACCGGCAAGGTAGGAGCTGTCGGCGCTGCGCAGGAAGCCAAAGCCATCCTGAAGAATTTCCAGCACACCGTCGCCGTAGATATCCTCACCGCTCTTGGCGTGTTTCTTGAGGATGGCGAAGATGATGTCCTGCTTGCGCGAACGGGCCAGGTTATCGATACCCATTTCGCGGGCGATATCGAGCAGCTCGGGAACGGATTTTTGCTTGAGTTCAGTGAGATTCATCGGTGTGTTAGAAAATTGCTCATGGAAGCTAGGCGCGAAGCGCCGGAATAAGACAGGAGGCGTAGCGCGTGAAGATAAGGCTAGGCGCCGTGTGATGCGTTCAGATTCCGATAAGGCACGTACTCGAATGAGGCACTAAGCACAGGTTGGCTCATGGTGGCATACAGTAAGACAATGAGTATTGCTCAGCTCGAGGGTGCTAGCAGTTGTTTGCTCTGATTGGCATAAGGAAAGAACCAATCAACGGGCTATCTGACGACTTGGAGTTCTGGCTGACGGTATGTGGACAGGTGGTATCTAGTCAACACTAATCATCTAATCGGCATCGAATCACTTAACGAAGCGGCGCCCGTGCTCAATATTCAGAAGCGCCTGAAACTAGATCGCCACAGGATGACCATCACCTGCCCTCTTTAGCGAGGCTATTTTAAAAAGATGATTTTAAAATGACAACGCAGTGCTGCGACAGGCTGAATCAAGCCAGTAGTCCGATGGTAGTCAAGCGCCGCTATAAACGCAAGCCTTTGCCAATTGACAATAACTACCCCGCGCCGCAACCTTGGCATAGCCAATACGAAGGATAGCTCATGCCCAAGGACATTTCGCCCTCTCTTACCCCCCCGGCCAGCGAGCCAGAAGGCGCCACACCCCAGCGTCTGGCCGCCATTGACCTGGGTTCCAACAGCTTTCACCTGCTGGTGGCCAACTACCAGAACGAGCGGCTTCAGGTGGTCGCGCGGCTAGGCGAAAAAGTCCAGCTGGCGGCGGGTCTGGACGAAGACGGCAGGCTCAATGAAGCGGCCATGCAGCGCGCCCTGGACTGCCTGAGCCGCTTTGCGCCTTTTCTAAGCGATATCGAAAGCGCCAACCTGCGCGTGGTGGGTACCAATGCGCTGCGCGATGCGCGTAACAGCCAAGCCTTTATCGAGCGCGCCGAGGCGCAGCTGGGCCATGCCATCGAGATTATCGCCGGCCGCGAAGAGGCCCGGCTCATTTATCTGGGCGCAGCCCACGCACTGGCGGAAAACGGCCGCCGCCTGATCGTCGATATCGGCGGCGGTTCAACGGAGTTCATTATTGGTGAAGCCTTTGAGCCCAAGGCGCTGGAGAGCCTGCGCATGGGCTGCGTCACCTTTACCAGCCGCTTCTTTGCCGATGGCGAGCTAAACGAGAAGCGCCTGCGCCGCGCCGAACTTGCCGCTCTTTCAGAACTTGCCAACATCCAGCGCCCCTACCAGCGCCTGGGCTGGGACGACCCGGTCGGCTCAAGCGGCACGATCAAGGCGGCGGCCAGCGTGCTGCTGGCCTACGGCGATACGCCCAGCGAAGGCGTGATCACCCGCAGCGGGCTGAAGAAGCTGCGCGAGCGGCTGCTCAAGTGCAAACATCTGGACAAGGTGGAGCTTGACGGCTTGAAACCGGACCGCGCGCGGGTATTCCCGGCCGGCATTGCCATTCTGGGGGCGATCTTTGAAGCCTTTGAGCTCGAGCAGATGCGCTTTGCCGACGGCGCCCTGCGCGAAGGCGTGCTTTACGACATGGCCGGGCGCAACAGCGCCGAGGACACCCGCTCAAAAAGTCTTGAAGCCTTGAAGCGCACCTACGATGTGGACACACGCCAGGCGGATAACGTGGCCGATACCGCCAAGCGGCTGTTTCAACAGGTCAAGCGCGCCTGGGCCTTGACCCGGGAACACGACCATTATCTGCAGTGGGCAAGCCATATGCACGAAATTGGCCTGGCGATTTCCCACAGCCAGTTTCATCGCCATGGCGCCTACCTGCTCGAGCACTCGGACCTCGCGGGCTTTTCACGCCCGGAGCAGCATCAGCTGGCGTTTCTGGTGCGCGCCCACCGGCGCAAGTTTCCGCTCAAGGAGTGGCAGGCGCTTCCCAAGAGCCAGCAGCCCCACACCGCCAAGCTCGCCCAGCTACTGCGTCTGGCGGTACTGCTCAACCATTCGCGCCCCGAGAACGCCCCCGCGCTACCCGAGATCAGCGCCAGCGCCACCGGCCTGACGCTGACCCTGCCCGTCAGCGAAGAGCCGACGCTGCTGAGCACCGATATCGAGCAGGAGCAGGCCTACATGGCGGCAGCCGGCCTCACTCTGAACGTCGTGCTGGAGAACGACACGACTACCCCGTAGCCCGCGAGATGATCACGCCAGCCGCCTGCCAGAGCACACGAGCAGGCGGCTGGATGACCCCCAGGCACGTCTGTCCCTGCATGATCATCACCAGCCGCTCGCGCTCCCAGGGCGGAATACCGGCTTCCTGAAGCAGCCTTTTCACATCGCGCCGCCCCCGCTTGGCAAGCGTGATGATTTCCCCGCCCTGACGCCAGCAAAGCGTCAGTGGCGCTCTGGCGTTCATGGCAAGCTCAAGCGTGCCAAGCGGCGTGACAAGCCCCGGTTGGCCGTTCCAGGTAGCTTGCCAGGCGGCTAACGGTTCCAGTGGCGCCATCAGGTAAAGCCGCCGACGCCATACCCGGGCCTCGGCCCCGGGCCAGGCAACGCATACGCTCGCATCGGCCGCCGCGCCGAGCTGCACGACAAGCGTTTCCAGCCGCCGGCGTGGCGGTGTCGGCAGGTGCAGGGCCTGACAGAAAGTACGTATCAATAATCGCTGACGCGGGTGAGCGTGCGCCGATAGCGCGGCAGCATCCAGGCACGCCTCGCCTAGCCGCAATGTTTCCAGTTCGGCCCTGGCATACTCACCGAGCAGCGCATCCGCCTCGCTGGCGTGAGCAGCACTTTGCGCCAGCGCATCGCCGGCCTTGGGCCAGCGCGCCTTGACCGCGGGCAGGACTTCATGGCGCAAGCGGTTGCGGTCAAAGGTAAGGTCACGATTGGTGGGATCTTCGCACCAGCGCAGGTCACGCTCACGAGCGCAGGTTTCAAGCTGCTCGCGACCGATCGACAGCCAGGGGCGAATAAAACAGAGCCCCTCGGATTCACGCCGATACGGCATGCCTGCCAGCCCCCGAAGGCCGCTGCCACGAAGTACAGCCAGCAGCAGCGTTTCTGCCTGGTCATCCTGATGCTGGGCAAGCCAGATGTCATCGCCTTTCGGCACCTGAGCGCGAAATGCCGCGTAGCGCGCCTCGCGGGCCGCGGCTTCAATACCGCCCTTGCCGGAATCGACCGCTACGTGCACTACCGTCAGCGGTACCTCGAGCGACTCGCAAAGCGTCTGGCAGTGCACGGCGAAATCATCCGCAGCGGCCTGCAGACCATGAT
Organism: Vreelandella songnenensis; assembly: GCF_003002925.1. Lineage (GTDB taxonomy): Bacteria > Pseudomonadota > Gammaproteobacteria > Pseudomonadales > Halomonadaceae > Vreelandella > Vreelandella songnenensis. The sequence goes on from NZ_PVTK01000009.1 coordinate 69,608, forward strand.
GGACATGAATCGCGTGAAGCGGACGCCCGGCCTGCCGGCAGACCCGGCTTGCCAGCAGCAGCAGCAGAGAGGAGTCCAGACCGCCCGAAAGGGCTACCCAAATAGAGCGCCCCGGCGGGGTTTCCGCCAGGGCGTCGTTCAGCAAGCGTTCAAGCGGTTCAGGCGGCCGGGGCGCCATAGCTCATCAGGCGCTTGTAGCGGCGCTCGATCAGCGCATCGGTATCCAGCGCCTGCAGGCGCTCAAGGCTCGCCGTCAGGGTCTCCTTGACCCGCTCTGCGGTGCTGATCGGGTGGCGGTGCGCGCCGCCCAGCGGCTCCTTGATCAGCGTGTCCACAAAGCCCAGCTCCTTGAGGCGCTCGGCGGTGATACCCATGGCTTGCGCGGCGTCCGAGGCCTTCTCGGCGCTTTTCCACAGAATCGACGCACAGCCTTCCGGTGAAATCACCGAGTAGGTGGAGTACTGGAGCATGTTGAGCTCATCGCATACGCCAATCGCCAGCGCCCCGCCGGAGCCGCCTTCACCCACCACGGTGGAGATGATCGGCGTCTTGAGGCGCGACATGACCGCAAGATTGTAGGCAATCGCCTCGCTCTGACCGCGCTCTTCGGCATCGATACCCGGGTAGGCACCGGGCGTATCGATGAAGGTCAGAATGGGCATCTTGAAGCGCTCGGCCATTTCCATCAGGCGGCACGCCTTGCGGTAGCCTTCCGGGCGCGGCATGCCGAAGTTGCGGCGTACCTTCTCTTTGACATCACGGCCTTTCTGGTGGCCAATCACCATCACCGGCTTGTCGTTCAGGCGCGCAATGCCGCCAACCAGTGCAGCATCGTCGGCGAAATTGCGGTCGCCGTGCAGCTCGTCAAAATCGCTGAACACGTGCTCAAGGTAATCCAGCGTATAGGGACGCTGCGGATGACGCGACAGCTGGGAAACCTGCCAGGGCGTCAAATCCTTGAAGATCGATTCTGTCTGCTTGCGGCTCTTCTCCTCCAGCCGGGATATCTCATCGGAGAGGTTGACGCTGTCGGAGCTGACCAAACGCAGCTCCTCAATTTTTGCCTGAAGTTCGGCAATGGGCTGTTCAAAATCGAGATAATTAGGATTCATCGGCTTTGCCTGTAAGCTGCCTATTAAAAAAAGAAGCCTTCGAAACGAGCATCAATTGGGGCGTATTATCGCACCCTGGCCCTGCCACGCAAGTTAAGGCCCGTTCAATTCATTGCCTGAGCGCCGATAACGCCCAGGGTTAGCGATAGCGAAGCTGAACCCCCGCCTGCCCTTGCACATCGCGAAGCGCCAGCAGCAGGTCATCGCTGGGCGCGACTTTCCACTCATCAGAAAGCTCCAGCCAGCCCACCGCGTCAACGTGGCGATACTGTACCCGTACCGGCAAACCCTCGCTATCCCGGTAGGGGCTCAGGCTATCGCGCAGGCTTTCAACCAGCCGCCCGTTGATCTGGCTGGCATCCAGCGCAAGCTCCACGGCCTGGCCGTAGCGAGTGCGGGCGGTCACCATCGGTGTGACATCCTTGCCCCGCAGCTTGAGCCCGCCGGAGAAATCGTCGCTGGAGACTTCGCCTTCCACGATCAGCACCTGGTCCGAGGCTATCTGGCCGCGCAGCTGTTCGAACATTTCACCAAACAGCGAGGCTTCGATACGTCCGGTGCGGTCATCCAGAGTGATGAACGCCATGGTATCGCCGCGCTTGGACTTCATGGTGCGCATGGCCACCACCAGTCCGGCCACCCGCTGGGGCTCGCGGGAGGGTTTGAGATCGCTGATCCGGGTCGAGACAAAGCGCTTCAGCTCGCGTTCGTACTCGTCGATCGGGTGCCCAGTGAGATAGAGCCCGAGGGTGTCCTTCTCACCGGAAAGGCGCTCGCGATCGGTCCATTCGCGCACGCCCCGGTACTCGGCGTAGACATCGCTGTCCTCGACCTCGGAAAAGGCTTCGCCGAACATGTCGAGCATGCCCAGGCTCTGGTTAGTGTGGTTCTGGGCGGCCGCTTTCAGGGCATCCTCCATCGAGGCTGCCAGCACCGCCCGGTTGGGGCCGAGATTGTCCAGCGCGCCGGAGCGGATCAGCGCCTCGAGGGTGCGCTTGTTCATGCGCTTGGGGTCCATGCGGCGGCAGAAATCGAACAGGTCGGTAAACGGCCCGCCGGTTTCCCGCGCCTCGACGATCGCCCCGATCGGGCCTTCACCCACACCGCGAATCGCGCCCAGGCCGTATACCACGCGGCCTTCGGTATCCACGGTGAACTTGTAGCCGCCCACGTTGACATCCGGCGGCGTGACGGTGAGCTTGAGGTTGCGACACTCCTCGATCAGCGGCACGACCTTGTCCAGGTTGTCCATTTCGGTGGACATTACCGCGGCCATGAAGGGCCCCGGGTAGTGCGCCTTGAGCCACGCGGTCTGGTAGGAAACCAGCGCGTAGGCCGCGGAGTGCGACTTGTTGAAACCGTAACCGGCGAATTTCTCTACCAGATCGAAGATGTTACCCGCCAGATCCTTGTCGATACCGTTGGCCGCGCAACCCTCCATGAAGCCGTCGCGCTGCTTGGCCATCTCTTCGGGCTTTTTCTTGCCCATTGCCCGGCGCAGCATGTCGGCCTGGCCCAGCGTGTAGCCGGCCATCACCTGGGCGATCTGCATGACCTGCTCCTGGTACAGGATAATCCCGTAGGTCGGCGCAAGTACCGGCTTCAACAGCTCGTGCTGGTAATCCGGGTGTGGATAAGAGACTTCTGCGCGGCCGTGTTTCCGGTTGATGAAGTCGTCCACCATGCCGGACTGCAAGGGCCCGGGGCGGAACAGTGCCACCAGGGCGATCATGTCGTCGAGGGAGTCCGGCAACAGGCGCTTGATCAGCTCCTTCATGCCGCGAGATTCAAGCTGGAACACCGCGGTGGTTTCGGCGCGCTTGAGCATCTCGAACGTCTTGCCGTCGTCCAGCGGAATGGCGTCGATATTGAGCGGCGCCTGACCATGCACGTCGCGCACCTTGTCGACCATCTCCAGCGCCCAGTCGATGATGGTCAGCGTACGCAGACCCAGGAAGTCGAACTTGACCAGCCCCGCGTCTTCGATATCGTTTTTATCGAACTGAACCACCAGGCCGTTACCGTTTTCATCGCACAGAAGTGGCGAGAAGTCGGTCAGCTTTGTGGGTGCGATGACCACGCCCCCGGCGTGCTTGCCGGTACCCCGAGTGGTGCCCTCAAGCTTGAGCGCCATCTCCCAGATCTCTTCGGCTTCTTCGTCGGACTCGATGAACTCCTTGAGCGCCGGTTCCTGCTCGATCGCCTTGCCAAGGGTCATGCCCACTTCAAAAGGGATCAGCTTGGAGAGCTTGTCACCCAGCGAGTAGGGCCGCCCCTGAGCGCGTGCCACGTCACGCACCACGGCCTTGGCAGCCATGGTGCCGAAGGTGACGATCTGGGAGACCGCATCGCGCCCGTAGCGCTCGGCCACGTACTCGATGACGCGGTCGCGCTTCTCCATGCAGAAATCGACGTCAAAGTCGGGCATGGAAACACGTTCGGGGTTCAGAAAGCGCTCGAACAGCAGGTCGTAGCCGATCGGATCAAGGTCGGTGATCTTCTGGGCGTAGGCAACCAGAGAGCCGGCACCGGAGCCCCGCCCCGGGCCCACGGGTACGTCGTTATCCTTGGCCCACTGGATGAAGTCCATCACGATCAGGAAGTAGCCGGGAAACCCCATCTGGATGATGACGTTGAGCTCGAACTCCAGCCGGTCACGATAGCGCTGGTCGATGGCCTGGTATTCTTCGCTGTCGCGCGGGTAGCGATCAGCGGGAAACAGAAAGTCGAGGCGGTCGGTCAGGCCATCGTGGGAAACCTTGCGGAAGAATTCGTCCTGGGTCATACCCTCGGGAATTTCGAATTCGGGCAGGAAGATCTCGCCCAGGCGTACATCGACGCTACAGCGCTCGGCAATCATCACGCTGTTTTCCAGCGCCTCGGGAATATCCGAGAACAGCGCGGCCATTTCCTCGGGGCTTTTCAGGTACTGCTCTTCGGTGTAGCGGCGCTCGCGGCGCGGGTCATCCAGCGCCTTGCCTTCACCGATGGACACGCGCGTTTCGTGGGCCCAGAAGTCTTCCCGTTCAAGGAAGCGCACGTCGTTGGTAGCGACTACCGGCGTACCGGTCTCGAGGGCAAGCGAGACGCTTGCGTGTACGCAGGCCTCCTCCAACGGACGGCCAGTGCGGATAAGTTCGAGATAGAAGCGGTCAGGAAACGCCGACTGCCACTCCTCCAGCAGCTGGCGCGCTTCGCGTTCGTGATCCGATAGCAGGTGGCGACCGATATCCCCTTCGCGCCCGCCAGAAAGCGCAATCAGGCCGTCGCTCTGTTCGAGCACCCAGCGCTTGTCGAGAATCGCCCGGCCCTGGCGCTGGCCGTGGGTCCAGCCCTTGGAGATCAGCTCGGTCAGGTTGCGGTAGCCGTCGGCATTCATCGCCAGCAGCGTGATGCGATACGGATGAGCTTCGTCATGAGGATTGGCAAGCCACAGGTCGGAGCCGATGATCGGCTTCAACCCGGCGCCCTGGGCACCCTTGTAAAACTTGACCAGGCCGAACAGGTTCGTTTCGTCGGTCAGTGCCAGCGCCGGCATGCCGCGATCAAAGGTGGTACTGACCAAGGACTTAAGTTTTACCAAGCCGTCGACCAGGGAGTATTCACTGTGCAAACGTAGATGAACAAACGGTACCGTCATGACACTCTCGGCAAAATCTCGGTAAAAAGGAACGGGCTTACAGCAGTGCCAGCTGGCGCTGAACCGGCGCAAAGCTGCGGCGGTGCTCGGCTAGTGGCCCGTGCGCCGCCAGCGCTTGAAGGTGTTGTTTCGTGGGGTAGCCCTTGTGGCGTGCAAAGCCATACTCAGGATAGCGCATATCCAGCGCCATCATCTGGGCATCGCGGGCTACCTTGGCGATAATCGACGCCGCGGCAATGGCCGGATGGCGGGCATCGCCCTTAACCACCGCCTGACCGGGAAGCGCATGCCCGGGCATCCGGTTGCCGTCCACCAGCAGATATTCGGCACCCGGCGCCAGGCCATCGATCGCACGACGCATGGCCAGGTGCGTGGCGTGGTAGATATTGAACTGATCGACCTCGGCGGCGCTGGCCTCGGCCACTACAAACGCCAGCGCCTGCTCGCGGATCAGAGCATCGAGCGCTTCGCGCTTGCGCGCGGTCAGTTTCTTGGAGTCGGTAAGCCCTTCGATGGGGCGCGCCGGGTCCAGAATCACCGCCGCGGCCACGACGCTGCCGATCAGCGGGCCGCGGCCCACTTCGTCCACGCCGGCCAGGCGCTCGCCGGTATAGGCAATCTCCAGCGGCGGATAGTCGAGCGGCTTACTCGCCATGGTGCTGCTCCAGCGGCTGACCGGCGGCGATGGCGGTGACCGCCTCGGCGGCGCGGCGGCTGGCATCACGCTGAAGCCCTTCGTGCATGGCGGCAAAGCGCGCCTCAAGAGCGGTTCGAGCGTCGTGATCTACCAGCAGCGCATCCAGCTGATCGGCAATGGCGTCAGGTGTGGCTGCTTCCTGAATAAGCTCGGGCACCAGGCTCTGCTGGGCGATCAGGTTGGGTAGCGATACCCAGCGCGTCTTGACCAGCCGCTTGGCCAACCAGTGGGTCGCGGGCGCCATCTTGTAGGCCACCAGCATGGCGCGATGGCAAAGCATCGCTTCAAGAGCCGCCGTACCCGAGGCCAGCAGCACGGCATCACTTGCCACCATGGCCTCGCGCGCCTGACCATCGAGCAAATGCACCCTTGACGCCAGGGCCGGGTAATCGACCAGCAGTGCCTGGATCTCCGCATGGCGCTGCGCCGTGGCGGCCGGGATCACCACGCTGAGCGTGGCATGGCGCTGGCAGAGAAGCTCGGCGGCGGCGAGGAAGGTATGGCCCAGAAAGCGCACCTCGTTGCCACGCGAGCCCGGCAGCATGGCCAGCACCGGCGCATCCGGCTCGAGCTTGAGTGCCTGGCGAGCAGCCAGCCGGTCGTTTTCCAGAGGCAGCTCATCGGCAAGCGGATGACCAACAAACGCCACGGGCACCTGGTGTTCGCGATAGAAATCCGCTTCAAACGGTAAAAGCGTCAGCATGCCATCCACCGACTGGGCAATGCCTTTCACCCGGCCCTGGCGCCATGCCCACACCGAGGGGCTGACGTAGTGCGCCGTCTTGATGCCTTCACGGCGCAGCTGCTTTTCCAGGCCAAGGGTAAAGTCCGGGGCATCGATACCCACCATGATGTCCGGCTGCCAGGCAAGCGCCTCGCGGCGCAGCGTGCGGCGCACGCCCACCAGCTCCGGCAGATGCTTGATCACCTCGACCAGCCCCATCACCGAAAGTGTTTCCAGCGGAAAGCGGCTCTGCATGCCTTCGGCGATCATGCGGGGGCCGCCGATCCCCTGAAACTCGACACCGGGATGGCGCGCCTTCAGCGCGCGCATCAGGCCAGCGCCGAGAATATCCCCCGACAGCTCGCCGGCGACGAGGTATACGCGTTGCAACGTCATGAGAGAAACACGCCTAGCGGATGATGCCGCGAGTTGAACGCTCGATGGAAGCGGCAAAGTGGCCCACTTCTTCCAGGTCAAAACGCGCGCGCATCTCTTCAAGCGCCTGCTCAACGGTCAGACCCTGACGATAGACCATCTTGTAGGCGGCGCTCAGCGCATTGATGGCCTCACGACTGAAGCCGCGCCGCTTGAGACCGACCAGGTTGAGGCCCCGCGCTTCTGCGGGATTGCCGTTGATCATGATGTAGGCAGGCGTATCCTTGGTGATGATCGAGCCGCCGCCGGCCATGGCGTGATCGCCAAAATGGCAGAACTGGTGCACGGCGGACAGCCCGCCGAGAATGGCGTGATCACCCAGCGTGACATGGCCTGCAAGCGTGACCTGATTGGCCAGGATGCAGTCGTTGCCGATCACGCAATCGTGACCGACATGAACATAGGCCATGAACAGGTTGCGCGAACCGATAGTGGTTTCACCGCGATCCTGAACGGTGCCGCGATGCAGCGTGACGCCTTCGCGCACCACGTTGTCATCTCCCATTACCAGGCGAGTCGGTTCACCGGCGTACTTCTTGTCCTGGCAATCCTCGCCAACGGAGGCAAACTGGAAAATACGCGTGCGCTTGCCAAGCACCGTGGGGCCTTTGACCACCACGTGCGGACCAATGACGGAGCCTTCGCCGATCGTGACGTCTGGCCCGATGACGCTAAAGGGGCCAACTTCGACGTCATCGGCAAGCCGGGCTGCCGGGTCGATCAGTGCAGTAGGGTGTATCAAGCAACCTTCCTCTCGGCACAGATGATTTCTGCTTCGCAGGCCAGCTCACCGTCAACGGTGGCGCGACAGGCGAACTTCCAGATACCGCGCTTGCCGCGAATCACGTTGGCTTCCAGCGTCAGCTGGTCGCCCGGCATGACCGGGCGCTTGAAGCGAACGTTGTCGCTGCCTACCAGGTAGTAGACGTAGCCGTCGGCGGGCAGCTTGTTGACCGTCTTGAAACCCAGAATACCGCACACCTGGGCCAGCGCTTCCACGACCAGCACGCCGGGCATGATCGGATGATGAGGGAAATGCCCGTTGAAGAAAGGCTCGTTGATGCTAACGTTTTTAAACGCAACGATGGATTCACCTACGGTCAATTGCGTTACTCGATCCACCAGCAAGAACGGATAGCGGTGGGGCAAGTATTCGCGAATTTCGTTAATATCCATAACCATCGTAACGACCTCAAAAATGAAAAACGCCTGATAGTCATCAGGCAAATACCAGCGCCCCGGCTGGTTAAAAGGCAGGGAATTATAACCCGTGGCGATAACGCCTCAAGCTACCTACCCAGCAAATAATGTGACCTTTATGTATCACCCGTGTTTTTTTCCAGCCGCGACAAGCGCTTGGCAATATCGTCAAGCTGTTTAAAACGTACCGCATTTTTACGCCACTGGGTGTTGCCCATGGCGCCGGTGCCTGACGAGTACACCCCAGGCTTGTGAATCGAGTTGGTAACCAGGCTCATGCCGGTTACCTGCACGCCATCACACAACGTCAGATGCCCGGAAAGCCCCACGCCGCCGCCCAGCATGCAGTGCTTGCCCACCTTGGTCGAGCCGGCAATTCCCACGCATCCCGCCAGCGCGCTATGCGCACCTATCGTCACGTTATGGGCAATCTGGACTTGGCTGTCGATCTTGACGTCATCACCGATCACGGTATCGCCAAGCGCGCCCCGGTCAATGCTCGAACAGCTGCCGACTTCCACGTCATCACCCAGCACCACGCCGCCCAGCTGGGCGATCTTGTGCCAGCCTTCACCATCGTGAGCAAACCCGAAACCATCGCCACCAATCACGCAACCGCTTTGCAGAATGGCCCGCTTGCCGATCACGACGCCATGGCACACGGTGACGTTGGCATGCAGCCGTGTGCGCTCACCAATGATGCAGTCGGCACCAATCACGCTGCCCGCACCTACCACGACGTCATCGCCCAGGGTCACGCCCTCTTCCACCACGGCATGCGCCTGAATGGAGACGTTCTTGCCCAGGGTAACGCCGGGTGCCACTACGGCGGTGGAATGAATGCCGGGCTTGTCACGCGCGGGAAGCGGGTCGAATAACTGCGAGAGATGGGCATAACCCAGATAGGGGTTTTCGATCTCAAGGCGCGGCACCGGGCAGTGCTTGGCGTGCTCTGGGTGAAGCAGCACGGCGGCCGCCTGGGTCGTGGCCAGATCCTTCAGATAGGCCCGGTTCGCCAGAAAGGCCACCTGGTCCGGCGTGGCCTCCTTGAGCGTTGCCAGGCCGCGGATAGGTTGGTCTGCATCACCTTCGAAGGTGATGTCCAGATGGCGAGCGATGTCCGCAAGAGTGAGATGGTCAGGTGCGTGCGTCATGGGAGCCCAGGAAACAGTGGTGCGGCAGCGCCGCACCGGCATTCATTGAGAATTAGTTACATTGAATCAAAGATTTGCGTAACCTCTTCGGTCACGTTGGGCAAATCCATTGACGAGTGGAGCACGCCTTGCGGCTCAACCAGCACGTCGATGTTGTGGCGCGCGAGCACCTGTTCGACCGCCTGCTCAAGCTTCGACTCGGCGCTTTCCAGGAACTGCTGCTCTGAGCGCTGCTGCGCCTGAATCACTTCACGGCGCAGTTGCTCAAAGCGGCTACCCTTCTGCTGAAGCTCGGCAATCAGCGAGTCGCGCTCGGACTGCGCCATGGACTGCCCATCGCGCTGCAAACGTTCCTGCAGCTGCTGCAACTCGTTCCCCAGGCTCTGGGCTTCCTGCTGCTGGCTGCCGATCTGGCCTTCCAGCTGGCTTAGCGAGGATTGGGCGGACTGGGTATTCATCAGTGCGGCACGCCAGTCGAGCACGGCCACTTCTGCAGCCTGGGCGGCATGAACCGGTAACACCATAACACCGAAAAGGCACACCGCCGCTGTCAGTTTACGCATCAAGTCAACTCCTTGTCATTCAGGCTGGAGCGCACTTTCAGATGCGCTCGCTGGCAATATTAGAACGTTTGTCCCAGAGAGAACTGGAAGAACTGCGTATCATCGCCGCTTTCATCATTGAGCGGCTCGGCGATGCTGAAGGTCAGCGGGCCCACCGGTGTCAGCCAGGACAGACCAACGCCCACACTATACCGCAAGTCGCCCAGGTCTACCCCGGAGCTGCAGCGCTGACGCCCCTGGTCCTCTTCCAGCACATCGTAGCAGGAGCTCAGGAAGGTGTTACCCGCATCCACGAACAGCGAAGGCTGTACCGAGCGCTGATTCTCGACAAACGGCATCGGGAAGATGATTTCTGCGCTGCCTTCTACCTGGACGTTACCCCCCAGCGTACGGTCACGACCGCCCTCGACGGCAGGCGTGGTGCGCTGGCCCAGCGTATTGGAGGTAAAGCCACGTACCGAGCCCAGACCACCCGAGTAGAAGTTCTCGTAGAAGGGGTAAGGATCGCTCGAGTTCAGCGTATTGGCGTAGCCCAGGTTTCCGCTGAATTTCAGCGCCCAGGTTTCGTCGTCATTGATCGGGAACAGCTGCTGGGCACGCGCGCGCAGCTTGTAGTACTCGGCATCGCTGCCCGGCACGCCGGTTTCAAGCGAAAGACGCTGATAGTTACCAGCGGTAGGCATCACACCCCGGTTCAGGTTGTTGCGCGTCCAGCTGGCGGTCAGCTTGAGAGCCTGGGCATCTTCGCCTTCGTCATCGACGTAGCGGCGAATTTCCGAGGCCGTATCGTTATAGGTTTTTACCGAGATATCTTCAATGCTCGCCCCGAAGTTGAGCCTTGAGAGTTCGCTGATCGGGTAGCCAAAGTTGATACCCGCGCCGTAGGCATCCGTCGAGTAGGTCGAGATATCCGAGTCGGCGTAGTCGGTTTCGCGGTAGAACACGTTATAGCCGCGGGAAATGCCGTCAAGTGTCCAGTAAGGATCGGTAAAGGCAAAGTTGACGCTGGTGAAGGTATCACTGCGCTGGGCGCCGATATTCACGCGGTTACCCGTACCCAGGAAGTTGTTCTGGGCAAGGCCCACGCCGTAGATCACGCCGGCACTTTGCGAGAAGCCCACGCTTGCCGAAACCGAGCCTGAGGGCTGCTCTTCGACGTTATAGGTCACGTCCAACTGGTCGGGCTGGCCCGGCACCTGCTGGGTATCCACTTCGACCTGGCTGAAGAAGCCCAGGCGCTCCAGGCGCTGGCGCGACTGGGTAATCGACTCGGTAGACGCCGGGGCGCCTTCCATCTGGATCATTTCACGACGCAGCACTTCGTCCTGGGTCGTGGTGTTGCCGAAGAACTCGATCCGGCGCACGTAGGTACGCTGGCCCGGGTCGACGGCAATGACCAGATCGACGGTCTCACCATCGTCGGCCATTTCCGGGATGCCCTGAATATCGGCAAAGGCAAACCCTTCAGCGCCCAGGCGCAGACGCAGCGCTTCGGTCGACGCATTGACCTGTCCACGCGAGAAGATATCGCCGCTCTTGATTTCCAGAAGCTCGCGCGCTTCGCTTTCACTGATCTGCAGATCGCCGGCAAAGCGCACGTTGCCCACGCGGTACTGATTGCCCTCGTCGATATTGAGCGTCACGAAGATCTCGGACTTCTCAGGGCCGATGGACACCTGCGTGGAGGTCACGTCAAAGTTGACGTAGCCGCGGTCAAGGTAGAAAGAGCGCAGCCGCTCGATATCGCCGGAAAGCGCCTCGCGCGAGTACTCATCGCTTGAGAACCAGCCGAAGAAGCGTCCGGGGCGGTCGTTCAGCTCGAATACTTCGCGCAGCGTTTCATCGTCAAAGTCTTCATTACCCACGATGTTGATCTGGCGGATCTTGGCCACTTCGCCTTCGTTGATATTGATGTTGACCTGAACGCGGCCTTCGTCGATCTGCTCGACATCGGTCGAGATACGCGCGCTGTAGCGGCCCTGGGACTGATAGACGCCTTCCAGCTCGCGCTGAATTTCTTCAAGGGTGGAAAGCTGTAACACCTGGCCTTCGGAGAGACCGGACTGGCGCAGACCGTTGCGCAGGTCTTCTTCCTTGAGCTGCTTGTTGCCGGTAAGGTTCAGGCGGGCGATGGTCGGGCGCTCCACGACCTGAATCACCAGGACATCGCCTTCACGGGCAAGGGATACGTCTTCAAACAGGCCGGTGGCAAAGAGATCGCGGGCGGCAGACGCTAGCTGCTGTTCGCTAACGCGGTCGTTAGCACTGACAGGAAACGCATTGAAGACCGAGGCGGCGGATACCCGCTGTAGTCCTTCCACCCGAATGTCCGAAACATCAAAGGATTGTGCCTGGGCGCCGCCGGCAGCCGCCAGCAAGAGTGCCGCCATTCCAAGGGTCTTGATTTTCATGCAGTCAGTTCGCTCGCGTTGGTCTGCCTATCGTTCCAGATAGGCACCATATACATTTGTGCAGGCAGATGACAAGGCATCCTGCGCGCTACACGCGTCATTACCAAAGGCGCATCAGATCGAAATACAGGGCCATCGCCATCAAGCCACCTACCATGGCAAGCCCGATGCGCAGCCCAATTGCCTGGGTTTGTTCAGAAACCGGCCGCCCACGCACGATTTCTAAAAAATAGTAAAGTAAATGTCCACCATCGAGCACCGGAATAGGCAGAAGGTTGAGCACTCCGAGGCTGATGGAGAGATAGGCCAGAAAGCCGACAAACGCTTCAACGCCTGCCCGGGCCGAATCACCGGAAATCTGGGCTATCGTGATCGGCCCGGACAAGTTGGAGGGCGAGATCAGCCCCACCAGCATCTTGCGAATCGCATCAACGGTCAACACTACCATATTGCCGGTACGCGAAAGCGCCTGGCCTACTGCTTCAATCGGCCCATAGCGAATTTCACGCTGCATCGATTCGGGCCAGGAAACCGGCTCGACGCCTGCTCCAATGTACCCAACCTCGCCGCCACTCTCCAGCGCCGTGCTGCCGGGTGTCAACGAAAGCTCACCCTGCTGGTCACCGCGCTGATAGGCCACACTCAGCGTTTCACCTGCGCTGCGCCGGATCATGGTGACAAACTGCATCCAGTCCTCCACCGGCGTGGCGTCAATCGCCATAATACGGTCGCCTGGCTGCAGGCCAGCATTGGCCGCCGCTTCACCCTCGACCACCTGGCCCAATACGGCCGGGAACTCGGGTTGCCAGGGCGCCATGCCGAGTGTTTCCAGCGGCTGCGGCGGGTCCTGACGGGTCAGGTAATTATCGACCTCAAGGGCGTAGCTGCGTTCACTGCTGCTGCCTTCGGGCAGGGCATTGATGGTGAGCGTGCCGCTGAAGCCGATCATGGAAACCAGCTTCAGATTGATCTCTTCCCAGGAGCGCACCGGATCGTTCTGGATGGCGGTGATTTCATCGCCATGGGCAAGACCTGCTTCGGCAGCCGGTGAATCGGGCAGAACGTCACCCACCATCGGAATGATCGTGGTCGTGCCGGAGACGAACAGCGCCCAGTAGGCAACGATGGCGAGCAGGAAGTTGGCCAGCGGGCCAGCGGCAACAATCGCAATACGCCGCCAGACACTCTTGCGGTTAAAGGCCTGATCGAGCTGGTCATCGGGCACCGGCGCTTCGCGCTCGTCTAGCATCTTGACGTAGCCGCCCAGCGGAATGGCCGCCACGGCGTACTCCGTTCCCTGACGATCCACGGTTGACCACAGCGGCTTGCCGAAGCCCACGGAGAAGCGCAGCACCTTGACGCCGCAGCGCCGTGCCACCCAGAAGTGCCCAAACTCGTGGAAGGTGACCAGAAGCCCCAGCACGACGATGACCGCTAAAACGTTTTGTAACAGGCCCACACTGTACTCCTTGGCACCATACCTACCAGCCGCCGATGCTCAAGCGACCAACTCTGTACCCATTAATTCTGTACCCATTAACGCTGTATCCAGCGCTCATGACCGCGAATGCCTGCCTAGCTGCTCTACCGCCTGCTGACGCGCCCACTGATCCGCCGCCAGAACATTCTCGATGGTGTCTGCGTTACCCGCGTAGGGCAGCGCCAGCACCTGGGCCACGACCTTGGCGATCGCCTCGAAGCCCAGGGTACCGGCCAGAAACGCCTCGACCGCTATCTCGTTGGCCGCATTGAGAATGGCCGGCGCCGCACCGCCTGTCTGCATGGCCTCTCGGGCCAGGCGCAGGCAGGGAAAACGCGCCTCATCCGGCGCCTCGAAATCCAGCCGGGCTACCTGAAACAGATCCAGCGTTTCCACCCCGGCATCGATACGCTCAGGCCACGCCAGTCCGTAGGCAATCGGCGTACGCATATCCGGATTACCCAACTGGGCGATGACCGAGCCGTCGGTGTAAGCCGCCATGGAGTGAATCACACTCTGTGGATGCACTACCACCTGAATTTGTTCGGGCGTGGCATCAAACAGCCAGCACGCCTCGATCAGTTCCAGCCCCTTGTTCATCAGCGTGGCGCTGTCGACCGAAATCTTGCGCCCCATCGACCAGTTGGGATGCGCGCAGGCCTGATCCGGCGTGACCTTGGCAATCTCCTCTGCGCCCCAGGTCCGAAACGGGCCGCCCGAGGCAGTCAGCAGAAGCTGGCGAACGCCGTAACGCTCAAGCCCACCGCGATGGACCGCCGGCAGGCACTGGTAGATGGCATTATGCTCGGAATCAATCGGCAGCAGCGTAGCACCAGCGCGCTCGACAGCCTGCATGAACAGCGCGCCGCTCATCACCAGCGCTTCCTTGTTGGCCAGCAGCACACGCTTGCCGGCTTCTGCCGCGGCCAGCGCAGGCATCAGGCCGGCAGCACCTACAATCGCGGCCATCACGGCGTCAACGCACGCCTCGCGAGCCACCTGACAGAGCGCCTCGTGGCCTGCGCGCACCGCTGTTGACTGGCCGGCGCCTTCAAGCGCCCGGCGCAGCCATTCAGCGTCGGCGTCGCTATCGAGGACGGCGACTTGGGGGTGGTGCGCCAGGCATTGATCGAGAAGTGCTTCTTTCGAAGTGTGCGCAGTCAATGCATAAACCCGATAGCGCTCGGGGTGGCGGGCAATCACATCCAGCGTACTGACACCAATGGAGCCCGTCGAGCCGAGTACGGTAACCCACTGACGGGGCAAAGCACTCATAGCGGCGCTACCTGTGCCTGAAGCACCAGCAGGTAAAGCAGCGCAAACAGCGGGATGGCGGCGGTAAGGCTATCGATACGATCCAGCACCCCGCCGTGGCCCGGCAGAAGCTGGCTTGAGTCCTTGATGTCCCGGTAACGCTTGAGCATGCTTTCGAGCAGATCGCCCAGCACCGAGGTAAGCGTGACCACGGCCGTCATGACCACCAGGGTGATACCGCCGGTGAAGCCCAGCGACTGCCAAAAGGCAAAGATAACCGCCAGCAGCGTGGTCGCCACCAGCCCACCGATCACGCCCTCCCAGGACTTGCCGGGGCTGACGCGCGGCGCGAGCTTGCGCTTGCCAAAGCGGCGGCCGGCAAAATAGGCGCCGATATCCGCCGACCACACCAGCAGCAGCACGAACAGCAACCATACCGCGCCGCTTTCGCGCAGGATATTGAACCCGACCCAGCAGGGCAGCAGCACCCAAAGCCCCATCGCCAGCCGGCGTGACGTTGCCTGCCACTGAGCCCCCTTCTCCGGGTACTGGGTGACCCAGAAAAGATTAAGCAGCCAGCCAAGGGCGGCGCACCACAAGGGCCACACGGCAAACGCGGCGCCGCTAAGCCACATCAGCAGCATGATGACGCCAAGCGCGGCCACCAGCTGGATACGCGAGGCTTGGCGCATGACGCCGGAAAGATTCGTCCACTCCCAGGCGCCAAGCAGCACCATGACAGCGGTAAAAAGCGCAAATGCGCCGCCTTGCAAGCCAAACAGGCCAGCCAGCACCAGCGGTGCCAGCCAGGCTGCGGTGATAATCCGCTGTCTAAGCACCTTGCGCCTCTATTTGTTGGTCGGTCATACCAAAGCGCCGGCGTCGCTTGCAGAAATCGTTTAGCGCAACGTCCAGGGCTTCGGCGCCGAAATCGGGCCAGAGTAAGGGCGAGAAATGCAGCTCGGCATAGGCCAACTGCCACAGCATGAAGTTGGAAAGCCGCTGCTCGCCGCTTGTTCGAATACACAGATCAATGGGCGGCACGTTGCTGCTGCCCATTGCTTCATCAAAGCAGGTTTCATCGATCTCGTCAGGTTTGAGCTCGCCCCGGGCTACCTGTTCGGCCAGCGTTTGCGCTGCCCGGGCGATATCCCACTGCCCGCCATAGTTGGCGGCAATCACCAGATGCATGCCGGTATTGTTGGCGGTCAGTGCCTCTGCACGATGAATATACTTTTGAATCGCATGAGAAAAGCCGCGCTGTTCGCCAATGATCGACAGCCGGATATTGCGGTCGTTGAGCTTCTTGACTTCGCGCTTGAGCGCCATCAGGAAAAGCTCCATCAGCGCGTTGACTTCAGCCGCGGGGCGTCGCCAGTTTTCGCTTGAAAAGGCAAACAGGCTCAGGGTCTTTACCTGGCGTTCGGCGGCGCGCTGAATCACCGCTCTGACGGCTTCGACACCCGCGCGGTGACCGCGTACGCCGGATAGCCCACGGGCGCGGGCCCAGCGGTTATTGCCGTCCATGATGATGGCAACGTGCGACGGCATGACTTCCCCTGCGGTGAGAGGTGGCGTGCTGGCGTCGCTCGGCTGTTCTTCGGGAAGCTGCGGTGACGTCATGGGGTCTCGCACAAAAGCTCAGTCATAATAAAGCCATAGGCCCAGCGGGCAGCCTGGCTGCCCGCTGCTAAGTAAAAACAGGCGGTTTATACCTGCATCAGATCCTGTTCTTTTGCGACAAGCGCCTTGTCGATCTCGGCGATATATTTGTCGGTCAGCTTCTGGATTTCATCTTCACCCTGGCGCTGATCATCTTCGGTGATCTCTTTTTCCTTGAGCAGGTCCTTGAAGTCACCGTTGGCGTCGCGACGCACGTTGCGTACGGCCACGCGAGCGTGCTCAGCCTCAGAGCGCGCCTGCTTGATGTAGCCCTTGCGCGTCTCTTCGGTCAGCATGGGCATGGGTACGCGAATGACGTTACCGGCGCTTGACGGGTTCAGACCGAGATCGGCGATCATGATGGCCTTTTCGATCTTCGGCACCATGCTCTGCTCCCAGGGTGCCACGGCAAGCGTGCGCGCATCTTCAACGTTCACTGACGCGACCTGGTTCAGCGGCACCTGGCCACCGTAGTACTCAACGGTCACCGCATCCAGAATGCTGGGATGCGCGCGTCCGGTACGAATCTTGTTGAAGTTGCTTCCCAGCGCTTCAACGCTTTTTTTCATGCGAGATTCAGCATCTTTCTTGATATCGTCGATCACGTTATAACCCTCTGTCTATCAGCGTGCCTTCCTTGCCCCCTACTACCAGATTCAGCAGGGCACCAGGCTTGTTCATATCAAATACCCGCACCGGCATATTATGGTCACGTACCAGGCAGATAGCGGTCAAATCCATGATACCCAGTTTCTGATCCAGGGCATCATCGTAGGAGAGCTGGTCATATTTTACCGCGTCGGCATGCTTGACCGGGTCCTTGTCGTAGACACCATCGACCTTGGTGGCCTTGATGACAACGTCAACATCGACTTCGATGCCGCGCAGACAGGCGGCGGAGTCGGTGGTGAAGAAAGGATTGCCCGTGCCTGCCGAAAACAGTACCACGTCTCCCGACGTCAGATAACGGATGGCGGTACGGCGGTCGTAATGCTCGACCACGCCGCTCATGGGAATCGCTGACATGACCCGTGAGCGTATATTGGAACGCTCGAGGGCATCACGCATGGCAAGTGCATTCATCACGGTTGCCAGCATTCCCATGTGATCGCCGGTCACCCGATCCATTCCGGCCTCGTTCAGGGCAGCGCCACGGAACAGATTGCCACCTCCGATCACGATGCCTACCTGAACGCCGATGCCTACCAGCTGGCCGATTTCCAGCGCCATGCGGTCCAGCACTTTCGGGTCGATACCAAAATCGTGCTCGCCCATCAGCGCTTCGCCGGAAAGCTTCAGCAGAATACGCTTGTACTTTGACTTGGACTTGCCAATCTGGCTTCCGGCAGCAAGGGGGGTGGGCTCTTGAATATCACGTGACATGGCATCTCTCCTGAGGCAGACCTGGACACAGGTGGGCGAAGCGGCCCCAGGTTTAGCAGGGGCCGGATACACGAAGGCGTGCGCTTACGCGCACGCCATCTTCTGACTGAAACGTCTGACCTTAACGACGGCCAGCCTGTTCCATAACTTCCTTGGCGAAGTCGACTTCTTCTTTCTCGATACCTTCACCCACGACAAAGCGTGTGAAGCTGACCACTTCACCACCGGCTGCCTTGACGAACTCGGCAACGGTCTGGTTCGGGTCTTTAACGAACGGCTGCTCGGTCAGGCTGTTTTCCGCCAGGTACTTCTTCAGACGGCCTTGAACCATCTTCTCAGCGATCTGCTCGGGCTTGCCCGCCATGTCCGGCTGCGCCAGGATGATGGCTTTTTCTTCATCCAGCTGCTCCTGCGGCATCTCTTCAGGATGCGCAACCGCCGGATTGATGGCTGCCACGTGCATGGCAACGTCCTTGGCCGCTTCTGAAGTACCACCTTTCAGAACGGTCAGAACGCCGATGCGGCCGCCGTGGACGTATTCGCCCACCAGACCACCTTCGACCGCGTTGACAACAACGGCACGACGCACGCCGATGTTCTCGCCGATCTTCTGAACCAGCTGCTCGCGCGTGGATTCCAGATCGCCGGCCATGACGGACGCCACGTCTTCGCTTTTGGCAGCAAAGAAGGCATCGACAATCTTTTTGGAGAAGGCAATGAAGTTATCATCGCGAGCAACGAAGTCGGTCTCGGAGTTGATTTCAACCATTACACCGTAGCTGCCGTCTTCGGCAACACGCGTAACCACCGCGCCTTCAGCGGCGGTGCGATCGGCTTTCTTCGCGGCTTTTAGGCCCGAGCTCTTGCGCAGGTTTTCGATCGCGACGTCGATATCGCCGTCGGCTTCGGTGAGTGCTTTTTTACACTCCATCATGCCGAGACCGGTACGTTCGCGCAGTTCCTTGACCTGAGAGGCGCTGATAGCTGCCATGAGAATTCACCTCGGAAATGGTTCTATGAGAGTTAAACGCCCTACAGAGTATAGGCATGACAGATGACCATCATGTATCACTCCGAAGGCCGCTTGCCGGCATACATTGCCCGGCGCAATCGGCCCGCCAGGATGGGTTCATCCCAAGCGGGAAAAAGGGGGCACAGGCCCCCTCTTGTCACGATGCGGCCCAACTGCCCGCCGCATCCACTGCAACCTTACTCGGCAGCAGCGTCAGTCTCGGCGGAAGCAGCCTCGTCGGTCACTTCAACAAACTCGTCCGGACGACCTTCTTTGGCGCGACCACACGCGTCGGCAATGGCCTTCACGTAGATCTGGATAGCGCGAATGGAGTCATCGTTACCCGGGATCACGTAATCAACGCCATCCGGGTTTGAGTTGGTATCAACCACGCCAATGACCGGGATACCCAGCTTGTTGGCTTCGTTGATCGCGATGCGCTCGTGGTCAACGTCGATCACGAACAGTGCGTCCGGCAGGCCGCCCATGTTCTTGATACCACCGATAGAACGCTCGAGCTTCTCTTGCTCGCGAGTCGCCATCAAGACTTCTTTCTTGGTCAGCTTCTCGAACGTGCCGTCTTCGCGCATGGTTTCAAGATCACGCAGACGCTTGATGGACTGGCGGATGGTCTTGAAGTTAGTCAGCATGCCGCCCAACCAGCGATGGTTGACGAACGGCTGATTAACGCGATTCGCTTCTTCTTTGATGATCTTGCTAGCGCTGCGTTTGGTGCCAACAAACAGGATCTTGTTGTTGGATGCCGACATCTTCTCGACCACGTCGATCGCTTCGTTCAGCGCCGGCAGGGTGTGTTCGAGGTTGATGATGTGAATCTTGTTGCGCGCGCCGAAGATGAATTTGCCCATCTTCGGGTTCCAGTATTTGGTCTGGTGACCGAAGTGAGCGCCTGCTTTGAGCAGGTCACGCATATTGACGTGAGACATGGTAAAACTCCTGAAACTCGGGTTAGGCCTCCACGCACCCCATGGATCCGACCGTTGACCGCGTCTAGCGCTGCCAGCGGCACCCGGGACCATGTGCCGGTGCATGTGTGTTTTCAAGGCTTGCTATTAAGCAGCGCGCCCAAACAAGCGCACTGCAGGTTGTTCGCCTCGCCATGATCGCCGACTCACGTTAAAGAAGCGAGCGAGCGATTGCAGGAAAGCGCGCGGCTTTATACCATAGATCCTTGCCAAGATGAAGCCACAGCCTGCGTAACGCGCAATATTTGCCGCGTGATACGGCTAATCAAGACGGTTACCTGCATACTGTCATTTACTACCTGTCATTCACTACCTGTCATGTACGACGACAGTCTGAATCTGAACCCATATCGAGAATTCATGAACGTTCCTATCAAGACACCTTCAGAAATCGAGAAAATGCGCGAAGCTGGGCGCCAGGCCGTCAGTGTGTTCGAAATGATCACGCCTCATATACAGGCGGGCGTCAGCACCGGCGAGATCGACCGACTGTGTCATGAATATATTGTCAATGAACTGGGCTCCACTCCCGCCCCGCTCAACTACCACGGCTACACCCACGCTACCTGCATCTCCTTGAACCATGTCGTGTGCCACGGCTTTCCGGATTTCAATAAGATCCTTAAAAACGGCGACATCATGAACCTCGATGTCACCGTCAAGACGCCAGACGGCTACCACGGCGACTCCAGCATGATGTTCATCATCGGCGACACCATCCAGGGCGAGCGGCTGTGCCGGATTACCCAGGAGTGCCTTTACAAGAGCATCGCGCTGGTCAAGCCTGGCGTGCGCCTTTCCGAGCTTGCCCGCGTCATCCAGAAGCACGCCGAAGGTCACGGCTACTCGGTGGTTCGCGACTTCTGCGGCCACGGCATTGGTGCAGACTTCCATGAAGACCCGCAGTTTCTGCATTACGACGGCTACGCGCCCGATGCGGATATCGCGCTGGAAGCGGGCATGTGCTTTACCATCGAGCCGATGATCAACGTGGGCGGCTACAAGACCAAGGTACTGCGCGATGGCTGGACCGCCGTCACCAAGGACAAGAGCCTTTCGGCGCAGTGGGAGCATACTCTGCTGGTGACCGAGACCGGGGTTGAAGTGCTGACCGCGCGCAGCGATGAAGACTTCAGTTTCCTGAACGCCTGATGCTTCTCCACCACTACCGGTTCGAACCGGACACGTCGCTTTACGACCTCGACGCCTTTCGCGAGGAACTTTCCGGTTCGCGCTCACCCATTGCGCCCTTCAAGACGGCGCTGCGCGAGCTTCAGGCGCGTCTGGACGAGCGCTTTCGCGCAGGTGCGGACATCCGTGACCTGGTACGCGGGCGCGCCTGGTATCTGGACCAGCTGTTGGCGATTGCCTGGGCACGCCACGCCTGGCCGGACGACGGTATCGCGCTGGTAGCGGTGGGCGGCTATGGCCGCGGCGAGCTGCACCCTCATTCGGATGTCGATCTTCTGCTGCTGCTTGAAGATGACGACGACACCGCCTACCGCGAACCGCTGACTGCCTTTATCACCTTTTTGTGGGATATCGGCCTGGAAATCGGCCACAGCGTGCGTTCGCTGAACGACTGCGAGCGCGAGGCGCTGGCGGATGTCACGGTGATTACCAACCTGCTGGAATCACGCCTGATCGCCGGCCCCGAAACGCTGCGGGAAAAGATGCGCGAGCGCCTGAGCGCCGAGCACGTCTGGCCGGCCGATCGCTTCTTTGAAGCCAAGTGGCAGGAGCAGATCACCCGCCACTACCGTTACAACAACTCTGAATACCATCTGGAGCCCAATCTCAAGAGCTCCCCCGGCGGGCTGCGCGATATCCAGATGATCGGCTGGGTGGCCAAGCGCCACTTCGGCACCGAACAGTACGCTGACATCGTGGCCAACGGCTTCATGAACGATGCCGAGCTGCGCATCCTGAGCCAGGGTCAGGCGTTTCTGTGGCAGGTGCGCTACGCCCTGCACATGCTGACCGACCGCGCCGAAGACCGCCTGCTGTTTGATCATCAGCGCACCATCGCCGAGCTGTTCGGCTTTCGGGATACCCCCGAACGTCTGGCCGTCGAGCAGTTCATGAAGCGCTACTATCGCCATGTCACCGCACTTGCCGGGCTTAACGACATGCTGCTGCAGCACTTTGACGAAGTCATTCTGCGCGGCAAGCAAGCGCTTGAGACCGTGCAGCTCAACGAGCGCTTCGAGACCACCGGCGGCTACATTCAGGTGCGTTCGCGTTCGCTGTTCCGCGAACAGCCGGCGGCCATGCTGGAGCTTTTCCTGCTCATGGCCCGGCATCCGGAGATCGAGGGCGTGCGCGCTGACACCATTCGCCTGATTCGTGATCACCGCCACCAGATCGACGACCACTACCGTGACGACCCGCTTCACCAGCGGCTGTTCATGGAGATTCTGCGCGCCCCCGGCAACGTGCCACGCCAGCTGCGGCGCATGAACCGCTACGGCATTCTGGGCAAGTACCTGCCGGAGTTTGGGCGCGCGGTAGGGCTGATGCAGCACGACCTGTTCCATATCTATACCGTGGACGCCCACACCCTGCGCCTGCTCAAATTCCTCCACGGCTTTCGCAAGCCCGACGCCAAGGATGAGTTTCCGGTAGCTGCGGCGCTGATTCACCAGCTGCCCAAGCTGGATCTCTTGTGGATAGCAGGGCTTTTTCACGACATCGGCAAAGGCCGCGGCGGCGACCACTCGGAGATTGGCGCTCGGGACGTCGAGCAGTTCTGCCAGCGCCACCATATTTCCACCCACGACACGCGGCTGGTCAGTTGGCTGGTTGAGCATCACCTGCTGATGTCGATGACCGCACAGAAGCGGGATATCAGCGACCCGGACGTGATTCGCGATTTTGCCCTGGTGGTGCGCAACGAAGCCCGGCTTGACTACCTTTACGTGCTTACCGTCGCCGATATCAACGCCACCAACCCCACGCTCTGGAACGGCTGGCGAGCGTCGCTTTTGCGCCAGCTCTACGCCGAGACCAAGCGCGCCCTGCGACGCGGCCTCAAGAACCCGCCGGATCGCGACGCCTGGGTGCGGGAAACCCGCAGCGAGGCGCGCTCACTTCTGCGCAGCATCGGAATTGGCAGCGCCCAGATCGAACCGCTCTGGGAGTCGCTGGGCGAGGATTACTTCCTGCAGTACGCGCCCAGTGAAATCGTCTGGCAGACCCAGGGCATCCTGGCCCACAACGCTTCGCCGCTGCCGCTGGTGCTGATCAGTGCCCCCACCGCAGACATGGCCGAAGGCGGCACGAAGGTCTTCATCCATACCCGCTCGGTGGATGACCTGTTTGCCGCCACCGCCGCTGCCATGGAGCAGCTGGGACTCTCGATTCACGATGCGCGTATCGTCACCTCGCACAACAACTGGACGCTTAACACGTTCATCGTGCTGGATAGCCAGGGCCAACCGATTCGGGATCCAGAGCACATCGAGGAGATGCGCAGCCACCTTGTCGAGGAGCTGGACGACCCGGACGACTACCCGGAAATCGTTACCCGGCATACGCCGCGCCAGCTGAAGCATTTCAAGGTGCCTACCGAAGTGCTGATCGAGCAGGACCCGGCCAACGACCGCACCCTGCTGGAACTGACCGCACCGGACCGGCCGGGGCTTCTGGCCCGGGTCGGGCGCATCTTCATGGAGCAGGATATTGCTCTTTCGACCGCCAAGATCGCAACGCTTGGCGAGCGCGTGGAAGACGTATTCTTCATCACCACCAAGGCGGGAGAACCACTGACCGACCCCATGCGCCAGCAGCAGCTGCGCGAGCGGCTGATCGAAGTCCTCGGCGTGTAAACGCTTAAATACGCTTGTATGGCGCTTAAGTTTGAGCCCACTCCGGGGATTGTTATAATCGCTGCTTTACGCCTGCCGTTCTGAACACGCTTTGCAGGGCACGCTATCCAAAATGCGCTCAACGGACACACTATGAATCCTGATCTCGCCGCCCTACACCCCTATCCGTTCGAGAAGCTGGCCGCGCTGAAAGCCGAACTGACGCCTCCGGCACAGCTGACCCATATCCCGTTGACCATTGGCGAACCCCAGCATGCCCCCTACCCCGCAGCGCTTAAAGCCCTGACGGCCCATCAACTGGAGATGGCCCGCTACCCGGCCACCAACGGTCTGCCCGCACTGCGTGACACCCTGGCACAGTGGGCTACCCGGCGCTTTAACCTGGCAGGCCTTGATGCCGAACACCAGGTGCTGCCGGTGAACGGCACGCGCGAAGCCATTTTTGCGTTTGTGCAGGCCGCGCTGGACCGCACCCGCCCTGCCAAGGTCGCCGTGCCCAACCCGTTCTACCAGATTTACGAAGGCGCCACGCTGCTGGCCGGCGGCGCGCCCTTGTACCTTGACTGCACTGCCGAGAACGGCTTTCGCCCGGATTTCTCCACGATCAGCCCGGCCGCCTGGCGCGACGTACAGATCGTGTTCGTCTGCTCGCCGGGCAACCCGACCGGCGCGGTGAACTCGATCAGCGAGTTCAAGCAGCTGATTGCCCTGGCCGACGAGCACGACTTCATCATTGCTTCCGACGAGTGCTATTCGGAGCTCTATCTGGATGAAAGCGCACCGCCGCCCGGGCTCTTGCAGGCCTGCGCCGAGCTTGGCCGCGACGACTACCGCCGCTGCGTAGTGTTTCATTCGCTCTCCAAGCGCTCTAACCTGCCGGGCTTGCGCTCGGGCTTTGTGGCCGGGGACGCCGAGATTCTGGCGCCGTTCAAGCGCTACCGCACCTACCACGGCTGCGCCATGTCGCTGCCGGTACAGCACGCCTCCATCGCCGCCTGGCAGGATGAAGACCACGTGCGCGCCAACCGCGACGCCTACCGCGAAAAGTTCAGCGCGGTAACGGACGTGCTGACGCCGGTGATGGACTTCCCCACGCCGGAAGCGAGTTTCTACCTGTGGCCCGCCGTACCCAATGGTGACGATATCGCGTTTACCCAGCGTCTCTACACCGAGCAGCACGTGAGCGTACTGCCGGGCAGCTTGATGGGCCGGGCCGACGCTCAGGGCATCAACCCGGGCGCAGGCCGGCTGCGCCTTGCGCTGGTAGCCGAGCTGGCCCCCACTCTCGAGGCGGCCCAGCGTATCCGGCAGTTGATTGAACGCGGCTGACCGGGACGGGTTACCCCATACACTTGAGCATGCCGCTTACGGCACACAGCAAGCGAGTGAGGTTATATGTTCACGCTCTATATCATCGACACCTGCGATACGTGCCGCAAGGCGCGCAAGGCGCTGGAAGCAAACAGCATTCCCTTCAAGGCCCACGACCTGCGCAAGGACGGCCTGTCGGCCACCCTGCTGGAGCATATTCTGGAGCGCGTACCGCTTGCAGAGGCCATCAACAAGCGCAGCAAGACCTGGCGCGACCTTCCCCAGGAAGAGAAGGACGGCCTGGATGCAAACTCCGCTCGTCGACTGCTCATCGAGCACCCGACCCTGCTCAAGCGTCCGCTTCTGGATATGGGGGGCGATGCCATCAAGGTGGGCTACCGTGACGGCGATTACGATAATCTGAGCGCCTGACCGGGCGCTTTTACCTGATTTACTGCCATACACTGCTGGGCGCTGTTGACGCACCGCTGACAGCGCCATTAACCAAAGGATGAGATTTTATGCTGAGCTTTGCGCTTGGAATCGGCACGCAGAACACCCAGGGCGACTGGCTGGAAATTTACTACCCGGCACCGCTTTACAGCCCCCAGGAGAGCCTGGTGAGCGCCGCTCGCGAAGCGCTTGACGCGCCTGCCGGCAACGCGGCCGTCAGCTTCCTGCCGGAAGACTGCACTCGCCTTGCCAAAGCGCTTGAAGCCGCCGGCCACGCCGAGCAGGCCGAGCTTGCCGAATCGCTGGCGGAAAGCCAGCGCCCGCTGGTCGCCATGTTCCTGGAAAGCGACGAAGCGCCGCAAACTGCCCCCGAGGTGTACCTCAAGCTGCACCTGCTTTCGCATCGTCTGGTCAAGCCGCACGGCGTTGATCTGACCGGCATGTTTGGCCTGCTGCGCAACATTGCCTGGACCAGCGAAGGCGCCATCGATATCGAGGAGCTGCCCGCACGCCGCCTGAAAGCGCGCCTGGCAGGGCGTGCCCTGTCCGTCGACTGCGTGGATAAATTCCCCAAGATGACCGACTACGTCGTACCGACCGGCGTGCGCATTGCCGATACCGCGCGGGTACGTCTTGGCGCGCACCTGGGCGAAGGCACCACGGTGATGCATGAAGGTTTCGTCAACTTCAATGCCGGCACTGAAGGTCCCGGCATGATCGAAGGGCGCATCTCTGCGGGCGTCATGGTCGGCAAGGGCTCGGACCTGGGCGGCGGCTGCTCGACCATGGGCACCCTCTCGGGTGGCGGTAACATCGTGATCAAGGTAGGCGAAGGCTGTTTGATCGGCGCCAACGCCGGTATCGGCATTCCGCTCGGCGACCGCTGTACAGTAGAGTCCGGCTTGTACATCACCGCAGGTACTAAAGTGGCCTTGCTGGATGACCAGGGCAACGAAGTAAAAACCCTGGCGGCGCGTGAACTGGCCGGCCAAAACGATCTGCTGCTGCGCCGCAATTCTAAAAATGGCCGTGTCGAGTGTCTGACGAACAAGAGTGCGATTGCGCTGAACGAGGCGCTGCATGCCCATAACTGAGCCTGACACGCTGTCGCCCACGCTTCAGCTTGCCTTTGCGCTTTTAAGCCGTCCATCCGTCACGCCGGACGACGAAGGCTGCCAGGACGTCATGATCGAGCGCTTGAGTGCGCTCGGTTTTCATATCGAGCGTATGCCGTTCGGCGATATCAAGAACTTCTGGGCGGTACGCGGGCATCACGGCCCGGTCATCGCTCTGGCCGGCCATACCGACGTGGTCCCCAGCGGCCCCCCGGCTGGGTGGGAGTTTCCGCCGTTTTCGCCCTGTATCGACGAGCACGGCATGCTCTGCGGGCGCGGCGCGGCGGATATGAAAGGCAGCCTGGCAGCCATGGTCACCGCGGTCGAGCGCTTTGTCGAGCGCTACCCGGACCACGACGGCCGAATCGCCTTCTTGATCACCTCTGACGAGGAGGGCCCGGCGGTGGACGGCACTCGCGCAGTGGTCGAACAGCTTCGTGAGCGTAACGAGCGGCTGGATTACTGCATCGTGGGCGAGCCCTCCTCCACCGAGCGGCTGGGCGATGTGATCAAGAACGGCCGGCGCGGCTCGCTGGGCGGGGTACTGCATATTCACGGCATTCAAGGCCACGTGGCCTATCCGCACCTGGCGCGCAACCCGATTCATCAGGCGATGCCGGCACTCGATGCGCTGGTCAACGAGCACTGGGATGCGGGCAACGACTTCTTCCCGGCAACCAGTTTCCAGATCTCCAACCTGCGCGCCGGCACCGGGGCCACCAACGTGATCCCCGGCGATGTAGAAGTGGTCTTCAACTTCCGCTTCTCGACCGAAGTGACCCACGAGCAGCTCAAGGCGCGTACGGAAGCCATTCTGGCCCAGCACGGCCTCGAGTATCAGCTGGACTGGACGCTGAACGGCGAGCCGTTTCTGACCGCCGAAGGCGCGCTTGTAGAAGCGGCAATACGCGGCGTGGAGGCGGTGACCGGCAAGCGCCCGGCGCTTTCTACCAGCGGCGGCACCTCCGACGGGCGCTTTATCGCTACCCTGGGCGCTCAGGTGGTGGAGCTTGGCCCACTCAACGACACCATCCACAAGGTGAACGAGCGCGTACGCGCCAGCGACCTGGATGACCTGAGCCGCATCTACGAGGCAACGCTTCAGGCACTGCTGACAACCGATGAGGTAAGCGTTTGATGGATCGCTATCCGGATATTGAAGTGTATGTGGCAAGCGTCTCGCACGAGACGCTCAATGCCTGGCTTGCCGAGGCACTGCTGGCATCGCCGCTCTCCCCGGCGGGCAAGGGCAAGTGGAAGACCCGCGGCACACACCAGGGCGAGGAGGTGCCGGTACTGCTGGTGGAAAACGCCGCTGACGGCTTTTCAAGCCTCTGGTTCGATAGCGCACAGACGCCCTGGGCGACCGACCAGGAGTGCGCCCAGCACGCAGCCGTTGCCCTGCAAACGGAAATCCGCTGCTCGCTTGGCGGCTGGCACCCCGGTGCCGACCCCGACCGCTTCTGGCAGGTGCTGCCGGATGGCCGCGAAGGCGCTATCGAGTGGCCGGACTCAGGCCGTTAAACGCGCTAAACGAATCGACCCCGCCGGGGCGGGGTCGATGGGCATCACGCCAAAGGCGCTTTTGAACGTAGCGTTTTCTACTCGATGATACTGACGTCATCTGCCTGCAGACCACGGTCGTTCTTGATGACGTGGTAACGCACGATCTGACCTTCTGCCAACATGCGCGGGCCACGGCCGCGAATAGCGCGAAAGTGAACGAACACGTCTTCGCCGTTATCGCGGGTAATAAAACCGTAGCCCTTGTTGGTGTTGAACCACTTCACTTCACCCTCTTCCCGACCGTCATTGGGGTCGATGATATCTTCCTCTTCATCGTCCAGTTCTTCGACCGGCTGGGGGCGAGGTGCCGCCTTGGCACGAGCAGCCTCTGAACGCTCGACGCCGGCTGCGACGACCATTGGCGGTGCCAAAGCGGCAGAAGCCAATGTACCGATACACAAAACGATAAAACTTCCCAAGGCTACGGCGATATAGATACCGCTGACGCCACTGATGGCCAGTTCAGCCTGCCACAGTTCAGCCAGGGGTGCGTTGGTTAAATGAACAATCCCCGCCAGCAGAAGCGGCGTGGGGGCGGCTAGCAATACACTGATCAATAAACAGCGAAACACAACTTTTGGATTCATAGATGATAAAAGCTCTCTTGTTGTATGGGTAACAGACGAAGGACAATACCCGAACTGCCAGGCCCATTCCCGACAGTACCGGACATACTACACAAGGTTGCCATGTTACCATGACACAAGACTTTTCTCCTGCCGAGCTAACGCAACACCTTGAAGCGCTGGAAAGCCGGCTCGCCTACCAGGAACACTGGCTGGATACCCTTGATCAGGCGGTAGCCCAGCAGGAACGCCGACTTGAAAAACTCGAGCAGCTAAGCGTCCTGATGCGCGAACGCCTGCGCGAGCAGCACCAGGCCCTGCAGGATAACGATAGCCAGGGCGCAGGCCGCCCGGAAGACGAAGTGCCCCCTCACTATTAGAAGAGTCTGCTTCAACGTCAAGTATTAGCCAAGGGCACTTGCCGGGTCGTGGCACTCAAGGCCAAAGGCCTTTGCCACGGCCGGGTAGGTGATTTTTCCTGCGTGCACGTTAAGCCCCGGCAGAAAGTGGCGATCATCGCGCAGTGCCTGCTGCCAGCCCTGGTTGGCAAGGGCCAGCACGAAGGGCAGCGTGGCGTTGGTCAGCCCAAGCGTCGAGGTGCGTGCCACCCCGCCCGGCATGTTGGCCACGCAGTAGTGCACGATCCCATCCACCATGTAAGTAGGCTCAGCGTGAGTGGTGGGCCGACTGGTTTCAAAGCAGCCGCCCTGGTCGATGGCCACGTCCACCAGCACGCTGCCCGGCTTCATGTCGGCCAGCATGGCGCGCGTGATCAGCTTGGGGGCTGCGGCACCGGGAATCAGCACCGCACCAATGATCATGTCGGACTCGCGCACGGCGTGATCCAGCGCATCCGCCGTGGAGTAGACCGTCTTGATACGCCCCTGGTAGCGGTCATCCAGTACGCCCAGGCGTGCCAGTGACCTATCCAGAATGGTCACCTCGGCCCCCAGTCCCAGCGCCATGCGTGCAGCGTTCTCGCCGACCACGCCGCCGCCAATCACGGTGATCTTGCCAGGTGACACCCCCGGCACCCCGGGCAGCAGCACGCCGGAGCCGCCCTGAGCTTTCTCCAGGCTATGCGCTCCCGCCTGCACCGCCATACGCCCGGCCACGGTGCTCATGGGCGCCAGCAGCGGCAGACCGCCCTGGGCATCGGTGATGGTTTCGTAGGCGATGCAGGTCGCCCCGCTCTCCATCAGCCCACGCGTCAGCGCCTCTTCAGCGGCAAGGTGCAGATAGGTAAACAGCGTATGCTGCGGCGTCAATCGGGCGACCTCCTCCGGCTGGGGCTCCTTGACCTTCAGAATCAGCTCGGCACCTTGCCACAGCGCATCGATATCACCTTCGATCTGCGCGCCGGCCGCTTCAAAGTCGCCATCGCTGAAGCCTGCACCCTCACCCGCGCCAGCCTGCACAGTCACGGTATGGCCCTGGCCGACAAGTTCGCGCGCCCCGGTGGGGGTCAGCGCCACGCGGTACTCGTGGTTCTTGATTTCCTTGGGAACGCCAATCTGCATGGTGATCTCTCCTGAGCCAGAATATAAGTTCCTCTAGCATTACAGCACAGCGAGAGAGCGCCGCTAACGCATGGCCTTAAAACAGAAAAAACGCCTATAAAGGCGTTTTCATACAGCATTATTTAACGCGATGACACTCTTTAACAGGCATTTAGCTATCCTCTATCACCAGCACTGCGCCGTAGATTTTCTGATACTCATCGGGCAGACGCTTGGGCCGCCCGCTGGAAAGCGCGATGCAGGCAAACCGGGTGCGCGCGTTCAGCAGGGTCTTGCCATCCTCGCGCCGCTTGAGCTGAAAGCGGCGCGTCAGGGTAAAGCGCCCGTCGCATTCGACGATCCAGGTGGCGAGCGCCAGCTCGTCACCGGCAAACGCCGGGGCCAGGTAGTCAAGCTCGTGACGATGCACCGCCATGGCGCGATCCAGTTCGCGGTAGCGCTCGATGGAGAGCCCCAGCGCTTCAGAGTGAGCCCAGCTGATCTGCTCGACCCAGCGCAGATACTCGCTGTTGTTCACGTGCCCGTAGGCATCGATCGAGGCACGCTCGACGAGAATATCGATCACGTAGGGATCTGGCAGTGCCCACTCCATAAGCCTCTCCTGTATCGCGCGCCCGCCTATGCCAGCGCGGGCTTAGGCTTGGCGCTGATTAATCGCGAAACACTCGAACGCCCAATGCCTTCAGGTACGCGGTTTCCGGAATCGCCGGGTGTACCGGATGATCCGGCCCCTGATGGCCCTGGAAGATCACCTGGCCGTGGCGGTCCTGATGGCGTACCGCGCCGCGTACTACATCTACCAGACGATCGCTTGCCAGGTGCATGGAGCAGGATGCCGAGAGCAGCAGGCCGTCGCGGCCCAGCAGGCGCATGGCCTCGCGGTTCAGGCGTGCATAGGCGCGCTCGCCGTTGGGAATGTCCTTGCGCTTCTTGATGAACGCCGGCGGATCCAGAATCACCACGTCGAACTGTTCGCCGTCGGCTTTCAGAGCGGCCAGCGCTTCAAAGGCGTCGCCTTCGCCAATCGCCACCTGCTCGGCCACGCCGTTGAGTTCAGCGTTGCGGGCCACCTGCTCAAGCGCCGGGCCGGAAGCATCGATGCACAGCACTTCGCTTGCGCCGCTGGCCGCGGCCTGCACGCCCCAGCCGCCAACGTAGCTGAACACGTCCAGCACACGCTTGCCGGCCACCTGGTTGTTCAGCCACGCGCGGTTTTCGCGGTGATCGAAGAACCAGCCGGTCTTCTGGCCATTGAGCACCGGCACCACGAAGCGGGTACCGTTCTCTTCGATGATGACTTCATCAGGCAGCGTGCCCTTGACCACGTCAACGTGGGCTTCCAGGCCTTCCTGACGGCGCCCGCCGGTATCGTTACGGAAGACGATCACCTCAGGCTTGATGACTTTCTCGAGCGCATCGACGATTTCATCGGCCAGGGCCTGCATACCCGCGGTGTTGAGCTGCACGACCAGCACATCGCCAAAGCGGTCGATCACCAGCCCCGGCAGAAGATCACCTTCGCCGTGAATCAGGCGATAGAACGGCTTGGCGTAGAGACGCTCACGCAAGGCCAGAGCCTGGTTGAAGCGATGCACGAACAGTGAGCGGTCAAGGCGCATTTCCGGGTCGCGGGACATCACGCGCCCGGCAATCAGCGAATGCGGATTGATGTAAGCAACCCCCAGCGTTTTACCGTTGGACGCCTCCACCAGCGCGGCCTCGCCGGGGGTAAAGTTCTTGAGCGGCGTTTCCTTGATATCCACTTCGTTGGAGTAGATCCACAGATGGCCGGCTTTCAGGCGGCGATCGGCGTTTTTATTCAAGCGCAGGCGTTGGGTCACAACAGTCTCCAAAAACGTAGACAACAAAATAGGGGGTGCGGCCAGCGCTCATCGCTGGCAGACGGGGCAAAATACGCTGGCACGCTGGCCAAGCGTAATACGCTGAAGCGCTGCCCCGCAGCGTAGACAGGGCTCGCCCTGACGCCCATAGACATTCAGCCGCTGGGCAAAATAACCCGGCTCGCCCTGGCCGCTGACAAAATCGCGCAGCGTGGTGCCGCCCTGGGTAATCGCCGCCGCCAGCACTTCCTTGACGGCGGCGGCAAGCGCCTCATAGCGCGCCACGGAGATACGCCCGGCCGCGCGGCGCGGGTCGATACCCGCCATGAACAGCGCTTCCGACGCGTAGATATTGCCCGCCCCGACGACCACGCGGTTATCCATCAAAAAGGGTTTGACCGCCATGCGTTTACCGCGTGAAAGCGTATACAGCCAGCGGCCGTCGAACGCATCGTCCAGAGGCTCCGGCCCAAGGTGTACCAAACGGCGATCCGCCGTGCCATCGCCCAGCTGCCAGTCAACGAAGCCAAAGCGCCGCGGGTCGTGATAGCGCAGCACGTGTCCATTGGCGGTTACCACGTCAATATGGTCGTGTTTCTTGGGAATATCACCTACCTGGGCAATCCGCAGGCTGCCCGACATGCCCAGATGCCACAGGAGCGTGGCGTCACCGCTTGCCTGGTGCACCGGCACCTGAAGGTATTTGGCGCGCCGGGTCAGAGTACCGATGCGCGCGCCGATCAGGCGCTCGGCCAGATCGTCAGGCACGGGAATGCGCAGCCGCGGCTGGCGAACCAGCACCTCGGTGATTTCCTGGTCTTCAAGATAGGGGGCGACGCCGCGTTTGGTAGTTTCGACTTCGGGCAGTTCGGGCATGAAGGGGACCTGGTAACGATATCGGTACGTGCAGGGCGGGCAGGCAGGCACATCAAGTTCTTAAAAAGGTACTTAAAAAAGCCGCCTTGCGCAAAGCCCATACATGCAAAAACCCGGCGTGAGGCCGGGTTTTCAACAGGCGCTCGCCTGCGGTGAAAGCCGATCATCGCTTACGCGATTACTTGATCTTGGCTTCCTTGTAGATAACGTGCTTGCGGACCACCGGGTCGTATTTCTTGAATTCGAACTTGTCCGGGGTATTCCGCTTGTTTTTATCCGTGGTGTAGAAGTGGCCTGTACCGGCACTGGACACCAGCTTGATCTTATCGCGCATGGTTTAACTCTCCCAATAATGCTGTCTTAGATGGCGTCGCCGCGCTTACGGATATCAGCCAGAACCGTCTCGATACCTTTCTTGTCAATGATACGCATGCCCTTGGAAGAGACGCGCAGCTTGACGAAGCGGTTTTCGGATTCAACCCAGAAACGATGGGTGTGCAGGTTCGGCAAGAAACGACGACGTGTCTTACGCTGGGAGTGTGAAACGTTATTACCAGTTACCGGACGCTTGCCGGTAACCTGACATACTTTGGACATGAGAGCCTCCAACCGCTTGGCCAGGGTATAAGCCTGAGTGTTCAAAACTGTCGGGCAAACCGGAAGAGAGGGAGTCGACGCCGTTAACCGCCTAGCTGTGCCCAAATCCGTTATTCAACCCAAGTTTAAAGGTGGCACTTTATACCAGAGCACCCGGCCATCGACAAGCAAAACCATCCAAAAAGGCCAAAAAAAGCCGTTTTAGAGGCATTTGGTGGGTAAAGCCAACGCGATACGCCTGCTTTCCATCCACTGCTTATAGCCAGCCGCGCTCGGCAAAAGAGACCACGTCTCCATCTCCCACCACAAAATGATCCAGTACGCGCACGTCAAAGAGGCCAAGGGCCTCCTTCAAGCGTTCGGTGATACGACGATCAGCATCACTTGGCTCAGCCACACCGGAAGGGTGATTGTGAGCAAGGATAACGGCGCCAGCGCTAAGTTCTAATGCGCGCTTGGCAACTTCGCGGGGGTAAACGGATGCGCTGTCTAGGGTACCGCGAAACAGGGATTCATAGCGAATAATTCGGTGCTGTGTGTCCAAAAAAATTACCGCGAACTCCTCATGCCCCAAATGGCGCAGCTGAGAACTCAGGTAGTGGCGCACCAGCTCCGGCGAGGTTAGCGCGTTACCCCGAGCCAGCTGGCTTGCCAGATGACGCCGGGAAATCTCAAGCGTGGCCTGAAGTTGGGCAAACTTGGCGCTGCCAAGCCCGTGGGCGGCACAAAAGCTTGCCTGATCGGCTTCAAGCAGCGGACGCAGGCCGCCAAATGTACTCAGCAGGTCGCGCGCCAAGTCGACCGCCGAGCGCCCCTGCACGCCCACGCGCAGAAAAATCGCCAGCAGCTCAGCGTCTGAAAGCGTCTGCGCCCCCATGGTCAGAAGCTTTTCGCGTGGCCGCTCGCCCTCCGGCCAGTGATTGATCCCCATCTGCCCTCCTCACAGCATGAACGCCCTAAAAGCTCAGTAAACCTAGCTTAACCGTTATTCGCTTCAACATGCCAAATTAGCAGGACGGATGGTATGGTAAGCCTCCCAAAGAACGCTCATGTGGACTTCCTGCCATGGTTTCTGACACTCCATCGATAGCAACGCTTGCCGGCAAACGTATCCTTCTGGGCGTAAGCGCAGGTATTGCCGCGTACAAAAGCGCGCTGATCGTACGTCTGCTCAAGCAGGCGGGCTGCGAGGTACGCGTGGTGATGACCGATGGCGCCCAGGCGTTCATTACGCCGCTGACGCTTCAGGCCCTGTCCGGGGAGCCAGTGCGCACCTCGCTTCTCGACCCGGAGGCCGAAGCCGGCATGGGGCATATCGAGCTTGCCCGCTGGGCGGACCTGGTGCTGATTGCGCCCGCCACCGCCGACCTGATCGCCCGGCTGGTCAACGGCATGGCCGATGATCTACTCACCACGCTGTGCCTGGCCTGCGAAGCGCCCAAGCTGATTGCCCCCGCGATGAACCAGGCCATGTGGCGCCACCCGGCCTCCCAGCGCAATGCCCAGCAGCTGGCGCTGGATGGCTGGCAGTTGATCGGCCCGGCTTCGGGGGATCAGGCCTGCGGCGACGTCGGCCCCGGGCGCATGAGCGAACCCGAGACGATCGTTGACGCAGTGGCGAGCCACTTTACACGCGCCCTTGCCCCCAGCCGTGGCCCCCACGTGGTAATTACCGCAGGCCCCACCCGCGAAGCGCTGGACCCGGTACGCTATCTCTCCAACCACAGCTCGGGAAAGATGGGCTACGCCCTGGCCGCTGCGGCCGTGGCCCAGGGCGCCCGGGTGACCCTGATCAGCGGGCCGGTGGGCCTGCCCACGCCCCAGGGCGTCACGCGTATCGACGTTGAATCCGCGGTGCAGATGCATACCGAGGCTCTACGCCTGGCACCGGACGCCGCGCTGTTCATCGGCTGCGCGGCGGTCGCGGATTACCGCTCGGCCTCACCTGCAGAACACAAGCTTAAAAAACAGGAAGATAGCGACACACTGACGCTCACATTGATCAAGAATCCGGATATCATTGCCGAGGTCGCGGCGCTGCCTGCCGATAGCCGTCCGCTGGTAGTGGGATTTGCTGCGGAAACTCAACAGATCGAGCGCTACGCCGCCGACAAGCTCGCGCGCAAGAACCTGGACATGATCGTCGCCAACGACGTCTCACAGGCCGGCCTGGGCTTTGGCAGCGACGAAAACGCCGCGCTGCTGCTGTGG
Source organism: Vreelandella songnenensis (assembly GCF_003002925.1). Lineage (GTDB taxonomy): Bacteria > Pseudomonadota > Gammaproteobacteria > Pseudomonadales > Halomonadaceae > Vreelandella > Vreelandella songnenensis. The sequence goes on from NZ_PVTK01000009.1 coordinate 105,204, forward strand.
CGCACCGCCACGGGCATCGAGCAGCGCAGCGAGCCACCACAGCCAAAGACCCAGCTGGCCCAAGGCATCGTTCGCCAGGCGCTGACGCTACTCTCTGTTTAACCTACCGTTTTTAACACCCCTGCTTAATCCTGGAGTTTCTTCATGACGACCCGCCCCCGCCTGCAGTGCAAAGTGCTCGACGAGCGCCTGCGTGATCACATGCCGCACTACGCCACCGAAGGCTCCGCCGGCATGGACCTGCGCGCGCTGCTCGACGCGCCGCTGACGTTGCAGCCCGGCGAATGCCAGCTCGTACGCACGGGGCTTGCCATCTATATTGAAGATCCAGGCCTTGCGGGCATGATCCTGCCGCGCTCGGGCCTGGGTCACAAGCACGGCATCGTGCTGGGCAACCTGGTCGGCCTGATCGACTCGGATTATCAGGGCGAGCTGATGATATCGGTCTGGAACCGTGGGCAGGATGCCTTCACGCTTTCGCCCTTCGAGCGTCTGGCCCAGTACGTGCTTGTGCCCGTGGTGCAGGCCGAGCTTTCCATCGTTGACGCCTTTACCGATTCCACCCGGGGCAGCGGCGGTTTTGGCAGCACCGGCCGCCAGTAGCCCGCGCGACCCGTTTGACAGGACATAGCCCATGGACGTACCCGCTTCGATTTTTCGTGCCTACGATATCCGCGGCATCGTGGACAAGACGCTGAGCGAGTCCACCGCCGAATGGATAGGCCGAGCCATTGGCGCCGAGGCCGCGGCCCGCGGCGAGCAGAGCGTGATTGTTGCCCGCGATGGCCGGCTGTCCGGACCGGCCCTGCAAGCGGCGCTCATCCGTGGCCTGACGGCGGCCGGGCGCGACGTCATCGATATCGGCATGGTGCCTACCCCGGTGCTCTACTTCGCCACTCATACGCTGTCCGAGAGCCGCTCAGGCGTAGTGGTCACCGGTAGCCACAACCCGCCGGACTACAACGGCTTCAAGATCGTGCTGGCCGGCGAGACGCTATCCGGTGAGGCGATCAGGGCGCTCTTTACGCGCATCGAATCCAATGACTTGACCAGCGGCCAGGGTAGCGTGCGCACACTGGATATACGCGCGACCTACCTTGCCCGCATTCTGGATGACGTTCACGTCAAGCGCCCCTTGAAGGCGGTGGTGGACTGCGGCAACGGCGTGGCGGGCGAACTTGGCCCGCAGCTGATCGAACAGCTGGGGGTCGCCACCACCGCCCTGTTTGCCGAGATCGACGGCAGCTTTCCCAATCACCACCCGGACCCCGGAAAACCCGAAAACCTTCAGGACCTGATCAACAAGGTGCAGGAAACCGGCGCCGATATCGGGCTTGCCTTTGACGGCGACGGCGACCGCGTAGGTGTGGTCACGCCGCGCGGGCGGATGATCTACCCTGACCATCTGCTGATGGCGTTTGCCACGGACATGCTCTCGCGCAACCCGGGCGCCCGGGTGATCTTTGATATCAAGTGCACCGGCAATCTGGCCCGGGTCATCGAAGAGGCGGGCGGCGAACCCGAAATGTGGCGCACCGGCCACTCGCTCATCAAGGCACGCATGCAGGCGACCAATGCGCAGCTTGCCGGGGAAATGAGCGGACATATTTTCTTCAAGGAGCGCTGGTACGGTTTTGATGACGGGCTTTATGCCGCCGCACGTCTGTTGGAAATATTGGCGCTTTACCATGAAGATGCCGATGCGTTTTTCGACCGTTTCCCCCAGGATCCCAGCACGCCGGAAATCAATATCCCGGTCAGCGATGAAGAGAAGTTTGGCCTGATAGAAGCGCTTGCCCGCGAGGGCGACTTCGGCGAAGGTATCAAGACCACGCTGGACGGCATCCGGGTCGATTACCCCGATGGGTGGGGCCTGTGCCGGGCCTCCAACACGACCCCGGCCCTGGTACTACGGTTTGAAGGCAAGAGCATCGAAGCCCTGGCGCGTATAAGGGAGCGCTTTGCCGCCGCGCTGGCACGCGTGGCGCCAACGCTGGAGATTCCCGTCACGCCGATTCAGGCGCCGGCCACGATACGATAACAAGCGCCGTTCGCCGCGCGCCCTCCGGGTAAAAGAAAACAGCAAGCAAGGGACAACATCATGAATTCAGCCAGTCGCGACCCCAAGGTCGTTGTCGAAGTGCTTTCCGAAGCGCTTCCCTATATTCAACAGTTCTCCGGCAAGACCGTGGTGGTCAAGTACGGCGGCAACGCCATGACCGAAGATACGCTGATCAATTCGTTTGCACGCGATATCGTGCTGATGAAAGAGGTCGGCATCAACCCGGTAGTGGTACACGGCGGCGGCCCCCAGATCGGCAGCCTGCTGGAAAAACTGAACATCGAATCACGCTTTGTGAACGGCATGCGGGTCACCGACTCGCAAACCATGGACGTCGTGGAAATGGTGCTTGGCGGCCTGGTCAACAAGAGCATCGTGAACCTGATCAACCAGAGCGGCGGCAAGGCCATTGGCCTGACGGGCAAGGATGGCGCCCAGATCCGCGCCCGCCAGCTCAAGGTGGAACACCAGAGCCCCGAGATGACCGTGCCCGAGATCATCGATATCGGCCATGTCGGCGAAGTGGAGTCGATCTCCACCGACCTGATCGAAATGCTCGCTGCGCGTGATTTCATTCCCGTCATCGCACCGATCGGCGTGGACGGCGAAGGCCACAGCTACAATATCAATGCCGACCTGGTCGCCGGCAAGCTTGCCGAAGCACTCAACGCGGAAAAGCTGATGCTCTTGACCAACGTGGCGGGCCTGATGAACGGTGAAGGCGAGGTACTCACCGGCCTCAGCACGCTTCAAGTGGACGCCCTGATCGCCGACGGCACCATCTACGGCGGCATGCTGCCCAAGATCCGTTGCGCGCTCGACGCGGTGAAAGGCGGTGTCAACAGTGCGCATATTGTGGATGGGCGCGTTCCTCACGCAGTGTTGCTGGAAATCTTCACCAACGCTGGGGTAGGTACTCTTATCACTGACGCGAGCTAACCGCGACGGAGGGCTAACGTCATGAGTGACGACCGTAAACCTCGCCGCCGCGAGCAGATTCTTCAGGCGCTGGCCTTGATGCTGGAAGAAGACAGCGGAAAGCGCATCACCACGGCGGCCTTGGCCCGCCAGGTCGGCGTTTCCGAAGCCGCGCTTTATCGCCATTTTCCCAGCAAGGCGCGCATGTTCGAGGGTTTGATCGATTTTATCGAAGAAAGCCTGTTTGCGCGTATTACGCGGATTCTGGAAGACGTGCCCGACGCCACGGCGCGCTGCGGCACGATTCTGGCGCTATTGCTGGGCTTTGCCGAAAAGAATCCCGGGCTTGCCCGGGTCATGGGCGGCGATGTGCTGACCGGCGAAACCGCCCGCCTGCGCCAGCGCGTCCATCAGCTGTTCGAGCGCATGGAAACGCAGCTCAAGCAGATCATTCGCGAAGCCGAATTACGCGAAGGCCGCCGCCCCAGCATTCCCGCCTCGGCGGCGGCCAATTTGCTGATCGCCCAGGCCGAAGGGCGTATTTCCCAGTACGTGCGCAGCGACTTCAAACGCGCACCCACCGAGTACTGGGAAGATCAGTGGGCGCTGCTGGCAGGGCAATTATTGAGCGAAGCGCCTCAGCCTGCCTGACTCTGCAAGGTGGCCGACAGGCGGTCAGCCACCTTCCAGACCATGCCCCCATAGCCAAAGGACGGCGCTTTTGAACATTACCCACCTTGAACACACGGTTATCGCCCTGCTCTTTCAAGCCTTGTTCTGGCCATTGGTGGGCCGCTGGGTGGCGGGGTCGTTGATTGTCGCGGTCTTTCTGGGCCGCGAAATCGCTCAGCACGAGTACGCGGGCGGCGGCGCCAACGAAGTGTGGTACCTCTACGGGCTGTTCAATCACTGGTCGCTGGATTCGGTGCTGGATGTGCTGACACCGGCCATCGCTTGCACGGTGCTGGCGCTGCTGATGCCCGGCAGCCCGCTCTGGAAGCGGGTTAAAGCGCGCCGCTAGGCGCGCCATGCAGGTTATAAAAAAACCGGCGCTGCCAAGGCAGCGCCGGTTTTTTTTGAAGTACGCCAATCGTGCTTAGGCGGCGAGAGCGTCGCCCATCTTCTGACGCAGCTTCTTCATGGCGTTCTTTTCAAGCTGACGGATACGCTCGGCGCTTACGCCGTAAACATCGGCCAGATCGTGCAGCGTAGCCTTGTTATCGGTCAGCCAGCGGCGCTGAAGGATGTCCCGGGAGCGCTCGTCCAGATCCTTTAGTGCCAGCTGCAGACGGCGCGTCGAATCTTCTTCAAAGTCACTGTCTTCAAGCTTGGTCGCCGGGTCAGCCGAGGCGTCGTCCAGAAAGTAGGCCGGCGCCTGGTAGGTGCTCTCTTCGTCGTCGCTTGGCGAAGCATCGAAACCTGCATCGTAAGCCGAAAGGCGCCCTTCCATGTCACGCACGATCTCGGGCTTGACGTCGAGGTCCTTGGCAATTGCCGCGACTTCATCGTTGTTCAGCCACGCCAGGCGCTTCTTGGCACTGCGCAGGTTGAAGAACAGCTTGCGCTGAGCCTTGGTCGTGGCAATCTTGACGATGCGCCAGTTGCGCAGCACGAACTCGTGAATCTCGGCCTTGATCCAATGCACCGCAAACGACACCAGACGCACGCCCTGATTGGGGTCAAAGCGCTTGACGGCCTTCATCAGGCCCACGTTGCCTTCCTGAATCAGATCGGCCTGAGGGAGCCCGTAGCCTGAGTAGCTTCGGGCGATGTGTACCACAAAGCGCAGGTGCGAAAGCACCAGGCGGCGCGCAGCCTCTAGGTCGCCTTCATCGTACAGGCGGAACGCAAGCTCGCGCTCTTCTTCAACACTCAGCACCGAAATGCCGTTAACCGCTTGAATATAGCCGCCCAGGTCGTGACCTGGAGAAAGCTGTCCCACCGGTAGAAGACTAGTGCTCATGTGCAAACGGTCTCCCTATTGATCTGCCGTGACGGGCGAACGTGGTTGAAATCACACATTACGCCTCAATTAATCTGTAAGACCTTGTCTGCGTGACAAGGTTCACTTGTTTGCAGGCTTACTTGTTACCTTGAATGTGCCTGGACGACTGCGTCTCTCTCAGCTTAACCCGGTAGTGTTACCGTTAGCGGACACCCTGCTGAAACCTAGCGCGGGCGAATACTGGTCAGGTGACGCGTAACGGCAAGCCAGGCGCCCAGCCAGCCCAGCAGTGTACTGCAGGATAGCAAAATTGTGGCGCCTGTCATATCCAACTGCGGCAATGAGAAGCTTGCACCGTAGCTTGCCGCCAGTGCGGCTACGGGCAGCGACAGCCAGTGATTGCCCAGCCCAAGCAGGCCAAGGGCTAACAGTCCCCCGCCCAGGCCGTACCAGGCACCGCTGTACAGAAACGGCCGGCGCACGAAGGCATGGGTGGCACCAATCAGCATGACCACCTCGATTTCCCGCCGCCGGCTTTCCACTGCCAGGCGAATGGTATTGCCGACCACCAGCAGCACTCCGAGCCCGAACAGAACACCAAGCGCCAGCGCCACGCGCCGCCCAAGAGCTGCCAGATGCCGCAAGCGCTCGACCCAGGCCAGATCCACGCGCACTTCATCGACGCCGGCCAGAGCCTCCAGCGTACCGGCCAGCTGCTGCATGGCCGCGGGTTCCACACTTTGCGGGCGCACCACGATGCTGGCAGGCAGTGGATTATCGTCAAGTCCAGCCAGCGCGTCGTCCAGCCCCAGCGACTGCTGAAACTCCGCCATGCCCTGCTCGGCGCTGATCATACGGGTATCGAGCACCGCCTCTTCGGCGCTAACCGCCTGCTCGATACGCTCCGCCTGGGCAGTATCCACGGCGGTTTGCAGATACACCGTGAGCGTGGCGCTCTCATCTAGCTCGGCATCCAGCAGGCGGGCGCTATCCAGGGTCAGCCACAGGGCGGCGGGTAGCACCAGGGCAATCGCGATGGCAAGCATCGTCAGCAGATTGCCCACCGGGTGGCGCACCAGGCGGTAAAAGCTGTCCCAGCTCATGGCCCGGTGATGGCGACCCCAGGCACGCAGCCGGCTTGAAAAGCGCGTCTGATGGCTGTTGGCGCCCCCCCGCGACCGGGGTTTGGTTGCTTCCTGGCGAACAGGTGCGCGGGCCTTGGCCCTGGACGCCTTGGGTGCGGCCCCCTTGGGGCGCTTGGGCGTGGCTGAAGGCTTCATACGGCTCCCTCGTCGGCCACCAGGCGGCCATCGCGCAGGCGTAGAATGCGGTGGCGCAGGCGGGCAATCAGCGCCAGATCGTGGCTTGCAATCATCACCGTGGTGCCGATGCGATTGAAGTCTTCGAAAAGCCCCATGATGTCGGTGGAAAGCTGCGGGTCAAGGTTGCCCGTGGGCTCGTCGGCGAGCAGTAGCGAGGGCTTGTTGACCACCGCGCGGGCAATGCCCACCCGCTGCTGCTCGCCACCGGAAAGCTCGACAGGCAGCGCCTTTTCACGATGCAGCAGGCCGACCTTGTCGAGCGCGGCACGCACCCGGCGCGCCGTTTCACGCGGCTCGATTCCCTGAATTTCCAAGGGCAGCGACACGTTGTGAAACACGCTTCTATCAAACAGCAGCTGATGGTCCTGAAACACCACGCCGATCTGGCGGCGGTAAAACGGCACCTGGCTTGCGTGCAGCTGGGCAATATCGTGCCCGGCCACCATGACACGACCGCGACTGGGTTTTTCAAGGCGCATGATCAGGCGCAGAAGCGAGCTTTTTCCTGCCCCGGAGTGGCCGGTCAAGAACACCATCTCGCCGCGTTCGACGCGAAAATCCAGATGAGCCAGAGCTTCAAAACGCCCGCCGTAGCGCTTGCCCACATGCTCGAAAGCGATCATGCGCGGCCGTCATCCCCTTGGCGGTCAAACAGTGCGTTGACGAAGTCTTCCGCCTCGAAGGGACGCAGGTCGTCCAGGCCTTCGCCCACGCCGATAAAGCGAATGGGCGTTTTCAGCTGCTTGGCCAGGGCAAAGATGATCCCGCCCTTGGCAGTACCGTCGAGCTTGGTCAGCGTGATGCCGGTCACCGGCACGGCTTCGTTGAAGGTGCTGGCCTGGGAGATGGCGTTCTGCCCGGTGCCCGCATCCAGCACCAGCATCACTTCATGAGGCGCGGTATCGTCGAGCTTCTTCATCACCCGATGGACCTTTTTCAGCTCCTCCATCAGGTGGCTCTTGTTGTGCAGACGCCCGGCGGTGTCGGCGATCAGCACATCCACCCCACGCGCCTTGGCCGCCGCCACCGCGTCATAGATGACCGAGGCGCTGTCGGCACCGGTGTGCTGGGCAATGACCGGCACCTTGTTGCGCTCGCCCCACACCTTGAGCTGCTCGACCGCCGCCGCCCGGAAAGTATCACCGGCGGCGAGCATGACGCTCTTGCCTTCGCGCTGAAAACGCTGAGTGAGCTTGCCGATGGTAGTGGTCTTGCCCACGCCGTTGACCCCGACCACCAGAATGACGAAGGGTCCGTCCGCCTGGCGGTTCAAGTCCAGCGGTGTCGCCACCGGACCCAGCATGGCGGCAAGCTCCTCCTGCAGGCCACGGTAGAGCGCCTCGGGGTTGTTGAGCTCCTTGCGCGACACTCGCGCCTCGAGCCGCTCGATGATCTCGCTGGTCGCTTCGATGCCCACGTCCGCCATCAGGAGCTGGGTTTCCAGGTCTTCCAGCAGCTCGTCATCGATCTGCTTTTTACCCAGAAACAGATCGGCGATGCCGTCGGTCAGGTTGGCGCGGGTCTTGCCCAGGCCCGACTTGATACGCGCAAACCAGCCCTTCTTCTCAGCTGTCTCGGCAACCGGCTTCTCCTGCAAGGCAGGCTTGGTGCCGGCCTCTGCTACCAGAACAGGGGTGGGCTTTAGCTCCGGCTCGGGGTCGGGTGTCGGCTCGGACTCGGGTTCACTCTCTGGCGCTGACTGAATTTCCGGCTCAGGCTCAGGTTCGGGGGCAATCTCGGGCTCGGGCTCGGGCTCAGGGACTATTTCAGGCTCGGGCTCACTGTCAGGCTCAGGCGCCAGCTCAGGCTCAGGAGCGGGTTGAAGCGCTTGCTCGGAGGCCTTTTCAGCCTCGGGTGCCGGGATGGCGGCGTCTGCGTCACGCGCGGAGGTTTCCGGCGCTATCACCGGCTCCGGGGCGGGGAGTTCTTCGCCTGCTGGTGCCTGCGCGTCCTGGTCCTGCGGCGCTTGCTTGTTTACATCTTCCTGGGAGTCATGCTTTTTCTTACGCTTGAAAAAACCAAACATGGGGGCATCCGACTAAAAAGGTGAACATTGTGACCATCCTACCACCGCCAACCAAGACTTTGGATAAGCAGCCCGCTACAATCCACGATATGACACGACAACGCTCCTCTCGCTCCTCTTCTCGACCAGGCACTCGCCCAACTGCTGCGCGCGGCACACCCGCCAAGCCGCCGGGCAAGCTGCGTATTATCGGCGGTGATTACCGGCGCCGCCAGCTGCCCGTGCTCGACCGCCCCGGCCTTCGTCCCACGCCGGACAGAGTTCGCGAAACGCTGTTCAACTGGCTGGGCCAGGCCCTTTACGGCCAGCGCGTGCTGGACCTGTTTGCGGGTACCGGCGCCCTCGGCATAGAAGCGCTCTCGCGCGGTGCCGCTCAGGTCGACTTTGTCGAACGCGACAGCAGTGTGGCTGCGTATATCACTCAAAACCTGGCGACCCTTGGCGCTGCCCGTGGCCAGGTAGCCCCACGCGATGCGCTTGCGTTTCTCGAACAAGGCGCAAGCCCTTATGACCTGGTATTTCTCGACCCGCCCTTTCATCAAGCGCTTGCCGAACCCTGCTGCAACGCGCTGGAAGCCAAAGGGTGGCTTGCGCCTGACGCCATGATTTACCTGGAAACCGAGCGCTCGCTCACACCCAGGGTACCCGCCAACTGGCAACTGCATCGTGAAACCCAGGCGGGCGAAAGCACCGCCCGTCTCTACCGGCGGCAAACACCCTAAACAGCGCTTGCCGACAGCGGCTGCGAGCGTTACGCTCGCCTCATTCGCCCGGTGGGCACCTTAGTTGTTCGTTTTTTCAACCTTGGAGGTTTACATGAGCCTGGAACTGTTCAATCAGCTCGAACAGAAAGTCACCGATACGGTGGAAGCGCTGGAAATGATGAAGCTCGAAAACGAAGAGCTGCGTGATGAGAACGCCCAGCTCAAGCAGGAGCGCGAAGAGTGGGAACGCCGCCTGAACGGTCTTTTGAGCAAGTTCGAATCCAGCGACACCGGCAGCAACGCTTAATTCAGCACCAGCGACATCAGTAGCGCATCTTCACGCCCGGCGGTTTGATCGACAGCCGGGTAGTAGCCTTTGCGCTGCCCATCATGAACAAACCCGAAGTGTCGATAAAGCGCAATCGCCGCCTGATTACCGGCGCGCACTTCAAGCAGCAGACGCTCGCTTTGCCACTCACTCGCCTTGACCAGCACCGCCTGCATGAGCGCGCGACCCACCCCCTGATGACGACAGCTGGGCAGCACGCCAATGGCTTGAAGCTCTGCCTCGAACGGTAAGCGTGCCAGCAGGGCGTAGCCCACCAGCGTCTGCTCTTGAAAGCACCCAAGCACGCTACTGTCTGCGCGGGTAGCCATTAACGCTTCTTCAAGCAGGCTTGCGCTGACGCCACTCTGAGCCTGGGCTTCAAGCGCCGCCAACGGCGCGTAATCGCGTTGCGAAAGCTCAGTCACCATGTGGGGCGTCTTGTTTTGCACGTGCCTGCCACGCTTGCGCCAGAGCGCTCAGCATCGGCCAGAGCGCGCGCTTCGCCTCACCGCTTTGCAGCAGATGTTCAAGCGCAGGTCCTTGCCAGAGCGGCAGTGCCAGCGTCTGGCTTTGCGCATCCTGCACATTCAGCACGCGCAGGGTATCGGCAACGCTCTCGCTCTCTGCTCCCCCCCACCAGAGAACGCGCTCAAGCGCCCACTGCTTACGGCTGGCACTGCCGGCAATAAACGCCGAAAGCCCCTCGCGGGCCTCTTCCAGCGGCTCTTCCACGGCAAAGGTGTTGGCCATGGGCGGCCACTTGAACTGCGTGACCTCCGTTACGTCCTGCTCGATACCCGCAGCCAACAGCAGATTGCCCAGCAGGCGCTGCGCCTGGGGCGTGAGTTCGCCGGGGTGCAGGCTCAGCCAGCGATTGCCGATACACACGCAGGAGAGCGTAAAGTGCAGCGGTCTGGCAGGTGTCGCAGGTGAAGGTCTGGCAGCCGGCTCGACAGGCTTTTCAGCCTCCTGAGTGGCCGGCACTTCGGGCGCCGGCTGGCCAAGCAGTGCGCGCACCGCGGAAGGCGATGCCGAGGCGGGCGGCGGCTCGGCCTGCCGGGGTCTGGCGGGTTCAGCACGCGGAGCCGGGGCGTCGTCCAGCAGCGCCTGGAGGCGCTCGCGCGGCGGCGGCGCGGCTTGTGGCGTCTCATCCCACTCGCAGGCCTCGGTGGGCCGCGCATTGGGCAACTGATAGCGCGCCACCCACCCGGTAATGCCCATGGCATCCAGATAGTGGCGCCTTGCAACCTCCGGTGTCACTGGCCGCCGCCACGGCAGTTGGGCGAGTCCGGACGTTCACCGCCGCGCGCCTGCCACTCTGCAGGCGTATAAAGATGCAGCGCCAGGGCGTGTACCGGGCCCGACAGTTCGTCGGCCAGCAGGGCGTAGATCTTCTGGTGGCGCTTGACCGGCATCAGACCGTCGAAGCTCTCGCTTACCAGCGTCACCTTGAAGTGGGTTTCGGCGTTGGCGGGCACATTGTGCATATGGCTTTCATTCTCCACACGCAGCACGTCCGGCGTCAGCGCCGCCAACTTCTGCTCGATCTGTGCTTGCACTGTCATGCAGATTCTCCTCGACATTCAACGTTGTTATTGTACGCGCTTACTTGCCGCCAGACGATGCCCGGCGTTCAACAAGCGCGCGTCTTGCAAGCGGCATTCTGGAAAGACTGGCCAGCAGCGCAAGCCCGGATGTGGCCGCCCCCAGCCACAGCGTGACCTGAACCGCCAGGCCAAGCGCCAGAGCCGCCCCGACCAGCGCCACGCCAATCGATTGGCCGACGGTACGTACGGTACTCATCACCCCGGACACGTTGGCGCTGCGCTCAGCGGGCAGGCTACTCATCATTTCCCGGTTGTTGGGCGGCTGGAACAGGCCAAAGCCGATCCCGCACAGCGCCGTGCGCCACAGGCTTTCAGCCACGCCCATGGATTCATCCACCAGCGCCAGAGCCACCAGGCCCACAATCAAGAACCCAAGCCCGACACTGGATAAAACGCTTGGGTTGATACGATCAGCAAGCCGCCCGGCAAGCGGGCCTACCAGCATGATGGCGAGTGGCCAGGGAGTAAACAGCCAGGCGGTTTCCAGGGGCGTAAAGCCCATCTGCTCCTGGTAGAAAAACGACAGCGCCACGAAGGTCAGGCCCTGGCCGATAAACGCAAGCCCGGAGGCGGAAACGGCCAGGGTAAAGCGCTTTTCGGCAAATACGCTAAGCGGCAGCAGCGGATAGGGCGCGCGGCGCTGGCGGGCAATGAAGCCTGCGCCGCTGGCAACCGACAGCGTCACCCAGGCACCCGCCTGCCAAAACGGTGCAGCGTGCCCCACAGTATCCATGGCCAGAAAGAAGCTTGCCAGCATCAGCATGGAAAGCAGCGCCCCCAGAACATCGAAGCTTCCCAGGCGAGGCTTGTCGCGGGGCAGCGCACGGTGGGCAAGCCACAGCGAGCAAAGCCCGAGCGGCAGGTTGAGCGCAAACAGCCACGGCCAGTTCACAAAGGATAAAATCACGCCGCTCAGCGTAGGCCCGGCTGCATAGCCGCCCGCGACCACCAGTGCACTCAATCCCAGAGCGCTGCCCAGCAGGCGCGAAGGGAAGATTGCCCGGTACAGTGAAGGTCCGATGGAGAGCGTGGCCGCCGCGCCCAGCCCCTGCAGGGCGCGAAACGCCAGCAGCACCTCCAGATGACGGGAAAGTGCGGCGCCCAGCGCTCCCAGCATGAACGTGGTCAGTCCGAACAGATAGATACGCCGTCGGGTCGCAAGCTCGCTGATACCGGCGAACACCAGCAGAAAGGCCGCGCACACCACCTGGAACATGTTGGTGATCCATACCGCCCGCGCCGGGGAGGCGTCCAAGTCGGCGGCGATGGTGGGCAGGGCCAGGTTGATCATGGTGGTGTCGACCACCGCCATCAGTGTACCGGTGATCAGCGCCAGCACGGCCAGGGCGCGTTTTGGCCCGGGCAGGCCATCGTCACCGGGACGGGTTTCAAACAGTCGCATGGGCGGGGTTGTTCCTGAACGAAACGGCTAACACGTTAAAACCGGCCTGGGCCGGTTTTAACGTTTACAAGTGCTTTGACATCATGCCGAAGCGCTACGCGCTATTCCTGCTCGCTATCCAGCAGAAGCGCGTCATCCACATCGGAGATTTCCAGCGCCGTTTCGTCATCCAGATCGATGGCCAGATAGCTGTGCTCGACGCGTAGAAAGTGCTGAAACAGTGCCCAGTCAATCGAGTCCGGCCACTGGCGCTCGTCCTCTTCCCAGGCGCGAAGCTCGGTTTCGAGGATCTCGACATGGCGGTCGCGCACGAAGGTTTCGAGCGCTTCCGGGGTGTCCATTTCAGGAATCAGGTAAATGGTACTTTCACGTTCGACGTCGTCCAGTGTCAGGTCGTCGTCTCCCATGGTGGGTTCCAGCGCATTGATCCAGTCCACGAAGGGCTGGGTCGGCCTGACGCTCAGAGCGGAGCGGTTAAGCAGTTTCATGGGATTCTCCTCGCCGTCGAAACGTTGACCATTATGGGCGCTAAAACGCGCCCTTACCAACTTTTACTCTACCTCTTTCGATATGGGGCGTTACTCCACTTCCGGGCGCATGGCCGGGAACAGCAGCACATCGCGAATCGAGGCGCTGTCGGTAAACAGCATCACCAGCCGGTCGATACCGATGCCCTCGCCCGCCGTGGGTGGCATGCCGTACTCGAGTGCCCGCACGTAGTCGGCATCATAGTACATGGCTTCCAGGTCGCCGGCGTCCTTCTCGGCGGCCTGCTCGCGGAAGCGCTCGGCCTGATCTTCGGCATCGTTGAGCTCCGAGAAGCCGTTGGCGATTTCGCGCCCGCCGACAAAGAACTCGAAGCGGTCGGTAACGAACGGATTGGCATCGTTGCGCCGCGCCAGCGGGCTGACCTCGGCCGGGTATTCGGTGATGAAAGTCGGCTGGTCGAGCTTGTGCTCGGCCACTTCTTCGAAGATTTCCGTCTGAACCTTGCCAAGCCCCCAGCTCTCCTTGACCTTGATACCAAGCTTCTGGGCGGTGGCGCGCGCCGCCTCGAGGCTATCCAGATCCGCCTCAACAATGCCGTCACCATGATCCAGAATCGACTGCTTGAGCGTGAGGCGCCTGAACGGCTGGCCGAAGTCGTAGCTTGCGCCCTGGTACTCAAGCGTCGTGGTGCCCAGCACTTCCTCGGCGGCCGTGCGCAGCATCGCCTCGGTCATGTCCATCAGGTCATTGTAATCAGCGTAGGCCCAGTAGAACTCGACCATGGTGAATTCAGGGTTGTGGCGCGTGGAAAGCCCTTCATTGCGGAAGTTGCGGTTGATCTCGAAGACCTTCTCGAAACCACCCACCACCAGGCGCTTGAGGTAAAGCTCCGGGGCGATACGCAGATACATGTCCATGCCCAGCGCATTGTGATGGGTCACGAACGGACGCGCCGTGGCCCCGCCAGGAATCGCCTGAAGCATCGGCGTTTCCACTTCCATGAAGCCACGGGTTTCAAAGAAACGTCGCATGGAGCTGATCACAGCGGCCCGCGTCTCGAACGCCTTGCGCGACTGCGGGTTCATGATCAGGTCCACGTAGCGCTGGCGATAGCGTGCTTCCTGATCGGTCAGGCCGTGGAACTTGTCCGGGAGCGGGCGCAGGCTCTTGGTCAGAAGCTGGGCATCGATCATCATCACGTACAGATCGCCCTTGCCGGATTTATGCACCGGGCCGCGGGCGGCAACGATATCGCCGATATCCCAGCCCTTGACGTCTTCGAGCACGGCTTCCGGCAGGCCTTTCTTGTCCACGTAGAGCTGGATCTGGCCGGCCACGTCCTGAATCACGATGAACGGGCCGCGCTTTCGCATGATGCGCCCGGCCACCGAGACGTGATGGTCAAGCGTCTCGAGCTCGGCCTTGTCCTTGTCGCCGAACTGCTCCTGCAGCTCGACGGTCAGGCTATCGCGGCGAAAGTCGTTCGGAAAAGCGCTCTTTCCTTGCGCTGCTGCCAGCTCACGACGCGCGGTGAGCTTGGCGCGACGCTCGGCGATAAGATGGTTTTCGTTGTCCGGAGAAGACGCGTCTTGATTGGCCATGGGGCACCCTATTCATGTTCGAACGCTGAAAGATTACAGACCCTGCTTGAGACTGGCGACGATGAACTGATCCAGATCGCCGTCGAGTACCTTGTCGCAGTTGCTGGACTGGACGCCGGTGCGCAGATCCTTGATGCGCTGGTCATCGAGCACGTAGGAGCGAATCTGACTGCCCCAGCCGATATCGGCCTTGGAGTCTTCCGCTTCCTGCTTGGCCGCGTTGCGTTTTTGCATCTCGTGCTCCCAGAGCTTCGCCTTCAGCTGCTTCATGGCGAAATCCCGGTTGGCGTGCTGGCTGCGCTGGTTCTGGCAGGCCACGACGATGCCGGTGGGCTCGTGGGTGATCCGCACCGCCGAGTCGGTGGTGTTGACGTGCTGACCGCCGGCGCCGCTGGAGCGGTAGGTATCCACGCGCAGATCCGAGGGGTTGATCTCGACTTCGAAGCTGTCATCGATCTCCGGGGAGAGAAACACCGAAGCAAACGAGGTGTGACGCCGGCCGCCGGAGTCGAACGGGCTCTTGCGCACCAGGCGATGAACGCCGGTTTCAGTACGCAGCCAGCCAAAGGCGTGATCGCCCTGCACGTGGATCGACGCCGACTTGATACCCGCCACTTCGCCAGCGGACGCTTCAATGATCTCGGCCTTGAAACCGTGACTTTCCGCCCAGCGCAGGTACATGCGCAGAAGGATATTGGCCCAATCCTGGGCTTCGGTGCCGCCGGAGCCGGACTGAATATCCAGATAGGCGTTGTTTTCGTCCATCTCGCCGGAGAACATGCGGCGAAACTCGAGCTTCTCGAGGGAGGCCTGCATGCCGTCGAGCTCGCGCTTCACTTCCTCGACCGTGCCCTCGTCCTCTTCCATCTCGGCAAGTTCCAGAAGATCGCGGCTGTCGCCGAGCCCCTGGTCCAGCTCATCGATGGTGGCCACGATAGCCTCAAGGGAGGAGCGCTCCTTGCCCAGCTTCTGGGCGTAGTCCGGGTCGTTCCAGACATTCGGGTCTTCAAGCTCGCGGGAGACTTCTTCTAGCCGATCCTTCTTCTCGGCATAGTCAAAGATACCCCCTAAGAACATCTGTCCGCTCAGACAGGTCCTTGATCTGGTTGTGAATCGGGTTGGTTTCCAACATGGGTCGCCCTAGCCTTGGTCAGTGCCGCACGGTTCAAAAGAGAGACGCGCCGCTGGGGTGACCAGGCTTGATGACGAAGCCCGCACCCCAGCGGCGAAATTCCAGACGCGTATTGTAACGAAACCCCGCGCTCCCCGCACCCACCACGCGTAGGGCCTCAACGCATGAACCCGGCGAAAGCCGGGTTCATGAAGATGTCTTGATCAACGCGCAAGCGCTTTTCGCGCAGCTCGCGCCTAGAAGCGGTAGGTCAGCTGGGCACCAAAGCCATGGGCTTCGTTCTTGTAGTCAGCCGCGTAGGTGGCGCCACCGACAGGACGACCGCCGGTGGCCGCGCTTGCCAGCAGGTCGCTACGCTCCTGCTCGACCTGGGTGCTACGCTCGGTCAGGTAAGAGTAGGCGAAATCGAGCGTCAGATCCGGCGTCGGGCTCCAGCCAGCGCCAATCGAGAAGATGCGCCGGTCGTCGGAAGGAATCCGCACGCTGCGGTGCTCATCGTTGGTTGGCGTGTAGTCCAGGGTAACGCCGGCACGCAAGGCCAGGGAAGGCGTCAGCTGATATTCGCCGCCGGTCGCAAAAGCCCAGGCGTTGGAGTACTCCTGCTGCTCGTCGGTAATGTTACCCAGCTGATCGCCGATTACGCGGATCTCGTCGAAGTGGCTCCAGCGTACCCAGGAGGTGCCGAACATCAGCTTCAAGCGATCGGTCATCTGCTGGGTCAGCGAGAAGTTGACCGTTTCCGGCGTGGTCAGCTTCAGGCTCGCGCTGTCGTCGGCACGCACTACGTTACCCGCCGGGTCGCGCGCCACGAAGCTGCCTTCCAGGGTGTAATCGACCTTCGAACGGTAGGTCAAGCCGAACGTGGTTTCCGGCACGGGCTGATAGATCACCCCGAGGTTATAGCCCCACGCATCATCATCGCCTTCGACTCGCGAATCGATATCGGTGGCGGGATTGAAGCCGGCGCCTGAGGGCAGTTTGCGGCGCAGCTCACCATCCACCTTGTTGTAGGTAACGCCGGCACCCACGGCCCACTGATCATTCAGGCGGTAGGAGACCGTCGGCTGGGCGGAAACCACCTTGACCTCGGTATAGTCACCAAAGTAACGACCCTGAAAGTCGTTTTCATACTCGGTCTTGGATCCAAACGGCGCGTAAACCCCGAAGCCGAAGGCCAGACGATCCGTGACCGGCTGAGCATAGAAGGCAAACGGTATCAGCGTGCCGGGCACCATATCGCCCTCGTTGCCCCCGGGAATGGCGCCTACCGGCACCTGCACGCCCGCGGGTGCACCGCCAGTTGCCACGCCGGCATCCAGCGTGCGGTTAGCCCGGACGTTGTCGATATCAGTATTGACGTTCAGGTAAGTGCCACCCGCGGTTACCTGGGCGCGGTCAAGAAACGACATGCCCGCCGGGTTGCCGTAAACGATAGTGGCATCGTTCACGTTGGAGCTGCGGCCCGCGTGCCCGTAACCCTGGCCGCTGACACTCTGCTCGTTGACCTGATAGCCACCGGCATTGGCGTGGCTTGTGAAGACAGCTGCCGAAACCGCAGCTGCCAGCGTGAGCTTGTTGAATTTATTATTCATGGTCGGCCTCTTGTCCCATTGATCCCGCGGATAGGTGCACCCGCCTGCGATATTTTTATAGCGTGATCCCACCCTGCAGTTTTCGCCCAATGTGGCCTGGGGTTCAAGAGGCAAACGGGCGTTTTATTTTGTTTTTTGCTTATACATTAGTCGCACGAACGTTTTAAAACGTTGTTTTGATCGTATTAAGTCTTTTTTGGGACATCTGACATTATCTCGCTTGACCTGTGTGTAACCCATAGGTTTTACACTGAGGGCATTGCAAACGGCTATACGGGAGAGCGCGATGAAAGTCAGTGAGCTTGCCAAACACGGCGACGTGACCGCAGAAACAGTGCGCCACTACACCCGCGAGGGGCTGCTTTCCCCGAAGCGTCATCCGGATAACGGCTACCAGCTATATTCCAGCGCGGATCTCGAGCGGCTGCACTTCATACAGCGGGCACGCAAGCTCGGCTTCAGCGTCAGCGAAATACGCGACATTCTGCTTCACGCCGACCACGGCGACTCGCCCTGCCCGCTGGTACGCGACCTGCTGGCCAGCCGTTTACCGCAGATCCGCGCACGCATCGAAGAGCTTGAAGCCTTGGCCCAGCGCATGGAACAGGCGCTCGAAAGTTGGCAACACATGCCTGACGGCACGCCGGATGGGCACAGCCTGTGCCGCCTGATCGAAAGCTTTCCCGATGACGCATCTTCCAGGGAGGCGTTATGAGTACCGCCCACGATTCCCGCCACCTGCTCACGCGTACCGTCGGCAAAATGAGCTGCCAGGGCTGCGTCAAGCGCATGCGCGAGGCCATTCAGGCAGACGACCCGACGGCCGAGGTCACCGGCACCCCCGCCGAAAAACGCCTGGAGGTGGCCACCTCGCTGAGCGAGTCGGCGCTGGATGAGGCGCTGGCCAGAGCGGGTTATCCGGCAGATGTCGCCAGCCCAGCGCTAGCGACGCCAGAGGAACCCGCCGCGCTACCGGCAAGCCCGGCACCAGCCGCCAGCGCGTCCTCTGTGCGCCTGGCCATCAGCGGCATGACCTGCGCGGGCTGTGTCAAAAGCGTCCAGAGTGCTCTTGAGCAGACTCAAGGCGTGGCGTCGGCCAGCGTCAATTTCGCCACTCACATCGCCCAGGTGTCGGGCAGCGCCGAGCCGCAGGCGCTGATCGACGCCGTGGCCAGCGCCGGTTACCACGCCGAGCCGATCGTGGACATGCGTGAGGCCGAGCGCGTGCGCGCCGAGCAGGACGCCACTACCTACAAAAAGCGACTCAGAGGCAGCGCCGCCTCGCTGGCACTTGCGGTACCACTGATGCTCAGCATGTTTATCTACCACCCGCACCCGATGGGCACAGGGCGGCTTTACTGGCTGGCCGTGGGCCTTCTGACGCTTGGCGTGCTGGCCTTTCCGGGGCGCCACTTCTTCGTCAACGCCTGGCAGAGCCTCAAGCGCCACCAGGCCAACATGGATACGCTGGTGGCCATGGGCACGGGCACCGCGTGGCTCTACTCCATGGCGGTGGTGGCATTTGCGCCCTGGCTGCCGGAGGCGGCTCAGGGTATCTATTTCGAAGCCGCGGCCATGGTGATCGGGCTTATCCTGCTGGGCAACGCTCTGGAGCTTCGCGCCCGGGGGCGTACCAGCAATGCCCTGAAACGCCTGCTCGATCTACAAAGCCGTACGGCGCGGGTAATCCGGGACGGCGTCGAGCAGGAGATCGACGTGGACGAGGTGCGCGCAGGCGACCATATCCGCGTACGTCCCGGCGAGCGCCTTCCCGTGGATGGGGAGGTAACCGAGGGCCAGAGCCATATCGATGAATCGATGCTGACCGGCGAGCCGCTGCCGATCGCCAAGTGTCGTGGCGATGAGGTCAGCGCAGGCACCGTGAACGGCAAGGGGGGGCTTGTGTATCGCGCCACTCGCGTGGGCCACGATACCCGCCTTGGCCAGATCACCGAACAGGTGGCCAGCGCCCAGAACTCCCGCCCGCCAATCGGCGAGCTGGCCGACAAGGTCTCCGGCGTGTTCGTGCCTGCGGTGATGATCATCGCCGTACTGGCCGCACTCGTGTGGTTCAACCTCGGCCCCGAGCCGCGCATCATCCATATGCTGGTAGCGGCGACCACCGTGCTGATCATCGCCTGCCCCTGCGCGCTCGGTCTGGCGACGCCCATTTCCACCATGATCGGCGTGGGCAAGGCAGCCGAGCAGGGTGTGCTGGTCAGAAGCGGCGAGGCGCTGCAAACCGCCAGCCGGCTGACCACGCTGGTGGTGGATAAAACCGGCACGCTCACCGAAGGCAAGCCCAGCGTCACCGATGCCCATGTGTTCGGCGTCGAGCCTGCCACCGCCCTGGGCTGGGTGCACGCCCTCGAGCGCAGCTCTGAACATCCGCTGGCCTCGGCGCTGGTGAACTACGCCGAGCAGCACGGCGCCGTGACGCGCGAGATTAGCGATTTCGACAGCGTGACCGGTGGCGGCGTAAAAGCTCACACCCGCGATGGAAAAGCGCTGCTGCTGGGCAACGCACGCCTGCTGGAAGCGGCCGGCGTGGATCTCGCAGCCGCCAGGCAGCAGACGCAGACGCTCGAGGAGCAGGCGCGCACCCTGGTGTACCTGGCGCTGGATGGCGAGCTGATCGCTCTGTTCGGGATCAGCGACGCGCTGCGCGCGGACGCCGCCGCGGCAGTCAAGCGCCTGCAGGAAGATGGCCTGAACGTGATCATGCTGACCGGCGATAACGCGCGCACCGCCGCCGCCATTGCCCGAGAGGTAGGGATTACCACTTTCAAGGCGGGGCTGACGCCGGATGACAAGCACGCGGAGATCGAGCGCCTGCAACAGGCGGGAGACGTTGTCGGCATGGTGGGCGACGGCATCAACGATGCCCCGGCGCTGGCCCGCGCCAACGTCGGTTTTGCCATTGGCCAAGGAACCGATATCGCCATCGAGAGCGCGGGCATGACGCTGATGCGCGGCTCGCTGCACGGGGTGGCGTCGGCGATTGAAATAAGCCGCGCCACGCTTGCCAATATCAAGCAGAACCTGGCAGGCGCCTTTGGCTACAACGTGCTGTGCATTCCCATCGCTGCTGGGCTTCTCTACCCGCTGACCGGCATGCTGCTGTCACCGATCATCGCCGGGGTTGCCATGTCGCTCTCCTCCATCACCGTGGTCAGTAACGCCAATCGCCTGCGGCTATGGCAACCCACCCAACAGGAGAAAACCCCATGAGCCTACTGGTGAACGCGGCCGGGCTTGGCTTGATCGCCCTGGTCGTATGGTGGTTCTGGCTGAGCTAGCTGACGCCGATATAGCGCCCCGGCTTGTGATTGAGCGCGATGATCAGGTTGAGCGTGAGCGCCCCCAGCACCGAGTAGCCGACTCGGTCAAGCGGCAGCTGGGTAAGTGCGAGCAGCAATATCAGCCCGTCGATGCCCAGCTGCACGTAGCCGGCGCGCAGGCCGTGGCGGTCCTGCAGATAGAGCGCCAGAATGTTGATGCCCCCGAGGCTTGTACGGTGGCGAAACAGCATCAGCATGCCGATACCCATCAGCGCCCCACCCATCAGCGCTGCATACAGCGCCGGCACGCGCTCGAAGACCACCCAGCTCTGGGTCAATTCAGAAAACAGCGACACCAGACCAATGGCGGCAAAGGTGCGCAGCGTAAAGCTCCACCCCATGCGCTTGATCGCCAGGTAGTAAAACGGCAGGTTGATGGTAAAGAACCAGAACCCGAACCCCCACTGCGTGACGTAATTGAGCAGCAGTGCCAGGCCCGCCGTACTGCCGGTCAGCAGCACCGCCTGGGTATAGAAGGTGATGCCGAGTGCAACAAACAGCGTGCCCAGCAGCATGGCCATGACATCTTCGTAGGGGCGATGCGGGTCCTTGGGTAACGCTTCCACACGCATGGGACGTCCTTACTCGGGTGATCGAACCTGTAGAGAACCGGGGCTAGACGGCACGGGCATGCTCGACCATCAGCTGCAGCGACTCACGCCCCCGCCAGCGGTTGCGGTTGAGCTTGTAGGCACAGTGCAGCGTATCGCCGATGGCGAACGCGGGCAGCTCGCCGGGGGTCAGCGCACGAAACCAGATGGCCTTGCAAGTGATGGCGCCCATGGAGAGTTCGAGCATCAGGTGGGCGCCGTCGGCCCCCACCGGACGCAGCGCTTCGACAATAAAGCGCCCCTCGAACAGCGGCGGATCAAACTCCCGGCCGTACGGGCCCAGCGCGTCGATCTCCTCAAGCGTGGCAAGCGAGAGCTGCGCGGTAGAAAGCTCGCCGTCGGTCCAGAGGCGCGGGTAAAGCTCGCGACCTTCCAACTGCTCGGCGACCGCCCGGAGAAAGGCCTGCTTGAACGCATCCAATTGCTCGCGCGGTACGCCCACTCCGGCCGCGCCATCGTGCCCGCCAAAGCGCGGTAGCGCCTCCGGCGCCAGCTCAAAGGTGCGCTGTAGCGCATCACGCAGGTGCAGCCCGTCAATCGAGCGGCCCGAGCCGGTCAGCATATCGGGCGCAGCCGCCCGGGTGAGCACCAGCGCCGGCCGGCCGTAGGCCTGCACCAGGCGCGATGCCACGATCCCCTGAACACCGGGGTGACCATCTTCAAGCAGCACCACTACCGCCGGTTCGTCCGCCGCCAGCGCGCCGGCGGCAAGTGCCTTCGCCTCTTCGGCCATATCGGCCTCGATGGCCTTGCGCGACTGGTTATCCTGATCGAGCACTTCCAGCTGGCGGTTGGCAACGCCATCGCTTTCAGCAAGCATGAAGTGCAGGGCGGCGTAAGGGTCATCCAGCCGCGAACGGGCGTTGATACGCGGCCCCATCTGAAAGGCCAGGGTTTCAGCGTTGAACGGCACACTGTCGGCGCCGAGCCGCGCCGCCATGGCCCGCCAGCAGGCGGCATCCATGCGATTGATCAGCGTCAACCCGTGGCTCACCACCGCGCGGTTGGCGGGGCTTCCGCCCAGCGACACGCAGTCCGCCACGGTGCCCAGCGCAACGTAAGAGAGCCAGGGCGAAAGCTTGGGTGTGGCGCTGGGCAATGCGCCCCACTCCACCAATACGCCACGTGCCAGGGACATCAGAAGCCAGGCAACCATGCACCCGGCAATGGTCTTGTCCGGGTAGCCACAATCCGGGCGGGTCGGGTTGACGCAGGCATAGGCCGACTCAGGCGGACCTTCCAGCGGCAGTGCGTGGTGATCGCTGACCACCACGTCGATGCCCGCCGCCTTCATGCGTGCAATGCGCGGCTCGTCAGAGCTTCCGCAGTCGGCAGTAATCACCAGCGTGGGAAACGGCTTGAGCGCCAGCGTGCGCTCGACCAGCGGCAGGCTGATGCCGTAGCCGTCGTTGATTCGATGACCAATCAGGCTGTGAAGCCGATGTTCGGGCACGCCGAAAAGCTCCACCAGCGTACGCCGAATCACCACGTGGGAGGTGATGCCGTCCACATCGTAGTCGGTCAGAATGCCGATGGATTCACCCTCGGCCACCGCCTGGGCGATACGCTCGGCAGCGCGGCGGCCGTCGGCGAGCTTTTCCGGGTGAGCCAGATAGCGCAGGCTGGGGGTTACCAGCGGCGCCAGCTCACCTTCATAGCCAGGCAGGCGTGAGGCCAGCAGCCGCGCCTGAAGCTCGCTCAGGCCTTCTGACTGGGCACGCGCGTAGACAGCCTCGTCCAGGGGACGAGGCTCCAGCCTGGGCTGGGTGGAGTGCTGAGAAACATCAGGCAAAGCGGCTATCCTGGGTTAACGGCGGTTATCCGCAACAAACTGCTGTACGGCACTTAGCTCGGCGGGCAGCACCGTGTAGCGCTCTTCGCGCTCCAGCAGATCATCCATATGGGTAGGCAGCGGCACGCCCTGGAACCCGGCCTTCACCACGGCCTCGGCGAACTTGGCAGGATGCGCGGTGGCCAGCGTGATCATCGGCGTGGATTGATCGATGCGAGCGCGCTCGGCAGCCCGGTAGCCGGTGGCGGTGTGCGGGTCGAGCATCTCGCCGGTGCGGTGATGCGCTTCACGAATGACGTCGAGAATGGTCGCGTCATCCACGCTGTAGCTTGAAAACTTCTCGCGCAGCCTTTCAAGGGGTGCCTCGGCAAGCGCTGTCGGTTCTTGCTGAAAGCGCTCCAGGAGTGCGGCCACAGCGGCACCATCACGCTCGTAGGCGTCAAACAGCAGGCGCTCGAAGTTCGACGACACCACGATATCCATGGACGGCGCGAGCGTTGCCTCAAGCTCCTTTTTCGAGAAGTCGTTGGCGGCAAGCGTCCGGTGGAGAATATCGTTGGCGTTGGTGGCGATGATGAACTGCTTCACCGGCAGCCCCATCCTGTATGCCATGTAGCCGGCAAACACGTTGCCGAAGTTGGCCGACGGCACACAGAAGCTGACCTGACGATGCGGCGCGCCAAGCGCCACACCGGCGGCCACGTAGTAGACGATCTGGGCCATGATGCGTGCCCAGTTGATCGAGTTGACCGCGACCAGGCGCGTGCCGTTCAGGAAGTCCTGGTCGGCGAAGCTTGCCTTGACCATCGCCTGGGCGTCGTCGAAATTGCCTTCGATGGCGATATTGAAGACGTTATCGGCCAGCACCGACGTCATCTGGCGCCGCTGCACCTCGGATACCCGCTTATGCGGATGCAGAATGAAGATATCCAGGTTGTCACAGTGGCGGCAGCCCTCAATCGCCGCCGAGCCGGTGTCACCGGAGGTCGCGCCCATGATCACCGCGCGCTCGCCGCGCTTTTTCAAGAAGTGATCGAGCAGACGCCCCAGAAGCTGCAGCGCCACGTCCTTGAACGCCAGCGTCGGGCCGTGGAACTGTTCGAGCAGAAAGTGGTTGGCGTCGAGCTGCTTGAGCGGCACCACCGCATCGTGACTGAAGGTGGCATAGGCCTCGGTCACGAGGGTGCGAAACGTCTCGTCGTCGATCTCGCCATTGACGAACGGCTTCATCACCCGAAAGGCGATCTCGGCGTAGGAGAGCCCGGCCATGTCGGCCAGGTCCTCTTTGGACAGCGCAGGGATCTCTTCGGGCACGTAGAGGCCGCCGTCGCTGGCCATGCCGGTAAGTACCACTTCCTCAAAGGAGAGCGCGGGCGCCTGCCCACGCGTACTGATATAGCGCATATCGGGTTACTCCCCTTCGCTCAGGCTTTCCACACGGATACGCGTGACGGGCCCGGCGATATCGGCCATGGCTTCGATTTCGCGAATGGCTTCGTTCATCTGCTTCTCCTTGGTACGGTGAGTCAGCAAAATGATCGGCACCAGCTCGCCTTCGGTCGCCTCTTTTTGAATCAGTGCTTCAATCGAGATGCCCTGCTCGGCAAGAATCGTCGCGACACGCGCAAGCACGCCGGGGCGGTCCACCGCCAGAAGGCGCAGGTAGTAGGCCGTGGTGATGTCTTCCATCGGCATGATCGGCAGCTGGCTGACATCTTCGTCGATGCCGCTGAACGCCAGGTAAGGCACGCGGTAGTGATGGTCGGTGGAGATATCCCGGGCCACGTCGAGCAGATCTGCCACCACGGCAGAAGCCGTGGGTTCGGCACCCGCACCGGCGCCGTAGTAGAGCGTCGGGCCAACGGCATCTCCCATGACGGCGATGGCGTTCTTCACGCCGTGCACGTTGGCAAGCAAACGCTCCTTGGGAATCAGGGTGGGGTGAACGCGCAGTTCAAGGCCCTGGTCGGTGCGCTTGGAAATGCCCAGATGCTTGATGATGTAGCCCAGATTATCGGCCTGCTCGACGTCCTCGGCGGTAATCCGTGAAATGCCTTCGGTGAAGGCTTTTTCGAACTGCAGCGGCACGCCGTAGGCAATCGAGGCCAGGATGGTCAGCTTGTGGGCGGCGTCGATACCTTCCACGTCAAAGGTGGGGTCAGCTTCGGCGTAGCCCAGCGCCTGCGCTTCGGCGAGCACGTCTTCAAAGGCCCGGCCTTCGTCGCGCATATGGGTCAGGATATAGTTGCCGGTGCCGTTGATGATACCGGCTACCCACTCGATACGGTTGGCACCCAGGCCTTCACGCAGCGACTTGATGACCGGGATACCGCCGGCAACAGCGGCTTCGAATGCAACGATCACGCCCTTTTCATGGGCGGCCTTGAAGATTTCATTGCCGTGTACCGCAATCAGCGCCTTGTTGGCAGTCACCACGTGCTTGCCGTTGGCAATCGCGGTGAGCACCAGCTCGCGAGCCATGTCGTAGCCGCCGATCAATTCGACCAGAACATCCACGTTGGGGTTGGTGGCCACTTCGAACACGTCGGTGGTGGCATTGATACCGGTAATGTCGCAGTCGGGGTGAATACTGCGGTGAGCGACCTGCTCAATCACAATGGGACGGCCTGCACGACGTGCAATATCGTCTGCGTTGCGGGTCAGCACATTGAAGGTGCCGCCGCCGACCGTACCTAGCCCACAAATGCCTACTCTTACCGGTTTCAAAATACATCCCCTTTCGTGGTGGGCGCGCCTCGCGCCCGATCTTAAATTCAGTGTTCCAGCGTCACCGCCACTTGGCGGTGTTGTCTATCGGGTGGCACTTGTCGAGCGTGCCTTGTTGAATCGCGCTTACGCGTCGTCCAAGCCTAACATGGCAGCCAGCCTTTCTGGCGGTACATAACCCGGCACCAGCTGGCCATCGGGCAAAATAATCGCCGGCGTGCCCTGAACGCCTAGCGCCATGCCCAGATTATACTGCTCGGCGACCGGGTTATCGCAATCCGCCGGGCCGGTCAGCGGCTGACGCTGCTGGGCACGGGTCATGGCTTCGCTGGGGTTATCCGAACACCACGCCTGCTGCATCGAGGTGGCGGCGGCGCTGTCAAGGCCTGCCCGCGGGAACGCCAGGTAGTGTACCGCAATGCCGCGCTCGTTAAGCTCGGGCACGGCTTCATGCAGGCGCTCACAGTAGGGGCAGGTCGGGTCGGTAAACACCACCACCGTCGCCTTGGGCTCCTCTACCCCGCGGTAAACCACGCGCTCGGACTCCGGTACGCTGGCAAGCGCCGCCACGCGCTCCTGGTTCTTGGCCTGCTCGGTCAGGTTGACCAGGCCGGTATCGGTATTCTCGAAAAGATCGCCCACCAGGAAATGGCTGCCGTCGGCATTGGAGTAGAACGACTCCCCGCTCTCCAGGCGCACGTGGTAGATGCCGTCCATCGGCGTGGCGCTTACCTGCTCCACCGGCATCGCCTGGCCGTTGACGCTGAGCGACTCGCGCAGCTGGTCTGCCGTGGCATCGGCATGGGCGGTGAAAGGTAAAACGCTGGCCACGGCGAGCGTGAGTAAGGCAGAGCGTAAAGCGGGAGTAACCGTACGTTGACGCATTCTTTCTTCAACCTCGCGGATGATGTTCAGCATGCAGATTTTCCAAGCGCGCTTGGGCAACATGCGTATAAATTTGGGTCGTGGATAGATCGCTATGGCCTAACAGCAGCTGTACGACCCGTAAATTGGCCCCATGATTCAATAAATGTGTCGCAAATGCATGGCGCAGCGTGTGCGGCGACAGCGGGCGTGAGATACCGGCAGTGATGGCATGAGCCTTTATACGGTGCCAGAAGGTCTGCCGAGTCATGGCCTTATCACTGCGGCCCGGAAACAACGCTGGCTTCGTCGGGTCGCTCATCAGCGCCACGCGTGCCGTGGCCATGTAGTGGGCCAGCCAGTCCGCGGCCTCTTCGCCCATGGGCACCAGGCGGTCTTTATCGCCCTTGCCGCGCACCCGCACCACATTCTGGCGCAGATTGACCGCGTCCCCGGTCAGCGAGACAAGCTCCGAGACGCGCAGCCCGCAGGCGTAAAGCAGCTCCAGCATGGTGCGGTCGCGCACGCCAAGCGGTGTGGCGGTGTCCGGTGCCAGCAAAAGGCGCTCGACCTCGTCTTCATCCAGCGTATTGGGCAGCCCGGGCGTTACCCGCGGCAGCTTCACTTCGGCAAGCGGGTCGCTTTGCACATGGCCCTGCAGGCGCGCCCAGCGGTAGAAACTGCGCAGCGTGGACAGCAGCCGGGCATTGCTGCGCAGCTGATAGCCCTGTTCGCGGCGCGCCTCGAACCAGGCAGCCAGCCGTTCAGGTGCCGGGGTGAGCAGATCCTCACCGTGGCCCTCCAGATGCTGCTGCCAGGCGGTGAGATCGCGCCGATAGGCCGCTAACGTATGATCACTGGCCCCCTGCTCCAGCCATAGAGCGTCCAAAAAAGCATCCATCATGCTCATACGTTAGCCGCCCCAGAATAGTTTTTACCGTCTCGCAATAGTGGTCAGACACATAAACAAAACCCCGCCCCGCAAAGCGGTGACGGGGTCCTGGTATCCGGGCGCCACGCGTGTTCAGCCACCGCGTACGCCCGAGAAAAGTGGCGCTTAGGCCAGCTTTTCCTTGATACGCGCTGACTTGCCGCTGCGCTCGCGCAGGTAGTACAGCTTGGCTTGACGCACGTCACCACGACGCTTGACTTCAAGAGAGTCAACCAGCGGGCTGTAGGTCTGGAAGGTACGCTCGACACCCACACCGTGAGAAATCTTGCGCACGGTGAAAGCGGAGTTCAGGCCACGGTTACGCTTGCCGATAACCACACCTTCGAAGGCCTGCAGACGCTCGCGGGTGCCTTCCTTGACTTTAACCTGAACGACGATGGTGTCGCCGGGAGCAAAAGAAGGGATCTCTTTACCCATCTGCTCGTTTTCGATCGCCTGGATCACCTTGTTCTTGCTGCTCATCTTCATGCTCCTAAATAACGTAATGGCTTGCCACGCAGTTGTGGAAGGGGCAAACCGTGATCCCGGCGCTCGAAACGAGCTTCGCGGGAGTCGTTATGGGTGACGCAGGTACGCAGGCAAGTTGCCTTGTTCGCCCTGCACCGCCGCTCTGATCCATGTAGTTGAAAAACAACCTACCTGGCGGATAGAGCGTGTTCCTCGATAAACTCGTTCAAAAGCCGCTGCTGCTCGGCATCAAGCGTACGCCCTTCCAGAAGGTCCGGGCGGCGCTGCCACGTGCGGCCTAACGACTGCTTCAAGCGCCAGCGCTTGATGGCGGCGTGATTACCGCTTAGCAGCACATCCGGCACGTGCTTCCCGTCGATGACTTCCGGACGGGTATAGTGCGGGCAGTCCAGCAGACCGTCGTTAAACGAGTCTTCGATAGCGGAGTCCTGATGCCCCAATACGCCGGGTACCAGCCTTGCCGCCGCGTCGATCAGTACCATGGCAGGCAGCTCACCGCCACTCAACACATAGTCGCCAATCGACCATTCTTCATCGATGTCACTTTCCACCACGCGCTCATCAATACCTTCATAGCGCCCGGCAACCACCACAAGGGGGCCTGCCGCCGCCAGTGCCTGTGCGCCTTTCTGATCCAGCTTGCGCCCCTGGGGCGAAAGGTAGATCACGGTCGGCACAAGGCCGGTTGCCTGATGTGCACGTTCACGCGCGTCACTGATTGCATGACGTAGCGTATCGACCTTCATCAACATGCCCGGGCCACCGCCGTAAGGGCGGTCATCCACGCTGCGATGGCGGTCGGTGGCATAATCTCGCGGATTCCAGAACTCGAGTGAAATACGCTGCTTCTCGACCGCACGACCCACTACGCCTTGCTGCGTAAGGGCATCGAACATCTCGGGAAACAACGACACCACGCCGATCCACATCGCGGGCGCATCCACGTTACTGCCAGTTCCCGACGCCTGCGCATCGAAGAGTGTGTCACTGCTCAAAACTCAGGATCCCAGTCAACGACCATACGGTCATCTTCAAGGCTGATTTCGACAATCACATCATCAGGCAGAAACGGTAGTAGCCGCTCGCGCTTGTCGATCGCGTCCTCATCACCGCGAACCACCATGACATCGTTGGCGCCGGTTTCAAACAGGTAGCTTACCCGTCCCAACCGCTCGCCGGCTTGAGTGAAAACAGCCAGGCCTTCAAGCTCATGCCAGTAATACTCATCGGCTGCAAGCGCAGGCAGTGCATCCTTGGGCAGTACGATATCCGTCTGGGCCAGTGCTTCGGCCGCATCCCGGTCATCCACGCCTTTCAATTGCACTACAAGGCCCTTGCCCTGCCGACGTCCCTGAACAATGGTCATCCGCGTCAGGGTTTCCCCCTTGCGCACCCACCATTCGGGGTAGTCCAGAATGCTGTCCATGGGGTTGGTGTAGGAATACACCTTGAGCCAACCTTTCACCCCGTGAGGGCTAGTCAGCTTGCCTAACACCACGTGCGTGTCGTCAGTATGGCTTGTTTCTAAACGCGTCATCGACGACCTCGACTTACAACATCAGACTCAAGCGAACAGGCTCAGGCCTGTTTACGCGCTTCTTTAACCAGCTCAGCAACACGACCAGACAGCTGGGCGCCTTGGCTCTGCCAGTGAGTAACACGCTCGAGATCAACGCGCAGACGCTCTTCCTGACCACGGGCAACCGGGTTGAAGAAGCCGATACGCTCGATGAAACGGCCGTCACGGGCGTTACGCGAGTCGGTAACAGTCAGGTGGTAAAAGGGACGCTTCTTGGCGCCACCACGTGCCAAACGAATGGTAACCATACGATAACTATCCTTCGGTTGAGGTTACGAGAGTGGGAAGTAGCGAAGACCGCTATCAGAACACTCATCATGCTGTTTTCTGGGTACTTTTATCACTTACAAGCAAGTGAAAAGGGAGTACTTTAAGCGCTTCAAGGGCGGATATCGCGGCGATGCTTGCGCATATATCGCCAACACCCACGCATGAAGAGGCCGCATTCTACGCAAATGTGCCCGGCTTGGAAAGCCTGACAGCCAGAAAACTCACAATACGTCAACCGCCGCTGCACGCGGATAATCGTTGGTATGCAGCCATTCAAGGTCAGGCGCTGGTACGCTCGACCAGCGTAACGCCGACTCTCACCACCTGCGTTGCTCGCCCCGGGGTCTGCAGTCGGGCTTTCAGCAATTCAAGCGCTGCGTGCGCCGTCTCACTCACCGGATTGCGCACGGTGGTCAACGGGCAGCGCCCCAGAGCCGCGCCCGGCACGTCGTCGAAGCCGGTCACTGCCAGGTCGTCCGGTACCTTTATACCGCGCTGGGCGGCGGCGTCCAGCACTCCCAGTGCCATAGCGTCATTGGCACATATAATGCCATCAAGACCCAACCCGGCATCCAGAAGCCGCCCGCCCTCGATTACCCCACTTGCCTGGGAGAAATCTCCCCGTCGCCGGGTCAGCAGCGTCACGCCGTGATCAGCAAGCGACGCTTCAAGCGCCCGCCCGCGCTCCTGGTCCGAGAAGGTATCCAGCGTGCCACCCAGCCAGGCGAGACGCCGGCGTCCCTGCCCGGCCAGCCGTGCGGCGAGCAGGCGCATGCCTTCTTTATTATCACAGCACACCGCATCGGTTGCGCTTTTCTCCAGCACCCGACCGATCAACACCAGCGGTGCGCCTGAAGCGCGGCACCTATCAGCAATTTCCCGGCTGACCAAGCCGGCAGCGACAATCGCGCCATCCACCTGATAGGCCAGAGCGTGGTCAAGCATCTCGGTAAGACTGCCCCCCTGAACCGCCAGGAGCAGCGGCTGATAGCCTTGAGTACTCAGCGCCTTGACCAGATGCTCCAGCAGCCAGGCCTCGTAAGGCCTGGATATTTCACCTACCACCACCGCGATCAGCCCGGTGCGCTGGCCAGTCAGCCCGCGGGCGATCAGGTTGGGCCGATAGCCAAGGCGCTGGGCGACGCTGTGCACATGCTCACGTTTGCGCATCGAAATCGATGCGCCGGGCGTGAACGCACGCGACACCATGGCGCGCGACACTCCCGCGGCCCGAGCCACGTCATCCGCCGTTACCCGCATGGGCATGTCCCGCCTGCTCTAGAGAGTTCAAGCATCCTTTAACGCTCTTTTCGCCTGATGACGCCGCCATCCTAGCACCCCTCAAGCGCTCATAACGTGTTTTAAAACGTACATCAAAGCGTCACGCAGGCGTTCTAGGATACCTCCATCCGCAATTTTGCACGCGCTTTCAAAACGGAGTGAACAGCATGGAGTCCGCTTATGAGCACTGAAGCGCTGACCCTCAACAACGTGACGGTAGACCTGGGCCGACAGCGCATCCTGGACGACATTCATCTGGACGTATCGCCGGGAAGCTTTACCTGCCTGCTCGGGCCTTCAGGCTGTGGCAAGACCACGCTGCTGCGCGCCATTGCCGGCTTCACACCGTTAAGCCGCGGCGAGATCCGCCTGGGCCGCCGCGCGCTCACCCACTTGCCACCGGAAAAGCGCGAGACGGCGATGGTGTTTCAGTCCTACGCGCTCTGGCCGCACATGAGTGTGGAAGAAAACCTTGGCTACCCGCTGAAGCTGCGTGGCGTTACGCGCACCGAGCGCCGGCGCAAGGTGGCCGAGATGCTTGCCCGCCTGGAGCTTTCCGGTTTCGAGGAACGCGCCGTCACAAAGCTTTCCGGCGGGCAGCGCCAGCGCATTGCCCTGGGTCGCGCCCTGATCATCGACCCGCCACTTCTGCTGCTTGATGAGCCACTCTCCAACCTGGACGCCGCCATTCGGCGCAGCTTGCGCAGCGAACTGCGCCGCCTGCAGAAATCGCTGGGAATCACCACCATCATGGTGACCCACGATCAGGAAGAGGCGCTGCAGATGGCCGACCAGATCGTGCTGATGCGCGCAGGCCACGTGGTTCAGGTCTCGACCCCGCAAACGCTTTACCAGCAGCCCGCCGACCTGGGTGCGGCCCGCTTTCTGGGGGTTGATAACACCGTTACCCGTACCCCTCAGGACCCGATGGGTGAAAGCGGCGCCGTTACCTTCGGCTTTCGCACCCGCGATGCGCACCTTGACGCGCCGCCCTGCCCCCAAGCGCTCATCCGCAAGGGCCGCGTCACTGAATGCGTGTACACCGGCGATGGCTATCACGTCTTGATCGATACCCATGACGCCGAGCTCTTCGCCACCTCCGCGACCCCTGTTGCACCGGGTACCTTTGCCGCGCTTCAGGTGCCCGAATCGGCTCTTATTCCCTTCGGGCCGGATGACCGGCATCTGCCGCCACTTGATCGACACGAGGATATCGCATGAAACCCCTAGCCCTTACGCTTGGCCTGCTGACCAGTGCGGTCGCTGCCCCTGCCATGGCCGCCACAACGCTCAACGTGTTCACGGCGGGTGATGACAACATGGTCGAGTACATCAACGAGTTTCTCGCCCCGCGCTTTGAGGCCGAACATCCGGACGTTCGCGTTCGCGCCCTCGGCACGGGCCCGGGTGATGCTGGCAGCCAGGCCATCTACGAAACCTTGAGCGCCCAGCGCGAAAACGCCACCTGGGGCGTGGACGTGGCGGTCATTCATCAACGCATGGCGGGGCAGATGGCAGAAGAGGGCCTGCTGGGGGCTTATGTGGATAGCCTGCCGACGGGAGAGCTTGCCAGCGCAGCAAGTGCCCGCAATGCGCTGGGCGTCGATGTGGAAGGCTATGTGATGCCGATGTTCCAGAGCCAGATTGCCATCGCCTACAACCCGGCACTGCTGGGGCAGCCCCCGCAAAGCTATCAGGCGTTGGCCGAATGGGCCGAAGAGCATCCGGGGCAGTTTGGTTACAACGGCATAACCGGCGGCATGGCGGGCGTGGGGTTCGTGTTTGGCTGGATGTACGCCTTCACCGACATGATGGACACCCTGCAGAACGGCCCTTGGGAAGAGGACGCACCTGAGCACTGGGCAGAGGCACTCGATCAGCTGCGCACCTTCAATCAGCACGTCACCCTGACACCCGGCAATGCCGGCACCATGGATGCCATGAACCGTGGCGAAATCGCCATGGGTCCGGTGTGGATGGACATGTACTACACCTGGATGGCCGATGGCCGCCTGAACCCGGACTTTCGCCTGCTGCTGCTGGAACCCGGCATGCCGGGTCAGCCGATGTACTACGTGATTCCCGAGCGCGCCGAACACGCCGAGCTTGCTGCCGAGTTTATCGCCCTCGCCACCAGCCCCGAAGTTCAGGCGGAAGGCATCGTGGGCCGGTTCAACTGGTTTCCCGGCATCGACGCCGAGCACGTGCGCGACGTGCTGAGCGACGCGCAGTGGGCGCAGCTCTACTCTGACGTAACGCCGGAGACACTGGCCGAGCGCGGTTTGTCCATGCCCCAGGCCGACTACTTCCGCGCCATTCTGGAAGCCTACGAAAGCCATGTCAGCCACTAGGTGAACGGCCCGCCTGCCATGATCCACCCTGGAGGGCCTTGCGCCCTCCTTCATTACGGAAGTCCTCATGACAATGTCGTCTCAAGCCTACTCACTGCCTGCCCCGCGAAAGCGGCTGCCTCGCATACGTTTGGGGGTGCTGCTGGTCCTGCCGGCGCTGACGGCCATCACGCTGCTGTATGCGCTGCCGCTGATGCGCTCGCTGGTCACGGCCTTTCGTGACGGCAGCGGCGCCTGGACCACCGAACACGTGGTACGCGCGTTTTCGCTTTATGGTCGCGACATGCTGTTCTCGATGGGCGTGGTATCGGCGTCGCTTGCACTTATCGCGGTCATGTCCATCGCGATTGCAGGCTATCTGACGCTGGGCGCGACGCCCTGGGCGGTGCGTGTATTGCGCTGGCTTTACCGCTGGCCGCTGTTTATTCCATTTGTGGTCACCGGCCAGATCGCCCGTTCGTTTCTGGCCACCAACGGCATGATGAATAACGTGCTGGTGGAAACCGGGCTGATGGCATCAAGCAGTGCCCAGAGCTTTCTTGACTGGCGCGGCCTGGTGCTCACGTTCGCCTGGAAGCAGATTCCATTTGTCACGCTGCTGCTGGCTGGCGCCATGGCGGCGGTCGAGCGCAGCCATATAGAAGCCGCACGTAACGCAGGCGCCAGCCGCCTGCGCTGTCTGTTCGAGATCGTGCTGCCCCAGGCCGCGCCCACGCTGTGGGTGGGGCTGATTCTCTCGATGGTCGCCATGCTCTCGGTGCTGTCGGTACCAATGATGCTGATCGCAGGCAACCCCACCATGATGACCTCGATGATGGCTCACCGCATTACCTACTACGGCGACTACGGTATCGCCAACGCTCTAGGGCTCTTCTCCTACGCGTTGACCGCCGTGACGGCGTGGTTCTACCTGCGCCTGACCCTGCGCCGGGAGGCCGGCGCATGACCATCGCCAGGATCGCCTCTCCACTCGTGCTGGGCGCGCTACTGGGCCTGGTCGCGTTTATCGTGTTCGGGCCGCTTCTGAACCTTGCCATGTGGGCGTTTGCCGAGCAGTGGTTCTACCCCAACCGGCTGCCCACGGGCTGGGGCTTCTCCTTCTGGGAGCGCGTGTTTCGCCCCCGCGCGGGCGCCTGGACCTCGCTTTTCAACACCGTACTGGTGGCCTGTGCGGCCGTTGCACTCTCCATGGCGCTGGCGATTCCCGCCGGCTACGCCCTGGCCCGCCAGGCGCTGCCGGCGCGCAGCGTGATCATGCTGCTGTTTCTGCTGCCCCAGGCATTTCCCAACCTGCCGATTTTCGTCAACATCGCAGCGATCTTCTACCAGTGGGGACTCAACGGCACGCTGGTGGGCGTAGTACTGGTGCACGCTCTGCCGGGGCTTGTATATGCCGTGTGGATCGCCACCGCGACGTTCTCGGCCGTTGACCGCTCGCTCGAGGAAGCCGCGCGCAATCTGGGGGCGTCGCCTCTGCGCAGCTTTACCGATATCACCCTGCCCCAAGCCCTTCCGGGGCTACTGGCCGCATCGATCTTCGTGTTTCTGGACAGCATCGATGAGTTCACCGGCACCTTCTTCGTGGGCGCGCCGGAGATCACCACGCTGCCGCTTCTGATGTTCAACGCCTCCATGGGCGGCAACTATCAGGTCGCGGCGATTACCGCTCTGATTCTGCTGATTCCATCGGTGGGGTTCATGCTGGTGATCGAGCGGTTTCTGAAAGCCGATGTCCTGTCCCGCGTTGGCCGTTAAGCCGATCGCCTATTGAGTGAGCCTTACCGTCATGCTGATTGCCCATTTATCCGATTTACACCTGTATACCAGGCGCTCCGAAACCGGCCAGGCCCGGGCTGATATCCGCTGCGTCGTTGAGCAGATCGTAAGCGACCTGCTGAGTCTCGAACCTCGACCGGATCTGGTCGTGATCAGCGGCGATCTGGCCGATGGCGGCACGGACGAGGACTACCGGCTGATCCGCCAGCTATTGGCACCGCTGCCCATGCCCATCATGGCAGTGCCCGGCAACCACGACCGCCGGGAAGCGATGCGTCATATCCTGGGCGAGCGTCTTGCAGGATTGCAGGCGGGCAGATTTCTGCATTCGCGAGTGGATGTCGGCGGGGTAACGCTGCTGGGCCTGGATTCGGTGATTGTCGGCAAGCCTCAGGGCGCGCTGTGCAGCGAGCGTCTGGACTGGCTTGCACGTGAGCTTGAAAAGGCAGAGCCGCTGACCTTTCTGATCATGCACCACCCGCCCTTCATGACCGGCAACCCCCATTGGGACGCGTACAGCTTGATCGAGGGCCAGGAGCGCTTCATGGCCATTATCGACGCCTCGCCCAAGCGCATACTCTGCGGGCATATTCATCAACCGCTGCATATACACTGGGGGGCGCACTACGGCGCCATCGCCGGCAGCCCGGCGTTTCAGTACCACCTGGTGCCCGGCAGCACGGCAGCACCTACTGAAAGCCAGGTGGCCTACTCCTACCCGCTGCACCACTGCCAGCCGGACGGCAGCGTGCTGGTTCACCTGCGCCATGTAACATAAAAGCCAGCACCCGAAGGTGCTGGCTTTCAGAGTGCGGGCCTTGCCGGCCCGCCACAGGGTACAAGCCTGCGCCTAACGCCAGGGCAGGCCACCCGGGCCACCCATACCGCCGCCCATGCCACCCATACCACCGGGGCCGCCAGGGCCACCGCCGCCGCCCATCATGCCGGACATGCCGCGCATCATCTTCTGCATGCCGCCTTTCTTGCCGGCTTTCTTCATCATCTTCTGCATCTGCTTGTGCTGCTTGAGCAGGCGATTCAGGTCCGGCACTTGAAGGCCGGCACCTGCCGCGATGCGGCGCTTGCGCGAGCCGTTGATGATATCCGGCGCGCGGCGCTCCTTGGGCGTCATGGAGTTGATCAGCGCTTCAAGCTTGCCAAGCTCCTTTTCAGGGCCTGGGCCCTGAGCCATTTCCGCCATCTGGCCCATGCCGGGCAGCTTGCCCAGAAGCCCGCCCATGCCGCCCATCTTCTTGAGCTGCTGAAGCTGGTCGCGGAAGTCTTCAAGATCAAAGCCATCGCCCTTCTTGACCTTGCTGGCAAGCTTGGCGGCCTTGTCCTTGTCGACGGTGCGCTCGGCTTCCTCGATCAGCGAGAGCATGTCGCCCATGCCGAGGATGCGCGACGCCACGCGGTCCGGGTGGAAAGGCTCGAGCGCGTCGACCTTCTCACCCACCCCCATGAACTTGATGGGCTTGCCGGTAATGTGGCGAACCGACAGCGCCGCACCGCCGCGGGCATCACCGTCGGCCTTGGTGAGAATCACCCCGGTCAGCGGCAGCGCATCGTGAAACGCCTTGGCGGTATTGACGGCATCCTGACCGGTCATCGCATCGACGACGAACAGCGTCTCCTGCGGCGAGATGGCCTTATGCAGCGCCTGGATCTCCGCCATCATGGCTTCATCGATGGCCAGGCGGCCGGCGGTATCCACAAGCACCACGTCATGGAACTGGATCTTGGCGTGCTTGATGGCCGCTTCGGCGATATCCACCGGCTTCTGGTCGGAGCGCGAGGGGAAGAAGTCGACCTCGACCTCCTTGGCCAGCGTCTCCAGCTGGTCGATAGCCGCCGGACGGTAAACGTCCGCCGAAACAACCAGAACCTTCTTCTTCTCGCGCTCGCGAAGATAGCGTGCAAGCTTGGCCACCGACGTGGTCTTACCCGCACCCTGCAGACCCGCCATCAGCACGACCGCCGGCGACCCCTTGAGCGTCAGGCCTTCGTTGGCCTCGCCCATGATCGCCTCGAGCTCCTGCTGGACGATCTTGACGAACTGCTGACCGGGCGACAGGCTCTTGGAAACTTCCTGCCCCACGGCGCGTTCGCGCACGCGCTCGATAAAGGCCTTGACGACCGGCAGCGCCACGTCGGCTTCGAGCAGCGCCTTGCGCACTTCGCGCAGGGTGTCTTTGATATTGTCGTCGGTCAGGCGTGCCTGACCCTTGATCGACTTCAGCGTCTGGGAAAGACGCTCACTGAGATTCTGGAACATGGGGCCTCTCTGCCTCCGTCGCTGTCGCCGGGCGCCTACGCCCCTGGACTGATGTGCAGGGATTATACGCGCTCAGGCCTTTAGTCTCCATGGCTGTGCGCGTTGGCTAACCATGGCTGTGCGATACGGCTTCGATTGGTTATAGTAGTCAGGACTACTCTAACCTGACTGTATTCACTGCAACGCGCGGCCTCGCGCACGGATAGCATCATGCAGGCGCTGCCTTTCGCCACCATCGCTTTTATACTCTATGTTGCCGCTGCCACCTGGCAGGGCATGACGCTTTTCCGTCGCGTACCGTCTCGCCAGGGAATGGTGCGCGTGCTTGGGGCGCTTGGGCTACTGCTGCACATTCCGGTGGTGGTGGAGCTGATGAGCCAGGCCCCGGGCCTGCTGCCCGGTTTTACCACCAGCGCCACCCTGTTCATGGCCGTGGCGGTTAATGTGCTGCTGGTCGCGAGTCTTTTCAAGCCGGTGCTCAATGCAAGCATCGTGCTGTTTCCGCTGGCGGGTGTGGCGCTGATCAGTGCCACCTGGCTGCCCAATCACGCAGGCCATACCGGCCTGACACCGGGCATTCTGCTTCACGCCGTAAGCTCGGCGCTGGCCTTTGCGATGCTGGCCATTGCCGCCGCCCAGGCAGTACTTGTGGGCCTGCAGAACCAGGCGCTGCGCCATCATCATATTCGCGGCATCGTGCAGTCGCTTCCGCCCCTGACCACCATGGAACGCGTTCTGTTCGAGCTGGTGTGGGCGGGTGTCGTGCTGCTCACGCTCTCGATTGCGAGCGGGTTTATCTTTCTGGATAATATTTTTGCCCAGCATCTGCTGCATAAAACCGTACTTTCGCTGGGCGCCTGGGTCATCTTCACTACGCTGTTGATAGGCCGTTACCGTTTCGGCTGGCGTGGCATGCGCGCAGTACGCTGGACGCTGGGTGGTGGTGCTCTTCTGGTACTGGCCTATTTTGGCAGCAAGTTCGTGCTTGAGATTCTGCTCAATCGTTAAGATGTATACGCGGCCATGGTGGTCTTGACAGGCCACCCCCCAACTTCTACAAATCGAGCTTGATACGGCTAAAGGAATTTTCGACTTGAGCGATGACTTCCCTCTGGGGTTACTGTTCGGCCTGCTAGGCTTGCTTGTACTACTGTCTGCCTTCTTCTCCAGCTCTGAAACCGGCATGATGTCGATCAACCGCTACCGCCTGAGCCATCAGGCCAACAGCGGGGATCGCCGCGCCAAGCGGGTCATGCGCCTTCTGACCCGGCCAGACCGGCTGATCGGCGTCATCCTGATCGGCAACAACTTCGTCAACAACCTGGCCGCCTCGATTGCCACCATCATCGCCATCCACTTTTTCGGCGATGTCTCGGGTCCGGCCATCTCGACGGCGCTTTTGACCATCACCATTCTGATCTTTGCCGAGGTCACGCCCAAGACTTACGCGGCGATCAAACCCGAGCGGATCGCCTACCCGACGTCCATGGCGCTGGAACCACTTTTAAAGCTGCTCTACCCGTTGGTGTGGCTGGTCAACATGATCTCCAACGGACTGCTGCGAATACTCGGCGTGAAGAGCGTGGAGAACGGTGGCGATAGCCTTACCCGCGATGAGCTGCGCACCGTGGTACATGAAGCCGGCACGCTGATCCCCTACCGCCACCGGGCAATGCTGCTGTCGATCCTTGATCTCGAGAACGTCACGGTCAATGACATCATGGTGCCCCGCCACGAAGTGCTGGGCATCGACCTGGACGATTCGCTGGAAGATATCCTGACCCAGATCCGCACCAGCCAGCATACGCGCCTGCCGGTCTACAAGGGTGATATCAACAACATCATCGGCATGCTTCATCTACGCAACGCCGCGCGTTTTCTATCCCGCGATGAAGTCACCAAGGCGGCTATCGTTCAGGAGGCCCGCGAGCCCTACTTCATTCCTGAATCCACACCGCTGCACACTCAGCTGCTCAATTTTCAGAAGCAGAAGCGGCGTATCGGCATCGTGGTGGATGAGTATGGCGACGTAGACGGGCTGGTAACGCTTGAGGATATTCTGGAAGAGATCGTCGGCGAGTTCACTACTGACGTTTCCGAAGACGATGAGATTCATCAGCAGGACGACGGTAGCCACGTCATTGAAGGCACCGCCAATATTCGTGAAATCAACAAGATGCTTGGCTGGCACCTGCCAACCGACGGGCCGAAAACGCTCAACGGCCTGATTCTCGAGCACCTTGAAGCCTTCCCGGAAGGCTCGGCATGCCTGCAGATCGGCAATACGCGCATGGAAATCCTGGAGATTCGCGACAACCTGATCACGTCGGCCCGCTGCTGGCAGAAAATCCGCCTGCCCCGGCGCGCCTAGTCAGCAGGGTGGTGGCCGATGTCCTTGTCGGCTGCCGCTTTCAGGCCGCGCACCTGATCTTCCAGGTAGCTGCGTAGCGCCACACCACCAATCATTTGCCTATCAATTGGCGGCCCGAAATGCAGGCTCACCGGTGCTCTAAAGCGGCTGGGCCACTTTTTAAGCGCCTTGCCACCAAAATGCGATGTCCACGAGCCCCAGAGTCCGGCAAGCCCTGCAGGAATTACCGGCACGTTGTCGCGCGCCAGAATGGTTTCCAAGCCGCGTCTAAACGCGTGAATTTCACCGTCCGGGGTCAGCCTGCCTTCGGGAAATACCATGACTACTTCGCCATGCTGAAGAGCGCGGCTGACGTCATCGAGCGTGCGGCGCAAGGCACCGGGGCTGCGCCGCTCGGACTCGATAGGGATGGCGCCGACCAGTTGAAACCACCACTTGAGCCCCGGCGAATCAAAAATCGGCTGATCCATCACAAAGCGCAGCGGCCTGGGGCTTGCGCCCCCCAGCACCAGCGCGTCCATGAAGCTTACGTGATTGCATACCACCAGGGCTGCGCCCTGCTTGGGTATATGGTGGCTCCCACGGATGCGCAGCCGATAACACAGCCGCATGGCCAGATAAATCAGGCAGCGTAGAACATGACGAACCGCCTTGACCCACCATCTCACGTTGCCGGCTCCCGGTGTCTGAGCCCTGCCAGCACCGTGCTGACCAGTTGATCCAGCAGCTCGTCCACTTTTAGCTGCTGGCCCTGCCAGTAGCCCAGGCGCTCGTTCAGCCCCAGCTGCACAAGCCCGTGCACGCTGCCCCACAGCGTGCGCCCAAGCCGACGCGCTTCCAGGTCATCCAGGCTGGGCTGATACTCTTTCAGGGAGGTTTCCACCTGAGTGAACAGCGCCTCTATCAGATCGCTCTGGCGCTGATCGAGTTCGCCTTCCTGGGCCAGGGGGTAGTCAAACAGCAGCTGCCAGCGGTAACAATCCTGTTCGGCAAAGTGCCAATACGCGTGTGCCAGCGATCGCAGCCAGGGTTCGGGGGCATCCTCGGCAAGCGACGTGATGGTATGCTGCAGACCGGCCAACGTTTCCACATTGACGTGCTGCAACAGATTGTTAAAGCTGCCGTACAGTTTCAGCAGCGTGCTGGGCGCACAGCCAACCTCTCTAGCCAGGGCACGCAGTGATAAACCATGAACTGGCTGCTTGGCCAGCCAGTCATCACAAGCGTGCATGACCTGCGCATGGAGGGCATCGGGCGCATGCTGTCTAGGACGAGCCATGGCGATCTCTTCAGGTCAACGGCAAACGGATAAGAATGCCTCACCGCGCTTTAGCGTGAGCAAGGGGTAATATAGGATACCTTACATCGAACACTGTTTTCGATACTAAAGCGTTACATTTCGTGCATTATTGTGCGCCATTTACCCGCTCACTGCATGATTATGCCGATTCTGCTCAAGGAGGCAGGCATGACAGGACGCCTACACGTGCAAAACCTACCGCTTGCGCGTCTTGTGCCCTCGCTCAAGATCGTCTCGCCGCTGGTACAGTCTCCCAATCTATCGCCCCGGCAGCCGGTATCGGCCATTCGTCTGGTGCAGGGTGAGTATCAACTGCAGCCGCTTTTCTGGGGACTGACGCCGCCCTGGCTCAAGGTGCTGGATCATGCCCCCCACTGCGCCAGAGCTGAAACGCTGAGCTCAAAGGCCATGTTCCACGAAGCCTTTCAGGCCAGGCGCTGTGTCATTCCGGTAAACGGCTTTTATATCTGGAAAGTGTCACCGCGCAGCAAACAGCCTTACATGGTGACTCAGGTGAGTCGTGCGCCGCTGCTGCTGGGGGCGCTGTGGTGTCGCTACCACACGACGCTGACCGCCTTTACCGATTCAACGGCGTTGATCAGCGTACCGGCCAACGCCTGCCTTGCCCCGCTGAGCGACCGTTTGCCGGTCGTGATTCCCGAACATGCGCTGACGACCTGGCTTGACCCGGAAAGCCCCATCGATGCGGTGAACGCACTGTTAATGCCCGCGCCTCTGGAACTGTTGGGCGCTTTTCCGGTATCTAAGCATGTCAATAATCCTGCCTATCAATCCGCCGCTTGCGCCCACCCGATCGGGCCCATGTTGCAGTGGTCCATCTCACAGGAGCCATGATGTTACGACCCACGAGTATCGTCTCTGAACACGCCTTCTATCCGCACCTGGTCATGGTCGCGACCCTCAGCGCCGTGTGGTTCTCCTCAAGCGCTCTGGCGGCCAGCGAAGACCCGGTGGAAGAGGTGGTGACGCCGATCGCAAGCCCCTTTGATAGCCGCGACTACCGCGTGCTGACCCTTGAAAACGGACTGCAGGCGCTGCTGGTCAGCGACCCGGAAGCCGACAAGGCCGCCGCCTCGATGAATGTTCGGGTAGGCAGCGCCCAGGACCCGGACGATCTTCTAGGGCTAGCCCACTTTCTCGAACACATGCTGTTTCTGGGCACCGAGCCCTACCCGGAGTCGGACGCCTACCAGCGTTATATCTCCGACCATGCGGGCTCGCACAACGCCTTCACCGCCCAGCAGGACACCAACTACTTCTTCGATATCGAACCCTCCGCCCTGCCCGGTGCGCTCGACCGGTTCAGCGAGTTCTTTCTCTCGCCGCTGTTCAATGCCGACCACCTGGAGAGCGAGCGCAATATCGTGCACTCCGAGTACATGGCCCGCATCCGCGACGAGTCGCGGCGCGAAAACGATGTGCTCGATCAGTTGCTCAACCCGGATAACGCCACAACGGGCTTTGCCGTTGGCAGCCGCGAGACGCTGGCCAATCCGCCGGAAGGCGAAGCCACGCTGCGCG
Organism: Vreelandella songnenensis; assembly: GCF_003002925.1. GTDB lineage: Bacteria > Pseudomonadota > Gammaproteobacteria > Pseudomonadales > Halomonadaceae > Vreelandella > Vreelandella songnenensis. Next base: position 147,832 of record NZ_PVTK01000009.1, read on the forward strand.
AACGAGTCATCGACTTCTATCATCATCACTACGATGCCAACGTGATGAACCTGGCCGTCGTTGCGCCCCAGCCGCTGGATACGCTGGAAGCGTGGGTGATTGAGCGCTTTGCCGATATTCCTGATAACGGCCTGGACGTGCCTGCCATCGATGCCCCTTTGGTCGATACCACCACGCTGCCGCGTTACGTGGAGCGCCAGTCGCTGCAGGACCGCCGGCAACTGCGCTTCTACTTCCCGATTCCCGACCCCACCGACGAGTATCGCAGCAAGCCTACCCAGTTGATCTCTCACCTGCTGGGTGATGAAGGTGACGGCAGCCTGCTGGCGGTACTGCGCGACGCGGGCCTTGCCGACGGGCTTTCTGCAGGCGTTGGCCGCGGTGACGGCAATGACGCGCTGTTTACAGTGTCCATCAGCCTGACCCCGGCCGGCGCCGAGCGTCTGGATGATATTCAGGCCACGCTATTTGACGCCATCGAGCAGATCCGCACTCAGGGCCTGGACGACTGGCGCTACGCCGAGCAGCGCGATCTCAGCGAACAGGCCTTCCGCTTCCAGCAGCACGGCGCGCCCCAGCAGGAAGCGACCCGCCTCTCCATGAGTCTTTCGCGCTACCCGGTGGAGGACGTGCAATACGCGCCTTACCGCATGGATGCACCGGACCGGGAGCGGGAGCTTACCTACCTGGATGCCCTGACGCCGGACAACATGCTGCGCTTCTACTCCGCGCCGGATATCGAAAGCGAGACGCTTTCACCGTGGTTCAACACCCAGTGGCGCGAGCAGCCACCGGCACAGGCAGGTAAAGCACTTACCGGACTCGCCCTGCCCGAACCCAACCCGTTTATTGCCAGCGACCTTGCCCTGGTAACGGGCCAGGACGAGCGCCCCAGCCAACTGATCGACACGCCCTCGTTCAACGCCTGGCACATGCAGGATTCACGCTTCAACACGCCCAGCGTCGAGTGGCGCCTTAGCCTGCAGTACCCGGATGCCAGCTACTCGCCGGAAGAGGTAGTGCTGACCCAGCTGCTGGCGGGCTGGCTCAACGACAGCCTGAACGAATCGCTCTACCCCGCCTGGCTTGCCGGGCAGTCGTTCAGCGCCTATCCCCACGCCCGCGGCATGACGCTGTCGTTTTCCGGCTGGCGTGATGGCCAGACGCCGTTGATCGAACAGGCCCTCCAGCAGCTTGAAACCGCAGACATCAGCGAAAGTGCCTTTGAACGCGTGCGCTATCAGCTGCAGCGCGAATGGCGCAATGCGCCACAGTCCGGGCTTGCGAGCCAGGCCAGCCGCACGCTGGGTGAAGCACTGCTGACACCGCAATGGTCCACCACCGAGCTTCTGGCCGCCAGTCAGCGCATGGAGCGCCACCATCTTGAGGATTTCCGCAAGCGTTTCCTGGGCGGGCTCTATGCTGACGCCATGGCGGTAGGCAATCTGGATGCCGAGCTTGCTCGGGAGCAGGCCGATATCATGCGTAACCAGCTGCGCCCGCGCCTGACACGCACAGACATTCCCCAACTGACGCCGCTTGCGGTCAGCGATACGCCCCGCGTACTCAACCCGCAAAGCACTCGCGAGGAGTCGCTGGTGCTGCGCTATCTGCAGGGCCGCGATCAGAGCGCCAAGGAGCAGGCGGTCGTCAGCGTCATCGCCCAGTGGCTGGAGACGCCCTTCTACCAGCGCCTGCGCACCGAAGAGCAGCTTGGCTATATCGTCAACGCGGGCTACTCGCCCCTGCTGCAAGCGCCGGGCATAGCCCTGCTGGTTCAGTCACCGGATGTGAAGAGTGACGAGGTGGCCGCCCACATGGATGCGTTTCTGGAAGAGGCCGGCCAAGCGCTTGAGCAGCTGGATGACGAAGCCCTCGCGCCCTATCGCCAGGCCGTGCATGACCGTCTGCGCCAGCGCGACACCAGCCTTGCCGGCATGGCCAACCGCTACTGGCAGGCCACCGCCCTTGACGAGATACGCTTTGACCGCCAGGAAGCGCTTGCCGAGCTGGCACTTGACGTGAGCGCGGAAGATATTCAAGCCGTATGGCCTGCGCTGTTGGGCCACCAGCTCGACGTGCGCTACAACCCCGGCGACACGCCAAGCCCTGTGGCGCCTTACCGCGAGGGTCTTGCTCCGCTGGCTAAAACGGCCGACCGGTAACTTCCCACCCGCTCAGGCGTCAAAGGCCTGAGCGGGCATCATGGCCTCCACGTACATCACCAGCTCTTCCAGAATCTGGCGCTCGCGATCATCAAGCGACTGCTGGTTGTAGCGCTCGATTTCACGGGCAAACGCCTTGAGCGTAAAGCCCGAGAGCGCCGGGTCGTTGATCCGCATCCAGCGAAACGCCTCCCACTGCTCGCGCTCGTCGCCCTCCAGCGTCTCCGGGTAGCTGCGCGCCCGAAAGCGAAACAGCATCTCTTCAAGACGCGCATCCTGAAAGGCAAACCGCTGACCCACCAGATCCCAGGGGTCCATTTCGCGCACGCGGTCCATCTGCTGGCGGTCCGCCGCCGAGAAGAAACTGCCGCCGTACAGCATCAGGTCGGGGTCCTGGGGCGCATCTTCAAAACCTGACTTGAAGACTTCGGCCACCTTGGCCGCCACGCCGCGCGCTTCGCGCAGGGTTTTCCAGTGCTGGCGGCAGGTCACGATATCCAGCCCCAGGCGCTCGACGATCGCGCCGTAGCTGCCCTTTTGCGGGCCATCGATATCCTTGAGCACGCTGGCCGGAAAGACGACCGGGCAACGGTTGATATGAATCACCTTCAGCGGAATGCGCACTTCGCCTTCAGCGAGGTCCTGCTGGCTGACGAAGACGCGCTCGCGGATCTGCTCCGCCGACAGTGCCATCAAATCCGCAGGGTCCACGCTCAGGTCGTAGACGATTAACCCGTTGGGGTTGGTGGGGTGCTCGGCCAGCGGCATGACCAAGGCACTACAGCCGCGGCTTGCCGGATAGCGGCGCGAGATATGCAACAGCGGTTTGGCATTGGGAAGGTCCAACTGCTGGGCAACGGCGCGTTTGCCGCGCAGGCCCAGCAGGTAATCGAACAGCTTGGGATTGCGGGCCTTCAAAAGGCGTGCCAGGCCGATGGTGGCGCGCACGTCGGCCACCGCGTCGTGGGCGCCCTCGTGGGCAATACCGTTGGCTCTGGTAAGGTCCTCGAGCTTGAAGCTCGGGGCACCATCTTCCTTGAGCGGCCACTCGATACCTTCAGGGCGCAGGGCATAGAACGCGCGTACCACGTCAATCAGATCCCAGCGGGAGTTGCCGTTTTGCCACTCGCGGGCGTAGGGGTCCAGCAGATTGCGGTAGAACAGGTGGCGCGAGACTTCATCGTCAAAGCGCAGACTGTTGTAGCCAGCCACGCAGGTGCCGGGCTCGCTCATGTGACGCTGCACTTCACTGGCAAACTGCGCTTCAGGCAGGCCGTGGCGCTGGGCTTTTTGCGGGGTAATACCGGTAATCAGGCAGGCGGCGGGGTGCGGCAGGTAGTCGTCTGCCGGTTTGCAGTAGAGCTCGATTGGCTCGCCGATCTCGTTTAAATCTGCATCGGTTCGCAGGGCAGCAAACTGAGCGGGCCGATCCCTTCGTGGGTCGGCCCCGAACGTTTCATAATCATGCCACAAGAAACTGGCAGGGGCGGCATTGGATGGCGCCATGAACAAGCACTCCGCAAGGCAAAAACATCAAGCCTAGCACACCCGCTGCGTATCTCGCCGCCCCGTTTCAGCGTTGCCGCTAGCTCTTGGGCAGCGTTACGTTCAGCTCCAGTACCGAGCAGTTGTCTTCGCTGTCCAGAGAGATCTGAATGGCGTTGTCGTCCACATGCACATAACGACGAATGACTTCGAGCAGTTCGCGCTCAAGCAGCGGCATGTAGTCAGGCTGGCCGCGCTGACTGCGCTGATGCGCCACGATGATTTGTAACCGTTCTTTGGCCACCGAGGCGGATTTCTTGCGCTCACGCTTCAAGAACTCCAGGAGTTTCATCGACGGCTACCTCCAAACATGCGGCTTAGCAGGCTCTTGCGCTGCACTTCGTGAAAGCGTAGCGGAAGCTCTTCACCCAGCAGGCGCGAAACCGTGTCGCTATAGGCCTGGCCCGCATCGCTTGCGGCATCGTGAGTCACCGGTACACCCTGGTTCGAGGCACGCAGCACGGCTTCGGACTCAGGAATCAGGCCCAGCAGGTGAACCGACAGAATTTCACGAATGTCTTCAAGGGTCAGCATGTCGCCCGTGGTTACCCGCTCCGGGTTGTAACGGGTAATCAGCAGGTGCTCCTTGATCGGGTCGCCGCCGCGCTCGGCGCGCTGGGTCTTGGACGCCAGCAGGCCCAGGATACGGTCGGAGTCGCGTACCGAGGAGACTTCCGGATTGGTCACCACGATCGCCTCGTCGGCAAAGTACATGGCAAGCTGCGCGCCACGTTCGATACCGGCGGGTGAGTCGCAGATAATGAAATCAAAGTCTTCCTTGAGCTTTTCCAGAATCTCCGCAACCCCTTCCTGGGTCAGCGCATCTTTATCGCGGGTTTGCGACGCCGGCAAGATGTACAGATTTTCAACGCGCTTGTCGCGAATCAGCGCCTGATTCAGACCTGCTTCGCCCTGAATGACGTTGACCAGGTCGTACACGACCCGGCGTTCGCATCCCATGATCAGGTCAAGGTTTCGCAGACCCACGTCAAAATCGATCACCACGGTTTTTTTACCGCGCAGTGCAAGCCCGGTCGAGATCGCCGCTGCACTGGTGGTTTTGCCGACCCCCCCTTTACCTGAGGTCACAACAATAATTTTAGCCAAGATTCACTTCCTTCTTGAAATCGTTCATCGCGAGCGCAGGACGCTGAACGAATAACGGGAACGTCAATGTTATAAATATGCCCTACTGTAACGGATAGACAGCGCAGCGTCGCTAAGCATTAAGCATGGAAGCGCCGCATCGCCCGATCACCCCAGCGGTTTGATCTCAAGCTGCTCTTCGGTAAAGTGAACTTCCACGGCGCAGCCCAGAAGCTGAGAGTCGATATCTTCCAGACGCTTATAGTTACCCGCGACTGACAGAAGCTCCGCTTCAAGCTCGCGACAGTAGATTCCAGCGTGGGTGTTGCCATGAATACCCGCCAGCGCCCGCCCCCGCAGTGCGCCGTATACATGGATACTCCCCGCCGCCAGCACCTCGGCACCCGCATTGACCGCCCCGATCACCACCAGGTCGCCGTCGGCCGCGCTTACCTGCTGCCCGGAACGAACGGTACCGCGAAAAAGGCGTGTTACCGCCGTGTGGCTCTCTATCTCACTGCTGGTTGTCTCGGCCTGAGCGGTTTCCTCGGCCGTGGATATCGGCGTGCGGCTGACGCTCTCCAGCGCTCTGGCCCGCCCCTCTTCAACGGGTGCAAACCAGCCAAGCCCCAGCGCCCAGGCAGATTGGCGCACAGGCTCGGCGCCACCGCGCACGGCGACCGGCAGCAGCTTGTGATCCCGGCAGACGGCACAGATTCTTTCCAGCGCCAGGTGCGGCTCATCAAGCTTTTCCACGCTAAGCACAACCGGTGTATGCTGAAAGAACGCGGGAGACTGAGACAGTTTACCGGCCAGCTGCCGCCGGATATGCTCGGGGTCGGCGCTTGTCAACTCCATGACGGTCATCGGCAGCATGCCGCCTTTGAAGGTAAACGCCACGTCGGCACTATCGGCGTTGAGGCTCATAGCCGAAACTCCATGTCATGTTCAGGTAAGATAAAGGTAGCCCAATTTGGCGCCTTTTAGGGTGAAGAATCAATGTCTATCACACCCCGCTAAGGCAAAGCTAAGCGACAGCGCCGGTGACTGCAACCGCCGGTTCAACAAGCGCTGATTTTTTCATGCTATGCACCTCTACGCAGGATGATTCATGCACGGACTGTTAAGACGCCTGTTCGCCCCTCGGTGGCAGCACCCGGACCCACAAGTGCGCCGACAGGCCCTCACTCGGCTTGACCCCACTCAGCCCGAACAGCGCGAAGCGCTGCAAACCCTTGCGCATGATCGCGATGAAGACATTCGCCTGGCCGCCCTTCTGGCGCTGGATGATGTAAAGGCGCTGGTCGAGGCGTATGCCGAGCACCGCGAGCAGGAAACGTGGTTCAACGCCGTATGCCAGCGCCTCAGCGGCACACAGGGCAGTACCGATCTGCATCAGCGCCAGGCGCTGGTGGAGCGCCTGGACGAGCCGCGCCTGCTTAACGCCATAGCCCTTCAGGGTGACAACCTAGACTTGCGCCTGGCCGCCCTGGCCCGGCTGAGTGATGAACATGACCTGATGCATCAGGCGTGTCATAACGGCGTGGCCGCGGTTCGCCACCGCGCTGCCGAGCGTATCGACAGCGAAGAGCACTTGAAGCTGCTTTTAAAGCAGGCACGCCGGGATCGCCAGGTGACGCGCATCGCCCGTGAAAAGCTTGGCCGCATGCGCAGCGATGCCGAATGGCTTACCCAGCAGCAGGCTCAGCGCGAGCAGACACTTCAGCAGCTGGAGCAGCACGCCCGGGCGCCCTGGGAGCCGCTGTATGGCGGCCGTTTTCGCCATCTGGAGCGCGAGTGGCAGCACCTTTCGCATCCACCTAGCGCCGAGCAGGAGCAGCGCTTTCATCAGGCAGTACTGAGCTGTCGTAAAACGCTGCACGATCACGAAACCCAGGAGCAGGCTCGCCAGCAGAGCCTTGCCCGCCGGGAAGAGGCCGAAACCACGCGCAACCAGCTGCTCGAAGGGCTTGAAGAAACCCTTGATGGCCTGCGCCATGCGGGTGAACTGACGAACCAGGATATCGACAGCCTGCGTGCCCAGCGTCAGTTGCTTGGCCAGCGCTGGCAGGCGCTTTCCGATATGCACCCACCCAGCGAAGCTGCCCGCCAGCGCTACACCCAGGCGATTGCCCAGTACGAGCTATGCCTTGAAGCCTGGCAGCGCTGGCAGGATATCAGCGTCGTACTCGAGCAAGCCCTGGCAGATCACGACCACAGCGCCATGACTCGCCTGCTGAAAGCGTGCGCGTGGCCGGAAACGCTGCCACCGCCGGCGTTGGTGCAGCGCGCTCAGGCAACTCTGGCCACCGAGGCATCCACGGCTCACGATGCGGACAGCACCTCGGTATCGCTGGCCACCCTTGAAGCCGAGCTCGACAGCTTCGAGCAACTGCTGGAGCGCGGTGCCTTTAAAAGCGCCAGCCACCTCCATCAACGCTTGAAGCCGCAGATTGACGCGCTGACAACACTGCAGTCCAAGCCGCTCAGGGCACGCCTGAAACAGCTCGGCGCACGCCTGGCCGAACTGCGTGACTGGCGCGGCTTTGTGGCCGGGCCCAAGCGCGAGCAGCTGTGTACGAGCATCGAGGCGCTGGCCAAGGACCAGCATATGGCCGAGGCGGCACTTGATCGCCACCATCGCCAACTGGTCAAGGAGTGGAAATCCCTGGGCGATGCGGCAGCCAATCGCGAGCAGTCGGCGCGTTTTCGCGCGGCCTCCGACCAGATTCACGCGCGCCTGGCCCCCTGGCGCGCCCAGCTCGGCGAAGAGCGCGATGCCAATCTACAGGCCCGCGTACAGCTCTGTGAACAGCTTGAAACTCTGCTCGCCCAGCCGGCAGACGATGCCGACCCGGATGTGCTGCGCGAGATCCGCGACAAGGCGCGCCATCAGTGGCGCCACTATTCGCCGGTTCCCCGCGAGCAATCAGAAGCGGTCGGCCAGCGTTTTGGCAGGATTCGCCATCAGCTTCAGGCGCTGATCGACCAGCGCGCCGAACAGATTGCCTCGCAAAAGCAGACCATGATCGAAGAGGTGCGGGCGCTGCGCGGGGATGAACAGCAGCCGCTTGCTGCGCGCATTGCGCATACTAAGCAGCTCCAGCAGCGCTGGCGCACGCTGGGCCGTGCTCCTAAAGGCGCCGAACAGGCGCTCTGGAAAGCATTCCGCCGGGAGTGCGACCATCTGTTTGCCCAGCGTGATGCGCATAAAAACGAGCAGGCAGCGCGCCAACAGCAGCAGCTTGACGCCCTGCAGACGCTGATCGATGAGATGGACAGCTGGCAGCCGACAACGGCGGCAGATGCCGACACGCTGGACCGCTTCATGGCGCAGATCGCAAAGCTCGAACCGCTGCCCCGCAACCGGCGCAGCGAAGGCATGCAGCGCCGCATCGAGGGTATCGCTCGCGCCCGACGCGAACGTTTGAGCCGTCTGAAAATCGCCGACACGGTTCAGCAGTGGCATCGTGCCCTGCCGCTGATCAATGCTCATTTGGCTGCCGACCAGCGCTGCCTGGCTGGAGAGGCGGTTGAGACCGTCAACATCCATGAGGTCATCGATACACCGCTGCCCGCGCCTTTCATCGAGGCGCACCACGCGCGCAATCGCCAGCGGCAAAGCGTTTCGCTTCCGCTGACCGATAACGATCAGGCAGCACTTGAAACGTCGCTTTCCAGACTGCGGGTGCATCTTTCGCTGCTCACCAGCGGCAGCGTCCGGCAAAGTGACGAGCCTTTACGCCTGGCGATCCAGGTCGAGCGGCTCAATGAGGGAATTCGTCAGGAAAAAAGCCGTAGCGAGGAGATTATCGACGTACTGGCCGCCCTGCTCGCGCTTGGGCCACTCACCGCCGCGCAGTGGGAGCAGGAAGTGAAGGCGTTCGATAACCTGCTGGAGGATCTGGCCAACACTACGCTTGACTGAAACCGGCCCTGGCAAACATACAACGGGAGGCGATCAGCCTCCCGTTTGCATTGTCGGCAGTGATTAAACTACCGGCCTAGCCCATGAACTGGCCACCGTTGATATCGATGTTCGCCCCCGTGATGAAACCAGACTCCTTGTCGGCAAGAAACGTGACCAGCCGGCCAATCTCTTCCGGCGTGCCGTAGCGTTTTACCGGAATCGTTTCACGAATGGCCTCGCGCACCGGCTCTGGAATCTTCATGATCATATCGGTGGCGATATAGCCTGGCGACACGGTATTGACCGTGATGCCCTTGGTGGCGGTTTCTTGCGCCAGCGACATGGTCAAGCCGTGCATGCCTGCCTTGGCAGCCGCGTAATTGACCTGACCGAACTGCCCCTTGCGACCATTGATGGAAGAGATATTGATGATGCGACCGTAGCCGTTTTCAAGCATCATCTCGATCACGCTGCGGCAGGTATTGAAGACGCTGTTCAGGTTGGTGTCGATGACCTGATACCACTGTTCGTAGGCCATCTTCTTCATGGTGCCGTCGCGAGTTATACCGGCACAGTTTACCAATACGCTGACCGGCCCGTGCGTCTCGTGAATCTCGCGCGCGGCTTTCAGACATGCGTCATGGTCGGAAAGATCGACCCCCAAGGTAGTGATGTTTTGATAACCGTCAGCCTGCTGGGTTTCAAGCCAGGTCCTGGCCTTATCGGGGTTGTTGTACCCCGCCACCACCCAGTAACCCGCATCCGCCAACGAACGGCAAATTGCCGTGCCTATTCCACCAGTTCCACCAGTTACCCAGGCGACGGGCGCTTGATTGGCCATTGACTACCTCCCTGATATGACAAATGGCTTGGACTGTGAGCACTGTTATGGCGCCGCAAGCCATTTCGAATAAGCGCTACGCGCTTTTATCATTCACAGCATGCCACCGCTTTTGTTGTCAGGTGGCCTACCGACAGTAAGCTTTTTATTGGGGCTATTGGAAGCATAGCTTTACTCTTGGCATATTGCAGTACGATGAATTTCACGCTTTGAAAAAGTAGTTTTCGACTAAAGGTTGACGTGGCGTCAAAAATCCGTAGAATACGCCTCACGTTGATGCGGGGTGGAGCAGTCTGGTAGCTCGTCGGGCTCATAACCCGAAGGTCATCGGTTCAAATCCGGTCCCCGCTACCAATATTTATCAGAAAAGCCGTTACCGAAAGGTAGCGGCTTTTTTGTGTCCTTTAATGCCTATTTCGTATGACAAACATATCGTAGCTTTTCTTTCCCCATTCTCCATATTTCTAAGATGCATAGCCGTATAGCGACCTTTGCAAGGCGTTTCACATGATTGCCTTCACCTGTACATTATATATATGAACAAGTGCGCGATACCCCATGAGTGTGTCAACTGACTGGGCAAGGGACGATTCTTCAGCGCATCGATTTCTTTAAAAGTGATATAGATATCAGAAAATATAATTATTATATAAGAGGAGTGTTTAATATTCTTTTTTGAAATATATAGTGCGTTCTATTGATTGAGTACCCCCTCGCCATGAATATTCAGCAGTTACGCATCGTACGCGAGACAGTGCGGCAGCATTTCAATCTGACCGAGGCATCTAATGCCTTGTTTACTTCACAGTCCGGGGCAAGCAAGCATATTCGCGATCTGGAAGAAGAGCTTGGCGTCGAGCTTTTCGAGCGGCGTGGTAAGCGAATCATGGGATTGACTATTGCGGGTAATACACTGATCGACTGCATCGAGCGCATTCTGCTCGATGTGGAAAACCTCAAGCGCTCCGCGCATCAGCTTACCCATGTGGATCAGGGCAGCCTTGCGATTGCGACCACGCATACGCAGGCGCGCTATGCTCTACCCCCCATTATTGCTCGTTTCAAGCAAGCCTTTCCCAAAGTGCATCTAGAGCTTCATCAGTGCAGCCCCGAAGAGATCGTTTCGATGCTTAAGGCAGGTAAGGTGGATATTGGCATCGCCACCGAGGCACTGCATGAAGAAGGGCAACTGTTTGCCTGCTTTCCTTTTTATCACTGGTATCACGGGGTTGTGGTACAGGAAGATCACCCCCTCAACGACGGCATTCCCTTGACCCTTGAGCGCATTACACAGCACCCGATTGTGACTTATCATGAAGGGTTTACCGGACGCGCCCGTATCGATACGGCTTTTTCGTCCGCTGAGGTGTTCCCGGATATAGTGCTTACTGCACTGGACGCGGACGTCATCAAGACCTACGTCGAACTGGGGCTGGGCGTTGGCCTGATTGCCTCCATGGCGTATCACGAACAGCGCGACCAAGGTTTGAAGCTGCTGGATGCCAGCGGCTTGTTTCCTCGCAATACTACCTACCTCGCGCTGAGGCGAGGTCATTTTCTGCGTGGCTACGCTTACCAGTTTCTGAAACTCTGCCGCGAGAATCTGGACGAAGAGACGGTGCAACGCGTTCTGGCAGGCCGTCAGAGCTGATACCGCGTCTTCATCACTATGAAATCCGATAATTTGTTTTCACAAGATATGTGAGCGTCTCTGCCAGTATCTCCCCTTTCTCATGCCGACCCACCACTTATTAAAATAAATGATAAACAATCCATTTTTTATTGGTTAGTTTGCATAAAAGATCTAGCTAGGCTGCCCCTATCCACTCACCCATGACCACTCATCGTTTAAATCGGAGCAGCCTGACCATGCATCCTCCTCACTCTGCAAGCCCGTGGCAATTTTCCAAGCTCACCGCGGCCATCCTGATCGGCGGCGCGGTACTGGCTGGCGGCTTGAGCACGCCAGTCCAAGCGCAAAGCGCAAACGTTGAACTACTCAATGTATCTTACGATCCTACTCGCGAGTTCTACCGCGAATACAACGACTTGTTCAATACGTTCTGGCAAGCCGAACATGATCAGTCAGTCATTGTTCGTCAATCCCATGGCGGCTCAGGCTCCCAAGGACGCTCAATTGTTGACGGGATCGATGCCGATGTGGCTACACTCGCGCTCGCTTACGATATTGATGCCCTGCACGATCGTGCCGATCTGATCCCCGCAGATTGGCAGGCGCGCCTGCCCAATAACAGCTCCCCCTATACGTCGGCGATCGTTTTGCTGGTGCGCGACGGCAACCCGAAAAACATTCAGGGCTGGGATGACCTGGTCCGCGACGATGTAGAAGTGATCACCCCCAACCCCAAGACGTCCGGCGGAGCGCGCTGGAACTTTCTTGCGCTTTGGGGTTATGGCCTGGAAAAGTTCGATGGTGACGAGGAAAAGACTTACGACTTCGTTCGTCAGGTATACGAGAACGTGCCCGTGCTTGACTCGGGCGCGCGGGGCGCCACCAATACGTTTGTCCAGCGTAGACTTGGAGATGTCTTCATTGCCTGGGAAAACGAAGCCATTCTATCTCTAGAGCAGCTGGGGCGGGGCGAATTCGAACTCGTTGTTCCCTCCTTGAGCATCCTAGCAGAGCCTCCTGTGACGGTAGTGGACGCCAACGTGGACCGCAAGGGTACGCGTGAAGTCGCCGAGACCTATCTGGAGCACCTGTATTCTGATGAAGCCCAGCATCTGGCTGCCAAACACTACTATCGCCCCAGCAACCCCGACATTCTTTCTCAGTACAGCGAAGACTTCCCGGATGTTGAGCTCTTCACCGTTAACGATGTCTTCGGTGGCTGGCGCGAAGCTCAGCAGCGCTTCTTCAACGATGGCGGCGTGTTCGACGACATCCTCGAAGAAATCAATACCCAATAGACTTTTATGACTCGATCGTCAGGGGGCTGACGCCTCTTGGCATGTTAACGGGATCCTATATGTCGATCACCCTTGTCAAACGACGGGTCATACCCGGGTTCGGACTCACCATAGGTTTCACCCTGCTTTATATGGGGCTGGTGTTTTTAATACCGGTAGGCGCCTTTCTGCTTTACACCACCACCATGAGCTGGGAAGCCTTCTGGAGCGCCGTCACCCAGCGTCAGGTGGTGGCCTCTTACAAGCTTTCGTTCGGTGGCTCCTTGATCGCCGCCAGCATCAATCTAGTATTTGGCACGCTGGTTGCTTGGGTACTCGTGCGCTACCGCTTCCCGGGCAAACGCTTTGTCGATGCGCTGGTGGACTTGCCCTTCGCTCTTCCCACCGCAGTAGCCGGGATTGCCCTGGTCACTCTGTACGCCAGCACAGGCTGGGTCGGACAGTATTTGGACATCTTCGGCATTCGCGTGGCCTACACACAGCTTGGCGTCGTACTGGCGCTCACTTACATAGGCCTGCCGTTTGTGGTGCGCACGGTTCAACCCGTGCTGGAGGATCTGGAAACTGAACTAGAAGAAGCCTCGGCAAGCCTGGGAGCCGACCGGTTGACCACAATTCGCCACGTTATCTTTCCCGCCCTGTTTCCCGCCCTGCTGACCGGCTATGCGTTGGCCTTTGCCCGTGCACTGGGTGAATACGGTTCTGTGGTTTTCATCTCTGGCAACTTGCCATTTCGTACTGAAATCACTCCGTTATTGATCGTCGCCAAGGCGGAACAGTACGACTACCACGGGGCTGCTGCGATCGGCACCGTGATGCTGGTGGCGGCATTTTTAATGCTGTTAATCATTAACGGTCTGCAGTGGTGGGCCAGCCGCCGCCATGGATAACAGGAGAACACCGTGATAACGCCATCAACGGTTATTGATACCAATGACACCATTGCCAAACGTTGGCGACGCGCTACAGAAGAACCCGTTTGGATTCGCATCACTTTAATCACCATTGCCTTAACGTTTCTAACGCTCTTTTTAGTGCTTCCCCTGACGGTGGTGCTTTACGGCGCTTTTGAACACGGCATCGGGGTTTGGTATGCAGCAGTAAGTGATCCTGATGCGCTATCTGCCATTCGCTTAACGTTACTTATCGTGGCTATTGTAGTGCCACTTAATACGCTCTTTGGGGTGGCGGCAGCGTGGTCTATCGCCAAATTTGAGTTCCGCGGCAAGTCAATTTTGATCTCACTGATCGATATGCCCTTTGCTATATCACCTGTGGTGGTGGGCTTGATATTCGTGATTTTGTTCGGCTCCCAAGGGTGGCTCGGGCCATGGCTATCTTCCAATGACATGCGAATTATCTTTGCCGTGCCTGGCATCGTCATCGTCATTGCCTTTGGAACGCTACCATTTATTGCCCGAGAGCTGATCCCTCTCATGCAGCAGCAGGGTAAAGAGGAAGAAGAAGCCTCGTTAACGCTCGGAGCCAACGGCTGGAAAACCTTCTGGTATGTCACCCTTCCCAACATTAAGTGGGGACTCATCTACGGCATCATTCTGTGTAACGCCCGGGCCATGGGTGAATTCGGCGCGGTAGCGGTGGTGTCAGGTCGCATTCGCGGCGAAACCAACACCATGCCACTACACATTGAAGTGCTCTACAACGAATACATGTTTACCGCCGCTTTTGCCGTCTCTTCGCTTTTGACAGGCCTTGCACTAGTCACCATTGCGATTAAGAGCGCCGTTGAGTGGAACGATGAACGCCGCCAACGTATAGCCGCCGCCTGATCCCTCAGCGCATCATAGAGATAAGAGACTATTTATGAGCATCGAAATCGATCACGTTAATAAACACTTTCGCGACTTTGTCGCGGTCGACAATGTCAGCCTAACGTTCCGTGATGGCGAACTCACTGCCCTGCTCGGCCCTTCTGGTTCCGGCAAGACAACGCTTTTGCGCATAATAGCCGGACTAGAACAGCCAGATACCGGGCGAATCCGCTTTCACGGCGAAGACACTACCGACCTGCATGTCAGCGAGCGCGGTGTTGGCTTTGTGTTTCAGCACTATGCGTTGTTCAAGCATATGACCGTGTTTCAAAACGTCGCTTACGGGTTAACCGTCCGGCCACGCAAAACCCGTCCTAGCAAAGATGAGATTAAGCAGAAAGTCATGCGTCTGCTGGAACTCGTACAGCTGGACTGGACCGCCCACCGCTACCCCCATCAGCTCTCTGGCGGCCAGCGCCAGCGAATTGCGCTGGCCCGTGCCCTGGCGGTGGAGCCTAAAGTGCTGTTGCTGGATGAGCCTTTCGGCGCACTGGATGCCAAAGTACGCGCAGAACTACGCCGCTGGCTGCGCCAACTACACGACGATATCCACGTGACCAGTGTGTTCGTTACCCATGACCAGGAAGAAGCGCTGGAAGTCTCAGATCGGGTTGTGGTGATGAACAAAGGCCGCGTAGAACAGGATGGTTCACCGGAGGATGTGTATGACCACCCGGCCAACCCATTCGTGTACCAGTTCCTCGGCAATGTGAACCTGTTCCATGCGCGAGTGCATGATGGGGTTGCCCGCATTGGCGATGTACAACTGCCAGCGCCTGAATTTCAAGGCTACAAGAATGAGCACGGTCAGGCGTATGTAAGACCCCATGAGATTGAGGTATTCGCCGGGCGTGAACACTCGGATGCACTGCACGCCAAAATCGAGGTGATATCGGTAGTCGGCCCTACCGTTCGTCTTGAACTGCGCACCGACAACAGCGAAGAGCTTGTTCACGCAGAGCTTACCAAGCACCGCTTCCGCGCCTTAGGCTTAGCACAGGGTGGTGATGCCTGGATTCGCCCCACTTACAGCCGCGTGTTCTTGCCAGATGAACGTGTTTCAAATGACTAAGGGGCTCGTGAGAAAATGGGCGCGCTGGTGCAGCGCTGGACCAGCGATTAGCCTGTTCCATCGCAGATAAGGCCCAGCCGTCCCCATGGCCTGGCCTCGTGATATTGCTAACTGGGTAGATGAGCTTTGAGCAATGCTGACCGTTCATAGAGGTAATCAAGAAGGGCTTTATACCCGCGGTGATTCAAAAAATGTTCTTCTTAATTGATACACCACTTACCAGCGCCGGCTTCAACTGCATCATGATTCCCAGATCTTCCGGCCAATCAAGTCTTGGCCACCATACGTTCAGACCTGCGAGCCGCGTCCCCTTTCTCCACTCCACTAACCTAGGGAAATGTTCGCGACTTTTGCGCGCCAGAAGCAAGGCATCCGGCGGTGGCGTTACCCAACGTATACCGTTCTGCTTCAAGCGCTGCCACTCCTTCGAAGTAGTACCCAACGGCACAGCTTGCGCCAACAACGGATAGCCACGCTGATGAAAGCTATGGGCAGCGTCCTGAGAATGCTCCTCTTCCAGTACCATTGAGCCATCTAACCGCAAGACCACTTGGCTAGGATGCAGGCCCAATTGGGTTAACAAACTTTCAAATACACTGCCATGGGAAACCTCGATGGCCTGGATATGGCGCCAGTGCACATCTACAATCAGCGGTTTGGTGCTAGCCCCATTCAGAGCCAAATGATTCAAGGCATGAAGAACCCGTAGAAAACGGTCTAAAAAAACCACATCTTCCTGGTTCCAGGAGAGAAAATAGAGCCAGTCTGATGGATGCGGTACGTCATGTTGGTCACGAATTTCTACCCCTGCTTCCCAAGCGGCAATATCTAACCGCTCCAATGAGAAGATAGGCTGCTGTGATGGATACAGCGTCAAATTGTAAAGCTGCCCCCATATCCGCCCATCCTCCCAATGGAACGCCGCATGGTGTTGCAAGCTGGCGTTGGGATTAAAGACATAAAGGTGTTCATTAAGATAGTTGGTAACTTGCGTTAATGGCATGACGTTATCCTCCCGATGGGGATTTAAAAAAGCGCGAAAGTGTTAACGAGTCGATGGACAATCGACATTTAGCCATTAATTTCAACTGATTTTTCATTCTTGTCCTCTCTCTATTCATTGTGTTTTTGCTTCAAGTCCTTGCTGTCTGCTTTGAGCGCTTAAAACTTACGAATGACAGGGTTCAATGTTAACTACCTGGATGCTCATGAGCCTCTTCAAAGAAGTAGTCTTGCCATGACTCGGCTTGATGCTCTAGAACGCCCAAGTTATGCAGCTCTTCTGCGTAAATAAAGGTTCTTTCTGGAAACGCAGTAAACGTGATTTCAGGATCATTAATGATGCTGCGTACTAGCTCGGGGTCTAGTCGTGACTGCTGAACATTGATAAATGTCTCAGCAGCAGCATCTTTATCACTATTGATGATTTCTGCGGCCTCTATCAATGCATCATAAAAAGCGCGATAGGTTTTCGGGTTCTCCTCTCGGTAGGCCTCAGTAGTGTAAAGCACATTAAAAGTCGCCGGGCCACCGAGAATATCGTAAGAGCTAATAACCGACCTTACATTAGGATTTTCAAGCGCTTGGTGTAGGAAAGGCGGGCTTGAAAAGTGCGCACTAATCTCTGAGTGCCCTGATATGAGAGCCGCAGTGGCCTCTGCATGGGGTATGCTGACCGAAATTTGATCAAAGTGCTGGAAATCTTCAGCACCGAAACGGCGTGCTGCTTCGATTTGTAACGTTCGTGACTGGAACCCAACACCAGCTGCAGGCACGGCAATCCTGTCCTGATCCGTAAAATCCTCTAAATCCTGCACATCTGGATTATTGGTTAACAAGTGGTTAGGCAGCGAGCCCAAGGCTGCTATTGCCTTCACATTTTGCCGCCCCTGGGTTCGATCCCAAACGGTTAACATCGGCGGCACGCCAGCAGACACAACGTCTAAACTTCCCGACAAAAGCGCTTCGTTCATCGCCGTAGCGCCCGAAATGGTGCGCCATTCAACGTCAATATCAATCCCTTGCTCGCGCCCATGCTTTTCAATTAGCGCCTGCTCTTGAATAACATCCAAGAGCAAATAGCCCATACCAAATTGCTGAGCGATACTGATTTCGCCACGCTCTTCTGCATGGGCGCTAGCGCCTCCCACCAGGGTGATGATGCCCAATGCGCCATAACGTAACGCTTTCTTAGTCCATAACGTTTTCATAGGTTGTCCTTGAGTAGAGGTCGTAACGAACGTCATCAGCGCACCATGCCCCAGCGCTTCACCGTTAGGCGCTCAATGCTGTCAAAAATTATGTTTTCCATCAGCAGGCCAATCACAATGACGACGACCAAGCCTGCAAAAACGTTATCGGTGTAAAGCTCGTTACGGTTCTGGAAGATGTACCAGCCAAGCCCGCCTTTGCCTGAAGAAGCACCAAACACCAGCTCGGCGGCGATCAGGGTGCGCCAGGCAAACGCCCAGCCAATTTTCAACCCCGCCAGCAGCGCGGGAAGTGCTGCAGGAATCAGAATGAAGGCCACATAGCGCAGTCCCTTAAGCCCGTAGTTACGCCCTGCCATACGTAGCGTTTCTGAAACGCCTTGAAAGCCTGCATGAATATTGATCGCCATGGCCCACAGCACCGAGTGCACCAATACAAAGATCAAGCTGGCCTCGCCCAGGCCGAACCACAGCAGCGCCAGCGGCAACAGGGCAATGGCGGGCAGCGGGCTGAACATGGACGTTAACGTGGTGAGCAAGTCTCGCCCAATACGGGTTGAGACCGCCAAGGTCGTTAACGCCAGGGCGAGAAACGCACCTAAGGCAAAACCTTTTAGCAGCACGCTCAGCGATGCACTTACCCGTGCCAATAGAACGCCTGACGCCAGCCCATGCCAAAGGGCACTCGCGGTCTCCATGGCACTGGGCAGCATCAGCGGATTGTTTTGTACCCTGGCAACCACCTCCCAGGCGACTACCAACAGCACCAGAATGACGCTTTTACGCACCACGCTTTGATCCCACAGCCGCTGACCAACACCGCGAGTGACTTTTAGCTCGCGCACATCAACGGGCGGTAGATCAAAGAAGCGATCAACCCGTGGATCAACGGGGCCACGCAGGTCATGTACGCTCATGGGAATCTCCTGATGCCGTCGTGAAACCTGTAGTGGGAATAGCGCTCTGTTTATCCAGCACGTCAACGCGAAACGATTGGCTATCCGGGTATTTGATGCCTGCGCCGGTATTCAGCGCCACCACGCGCTCATGAGTGCCGATTTCGCCGAGGGTGCTTAACTCCCGTGCGGCAGCGAGAACAGCGGCACCTTCTGGGCATACAAAGGTACCCTCTAGCTGTGCCGCTCGGGTTTGCTCCCAACGAATCGCCGTTTCACTCACCGCAATGGCTCGGCCACCGGTGGCATATAGGGCGTCTAACACCAGAAAATCCCCCAGTGCTTTGGGGACGTTGATACCAAACGCATGGGTATGACTGCGCTCCCAGAATTCCGCTACTCGAGCGCCCTCTTGCCACGCCTTCACAATGGGCGCGCAACCATTGGCTTGCACGGCAATTAGCCGCGGCAGCTTGCCGGTGACACATCCCAGCGCCTGAAGCTCCTGCAAAGCTTTGTAAATACCGATCAGCCCCACGCCACCGCCCGTGGGGTACAGAATCACATCCGGCAACTGCCAGCCGAGCTGCTCGGCTAACTCCAGCCCCATGGTCTTCTTGCCCTCAATTCGATAGGGCTCTTTCAAGGTGGAAGCATCATAGTGGCCGGTGGCTTTTACCCACTCGCCAATCTGCTTACCTGAATCACTAATCACCCCATCGACCAGGGTTAGGCTGGCACCGGCAGCGGCACACTCCTGGCGGGTAATAAAGGGGGCATCTACCGGCATACTAATTGTGGCTTTAATGCCTGCCCGGGCGGCATATAACGACCACGCGGCACCGGCATTACCATTGGTTGGCATGGCTAAGTGGGTAACACCCAGCTCTTTCGCACGGGATATGCCCACCGCCGCACCCCGCGCTTTAAAGGACCCCGTGGGCAGCAGCCCTTCGTCTTTCATGACCAGGTTATCCAAGCGCATATCGGCACCCAGTACAGGCAACTCAATCAGCGGTGTGACCACTTCACCTAGGCTGACGATGGCGTCTGGCGACGTCACGGGCAGCAGCTCGTGGTAACGCCACAGGCTCCAGGGGCGCGAGGCAAGATCCGCCTTCGACCATGACGCTTTGAGCGCCTCCAAGTCATAACGCACCAGCAGCGGCGAGCCACACTGGCACAGCTGTTGAATTTGTTGATGGGCATATTCAGCAGCACAGCGCGGGCAGTAAAGCCCTTCAACATAGCTATAACGCTGGCCTGCTAAGGGAGTGACTTTTTCATCTACACGCGGGATGACTAACGCACTCATGGGGCCACCTCATTTTCAAATAGCAGCCGATGAATGGTTTGGGTGCGCGCTTTGGTGGCTTCACTTCCCAAGCTGTGCAGGCTATCGTCGGCGCAGCCTAGCTCAGCACGCACCCGGCCTGGGTGGGGTGACAGCAGCAGTACCCGGTTACCTATTACCTGGGCTTCTTCAATGGAGTGGGTAACAAACAGTAGCGTAAAGCCTTCTTGCTGCCACAACGCCAGCAACTCTTCCTGCATTTTGCGCCGGGTGAGCGCATCGAGTGCGGCAAAGGGTTCATCCATCAGCAACACCCGTGGCCGCATGGCCAGCGCCCGGGCGATGGCCACACGCTGCTTCATGCCACCGGAAAGTGTATGCGGATAGGCATCCGCAAAACGCCCCAGCCCAACTTTTTCTAGCGTTTCTAACGCCCGCTGCTCCGCCGCTTTGCGCCCCAAGGTGCGCGAAGCCACCAGCGGGAACATGACGTTCTGCTTGACGGTTTTCCAGGGAGGCAGTTGATCAAACTCTTGAAACACTACGATACGGTCGGGCCCTGGGCCATGAATGGTGTTGCCATCCAGACGAATGCTGCCTTCTGCGGGGGTTAAAAACCCCGCGATGGCTTTGAGCAGCGTGGACTTGCCGCAACCGGATGGGCCCAGCAGTACAAACCGATCCCCTTCCTGCACGTTAAAGCTCACCTGTTGCGTTGCTTTAACGACATGCTGACGGGTTCGGTACTCAAGGGTGACGTTGTCCACTGCCAGCCGTGGGGTTGTTGCTGCAGCTGAAGTGTTGGCAGGTGAGTAAGCCTCGCGATCCAGCGAGGCCTCACCCAGCACATGGCGCTTACGCAGTGCAATCGACATTAGCTCCCCTCCCAGGCATGGATATCGTCAAAGAAGTAGTCCTGCCATGAGGTGGGCTCATTACGAATGGCACCGACCTCAAACAGAAACTCTGCCAAGGGGAAGGTATTGTGGGGCACCAGCGAGAAACTCACCTGCTCATCGATAATGATCGACTCAAGAAAATCGACATCCAGCTGCGTACCACTCAAGCGCTGATAGATAGTTGCCGCTTCGCGAGGATCTTCTTCAATGAAGGTTCTTGCTTCCTCAAGAGCCTCTAGAAACGCCGCGTAGACCTCAGGGTTATCAGCGCGAAATGCCTCTGTGGCGTAAAGCACCGTTGGTGAAACAGGGCCGCCGAGAATTTCGTAGGAGTCGGTGATTTTGTGCACGCCTTCATGCTGAAGCGCCTGATACTGGAAAGGAATAGCGGAGAAGTGGGTGTTGATTTCAGTACCGCCGCTGATCAGTGCCGCCGTGGCATCCGGATGAGGCAATGCCACCGTATTGCCTTCTAAGCGGTCAAATTGATCTTGCCCAAAGGTATCCGCCACCGCCTTTTGCAGAAACCGCGACTGAACAGATACGCCAACAGCGGGCACGGCAATGCGGTCATTGTCATCAATATCTTCAAGCGTCTGAATATCGGGATTATTGGTGATCAAAAAGTTAGGGAACTCCCCGAGCGACGCCACCCCTTTTACATTTTGGCTGCCATGAGTCCGGTCCCACACCGTTAACAGCGGCCCCACCCCAGCCCCGGCAATATCGATGCTGTTAGAGAGCAGCGCATCATTCACGGCCGCTCCGCCTGAAAGCTGCAGCCATTCCACATCAATATCCACACCGCGCTCGGCACCATGTTTTTCAATCAGTTCCTGGTCACGGGCAACGTGGAGCAGTAAATAGGTGATGCCAAACTGTTCAGCAATACGCAGTTGCTCTGCCGCTTGAGCGTGGCTGGCACTTGCCAGCGACACCGCCAACAGCGTGGCTAAACCAGAGGTACTAATAGAAGTACTAATGAGAGTTCGAGTCATGGCGGTGCTCCTGAACATAAAATGTCAGGTCACCTTATGGCGCTCCGATATTACTCAGAAGTGAGTTTTCGAGAAGTCCTTATCAGCGAATAACTGAACTACTTATTCACTGCCTGCTGATATCTAAATCATAAAAAGCACGGTTATTTAAGTTATTTGGGTTCATACAGCGGCTCTTCGATAGTGAGTTCACACTCCATTTAAAAAGAGCAACACACATGACACAGGTACAACGCTCACAGAGCACTCTTCGTGTAAGCCCTTTAAGCGGTCATATCGGTGCCGAAATTGAAGGGTTAGATCTCGCCAGCCTGGCTCTCGATAATCGGGATAACGAAGGCTTCGCTACGCTTAAATCTTTGTTTCTCCAGTACCAGGTAGTGATTTTGCGTAATCAAACTCTCACGCGGGATCAGCATATCGCGCTGGGTAAACGCTTTGGCGACCTGCACGTTCACCCTATGGCGAAAGGCCCTGAGGGCTACCCGGAAATTTTCCCCATTGAGGCCGATGCCAACTCGTCTAACGACCCGAAAGCCATTCGCAGCGGCAAGCGGGCAGTCAACGGTGGCCATTGGCACTCGGATGTTTCTTGCGATGTAGAGCCACCGCTGGGAAGTTTGCTGTACCTACGCGATGTGCCTGAATATGGCGGCGACACCCTGTTCAGCAGCGGTTATGCCGCCTATGAAGCACTTTCCCCCGCCTTGCAATCGCTGCTTGAAGGCTTAACCGCCGTTCACTCAGGAGAAGCTACTTATCGCCTCCATTACGGTCATCAAGCGGCTAAAGATCGTAGTCAATTTGGCTTCAAGAACGGTGCGGATTACCCTGAGGCGGTGCATCCCGTGTTGCGCACTCACCCAGAAACCGGGCGCAAAAGCCTATTTGTAAACCGCGGCTTTACTCGGGAGATTGTTGAGCTTTCCCACACAGAGAGTCAGGCGCTGCTGGAGTTTCTCTATCGCCACCAGGAAACGCCAGAGTTTACCGTTCGCCTAAACTGGACACCCAATAGCTTGGCTATTTGGGATAACCGCTGCACCCAGCACCGGGCTATTTTTGATTACTCTGGGCAAGCACGAAGGGGTGAGCGCGTGACTATCAAAGGCGACCGCCCTTTTTTCAGTGATACAGCGGATTGAATGAACCATGGATCGGCATCCTGATGCCTAGCCCATCAGCGACATCAGGATATCCTGCCAATAAAAATTGATAACTGCATCTTTTTACAGCAAGCGTGTTCGAGCAGTCAAAGCGGCACTGACAAAACCTACATCTACAGCAGCATCGCCGCTACCCAGGCAAATATCAGCAGGCCGACGTTGGCGTGGGAAAAGGTGGGCAGCACACTGTCCTTGATATGGTCGTGCTGACCATCGGCATTCAGCCCGGCCGTTGCCCCCAGCGTAATAGTGGAGGCAGGTGAACCGGCATCGCCAAGTGCCGCCGCGGCGCCTAACAGAACCACCGTGGCCATCGGAGAAAATCCCAGCGTCAGGGCCAACGGCACGTAGATGGAGGCGAGAATCGGTACGCTGGCGAACGAGTCACCAAAGCCGATGGTGATGAACAGCCCGACAATCAGCATCAACGCCGCCCCCAGGGCCATATTGCCGCCAATCATGTCGGCCGTGGCGGAAACCAGCGAGCCAATTTCGCCGGTGGCGCTCAGCAGGCCGGAGAAGCCCGAAGCGATGGTGATGATCACCGCAATCTGCGCCATCATGCGCAGGCCTTCGGTAAATACATCGTCCTGCTCGCGCCAGCGGAAAACGCCGGTGAAGCCCAAGATGATAAAGCCAACCATGGCGCCTATCAGCAGCGAGTCGAACTGAATCTGGCAGATCAAGGCGGCCGCAAGCGCAGCAAGCGTGAACATGCACTGGGTAAGGTTGAGCGGCTTGGGTGGCTTGTCCGTCTTGAGGTCGGTCAGCGCCACGGTCTGATAATCGCGCGGCGTGCGGTAGGTGTAAAAGACCGCCACACACATGCCGAGCACAATCCCCATGACCGGCAGGAACATCGCCTTTGGCAACATGCCGGCGGTAACCGTCAGGCCATAGGCCTGGCCTGCCTCGTTGACGTTGGTCAGCAGAATCTCGTTGAGGTAGATGGCGCCAAACCCGGTCGGCAGCAGCAGATAGCTTGCGCTGATCGAGCAGGCCAGAATGCACGCCACTGCACGGCGGTCGATCTGCAGCTTGTTCATCACTCCTAAAAGCGGCGGAATCAGGATGGGAATGAACGCGATATGCACCGGCACCAGGTTCTGAGACATGACGGACGCCGCCACAAAGGTCAGGAAGATGACCCACTTTACGCCCTGGTTGGTGGCGCCTTCGCTGAAGTCCAGCCGTGAAGCTATCTTGTGCGCGAGCAGATCCAGCAGGCCGCTGCGCGCCAGCGCTACTGCAAAGGCGCCTACCATGATGTAAGTAAGCCCCACCTGCGAGCCGATCAGCAGGCTGTCGTTGAAGGCGCCGATGGCATCGTTGATGGAAAGCCCGCTGTGCAGCCCACCCGCCAGAGCAGCGGTGATCAGCGCAATGGCAACCGGCACCTGCAGCAGGCAGAGCGTGACCATCAGGCCAATCGTCAGTACAACCGCATTGATGTGATATCCCACCACGAGCGCGAGCAGGTAAAGCGTCGCGATGACCGCAAGCGTTGGCAGCACTCGCCGCATGAGAAATATATCCCGGCCTGCCTCCAGGGGCAGTGAGAGTGAAGAGCGCATCGATAAGGCTTCCTTTTTGTATCGGGGAGATCGCAGGGCCAGGCAGCAACCGGCGCGACATTTTAATGGATTTATGCGGGTGAACGCGCCCCTGGGCCGATAAATATCACAATCCACTTGCGGCAACGCCCAGCCTGGAACAAGTTCGCCGCTAATGTCTTGAATATGGCCACTACCGCCTGCATATCATGAGGAAATCTATTCTCATTTTCGGATATCGAGTTGCCCATGCAGATTATTGACCCCCGTTCAGGCAAGCCGCTAACCGCGGATACCGGAAACGCCAGCGCTAGTGCCGCTGACACCGAGCGCGCGGCGGTACGTGCTGAAGATGTCATCGTCGAGCTTGATGCGAGCAATATTCAGCAGATACTCGAGGCTTCCATGCAAGTCCCGGTTCTTCTGGGCTGCTACTCGCCTGCAGACAACAGCTGCAACACGCTCCTTGCGGTACTGGAAAAGCTGGCACTGGAATACGCGGGCACCTTTCTGCTGGGCAAGCTCAACGTGGACGCCAACCCGGAGATTTCCGCTCAGCTGGGCGTGCGCGCGGTACCGGATGTGAAGCTGGTCAGCCAGGGTGGCCTGGTGGATAACTTTCAGGGCGCGCGGCCTGAAAAAGAGGTGCGCGAGTGGTTGGGCCGTTATTTCCCGGCGCCTGCCGAGGCCCCCGAAAGCCCTGAAGAGCAGGCTGAAGCAGCACTTGCCCAGGGCGATGCCGCCAAGGCGCGAGAGATCTATCAGGATCTGATGACTCAATACCCCGAGTATTACGCCTATCAGGTAGCCTTTGCCCGCACGCTGGTGGCTGAAAAGCGCAGTGATGAGGCGCGTAGCGTGCTGGACAACCTGCCGCCGGAAGAGCGCGATGCGCCAGCGGCCCGTGGTGTACGCGCCAGCATCGAGTTCAGCGAACAGGCGCTTTCCGCCGATGAAATCACCGCCCTTGGCGAGCGCGATGACAGCGAAGCGCAGTTTCAGCGTGCGCTGCGCCAGGTGGCTGACGGCCAGTACGATGCCGGGCTGGAGGCGCTGTTGACGCTGATGAAGCAGGACCGCGCCTATAATGACGACGCGGCCCGCAAGACGCTGCTTCAGGTCTTCGATGCGCTTGGCGCCGATCACCCCTTGACCGTTGCCTACCGGCGCAAGCTGTTTGCTCTGCTCTACTAGCAGCCTGCCTTTTTCAGCAGCTTGTCCATACGCGCTAACGCGGCGTCCAGCTGGGACGCCGTGGTGCCGAAATTGAGCCGCACGAAGCCCGGGCAGCCAAACGCCGCTCCGTCGGAAAGCGCCACGCCCGCCTGCTCCTTGATCGTTTGATAAGGCGTCTCGCCCAACCCTGCCTCGCGCATATCAAGCCATGCCAGATACGTCGCTTCCGGCACACTGAGCGTTACACCGGGCCAGCTGGCTACGTGGGCTTCAAGCGTGGCGCGGTGCTGACGCAGCTCTTTCAAGAGCGCCTGTCGCCAAGGCTCGCCTTCACGGTAGGCGGCTTCGGCGGCGACCAGCCCCAGCACATTGACGTCGGGCAGCAGCCCTTTACAGGCATCGGCAAACCGGGCACGTACGTCAGGGTCAGGAATCACCGCGCAGGCACTGGTCAGCCCCGCCAGGTTGAAGGTCTTGGAGGGTGCCCAGAGGGTAATCGTGCGCTTGGCAAGCGCGGGAAACATCGCCGCCAGCGGCCGGTGACGGGCGCCCTCTTCCAGCAGCAGATCACAGTGCAGCTCATCCGAGACAACCCATAGATCGTGCTGCTCTACCAACTCGGCAAGCGTGGCAAGCTCTTCATGCCGCCAGACCCGCCCGGTGGGGTTGTGCGGATGGCACCAGAGCAGCAGACGCGTTTGCGGCGTGATGGCCGCCTTGATCGCATCGATATTCAGTTGCCACGGCTCGCCGGGGGTGCTGGGTGCGCCCAGCATGGCCTGTTGAGGCAGGCGCCCGGTGCGCGTGGCCACCGCCAGAAACGGCGGATAAATGGGAGCTACGGTCAGCACGCCGTCGCCGGGCTGAGTCAGCGCCAGCGTCGCAAAGTGCAGTGCGGGTACCACGCCCGGCAGCCAGTGCTGCCATTCAGGCACGATGGCCCAGTCGTAGTGCGCCGCACTCCAGTCGCATAGCGTTTGCTTCAGCGACTCGGGGACTTCACCGTAGCCGTACACACCGTGGGCTACGCGCGCCTCAAGCGCCTCGATCACTGCCGGCGGCGAGCGGAAATCCATGTCGGCGACCCAGAGCGGCAGCACATCCTCTGCGTAACGGTGCCATTTTTGCGACGAGTAGCGCCCTTCGGGGTGGCGCCGCTCGACAGCCGTGGCAAAATCAAACGCCATAACACATCTCACTTTTTCAAAAGGGTTGGTAACGAGCATGCCGCAAGACGATTTTTATACTCAGATGCGCGCTGGCCTCTCGGCGCTATTGCGGCAATGGCAAGCCCTGGGCCAGGCGGATGCCGACCAGCTGGCCCTCATATTGGCGGAGACAGCGCGGGTTGCCAAGCTGGGCCAGCCTGATGCCACGCCAGATGGTGCCACGCTTGCCCACTGGAGCCAGATCGAGACTGGTGATATGCCGCTCTGGGCACCGCGCACGGCGGTGTTTCTGCTCAACCAGATGCCCGCCAAGCCGACTCCTCAAAGCAACGCCGAAGCCTGCGCCTGGGCTTACTGCTGGCTGCGCAACCGCGAATTTGCTTCGCTTCAGGCGGCTCACGATGCCCTGCCTGCCCACCTGAAGGAACCGCTTGCCGATGCCCTGCAAGCCGCCTGGCGCGACCAGCAGGGGCTGCGCCTGGTGTGAATCCCGGGTATCAGCGCCTGGGGCGGCGGGATTTGGGCTTGAAGCCCGCAGGCTTTGCAGACAGCCATTCGACGAAATGGTGGACTTCTTCACTCGCCAGCAGCGCCTCGCGGCTGGCAAACTGGTCGGCCAGCTCGCGCTCGCTGTAGAGCCTGTGAATGTGCCGATGGCAGGCGTGGCAGAGCCATAGAATGGCGGTCAGCCGCTCCTCGCGCGAGTAGCGCTTTCGATAGCGCGGCTTGTTGTGCAACGCTCGAGGGATCAGGTGGTGCTTGGTCAACGGCGCGGCGCGGCTGCAAAGCTCGCACCGCTCGGGCCTTGGCGGGGGCGAAAGCGCATGCCCTGAGGGGGAAGCAACATCCACGGCGGCTCTGCTCTCCTGGGTCAAGTGGCGGCAAAACAACGAAAACAGTATTCAATCAATTCTAAGGATAGCCATTCATGCTGGAAGTTCCGATTAGCTGGCAGCTTGCCAAAGTCATGGTTTCCGTTGCCATGGTGTTGGGCCTGGGGGTCGTGGCGGTGCGGGTAAGTCCTAAGGTCGCGGGACTTTTGGCAGGCTATCCGCTGGGCACGGCACTGGCGCTTTTCTTTATCGGCCTTGAGATCTCGCCGCTGTTCGCCGCCCAAAGCGCCGTGCATACGCTGGCCGGTTTTACCGCCACCATGGCGCTGGGGGCGGGCTACTGGCTATGTGGGCGCAGGCCCGGGCTATCGGGGCTTTTGGCCGGCACCGCCGGTGGTATTACCGCCTGGTTTGGCGTCAGCCTGGTGCTGGCCCAGTTCGAGTTCACCAGGCTTTCAGGCACGCTGGTAACACTTTGCGCCATTGTGCTGTTCAGTTGGCTCTTTCGGCGTATACCCGAGAGCCGGGCCACCACACGTCCTCCTTTTTCCTGGAGCGCGCTGTGTGTACGTGCCCTGCTGGCGACACTGATCGTGTTTGCCATCACCAGCCTTGCTCACTGGGTGCCGCCGGCCTGGGCGGGAACGCTGGCGGCCTTTCCGATCACCATGCTGCCTTTCCTGCTGATCCTGCATTTGAGCCAGGGGCCGGCACCGACCGCTACCGTCATCAAGCACTACCCGATGGGCCTGGGCTCGCTACTGTGCTATGCCCTGTGCGTCTCGTTTACCTATGAAAGCTGGGGGCTTGCGCTGGGCACGCTGGCGGGGTTCGGTGTGGCCACGCTGTGGCTTGTCGGCTGGATGCAGGCGCAGCGTTGGTTCACCCAGCGGCGAATGGCGCTTGGGCAAACCACTTGACCAAGCGCTTGCTTGGGGCAATCCTGAACGCTCAACCAATAACAAGGCATTGACTATGTTCACCCGTATCATTGAACCTGCTTTCTACGATACCGATGCATTGGGCCATATCAACAATACTCGCCTGCCCGCCTGGTTCGAGCTGGCCCGCAACGATCTGTTCAAGCTGTTTACGCCGGATCTTGATCCTAAAAAGTGGCGCTTGATGATGGCCCGCATGGAAGTCGATTACCGGGCTGAACTGTTTTACGGTCACGATATCGAACTGCGTACCTACCTGACGCGCCTGGGCAACAGCTCGTTCACGGTGACCCAGGAGGCGCGCCAGCACGGCAAGCTGACCAATGTCGGGCATACCGTCATGCTGCAGTACGATCACCAGGCAAAGCGCGCCGTACCCATCGAAGGCGAGCTGCGCGACGCGCTGTCCGCCCACCTGCAGGATGCGCCCGCCTGACGCTGTCCGCGCGCGGGGCTACCAGGAGCACCCCATGGCCATTCGCTACAATCTCTGGCTGGACCCTGACAATACGACCCAGCACCGGGCCGTTGAGGCCGACCTTGAGCGCTATTTCATGGAGCGCTTTGCCGACTACCCGCATATCCGCTTGTTCGGGGCGGACCCTTACGATTATGATGCCCCGTTCAACCGCCTTTATGACGCGCTGATAGCGCGAGCCGCGGAGTACTGCGAGCGTACGTGGTGCTATGTGGCTTCCCCAGAGCAGCTTAACCGCTGTTTTTTCCGTGCTGTTGGCCGCTCCAATAAATTTGTTCAAGATGACCGTTCGTGAGAGACCAACCCAATGGTGATTCGTACCGACCAGGCGCCGAATGAGCGTCAGCTGGCGATTATTACTCAGCAGCTAGGCCGCGCGCCGCGGGGCATCGAAGCCGTTGCCGCCACCGATGGCCAGGGTACGCCGCTGGTGCTACGCATGGCGCCAATCGTGGATGACAAGCCCTTTCCCACACTTTACTGGCTGTGCTCCGATGTGTTGAAGATCGAAATCTCGCGCATCGAAGCGGTGGGGGTTATCAAGTCGCTGGAGCAGCGCCTGCAGGAAGAGCCTGATTTTCTGGAAGCCTACCAGCAGAGTCATCGCGATTATGTCAAAGCCCGCTGGGACTACATGAGCGATGCTCAGCGCGCCGAGATCGAGCGACTGGGATACACCGATGTGCTGACCGAGCGTGGCATCGGCGGTATCAGCAACTGGCAGCAGGTGCGCTGCCTGCATACCCAGTACGCCCACCACCTCTGTGGTAACAACGTGATTGGCCAGTGGATGGATGAGCATCATCTGGTCGACCGCTGCCTGCCGTAACCCAATTGACTCACTGGTATCAAGGAACCCACCGATGTCCCGAATCTGCGTTTATCTCGGCTCGCGCGAGGGCAATAGCCCAGCCTTTCGTCAGGCGGCACAGGCCTTGGGCACGGCACTGGCCGTGCGCGGCCACACGCTGGTGTATGGCGGTGCGCGAATAGGGCTGATGGGCGAGCTTGCCAACGCCGCCCTTGCCGCTGGAGGGCATGTGATCGGGGTAATGCCGGATCATCTGGTGGAGCGTGAACAGGCGCACTTTGGCCTGACCGAGCTTATTCGCGTGGCCAACATGCATGAACGCAAAGCCACCATGGCGGCCAACGCCGACGCGTTCATCGCCATGCCCGGGGGCATCGGCACGTTCGAGGAGCTGTTCGAGATCTGGACCTGGGGCTATCTGGGCCTGCACGAAAAGCCCATGGGGCTTTTGAACATCGAGGATTTCTACGGTCCGCTGATGACGTTTCTGAACAATACCGTGGACCAGGGCTTTCTAGCCCAGCCAACCCGCGACATGCTCAAGGACGCGCAGACGCCCGAGGCGCTGCTGGACATACTGGAAAGGCAGCTGTAGAGAATTAAGGCGTGGTCAGTTGACGGGTACGCTGGTAGGTCAATTGTAGAAGGCGGGCATCTTCCCCGGCACGGTGGCGGTTGATATCGCTTTCACCGATGACGTGCTCCTTGGTATCGCTCCAAAGCGCCTGCTGCTCTTCGCTGAGCAGAATACGCAGCGCTTCGAGCCGAAAGCGTGGCAGCATTCCCGCATGGTGAAACAAAAGCGAAAGCCACGTGTTGTCGTACCCCCAGCTGTCGCTGTAGGCCTTGCCCAGGCTGCTCAGCTCATCGTTGAGCCACTGCGCCACCTGGCGCGCCGGATAGCCTTCCTGAAACAGCCGCTCGCGGGATATGCCGTGCAGCAGCTCGGCTTTCGGGTCCCAGTGCGTCCACTCCTGCTGAGGCTGAATAAGAAACGCGCAGCAGCTTCCGTCGGCACGCGCGATGCCAACTTCAATAGGGTAGCTGCCGCGCCCGAATCCGGACGCTTCAATATCTAATACAGTGGGTAGCGTCTCGGACACTGACTTCCTCATTCAATCCGTGTGCATCATCTGGCAGCACGTTACGCGGCAGCGGCGCTTGCCTGCGGCTTGCGCTCGGCCAAACGCTGCCAGTAAGCCGCTCGGCCGGCATCGGCAGTCAGGCCAAGCTCACCTAGACGGTAGGCGCAGGCCAGACGTTCAGCCGCCGGCTGATGACCTGACTGTGCCGCCCGCGCATACCACGTTACCGCATAATCCTCGCGGCGTGGATACTGGGCGCAGCCGTGCTCATAGATCTGAGCGACCTGATACTGCGACTTTACATCGCCAGACTGGGCGGCTTCCACCACATAGCGGGCGCCGCGCGCCTTGTCCTGCGGCGACAGGCTGCGATGAAACAGCATATGCCCATAAACGGACAGCGCATCCGGATGCCCGGCATCGGCACAGCGCTTGAACAAGCGCATGGTGAGACGCTGGGTACGCGGTGAGCGCGGCAGCAGCCAACGGTTCTGAAACAGCCGTTCGGCCAGGCGAAATTCTAGCCGAGTAAACAACGATGATGCCTGCGGCATGGCAAACCACCTTGCCAGTTTGTTGGGACCTTTGATCAGCATTCACGACAGTATTTGAGTGCCGACCACACGAGAAACCGGCATTTGGCCGGTCGATGGGCTGGCAAGCATACGCCTGCCTTTGCGACGACTCAACCCCATTGATTTGCTGCTTTCAAATAGCCTCGCTAACATGCCCCTCACACGCCGCAATAAATCGCACAATAAACAGGTACCACTGCCTTAACGAGGAGTTCAAGATGCAAACGCGCCCACTTGGCCGAACGGGAATCGAGGTCAGCCGCCTCTGCCTCGGAACCATGACCTTTGGCGAGCAGAACAGCGAGGCACAGGCGCATGAGCAGCTCGATCGCGCCGTTGCCTTTGGTATCAACTTCATCGATACCGCCGAGATGTATCCCGTACCGCCCAAGGCCGATACCCAGGGCCTGACCGAACGCTATATCGGCAGCTGGCTGAAGCAGCGCGGTGAGCGTGACGATGTGGTTATCGCGACCAAAGCCGTTGGCCCCGGGCCTGAGCATATCCGCGGCGGCCCGCGCATGACCCGCGCCCATATCCATCAGGCCATCGACGAAAGCCTTGCTCGATTGCAGACCGACTATGTAGACCTCTACCAGTTGCACTGGCCGGATCGCAATACCAACTTCTTTGGCAAGCTGGGCTATGTGCATCAGGATGACGAAGATGCCACTCCCCTGGAAGAGACCCTTTCCGCGCTGAAAGAGCTGGTAGATGCTGGCAAGGTGCGCTCGATTGGGCTGTCCAACGATACGCCCTGGGGCGTGATGCGCGCGCTTTACCTGGCAGAGAAAATGGATCTACCCCGTGTGGCGTCCATCCAGAATCCTTATAATCTGCTCAACCGCTCGTTCGAAGTCGGTCTGGCCGAGATCGCCCACCGCGAAGACGTCGGCCTGCTGGCCTACTCGCCGCTGGGGTTTGGCGTACTCTCCGGCAAGTATCTAGACGGCGCCTGGCCCGAGAAAGGCCGCTTGACGCTTTACGAGCGCTTCAAGCGCTACACCTCACCCGAGGCGGAAGCCGCCACGCAGGCTTATGTGAACCTGGCCCGCGAGCATGGCCTTGACCCGGCGCAAATGGCGCTGGCGTTTATCAACTCACGCAGCTTTCTGACCAGCAATATCATTGGTGCCACGACCATGGAGCAGCTGGAGAGCAATCTGGAAAGCGAAAGCCTGAAGCTTGATGATGAGGTACTGGAGGCCATTGACGATATCCACCGCCGCATGCCCAATCCCTGCCCCTAAGGCCCCATAGTCGCACTATCAAGACGATAGCCTCGGCCAACGCCGAGGCTTGGTATACTGTCGGCCATCCATTTTTCATGACGTTTTACGTCGGCCGAAGGAGCTTTCCATGCTGAGCGTTATTTCACCAGCCAAGACGCTGGATTTCGAAACGCCCTCTACGACCCACCACGTTACCCAGCCCGACTTTCTGAGCGAAAGCCAGGCACTCATCGATATTCTACGCGACTACTCTCCTCAGCAGATCAGCGAACTGATGGGCATCAGCGATAAGCTTGCCGGCCTTAACGCAGCACGTTTCGCCGAGTGGGAGCCGCCCTTTTCGCTGGATAACGCCAAGCCCGCCGCTCAGGCCTTTCAGGGCGATGTCTACACCGGGCTTGAAGCGGAGACCTTTACTCAAGCGGAAAACCGCTTTGCCCAGACTCACCTGCGTATTCTGTCCGGTCTGTACGGTTTATTGCGCCCGCTGGATCTGATTCAGGCCTATCGTCTGGAAATGGGTACTAAACTGCCCAACGACTCGGGCAAGGATCTGTATGCCTACTGGAAGCCGACGCTTACCAGCGCGCTCAATGAAGCCATTGAAGCGAGCGGCTCGAAAGTGCTGGTGAACCTGGCGTCCAACGAGTATTTCAAGGCGATAGATGCCAAAAAGCTGGATGCACGCATCATCACCCCGGTTTTCAAGGACGAAAAGAGCGGCACCTTCAAGATCATCAGCTTCTATGCCAAGAAAGCGCGAGGTTTGATGAGTGCCTGGATCATCCGCGAAGGGATCAATACGCCTGACGATCTGAAGACGTTTGACGTGGCGGGGTACCGGTTTGATGCAGCTGCCTCAGAGCACGACACACTGGTATTTACCCGGTGTGAAGCAGATCGCGCCTGAGCTACGAAGGCCGGCAGAGTAACAGCCTCAGAAAAACGTCAATGTGCGTGCCGAGCGTGGCTTTAGAAAGCGCTGGTGCGCTTCGCTGAACAGCGCCGTTTCGCACTCGCGTAGCCATTCATAGGCCACCATATCGGCTGATACAGACACCGCGCCATGATGGCACGCTCGCTCGCGAGCCAGCGCCGCCTCTTCCCGGCGACGGCTCGCGGTGGCTTCACTCAGCCAGTACACTTGATACCCCGCCTCCAGCAGGCCAAGCGCACTCTGCAATACACAGATATGCGCTTCGGCCCCGCAAATCACAATCTGATGCTTGCCACTTTCACTGAGTGTCTGTGAGAAGTCACTATTCTCCATGGCATTGAAGTGATGTTTTGACCAGCGGAGGTACTCGGTCAGGGAGTCCAGCAGGGTAGGCGCCGTTTCTCCCAGCTTTTCCGGTGACTGCTCGGTGACCCATACCGGAACGTCCAGGCGCTCGGCTACCTGTGCAAGCCAGCCAGCCTCGGTGACGACCTGCCGCTTGCCGTCAATCACGGGTAAAAGCCCCAGCTGTAGATCGACGATTAATAGCAGACTCTTTTCTCGGTATAGGCGCATACTGCCTCCTTACTAGTGTTTATTTTAGCCAGAAGTCTTAGCTATTTTGCTACGCACCCATCAAGCGTAAAGGCTAAGATACCTGCCTCACAACTTTCCCCCGATAAACGCCTCTTACTGAAAAGGGAGCACGCCATGCTACGACAACTCTTTATCATGCTGCTGGTCAGCACGCTGGGCTTTGGCTTGGCTATTGAATCCGCGGACGCGCGGCGCCTGGGCGGTGGCAGTAACATGGGCAGTGTCTCGCGCTCGGCTGACCGCCCAGCGGCCACCCAGCAGGCTCAAGGCCCTGCGCAAACCCAAGCAGCGGCAGGCGCACGCCGTGGCGGCATGGGTGGGATGATGGGGGGACTGCTGGCCGGTGGACTCTTGGCTGCGCTGTTCTTTGGCGGTGCCTTCGATGGCCTGCGCATGATGGATTTCATCATGATCATCGGCGTGGCCGCACTGGCATTTATAGCGCTTCGTGCCATGCGTGCCCAGCGCCCGGCGACGGCGAGCCAAGGCCATCATCAGGCGCGTACGCAAGCTCAGCCGCCTGCACCCACAGCACGTTCAGGTCGGATTGCCAGCCAACTTGGCAGCCCCCCGGCATGGTTTGATAAAGAACGCTTCTTGGGCGGTGCCAAGGAGCACTTCATGACGCTTCAGCGCGCCTGGGACAACAACGACTTCAGCCTGATTCAGGAGTACGTTACCCCTGAGCTCTACAACCTGCTGCGTGAAGAGCGCGCCCAGCAGCCGGCCAACAATCGCACCGAAGTGGTACGCCTATTTGCCGAACTTGGCGATATTACCGAGCTTGATGACCGCGCCGAGGCAACCGTCATCTTCCATGGCATTCTGGAAGAGAACGGCGAGCAGACCGAGTTCAATGAAACCTGGCACCTGACCCGTACCATGCGCGATGATGCCCCCTGGTATCTGCAAGGCATCGAGCAAAATCCAGGCGCTTAGATAGTCCCTCCACTGCCTTGATCACCTGAACGCAAAACAGCCGCTAATGACTTAGCGGCTGTTTTTTTATGGCATGAGGCCGACTGGTATAACCAATTAATCTTCTGCGGCATCCTGTATGTTTTCACCGGCCTCTTCAATGCTTTCACCGGCGCTTTCCATACTGTCGTCGATGCTCTCACCAGCACTTTCCGCAGGCCCTTGATCGTTATCGCAGGCCGCGAGGCCGCCTGCCAAGAGCGCCATAAGGGCGGCAATCGATAACCTTTTCAATAGCTGACTATTCACCGCGCTTCTCCTTATGCAAGGCCACTTTATGATATGTTTACATCATACGTTTTCTTTCAGGCCAAAGACAATACCGCTACTCCATCACGGCTGCTGATACGTACCGCCACCCGCCACGCAGCCATGTAGTGAGGTAGTGCTCTCGGCACCGTGCCCATTGAGCACTTTTCTTCCACGCAAAAAAAATCCCCCGAGGCGTAAGCCCCGGGGGATTTTTCACAATAAGTGCCTGACGATGACCTACTCTCGCATGGGGAGACCCCACACTACCATCGGCGCTAAGCGGTTTCACTAC
>NZ_PVTK01000010.1 GCF_003002925.1 Vreelandella songnenensis
CTGCAGGAGTGGCTGGCCACGCGCCTCGACAGCCTGCCGCAGGGTGCACGCCACCTGGCCGACCCGGGGTTCAAGCTGCTGTCGCACTGCACGGAAAAGACCAACGCCCCAGCAAGCCCCAAGACTTGGCAGCAGGTGTTTGCCGCCTTCGGGCTTACGCTTTCACTGGTCGAGACCGGCTGCTGCGGGATGTCCGGCACCTACGGCCACGAAACCCGCAACGCGGCTACCTCGAAAACCATCTATGCCCAGTCCTGGCAGCCAAAGGTAGAGGCTCCGGAGAATGCCGGCCGGCTGCTGGCCACCGGGTATTCGTGTCGCAGTCAGGTAAAGCGGTTTTCCTGCCATACTTTACAGCACCCCCTTCAGGCGCTGTTGGCACAATTGAAGACAACCTCTCCTTCTCATCTCAACAATATGCATAGAGAGCCTTGAAATGACCCAGACAACGCTTCTTTCCGCCAATGATGTGCGTGATCGTTTCTCGAAGGCCATGTCGGCCATGTACCAGACCGAGGTGCCCCAGTACGGCACGCTCCTGGAATTGGTTGAGCAGGTGAACCGGGAGACCCTCGCCCAACAGCCTGAGCTGCGCCGCCGCCTGGAGGCTCAGGGGGAGCTGGATCGTCTGAGCGTCGAACGCCACGGCGCCATTCGGGTAGGGTCGGCAAGCGAGCTATCCATGTTGCGACGCCTGTTTGCCGTCATGGGGATGTACCCTGTGGGCTATTACGATCTTTCAGAAGCGGGCGTACCCGTGCATTCCACGGCTTTCCGGCCCATCGAGGATGAGGCGCTGGCGTGCAATCCGTTTCGCGTATTCACCTCCCTGCTACGCCTGGAGCTTATCGAAAGCGAAGCGCTGCGCCAACGCGCCGAGGAGATTCTGGCAAAACGGGAT
Source organism: Vreelandella songnenensis (assembly GCF_003002925.1). Lineage (GTDB taxonomy): Bacteria > Pseudomonadota > Gammaproteobacteria > Pseudomonadales > Halomonadaceae > Vreelandella > Vreelandella songnenensis. The sequence continues at coordinate 902 of NZ_PVTK01000010.1, forward strand.
ATCTTTACGCCCAAGGCGCGCGAACTGATCGAGCACTTTGAAGCGCAAGGCGGGTTGACCTCTGAGGAGGCTGACCAGTTTGTCGAAGAGGCGCTGGAAACCTTCCGCTGGCACCAGGATGCCACGGTGGATCTGGACACCTACCAGGCACTGCATGATGAACATCGCCTTATCGCAGACGTAGTGTGCTTTCGCGGCCCGCATATCAACCATCTGACGCCACGCACGCTGGATATCGACGAAGCTCAGCGACGCATGCCGAGCGTGGGCATGAACCCGAAAGCGGTCATCGAAGGCCCGCCGCGTCGCGAATGCCCGATTCTGCTGCGCCAGACCAGCTTCAAGGCGTTGGAAGAGACAATTCGCTTTGCCGGCGACGCCCAAGGCACGCATACCGCTCGCTTCGGCGAGATCGAACAGCGCGGCATGGCGCTGACGCCCAAGGGTCGGGCGCTGTACGACCAGCTGCTGGGCGAGGGTCGCAAGCAGGCTGCAGGGCTGGATAACGAGGCGCACCAGGCGGTCATGGGCAAGGTGTTCGCGGCACTCCCCGATAGCGACGAAGCGATGCGTCGTGAAGGCTTGGCCTATTTCCATTACCACCTGACCGAGGCTGGAAAAGACGCTGTGGGCAATGCCAATGCTGATATTGAAGATTTGGTAGAGAGAGGCCTGGTGGAAGCGCAGCCGATTACCTACGAAGACTTCCTTCCGGTCAGTGCGGCAGGCATCTTCCAGTCGAACCTGGGCGGCGGCGAAAACGAAGCCTATGCGGGGAGCGCTAACCGTGAAGCGTTTGAAGAGGCGTTAGGGGCGCCGGTAACCGACGAGCTTGCCTTGTATGCCGAGCGTGAACAGGCGTCTAAGCAGCGGGTACTGGCAGCACTCGCAGGCTGATCGCTTCGTTCGAATGCGTGGTTAAACGTTCAGGCTGTCCAGGTGGGCAGCCTGAGTCGTTTATGGATGGGCGTTCTCAGCAGAAGCGTACTTCACTATATGCTCGACAAACCGGCGCACCTTGCCAAGCTCCCCCAGGTGTTCGGGATAGACAAGATAGTACGCGCTTTCGCTGTGCAGGCGATGAGGCCAGGCCAATGTAAGCCGGCCAGCCGCCAGCTCTTCATCCACGGTAAAGTGTGGCACCAGCGCCACGCCCCCACCTGCCATGGCCGTGCGCACCAGCATGGGGAAGGTTTCAAAACGGGTGCCGTGATAGCTACGATCGGTGGCGATTTCCTGGCCTGCAAACCAGTGGTGCCAGGCATCCGGACGGGTGGAAAGATGCAGTAGCGACAGTTGAGCCAGGTCGCTTGCCGCCTCGATGGGGTGCTCGTCCAGCAGCGAAGGGGCGCACACGGCCACCATTTCTTCGTCCACCAGCTTGTGGCAGGCCAGGTCAGGCCAGCTGCCATGGCCGTAGAACAGCGCGATGTCGATATCCTGCTGTTCAAGATCGAAATCTTCCACACGATCATGAAACTCCAGGCTGATGCCCGGGTTCGCGGCCAGAAACGCCGGCAGCTTGTCTGCCAGCCAGCGGCTGCCGAAGCTGGGTAGGGTCGCGACCTTGAGCACTTCGCTGTTGCCGCTATAAGTCATGATAGCCTGAGTCGACATCTCGATCTGAGCGAGCACCTTGCGCACGTCGCTTAGAAAGATGGCGCCCTCGGGCGTCAGCAGCAAACTGCGCCGTACGCGACGAAACAGCTTGTGCTGGAGGATGGACTCAAGATGAGCGACTTGCTTGCTCACGGCACTCTGGGTCAGGCTCAGCTCATCCGCCGCCCGGGTAAAGCTCATATGGCGGGCGGCCGCTTCAAAACACTGCATGGCGGCGGTGGAAGGAAGATTGCGTGATGCCAAGCGATGAGCTCCTGATGACCTGTGAACCGCCCCGATGGCTGGGCACCGGGGCGATGTAAGAGGCTGATCATAACTCATGAAGCGAGTGGCTTCGCGTCCTGAAACGCATCCTTGCGGCGCGACTGCCACCATCCCACTGCGCCCATGGCGAGCAGGCCCAGTCCGCTGGTAAGCAGTTCCGGCACCACCATGGCAAGCCCCGCGGCCAAGAGTATCAGGCGCTCCCAGACACGGGAATCGCGAACAAAGTAGCCCAGCAGAGCGCTGCTCACGCCCATGATCCCCAGCAGTGAAAAGATCAGGGCGCTGATCAAGCCTAGTGGTGTAGGGTCGACCATCACCAGCATCGGGTTGTAGATGAACGCGTAGGGAATGATGAACGCCCCGATGGCCAGTTTGACTGCCGTAAAGCCGGTCTTCATCGGATTCGCCTGGGCGATGCCCGCGCCGGCAAAGGCGGCCAGACAGACGGGAGGCGTAATATCCGCGATGATGCCGAAGTAGAACACGAACAGATGCACCGCCATGGGCGGCAGGCCGAACTCGTTGATCAGCGCCGGGGCGGCAATGGTGGCGGTAACCACATAGTTGGCCGTGGTGGGAAGCCCCATGCCCAGTACGATACAGGCCACCATGGTGAAGATAAGCGCAAGTATCAGCACGCCATCGGCCAGGCTGATGATACCGGCGGCGAATTTGGCGCCCATGCCGGTCATGCCTACCACACCGGCAATAATGCCTGCACAGGCCACGGCGGCAATCACGGGCAGGGCCACGCGCGCACCTTGTTCAAATATATCCAGTATGCCCCTCAACGATGGTCGCGTTTCCTTGCGCACCAGACTCACGGCGAAGGCGCAGGCGATACCCAGCAGGGCGGCCCGTTGAGCAGTGAACCCGACGCTGATCGTGGTCACGATGACCAGCAGCGGCAGCAGCATGTAGCCCTTTTCCAGCATCAGCTTGCGCTTGCTCGGCAACTGATCCTTGGGAAGGCCCAGAATGCGGTGACGCTTGGCTTCGAAGTGAACGCCAATGAAGATACCCGTGAAATACAGAATCGCCGGAATGAGCGCGGCGAACATGATTTCCCGGTAGGAGACCCCCACGTATTCCACCATGATGAACGCCGCCGCGCCCATGAGGGGCGGCATGATCTGCCCGCCGGTAGAGGCCGAGGCTTCCACGGCGCCCGCCACTTCGGGCTTGAAGCGCGCATTCTTCATCATGGGGATGGTGAACGAGCCCGAGGCCACGGTATTGCCGATAGAGCTTCCGGAAATCATCCCCTGTAGCGAGCTTGCGATGACCGCTGCCTTGCCGGCACCACCGGTAAAGCGGCCGGTGAGGGCAAACGCCAGGTCATTGAAGAAGCGGCCCACGCCGGTGTGCATCAACACAACGCCGAAGAACAGGAACAGGAAGATAAAGCGTGCGGATATTTGCAGAGGCGTGCCAAACACGCCGCTTTCCCTGAACCACAGGTAGGGTGACACCTGCTCGAGCGCGAACCCGGGATGGGAAAGCAGAGGGCTGGGTATGAGATTGCCAAACAGCGCGTACAGGATGGCCAAGGTGGCCATCACGACGATGGGCATGCCAACGGTGCGGCGGGTGGCCTCCAGGACAAACAGCACGCCGAGCACGGCAATCGTCAGGTCTACGGTCGAGTAGCCCGTGATACGGGCACGCAGAACCTCTTCGTAGAAGATGATTTTATAGTAGGCGGCAAACGTGGCGGCGAACGCCAGCACGATGTCGTACCAGGGCACGCCTTGGCGGGGGTCAGCACCGCGGGTGGCCGGAAACAGGATGAAGATCATCCCGAGCGCCATGCCCAGATGCACCGCGCCCTGTTGCTGCGAAGGCAAGGTGCCAAAGTAGGCGGTGTAGAGATGGAAACAGGTCAACGATACGCCCATCAACGTGATGAGCCACGCCCATTTGCCTAGCTGCAGCGGCGAGCGTATCTGAGACTCACGGTCATATTTCTCTAATAGCGATGCTTCGTCAGGCGTTTTTTTTTATCCACGGTCAAACCTCATGCGGATGACGCCGCAAGCCTAGGCCTGCGGCGGTCAGGAAGATTAGTCAGCAAGGTCGCTCAAGCTTTCGATGTTGGAACGCTCGCGGGTCACCACCTGGATGACTTCGGGGTAGATGTGACCGATAAAGGCGACGTTGTCGATGGCGCCACTCTCGAACTCGCCGCGGCCTTCAACGGCATCCTGAGCCGGGGCGTGAACCGTCATGCCCAGGTCCATGCTGTCGTCGCGAATGCTCACCAGGTTCTCGATGGAAGCGCCGGTTTCTATGTTGGTAAAGTTCTGACCCTCCAGATAGCGGTTCCAGATAGTGGCCATCTCACCGCCCAGGGGGTAGTAGGTGCCGCCCTGGCTGCCGGTGCCCAGCACGTACTCACGCTTGGACTCGATATCACCCAGTTCGGCTACCGGGTTGTCGACGGTCAGGCCCTGCTCTTCGTAGTAGCGCTTGGCGCCCGGGTGAATGGGCAGGCCTTCCGAGCCGTTCAGCGCGTTTTCCAGCGTCATGAAGGCGGATTGGGCGTGGGTATTTTCCTCGGCATGTTCGTGCATCAGCCGCGCCAGCTCGTAGCCAAGCGCTTCGTCGATGGTATTCGTGTTGCCGACCAATACGGCATAGGCAGTGATGGTTTCAACGTCCTCGTTCTGAAAGTCGTAGCTGCCGGCCGGAATCGTAAAGCGCCGGTAGGCGCTGTTGGCCTCGATATAGTCGATTGCTGCGTCGCTCAGGCCGATCAGGCGAACATCACCACTGGAGGCCTGCAGGTTCTCGATACTGCCTGAAGGCAGCCCAAGAATGCCGATCGAGATATCAATATTGCCATCCTGCACCCCGTCGAGTGCCGCGCCAAAACCTTCCTGGTACGTGTTGTACTTGTCGCTGTCGATGCCGTAAGCATCAAACAGCAGTTGGGAAACGCTCTGCGTCGTACTGGCCGGGGGGCCAATCGCGATATTGGGTTTACTGTCGCTGCTGCATCCAGCGAGTAGAAGACCGGCACTCAAGCCACAGAAGACCTTGGACAGGGAAGGCTTCATATTAACTCCTGCTGATTAAATTATTTGGAATGATTCAGTGCCGCTCACTGTAGTGGTAAAGCCTCAACTGCAGGGGGAAACGGCTAGACACGAGCGGGAAATAGACGGGCTATTGTTCACATACGCAGCGTGACAGACAAAAGAAATTAAGTTGCGTACGCATTCCATTTTCTCATGATTCGAGTAAAAACGGGGCATCGCTGGCTAAAAAATAGCTGTCTTTGAAAGGGAAGGCGTGCAGGCTGGGGTGATCATATTCAACGAGGGAATGCATGGCCCCTATGAGGCCATGCAACATTTTCGAAGGTTTGAAGTGCTTGGCCGCTAGTCAATCAGCCCCTGCTCACGCGCCATGGCGTAAGCGGCCTTGGGGCCATCCCAGAGCGAGGGCAGCAGTATCAGCGATACCGGCACGGCGGTGATCACGATGAATTGTTGAAGTGCGGCGATCTGGCCTTCACGCATGGCCAGCAGTACCGCCGCCATGATCGTCATGGTCACGCCCCAGAAGGCGCGTAGAAACGGGCTGGGCTCGTCGTGGCCCGCGCCGACCATGGCAATGGAGTAGCTCATGGAGTCGCCGGTGGTGGCCACGAAGATAGTGGTCAGCAGCAGGATCGCCAGCGCCATCCAGGTGCCGCCGGGCAATGCCTGGGCCAGGGTGAGCGTGGCGATATCGAACTGAAAGTTCGTCAGCGCGTCGGTCAGGTCGATGACACCGGTCAACTGATAAAAAATGCCCGAGCCGCCCAAGAGCGTGAACCAGACCGTGGTGGCGATGGGAGCGATGACGGCCACGGCCAGAATCATCTCGCGAACGGTGCGTCCGCGGGAGATGCGCGCCACGAAGATCGCCATCAAGGGCGCAAAGGCGATGAACCAGGCGTAGAAGAACACGATCCACCACTGCATCCACTCCGCCGGCGCGGTTTCCGCGGTAATGGTGACCATCTTGAAGAAGTTGTCCAGGTACGTGCCCATGCCGGCAAAGTAGCTGTTGAACAGAAACAGCGTCGGCCCGAACAACACGATGACCGAGCCAATACCCAGCGCCAGCATGACGTTGAAGCGGCTCAAGAGCTGCATGCCCTTGTGTACACCGCTGACCGCGGAAAGCACGTACACCATGCCCAGGGTCGCCAGAACGCCAAGCCGTGTCACGAAGGTGTTGGGCAGCCCAAACAGATCCTCAAGGCCATGGGTGACCTGGGTCGCCAGAAAACCGACCGGCCCGACGGTGCCCGCCACCACCGCCAGTACGCAGCAGGTATCCACCACGCCACCCAGGGGGCCACGCATCACGCGCTCACCGAATAACGGGTAGAGCAGGGTGCGCGGTTGCAGCGGCTGGCCTTTCACGTAGTGGGCGTGGGCCAGCACGATCGCGGTGAGCGACCCCAGCACTGCCCAGCCGACGAATCCCCAGTGGGTGAATGACTGCGCCAGCGCCCCGGGCACTGCGGCGGCCACGCCCGGGTCGGTATCAAAAGCCGGCGGGACGTTCACGAAGTGATAGATCGGCTCGCCAGCGGCGAAAAAGACGCCACCACCGCCCAGCAGCGTGCACAGGATGATCGAAAGCCACTTGAAGGTACTCAGCTCCGGTGCCTCCAGGTTGCCGATCCTGGCGTTGCCCGCTGGGGTCAGCGCAAGCCCGATGGCGATGAAGAACGTCAGCAGCATCAGAAACTGGAAGTAGGTACCGAAGGTCAGCGCGCTCCAGGCAAAGCCCCGACTGATCGAGTCGGCGACCAGGTCCAGGTCGTAAAAGGAGAGCGCGAGAAACAGCACGATGAAGCCAATGCTTAGGGTGAGGACGATAGGATCGCCAAGCGAAGATCGCGTCTGGCGGTCGGCATCAGAGGCCGATTGAGTCATTAATATACCTTTTGGGTGGCAAGAAGAGGCAGTGTGCCCAAGCCTAGCAAGAAGGGCATTAAGCGACGTGATGCGGCAAGGAGCGCGGCATACAGCTAAAAAAAAGCGCCATTCATTGAATGGCGCGAGGACAGGAAACTGCGCCCAGTATATCTTGGCTATAGACCAAAGTCTAACGTGATTACTTTTGGTGCTTGAAGGTCCTTGAGTGCACCAAAAAGATGCCAGGCGCTCGAGTGTCTACCAGTGATAAAGCAGTGACGCGCTGGTAGTGTTATCCGTACGTTCGCTGGCGTCATCCGGCGGCTGTGAATTGTGCTTGATCTCATGGGAAAGACGCAGCGACATGCGTGAATTGAGTCGGGCGGTCAGAGCGGTCAGCGACCGGCCGGTGGTGTTCTCGCTGGTATACTCCACCGACATCTCCTGCTCGATATCGGCATAGTCGGAAAATCCCCAGCGATAGGCCAAGGCCGTGTAGGCAACCGCCAGACGTTCGTTGTCGCTTTCACGCAGCCGGTCGTTGCGATAGCCCGGGCCCGCTTCCAGCGACAGCGAATGCCTTGAGCCTTCAAGCAACTGACGCCCGTAGCCACCGATGATTGAAAGCTGCTGGTCGTAGCCGGCAAAGCGGTCCTTTTCCCAGCGGGCGAAGCCAAACAGATAGTGTGGGCCGTTGAAATCAAACCGCTCGCGGCCAGCGAGCAGGTACTGCTCGGCGCTGGTTTCGCCATCCTTGCTTACGTTACGCACCTCGCCGCGCAGCGAGTGAGTGAAATCGCCGGTCAGCCAGGTCAGGCGGGTCTTGCCAATCAGCGTCTGGCTGTTGGTATTCCCTGAAAGGTGGGTAAAGCCGAGCTCGGTGTCGCCGCTGAAAATCGGCGCATCGTCGGTAGGCGGAGGTGGAGCGTAAAAAGGATTGGCGAGGGCAGCGCCTGATGACAGCAAGATTCCCAGAAAAACGACAGTTCTTGATCCAGTGAGCACTCAACGCCTCCGTTAATGACACAAAAGTCGGCGATTACGCCGCTTTGCTGCGCATGTCATAATGACGCTGTCGCGCACCTAGAGTTCCGCCATGACTAATCCCCGCCCCCTCGCTGAGCTACAACGCTTTCGCCGTGCACGCGCCAAGCGCCGCTGGTACAGGCGTAGCTTTCGCTTACAGGTCATGCTGCTGGTGGGGCTTTTGCTGGCTGGCATGCTACTGGCTCAGGGCACATATCTCAATCATCGCAAGGCGGATATTATCAGCCACCAGATGGGCGAGCGCGCACTTGCCGTAGCGAAAACCGTGGCCGGCATGCCGCAAATAGTGAGTGCCTTCGATACTCCGGACCCGTCCATGATCATTCAGCCGCTGGCCGAGCGGGTGCGGCTTGAAACCGGCGCGCGCTACGTGGTGGTGGGCAATGCGCAGTCCATCCGCTACTCGCATCCGGTGCCGGAGCGCCTGGGCGAGGCAATGGTGGGGGGAGATAACGACCAGGCGCTGATTTACGGGCAATCCTACGTTTCAAAAGCGACGGGCACGCTGGGGACGGCCATGCGTGGAAAAACGCCCATCTGGGACGAAGAGGGCAACATCATCGGGGTGGTGTCCGTCGGCTTCATGATGGACCGCGTTGAGATGGACGTGGCGCGCTATACCAACCTTGGCTGGGCGCTGGTGGCGCTGATGATCGTGCTGGGGTTTGCCGGCGCGTACTGGCTTTCCCAGCACTTGAAGCGCGTGATTCTGGGATTAGAACCCTATGAAATTGCCCGCCTGGCCATGGAGAAGGAAGCCATCCTGCAGTCGATTCATGAAGGCATCCTGGCGGTCAACCGCGATGGCCATATCACCCTGGTGAATCAGCAGGCCCGGCGGTTTCTCAATCTGCCCGATGAGCACGTGCTCCTGGGCCAGCCGATTCAGGAGGTAGTACCCAATACGCGCCTTCTGGAAGTGCTCCGCCACGGCGAGCAGGAGTTCGACCAGCAAATGTGGCTGGGCGACCACCCGGCGGTGGTCAACCGGGTGCCGATTCTGCACGACGGTGAAATCGAAGGCGCCGTGGCCACGTTTCGCAGCCGGCGGGAAATCATCGATCTGTCTCAGGCGCTTACCCAGGCCAGCCGCGATGTGGATATGCTGCGCGCTCAGGCTCACGAATTCTCCAACAAGCTGTACACGATTTCCGGCCTGCTGCAGCTCAAGCGCGTGGAAGAGGCGCTGGCCCTGATCCATCACGAAACCGAACGCGCACAAAAGCAGATGAGCTTTTTGATGCGCCATGTGGCCGATACCGTGCTCAGCGGTACGTTACTGGGTAAACTGACCCGCGCCCGGGAGCTTGGAGTGGCCATGGAGATCGACGAGCAGAGCTCGCTCGCCTGCCCGCTTACCGCGACCGGCCAGGAAGTGATGATGAGCGTGGTGGGCAACCTGCTGGACAACGCCTGCCACGCCGCGTTGAACGGGCCGAACGGGGATTCTCCCAAGGTGCGGCTGTTCCTGACCGACCTGGGTGAGCAACTGTTGGTCGAGGTAGAAGATAACGGCCCTGGCGTGCCGGAAGCGCACGCTGAATCGATCTTTCAGGAAGGCTTTTCGACCAAGACCGGCAAGCACTGCGGCATTGGGCTGTCTCTGGTGGCGCGCCTGTGCCGCCAGCATGGTGGGGCCGTGACGCTCGAGGAGAGCGAGCTGGGCGGGGCGTGCTTTATCGCCGTGCTCGACCGCTCCCTGTGCGCCGCACCCTGATCGTTCAAACGACCACGACTGCGAGGAAACGTGATGTCTACAGCGCAATACGGCATTTTGGTCGTTGAAGACGATTTTCGCATTGCCGATATTCACAAGGCGTTCATCGAGCAGAGCGAAGGCTTTTATATCGCAGGCGTTGCCCGCAATGGCAGCGAAGCCAGAGCACTGATGGCCGAGCGCGCGGCCAGCATCGACCTGGTATTGCTGGACGCCTACCTGCCGGACGTGGAAGGCCTGGAGCTTTTATGGGCGATCCGGCGCGACCATACTCATGTGGATATCGTCATGGTGACCGCTGCCCGTGAGGTCGATACCATCTCCGAGGCGCTGCGCGGCGGCGTGTTCGACTACCTGATCAAGCCCATTGAAGCTGCCCGCATGGGCCAGATGCTGGCCCGCTTTCGCCGCGAGCGTGAGGCGCTTGCCGGGCGCAACGAGATGAATCAGGACGAGCTGGATCATGTATTCACCCGCCTGCAGCCCGGCGAGACGCCGCGTCCGACGGCGCGGACCCTGCCCAAGGGGATCGACCGGCTGACCCTGCGCCGGGTCATCGAGGCCCTGGCGGATGAAGCCGCGCCACTGACCGCGATGCAGGTAGCCCGCAGCATGGGCGCCAGCCGCTCGACGGCCCGCCGGTATCTGGAATTTCTGGTGGCCGAGCAGGGCGTCAGCGCCGAACTCGGCTACGGCGATGTGGGGCGCCCCGAGCGGCGCTACCGGGTACTCGATACCGCCCATGCCTGGCTTGAATCTCTTTAGCCTGAAGACAGCCTGCCACACGCGTGAACAAAATGAACAAAATGCCCATAAAGGACTTTTTGTCTTTTATGGGCAGAAGCTTGTCGTTCAGGGCAAGGGTCTTCTAACGTTCGCGGCGTAACCACGACAAAATAACAGTGGACCACACAACAACATTTAAATGTGGAGAACGCCAATGACCTCGCTTTCCTTGAAGCGCCTAGCCGTGCTTGCCCTGCCGATGGCTGCTCTGACAACAATCGCCACCGCCGCTCAGGCCCAGGAATGGACGCCGAGCAAGTCGATCGAATTCGTCGCACCGGCGAACCCGGGCGGCGGCTGGGACACCCTGGTACGCACCGTATCGCGCGTCATCCAGCAAGAAGGCCTGGCGGACAAGAACTTTGCCGCCATCAACGTACCCGGCGGCGGCGGTGCGGTGGCCTGGGCACAGATTGCCCGCGACAGCGGCAACCCGCACAAGCTGTTTGCCACCAGCCCGCCAATGATTCTGGTGCCGCTGGCCGGCGCCTCGCGCTACGACCACACCGATTTCACGCCGGTGGCCCGTATCAATACCGACTACTCGATCATTCTGGTAGCGGCGGATTCCGAGTATCAGGACGTCAATGACCTGTTTACCGCGCTGAAAGAGAATCCCCGCCTGAGTGTAGGCGGCGGCAGTGCACCGGGTTCCATGGATCACATCTCGATTGCGGGTCTTGCTTCCGCCGCCGGTCTGGATGCTTCTGCGGTGAACTACATTCCGTTCTCCGGCGGTGGCGATGCCATGACCAACCTGATGGGTGGCCATATCGAAGCCGTCATCACCGGTGCCGGTGAATCCGTCGGCCAGCTGGGCGAAGGCAGTCAGCTGCGCGCGCTCGGCGTCTCTTCCGAAGAGCGTCTGGGCGGTGCCCTGGCTGAGGTGCCTACCTACCAGGAGCAGGGAATCGATTACTCCTTCGATATCTGGCGCGGCGTGATGGGTGCACCGGATATGCCTGAAGAAGCCGTTGCCTACTACGAAGAGCTGTTCGCGGAAATGCTGGAAACCGACGCCTGGCGTCAGGCCAGCGATCAGCTTGGCTGGATCGATGCCTACCAGGATAGCGAAGAGTTCGGTGCGTTTCTGGATGAACAGCAGGAGCAGTTCAGCAGCGTGCTGAGCGACCTGGGCCTTCTGCGCCAATAACAACCCTATAAGCAATGCTGTGTTATCCCGGTGGCCATCAGGCCGCCGGGTACGCCTGTCCGCGACAGTCGGCGCGTGCTTTCGGAGAATTCCAATGACTAAATTGAATACCAACCAGTGGCTGGCGGTGGTGCTTGCGCTGTTCGCTGCTGCCTATTTGGCCATGGCATGGCAGGTACCCACCTTTCCGCTGCCGCGCCCGGTCGACTCCGACCTGTTTCCCAAGGTATTGGGGGCCGCCCTTTTGCTGCTCTCTATCTTTCTGTTCTTTGAGAAACCCGGCGCGATTGCCGGCGCCGACGAGATCGACAGCGACGCTTCTCGCCACGGGCCGCTCTGGCTGACGCCCTGGGCACGCGTGATCGTGACGGCGCTGGCCATTGCCGCCTACGCCTTCTTGCTGGTGCCGCTGGGGTTCGTACTCGCTTCCACGCTCTTGTGCGTGGGCCTGACCGCCTATTACGGCTATCGCCGCCACGGCGTGAACCTGCTGACGTCGCTGGGCGTGGTGTTGGCGCTTTACCTCACCATGACGCGCGTCATGGACGTCTATTTGCCGACGGGCGTGCTGCCCTTCTAACGCCATCTTGAACAGGTTTTAAAGAGGGTAGATCCCATGGATGCCTTGAACAATCTCATGTACGGCTTTGGCATCGCGCTTGAGCCGATGAATATCGCTTACGTCTTTGCCGGGGTGTTTGCCGGCACCATCATCGGCATGCTGCCAGGCCTTGGGCCGATCAGCGCGCTCGCCCTGATGATTCCGATCACCTTTGCCATGGAGCCCTCCTCGGGCCTGATCCTGATGGCCGGGGTTTACTATGGCGCCATCTTCGGCGGCTCCACCTCGTCGATTCTGTTGAACGCGCCGGGTGTGGCGGGCACGGTGGCCACCTCCTTTGACGGCTACCCCATGGCCAAGCAGGGCAAGGCGGGCAAGGCCCTGGCGATTGCCGCCTACTCCTCGTTCGTGGGCGGCACGGTGTCGGTCATCTTCCTGATGCTGGTGGCGCCGCTACTTTCCAAGGTGGCGGTGAGCTTTGGCCCGGCAGAGTACTTCGCGCTGATGGTGCTGGGCTTGACCGCGGTCGTGTCGCTTTCGGATAAATCCCTGGTGAAAGGGCTGATTGCCGCCGTGGTCGGGGTGATGATCTCGATTGTCGGGATCGACATGCAGACCGGTACCGAGCGCTTTACCTTCAACTCGATCAACCTGCTCGACGGTATCGACTTCCTGGTTGTGGCGCTGGGTATCTTCGCACTCGCCGAAGTGTTCTACATGCTGCTGCGTGGCGGCGGTGGCAAGGAAGCGCCGCGCAACGCCATCGGCTCGCTCAAGCTGACCCGCTCTGAAGTGGGCCAGATCGCTGGACCGGTGAGCCGTAGCTCGGTGCTGGGCTTCTTTACCGGCGTACTGCCCGGCGCGGGCGCCACCATCGGCTCGTTTCTGGGCTACAGCATGGAAAAGCGTATCGCAAAGGATGGTGACACCTTCGGCAAGGGCAACATCAAGGGCGTGGCCGCCCCGGAAGCCGCCAACAACGCGGCGTGTACCGGCTCCTTCGTGCCGCTTCTAACGCTGGGCGTGCCGGGCTCCGGCACCACGGCGGTGCTGCTGGGGGCGCTTCTGGTGATGGGCGTAACCCCGGGGCCGATGATGCTCGAGCAGCGTCCGGACGTGTTCTGGGGCGTGGTGGCGAGCATGTATATCGGCAACATCTTCCTGCTGGTACTCAATCTGCCGCTGATCCCGCTGATCGCCAAGATTCTGGATCTGCCCAAGCCGCTGTTGCTCTCGTTGATTCTGATCTTCTGCATGATCGGCGTATACGGCATGAGCTTCAGCGTGTTCGACCTGCTGCTGCTGCTCGGCTTTGGCCTGCTGGGTCTGGGCATGCGCCTGTTTGGCTTCCCGGCAGCACCGCTGATTCTGGCGCTGATTCTGGGCAATATCATGGAAGAGTCCATGCGCCGGGCGCTGCAGATCTCCGGCGGCGACTGGATGACCTTCGTCGACAAGCCCATCTCGCTGTCGCTTTTGCTGATCGCGCTGCTGTCGCTGGGCCTGCCGCTGTTGAAGAAGCGTCGCAAGAAAGCCGCTGTCGCCGAATAAGCGGGCGGTAGTACGAAGCGCTCTGGGTCGACCAGGGCGCTTTTTTTGTGCCTGTAAAACGTCGTGTTGGTGCACGGTGTCGTTCTGGTGCATGGAAAGCGTGCAATCTGGTTGTCGCGGGCGCGCCAACGTAGTGCGAAGGCTAGGGTGGCAGGGTTTTTGTATACATCTAAGTAGTTGATTGTATTTTCATTGACGGGCGTTGATTCAATGTGGCGCACCCCTTGCAGTGTTAAGAGCGGACAGCGAATAGCCGAGCGTTTTGGGCTAGAGGCGAGTGCCCTTGACGGGCCTTGCCGCGCTCCAGGCGCTGATCACAACGCTCAAACAACGAGCCCTACTCAAAAGGGTGCAAGGAGATTCAGGTGACTACACAATACAACCGCCCTCTTTCCCGCCGTTTTATCACCTCGTTACTGGCCGCCGCCGTGATGGGCGCTGGCGCCCAGGCCGTTGCGCAGGAGGATGATCCGATCAAGGTGGGTATTCTCCATTCGCTTTCCGGCACCATGGCGATCAGCGAATCCACCCTGAAAGATACCGTCGAAATGCTCATCGAGCAGCAGAACGAGGCGGGTGGTCTGCTGGGCCGTCAGCTGGAAGCCGTGGTGGTCGACCCGGCCTCCAACTGGCCGCTGTTTGCCGAGCGCGCCCGCGAACTGCTTGCTCAGGAAGAGGTGGATGTCATCTTCGGCAACTGGACCTCGGTTTCTCGTAAAGCCGTGCTGCCGGTGGTCGAGGAGCTCAACGGCCTGCTGTTCTACCCGGTGCAGTACGAGGGTGAAGAGTCGTCCGAGAACGTCTTCTACACCGGGGCCGCGCCCAACCAGCAGGCGATTCCCGCCGTCGACTACCTGATCAACGAAGTCGGCATCGAGCGCTTCGCGTTGGTCGGCACCGACTACGTCTATCCGCGTACCACCAACCGCATCCTCGAGGCCTACCTTAAGGACGAGCACGGCGTGGCGGAAGAAGACATCATGGTCAACTACACGCCCTTCGGCCATTCGGACTGGCAGAACATCGTCTCGGAAATTCGCCGCTTCGGCGAAGAGGGCAAGCCTACTGCGGTGGTCTCCACCATCAACGGTGATGCCAACGTGCCGTTCTACCGCGAGCTCGCCAACCAGGGCATCGACGCTGCCGACATTCCGGTCATCGCCTTCTCGGTGGGCGAGCAGGAGCTTTCCGGTATCGACACCGGCCCGCTGGTCGGCCACCTGGCCGCCTGGAACTACTTCATGAGCGTGGATACCGACGAGAACTATGACTTCATCGACGCCTGGATCGACTGGAGCGGCGACGAGGAGGCAGTGACCAACGACCCCATGGAAGCGCACTACATTGGCTTCAACATGTGGGCCGAAGCCGTGCGCAAGGCCGGCACCACGGATGTCGACGCGATCAAGGACGCCATCATCGGCGTGACCGTGCCGAATCTCTCCGGCGGCTATGCGGCGATGATGCCGAACCACCACATCACCAAGCCGGTGCTGATCGGCGAGGTGCAGGATAACGGGCAGTTCGACATCGTCTGGCAGACGCCTTCTACCGTGGCCGGCGACGCCTGGTCCGACTACCTGCCGGGCTCGCGTGATCTGATTGCTGACTGGCGCAAGCCACTGGCGTGCGGCAACTTCAACGTCGTCAACGGCACCTGTGGTGGCAGCACCGCAGCGGAAGAAGCCGAAGCGGCGCTGGCCGAGTAACGCTCCCTTCACCCGGGCCGCGCAAGCGGCCTGGGCACGCCAACTCTTTCTCACACTGAAAGGAAGAACCCGATGAGGCGTTTCCTTTGTCTGGGGCTTTTGTGCTGTCTACTGCTGGGCCTTGTGCCCCTGGCCGCGGCGCAACCCGAGCCCCGCTCCTCCAATACCGATACCGGCCATGCCCTGCTCGAAACCTTGGACGCGGATTCCTACCGCGACAAGGGCGAGGCGATCACTGCCCTTTTGCAAAGCGACGACGAACGTGCCCGTGAGTGGCTGCAGGCGCTGCTGGATGGCCGTCTGCAGCGCACGGACGACGGTAGGTTTGTGGTCGTGCTGGACAACAGCGGGCGCAACTGGCCTGTCGAAGACGCCCTGACCGGGGAGGCACTGGGTGAGATGTCGCGCCGTGATCTTGATCGTATCGGGATCAACAACGCGCTGCGCAATCAGCTTAGAAGCGCGATAGCTGTGGTGGATCTCTACTCGCCCAATGTCGAGCGGCGACGCAGCTCCGCTGACCGCCTGCTGGGCGAAGTGGACGAGGAGCTCTTTGACACTCTGACCCCGCTGATCGAGGAGGCCGAGGACGACTACGTGCGCCGGCGCCTGGCCCAGGCGGTGGCGATTTACCAAACCGAAAACGGTGAGATGGCAGGGGTCGAGGCGCTGTCCGGAAGCCTGCATCCGCGCGCCCGGGTCGCGCTTAATCGCGCTGCCAACGGCGACGACCCGGTCGTGGCGGACGCCGCCCGCGCAGCCCTTGCAAGCGTTGAGCAGAAACTCAAGATCAACCGCGGCGTCGAGACGCTCTATTTCGGCCTGAGCCTTGGCTCGGTGCTGGTGCTGGCAGCCATTGGCCTAGCCATCACGTTCGGGGTGATGGGCGTGATCAACATGGCCCACGGCGAGCTGATGATGCTGGGCGCCTACACCACCTGGATGATGCAGCAGCTGTTGCCCGGCCAGCCGGGCCTCGCCCTGGTGCTCTCGATACCGGCGGGTTTTCTGGTGGCGGCGCTGGCGGGTATCGCCATCGAGCGCAGCGTCATTCAGTTTTTGAAAGGCCGCCCGCTGGAAACCCTGCTGGCGACTTTCGGCATCAGCCTGATCCTGCAGCAGTTGGTACGTACGGTAATTTCGCCGCTCAACCGCACGGTGATCACCCCGGAGTGGATGAGCGGGTCGCTGGTGATCAATGACGCCCTGTCGCTGACGCTCAATCGCATGTTCGTGCTCGGCTTTGCGCTGCTGGTTTTTGTCGGACTGATGCTGATCATGCGCCGCACGCGCCTGGGGCTCGAGGTGCGCGCCGTGACCCAGAACCGCGCCATGGCACGTTCCATGGGCATTCGCGCCACCCGGGTGGATATCCTGACCTTCGCACTCGGCTCCGGCGTGGCCGGGCTTGCGGGCGTTGCGCTTTCCCAGCTCACCAACGTGGGGCCAAACCTTGGCCAGAACTACATCATCGATTCGTTCATGGTGGTGGTGTTTGGCGGCGTGGGCAATCTCTGGGGCACGCTGGTGGCGGGGCTGTCGCTTGGCGTAATCAACCAGATCCTCGAGCCCTGGGCGGGCGCGGTGCTGGCCAAGATCATCGTGCTGGTATTCATCATTCTGTTCATTCAAAAGCGCCCGCGGGGACTCTTCCCGCAGAAGGGCCGCGCGGCGGAGGGCTAAGCGATGTCGCAAGCAACTTCAAGCCGGTTCTGGCTGATCCGCCCATTTGGCGAACGCGCCACGCAAGTGTTTCTGGGCGTTTTGCTGGCCGCACTCGTGATCGTGACGGTGCTGCACGTGGCGGTGCCGCAGGGCAGCCCGCTGCACGTCAATGCCTACACGGTGAACCTGTTCGGCAAGTACTTGAGCTACGCGCTGCTGGCCGTGGCGGTGGACCTCGTCTGGGGGTATCTGGGCATTCTAAGCTTGGGTCACGGCGCGTTTTTCGCCATCGGCGGCTACGCCATGGGCATGTACCTGATGCGCCAGATCGGCGACCGTGGCACCTATGGACACCCGGTGCTGCCGGACTTCATGGTGTTTCTCAACTGGGAGAGCCTGCCCTGGTACTGGCAAGGGTTCGACATGGCCTGGTTCGCCTTTGCCATGGTGCTGCTGGCGCCGGGGCTTTTAGCACTCGTGTTCGGCTTTCTGGCGTTCCGCTCACGGGTGACCGGGGTGTATCTTTCGATCATCACTCAGGCGCTCACCTTTGCGCTGATGCTGGCGTTTTTCCGCAACGAGATGGGGTTTGGCGGCAACAACGGCCTGACGGATTTTCGCGAGATTCTGGGTTTCAACCTGCGAAGCAGTGACACGCGCCTCGGCCTCTTTCTGGCGTCCGGGGTAGCGCTGGCGCTGGGCTATCTTCTCTGCCGGGCCGTCGTGACCAGCAAGCTTGGCCGGGTGTGCGTGGCCACCCGCGATGCCGAGGCGCGCACGCGCTTCATTGGCTACCGGGTCGAGCGCTTTCAGCTCTTCGTGTTCGTGGTGTCTGCCATGCTCGCGGGTGTGGCCGGGGCGCTCTACGTGCCCCAGGTCGGCATCATCAACCCCAGCGAGTTCTCGCCGCTGTTTTCCATCGAGATCGTGCTGTGGGTGGCGCTTGGCGGGCGGGCCACGCTGTATGGCGCGGTGATCGGCGCGATTCTGGTCAACTACGCCAAGACCGTGTTCACCGGCGTGATGCCCGATGCCTGGCTTTTCGCTCTTGGCGGGCTCTTCGTGCTGGTCACTGTGCTGCTGCCCAAGGGCGTGGCGGGACTTTTGCATACGCGCCGCCGCGCGTCGATGTCTGACAAGACACCTCACAAGGAGGCTACCGCATGAGCTTGCTGCAATCGCTCCAGGCGCGCGACCGGGTGTTTGATTTCATGGCCCCCGCCGCCTCCCGGGTGGACGTACGCCACGGCCCGATTCTGTATATGGAAGATGTCACGGTCAGCTTTGACGGCTTCAAGGCGATCAACAAGTTGAACCTGACCATCGATGACGGCGAGCTGCGCTGTATTATCGGCCCCAACGGGGCCGGTAAAACCACCATGATGGATATCATCACCGGCAAGACCCGGCCCACCGAAGGCAGCGTGTGGTTCGGCAGCCGCCATAACCTGCTGCAGATGAACGAACCAGAGATCGCAAGCTTGGGCATTGGCCGCAAGTTCCAGAAACCCACGGTGTTCGAGGCGCTCAGCGTGTTCGAGAACCTGGAGCTTGCCATGGCCGCCGACAAGCGCATCTTCCCCACGCTGACCGCGCGCATGACCGGCGAGATCAAGGACCGCATCGAGGAAGTGCTGGAAACCATCGGCCTGACCGGGCTTCGCTTTCAGCTCGCGGGGATACTCTCCCACGGCCAAAAACAGTGGCTGGAGATCGGCATGCTGTTGATGCAGCGCCCGCGCCTGCTGTTGGTCGATGAGCCCGTCGCCGGGATGACCGAGCAGGAGATGGAGCGCACCGGGGAGCTTCTGACGAGCCTTGCCGGTAAGCAATCGGTGGTCGTGGTCGAACACGACATGGGCTTCGTGCGCTCCATCGCCCGCAAGGTCACCGTGCTCCACCAAGGCAGCGTGCTGGCCGAGGGCAGCATGAACGAAGTGTCCAACGACCCGAACGTCGTCGAGGTCTATCTGGGCGCCGATGACGAGGAGATCGCTTGATGCTGACCATCGAAAAGCTCAACCAGTTCTACGGGGAAAGTCACACGCTGTGGGATCTGGACCTGGACGTACCCAAAGGCCAGTGCACCTGCGTGATGGGCCGCAATGGGGTGGGTAAAACCACGCTGATGAAAGCCATCATGGGCGAAGTCGCGGTCAAGAGCGGCCAGCTGCGCTACCAGGGCGATGGCAGCGAGATCGAGCTCACCAAAAAAGCTGTGGAAGCGCGCTCGCGCATGGGCATCGGGTTTGTGCCCCAGGGGCGACAGATTTTTCCGCTGCTAACGGTGGAGGAGAACCTGCGCACCGGGCTTGCCGCCCGGGGCGATGGGCTGAAAAAAATCCCCGAGCGCATCTACGAGCTGTTTCCAGTGCTTAAAGAAATGAAGCACCGCCGTGGCGGCGACCTCTCCGGCGGCCAGCAACAACAGCTCGCCATCGGCCGCGCGTTGGTGATCGAGCCGAAGCTATTGATTCTGGACGAGCCGGGCGAGGGCATTCAGCCCAATATCGTCACCCAGATCGGCCAGGTGATCCGCCAGCTGATCGAGGAGGACGGCCTGACAGTGCTGCTCGTCGAGCAGAAACTGCCGTTTGCGCGCAAATACGCCGACCGCTTCGTGATCATGGACCGCGGCCGCCCGGTGGCCAAGGGTGATATCAGCGAACTCTCCAACGAGCTGATCAAACAGCATTTGACGGTTTGAGTTATCCACACCCGGTTGTATCAGCTCAAAAGCAGTAGCCACTTATCAAACGATGGTGAGGCATACTTAGGCGCTGGCGTGATTATCTATACACGCGCTATATGCCGAAGTTGTCCAGCCAGCGGCGGATAAATGCCCTGCCATTCATCGCCATTGCTGCTTTTAAATGGTGCAGAAGAGTCTTTGGATGATCTTTTTTGGTGCGTTTTGAAAGCGCGTATTTTGCTTATAGCCTGGCTATAACGACTTTCGGGTGCATTGTTGATGCCTTTCACCATTTTGGCGCATTAATTGCATTTATCGGTGAATGACTCCGTTAACTGAACAAGCGAAAGCTCTATGACCCATTGCGATAGCGCGCTACCGTTCACGGATTCTGGCCACCGCTTTGACGACCAGCGCCGCTGGGCGGCGTCATTAGGCCTGCGGTTTGCCCGGCGCGACGGCGTGACGCGGCTGACTCAGGCGCGCCACCAGGGGCCGCTTCGCGTGCAGCGCCCGTTTTACCCGGAAGGGCGTGCGGGCGCCTGCCATGTCTACGTGCTGCACCCGCCTGGCGGCCTGGTGAGTGGTGATGCCCTGACCGTGAGCGCGCACATCGAGCGCGGCGCCCACGCGCTGCTCACTACGCCCGCCGCCAACAAGCTCTATAAGGCGGATAGCCAAGGCGTGGCCTGGGCCCAGCACACCGAGCTCAGCGTGGAAGATGGCGGCGTGCTCGAGTGGCTGCCCCAGGAAACCATCGCCTTTGATGGCTCCCGGGGCGAGCAGCGTACCCATATTGCACTTTTTGGTGCGGCCAGGTGTCTGGGCTGGGAAATCATGGCCCTGGGCCGCCCGGCAAGCGCCTTGCCGTTTGCCTCCGGGCGCATCGAGCAGCACTTTCGCCTGACGCTGGATGGCAGGCCCTTGTGGCTCGAGCGCCAGCCGCTGGACCCCTTGCACCCGCGCTTCATCGGCCGCTGGGGCCAGGGCGGCGCCACGGTGCAGGCCACGCTCTGGGCCGTAGGCTTTAAGGATGCGGCAGATGCCGTCGGGGCACTGCGCGCGGCACTGCCGGACACCCCGCGCTGGGCGGTCACGGTGCGCCAGGGCGTGTTGCTGCTTCGCTACCTGGGCCACTGCCGAAATGAAGCCTGGGCCCTTTGCGAGCAGGCCTGGGGCCTTCTTCGCCCGCGGCTTATCGAGTGCGAGGCCCACACGCCGCGCATCTGGTTAACCTAAAGAACGCTTGATGGAGATGCCCCATGGAATTGACCCCACGCGATAAAGACAAGCTTTTGCTGTTCTCCGCCGCGCAGCTGGCCGAGCGTAGAAAGGCGCGCGGCTTGAAGCTCAACTACCCGGAAGCCGTGGCGCTGATCAGTTTCGAGATCATCGAAGGCGCTCGGGATGGCAAGAGCGTGGCGGAGCTGATGAGCTTCGGCCGCGAGATTCTAGGCCGCGATGACGTGATGGAAGGCGTGGCGGAAATGGTCGACGAGGTACAGGTCGAGGCCACGTTCCCGGATGGCACCAAGCTGGTCACCGTGCATACGCCGATCAACTAGCCGTTAACAGGAGGGCGCCATGCCCATGATCCCAGGACAGTATCAGTTGAAAGAGGGCGAGATCGAGCTGTGCGCGGGCCGCGAGCGCATCACCGTGGCAGTCGCCAACACCGGCGACCGGCCGATCCAGCTGGGCTCTCACTACCATTTTGCCGAGGCCAACCCGGCGCTTGAGTTCGATCGCGCCAAAACCCGCGGTTATCGGCTCGATGTGGCCGCCGGCACGGCGATCCGCTTCGAGCCGGGCCAGACCCGTGAAGTCACGCTGATTCCCTTTGTCGGCAAGCGGGAAATCTACGGCTTTCGCGGTGACGTGATGGGCAAACTGGACGGAGATGAGCAATGAAATCGGCTAACCGAATCAGTCGGCAGGCCTACGCCGATATGTACGGCCCCACGGTAGGCGACCGCGTGCGCCTGGGCGACACCGAGCTCTGGATCGAGGTCGAAAGCGACGCCACCCACTATGGCGAGGAAGTGAAATTCGGCGGCGGCAAGGTGATCCGCGATGGCCAGGGCCAGAGCCAGCGCGTCGATTCCGCGGTGATGGATACCGTCATCACCAACGCGCTGATTCTCGACTGGTGGGGCATCGTCAAGGCGGATGTCGGCCTGCAAGCCGGGCGCATCGCCGCCATCGGCAAGGCGGGCAACTCGGATACCCAGCCGAAGGTGGATATCGTCATCGGCCCGGGTACCGAGATCATCGCCGGTGAAGGCAAGATTCTTACCGCCGGCGGCATCGACGCCCACATTCACTTCATCTGCCCCCAGCAGGTGGAAGAGGCGCTGATGAGCGGTGTGACCACCATGCTCGGCGGCGGCACTGGCCCCGCCACCGGCTCGAACGCTACCACCTGTACGCCCGGCGCCTGGCATATCGGCAAGATGCTCCAGGCGGTGGACGATCTGCCCATGAACATCGGCCTGCTCGGCAAGGGCAACGCCAGCCTGCCGGAAGGGCTGGAAGCCCAGCTCGACGCCGGGGCGATGGGGCTCAAGCTTCACGAAGACTGGGGCACCACGCCGGCGTCCATCGACAACTGCCTGAGCGTGGCGGAGAAGTACGATGTGCAGATCGCGATCCATACCGACACACTGAATGAATCCGGCTTCGTCGAGGACACGCTCGCGGCGTTCAAGGAGCGCGGCATTCACACCTACCACACTGAAGGTGCCGGCGGCGGTCACGCCCCGGATATCCTCACCGCCTGCTCGAAAGCGTACGTGCTGCCGTCCTCCACCAATCCGACGCGCCCCTACACGGTGAACACCATCGACGAGCATCTGGATATGCTGATGGTCTGCCACCACCTGGACCCGAATATTCCCGAGGACGTCGCCTTTGCCGACTCACGCATTCGCCGGGAAACCATCGCCGCGGAAGACATCCTGCATGATCTGGGCGTGATCTCGATGATCGCCTCGGACTCCCAGGCCATGGGCCGGGTGGGCGAGGTGGTCTGCCGCACCTGGCAGACCGCGCACAAGATGAAGGTGCAGCGCGGCCTGCTGCCGGAAGACGAAGCGCTGGGTGCCGACAACCTGCGCGCCAAGCGCTACATCGCCAAGTACACCATCAATCCGGCGATTACCCACGGGATCAGTCACGAAGTGGGGTCTATCGAGGTGGGCAAGCTGGCCGATCTGGTGCTCTGGAAGCCGGCGTTTTTCGGCGTGAAGCCCTCGCTGATCTTGAAGGGCGGGATGATCGCCGCGGCCCCCATGGGCGACCCCAACGCCTCGATCCCCACGCCTCAGCCGGTGCACTACCGGCACATGTTCGGCGCCTTTGGCCGCGCGGCGAGCCAGACCCGGCTCAACTTTGTCAGCCAAGCCGCCATCGATGCGGGAATCAAGGAGCGCCTGGGGCTGCAGAGTGAGTTATCGGCGTGCAAGAACGTGCGCGGGGTGCGCAAGAAGGACATGAAGCTCAACGACGGCTGCCCGGAACTGACCGTGGACCCGCAGACCTATGAAGTGCGCTGCGATGGCGAGCTTCTGACCTGCGAACCCGCCACGGAGCTTCCGCTGGCTCAGCGATATCACTTGTTTTGACGAAGGTTCTTCAGCTTGGAAGCGCCGGGGGTAGACCTACGAGAGGGCGCTGTGAATACCTCCCTGTACGCTACTTTTGCCATCCATGGCAAAAGACCCTCTCTACGGTCTACCCCCGGCTCAGCCAGACAATTTTCGAAGGAAGCGAATCATGCTGAAACTGATAGAACGGCTAGGCCCGATAGACGAGAGTACGGCCAGCGACACGCTCACGCTGCCCTTCGAGCTGCGCATCCGTGGGCGCCTGAAGGCCGAAAGCGATAGCGGCCAAGCGCTGGGGTTGTTTCTCGACCGCGGCCCGGTGCTGAGAAGCGGCGAAGGCCTGAAAGCTGAAAGCGGCGAGGTGATTCGCGTGTGTGCCGCCATCGAGCCGGTGGTGACCGCGCGCATTGCGCCGGGTCTTTCGCTTGCGCGGCTGGCCTACCACCTGGGCAACCGCCATGTACAGCTGGCGCTGGGTGAAGACGCGCGCGGCGGCTGGGTGCGCTTCCCGCCAGACCACGTGCTGGAGGAGCTTGCCGTGCTGCTGGGCGCCGAACTCGAGCACCACAACGCCACCTTCGACCCGGAGCCGGGTGCCTATAATCAGGTGGGCGGCCATGGCCACCACCACGCCCATGACCACGTTCATGACCATGAGCACTGACGCGCAGAATGACCTGGCACTTCTGGGGTTGATGCAGCTGGTCAGCCCCGCGCTGCCCATCGGCGCCTTTGCGTTTTCCCAAGGGCTCGAGAGTGCCTTCGAGCTTGGCTGGGTGCGCGATGAGGAGAGCCTGACCGAGTGGCTTTCCGGCGTGCTGGAAGATGGCCTGACCCGCTGCGAGCTGCCGGTAATCGCAAGGCTTTACCGCGCGTTCGAGCACGGTGACCGCACCGCCGTTGCCGAGTGGGACACGTGGCTGGCGGCCAACCGGGAAACGGCCGAGCTTGCTGCTGAGGACAGCCGCCTCGGGGCATCCCTCAAGCGGCTATTGGGGAGCCTTGAGCTTCTGCCAGAAGGCGAGCTGCTTCCCGCGTCGGCAGGTTACGTAACACTTTTCTCTTACACCGCCTTTACACGTAGCGTAAGCCCGCGCCAGGCGCTGCTCGGCTTTGGCTGGGCGTGGCTCGAGAACCAGCTGGCGGTGGCCTGCAAGGCGCTGCCGCTGGGCCACACCAGCGCGCAGCGCATCATCGAGCGACTGCGTCCTGCGCTTTCATGCGCTGTGGATGAAGCGCTGGCGCTGGAAGACGCTGCACTTGGCCCCGTGCTGCCGGGCCTGGCGCTGGCCAGTGCGCTGCACGAAACCCAGTATTCACGACTGTTCAGAAGTTGATCACAGCCGCTATTTCGACGTTGATGAGGAACGACACATGACGCACTGTTTACGTATTGGCGTGGGTGGCCCGGTGGGCTCCGGCAAGACCGCGCTCTTGAAGCAGCTCTGCCTGGCGCTGCGCGAGCATTACGATATCGCCGTGGTGACCAACGATATCTACACCCGCGAGGACGCCGACTTCCTGCTCAAGCACGATGCCCTGCCGGCTGACCGCATTCTGGGCGTGGAAACCGGCGGCTGCCCGCACACCGCGATCCGCGAAGACGCCTCGATGAACCTGGCGGCGATCGATGAGCTGCATGGGCGCCATCCGGGGCTTGAGCTGGTGCTGGTGGAGTCCGGCGGCGATAACCTCTCGGCCACGTTCAGTCCCGAGCTTTCGGATCTGACGCTCTACGTGATCGATGTCTCCGCCGGCGACAAGATTCCGCGCAAGGGCGGGCCGGGTATCACCAAGTCGGATCTGCTGATCATCAACAAGATCGACATTGCCGAGCAGGTGCATGCATCCCTGGACGTGATGGCGCGAGACTCGAAAAAGATGCGCGGCGAACGACCGTTCGTGTTTACCAATCTGTATGATGGGGTAGGGCTTGAGGAGATCATCCGCTTCATTCTCGATAAAGGGATGCTGGAGGAGCGGCGTCCGCAAGTGACTGAACCGTCGTAAATAAAAAGGCTGCCATGACCAGGCGGAAAAAGGTCAGGGCAGCCAAAAAAGGGTGGTTGGCGTCTTGCCAAAACGGGCCGTCCCTGGCCACCACACCCCCACAGTGAACCTAACCAACCTTTATGACCTTAACCCAGGTTATTAAAAGGTGCGTATTCCTGGAAAAAAGTCGTTTATTGCACCGAAAAGGTCGTTAGTTAAGATAAAAATTGATAAAAGTCATGTTTAATTAGCTGAATTTACACGAAGTCACTAATACTGAGTAGGTGAATCCCAGGTATTTCTGCCCGGGTAAATGCTCGAAAAGTGGCAGCGTATCCATAAAAAAGCGCGGCCCAAGGCCGCGCTTTTTTTATCGTAGATCAACTGGCTTGACGCTCGGCGAGCCGAGTAGCCAGCAAGGTGGCGGCACGGTGGGCCAATGGAGAGAGCTCGTTATCTGCCTGGTC
The DNA here is from genome assembly GCF_003002925.1 of Vreelandella songnenensis. GTDB lineage: Bacteria > Pseudomonadota > Gammaproteobacteria > Pseudomonadales > Halomonadaceae > Vreelandella > Vreelandella songnenensis. The sequence goes on from NZ_PVTK01000010.1 coordinate 26,654, forward strand.
AAGGCTTGCTACCAGGCGCTGTTTCATGGCGCGCGCCCAGAAGGTCTCCAGGTGGCGGCAGATGGCTGACGCGGCGGCGTCCTCATCACGGCCGCTACCCAGGTTGATGGCGATCTGGTTGGTCATGCGAATCAGATTGGCATCATTGTTGGTCGACATGGCATTTCTCCTCAGCCGAGTGCAAAAGCGGGGCGGTGGTAGATCAGATGGCGGCCAGGGCGCGCAAACCCGACAAGCAGCAGCCCCGCTGTCTGGGCCTGCTCCACCGCCAGAGAGGTTGCAGCAGACACGGCGACCAGGGCGCCGATACCTGCGCTTGCACACTTGTGCACCATTTCGTAACTGGCCCGGCTGGAAACCAGCACGAAGCCTTCCCCAAGCGTTGTGCTTTCGCCTGCAAGCGAGCCGATCAGCTTGTCCAGAGCGTTGTGGCGGCCCACATCCTCGCGCAGGCGCTGAATGCGGCCCTGTAAATCGCACCAGGCAGCACCGTGCACGGCGCCCGTTGCCGCCTTCAAGGGCTGGTAAGCGTCGAGCTCGCCCAGGGCATACTGAATGGCGGCGTCATCGACAGGCGGTGCGCTTACCCTGGCGATTGGCCTGATTGCCTGATCGAGCGCTTCGGTGCCGCATAGCCCGCAGCCGGTGCGTCCGGTCATGCTGCGCCGGCGCTCCTTGAGTGCCATCAGGCGCTGGGTGGCAATGCTCAGGTGAACGGCCAGGCCGTTGGCCTCCTCCTTTACCTCCCGGTCATAGCACTCGTGGGGGTGGGCAATGATCCCCTCGGTGAGGCTGAAGCCCAGCGCCAGGTCTTCAAGGTCCGCCGGGCTTGCCATCATCACTGCATGGGAAATGCCGTTATAGACCAGCGCCACCGGCACTTCGAGCGCCAGGGTATCCTCCTGGCTCTCGGCCACCCAGCCGGTTGCGCTTCTGCGCACTTCGACCGGCTGGCGCGCCAGATCAGCCGCCGGTTGGGTGGGCCTATCGAGTTCACGCGCGACACTCATGGCGCCTCCTGCTGCGCCTTCGCCAGATACCCCTTCTGGGCCTGATCAAACGAGGTGAAACGCTGCTGCCAGGCGGAGGGCTGGCTGACTTTTTCTACCTGCACGGCGGTAACCTTGTATTCGGGGCAGTTGGTGGCCCAATCGGAGTTATCGGTGGTGATAACGTTGGCGCCACTGCCGGGGTGATGGAACGTAGTGTAGACCACGCCCGGCTGCATGCGCTCGCTAACCCGTGCACGCAGCACTGTCTGCCCCGAGCGGCTGGTGATGCCCAGCCAGTCGCCATCGCGCACGCCGCGCACTTCGGCATCACTGGGGTGCAGCTCCAGCACGTCCTCGTCGTGCCAGCGCTGGTTATCGGTGCGCCGGGTCTGCGCACCCACGTTGTACTGGCTGAGAATCCGCCCGGTGGTGAGCAGCAGCGGGAAGCGGCGGTTGGTGCGCTCCTCGGTGGCCACGTACTCGGTGATCGCAAAGCGGCCAAGGCCAATGGGGAAGTTGACCGCGTGCATGGTCGGCATGCCCTCCGGGTGCTCGTCGTTGCACGGCCACTGCAGGCTGCCGTGCTCTTCGAGCTTCTGGTAACTCACCCCGGTAAAGCTTGGCGTCAGCTGGGCGATCTCGTCCATGATCTCGGAGGGGTGGGCGTAGTTCATCGGGTAGCCCAAGGCGTTCGCCAGATCCTGGGTGATTTCCCAGTCCTGCTTGCCGGCCACCGGCGGCATCACCTTACGCACGCGGTTGATGCGCCGCTCGGCGTTGGTAAAGGTGCCGTTCTTTTCCAGAAAGCTCGAACCCGGCAGCAGCACATGAGCGAACTTGGCCGTCTCGTTCAGGAAGATATCCTGCACGATCAGGCAGTCCAGCGAGCGCAGCGCGGCTTCAACGTGCTGGGTGTTGGGGTCGGACTGAGCGATATCCTCGCCCTGCACGTAGAGCGCCTTGAAGGTGCCTTCAATGGCAGCGTCGAACATGTTGGGAATGCGCAGCCCCGGCTCGTCGTCGAGCTTCACGCCCCATACCGCCTCAAACCGTCCGCGAGCGATGGGGTCAGCCACGTGCTGGTAGCCCGGCAGCTCATGAGGGAAGGAGCCCATGTCGCAAGAGCCCTGCACGTTATTCTGGCCGCGCAACGGGTTCACGCCCACGCCTTCGCGGCCGATGTTGCCGGTGGCGAGCGCCAGGTTGGCGATGCCCATCACCATGGTCGAGCCCTGGCTATGTTCGGTCACACCCAGCCCGTAGTAGATCGCGCCGTTGGGAACGGTGGCGTAGGTGCGTGCCGCTTGACGTACGGCGTCAGCGGGCACGCCGGTGATGGGCTCAGAGGCCTCGGGCGAGTGGCGCTCTTCACTGATGAACGCGCGCCAGCTCTGGTAGGCATCGGTATCGCAGCGCTTGGCGACGAAGTCCTTGTCTTCGAGGCCTTCGGTGATCACCACGTGGGCCAGGGCGTTGACCAGCGCCACGTTGGTGCCCGGGCGCAGCGGCAGATGCTGGGCCTCCCCCAGGTGCGGGGTTTTCAACAGATCGATGCGGCGCGGGTCAGCGACGATCAGCTTCGCGCCCTGGCGCAGACGCTTGCGCATCATCGAGCCGAACACCGGGTGGGCGTCGGTGGGGTTGGCGCCGATCACGATGATCGCGTCGGACTTCATCACCGAATCAAACGTCTGGGTGCCGGCGGATTCGCCCAGCGTGGTCTTCAAGCCGTAGCCGGTGGGCGAGTGGCAGACCCGCGCGCAGGTGTCGGTATTGTTGTTGCCGAACGCCGCGCGGATCAGCTTCTGCACCAGGTAGGTCTCTTCATTGGTGCAGCGCGAGGAGGTAATGCCACCGATGCTTTCGCGGCCGTGTTCCGCCTGAATCGCTTTCAGGCGCTTGGCGGCGAAGCTGATCGCCTCTTCCCAGCTCGCTTCCCGCCAGGGCTGGTCGATGGAATCGCGAATCATCGGCGTGGTCAGGCGGTCCGGGTGGGAGGCGTAGCCGAAGGCAAAGCGCCCCTTCACGCAGGAGTGGCCGTGGTTGGCGTCGCCGCCCTTGTAAGGCACCATGCGCACGAGCTTGTCGCCCTTCATCTGGGCCTCGAACGAGCAGCCCACGCCGCAGTAGGCGCAGGTAGTGACCACACTGCGATCCGGCACGCCGTGATCGATCACGCTATTTTCCATCAGCGTGGCCGTGGGGCAGGCCTGCACGCAAGCGCCACAGGAGACGCAGTCCGAGTTCATGAACGCCTCGTCCTGCCCCGCCGACACCTTGGACTCAAACCCGCGCCCATCGATGGTCAGCGCGAAGGTGCCCTGTACCTCTTCGCAGGCGCGCACGCAGCGCGAGCAGACGATGCACTTGCTCGGATCAAAGGTGAAATAGGGGTTGGATTCGTCCTTGGCGGCGTCCAGATGATTTTCGCCGGTAAAGCCGTAGCGCACCTCGCGAAGCCCGACGCTGCCCGCCATGTCCTGCAGCTCGCAGTCGCCGTTGGCCGGGCAGGTCAGGCAATCCAGCGGGTGGTCGGAAATGTAGAGCTCCATGACGCCCCGGCGAAGCCTGGCCAAGCGCTCGTTTTGGGTGGTCACCTTCATGCCTTCCACCACCGGCGTGGTGCAGGAAGCGGGAAGGCCTCGGCGGCCTTCGATCTCGACCGCGCAGAGCCGGCAGGAGCCGAAGGCCTCGAGACTGTCGGTGGCGCAGAGCTTGGGAATGCTGATATCCGCCAGGGCCGCGGCGCGCAGCACGGAGGTGCCTTCCGGCACGCGAAGGGTGATGCCGTCGATCTCGAGCGTCACCTGGGCGGCGTTGGCATTCGGAATGGGTGAGGGCGTGCCATAGTCCTTGCTGAAGTCGACGCTGTTGGCCTGACGCCGTGGATCGAAATGTTCAATCATGATCTGTCTCCGTTCGCCGAGCGCTGAAAATCGCTGGGGAAGTGTTTCAGGGCGCTCTGTACCGGGAAGGGGGTCATGCCGCCCATGGCGCAGAGCGAGCCGTCCACCATCGTTTCGCAAAGATCGCCCAGAAGCGCCAGGTTGGCCTCGCGGTTGTCGTCGGCGCGAATGCGGTCGATCACCTCCACACCACGGGTCGAGCCGATCCGGCACGGGGTGCACTTGCCGCAGGACTCCACCTTGCAGAACTCCATCGAGAAGCGCGCCTGCTCCGCCATGTCGACGCTTTCATCGAACATCACCACGCCGCCGTGGCCCAGCACCGCGCTTTCTGCCGCAAAGGCCTCGTAGTCCAGCGGCAGGTCCCACTGAGATTCCGGTAAATAGGCGCCCAGGGGGCCACCCACCTGCACCGCGCGCAGCGGCTTGCCGCTTAGCGTGCCGCCGCCGAACGCTTCCATCAGCGTGCGCAGCGTGGTGCCGAAGGCAAGCTCGACCAAGCCCCCGCGCTTGACGTTGCCCGCCAGTTGCAGCGCCAGCGTGCCGCGAGAGCGGCCCATGCCGTGGTGGGCGTAGGCGTCGGCGCCCTCGGCTAGAATGAACGGCACGGCGGCCAGCGAGAGCACGTTGTTGACCACCGTCGGGCGGCCAAACAGCCCTTCGATGGCGGGCAGCGGCGGCTTGAAGCGCACCAGGCCCCGCTTGCCTTCCAGGCTTTCAAGCAAAGAAGTCTCTTCGCCGCAGATGTAGGCGCCGGCGCCCAGACGCACTTCCAGGTGGAAGGTGCGGCCGCTTGCGCGAATATCGTCACCCAGATAACCCGCCTGCTCGGCGCGAGCGATGGCTTCGTCGAGCATCTCCTTGGCCAGCGGATACTCCGAGCGCAGGTAGATATAGCCTTGCGTGGCGCCCACCGCGAAGCCGGCGATGGTCATGCCCTCGATCAGCATGTAGGGGTCGCACTCCATTGCCAGCCGGTCGGCGAAGGTGCCGGAGTCGCCCTCATCGGCGTTACACACGATGTATTTCTGATCAGCGGGCGCATCCAGCACCGTCTGCCACTTGATGCCGGTGGGGAACGCCGCCCCGCCGCGCCCGCGAAGCCCGGAGGCCTTCACCTGCTCGACGATCGCCTGCGGGTCAAGCGCCAGCGCGGCCTCAAGGCCCACAAAGCCGCGATGAGCGCAGTAATCCTCGATGGAAAGCGGGTCGGTGACGCCGATACGCGCAAAGGTGAGACGCTGCTGGCGGGCCAGGTAGTCGATCTCCTCCACCAGGCCCAGCGCCAGCGGGTGGCTGATACTGCCTTCCAGCAGGCCGCTGTCGAGCAGCGCGGGTACGTCGCCGGGCGTGACCGGCCCATAGGCGACGCGGCCTTGCGCGGTCTCCACCTCGACCATGGGTTCCAGCCAGAAAAGCCCGCGCGAGCCGTTGCGCACCAGGGTAATGCCCTCGTGGCGGGCGGCGGCTTCGCGCTCGAGACGCCGGGCGACGCTATCGGCGCCCAGAGCACGCGCGGTGGTATCGCAGGGAACAAAGACGCGAATGCTCATGCCATTACCTCCAGCGGCCGGGTCTGCAGCTCGTCCAGCAATTCGTCGAAAGCCTCCTGGGTCACGCGCCCGCGTACCTGATCGTCCACGCGGATCGACGGGCCACAGGCGCAGTTGCCCAGGCAGTAAACGGCTTCCAGGGTGATTTCGCGGTCCGGCGTGGTCTGGTGGTAATCCACGCCCAGGCGCGCCTTGGCGTGGGCTTCGAGCGCGCGGGCGCCGACCGACTGGCACGCCTCGGCGCGGCATATCTGCACCACGTGGCGCCCCGGCGGTGCGGTCCGAAAGTGGTGATAGAAACTGATCACGCCGTGCACCTCTGCGCGGGTCTGCTGGAGTGAGGCGGCGATCAGGGGAACGGCATCGGAGGGGATAAAGCCAAAGCGGTCCTGGAGGGCATGAAGAATCGGCAAGAGCGCGCCTTTAGTGTGTTTAAGCGCGTCGATCTCGGCTTGGATCGACTGCGACGACCATTCTCGAGACTCGTTCATCAGGTCTCTCCCGGTGCTGATTGTTTATTATAAATATGCACGCTTATGCTTATTTGAAACGGTCAGTAAAAGGGCGTGCACCACGGTCAATGTCACGCTAGCATCAAGCCAACAACGACAAAATATGAAAGATCATGCCAATGAAGAAAATCACCGTCATTCCCACCTGGTGCTTTCGCGACGAGGCGGGAAATCAACTGGATCTACAGCTGCTTCGATTGCTGAGCGCGGTCTATCGTCGGGGTAAGTTAACCCATGCCGCAGCGGATACAGGTATCTCATACCGGCACGCCTGGAACTTATTGCGCCAGGGCGGCGAGTTTTTCGGCGTGCCACTGGTGGAGTTGCAGCGTGGCCGGGGGGCGCAGCTATCGGCGCTTGGCGAAAAGCTCTTGTGGGCAGAGCAGCGCGCCATGGCGCGGCTGGGGCCGCAGCTGGAAAGCCTGGGTTCCGAGCTGAACCTGGCCATTGCCCGCGAACAGCAGGGCGCGCTTTCTATACTACGCCTGCACGCAAGCCACGGCTTTGCCGTGGAGCTGCTGCCCAGGCACCTGGAAGCGCTGCCGCTGGATCTTCAGTACTGCAGCCCTCAGGAGTCGCTGGCCGCGCTCAACCGCGGCGCGTGCGACGTGGCGGGCTTTCATCTGCCGCGCGGCCAGGTCGGCGCGCATGTGCGCAGCGCCTATCAGGGTCTGTTAAAGCCTCGTCAGCACCGCGTGATTGGTTTTATCGCCCGTACTCAGGGGCTGATCGTGGCGGCAGGCAATCCGCTCGGCATTGAAAACATCACATCGCTGAGCGCAGGCGGCGTGCGCTTTGTGAACCGACAGGTTTCGTCGGGCACGCGCTCGTTGCTGGACTGCCTGCTGAAAGAAGCGGGCGTATCCAGCAGGAAGGTTCGCGGCTTTGAAATCGAGGAGTACACCCACTCCGCCGTGGCCGCTTACGTGGCGGCGGGCATGGCGGATGCAGGCTTTGGCGTGGAAGCCGCCGCGCAGAAGTTCGGGCTCGGCTTCATTCCCTTGGCCACCGAGGATTACCTTCTGGCCTGTCACCACCGCTCGCTGAAAGAGCCGCGCTTTCAAGGCTTTCTGGAGGTCCTGCGCGGCGAGCCCTTTCAGAACGCAGTCAGTGGCCTGCCGGGGTACAGCCCCAGCCGGTGCGGCGAAATTATCGAAGTGGCCGATCTTCTGTAGATACGGCCCGCCTTGAAACGCCAGGGGCGTGCCGCTTGGCACGCCCCTGGCGTCAGCATGCGTAAAGTGCGCGCGGCTAGTTCCCCGACCATCCCATGAAAATGGGCACGTAGACGACCAGCAGCACGCCGATCAGCCCCAGAAGATACGGGATGATGGCGCGGGTGATGCGCTCCAGCGGCAGCTGGGTAACCGAGGAGGCCACGTACAGATTGATCGCCACTGGCGGGGTGATCATGCCGATCGAAAGCCCCACGACGATGATCAAGCCGAAGTGGATGGGATCGATGCCCAGCTGCAGCACCAGCGGCAACAGCACCGGGGTGAGGATGATCAAGGCGCTCGCCGTTTCGATGAACACGCCGGTGAGCAGAATCACCGCCACCACCAGCAGCATGATGATCAGCGGGTTGGTGGAGAGCGACAGCACCGATTGGGCAATGGCCCCCGGCACCTGCCAGCTCGAGAGCGTCCAGCTCAGCACCGCCGACATGGCAATCACCAGCATGATCACCGCGGTGGTCATCGCCGACCGAATCAAGAGCTTGTACACCTGGGGCAGGGTCAGGTCGCGGTAGACGAACAGCGACACCAGAAGCGCGTAGTTTACCGCCACCACGGCGGCCTCGGAGGGAGTGAAGATGCCGGTAAAGATACCGCCCAGAATGATCACCGGCGTCATCAGGCCCCAGCTGGCGGCCTTGAACGTGCGCCAGATGGTGGCCACGGAAAGCGGCGTGCCCTTGGGATACTGGCGCTTGTAGGCCTGGACGATGGCAATCGCCATCAGCCCCAGCCCCATGGCAAGGCCGGGCAGAAAGCCGTTCAGAAACAGCTTGGAGACCGACTGCTGGGCGATGACCGCATAGATGATCATGGGCACCGAGGGCGGAATGACCACCCCGATGGTGCCGCTGGCGGCGATGAGGCTGGCCGCCGAGGCCGGATCGTATCCCTTGCGCTTGAGTTCCGGCACAAGACTCGAGCCCACCGCCGCCGTGGTGGCAGCACCAGAGCCGGAAATGGCCGCAAAGAACATGCCCGCCATGACCGAGACAATCGAAAGCCCGCCGCGCAGAAAGCCCACCAGCGAATCCGCAAAGCCCACCAGGCGCTCGCTCACCTTGCCCTGGGCCATCAGGTCGCCGGCCAGGATGAACATGGGAATGGCGACCAGCGCAAAGGAGTTGATGCCCTGGAACATCTGCTGGGTGACCACCATCAGCGGCACGCCGGATTGGTACAGCGCGTAGAGCGAGCTTGCCCCGATGGCAAAGGCGATAGGCACGCCCAGCAGCATCAGTAGAAAGAACAGCCCGAAAAGCAGTAGTGTCATGGTGTCTGCTCCCCCATGGGCTTTCTGGGCTCGCCTTCACACACGATCTCGACAAGATCCACCAGCGCATACCAGGCCATGATCGCCGCGCTGATCGGCATGATGGCGTAGACGTAGGACATCGGCAGGCGCAGCGAGGCGGATTTCTGAAAGCTCTGCACCTGCATGTAGCGATAACCGATCACGATCAGCGTGATCATGAAGGCGATGACCGCAAGTACCGCAAGAAAGCGCGCCACCTGGCGAAGCCGCACCGGCAGCGCCTCCACGGCGAAGGTGACGGCAATATGATGACCGCGCTGAAACGCCAGCGTGCCGGCCAGGAAGGTGATCCAGATCAGCAGAAAGCGGGCGACTTCTTCGGTCCAGCCCACCGCGGTGAACAGTACGCGAGAGACGATCTGCAGCGTGATGACCGCGATCAGCGCAGCCATGCCGATAAAGACAACCGGTTGGATGAGCGCGTCCAGGGCGCGCTCGACGAAGCGTAGCGGGGTCAACAGCGTTTGAGACAAGGTGGCCACTTACTGCACTGCCTCCTGGATACGCGGAAGGAAGTCGCCAAACTGCTGGCCGTACTTCTCGTACACGGGTGCCACGGCGGCCTGGAAGGCCTCGATATCCGGAGATTCGTTGATCTCCATGCCCGCTTCACGCAGCTCTGTCAGCTGTTCGGCTTCCATCACTGCATTCTGCTCGCGGGCGTAGGCCGAGGCTTCCTGGGCGGCTTCCAGCACGGCTGCCTGAGCCTCTTCCTGCAGGCCGCTCCACTTGGGCAGGCTCATGATGAAGATGGCCGGGGCGTAGATATGCCGCGTCATGGTCAGGTAGTCCTGGGTTTCGGCCAGGTTGAACGCATGGATCGCGTTCACCGGGTTCTCCTGCCCATCGATAGTGCCCTGCTGCAGGGCCGTCAGCGCTTCTGTCCAGGCCATGGGCACGGCGTTGGCGCCGAGCGTGCGGAAGGTGTCCACATACACTTCGTTTTCGATCACGCGCAGGCGCAGGCCATCAAGATCAGCCGGTTCGTTGATCGCGTTACGGCTGTTGGTGATGTTGCGAAACCCGCGCTCGGCGTAAGCCAGGCCTTTCAGGTTCACGTCTTCAAGCTGGCCCAGAATCTCCTGGCCAATCTCGCCATCGAGCACGTCATAGGCGGCTTCGCTGGATGGGAACAGGAAGGGCAGTTCGAACACGGAGAACGTATCGACAAAGTTGGCCACCGGGCCGTTGGTGATCACCCCCATGTCCACGGTGCCGATCTGCATGCCCTCCAGCAGCGTGCGCTCGTCGCCCAGGCTTGCGTTAGGGTAGATATCCACCGTTACCGCGCCGTCGGTCTTCTCGCTTACCAGTTCTTGAAAGCGCGTCGCGGCGATATGATAGGTGTCTTCGGTATTGACCACGTGGGCCAGGCGCAGAGTGGTCGGTGTGATCTCGGCGGCCTGGCTGATCAGCGAGGCGCTCAGGAGCCCCAGGCAAGCGGCAGCGCCGATGGCACCTTTCAGGCGCGCAGGGGTAGAGGGGCGGGCGGTATGATTCACGATATCTCCTGGGGTGGTGGGTTGTTATTATGCGGTGAGGGCAGGCGTTTCGATTTCATCTATACCACATCGGCCCTGCCGGAAAAATGGCTTATTTTAGCCCGACGTTTGAGTAATAAAATAAAAAGACTTTATAAAACGAAAGCTTGAGAAAGGCAGGAGTTAACCCAGGCGTGGTCATGACCTGCTAAAGGATGATGCGTATGCCCCTCAAGCCGTCTTCATGGATACAGGAACCTTATGAACGCTTTGATTAATGATCTGATCGCGGTAGTGGGCGAAAACGGCGTCCTGCTGGGCGATGACGTGGCCCAGCGCAGCGTGGACTGGTTTACCGGCGCGCCGTGCCAGGCCAAGGCGATTGTTCGTCCGCAGAACACCGAGCAGCTCAGCCAGGTAATGGCGAAGTGCTACGCCGCCGACCAGCCGGTGGTCACCCATGGCGGCATGACCGGCGTGGTACACGGGGGCGTTGCCAGCCCCGATGAGCTGGTGGTATCGCTTGAGCTGATGAATCAGATCGAAGAGATCGACGCGGTAGGCTCCACCATGCAGGTGCAGGCCGGTGTCACGCTTCAGCGCGTGCAGGAAGCCGCTCAGGAAATCGACATGCAGTTCCCGCTCGATCTGGGCGCCCGGGGCTCGTGCACCATTGGCGGCAACATCGCCACCAACGCCGGCGGCATCCGCGTGATCCGATACGGCATGATGCGCCAGCAGGTGCTGGGTCTTGAAGCCGTGCTGAGCGACGGCACCGTGATTACCTCGCTCAACAAGATGCTGAAGAACAACGCCGGTTACGATGTGAAGCAGCTGTTCATCGGCAGCGAAGGCACGCTGGGTGTGGTGACCCGGGCGGTGCTGCGTCTACAACCTTATATGCCCAGCGAGCAGACGGCGCTGGTCGCGGTGCCCTCCTTTGAAGCGCTCACGGCGCTTTTGAATCTCGTTTCCAAGGAGCTGGCCAACAGCCTGAGCGCGTTTGAGGCGCTGTGGAACAACCACTACAAGCTGATGACCCTGGAAGGCAGCAAGCACTCGCCGCTGCTGTCTACCGACTCGCCCTTCTATGCCATCATCGAAACCCTGGGGCTGGATGAAGAGCAGGACGCCGAGGCCTTTGCCCAGGTGCTGGAAAGCGCCATGGAGAAAGAGCTGATTACCGATGCGGTACTCGCCAACTCCAGCACCCAGCGCGAAGGCATCTGGGCGGTACGCGAGGATATCGAGTGGCTGGTAAGGTCGCTCAAACCGATGTTCTCCTACGACATCAGCCTGCCGATTCCGCACATGGACGAGTACGTCAATAACCTGGAGGCAGCGCTGGATGCGCAGTTTGGGCAAAGCGCCGAGATCGTGGTGTTCGGCCATCTGGGCGACGGCAACCTGCACATCATGATCACGGTACGCGACGACAGCCTGCAAAGCCGCCGCCTGGTGGAAGAGCTGGTGTACGGCTCGCTGGTACAGTACGGCGGCTCGATTTCTGCCGAGCACGGCGTGGGCCTCGAGAAGCGCGACTACCTGAAGCTCTCTCGCTCGCCGGAAGAGATCGACCTGATGAAACGCATGAAACAGGCGCTGGACCCCAAAGGTCTGCTCAACCCGGGCAAGGTGCTGGGCTAGACGCTTATGCTGTCAGGTTCACGTTAGGCAAAAAGGCCACCGTCGGGTGGCCTTTTATATATCCAGTGGTTAACTGAACGCTTATTCCGCCAGCGCTTCGCGAATGCGCGGCAGGTAGTCGCCAAACTGCTGGCCGTATTGATCGTAGATAGGCGCTACTGCTTCCTGGAAGGCTTCAATATCCGGCGTTTCATTGACCTCCATGCCCGCTTCTTTCAGTGAAGCCAGCTGCTCGGCCTCCATCTCGGCGTTCAGCTGGCGCTCGTACTCGGCGGCTTCCTGGGCGGCGTCTTCGATCACCGCCTGGGCGTTTTCAGGCAGCTTGTTCCAGGCGGGCATGCCCATCACGAAAATGGCCGGCGCGTAGGTGTGGCGCGAGAGCGTCATGTAATTCTGGGTTTCATTCAGTTTGAACGAGTGCACCACGTTCACCGGGTTCTCCTGACCATCAATGGTGCCCTGCTGCATGGCGGTCAGCGCTTCGTTCCAGGCCATGGGAATGGCGTTGGCGCCGAGTGCGCGGAAGGTATCGGTGTACACCGGGTTTTCCATTACGCGGATGCGCAGGCCGTCCATATCGTCCGGCGTGTTGACGGCGCGCTCGCTGTTGGTCAGGTTGCGAAAGCCGCGCTCGGCGTAAGCCAGGCCTTTCAGGTTCACCTCGGAAAGCTTGTCCAGAAGCTCCTGGCCGATCTCACCGTCCAGCACGCCGTAGGCCGCCTCGGGTGAGGGAAACAGGAAGGGCAGCTCGAACACCGCCATCTCTTCGACAAAGTTGGCCACCGGGCCGTTGGTGATCACACCCATATCCACGGTGCCGATCTGCATACCTTCCAAAAGTGTGCGCTCATCCCCCAGGCTGGCGTTGGGGTAGATCTCGATGCTGACCTTGCCATCGGTGCGCGCCTCCACCAGTTCCTCGAACTTGGTGGCCGCCATGTGAAAGCCATCCTGCTCGTTGACCACGTGGGCCAGACGCAGGGTGATAGGGTCCATATCGTCAAAATCAGCCGCGTGGGCCGTACCCGCGAGTGCTACAGAAATACCCAGAGCCAGCGTGTTCAGCGTCAATGTTTTCATTTTTATGTGTTCCCGATTCTACAAGGTGCGAAAGTGCCCATGCAGCATGCCTTACCCGCGGGAAAATGGTCAATCAAGCAAGGTGCCGGGCTGCGTGCGGCTGGACACAGCGCCCCCACACAGGTACGATACGCACCCAATGCGCCCGTAGCTCAGTTGGATAGAGTGTCGGCCTCCGAAGCCGAAGGTCGTAGGTTCAATTCCTACCGGGCGCGCCAGAACATGATGAAAGCCCACGACTAAGTCGTGGGCTTTTTTGTTTGCCTGTTATCAAGTCGCTCAAGCGAAAACGTGGCTGCAATTAGAACAAAAGCCAAATTTTTATTCGGTTTTGGTGTTTCCAAGCAAGCAATCCCGTAAGCTTGGACAAATCAATGCTCACTCCGCCAGAAAAGCAGGCTCTGCAATGGATAAGGTGGGGCTCAGCGAACTCGATATTTATGTAAAATTCATCACACCGCCTGATACCAGTACACTGGATATGCCCTTTGTATTAGCCTGTACGGTGATGGAAAAGGCAGTGGGACAATGACCGATTACACCAAGCCTTGGCTTAGCCATCTTGAGCAATTGCAGCAGCTTAAAGATCGTGGCCTGACTGTCACGGACGACCAGCGTGCGTTGGCGCATCTTCAACGCATTGGTTACTATCGGTTAAGCGGGTACTGGTTTGCTTTTCGTCAGCGCTCAGGTGTCTGTACGCCTTTAAATAAATATGGTAAGCCACTGCTTAAAAGGGGAAAAACGGACTACCTTGCATTAGACGCGTTTAAATACGGCACGACTTTTCAGCAGGCTGTCGATCTTTATGTGTTTGATAAACGGTTGCGCCTTCTCGCGCTGGATGGTCTTGAGCGTATTGAGGTTGCATTGAGGGTAGATATTGCACATACGCTGGGCCGAATGGATCCTTATGCTTATTTGACTCCGGAACTGCTGCACGATGAGTTTGCCTATAAGATCGATCAGAAAACGGGCGTGACGCCCCTGCATAAATGGCAGGAAAGCCACGCGCGTTTAATTAATCGTTCTCGGGAAACGTTTATTGAACACCATAAAAAGAAGTACGGTTTGCCGTTGCCGATCTGGATTGCAAGTGAAATATGGGACTTTGGCACGCTTTCTCACCTGTTCGGTGGAATGCGAGAAGAAGAGCAGGATACCATTGCCGCCCGCTATGGCATTAGCAACGGGCGCGTGTTCGCTTCCTGGCTGCGCAGCTTGAATTATTTACGCAATGTATGTGCCCATCACAGTCGGTTGTGGAATCGCAATATGACGGACCAGCCGCGTAAGCCCGCCCATGGCGAAGCCACTCTGTTTTCCCAAGGCTGGCAAGATTCCCATGTTCAGGCGCGCCCTTTCCTACTGTTCTGTATTGTTCAGTATTTATTAATGACGGTTAATCCGACGAGCACTTGGTGGGTCCGCTTATCTGAGCTGTTAAGCAGTTTCCCAGATTTAAGCGAAGCAGGGCTAAATCTAAAAGGCATGGGGATTATAGAAGGCTGGCAGCAATGGGAGTGGTCTGAAAGGCAATAAAAAACCCCTAAGCAATGCTACTGCGTGGCAGTCTCACCGATAGGGGCCGTGTTGAGGTAAATACTAGGCCCTCATGTTTCTAAATACAATACTTTTACACCTGATAGGGTGGCAAATTACTATGGCCATTGAGCAAGGAATCTGGAAGCTCGCGAGCACTCCTGGCGCGCTACCGCAAAAGCTGCGACCAGCGGGGCTAGCGGATGAAAGCCTGCTGGAAGAGCAGATCATGCAGGATGTTTCAATTTTGAATCGAGACTGGTTGTTGATTGGCCGTCAGGTGCGTACCGGCTTCGATAAGCTGATCGATCTTCTTGCCGTGGACGCTAACGGCACGGTGATTGTGATCGAACTAAAACGCGATAAAACTCCGCGTGATGTTGTTGCTCAAGCTATCGACTACGCCTCTTGGGTGGTGACGCTCGCCGATTACCAGTTGATTGATATTTACCAGCAGTTTGCCGAGCGCTTTAGGCGTTCGCACGTCACTTTGGGCGAAGCTTTTGAAGCCAAGTTTGGTATTGCGCTGGATGGCGTGACACTCAACGAGAGCCATCAACTGGTCGTGGTTGCCACACAGTTGGATGCCAGCAGCGAGCGCATTATCAACTACCTGAACGAACATGCGCAGCTATCTATCAATGCCATGTTCTTCTCCGCGTTTGAAGATAACGGCAATCGTTATCTTAGCCGCGCCTGGATGATTGACCCGGATGAGCCGCCTAAGCCGGTAGCACGTAAAGCCAATAAAGAACCTTGGAACGGCGAGTTCTACGCCTCGTTTGGCGATGACCGGCCCTGGGAGCTTGCTCGGCGCTTGGGTTTTATCGCCGGTGGCGGTGCTACGTGGTATTCCAAAACGCTGGCGATGCTTTCAGAGGGCGACCGGGTGTGGGTCAATATTCCTAAAACAGGTTACGTGGGCGTTGGAGAAGTTGTCGGAGAGCGCAGCCGGGCCACGGAATACCAGTTTGAAACGGAAAGCGGCCCTAAAACATTATCTGATATCGCGCTTCCAGATGATTACCCCCACTTGTATCGAGAGCCTAATGGCGAGGAAGATAACGCCGAATATCTAGTGCCGGTGCGCTGGCTCTATACCGTCGAGCGCGCGCAGGCGTTCAGCGAAGTGGGCCTGTTTGGTAATCAAAATACGGTGTGCAAGCCTACCGCGCCTAAGTGGTCGCATACGGTTGATCGGCTTAAGCAGGTGTGGCAGCTTGGTCCTGCTGATAGGGCGCATAGCACCCTGTGAGTGCAGCCTAAAAGAGACACTATTTAGTGTGTCGTAGCCTGCTTAGTTGGCAGGTGAGCTTCGATGATTCCCCTCAATCAACCCGACTAATAGCCTCTCGATCCGGATCCACGTACCAGACCAGCCCCATCCGCGAATTGCGCTCAAGCTCGGCGATGACCTGGGCGCCCAGTAGCAAGATGATGGCGCCAATTTCCAGGCTGAGCAGCACGATCACCAGGGCCGCCAGGGAGCCGTAAACGGCGTTGACGAACGAAAGGTGGGTGAAGTAGTAGACCAGAAACAGCCTGACGCCTTCCCACAAGAGTGCCGCCACGAAACCGCCGACGATGGCCCGGCGCAGGGCGATCTTGACCACCGGCAGCACCTTGTAAATCGCGCTGAAAAGCAGGAAGACGCCGACAAAGCTGGTCAGGTTGAGCACCGGCCCCGAAATACCGGCTAACGGCAGTTCCCGTGCGAACAGGGCCAGCACCAGCGCATTGAGCGAGCTTGCAAGCGTTACCAGCAGCGTCAATGTCATGAGGCCTGCCCCAAGCACCAGCATGAAGGCGTAAGGCAGCAGCGCCGACACCCAGGCGCTTCGCCTTGGGCACTCGGGCGAGTGGAAGATGAGCGCCAGGGCGTCTTCGAGCATGCGAAAGGCGAAGGAGCTGAACAGCAGGAGGATGGGAAAGCTGAGAATCCCGATGACATCGCGTGATTCCAGCAGCCCGCGCACGGCGTCCATCACTACCTCGGCGTGCGCCGGGGCCAGGTGGCGCGCCTGCACTGCGAGCACGTTGAGCAGGTGCTGTTCATCCACCACGCGTGCAAGCATTACCACCACCAGGCCAAACAGCGGCACCACAGAGAGCAGAATGTTGTAACCCACCCCGCCTGCCAGCAGGATGCCGCGGTTCTTCAAAAAGTGGCGAAGCACCCGCCAGGCAAAGGCTGCCAGCCTGGGCAGCAGGAGAAGTACGCCCTTGACGAATGTACGGTTGCGAACCATAGCGTGCCGCGCTCCTTGTGCACTCGGGCGGTTTTATCAATACCCGCCCTAGGATGTGGGCAGCCTGTACACTCCCCCTTGATTAGCCTGCTGGCCAGTCAACCTGCTGATATCGTGCTGACATGATATATCCTACGCTTGTTGACCGGAGAAAGCCCTGGAAGTGGAAAGGCTCCAGGCTACTGCCGTCCAGCTCGAGACGCCACCATGCCGTCTGCTTTCAGCGCATCAAGCAGTTTTCCGATGACGGATCGCTCTGCTGAGTTCATCACACTACAATGACACTCCTGCATTGTTAGCACGCTCTAGCATCTCCTCGGCGAGCCTTTAATGAACATACTCGATAAACGCGCGTTGTATCTGCTGGAAGTGAACAGCTGCGGCGGCATTCGCGCAGCGGCGGAGCATCTGCATATCAATCCTTCGGTAGTCAGTCGGCAGGTGCGCAGTCTTGAGCGGGAGCTGGGCATGGCGCTGCTGGAGCGCCAGGGCCGCCATGTCATGTTGACCGAGGCAGGCCAGCTGGTGGTGGACAGCTTTCTTGCCCAAAGGCGGCTCAATTCGGAGCTGGGCGATACGCTCTCCAGGCTGCGTAACCTGCAGGCGGGGAAGGTGGTGGTGTCGGTGGGCGACGGATTCGTGGACAGCTTTATCAACCACGTGATGAAGCGTGTCTCTGAGTACTACCCGGATGTGCTGATCGATATCAAGACGGGCATCTACTACCCCCGAGAACCCCATGAAATGGTCGCCAACGACGAGGTGGACATCGCGATTACCTACGGCCCGATTTCGGACCCGCGGCTGGTGGTCCACTCCTTTGAACGCGGCCCGCTATGCGCGCTGGTGGCGCCGTTTCACCCGCTGGCCCGGCAGGCAAGCGTGACGGTGGCGGAGCTTTTGCAGCACAAGCTGATTTTCCTGCCCGATGTCTCGGGGTCGCAACAGTTCGTGAATGCGCTGTTCAGCGCCGCCGGGCAGCCCGCCACGCCGGCCTACCGCTGCAACCTGCACTCCGTTTCACGACGCATGGCGAGTGCCGGTATTGGCGTGTCGTTCATGACTGCGGCGGCGGCGCGCAACGAGGTAGAGGCGGGGCAGCTCAAGGCGATCCCCGTGGCCCACCCGCTGGCGGCCAGCAGCCAGGGCAACCTGGTTAGAAGAGCCGGCAGAAGGCTTTCGCCCGCTGCCGACTATCTATGGAAACTGATGCTGACGATGCAGTAATCAGTTCGCCATCATGTAAACACCGGGGCCGATGGGCCAGCCCATGGCGAGCCAGAACATCAAGAAGGCCGACCAGGCGAGCAGAAAGCTGGCCGCCAGCGGGAGCATGGTAGCAATCAAGGTACCCAGGCCCATATCCGGCTTGTAGCGCTGCATGTAGACCAGCGCGACCGAAAAGTACGGGCTCATGGGCGAAATGATGTTGGTGCTGGAATCACCGATGCGGAACATGGCCAGTACAAAAGCGGGGTCGAAATCGATCATCATCAGCATCGGCACGAATACCGGGGCCATCAGCGCCCACTGGGCCGAGCCGCTGGTCATGAACACGTTGAGCACCGCGCTCATGGCAATGAATGCCCCCACCAGCGGCAGGCCGGTAAAGCCGGTGCTCTGCAGAATGTTCGAACCCTCGATGGCAATGTACTGACCAAGCTCTGACCAGCGGAAGTAGGCAATGAACTGTGCAATGGCGAAGAACAGTACCAGCGTGGGCGCCAGGTCGCTTGCCGATTCGGCCATGCGCTGGGGGACGTCGCGGCTGGTCTTTATCTTGCCGGTGGTAATGCCGTACACCAGGCCGATGGTAACGAAGTAGCCAAACATCAGCGGTACCAGCGAACGCAAGAAGGGCGAGGGAATCAGTCCGCCCTCTTCATTACGTAAAGGCGAGGCTTCCGGCAGCACAGCGATGAACACCAGCGCCAGGTAGATCAGCGTGGCAACGCCCACCCGCTTGAGGCCGCGCTTTTCAGCGTCGGTGAGTTCGGGTTTGACGATATCGGTCTTGAAGTCCTTGCCCATGGGCAGGGTACGTTGAAGACGTGGTTCGACCACTTTATCCACAATCAGTGTGCCCACGATGGCAAGTACGAATACCGAGCAGGCCACAAAGTAGTAGTTATCCACCGGGGAAACGTAGGCGTCCGGGTCCACTAGCCGGGCTGCGTCGGTGGTAATGCCTGCAAACAGTGCATCTCCCACGGTGATGAACAGACTGGCGTCAAACCCCGCGCCGGCGGCGGCATAGGCCGCAGCGGCTCCGGCAATCGGATGGCGGCCCACTGAGTAGTACACCATGGCGGCCAGCGGAATCAGGATCAGGTAGTTGGCGTCAGACGCGATACTGCCGCAGATGCCGGCCATGAAGACGCAGAAAGTCAGCAGTGACGGCGGCGCCTTGGCCACGCTCACCTGCATCAGGGTGGACATCAGGCCCACCTTGTCGGCCAGGCCAATGCCGAACATCACCACCAGAATAAGCCCGAGCGGCGGGAAATTGACGAAGTTGCTGACCACGCTGGTCAGCATGAACTCCACGCCATCGCCGGAAAGCAGGCTCTGAACGTAGACGGTATCGCCGGTTTGGGGGTTGACCGCCGATACGCCGAAGGCGGCGAGCAGGGCGGAGATCACCACGACCACCACGGCCAGAATGGTAAACAGGATAAACGGGTGGGGTAGCTTGTTGCCCACGCGCTCGATCGACGAGAGTACGGATTGCATTGTTATACCGCCTTTGTTTTTAGAGCTTGGGGAGGGTTAACCGGTCATTAACGGCGCGCAAGCAGGCCGCGGGCGAGCGCTACGAACATGCCCCCAGCCACCGGCAGTATGCGGTCGTTGAAATCGTAATGTTCGTTGTGCAGGTAGGCGCTTTCGCCATTGCCTACAAAGAAGAAGCAGCCCGGTACTTTCTGCAGGTAGAAGGCAAAATCCTCGGCACCCATGGTGGGCATGTAATCCAGCTGCTGGATGTCGTCGCTTACCGCGTACTCGGAGGCGATTGCCAGCACCCGCTCGGACCAGTCAGGGTCGTTGGCCAGCGGTGGAATCTGGTGAAGGTGCTCAAGCTGGAAGCGGGCGCCGTGGGCATCGCACACGCCTTTCGTCACCTGTTCCAGCTTGCCGGCCAGCGCCTCACGGGAGGAAGGGCGGTCGCTTCTGATATTGACCAGCAGCTCGGCGCTGCCTGGAATCACATTGGCGGCATCGCCTGCATGAAAAGCGGCCACGGTAATCACCCCGGATTCCAGCGGGGATTTATGGCGCGCCACCAGCCCCTGCAGCTGTTGCACCAGTGAGGCGCCCACGTAAATCGGGTCAACGGCTAGATGGGGCATGGCCGCATGGCCGGAGACACCTTCAATGGTCACCTTGAAGGTGTCGTTGCCGCCCATGGCCGGGCCGGGCTTCACGAACAGCTGGCCTTCAGGGAAGCCCGGGCGGTTGTGGTAGCCAAATATCGCTTCTACCCGGGGGGTATCCAGCACACCGGCTTTTATCATGGCGTCCGCGCCGTTGCCGCCTTCCTCCGCCGGCTGAAAGATGAGCTTGAGGTGCCCGCACAGCTCGTCGCGGCCTTCCATGATGGCTTCGGCGGCCAGCAGCAGTGTGGCCGTATGGCCGTCATGCCCGCAGGCATGCATCAGGCCCTCGTGCTGTGAGCGGTGGCCGAAGGTATTGGCCTCATGAATGGGCAGGGCGTCCATGTCGGCACGAAACGCGATCACCGGGCCTTCACGGCCGGTATCCAGTTCCGCCAGAACGCCCGTTGTCGCGATTCCTTCGGTTACCCGGTAGCCTAGGGCGCGCAGCCGTTCGGCTACCCGTTTGGCAGTCTGGGTTTCCTGGTACTTAAGCTCGGGGTGCTGATGAAGCGTATGCCGCAGGGCGGTGGCCTCTTGTAGTTGCTTGTCGGTGAACATTGCCTGTCCTTTTATTGGAGTCGTTATGGTTCGGGTTAACCCTAAGCGACTTGGCAGGCAGGAAGGAGAGGTGCTGAGGGCGGGTTTGTTGCTTTCCAGGCAACAGTCGGCCTGAACGGCCTTGACGAGACGTGAAGCTACTTGGTATGCACGAAAGCATATCTATCGGGAGTTATATGCACATGATTAAAGAAGTATTCAATATGCGGTTTTTGTTGCGTGCTGTTTTTCAGTATTTAAGCGTGATTTAAGCGTAAGGAAGTTATACGCGCAATCTGCTACCTTAAATTCTCGTGTTTTATGCTTATTCGTATCAATTGGTTACGTTATTAAAATAGAAAAGTCAGCGATTATCAGTGACCATGTAACAAGTGATAGGTGTTCACAAATAGCCAGTTTGACACTTCTTAAGGTAAACCATGACCGCATCTAACCTGTTTTCGCCGGATGATTTTCCTGTAGGGTGCATGGTTACCGATAACAAGCGGCGCATTCTGTATAGCAACCACTTTATTGAAGCGTATTCGGGTTATTCCACGGATAATCTTCTGGGGGCTGACCTGTTCGTGCTGTTAAGCAAGGCGTCTCAGATCATGTTTGAGACCTACTTGATGCCCACCCTGGTGCGAGAGGGGCGCTGCGACGAAATCCGCTTATCGCTGGTGAATGCACTCGACGGCACGCTGCCTATCGTTGCCAGCGCACAGAGCGATGATGCAAGCGAGTGTATCTTATGGAGTATCAGCAGTGCCAACAGGTCGGATCAGCTGTTTGAGGAGCTGACAGAAACCAAGAAACTGCTGGAGCAGAAGGTGTCGCTGCTGCGCACCCTGTCGGATACCGACCCATTGACCGGCTTACCCAATCGCGCCGCCCTTACCCACTATCTCGATCAAAAGATGCTCGAGCGCAAGCGTAATGGCATGGCGTTTGCGCTGGCATTTGTGGATCTGGACGGCTTTAAAGAGATCAATGATCATCACGGACACCATGTGGGTGACCGGGTGTTGCAGACAGTGGCTAAACGTCTGGCCAGCAACCTGAGAAGCGATGATCTGATTGCCCGTTTTGGCGGCGATGAGTTTGTCATTTTTCTCAACGGGCAGTTTAGTCACAGTTTGGTAGAAGAGTCGCTTACCCGATTAGTGGGTAAACTTTCTGAGCCTCTTACAGTTGACGGGGTCCCGCTTCATCTTTCCGCCAGTATGGGCGTAACGCTTTATCCTCAAGCAAAAGAGGTGGAGCCTGGGCAGCTTATCCGCCAGGCTGATCAAGCCATGTATCAGGCAAAGCTTGCCGGCAAGAACCAGGTCTGCCTGTTCAATATCGATAACGAGGCAAGCCTGAAAGAGCGCTATTCGGAGCTGTCGGCGCTTCAGGCCGCCCTGGCGTCAAATCAGTTCGAACTTTACTACCAGCCTAAAGTGAACATGCGTACCGGTGAGATACTGGGCGCTGAAGCGTTGATACGCTGGCACCATCCTGAAGAGGGCCTGAAGGCCCCTGCAAGCTTTCTGCCAGCCCTTCGCAATACCACCACGGGCATTGCGCTGGGGCGGTGGGTCATCGCCTGCGCGCTGAACCAGCTGCAAACCTGGCGTGAGCAGGGGCTTGATCTACACGTCAGCGTCAATATCGACGGCTATCATTTGCAGCACCCCAACTTTCTGCACGATTTAAGTGTTACGCTTGCCGGCTTTCCTGCGCTGCCCAAGCAGCGCTTTGAACTGGAAGTACTTGAAACCAGTACCATTGAGGATATTGGTCATGTCTACTCGGTGCTCAACGCCTGCCGGAGAATGGGCATCCGGATTTCGCTTGATGACTTCGGCACGGGATATTCGTCGCTGAGCCATTTAAGAGATCTTTCGGTGGATACGCTCAAGATCGACCGCAGTTTCGTCAAGAACATGCTGACCAGCAGCGGTGATCTGGCCATCTTGAAAGGCGTGATCGGATTTGCCAGCGCGTTTGGCTGCGATGTAGTGGCAGAAGGCGTTGAAACATTTCAGCACAGCCAGCAGCTGATCGAGCTTGGCTGTGAGTTTGGCCAGGGGTACTACATTGCACGGCCAATGCCGGCCCATGCCTTTCAAGCCTGGGCGGCGGCGTGGGCGCGTGAGGAGTTTCCAAGAAGTACACAGACCTAAAACGTTAACATCAGGG
Organism: Vreelandella songnenensis; assembly: GCF_003002925.1. Lineage (GTDB taxonomy): Bacteria > Pseudomonadota > Gammaproteobacteria > Pseudomonadales > Halomonadaceae > Vreelandella > Vreelandella songnenensis. The sequence continues at coordinate 49,270 of NZ_PVTK01000010.1, forward strand.
AGTAAGATGGCGTGCTGTTGAAAGAAGAAATCGTAGCTCGGAATAACGTTACTGTGGTCGGTTCGGGTGATAAAACGCTGATGCTGGCCCATGGATTTGGCTGCGACCAGCAGGTGTGGCAGCACCTGATTCCCTATCTTGAGAAAGATTACACGCTGGTTCTGTTCGATTACGTGGGCTCTGGAAAATCACAGATATCGTCGTTCAGCGAATCGCGCTACCGCACGCTGGAAGGCTATGCCAAGGATGTCAGCGAGATCTGCCAGGCGCTGAATCTAGACCAGGTGCATTTCATGGGGCACTCGGTGAGCGGCATGATTGGCCTGCTGGCCTCCATCGATCACCCGGAGCTGTTTGCCAGCCATTTGATGCTGTGTCCCTCGCCCTGCTTTCTGGACGCCCCGCCGGATTACTACGGCGGGTTTGAGCGCGCGGACCTGGAAGAGCTTCTGGATCTGATGGACCGCAACTACATTGGCTGGGCCGACTATCTGGCGCCGCTGGTGATGGGGCCGGAAAGCGCTGAACTGCTCATCGGCGAGCTTGCGGACAGCTTCTGCTCCACTGATCCGGTAGTGGCCAAGATATTCGCCAAGGCGACCTTCTTCTCGGATTACCGGCATAAGCTGGCCGAGGCGAAGCATCCTGCCGTCATCCTGCAAAGCGAGCGGGATACTCTGGCCAACCCCAAGGTTGGCCGCTACATGCACGCGCATATGCCCGGCAGCACGCTGCGGTTACTGGCCAGTGAAGGGCACTGCCTGCACATGACACAGCCTGAGCTGGTGGCGCAGGAAGTCAACGCCTGGCTGCGGTACTAGGCAATGAGCCCTGGTCATGATTACCAGGGCTCATTGCCAGTAAGGTGTTGCGGATCAAGGAGAGGCCAGGGAGAACTCGGCAAGCTGGTCGGCGAGTGTTTCCAGGGCCACAATGGCGCGCACTGATGGGTCGAGCGCGTGAGCGTCGATCTCGATAATGCGGCCCTGCTGCACGGCGTCGATTTCGCGGGTGACCGGGTCGGATGTCAGAAATTCGCGCTTGGCGGCAATATCATCAGCCGCGAAGCGCCGCCGGTCCATGCGCGCGGCGGCAATGAAGGCAGGGTTGCTTCTGGCGATGGTCTCCCAGCCCACGGTGGGCCACTCCTCTTGTGACGTCACGACGTTGTTGATACCCAGGCGGTTCATCATCCAGTCCGGCACGCTGTTCACGCCTGCCACGTAGGGGTCGGTACCCCGGTCGGCGGAGGAGTACCAGAACACGCCGGTAATATCATCCGGTAGCGCCAGCGACTCGGCTTTCGCCACCGCCGCGGCTTCCCGTGCCTGTAATTCACCTACCATCTGGTCGCCACGCTCGGTCACGTCAAACAGCTCGGCCAGCGTTGCGATGCTCTCATGGATCAACCCGGTATCGAAAAGCGTGGTGCGGGCGCCATCCATGCTTTGCTGGTTGCGCTTGCCGACGCAGTCCGTGGGCATGGTCCAACTGGCGATACCCATATCCTCGAACATCTCGGGAGTGCCGACCACGCCGGCGGGGCCAATCATCCACTCATAGGCCGAGATCACCAGGTCAGGCTTTTTGGCTACCACGCTTTCGAAGCTGGGAGCATCGTTGGCGAGGCGCTCGATGTCCGCATCCATCGCCTCAAACTCCTCCAGCACCGGGTTGATCCACAGCGCCGTGCCGACGACCTTGTCGGCAAGCCCAAGGCTATACAGAATTTCGGTGGATGCCTGGCCGATGCTCACCACCCGTTCCGGAGGCTTTTCCAGCGTGATTTCGTGGCCGCAGCTTTCAAGGGTCAGGGGGTAGTCGGTGGCGGCGTAGGCCGGGCTTCCCAGCACCAGGCTGGCGGCAGCTGCCGTGGTCAGTTTCAGCATCATGTACACTCCCGTGCATGATGAGCAGGTCGCTGGCGCGTAGCTAGTCAAATAGCCAACCGAGCCGACCCGCTCGATGAAGGTTGGGGCGTCGGCAGGTCTCCTGACTGACGGGTCGTAGCTAGCTCACCTTCCCAGACAAGACGTCCAGTGGCATCGTCGAGCATCGCTCGCCGCCTACAGTTGCGGGGGCAGTTCCGTTTCGCGGCCAGGCGCGGCGGATTCTCTGTTAGGTTCTCGAAAGAACACCGACGCGGGGTATTCTAGGGCGAGAAGGGAGGTGGGGCTATCGGCATCGATATGGCTTGCCAGGGGAAGTGCCCGCCTGCTTGATTAAACAGACGGGCAGGGTCAGGGAAGGATGACGGCTACTGATTGACTATCCAAGCACCGAGTCGCGGTCTGCATCGGCACGCTCTTGAGCACGCTCACGGGCACCTTCAAAAGCGTCCAGGAAGTTTTCGCCTGCTTCACCATAGTTATCCAGATACCACTCGCGGATAGGGTCGGCCAAGGCGCGGAACGCTTCCATCTCTTCTTCCGTGGGGGTATAGATCTCGCCACCGGCTTCCTCCCACTTGCGGTAAGCTTCCAGCTCCTTGCGCGGTTGGATACCGAATTGAATCGTCGACATCATGGCGGCACCGTCAGCGACGATACGCTGCTGCTCTGGCGTCAAAGACTGAAACTTCTGATTCCCCATCAGCCACATGGACGCCATATACGCATGGTTATCCAGCGTCATGTACTTAATGACCTCCTGGAAATTCATGTTGGTGATGTCTGAAATGGAGTTGAGCGTTCCGTCTACGACGCCTGTCTGCAGGCCGGTATACACTTCCAGCCACGGCAGGGGCGTTGGGGAGGCGCCCATTTCGCGAACCATGAGCTGCTGGATTTCTGACTCGATCGTACGAAAGCGCAGGCCCTCGGCATCGCTGGGCGTGCGAATCTCACGCTCACCGTTGACAATATTGCGCCAGCCGCCGGTTTGCGTCATGGACATCAAGCGGATGCCGCCATTTGTAGCATCGAGAATTTCATCCCGTAAAAAGCCGGTAAATTGCGGATCCGTCAGCATGTTCATCGCTGCGCGGTCATCGGGGAAGGCGTAAGGGATATCCAGGCCCTGGATGGGTGGATAGATCGAGGCAACGCCACCGGCCGTGGCGGTGTAGAGGTCGACGATTCCCGCCTGCATGGCTTCAAAGCACTCATTGGCAGAACCGCAGAGCTGCGCGCCGGCAAAGATATTGACGTTGACGTCTCCACCGGTGCGACTCTCTACATAGTTCTTGAATACGAGTGCGGCGTCATACTCCTGATCTTCTTCGTTGGCGAGGAAGACCAGATTAAGGTCAGCCGCCTGCGCCATGCTGGAGGCGCACAGGGCGCTACCTAACAGCAGTGAAGCCAGGGTTTGCTTGGCGTGCTTCATGGACATTGTCATTGTTCTCCTTGGATTATCGTTACGGGTCAAGCGACATAGCCAAACATTCTAGGCAATGCCAAAATCAGATCGGGGATGTAAACCAGCATGAAGAGAATGGCGATCTCGACAAAGAAGAGTGGCAGCATTTCCCAGGCGATTTTCTCGATACGCTCCTTGCTGATGCTGCTAACAACGAACAGCACCAGGCCCATAGGCGGCGTGATCAGTCCCATGATCAGGGTAATGCTCATGACGACCGCAAAATGAATCGGGTCGACCCCTACGCCCACCATTACCGGCGCCAGGATAGGGCCCAAAATCAGGATGGCAGGACCGGCATCCATGATCGTACCTACCGCCAGCAGGAACGCCACGACCAGGAAGAACAGAATCCTTGGGTCATCCGTAATGGAAAGAATGAACGCGCTGACCAGCTGTGGCGTACCCTTGAGGCTGACAAGAGAGGCAAAGGCGACAGCGGCACCGACCAGAAGAAGAATGACCGCCGAGTTAAGCGCCGCTTTCCCGAACAGGCGGGGAAGGTCTTTTAAGCTGATTTCGCGAGTAACGAACAGGCCTAGAATCAGCGCGTAAAAAGCGGCAACGGCGGCCCCCTCAGTCGGTGTAAAGATACCGCCGACAATGCCGCCAATAAGAATGACCGGTGTAAGAAGCGGCATGAACGCGGTAACGAAGGCTTGCCACTTCTCTTTCCAGCTCGCCTTGGCCAGCGGTTCGGGAAACTCCTTGAACCGGGCCATGATGGCAATGGTAATCATGAGCCCTATACCGATCAGTATGCCCGGCACGATACCGCCGGCGAACATGCCCGCCACGGACACGTTCATGATGAAGGCATAGAGAATGAAGATGCCGCTTGGCGGGATAATGCTGGCAATGACCGCAGAAGCCGCTGTAACGGCCGCTGAGAAACGGTTGGTGTAACCCGATTGGCGCATCGCCGGAATCATCACCGACCCCATGGCCGAGGCGTCCGCGACAGCTGAGCCCGAGCCGCCCGCAAGCATGAGAGAAGAAGCAACCGATACCTGCCCAAGCCCCGCCTTGCGGTGGCCAATCAGCGTTTCAGCAAAACGCACAATGCGCGTTGTCACGCCCCCGGCGGTCATCAACTCACCGGCCAGAATGAAAAACGGCAGAGCCATCAGTGGAAAACTATCAATACCTGCGAAAAGCCGTTGAAATAACAGATTAAGAAATACCGGTTTGCCTTCCAGTAACAAACTAACGCCTGGGGCAAACAGCATTAGAAAGACGATAGGCATTCCGGCAACCAACAGAAAGAGGAATATCCATAAATAAGCGAAAGCCATGGTTATACCTCTACGTTGTTATCAGCATCAGGCGTTTGCCTGACGGGTAAAGTGGTATTGAAAAAGAGGCTGTACCCTAAACGAAGCACGCGTTCGAATGAGCTTAACGCCGTCAGAAAGAAACTTAAGGGAAGCACGTAGTAAACGGTGGCCATGCTGATGCCCAGTGACAGGCTGGCAATCGTGGCACCCCGCTCAATACGCTCGAAACCGAGTTTGATGCACCATATCAGTACCGCCAGAATGCATAGTTCGAGCAGCAGCTGTAAGAGACGCCATAGCACGGAGTCTCGAAACCAGTCCGTCACGATTTCAAGGCTGGCATTCAACCCTTGGCGGTGGGCGGCGGGAAAGAACAGAAAAGCCATCCAAACCATCATGAAACGGGCCAGTTCTTCCGTCCACCCGAAGCTATCGCTGAGCACATAGCGAAAAAAAACATGGGTGATCATGATGCCAAGCATGGCGGCCAGCAGCAGCGTCGCCACGTAACCTGCCCAGCGTGTTGTCATCCCGTTGATACGATCAAGTAGGGCGATGAACGTTGGCATTGTCGCCTCCGTAAGGCAGTTCAACCTTTCGGTGAAGGTTGCCTTTGTCATTATATTAGTGAAGGTTTGGAACCTTATAAAACGTCTGTCGTAGCGCTGCGAAAATGTTAGGGACACCTATATAGGCTGTCAAGTAACTCGGTGTTGCTCTTGCTGATATTGGCTTAGACATAAGTCTTAAATTTTAGGTTTCCTTAACAAATAACCTTTTAAGTGATTGTTAGTCAGAGTTTTGGCATCTTTTAAAGATGGTTCAGCTAGCCATCAAGTTGACAGCGTTAAATCGCAAAGGCTATATTTTCGTAGCGCTACGAAATACAAGCGGAATATAAAAATCGCCGCCATATAATCGCCCGTTACGACCTAAAGGCATACAACGTGACAACAAAACATCGACGCAAGATCGAAGAGCTGCGGAGTCAGCGTTGGTACGATTCGCAAGACATGCGAGGATTTGCGCATCGACAGCGAACCCAGCAAATGGGCTTGCGGCGTGATGAATTCATGAACAAGCCGGTCATCGGCATCATCAATACCTGGAGCGACTTAAGCCCATGTCATGCGCATTTGCGTGATCGTGCTGAAGCCGTCAAACGGGCGGTATGGGCAAGCGGAGGTTATCCTGTAGAGCTTCCTGCGCTGTCGTTAGGTGAGGTGCTGGTCAAGCCCACCACCATGCTCTATCGCAATTTTCTAGCGATGGAAGCCGAAGAATTGCTGCGCTGCCACCCCATCGACGGGGTCGTGCTGCTAGGCGGGTGCGACAAGACAACCCCGGCTCTGCTGATGGGTGCCATCAGCATGGATATCCCGGCGATATTCTGCCCGGCCGGCCCCATGCTGAACGGAAAGTGGAAGGGCAAGACGCTAGGTGCCGGTACCCATACGCGCAAGTACTGGGATGAGCTGCGTAGCGGCAATATTACCCAGGAAGAGTGGGTCGACCTGGAGTCCAGAATGACGCGCTCCAACGGCACGTGCAACACCATGGGCACGGCATCCACCATGACCTCGATTGTCGATGCCATGGGCCTGACCTTACCCGGCGCTTCGAGCATTCCAGCAGCGGACGCCGCCCATATTCGTATGGCGTCCGAGTGCGGCAGCCGAATTGTCGAGATGATCTGGGAAGATCTTAAACCTTCCGACATTCTTACCCGCGACAACTTTCTCAACGGCGTCAAATGCTATATGGCGCTGGGCGGCTCGACCAACGCCGCTATCCACCTGATTGCCCTGGCGCGGCGCGCCAATGTCGAGCTGACCCTTGACGATATGGACGTTATTGCTCGTCAGATTCCCGTACTGACCAATATCTTTCCTTCAGGCCAGTACCTGATGGAAGACTTCTACTACGCCGGTGGATTACCCGCGCTGCTATCGCATCTGAGCAGCCAACTGAAGCTCGATACGGCCAGCGTCAGCGGTCGGACCTTAGGCGAAAATCTGGCCGGGGCCGAATGCTACAACGAGGATGTGATCCGCCAGCTGGATAACCCTGTATGTGAAGGGGCGGCACTGGCGGTACTGCGCGGCAATCTGGCGCCCAGGGGCGCCGTCATCAAACCCAGCTCTGCCGATGCGCGCTTGATCAAGCATCGCGGCAAGGCCATCGTGTTTGATAACCACGCCGATCTGATGGCGCGAATTGATGACCCGGCGCTGGACGTCACCGCGGACAGCGTGCTGGTGCTGCGTAACGCCGGACCCAAGGGGGCGCCGGGTATGCCCGAGTGGGGCGCCTTGCCTATTCCCAAGAAGCTGCTGGCCCAGGGCGTGCGTGACATGCTGCGCCTTTCCGATGCGCGCATGAGCGGCACCCACTACGGCACCTGTGTGCTGCATATCGCCCCCGAATCGGCAGTCGGCGGGCCGCTGGCGCTGGTACGCGATGGTGACGAGATCGAGCTGGATGTGGACGAGCGGCGCCTGGCACTGTGCATCAGTGACAAAGAGCTTGAGGAGCGCCGCCAGACGTGGCGCGCGCCCAGCCCGCGCATCGACCGGGGCTATACCGCCATTTACCAGGAACATGTAACCCAGGCCGATCAAGGCTGCGATTTCGACATTCTACAAAACGGCCAACGCCAGCCAGAGCCGGAAATTTTTTAAGGACGAATCCGATGACGACACTCCCCAAGAACAAGTTCAAACAGTGGCTGAATGATTCCGGCAAAGTACCCGTAGGTACCTGGCTGATGACGGCCAGCCCCAATGTGGCTGAAGCCATTGGCTGGGCCGGTTTCGATTACGTAGTGCTCGATATGGAACACGTCCCCATTGGTATCCCCGAGGCCATTGCCATCATGCAGGCGGTCGCGGGTACGCCGACAGAGCTGGTCGTACGCTTGCCGTGGAATGATCCGGTCATCGTCAAGCGCGTGCTCGACAGCGGCGCCCAGACCTTGATGTTCCCCTACATTCAAAACGCCGAAGAAGCTTCTCAGGCGGTGCTGTCGACGCGCTATCCCGGCAAGGGCAGCCGCGGCGTTGCCGCGGTTCATCGGGCCAGCCGCTACGGTACGGTGGCCAACTACTTGCAGCAGGCAGGCGAAGAGATCGCGGTCATTCTGCAGCTGGAAACCCCGGAAGCGTTGGCAGCCATGGAGGATATCGCCGCGGTTCCCGATATCGACGGGTTCTTCGTGGGGCCTGGGGATCTCTCGGCAGCGATGGGTCGAATTGGCGATATACGCCACGCCGACGTGCAGGATGCGATTAAAAAGGCAGTGACCAGGAGTCAAGCGCTGGGGCTTCCCTGCGGCATCGTAGGGGCCGAGCCTGAATTGGTAGGTCAGTACCGGGAGATGGGGTTCAGCTTTGTCGCGGTGGGCTCTGACATGAGCTTGATGATGTCGCGTGCAAAGGAGTATGTAGGAGCGCTCAAGGGCAGTGCGGTGGAGACGGCGGACAGCGGCGTTTACTGACAGCGGAGACTGGCGCCAGAATCAACCATGCTGCCATCGGCAAACGGATAAGTGAGAGTGACCATGACGGATACTGCCTTTACGACGGTTCTACCCGCCCAGGCCCTGCTCGGCGAGTGCCCGGTGTGGGCCGAAGACGAACAGGCGCTTTACTGGGTGGATATCGAAGCGCCCAGCCTGAATCGCTTTGACCCGGCCAGTCAGCAAAACCAGCCGTGGCCGATGCCTGAAAATATCGGCTGCTTTGGCCGCCGCCAGGGCGGTGGTTTCATTGCGGGGCTGCGCTCTGGAATATGGTTGCTTGACAGCGAAGCGCAACTGGATCAATGCGTGGCGCGCCCGGTCGAAGATACGTCGATCAGCCGCTTCAACGATGGGCGTGTCGACCCTTGGGGGCGTTTTTGGGCAGGCACCATTCATGAGCCCCGGGATGTTCCGGCAGCGTCGCTTTTTCAGGTGGACACCCACCTCGAATGTCGCCGGTTAGCCGGAGATGTAAAGGTTTCCAACGGGGTAGCCTTCAGCCCGGATCGCACTTGGGCGTATCACTCCGACACGCCCAATCACGTGATCTATCGCTACCCTCTGAACCCTGACACCGGGGAGATAACCGGACCGCGAGAGGTGTTTCATCAGTTTCCGTTTGGCAATGGGCGCCCAGATGGGGCCGCCGTCGATACGCAGGGCTACTACTGGTCGGCGCTTTACGAAGGCGGCCGAGTGGTTCGCCTGTCGCCGGCCGGGGAAATCGTGGCCGAATACCCGGTGCCTGCGCGCTGCCCCACCATGTGCGCTTTCGGTGGGACCGACATGAAAACACTTTACGTGACTTCGGCGCGCCACGGGCGACCAGAAGAGGAGCTTGAGCGCTACCCGGAATCTGGAAACCTGTTTGCCATGCGCGTCGAGGTGGCGGGCCAGAAAGAACCCCAGTTTATGGGCTAGCACGTCGCTTGCCTGAAAATAAGAGTAACGTTGAGGAGCGGGTAATGTTGAACCTGAAGGATGCTGCTTTGCAGCGCGAAGCCTGCCTGGTAGGCGGCGAGTGGGTCGGTGCTGATGACAACGGTTTCGACGACGTCACCAACCCGGCCGATGGAAGCGTCATCGGACGCATACCGCGCCTGGGCGAGGCTGAGACATTACGCGCCATCGACGCTGCTGAAGAGGCGCTGCCTGCCTGGCAGGCGCTGACCGCCAAGGCGCGCGGTGCGCTGCTGCGGCGCTGGCATGATCTACTCCTCGAACATCAGGAAGACCTCGCGGCATTGATGACCGCCGAGCAGGGCAAGCCATTGGCCGAATCCCGTGGCGAAATTGGTTTCGCGGCCAGTTTCTTCGAATGGTTTGCCGAAGAAGGGCGGCGTACCTACGGCGATGTCATTCCTACCCCGCAAAGCGACCGCCGTCTGCTGGTCGTCAAGCAGCCCGTGGGCGTTTGCGCGGCCATTACGCCGTGGAACTTTCCAGCGGCGATGATCGCCCGCAAGGCCGGTCCCGCCCTGGCGGCAGGATGCACCATCGTGATCAAACCCGCCGGGCAAACGCCCTATTCTGCTCTGGCGATGGCCGAGCTTGCCATGCGGGCAGGCATCCCTGCCGGTGTCGTCAACGTGGTGACCGGTGAGGCGCGCGCCATCGGTAAAGCCATGACCGAAAGCCCCAAGGTGCGCAAGCTGTCGTTCACGGGTTCGACCGCCATTGGCAAGATGCTGCTCAAGCAGAGCGCTGATACCGTCAAGAAAGTCTCGATGGAGCTGGGGGGCAACGCGCCGTTTATCGTGTTCAATGATGCCGATCTGGAAAAGGCCGTTGAAGGCGTGATGCAGGCCAAATTTCGCAACGCGGGGCAAACCTGTGTGTGTGCCAACCGCATTTTCGTTCAAGCGGGTATCCACGATGCCTTTACCGAGCGCCTTGCCGAAGAGGTCGCCAAGCTCAAGGTAGGCCCCGGCAACGAGGAGGGGGTTCACGTCGGGCCGATGATCGACGCCCCGGCCGCCGACAAGGTGCTGGAGCAGCTTGAAGACGCGCTCGCCAAAGGCGGCAAGCTGTTGCTTGGCGGGCAGCGCCAGAATGGCAACTTCCTGACGCCTGCGGTGATTACCGGGGCGACGCCGCAGATGGCGTGTTTTGGTGAAGAGACTTTCGGGCCTTTGGCCCCCGTGTTCCGCTTCGAGAGCGAAGGCGAGGTGATAGCCCTGGCCAACGCCACGGAGTATGGGCTGGCGGCGTACTGCTACACCCGCGATCTGGGCCGCGCGTGGCGCATGTCGGAAGCGCTGGAGTACGGCATGGTGGGCATCAATAACGGCCACGTGTCTACCTGTGAGGCGCCCTTTGGCGGCATCAAGCAGTCAGGGCTCGGGCGCGAAGGCTCTTACCTCGGTATCGAGGATTACCTTGAAACCAAATATATCAACATGGCCATCGAGTGAAGCGCTCATGAACGATTATCGTGACGTGACCTATCGGTCACTCAATAACAAGCGTGTGATCATTTCCGGTGGAGGCTCGGGCATTGGTGCCGAGCTGGTCAAGGCCTTTGCAGCGCAAGGCGCCCGTGTCGCGTTTGTGGATATCGACGAAGGCGCTGGGCAGGAACTGGCGACAACGCTGGGTGAGCCGGTGCGCTTTTACCCCTGCGACATTCGAGATATTGCGCGCCTGCAGGCCGTGATCACTGACATCGAGGTCGATCAAGGTCCCACGCATATCCTGATCAACAACGCAGGCCTTGATGACCGGCATGCCATTGAAGACATCACCCCCGAGTACTGGGACAACTGCCAGGCCATCAACCTGCGCCACCATGTGTTTGCCACGCAGGCCGTGCTGCCCGCCATGAAAGCGGCGGGCGGGGGTGTGGTGATCAATCTGGGGTCCATTTCCTGGATGCGCGGGCGCCCCGGCATGGTGGGCTATACCGCGGCCAAAGCCGCGATCAATGGCTTGACTCGCACCCTGGCCCAGGAGCTTGGCGAGCACGGTATCCGGGTCAACTCACTGGTGCCGGGCGCTATTTCAACGCCTCGCCAGGAGCGTCTCTGGCTGACGCCGGAGGTCAACCAGCGTTTTCTGGACCAGCAGGCGCTCAAGTTTCGTCTGCATGCGGATGACGTTGCCCGCCTGGCGCTCTTTTTAGGCTCTGAAGAGAGCCGCGGCTGTACCGGCCAGAACTTCATCGTCGATGCAGGCCTTACCCTTAACTGATTTAGCGGCGTCCGGCGTCGCCCGTTCAACGAGATTCTCTCCTATGCAAACAGGTACTATGTCATCAAGTACTATGTCAACAAGTACGAAACACGATCAGCTGAGCGTGATGCTGGGGGGCGATGCGCTGCTTGTTCACCGCCCTGATGCACCGGCTTTCTTTGTTGGTCGCGGCCAGGAGCGTATGGAGATGTACCGGGGTAATTTTGATATTGAAGATTACCTGGAAAGCCGCGAAGCGCTGCGGCACTTGACGGTCGTTGAAGACGGCGCCGGGCTTAAGCTGACATTGCGCCGCTACGCTGAGGACGATGTTCAGCTAGCGTTGCGGCTGGTGGAGCTGGAAGACGGCATTCGCCTGGAGTCGTTAAGCGCGGCAGAAGGCATCAATCGTTTCTGGCTGCGCGTGGCGGCTCAGGACGAAGAGCGGGTGTGGGGCTGCGGCGAGCAGATGTCCTATTTCGATTTGCGCGGGCGCCATTTTCCTCTGTGGACCTCTGAGCCCGGGGTAGGGCGCGACAAGTCCACTTATGTGACGTGGCAGTCTGATGTGGTCAACCGGGCGGGCGGTGATTATTACCACACCAACTACCCACAACCGACGTTCGTTTCCTCGCGGCGCTATTTCTGCGATGTGGAAACTACCCACTATGCGGACTTCGATTTCAGAAGCGCGGACTTTCATGAGCTGCAGGTGTGGGGCATTCCATCCACCGTTGTGCTGCGCAGTGCGCCGACGTTTATTCAGCTAGTGGAGAACATTGGCGCCCATTTTGGCCGACAGCCGAAGCTGCCTGAATGGGTATACAACGGCGTTATTCTGGGGCTCAAGCGGGGCCAGGCGCATGCCGAAGCCAAGCTGGCGGAGGCGCTTGCCAACAATATGGCGGTATCCGCGCTTTGGTGCGAGGACTGGGCCGGTGTTCGCGAAACCAGTTTCGGCACACGCCTTTTCTGGGATTGGCGCTGGCAGGCAGAGCGCTACCCAAGCCTGGACAAGATGATCGATGAATTGCGCCACCAAGGCGTACAGTTTCTTGGCTATGTGAATCCGTACCTATGCGTGGACGGGCACTTCTTCCCCGAAGCACAAGCCCAGGGCTACCTGGCGACGGATGGACAGGGCCAGACGGCGGTAGTCGACTTTGGCGAGTTCGATTGTGGTGTCGTGGATTTTACCAACCCGGCGGCGTGCACATGGTTCAAAGACGTCATCATCAAGCGCCAGATGCTGGATCTGGGCTTGAGCGGCTGGATGGCGGACTTTGGTGAGTACCTGCCCATTGATGTCACCTTGAGCAACGGCGTCTGTGCCAAACAGGAGCATAACCGCTGGCCGGTACGCTGGGCGCAGGTGAATGCGGAAGCCATTGCCGAGGCTGGGCTGACAGATAAAGCCACCTTCTTCATGCGGGCAGGCTACAGCGGCGTTCAGGCACATTGCCCGCTGCTCTGGGCGGGCGATCAATCGGTCGATTTCACCCGTCATGATGGTCTGGCGACCGTTATCTGTGCGGCACTTTCCTCGGGCCTGATGGGTAACGCTTTCCATCATAGCGACATCGGTGGCTATACCAGCATCTTCGGCAACACGCGGGATGCTGAGCTGTTCATGCGCTGGACCGACATGGCCGCCTTCACGCCAGTCATGCGTACCCACGAATCCAACCGCCCCACCGAGAACGTGCAGTGGTTCGATGATGCCGAGGTCGCCGCACACCTGGCGCGCATGAGCCGGGTTTACGTGCGCCTGGCGCCCTATCTCAAGTCTCTGGTAGCCGAGGGTAGCGAAAGGAGCCTGCCGGTACAGCGCCCGCTGTTTCTGCATTTTGAAGATGATGCGGCGTGCTACGCCATTCAGGATCAATACCTGTATGGGCCTGACCTGCTGGTAGCGCCGGTTCATGAGGCCGGTAGAAGCGACTGGTCGGCCTATCTGCCGGAAGGCGTTGAATGGGTGCACCTGTGGAGCGGTGAGCGCTACCCAGGCGGGCAGCGTGTGACGGTGGCTGCGCCCTATGGCGAACCGCCGGTGTTCTATCGCGCCGAGAGTACCTGGGAGCCGCTATTTATCGAAGTAGCGGACCAGGATTAATGGAAGTATCCGCAATCTTATTGCTGTTGGGCTGGGTAGCCTTGGCTACCTATGCCCAAACGGTGACGGGTTTTGCCTTTGGGCTCATCTTGATGGCAGGCGTGGTGCTTTCCGGATTGGCGCCGGTATCGCTGGTGGCCATCCTGATCAGCATTCTGAGCCTGTTCAACTGCTCGCTGGCGCTCTACCGAAACCTGGGCAACCTGGATTGGGAAATTATTGTTTTCTGCTCGCTCAGCGGTTTCGCCACGCTCATCTTTGGTGTCTGGACGCTGGAGCTTTTAAGCGGCAGTCATGTGCACTGGCTGCAGTTGATTCTGGGACTGGCGATCATCCTGAGTAGTTTGATGCTGATTGTTCATCCGGTACCGACCAGGGTGCGTTCCGGGCGCCTGTCATTTCTGTTCTTTGGCGGGCTATCCGGTTTTATGGGCGGGATGTTTTCCACCTCAGGCCCCCCGCTGGTGTTCCACTTCTACCGCCAGCCGCTTACTCTGGCCGTCATCCGCGACTGCCTGCTGCTAATCTTCGCGATCAACTCCCTGCAACGCTTGATCATCGTGGGGGTAAAAGGCCAGCTTGACCTGAACATTCTGAGCTTGGCGGCCACGGCCATCCCGGTGGTAATGCTGTTTACCTGGCTGGGCCGACGCTACCCGCCGCCGCTTTCCGAGCGCAACCTGCGCCGCATTGCCTTCTTGCTGCTCTTTGCCTCGGGGTTGAGCCTGTGTGTTTCCGCTCTTCTCAACGCTTGAAGCTTGGCGGTTAACGATTTGAAATTACTGGGCTAGCGGCGCAGTGTGCTCGCCCTTGCCAGCAGTTCAAAACCCAGATCCAGGCAGGCTTCCTGGGGGCGGCCCTGAACTCTTTGAAGAACACACTCTGCCACCACGTTGCCGATCTCTTCGCGGGGAGGACGAATGGTGGATAAAGGCGGCAGCGTGCAGTTGCTGAAATCCATATCGCCGAAGCCGATCATCGCAATGTCATCGGGAATGCGGATTCCACGTCGTTGCGCTTCGCCTAGCGCGCCTAGAGCGAGCATATCGTTGCCGAAAATGATGCCATCGGTATCCGGATGACTATGGAGCAGATCGGCAAAGGCCTGGTTGGCAGCTTCCGCCATGCGGCCCGGGCCACAATCAATCACCCGCGTATGCCGGCTGCCCAGCAGGTCCATCAAGGCCGCCTCGCTACCGGCGCAACGCTGCTTGGCACGTTCGTCCACGCTCAGGCGCGTACCGATAAACGCCACCTTGCGACAGCCGGCCTCAACCAGGTGACGTGCCTGGGCGCGTCCTACATCGCGGTGGGAAAACCCCACCAGCGTATCCAGCGGGTTGGAGCCCAGCTCCCACATCTCGATAACGGGGACGTCGGAGTTGCTCAGCATGCGCCGGGTCTCCCGGCTGTGGCTTAAACCTGTCAGCACCATGGCGCTCGGCGACCAGGATAGAAACGTTCTGACCACGGCCTCTTCTTCCGCTTCCGCGTAGTCGCTATGGCCCAGCAGCAGCTGGTACCCTTGCGCCCCTAACGCTTTTTGCATCGTATTGACCGTCGACGCAAAAATGGCGTTTACCATGGAGGGTACGACGACACCGATAACGCGTGTTCTTGCCGCAGCTAATGCACCTGCCATCAAATTGGGTACATAACCCAGCGTATTGATCGCACCTTGTATGCGCTGGCCAAGCGCTTTGGAGACTTCATCGGGTTTACGCAAATAAAGAGAGACTGTGCTCGCAGACACATCAGCAAGCTTGGCCACATCGTTCATGGTAACGCGCTGGGTGGAACGGCGTTGGCGAGATTTATTGTTCATGACAGAAACTCTTTGGCAAACGCATTATCGAGGGCATATCCCTCTGATCTTGAAAGTTGATCGCACTATAGCATAAGCGGATTTTTCGTAGCGCTGCGACATGCTCTTTGGCTATAAAAATTCCCCATGAAGAAGCTTCATGGGGAATGCGAACATTAAACACCGCCAATAGCGATAGCGTAGTTAAGGGAGGTATTAAAAGAAGGTTTCTGCCTGTACGCCAAAGCTCCACTGACCGCCGGTAAAGTTATCGTTACCAAAGGCGTCTTGCGTATCATAGCCGTTCAGTTCACGGCTCCAGTCTGTGTATGAGGCGAACGCACGCACTTCTGGGCGCTTCCAGAAGCCGCCCACATCCAGTTTGAACGTCGGCGCAATCGTGAATTTGGCAAACTCCCCGCTTACCGCATTACGGTTTTGATAGCCTTCAGGGTCGAGATCCATGTATTGATAGCTCAGCTCGTACTGCATCTCGAAATTACGAGTGAGTTCGTTGGCAATACGCGCATTTGCGGTAATCCAGCGGTAGCTGTCTCCTTGGGAAAAACGATCTTCGCTCGTTTCGGCAAGCAAGGCGGGGGCAATACGCCAGGTGGGGGATAGGTAGGTGGTGCCGTAGACTGCCAGGCGCGCTGTTTGTGCATCGTCCAGTAAGTCCCCGTTGGAACCCAGGCGTTTGACCTCGGCACCCAGGCCCTGGCCGTAAAGCAGTGCCGCCTTGAAATTGCCGTCTGCCAAGCCAAAGAAGGAGTCGCCATGGTAAGCAACCATGCCATGGGCCCCGTTATCCGCGGCGGTATCGCTACTTTGCGTCAAGCGCTCGTCATTATCCGCCGCGGAAATGGCGTTGACCATGAATTGCCAATTGCCGACGTAGTTGTTGCTGGTCGCGATGAGACTGTCCGTATCACCGCTGCCCGGATTGCGCGGGTCGCCTACCGGAAAGTCGCTGAAGCTTCGGCCATAGACCGAGAAGTTGGTGCGCCAGTTAGCCGTAGGCTTTACGTCGTAGATACCGGCACCGGTACCGGCCAGGAAAACAACATCGCTGTCCAGCCAGTGAATATCGAACGTCTCGCGATCGATACGTTTACCCGCCCAGATGGCGGCATCTGCAAAAGCGCCGGTGAAGCTTGGGAGTTGGTCAAGCTCCACATATACCTGGCGCACGTTCAGTTCTGACTCGTTGGCTGTCCAGTCATTGCTTGTGGTGACGGAATCCGCGATGGCGACACGAAACAGGGACCGGGCACCGCTATCCAGCTGCTTGCGTAAATTGAACATCAGATTGACATAGGTATCGGGCTCGTTGCCCAAACGGCCAACCGCACCACCCAACGGGCCTGCGGGGGTTACATAAGGCCCGCCTGAAATACTTTTAGCGTCTTCGCCGATCAAAAGGCCCGAGCGGGCGTAACCATTGAGCGATAATCCTTCACCGCTGGACGCCTTTCTTTCCAGGGTGTCGAGACGCTCGTTTACCGTTGTGGTGTTGGGCTCCACGGGCTGGCTGTCACGCATCTCTGCGGCCGCTAAACGTGCCTCCAGATCCGCAATACGTGCTTCAAGGTCACTATTGTCTGCATGGGCAAATGTGCTGATGTTGGCCAGCGCTACCGCAGCCGCTAGAGGGAATAGTGCAACAGGCTTCATTGAATTTTATCCTTTGCTTAGCAAGCTATTGTTGTTGTCTGTCATTATTTCGTAGCGCTAAGATTTAATAGTTAAAAAAATAGCGCTATAACGTGGTACGTAATCGTAGCGCTACGAAATTAATTTTGTACTAGACGATAGTAGCGAGTCTGTTTAATGCCATTTATTAAACAAAAACGAGGAATTCACACTTGCCTGGAACGCTTTTGACGGAGCGAATCATGATTTTACGGCACTTTAGAAAGTAGAGATCGTATCCTGACGATCGCGCATTGCGCCCGCCGTCTTGTGTGCCTAACCTGAAGTACACGCTTCGAGAGCACGGACGCCATGATGAATGCCCCAACTTCTTTACCCACAGATTCCAAACGCTCGCTATGGGCGGCCGTGCTGGTGGGTATCGGTGTCATGGCCGCGGTTGACGAAATCGTCTTTCACCAACTTTTACAGTGGCACCACTTTTTTGATTTCGGCACGCCTGCGTTCGGGATTCTGTCGGATGGTCTGCTCCACGCGGTTGAGCTACTTGCTGTTGTTGTGGGGGTATTCATGCTGCTGGATCTCTCTCAGCGCAAGCGCTTGGCGACCCCTTGGGCCTGGGCCGGGTTCTTTCTGGGGATGGGCGGCTTTCAGTTATTCGATGGTTTGATCAACCACAAGATCTTGCGCCTTCACCAGATCCGTTACGGTGTGGATCCGCTGCTTTACGACCTGGTGTGGAACGGCGCGGCGGCAGTACTACTGCTGATAGGCGTGTGGCTCTATCGGCGTGCCAAGCAGAGCACGCGAGGCTAGATGCACGCGCATGGCCATGCCACCCAGGGAGCGCTGCTTGAAGGGTGGCCGCTGGCGCTGATTGCCCTGGTAACGGTGGGCTACCTTGCCGCAGCGAACCGGCAGTGCGGCACGTCTTCCGGGTGGAGCGCGTGGCGCGGTATCGCTTTTTTGATGGGCAGTTTGCTGCTGGCGCTGGCGTTTGCGCCGCCCTTGATGGCGTGGGCGCATCACGATTTACGCGGCCATATGGCGCTGCACCTGCTGATAGGCATGTTTGCCCCCCTGGCCTGGGTGCTGGCCGCGCCCGTGACGCTCCTGCTGCGCACCCTGCCCCAGGCGGGAGGGAGGCGGGTGGCAGCATTTCTGCAAAGCCGCTTCATTCGTTGCGTATCCCACCCGATCACGGCGCTGATACTCAATATCGGCGGCATGTACGTTCTGTATTTAACGCCGCTTTATACCGCCTCGCTCGATAGCTCCGTGCTTCACAACGCTATCCACCTGCACTTTCTGCTGGCAGGCTACTTGTTCTGCTGGGCGATTCTCGCCGAACCGGACGTGTCTCCCCACCGGCTGAGCCTGCGCTTTCGGCTCGGCGTGCTGTTCGCCTCCATCGCCACCCACAGCGTGCTGGGCAAGCTGATGTACTCTCAAGGCTGGCCCCGCGGCACAGGGCATTCGCTTGAAGAGGTGCGCGCCGCCGCCCAGTTGATGTACTACGGCGGCGACCTGGCGGAAGTGCTCTTGGCCGTGGTGCTGCTGACGCTTTGGCTGCGCCGGCCAGTTGAGCGGCGTGAGGCGCTTTTAACCAGCAAGGCCTCTTAAAGCAGCGCCTTGCCCTGACGATAATACGCTGCATGCTCTTCATCGGGCACCATTGCTCCCCCTGTGGCCCAGACCAGGTGCGTGGCGTTTGAAAGCACCTCCTTGAGTCCAAGGCTTGCTCGCTCCTGCGTCGATGCATGACTAAGCCGGGCAAAGCCCGGCAGCCCGGCCACGGCAGAAGGCTCAAGGTCCAGTCCTTCACTCTCCTTGATAAGCGCCACCAGCGCGTAGAGATGTTCATCGCTGACGGTGTAGATCCCGTCCAACAGTGGCTCCATCACCTTGCCTACGAAAGCGGATGCGCGCCCGACCGCCAGGCCGTCGGCGCAGGTAAGGTTGTCCAGGCCGATGTCCTGAACGCTGATGGCGTTGTGCAACTGCGTATGCATGCCCAGCAGCATGCAGGGCGAGTGGGTGGGTTCGGCAAACAGGCAGTGCACGCTGTCACCGAAGACGTGCTTGAGGCCAAAGGCGATGCCGCCGGGGCCGCCGCCTACGCCGCAGGGTAGATGGACGATCAGCGGGTGCTCGTTATCAACGCGTATACTCTGCGAATGTAACTGCTTTTTTAGCCGCAGGGCGGCCACGGCATAGCCCAGAAACAGTGAGGTCGAGTCTTCGTCATCGACAAAGTGGCAGCGCGGCGTGCGCAGGGCTTCTTCACGCCCCTGGGCCACGGCAACGCTGTAGTCGGATTGATGCTCGACCACCTGGACACCTTTCTCGCGCAGCAGCGCCTTCTTCCAGGTACGGGCATCCGCTGACATATGTACGGTCACGTTGAACCCCAGCCTGGCACTGATAATTCCGATGCTAAGCCCCAGGTTGCCGGTCGAGCCGACCACGATCGAGTGCTGGGAAAACAGCGTCCGAAACGCTTCTGAGGCAAAGCAGGTGTAGTCATCGCCAGGTGTTAACAGGCCATGGGTCACGGCCAGCTTTTCGGCGTGAAGCAGCACTTCGTAGATGCCGCCACGCGCCTTGATCGAGCCGGAAATGGGCAAGTGGCTGTCGCACTTGATCAGAAGGTGTTCAGGCGGTGCGGTATCGAGCCACTGAGCGACCCTGCGTGCGGCGCTGTCTGCCCGGATTAACGGTGACTCAAGAATGCCCTCAAGCGTTGCCGTTTCGGGAAACGCCGCGACGAAATAGGGGGCAAAGCGCTGTAGGCGCGCAGCAGCCTCCTCGATATCATCGAACCCAAGTGCAAGTTCCTGTTTTATTTCGTCAAAGGGGCGCCGGCTGGGGTTGAGCCACAGCGTTTCCTTGCCTTGGCGTAGAGCATTGAGCGTGGTGTCTGTGCCGGCGAAAGCAATGTCCACCCAGCCCTTTCGTGTGGAAGTATCCATAGCGTTACCTAAGAAAGTTGATGCCCACCAGCAGTAATAAAAGTGAAAAGAGGCGTTTGAGTAGTAGCGGGTCGAGCCGGTGTGACAGGCGCGCGCCAAAGCGCGCGAATAGCATGCTGGTTACGCCAATGCCCATTAACGCGGGCAGGTAAACGTAGCCCAGGCTCCATGGCGGTAACCCGTCGGCATGCAGCCCGATCCAGATAAACGAAACCGAGCCGGACAGCGCAATGGGCAGGCCGCACGCCGCCGAGGTGGCCACGGCGTGCTTCATGGAAAAGCCGCGCCAACTCAAGAGCGGAACGGTCATGGCGCCACCGCCGATGCCGAAAAGGGCGGAGCCCCAACCAACCAGCACGCCAGAGGCGCCAAGAAAGGCGCGCCCTGGCGAAGCGTCAGGATGGGTGCTGGGCTGAAGTTGAAAGAACATCTGGATAGCCACCAGAATCGCGAAGCCGCCGATCATCTTTTGAAGCAGTACGCCACTCAAGAACGAAGCCGTATAGCCGCCCGCCACGCTACCACCCACAATCCCCACGCCAAGCCAGAGCACCGCATGCCAGCGTACCGCGCCGTAGCGGTGATGGGCGATGACGGAGTTGATAGAGGTGAACACGATGGTGGCAAGTGATGTACCCACGGCCAGGTGAGTCAGAACATCTTGAGAAACGCCCTGCAGCGTAAACACGTAGATCAGCAGCGGCACGATAATCAGCCCGCCGCCCACGCCAAACATACCCGAGAGAACACCCGCCGCGGCGCCCAGCAGCAAGTAGATAAGCAGTTCCAATGATCGAGTCCTCTAAAATGACGACGCCGCCTCCACGGCAGGCGCCGGCGAGGCAGTAAAGGTTAGGCAAAGCCCATGAATCCTTCAGCGTTGCAAAGTGCCTCGGCTTGAGCCAGGTAGGCAATATCCACGCTGGGGCGCTCAAGCAGGGCATCGCCTTTGAACAGTATTTCCAGTTCCCGGGCGAACGCCAGCGTTTGCAGGTCGCTCCCACGGCGGCCGATGATCTGCAGGCCAAAGGGCAGGCCGTTGCGATCACGCCCTGTGGGCAGCGTCACCGAAGGATGGCCGGCAAGGGTCGAGGCGTAGGCCATGGAGAGCCAGTGATAGTAGCTCTGAGTAGGTTCGCCATCGATCTCGGTAGGATAAAGCTCATGCCAGTTGCGTGGACTGATGGTGGTTGTGGGCGCCAGAATGAAGTCGTGATGCTCAAAGAACTGCTGCCAGTGCCGGTAAAGATGCGTCTGATTGGTCAGCGCCCGCACAACATCCAGCGCCGAGTAGCTTTCTCCCTCGTGCACGTTGTCGCGCACATTAGGGCCTACTTTATCCGGGTACTGCTTCAGCAGATCGCGGTGGTGGCCGGAAAAGCACAGCGCCCGAATGATCGCGAAGGTGTCGTCGGCTTCCAGGCAGTCCGGGTGGGTGTCGTTCAACTGGCCGAACACATGACCAAAGCGCTTGAGCTTTTCACTGAAGCTATCCGCGATGAGCTTTTCGGTCATGGTGAAGCCGAAGTCTGTGGTAAACGCCACGCGGGCGCTGCACAGATCGTATGCCGGCAGATGGCGAAACGCATCCGCCTGATAGACGGGTTTATCTTCCACGACGGGGGTCCAGGGGTCGCGGCGGTCGGGGCGAATCATCGCCGAGAGCATCAGCGCGGTATCCTCTACCGTGCGTGCCATGGGGCCGTTGAGCGACATTGGCAGCCAGCCCAGCGCCCGGCTGTGCCCAGGAACCAGGCCCGGCGTAGGACGAAAGCCCACCACGCCACAAAAAGCGGCCGGGTTGCGCAGGCTGCCGCCGGTATCCGAGCCGGTGGCCAGCGGCGCCATACCGCAGGCCAGGGCCACCGCCGATCCGCCGGATGACCCTGCCGCCGAACGGCTCAGGTCAAACGGATTGGCCGTTACCCCGTACACCGCATTGCGGGTATTGCCACCGGCGCTCCACTCCGGGTTATTGGTCTTGCCCATGATGACGGCCCCTTCGCCGCGCAGTTGGGCCACCATAGGGTCGTCACCCTTGGCGATATTGTCAGCGTAGATCTGGCTGCCGAAGGTGGTCGGCAGGTCGGTCACGTCCACCATATCCTTTACGCATAGTGGCAAGCCGTGAAGAATTCCCAGGGCATCGCCGCGGTCGATACTGGCCTGGGCGTTTTCGGCGGCACGACGCATGGCGCCAATATTCTGCGCCACCAGGGCGTTGACGGCAGGGTTGACGGCTTGCGTACGCGCAATGCAGCTGTCGGTCAGTTCAACGGCAGAGAGTTTCTTGCAGGCCATCAGGCGGCGTGCTTCAGTCGCACTCAAGTCACAAGCATTCATTGGTGAATATCCCTAAGTCATTGGTTAGCTGGCGGGTGCAAAAGCGGCGAAATTCCAGGAGCGCCCAGGGGCAACGGCGATCAACTGGCGCGTGTAGCTGGCCTGGGGGTGGCCCAGCACCTGCTGTGCCGGCCCGTACTCGACCACCTGACCGCGCTGCATGACCAGCACATCGTCGCAGATCTGGGCGGCTACGCGCAGATCGTGAGTGATGAACAGGATCGAAACGCCCAGGCGCTTTTGAATATCATCAAACAGCGCCAGCACTTGGGCCTGCACCGAAACATCCAGCGCCGAGACGGCCTCGTCGGCCACGATCACGTCGGGCTCCATCGCCAGGGCCCGAGCAATCGCAATACGCTGGCGCTGGCCGCCGGAAAACTGGTGCGGGAAGCGGTCGATGGCATCCGGCGGCAGGCCCACCAGCTGTAGGAGCTCTTCGGCCTGGGCAAGCGCTTCGCGGCGCGGCTTGCCGTAGTTCATCGGCCCTTCGATCAGGCTCTGGCCAATGGTGATACGCGGGTTCAGTGAGCGATAGGGGTCTTGAAACACCATCTGGATACGGCCACGGTGCGGCTTGAGCCCGCGTGGATGCAGATCGGCAATATCCTGGCCATTGATGCGAATCGTGCCGCCCGTTGGGTCGATAAGGCGCATCACGCAGCGGGCAAGGGTCGACTTGCCCGACCCAGACTCCCCGACAATGCCCAGGGTGCGTCCTTCAAGCAGGTGAAAGCTGACATCGTTGACCGCGCGGGTACCTGTTCGGGGCTTGCGCCAACCGTTGAACAGGCGCTTGGAGACCCCGTACTCCTTGGCAAGCTCCGCCACATCCAGCACCCGGCGCGGCCCTCGTTCAGGGCGCGGCGGCCTGGGTGTCAAGCTGGGCACGGCGGTCAGCAAACGTCGGGTATACGCTTCCCGTGGGGAGCTGAGCACCTGGTTGACCGGGCCCTGCTCGACAATCACACCGGTATTCATGACGCAGACCCGGTCGGCAATGTCGACCACCACGCCCATGTCGTGGGTGATGAACAGCACCGCCGTGCCGTGCTTCTCCTGAAGCTCGCGGATCAGCTTGAGAATCTGGTGCTGAGTGGTGACGTCCAGCGCGGTGGTAGGCTCATCGGCAATCAGCAGACGCGGTTTGAGCAGTAGCGCCATGGCAATCATGATGCGCTGGCGCTGGCCGCCGGAAAGCTGATGCGGATAGCTCGTATACATGCGCTGGATATCCGGCAGGTGTACCTGCTCCAGCGCGTCCAGCACCTGGGCGCGGCGCTCGGCGCCTGATGCCTGGGTATGGCAGGCAAGCACCTCATCCAACTGCTTGCCCACGGTCAGCACTGGGTTCAGCGCAGTCATCGGCTCTTGAAAAATCATTGCCATGCGGCTGCCGCGAAGCTCGATCAGGCGTTTGGGGGTGGCCTGAAGCAGGTCCTCGCCATCCAGCAGCACCCGGCCGCTGGTCGCGCGCAGGCTACCCGGCGGCAGAAGCCCCAGGGTGGTCAGCGAGGATACCGACTTGCCCGAACCGCTTTCACCCACCAGGCAGAGCGTTTCACCGGCATGGATCTCGAACGACACCGCCTTGAGGATCTGCTTGGGCGTCTTGTCGGTGGTCTCGACGACGAGTGCGTCGACGTGCAGTACAGGATCTTGAGTGCTCATCAGCCTTCCTTGCGCTTCATGACCGGATCGAGGGAGTCGCGGGCGGCGTCGCCCAGCAGGTTGATCGAGAGAATGCACAGTGACAGCAAAAGGCCTGCGCAGAAGATCAGCGACGGCTGTAGCTGAAAGTAGGTGCGCCCATCGGACATGATGTTGCCCCAGGTGGGAATTTCAGAGCTGAGCCCGACCCCCAGAAACGACAGGGTCGCTTCGGTCAGAATGGCGGCGGCGCACACGTAGGTACACTGTACGATCAGGGGCGCAAAGGTATTGGGCATCAGGTGGCGCCATAAAATGGTGCGGGTGGGGGTACTCATCAGTACGGCGGCCTCCACAAACGCTTCTTCTCGCGTGGCCAGTACCTGAGAGCGCACCAGGCGCACTATCTGGGGGATTTCCGGCACGGTAATGGCGATCATCAGTGTCCACAGGTTGGCCGAGGTCAGTGAGACGATCGCGATGGCAGCAAGAATGCCGGGAATAGCCATCAGCCCATCCATAAAACGCATGAGCACGGCATCAATGGCGCGAAAATATCCCGCCAGCAGCCCCAAGGGCAGGCCGATCAGCACGGTAAGAAAGGCCACGCCCACGCCGACCGCCAGCGATACCTGCGCGCCGTACACCACGCGGGAAAAGAGATCCCGGCCGTAAGCATCGGTGCCCAGCCAGTGCGCCGCACTCATCGATTCCAGGCGGCTGGTGGGTGAAAGTGCAGTGGGGTCTTGGGTGGCAATCAGCGGCGCGAAAAGCGCCATCAGCACAATCAGCAGAAGCGTTGTGGCGGCTATCAGCGTGGTGGTGCGCGGGCGCAGGCGGAGAAGCCGCGTCACCAGCCCGTGAAGACTGTAGCGGGCGGGCAGCTCTTGAGTGTGAAGGTGGGTAGGCATCAGTAGCGGATCCTGGGGTCAGTGATGGCGTAGGAGAGATCAATCAGCAGATTGATTACCACGTACAGGCCTGCCGTCAGCAGAATGAGCGCTTGAATGACCGGGTAGTCACGCGCCAGCACGGCATCGACAATCAGCCGTCCAAGCCCAGGAATGTTGAATACGCTTTCAGTGACCACCACCCCGGACACCATCAGCGCAAAGCCGGTGCCAATCACGGTAAGAATGGGTACACCCGCATTGCGCAGGGCGTGACGAAACAGGATGAGTCGTTCGCCCAGACCCTTGGCGCGGGCGGTACGGATATAATCCTCTTTCAATACTTCCAGCATGCTGGCACGCGTCATGCGCGCGATCAGCGCAATATAGACCGATGAAAGCGTCAGGGCGGGCAGCACCAGGCGCCTTGCAAACTCGCCAACGCCGTTTTCCAGGCTGCGGTAGCCCTGTACCGGCAGCCAGCCAAGCTCAATGGCAAACACCTGGATAAGCACATAGCCAATCACGAACACAGGCACCGAAAAACCCACCACTGATATCGACATCACCAGGTTGTCGATCCAGCTACCCTGGCGCCAGGCGGCGATGACGCCCAGCGGAACGGAAATAAGCACGGTAAACACGATGGCTGCGATGGCCAGGCTGATGGTGGGTTCAAGCCGCTGGGTGATCATGGAAAGCACCGATGTCTGAGAGATCAGCGACGTGCCGAAATCGCCTTGCAGCATGTTGCCTATCCAGATGAAGAACTGGGTGTAGATCGGCTGGTCCAGCCCCAGGGCGGCCCGGATGCTGGCCACCTGTTCAGCACTGGCCATGTCACCGGCAATGATCACGGCCGGGTCGCCGGGGGAGAGGCGCAGCAGCAGAAAGACGGAAAGCGCGACCACCAACATCACTGGAATGGCGGCCAGCAGCCGGCGAATAAAATAGCCAAGCATGGGAATTCCCTCGGTCAGCGGGTAGACGGGTAAGCTCCTGCCCGTCAGCAACAGGCAGGAGAAAAAGCGCTTAATCAGCCTTGCGCATACCCCAGAAGACGGGAACCGGCCCTTCGACGATATCGCTCAGCTCCTGACGCCAGGAAGTGACATTCTGGAACTGACCTAAAGGAATGAGCGTCGTCTGTTCCATGGCATGGCGCTGGACGGCATCGGCCATGGCTTTGCGCTGCTCTTCGCTCTGCGCCAGGGCAAACTCGGTACGCAGCTCCTCCATTTCCGGGTCGGTCGGCCAGCCAAACCAGCTGCCTTCCAGGCCGGTGGCGATCAGGAGAGGGTTGATGGAGGGCGACCAGGTACTGTCGACCCCGAAGTTGGTAAAGATCATGTCCCAGCCACCGTCGGCGGAGGCGTCACGACTGGCCCGCTGGCTCACCAAGGTCTGCCAGTCCATCTGGCGAAGCTCAACGTTGAAACCAGCGTTGCGCAGCGCCTGAGCTACCACCATGGGCTGGGGTGTCAGCGTGGCCACATCCGAAGGTTGCAAGAGCACGATAGGACGCTGGTCGTAGCCGGCTTCTTCCAGCAGTGCACGGGCTTCGTCAAGGCTCCCGCCGTTGGTGAGCGATTCACCGCCGGACTCGGAGGAGAGCTGTGTACCGCAGCCAAACACCGAGGCGCAGGTCTGATAGAAGCGCGGGTCGCCGACCAGGGCAGCCATGACATCTTCCTGGCTGATAGCCAGTAGCGCGGCGCGGCGGATACGCGCGTCATCGAAGGGAGGGTGAAGAAAGTTGGTACGCGCCAGCGTCAGCATGCCCAGCGGGTCGAGTACGTCGGCGGTAATCTCGGGGTTGTGCTCAAGCAGAGGCAGCAGATCAAAGGGCGTACGCTCGATATAGTCGATGTCGCCGCTGTTGATGGCGTTTACCGTGGTTTGCATGTCCGGCATGTGCACCCACTCGACCCGATCGACGAAGACCTCCTTGCTGCCTGCCGTGCCGGACGGGGCCTCGTCACGCGGTTCGTACTCGTCAAAGCGCTCGTACACCACTTTGACGCCAGGCTGGTACTCGTCAGCGACAAACCGGAAGGGCCCCGAGCCGATCTGGTTGGGCAACGGCTGGCCCGGCGCAATCGATGCAACGTCTTCAGGCATCATGAAGGCTGCCATCGCTGAAGGTTTGGACATCAGTCCGATTACATCTCCAAGCGGGGTGGAAAGGGTGAGTTCGAAACGGTGGTCATCCAGCGCTTCAAGGCTTTCCAGGTGATCCAGGATCAATGTGCCGCCGGGGTCAAAACTGGCCCAGCGCTCTAGTGAGGCAATACAGTCGGCAGCGGTAACCGGCGTACCGTCGTGCCAGGTCAGCCCTTCGCGCAGGGTAAAGGTATAGGTCAGGCCATCATCGGAGATATCCCAGTCGGCCATCTGCGGCTGCGGATTGAGGTCGGCATCCAGCCCGATCAGAGTGTCGTAGATCATGTAGCCGTGGTTGCGCGCGATGGTGGCACTGCTTGAGACGGGATCCAGCGCTCGAAGTGCCGAGTGCATGACCGCGTTCACGGTGGTTTCAGCCTGGGCGGTGAAGGAAAGGGCGCTGACCGTGCCAATAGCGGTCAGAAGCGCTTTCTTGGTAAAACCTGCAAGGGGCGTCGTATGCATCGCAATCTCCATTGATATTATTAGCGGCTGGCGATAACCACGTTGACGGTCGGCAAATCGGCGCTTGTCATGGATAGGCGTCTTGTTGATCTGCTTCTGGTTCGATACTAGCGCTGGCAAAAGCCATGACGTTAGATGTATTTTTCGAATGCGGTATTGCCTTTTAGGCAATGCAATTAACGAACCAGAGGTGGGGGAATGGCATGAATGAACGCATTCTGCTGGACTCGGCGTTGCGCTATTTTCTGGAGATTGTACGGCAGGGGTCGATCAACAAGGCTTCTGCCCAGTTGCACGTTGCGCCCTCTGCGGTCAGCCGCCAGATCGCCCGCCTTGAGGCCGAACTTGGTAGCCAACTTTTCGAGCGTCACCCTACCGGCATGCGGCTGAGCCCCTCCGGGGAGCTTCTGGCTGCCCACGCACGCAAGGCGCGCCTGGATGCGGCCCGGGTGGTCGAGGAGATCACCGGGCTTGAAGGAATACAGCGAGGAACGGTGCGGCTTGCCAGTATCGAGGGTCTGGCAAGCTACCTGTTGCCACATGTGATCAGCGAATACCGCCAAAAGCATCACGGTATCCATTTCGATCTGGCGGTCATGTCATCAACGGAGGTGACGCAACGCGTCTGTGAAGGACTGGCGGATATTGGGCTTACGATTTCGCCAGCCCCGGAGAAGAACATTCAGGTCGAAAAGCGGATCATGGCGCCGATCCATGCGGTCATGCACAGTAGCCACGCGCTGGCCGCTAAAAAGCATGTTTCCCTGGCACAGCTCAGCCACTATCCGTTGGCGTTACCCACGGATAACACCACCATTCGTCAGTTGTTCAACGTGAGTTGCAGCCGTCAGGGGTTGCTTATCGAGCCAGTCATGGTGAGTAACTTCGTGACCACGCTAGTGCATTTTGCCGCCTGCCAAGGAGGAATCACGCTGATTGGTGATGTATCGGTGCGCCACTTGAGCGATGCCGCCCAACTCGTTTCGCTCCCCATCCGGGATCGGGAAATGAGCGGGCGCACCATCGAAGTGCAGACACTGGCAGGGCGTACGCTGCCCAAGGGCGTTGCGGATTTTCTGGGGGATTTATGCATGGCCCTGGAGTCGGACAAGGCATGAGGCCACGCTGAGTTCGTCAGCGTGGCCTCTGCTCGAAAGCGGAACTTACGTTTACAGGGCTCGCTTACCCGCCGCCAGCACATACAAGAACTCAAGCCCCAGCGTTGCCGCAGCAAGCGAGGTAATATCCGCGTGATCGTAAGCCGGGTTGACCTCCACCACGTCCATACCCACCAGATCCATACCCACCAAGCCCCTGACGACCTTGAGCAGCAGGTCGGTGGACATGCCGCCGCACACCGGCGTGCCGGTGCCCGGTGCAAACGCCGGGTCCAGTCCGTCAATATCCAGGCTGACGTAGGCCGGGTGATGGCCGACGCGGGCGCGTATTTTCTCAAGCACCGCCTTGGGGCCGTTGTCGTTTACCCAGTCGGCGTCCAGCACTTCATAGGGATGATTGTGACGATCGTAACTGGTGCGAATACCAATCTGCAGCGAGTGCTCGGGTACGACCAGGCCCTCTTTCAAGGCGTGGTGGAAGATGGTGCCGTGGTCAAAGCGCGTGCCCTGCTCGTAGGTATCGGTGTGGGCGTCAAAGTGAATCAGCGCCAGCGGGCCGTGCTCGCGGGCATGCGCGCGCAGAAGCGGCAGGCTGATGTAGTGATCGCCGCCGAGTGTCAGCATCTTCTTGCCCGCTTTCAGCCAGCGGCCGGCGTGGCTTTCCAGGTTGTCCACCAGGCTCTCCGGCTCGCCGTAGGCGTAATCCAGGTTGCCCGCGTCAACCACGGCAAGGCGCTCTTCGAGCGCGAAATCCCAGGGCCAGCGCTTGCCTTCCCAGATCAAGTTGGCCGTGGCCTGACGAATGGCATTCGGCCCCATGCGCGTGCCCGCCCGGCCGGAACACGCCAGGTCAAAGGGCACGCCGCTGATCACGACGTCCGCATCGGTCGCTTTAGGGTCGGTAGCCTTGGCTACGTTCATGAAGGTCGAGATAACATCACCAAACAGGCTGGGCATGATGGGTGTCTGGGTCACCGGCGGACGTCTCCTTGAGCACAAGATCGCGTAAGCCACGCGACGAGGAGGCGACCATAAATAATTTCGAGCGATAAATTAAATGAATGTTTAGAATTAAACCATTCATTGAATGAATAGTAGGGAATGACGGGCATTTATGAGCATACCGCGTCACTTCGATTTAAACCTGCTGCGGGTGTTCGAGACGCTGATGCGCGAACGCCACGTAACGCGTGCCGCCGAAAAGCTGCACGTAAGCCAGCCGGCCTTGAGTCACGCGCTGAAGCGGCTGCGCGAGTCGCTGGATGACCCGCTGCTGGTGCGCACCGAAAGCGGCATGCAGCCCACCCCCCGAGCGCTGGCGCTGTTGCCGGTGGTGCAACAGGCGCTGGCCATGCTGCAGGAAGGGCTGGCCCCGCCGGCGTCGTTCTCGCCTGCCAGCAGTACACGCCGCTTTACGCTGGCCACCACGGATTACTTTGAAGAAGTCATGTACCCCGGCTTTTTAAGCCAGCTTTTGACCTATGCGCCGGGTATCAGCTTTTCCATCGAATTGATTACTCCAGAGGTGTTGAGCGAGGGCCTTGAAAGCCGCCAGATCGATATGGTGGTAGGGCTGGATAGCCAGGAAGAGTTACCCGGCGGCGTGCTGCAGGCACCCTGGATGCACGAAGAGCTGGTGTGCCTGGCGGCCACCCATAACCAAGGCGTAGGGGAGGCGCTGGGGATCCAGCAGTTTTCCCGGATGATGCACGTGGAGCTTGCCGATATCAGCGGGCTACGGCCCAGCAATATCGACAGCTGTCTGACCCAGCACGGGCTGACGCGCCGGGTGATCTCGAAGAACCTCAACTACATTGCCGCTGCACGCGTGGTCGCGCTGACGGACGCCATCATGACCCTGCCAAGGCAAATGGCCGAGCGGTTCATCGCCATGCTGCCGGTGCGGCTGGTAGAGCCGCCCGAAGAGCTTCCCGCGCTCAACATGACGCTGATTCAGCACGCCCTGCATGCCAATGAGCCCTCCATCGCCTGGCTCAATCAGCAGCTGATCGATTTTGCCCGGGCTTTCAACGGGCGGGCCTGATCGAAAAATGGCCTCCGTCTTGCTTGATAAACCGGGTGTGCGCGCATCGTCCTGAACGGCCAACCGGCTTACACTGAACACATGCTACGCCGCTTTATCAGCATAACAACGCCAAACAACACCAAGGAGTTGCCGATGTCGCTGAATGTTCTGGTCATTGGGGCAGGAATGGGCGGTTTGAGCGCTGCGCTGGCGTTCCAGCAGCAGGGCCACCACGTCACTGTAATGGAGCGGGTAGAGGAGATGCGCCCGGTGGGGGCGGCTATTTCGCTGTGGTCCAACGGCGTCAAGGTGATGCATAAATTGGGCCTTGGCACTGCCATCGAGCGCTTGAGCGGCGACATGCAGCGCATGCGCTACCTGAGCCATGATGGCCACCTGCTGAGTGATTTCTCGCTGGCCCCGCTTTATGAAGACGTCAAGCAGCGCGCCTGCCCCATTGCCCGTGCCGCCTTGCAGCAAACCCTGTTTGAAGCGGTCGGCGCCGAGCATATAAAGCTTGGTCAGCACTGCGTGGATTACACGAGCGACGCCCGTGGTGTGACCGCCATCTTCGCCGATGGCCGCGAGGTCGAAGCAGACCTGCTGGTCGTGGCCGATGGCACCCACTCCCGGCTGCGCAACAAGATCGTGGGGCGCGCCGTGGAGCGCCAGTACGTGGGCTATGTGAACTGGAACGTGCGCGTACCCGCTTCAAATGCGCTCGCCCCGCTGGATAGCTGGGACCAGTACGTGGGCGAAGGCAAGCGGGTGTCACTGATGCCCATGGGCACCGGCGGCAACAGCGAAGGGCAAGAGGAGTTCTACTGCTTCTTCGATGTGCCGCTACCTGCCGATACCCCCAACGACCCCGCCCGCTATACAGAAGAGCTGCGCGAGCACTTCGCCGGTTGGGCGCGGCCCGTACAGGCGCTGATCGAGCACGTCGACCCGGCGCGCATGGCGCGGGTCGAGATTCACGATATCGCACCGCTCGAAACTTTGACCAGTAACCGCGTGGCGCTGCTGGGCGATGCCGCCCACGGCATGGCACCGGATCTGGGCCAGGGTGGCTGCCAGGCGATGGAGGATGCCTGGGTGCTGGCCCAGGCCGTGCAGCAGGCGCTCGAGAAGACGCCCGTGGTAGAGGAGGCCCTGCGCCAGGCGCTTGAAACCTACGATGTCGCCCGGGTCGAGCGGGTAGGCGAGATCGTGGCCAGAGCGCGCACGCGGGCGGAGATGATTCACGGCCACACCCCGGCGCTGACTCAGGCGTGGTACGCCGAACTGGGCCAGGAAGATGGCCAGGGCGTGCGTGAAGGCATTCGCAAAACCATTCTGGGCGGCCCGTTGGGCTGAGAAAAAGCCCAAAAAAAGCGTGCGGCCAAAAGGCCGCACGCGTGTCGTCACGATTGCACGCCTTTTGCTCAGAAGATAAAGCGCACGTAAATATAGCCCAGCGATAAAAGCGTCAGCGTGGCAATCGCCAGCCAGCTCCAGGCGTTGATCAGCTTCGAGGGGCGAAGCGATACCGGCACGGTGGCGCCGTTGGCGGTGAAGTGGTTCAGCGCGGCGAGGATCGGGCTGAGCAAGAACGCCACGACCATCACGAAGTCCATGAAGAGGCGGAAATTGCCCATCAGCGTATACAGAATCACCGCCGCCAGGAGCGAAAGCCCGATCAGCGACACCAGAAACGCCGGGCTGCCCTCGATCGTGCGGGACGTTTCCGTCGCGCCCGCCGGACGGGTGAAGGTGTACCAGGAGGCGCTGATCATGCGCGGAAAACCGTCGAGCACGGTCAAGAGCGTGGTCAGCATGACGGTAAACGCCGAAATGCCCACGACCACGCCGCTCCACTCGCCCAGGGTGCTGGTGTAAAGGCTGATGACCTGGCTTGCAAAGCCGACCGCGCCGTCCGCCGGGGTGATGCCCTGGCTGTGCATGACGCCCGCGCCCATGATCACGAAACACGCCGCCAGCACGCCGGCGCCGATATAGCCGATGTTGAAATCGATCTTTTCGGCGGCGGTGTCGCTGCGCCTACCTTGCGCCTTGTTGCGCGCCTCGGACCACAGCGAGTTCATGACGGCAAGCGTAATGTCCGAGGGCATCAACCCAAGCACCGCCACCAGGGTCACGAAGGTCGCCACGCTCCAGAGCGGCGACACTGCCGTTTCCGGATAGAAGGTCCAGTCCACCAGCGGCAGGGCAACGATCGCGGCCAGCACGGTAGTCACGCTCAAGATCACCACGAAGACCTTGTTGACCCAGTCCAGCAGCTTGTAGCCGCCAGCGAAGGTCAGCACGCCACACAGCGCGATCAGAATGACCGCTACCGTGGGCGGGCTGAGCGTCAGCGGTACGATGCTGCCGGCAAGGCCCGCGGTGGTGATCGCGATGGCGGCGATGATGATCGCGGTCACGGGGATCTGCACCAGCGCGAACAGCCCCACCACCGAGCGCCCGAAGGTCTGGCGATACCCCTCGACCAGAGATTTGCCGGTCACGCTGACATAAAAAGGCCCGAAGAAGAACGACGGATACTTGAGCAGCACGGCAAGCAGGATGAAGCCCAGCAGGCCAATGCCGTATTCAGCCCCGGCACGCGTTGACTGGACGACGTGCGAGGTGCCGATGGCCGCCCCTGCAAATAGAAAACCGGGCCCGAGAGCCGCGAGGTACTTGGCATACACTGATTTGGCCGGTACCGGGGCCGTCAGCGTACTGGATTCTTGAGGGGGCATGGCAGGCTCCTTGTGAGCGGGATTCGGATAATCTTCGTTATTGTTTTCGCGTGAACAGCGTTATGGGGGCGTTACAGGGGCGCTATGGTAGCTCAGTCGAGGACCGCTTTCCTATTGCTCGGAGTTATCCTTGGTGACTCACACCCTGACGCCGCCGCTTGGCTTGCATGCGTATATGGCTTGCCGCAGGTCAGGTACGCAGCTGATATGTATTTATTGCACCTTTCTGAGTCTGTACTGGGAAGGCTTGGCAAGGCATAGTCGTACCGGCCCGACGCAAGATTGCCAGCTGGGCCAAGCGCAGGACGATAAACCGTTTAAGGGGCCGACCATGTTGACTGTTTTTATCTATTTGATGATTTTTGTGGGCGTGACCGTCGCGCTCTACCAAGTCTACGAAGTCAACTACAACATCAACTTCGCCAACGACCTGAAGCTTTCCGATGCCGACAAGGCGCATCTGAGCGAGCTGGCACAAAAGGCCGAAGTGGCGAAGCGCGGTGATGCCAGCGCGTTCAACCAGGCGGTTGCGCGCATCTTTGGCTCAGAGCTTGACCCCCACATCGTGCTACGGGCGTTTTCCGAGGAGAAGTTGAGCACCTACGCCATTCCGCTGGTGCGCCGCCGCAAGCGGCTCGAAAACGGCCGCGAAGCAAGCCTTTGCCACCTGCCCAGGCGCAATATTCGCGTGCTGATGATTTCGCTGGTGATCGTGAACAGCATGTTGGCCCAGTTTCTGGGCGGCATGAGTATCTTTACGCTGCTCTACCCGGCCACCTCGCCCGCGTTTACCTGGCTGAATTCGCCGGCCATCCTGATGCTGCTGACCTTCTTGCTGATCGCGGTCTCCCACGGTATTTCGCGGTTTGATATGTACCGGCACGATCTGTATCAAATTGGAGAGCTGATGCGCCAGGCGCCGGAAGGCCGCCCCCTGCAAGGCCAAAGCGCTTAGCTTGGGCATTAGAATGAGGCCAGTAACCGTCCGAGCAGCGCCATGGCCTCTTCACTGCGCGGTGTCCAGGGGTGGCCGTAGCTCAAGCGCGCGCAGTGGCGATACCCCTGCGTCGCGGAGAAGATCGGCCCCGGGGCGATGCTGATGCCCTGCTCGCGGGCCATATGGAACAGACGCAGCGAATCGACCTGGCGGGGAAATTCAAACCATAGAAAATAGCCGCCTGACGGGCGCGTGGCCCGGGTGCCCGCAGGGAAGTAGCGGGCCGCCGCATCCAGCATGTGCCCCTGCTGGGTTTCCAGAGCGTAGCGCAGCCTGCGCAGATGGCGGTCGTAGCCACCGTGCTGCAGGTAGTCGGCAATCGCCACCTGAGCGGGTACCGAGGGCGAGATGGTGGTCATCAGTTTCAGCCGCGAAATACTCTCCGCGTAGCGCCCGCCCGCGACCCAGCCCACCCGGTAGCCCGGCGCCAGGCACTTGGAAAACGACCCGCAGTGAATCACCAGCCCCTCGTCATCGTAGTGCTTGACCGGCGTGGGCGGCGTAGTGCCAAAGTAGAGCTCGGCATAGACATCGTCTTCGATCAACGGTACCTGATGCTGCTTTAAAAGCGCGTAGAGCGCCTGCTTCTTGGCATCGCTCAGGCTCGCGCCCAGTGGGTTCTGCAAGTGGCTCATGAACCAGCAGGCCTTGATAGGGTGGCGGGCCAGGCTCTCCGCCAGGGCCTCCAGGTCGATCCCCTCCCGCGGATGCACGGGAATCTCCACCGCTCTGAGCTTCAGGCGTTCAAGCACCTGAAGGCTTGCGTAAAAGGCGGGCGACTCGATGGCGACAAGATCCCCCGGAGACGTCACGCACTGAAAGCCTAGGTTCAGCGCCTCCATGGCGCCGTTGGTAATTACCAGCTCCTGGGGTGTCAGGTGCACCCCGGTCAAGCGATAGCGCAGGGCGATCTGGCGGCGCAGGTCCGGGTCACCGGCGGTCATGTCGGCAATGATGGCGTCGGCCGGCAGCGCCCGCAGCCCCTTGGTCATGCTGCGTGCCAGGCGCGGTAGCGGAAAAAGCTCGGGGCCGGGAAACGCCGAGCCGAAGGGCACCGTATCGCTATCCTGAAGGGAGCCCAGTACCGAAAAGACCAGCTCGCTGACGGCAATGTCGGCGGTCTCCTGAACGCACGGGTTCATCTCGGGCTCGTTGAGCAGACGCTGGGCCTGTTCGCGCACGAAATAGCCCGAGCGCGGCCGCGCCACGATCAGCCCCTGATTCTCCAGCAGGTAGTACGCCTGAAACACGGTGGAGGGGCTGATGCCGTAGTGGCGGCTGGCCTGGCGTACCGAAGGCACGCGCTCCCCCGGCGCCAGCACGCCGCTGCGAATCAGCTCGGAAATCTCGTCGGCAAAGCGTTCGTAGCGTTTCATGTTCCCCACCGCCCAACATCAGGCCCTGAGGATACGCTAACGGCAGACAAAAACCGATGCGCAGGCGCTATAGGCGGCTGAGGATCAGCGCCGCATTGACGCCGCCAAACCCAAATCCGTTGCACAGCACGTGCTGTGCAGGATGTGTGCGCTGAGTATGGGGGATGAAATCCAGATCCCGCGTCTCTTCATCGCTTTGGCTCAGGTTCAGCGTAGGCGGCAGATGGCCAGTGGTGGCGGCCAGCGCTGAAAAGATGCCTTCGACACCGCCCGCCGCGCCCAGCAGATGCCCGGTGGAGGATTTGGTGGAGGAGATCGGAATGCCAGGCAGGAGGCTGCCAAACACGCGGCGCAGCGCGGCAATTTCGGCGCGGTCGCCCACCGGGGTCGAGGTGGCGTGAGCGTTGATGTAGCCAATCGCGTCAGGCGCAAGCCCCGCCATGTTGAGCGCTGAGTGAATGGCCGCCGCCGCGCCGTTGCCGTCATCCGGCCCGGCGGTCATATGGTAGGCATCGGCGCTGGTGCCGTAGCCGCTGATCACCGCCAAAGGTGTGGCGCCTCGAGCCTCTGCATGGGCCAGGGTTTCAATCACCATGAGGCCGGCGCCTTCGCCCATCACAAAGCCGTTGCGGCGACTATCGAAAGGGCGCGACGCGCTTTCTGGCTGCTCGTGATCGGTGGAGAGCGCCTTGAGCGCATTGAAACTGGCAAGCGATAGTGGATCGATACACGCCTCGGCCCCGCCCACCAGCGCCACATCTGCTTCGCCACTGCGAATCAGGCGCATGCCGTCGCCAATCGCCTGAAGCCCCGCCGCGCAGGCGGTGACCGGGCACCCAAGCGGACCCTGAAAGCCGTAGCGGATCGACAGGTTACCCGCCGCCATATTGGCCAGAAAGGCCGGCACGGTAAACGGTGATACCCGGCGGGAACCCTTGGTCTGCAGCGTTTGCTGGGCCTCGGTGATGGTGGGGAAACCGCCAATGCCGGAGCCTACTATGGTGGCCGTGGCGCGCCGCTGGGCTTCGTTTTCAGGCTGCCAGCCTGCCTGTTCCAGCGCCTCTTTAGCCGCCGCCAGGGCATAGAGGCTGAACAGATCCAGCTTGCGGCGCTCCTTGGCGTTAGCTATATCATCCAGGCAGAGGCCGTTTTTCGGGTCGTCTGCTGCGTGGGTCACGGTTCCGGCGATCTTGATCGGGGTGGCGTCGGTATCAAAGCGGGTAATCCGCCGAATGCCGGACTGCCCGTCCAGCAGGCGCGCCCAGCTAGTCTTGACGTTATTACCCAAGGGGCTGACCATACCCATGCCGGTAATCACAATAGGGGAATGCATAGCGGCTCCTCATGGCGTTAAATAACCGTCACGCTAGCAGTACACATTATATGATCAAGATAATATTCAGCGGTTTAACGGCGAGGTAACCATGCCTTACCCCAAACACCATAAAGCGAAAACCCGCGAGCGCATCCTGGCTTCAGCCACCGAGCTGTTCAGCCGGTACGGCTTCAACAAGGTCTCCATCGGCCAGGTGATGAAGCTTTCCAAGATGACACACGGCGCATTCTATGCACACTTTGCCTCCAAGGAGGCGCTCTACGATGCGTCGGTACGCAAGACGCTGGATGGCAGCCGGGCCGCCAGGCTGGTCAAGGGGCCGCTCTCCTTGCAGCACCTGACCGAGCTGGTTTCCAACTACTGGAACCTTCAGGAACTGGAGCGCAAGCAGCAGCCTGGGCCTGAAGCGGTGCTTTTCAATGAAATAGGCAGCGAAAAAGCCGAAATTCGCACCATGTTCGAAGCCTCGTATCTGAGCATGAAGAGGATGCTGGAGACCCGCCTGCTGGCGCTGAGTCGGCTCAAGAAGCTGCCCTTTGCCAACGACCGCCGCGTGATTGCCGATAAGTCGCGGGTGATCCTGGCGTCCTTGGTAGGGGCTGTCGCCATTGCCAAGAGCCTGCCCGGTGAAGAGGAGCGCCAGCATGTGCTGATGGCAACGCAGCGACAGATCCTGCTGATGCTCGGCGTCAGCGAGAAAGAGGCCGAGGGGATGCTGCAAGGGGTGATGGGGAAGGCATGAAGACAACGGCCGTTGCGGCACTCCTGCTCCTTTTCTGCCAACGCCCGTCTCATCTGTTCACCGCTTCCCCCTTCCTTCTCAGCGCTGTAAAGTAGCCCGCTAACAAAACGCACGTACTCAGGTAACTACCATGCCCTTCCGCCGCTACCCAGAACAGCGCCTGCTTGCCGCGCGCAAGCTGCACCCCCGGTTTACGCCGGTGGTCTTTGCCTTCTACATGTCGACGATCATGGCGTTCTTGATGACACTGATCATCACCGCCGTCAACGCAGGCATGAGCGATGACTATTTTAGCCAGGTGTGGAATGCCTATCGTGTCGCGATGCCCAGCGCCTTTCTGTGCATCCTGGTGGTGCGCCCGCTGGTCGCCCGCCTGGTTCAGTTTACGATCAGGTCGCACTGAGACAATTACCCCCTTCGGTTTTCGCCCATACTCGGCCTCCCTTTGTGCACGACCTGCCTGTCAGCGGCGGTCTATCAAAGGTTGAATAGCGTTTCTGAAAGCCATCATGCGAATCTGAGACGTTTGAACAAGGCGGGCAAATAACAAAACCGCCTTTCCAGAGGGCCGCGCTTGCTATTCAGGCCGATAGCCCGCTTTCCAAACCGAAGGGAGTACCCGTGTGAGAATAGGCGCACCTAAGGAAACGAGCCGGGGCGAAGCGCGGGTCGCGCTGACGCCTGAGAGCGCACAGCAGATCCAGAAGCTGGGCCATGAGTGCCTGATCGAAACCGGCGCTGGCCTGGCGGCGGGCTTCAACGACGATACCTACCGCGACGCGGGGGTCACCGTGGTGGATAGCGCCGAGGCGCTGTTCGAGGCGGCCGAGGTCGTCATCAAGGTTCGCGAGCCTTCCGAGGCCGAGGCTGCACGCCTGCGTGAAGGCCAGACGCTGATCGCGTTCTTCTGGCCCGCGCAGAACGAAGCGCTGCTGGAGGCGTGCCGCGCCCAGGGCGCCACGGTGATCGCCATGGACATGGTGCCACGCATTTCGCGGGCCCAGAAGATGGACGCGCTCTCCTCCATGGCCAACATCGCCGGTTACCGCGCGGTGATCGAGGCGGGCAACAACTTCGGGCGTTTCTTTACCGGCCAGGTAACTGCCGCGGGCAAGGTGCCGCCGGCCAAGGTGCTGGTGATCGGCGCGGGCGTGGCCGGGCTTGCCGCCATCGGCACCGCGACCAGCCTGGGGGCCGTGGTGCGCGCCTTTGACGTGCGCCCGGAAGTCTCCGAGCAGATCGAATCCATGGGCGCCGAGTTTCTGTTTCTGGACTTCGAGAACAGCCAGGACGGTTCGGAAAGCGGCGGTTATGCCTCGCCCTCGAGCCCCGAGTTTCGCGAAAAGCAGCTCGAGTGCTTTCGCGAGCAGGCGCCAGATGTGGACATCGTCATCACCACCGCGCTGATCCCCGGCCGCCCGGCGCCCAAGCTGTGGCTCGAGGATATGGTCGCGGCCATGAAGCCCGGCTCGGTGATTGTCGATCTCGCGGCTGAAAAGGGTGGTAACTGCGATTTAACCCAGCCCGATGAGCGCATCGTTAGTGACAACGGCGTGATTGTGGTCGGCTATACCGACTTTCCCTCGCGCATGGCCACGCAGTCGTCGCTTCTGTATGCCACCAATATCCGCCATATGCTGACCGATTTAACGCCCGAGAAGGATGGCGTGATCAATCACAACATGGACGATGACGTCATCCGGGGCGCGACGGTTACCCATCAAGGTGACGTGACCTTTCCACCGCCGCCGCCCAAAGTAAAAGCGATTGCCGCGGCCAAGCCGAAGAAGAAAGAGAAAGAGCCGACGCCAGAGGAGAAGAAAGCCACGGAAGCGGCGGCGTTCAAGGCCCAGACCAAACGCCAGGTCGGCATATTAGCAATCGGCGGTGCGCTGATGCTGCTGCTTGGTCAGGTGGCGCCAGCCTCGTTCATGCAGCACTTCATCGTGTTCGTGCTGGCCTGCTTCATCGGTTTTCAGGTGATCTGGAAGGTGAGCCACTCGCTGCATACGCCGCTGATGGCGGTGACCAACGCGATTTCCGGCATCATCATCCTGGGGGCGATTCTGCAGATCGGCTCGGGCAGTGCGGTGGTCAGTGTACTGGCGGCGATTTCGGTACTGATCGCGACCATCAATATCGTGGGTGGCTTCCTGGTGACACGCCGGATGCTGGCCATGTTCCAGAAATCCTGAGCGGCGGAGAGACGATATGTTAGGTCAAGGATTCGTATCGGCCGCGGCGATTGCGGCCAGTGTGCTGTTCATTCTCTCGCTGGGCGGCCTGAGCAATCAGGAAAAAGCCAAGCGCGCCGTGTGGTACGGCATTGTGGGCATGGCGGTCGCGGTGTTCTTCACCGCCTTCGGGCCGGGGATTGGCGGCTACTGGTGGCTGATCCCGATGATGATCATTGGTGCCGGTATCGGTACCTACATGGCGGGCAAGGTCGAGATGACTGAAATGCCCCAGCTGGTGGCGGCACTGCACAGCTTCGTGGGGCTGGCGGCGGTGTTCGTGGCCTGGAGCGCGGACCTCGAGCGTCGCCGGGTGCTGGCGGCGCGCGCTGCTGACGGCGTGATGCAGGAGTTTTCGGCGTTCGCCGCCCTGGTCGCCACCAAGGCGCCGGATGAGCTGACGTTTCTGCAGATCGAGGTGGTGCTGGGCATCTTTATCGGCGCGGTAACGTTTACCGGCTCCGTGATCGCCTTCGGCAAGCTGGCGGGCAAGGTGGATGGCAAACCGCGTCAATTGCCCGGCGGGCATCTGCTCAACGCCGGTGCGGCGGTGCTTTCACTGGTGCTGGCGGTGCTTTATCTCAACGGCGCGGGCTTCTGGACGCTGATCTTGCTGGCCGCGCTTGCCTTCTTCATCGGCTACCACCTGATCATGGGCATCGGCGGCGCCGACATGCCGGTGGTGGTGTCGATGCTCAACAGCTACTCCGGCTGGGCGGCGGCGGCCATCGGCTTCACGCTCGGCAACGACCTGTTGATCGTGACCGGGGCGCTTGTCGGCTCGTCGGGCGCGATTCTCTCCTACATCATGTGCAAGGCGATGAACCGCAACTTCGTCAACGTGATTCTGGGCGGCTTCGGCGGCGCGACCGGGCCGGCTGCGGAGATTGAAGGCGAGCAGGTGGCGATCGACGCCGGTGGCGTGGCCAGCGCCTTGAACGATGCCGATAGCGTGGTCATCGTGCCCGGTTACGGCATGGCGGTGGCCCAGGCCCAGACCGCGGTGAGTGACTTGGTGCGCAAGCTGCGCGCGGCCGGCAAGACCGTGCGTTTCGGCATTCACCCGGTGGCGGGGCGCCTGCCTGGGCACATGAACGTGCTGCTGGCGGAAGCCAAGGTGCCCTACGATATCGTGCTGGAGATGGACGAGATCAACGACGACTTCGCCAGTACCGACGTGGTGATCGTGATCGGCTCCAACGATATCGTCAACCCGGCCGCCGAAGAAGATCCGAACAGCCCGATTGCCGGTATGCCGGTATTGAAGGTCTGGGAGGCCAAGCAGGTGTTCATCTGCAAGCGCGGCCAGGGCACCGGCTACTCCGGTATCGAGAACCCGCTGTTCTTCAAGGAGAACAGCCGCATGTTCTACGGCGACGCCCGCGATAGCCTGAACACCTTGCTGCCGCTGGTGGATTGAGCCTGCCGAGGTTCGTGGTCACTCCCCACAGGGCGCCTCGGCGCCCTGTGGGCTTTTCAGGCTCCTTTATTCCTTTCGTTTTTCCCGTCATGGGTGTTTTTTGAATGCCGATGCTCTTTGATTGTAAATTTCTATCAATTTAGTCGGTAAATGCAAATTGTTGCTATCGCTAAAGTGCTTTAAAAATACGCCATGTCAGTGAGGCGCCAGCCCGCGTGCAGATCTTGAGTCTGGCGGCGCTCACCGTGGTTTCCTGGCGATGCCGGGATAAAGAACGATAAGGGGAAAGGCAGCATGAGTGGTAAATGTCCGGTAATGCACGGTGGCAACACAGCGGCCAGCAAGTCCAACATCGACTGGTGGCCTAACGCCCTGAACCTAGACATCCTGCACCAGCACGATACCAAGACCAATCCTCTAGGCGAGGAGTTCAGCTATCGTGAAGCGCTTGAAACGCTGGATGTCGAGGCCCTGAAAGCGGACCTTCGCCAACTGATCACCCAGAGCCAGGCGTGGTGGCCGGCGGACTGGGGAAGCTACGTGGGCATGTTTGCCCGCGTGGCCTGGCACGCGGCGGGCTCCTATCGCCTGGCCGACGGGCGCGGCGGCGGCGGTACCGGCAACCAGCGTTTTGCGCCGCTCAACTCCTGGCCTGACAACGCCAATACCGACAAAGGCCGCCGCCTGCTGTGGCCGATCAAGAAGAAGTACGGCAACCAGGTTTCCTGGGCCGATTTGATGATGCTCTCCGGTACCGTGGCCTACGAAGTCGCGGGCCTGAAGACCTTCGGCTTCGCCTTTGGCCGCGAGGATATCTGGCACCCGGAAAAGGACGTCTATTGGGGCGCCGAGAAAGAGTGGCTGGCGCCTTCCGACGGCCGCTACGGCGACGTGGCCAAACCCGAGACCATGCAGAATCCGCTGGCCGCCGTTCAGATGGGCCTGATCTACGTGAACCCGGAAGGCGTGAACGGCCAGCCCGACCCGCTCAAGACCGCCGCCCAGGTGCGTGAAACCTTCAAGCGCATGGCGATGAACGATGAAGAGACGGTGGCCCTGACCGCCGGCGGCCATACCATCGGCAAGTGCCATGGTAACGGCAACCCCGCCGACCTGAGCCCGGAGCCCGAAGCGGCAGGCCCGGAGCTTCAAGGTCTTGGCTGGATGAAAACCAAGGGCCGCGGCATTGGCCGCGATACCCTGGTCAGCGGTATCGAAGGCGCCTGGACCAAGAACCCCACCCAGTGGGACATGGGCTACTTCGAGATGCTGTTTGGCCATGAGTGGGAGCTGAAGAAATCCCCCGCTGGTGCCTGGCAGTGGGAGCCCGTCGAGATTGCCGAAGAGGACATGCCGGTCGACGTGGAAGACCCCTCCATCCGCTGCATGCCGATCATGACCGATGCCGACATGGCCATGAAGGTGGACCCGGCGTACAACGCCATCTGCCAGCGGTTCATGGCCGATCCGGCCTATTTTGATGATGTCTTCGCCCGCGCCTGGTTCAAGCTGACCCACCGCGATATGGGTCCGAAGGTGCGTTACGTCGGCCCGGACGTACCCCAGGAAGACCTGATCTGGCAGGACCCGGTGCCCGCTGGCCCTACCGGCTACGACGTTGACGCCCTGAAAGCCCGCATCGCCGTCAGCGGCCTTTCCATCAGCGACATGGTCAGCACCGCCTGGGACAGCGCACGCACCTACCGCGGCTCCGACATGCGCGGCGGCGCCAACGGTGCCCGCATTCGTCTGGCGCCCCAGAATCAGTGGGCAGGCAATGAGCCCGAGCGCCTCGCCCGCGTACTGGCCGTGCTTGAACCTCTCGCCCAGGAAAGCGGTGCCAGCCTTGCCGATACCCTCGTGCTGGCGGGCAACGTGGGGGTCGAGCAGGCAATCAAGGCCGCTGGCCTCAGCACCACGGTGCCCTTCGCTCCCGGACGCGGGGATGCCACGGATGAAATGACCGATGCCGAATCGTTCGAGGCGCTCGAGCCCCTGGCCGACGGCTACCGCAACTGGCAGAAAGATACCTACGTGGTCAGCCCCGAAGAGATGCTGCTGGACCGCACCCAGCTGCTCGGCCTGACGGCGGCGGAAATGACCGTACTGATCGGCGGCATGCGCGTACTCGGCACCAACCACGCAGGCACCCGGCACGGCATGTTCACCGAGCGCGAAGGCGCACTGACCAACGACTTCTTCGTCAATCTGGTGGACATGGCCAATACCTGGCACCCGTCGGGCGATCACTATGAGCTGCGTGACCGCACAACCGGCAAGGTAAAGTGGACCGCTACCCGCGTGGATCTGGTGTTTGGCTCCAACTCGATCCTGCGCGCCTACGCTGAAATCTACGCCCAGGACGACCACATCGAGAAGTTCGCCAGTGACTTCATCGCCGCCTGGACAAAAGTGATGAACGCCGATCGGTTTGATCTGGTGTAACGCTCAAGCCAGCCCAACCACCCCTTGATATCCCCCCTGTCTTGCCCGCATCGAAAGATGCGGGCTTTTTTGTAAGACATTGCCGACAAAGTTTGTAAGACATTGCCGCCAAATGGCCTCTCTGGGTTGCAGTATTAAACGTGACGCTTAACCTAAGCGATTGGCACATTTATCCAGTTTTTCAGGAGGGGGCATGGCGCTCAGCACCGGACTGCACTTCACGCTCACGCTACCCGGCGTTGACGATATCGC
The DNA here is from genome assembly GCF_003002925.1 of Vreelandella songnenensis. Taxonomy (GTDB): domain Bacteria; phylum Pseudomonadota; class Gammaproteobacteria; order Pseudomonadales; family Halomonadaceae; genus Vreelandella; species Vreelandella songnenensis. Next base: position 93,341 of record NZ_PVTK01000010.1, read on the forward strand.
GGTAGTCGACTTTACCCACCGCGAAGCGCTCTCCCAGCCCTTTGAGCTGGTGCTCAACCTGGCCAGCCGCGACGGCAGCCTGGAGGCCGCCGAGCTGCTGGACCGTGAAGCTACGCTGACCGTGTGGCAGGATGGTGAAGTGCTGCGTCAGGTGCACGGTATCGTCAGCGAGTTTGGCCGCGGCGACCGGGGCCACCGGCGCACCTTCTACTCCCTGGTGCTACGCCCCGCGCTCTGGCGGCTGTCACTGCGCCACAACTCGCGTATCTTCCAGAAAGTCGATCCGCTGACCATCATCAATACCCTGTGCGACGAGCGTGGGATCACCGATGTGGCCTTCGCCGTCACCCGCGAACTGCCGGAGCGCGAGTACTGCGTGCAGTACCGCGAGACCGACCTGGCGTTTATCGAACGCCTGGCCGCCGAAGAGGGCCTGTTCTACTTTCATGAATTTGAAGCGAGCGCCCATCGGCTGGTATTCGCCGACGACCCCCAGGTGCTCGCCAATCTAGGCGAGCGCACCTACCACAGCCGCGCCGGCGGCACCGCGCCTACGCGCCATGTGCGCAAGCTCAGCCATACCGCCCGCGTGGCCGCGGCCACCGCGACCCTGAAAGACTACAGCTTCAAGAACCCGGCCTACGCCCAGCTGCACGAACACCTGGGCCGTGACGTGGACGCCCACGGCCAGCAGAC
>NZ_PVTK01000011.1 GCF_003002925.1 Vreelandella songnenensis
GAGCGGCGATCACGTGATCCTGTTCGTGATCGACAAGCGCCGCATCCGCGATGTGGAGCGTCTGTTCCAGGTCGGCCTGACGTTCTTTTAGGAGCCTTTTAGCTGCCTAGATTTCCACCGCCCGACCGATAAACTCGATAGGCCCGGTGGGCAGGCCGGTGGCCGAACCGCTCGCCTCTTCCAGCGTCAGCTCGAAAAGCTGGTTGTCTTCAAGCGGCGGCAGCGCATCAAGATCGACACTGATTGGCTCGCCCGGCGCCACCAGGCCAAGCGACACCGGAGCCTGCCAGTCATCGGCCTTGGTCCAGAACTCCAGCGCCTTGCCTTCCGGTACTTCGAACGTTCCCAGCGGTATCAGTTGTATGCGCTGACGTGAAGAGGCTTGAACTACCCAGCCCGCAGACTGGCTCTGCGGTGCCAGCAGTACCACCATGTATTCCGGCGTGGGCGTTGCCGGCGGCCGGGCCAGCATGATGGCCATGACCAGCGCAGCGGCAAGGCCCAACCCAGCAACACCGCGCCATACCGGCAGGCTGTTGATAAGGCGCCGCTGCTCAGGTACCGCCTTTTCAGGGCGATGAGCGGGTGCCTGGGCACTCAGGCTGCGCTTGATGCGCGGCCATAGAAATTCAGAAGGGGGAACAGGCGTTGCCAGAGCGGTATAGGGGGCAAAACGCTCCTCCCAGGACATGACCGCTTCTTGTAGCGCTTCATCGTGGGTCAGGCGCGCCTCAACGGCTTGACGCTCACTGGGCGAAAGCGTGCCCAGAACATACTCGCCGGCCAGGGTGTGGTCATCGCCATGCTGGTCAGAAACACTCATGCCATGCACTCCCGTAGACGTAGCAGGCTGCGTTTGATCCAGGCTTTGACGGTCCCCAGCGGCGCGCCTGTATGCGCGGCTATTTCCGCATGGCTCAAGCCGTCTACATAGGCGTGGAGTATGCAGTTGCGTCGTTCAGTTTCAAGCTCTTCCAGACAGGTATCCATACGCTGGCCCGTTTGCCAATCAAAGGCCTCTTCAATACGTAAAGCGTGCTGAAACGTCTCATCGTGCTCGAATTCGGCAGGGTCACTGTGATCGACATTGATTTCACGATCACGGTAGCGAATCGCGTTCAGGGCAAGATGGCGGGCCACGCTGAAAATCCAGGTACGCGCCGAGCCCTTGGCGGGGTCGAAACTGTCGGCTCGCTGCCAGATGTTCAAGCAGGCGTCATGAACGATGTCTTCCGCCATGCCGCGATCCTTGACGATTCTCATCACAACGCCCAGTAACGCTCCCCCCTCCTGCAGGTAGAGCTGATGCAGTGCGTCGTGTTCACCGCGTGCGCAACGTTCAAGCACGGCGGCATGGTCAAATTCATGGGTTACGTCTGTCACACCTAGGCTCCCTGGCGACGCGTCGGTACCGTTTAACGCATGTTCAAAGAGCATAGCTGCTAGGGGCACCGGGCACGAGCCCCTAGCGTAACTTAAATTAACTTTTTAACGCTTACTCGGCCGTCCAGAAAATGTAGTCCGCCTGGTACGTCACAACCGAAGTAGCGCCTTCGTGGTCGGCATCACAAGGTGCGTCCGGTGCCACACCGCCTTCGGTGTTCAGACGCTGAATGTAGGTAACGCCGGTCATGGCACCTTCGCCTTCAGCCGGGTTGGCTTCGACCAGTTGAAGCGGAATGTTGCCATCGCCGTTGGCGGCAGTGGCAAGCTGTGTACCGGTAATCTTGGAGCCGTCAAACGCTTCCCAGGTAGCGGGCGGGCCATAGTAGCTGCCTACCTGTGCGCCTTCGCCATCGTTCAGCGCTGCCGCCGGACCTTTGAATACCCAGGCTACATCGCCAGAATCATTGGTTTCACACATATAGGTAATCGCGCCGACACCAACGGTTTCAAGCGCTACGGTATTGCCGTCCGGTACCTGGACATCCGCCGGCACATCGGCCAGAGCGGCATGACTGAAGGATGCGATCACAGCGGCGGCCAAAGCAGTACGCGTTAGATGATTAAGGGTCATGTTCAGTCTCCTAAAGGATTATTGTCAGCCGCCTTTGATGGCGACTGTATAAGTAATACCCGCAAGAGATGCGTTTGGATGCAGCCAGGACGAAAAAAACATATTTTTTTGATGCAAAAAAAGCCACGGACGAATCCGTGGCTTCCTGGCCGAACGTTTTCAACAGCTTGCGCTATACCTACTTGGCGGCATCCTGCATGGCGAGTGCGGTATCCAGCATGCGATTGGAGAAGCCCCACTCGTTGTCGTACCAGGCCATCACTTTCACCAGGCGACCGTTGACGCGGGTGTGGTTGGCATCAAAGGTGGACGAGTGCGCATCGTGGTTGAAATCGATGGATACCAGAGGCTGGGCATTCACGGCCAGAACTTTCGAATTGGCGGCGGCCTGCTCGACGATCTTGTTGATCTCTTCCTTGCTGGTGTCGCGGCCGGCGGTAAAGGTCAGATCCACCAGCGAGACATTGATCACCGGCACGCGCACCGCCAACCCATCCAGCTTGCCGTCGAGCTCGGGCAGCACCAGGCCCACCGCGGCGGCGGCGCCGGTCTTGGTCGGAATCATCGACTGGGTCGCGCTGCGCGCGCGGTACGGGTCCGAGTGATATACGTCGGAAAGATTCTGATCGTTGGTATAGGCGTGAACCGTGGTCATCAAGCCGTTTTCGATACCCACCGCATCGTTGAGCGCCTTGGCCACCGGCGCCAGGCAGTTGGTGGTGCACGAGGCGTTGGAGACCACCTGGTGTTCGGCGGTGAGGATATGCTCATTTACCCCAAATACGATGGTGGCATCGGCATCCGGGCTGGGCGCGGAAATCAGTACTTGGGCAGCGCCCGCTGAAAGATGCTTGGCCGCGGCTTCACGCTTGGTGAAAAGTCCGGTGCACTCCATTACCAGATCCACCTTGAGCGATGCCCAGGGCAGATTGGCCGGGTCCCGCTCGGAAGAGATGGCAATCTTGTCACCGTCCACGGTCATGCTGTGCTCATCGTGCTCCACGGAAAACGGAAAATGGCCGTGAACACTGTCGTGGCGCAGCAGGTGCGCGTTCAATGACGGGTCCCCCAGATCATTGATGGCCACTACCTGAAGCTGCTCGCGATAGCGGTTTTCATACAGCGCGCGCAGTACGTTACGACCGATCCGGCCAAACCCGTTAATAGCAACTCTGATCGTCATGCTGACACCTCAAGCTGGGGGTGGATGGCTTCATTTCAGTAAAAAAATTACCTAAAAGATGCCCTATGAGCTTTTTATAGGGGAAATCATGCCTAAAAACGACTCCCCGCTGGCTATTAATCAACCTATTTGTAGTAAAATTACTATATTATCATCATAGACGTCTATACCCGCCGGTGGCAATTCAACCCGCCTGCAAGCTTAAAACGTCCCTATCAAGGAGAACCTTCTGATGACCCCGACTACCTCGGCCCTGCCGCTTCGTCGCACCAAAATTGTAGCCACACTCGGCCCTGCCAGCGACCGCCCGGGTGTGCTGGAAGCCATGATCAGCGCCGGCGTCGATGTAGTGCGGCTCAACTTCTCCCACGGTTCTGCAGACGATCACCGCCGCCGCTTGCGCCACGTGCGTGAAATTGCCGAGCGCCTGGGCAAGTGCGTCGCCGCACTCGGCGACTTGCAGGGGCCGAAGATCCGTATCGCCCGCTTTGCCGAAGGGCCCATCGAGCTTGAGGTCGGACAAGCATTCATTCTGGATATGGCGCTGGATAGTCAGGCGGGTAACCGTGAGCGCGTCGGCTGCGACTACCCCTCGCTTGCCGATGACGTTATCCCCGGCGACCGCCTGCTGCTCGATGATGGCCGGGTAGTACTGGATGTAGTGTCGATCAGCGGCCAGGAAGTCCATACCCGGGTTCATGTAGGCGGTAAGCTTTCCAACAACAAGGGCATCAACAAGCAGGGTGGCGGCCTCTCTGCTCCGGCGCTGACCGAAAAGGACAAGGCGGATTTGAAGACCGCCGTGGACATCGGCGTCGATTATCTGGCGGTCTCTTTCCCGCGCAGCGCGGCAGACATGCAGGAGGCCCGCGCACTGCTGGGTGAAGAGGGCAAGGAGATTGGTCTTGTCGCCAAGCTCGAACGCGCCGAAGCCGTGGCCGATGATGAAACGCTGGACGGCATCATCGTGGCCTCCGAGGCGGTCATGGTGGCCCGGGGTGATCTGGGCGTGGAGATTGGCGATGAGGCGCTGATCGGCACGCAGAAACGTATCATCAAGCACGCCCGCACGCTCAATCGCGCGGTAATTACCGCCACGCAAATGATGGAGTCGATGATCGAGTCGCCCTTGCCCACGCGGGCAGAAGTCTTCGACGTGGCCAACGCCGTGCTGGATGCCACGGATGCGGTGATGCTTTCCGCCGAAACCGCCGCGGGCGAATTTCCGGTGGAAACCGTCGAAGCCATGGCCAGGGTGTGCCTGGGCGCCGAGCGCGAGCGCCTTGCACAGTCGTCAGGCCACCGCATGCACGAAGGCTTCGAGCGCATGGATGAAACCATCGCCCTCTCCGCCATGTACGCCGCCAATCATCTGACCGGTGTCAGCGCCATCGCCTGCATGACCTCAACAGGCTATACCCCGCTGATTGCCTCGCGCATTCGTTCGGGCCTGCCGATCGTGGGCCTGGCCCATAGCCCGGTGGCGCAACGCCGTATGGCGCTTTACCGCGGCGTGGTATCACTGCCTTTCGATACCACCCACATGGCACCTGCCGAGGTGAATGAGCAGGCGCTGAAACTACTTAAAGCGTATGGCCTGGCGCGCCCGGGTGGGCATATCATTCTGACTCGCGGCGATCACATGAATGCCCACGGCGGCACGAATACGATGAAAATCATCGCCATCGAAGAAGAATCCGGAGAATGACCATGACTGATGCTCGACCGCCCCGCCAGGTGCCACGTACCCTGCCCGCCCAGAAGCGCATTGCGCTGATTGCTCACGACGGCAAGAAGCAGGAGCTTCTGGAGTGGGCCGAACGCTGGCAGTCAACGCTTGGCCAGCACCAGCTGATGGGTACGGGCACGACCGCTGCGCGCCTGACCCAACAGCTGGGGCTGACCGTTGAAGGCCTGATGAGCGGGCCGCTGGGTGGGGATCAACAGATTGGCGCGCGCATCGCCGAGCAGCGGCTCGACGTGCTGGTATTCTTCTGGGACCCCTTCGCCCCGCAGCCCCACGATCCGGATGTGAAAGCCCTGCTGCGCCTGGCCGCGCTGTGGAACGTGCCGGTAGCCTGCAACGCCGCCAGCGCCGACTTTCTGCTCTCCTCGCCCTTTATCAGCGAGCGCTACGATATGTCGATTCCGGATGCCGCCGCCTGGGCCAGCGCCAGAGTCTAGCCACGTTTGCATAGATGGCGTTTGACCACCTGCTGCCCGGTGCCGGAACCACCTCGGGCAGCCTCCAGTGCACTTTGCAGGGTCAGCGCCGCCATGAGGTCGTAATCCTGAAAGGCCGAGTTCACCGGCTGGGGCAGGAAATCCAGCAGGCGGTGATCGCCAAAGGTTGCCAGCCTGAACCGATTGGAAAGCCCTCCACGGGCTAGAAGCGCATCGAAAACTCCCTCCATCAAGGTGTAGGACGCCGTCACCAGTGCATCCACCGGCGCTTTCTCATCCAAAAGCTGATGCGTCAGACGCACGGCTTCCTCCCGCTCATAGCGCGCGCCGCTTAAATAGACAGGTTCGATGTGATGTGCCGCAAGCGCCGCCTGAAACCCGGCGCGGCGCTCGCGGCTGATTGAGAGCGTGGGCATGGCATCCAGCCACGCCACGCGGCGTGTGCCTTCGCACAGTACCGACCGCGTCAGCTGCTCGGCGGCGGCGCGGTCATCGCTGACCACGCTGGCAAAGCGCTGGCGATCAAGCCCCCGGTCCATGCCGACGACCGCCCAGCCATCGTTGACTAGATCAGTATAGAAGGGGTCATTATCGGCCAGACAGCTGGCGGTGATCAGCGCCTCGCAGCGCTGGGCACGCAGCGCCAGCGCCAGGGCACGCTCACTTGGCGCGCAGTCATCCGAACTTACGATCAACAGCCGATAGCCCTGTTCGCGCGCGCCGCGCTCCAGCCGCTTGGCCAGACGGGCATAGCTTGCGTTTTCAAGGTCCGGCACTATCAGCCCCAGCAGTCGGCTTGCCCCGCGGCGCAGCGCCGCTGCCTGGGGGTCTATCTGATATTGATGTTCGGCCACCACCGCCATGACTTTCTCGATGGTGGCCGAGCTGATGCGCCGCTGCTGTGCCTGTCCATTGATGACGTAACTGGCCGTTGTGCGTGAAACGCCTGCCAGCCGGGCAATATCGGCAAGTGTCATGTTTTTCCCCTAATTAAGCCCTTACAGTGTACCAGCGCCTTGACTCCGCCCCTACCAAAGTCTAAAAACACACCCCTTGTGCCTTTAGGTGAATCGTTTCAGCATTATCACCATATACTACGGGCCTCGTTCAATCCCGAAAGCTCGGCGCTTGATCACCTATGTTTGTTACTGCCGGGCCGTTAACGGACTCGTCTTTACAGGAGAATTGCATGCTCACACTGGGCTCAAACGACATCTTGCTCGGCCGCCAGGCGGACAGCTGGCAAGCGGCGCTGGATGATGCCGCCCGGGTGCTGGCTGATGCGGGGCTGGTCGAACCTGACTACCGTGATGGCCTGCATGCCCGTGAAGCGCAGTCGTCGACCTATCTTGGCAACGGCATTGCCATTCCCCACGGCACGCCGGAAAGTCGCCGGCACGTCATGAAAACCGGCGTGCGCGTCCTGCAATTTCCAGAAGGCATCGAGTGGCACGACGGCCAGCGCGTTTTTGTGCTGGTCACCATTGCCGCGCAAAACGATGAACACCTTGATATCCTGCGCGCCCTGACCCACGTACTGGACCGCGACGGCGTGGCGGATGCCCTGGCCGCGGCCGCCTCGGCGCAGGAAGTGGCGCGCCTGCTCTCCAGGAGCGTGGCGACGCCCAAGCTTGATGGCGACACCCTGTGCCTGCAATTTCCAGCGCAGAGCGCCCAGGAACTCGCCCTGGCCGCCGCCGCCCGGCTTCGCCAGAGTGGCTGTGTGGATAATCGCTTCATTGCCGATATCGCTGCCACGCCGCCGGTGTGGCTTGGCGAGGGTTTCTGGCTTGTCAGCAGCGCACGCGGCGTCGAGCAGCCCGCTCTCGGCGTGGCGACCCCTTTTGATGAACACCTGAAAGAGGACGGCCACGCGCTTCATGGCCTGTTCTGCCTGGCCGCCCAGAATGATGCCCACCGCCCGCTTCTCGAACAGCTTCAGGCTATGCTTGAAAACGGCGACAGCCAGGCGCTGCTGGGGGCGTCGGCTTCGCAGGTGCTGGCAAGGCTTGCCGGCGAAACCGCCAATACCCATACCCTGCGCGTGCGCGTGCTCAACCCTCACGGCCTGCACGCCCGCCCGGCCAAGCAGCTTGCCCAGGTGGCGCGCGCTCAGCCGGTGGCGATCAACATACGCCTGGAAGAAGGCAGTCCGGTCAGCGTTTCTGCGGCCAGCCTGACCAAGGTGATTGGCCTGGGCGCGCGGCGCGGCCAGTGGCTTACACTCTCCGGCGAGGGCAGCCAGGCCCCGCAGGCGCTTGGCGAAATCGCCAAGGCCATCGAGAGCGGCCTGGGTGAAAAGGTCACGCCTTTTGATAGTGGCCGCGAGCGCCTGGCGCCCCGACAAACCGCCCAGGAACCGGCGATTGAACCGCTGGCCGCGGACACACCGCATACCGCCATTGCCGCATCGCCGGGCCTGGCGATCGGTCCGGTCTTCGTGATTCGCCCTCAGCAGTTTGACTACGCCGAGCATGCCGATAACCCGGACCGCGAACTCGGCCGCCTGCACAATGCCATTCAGGAAGGTATCGCGCAGCTTGAAGCGCTGGTGCGCAACGCCCCGGGCGGCGAAGTGGCCGATATTCTCTCCATGCACGAAGAGATGCTCGACGATCCGGAGCTGCATCGCGCCGCCGAAGATGCCATTCGTGAAGGTCGCTCGGCAGAGGCTGCCTGGTGGGATGCCATCGAAACCGCCGCCCATGCCCAGGAGATGCTGGCCGACAGGCTGCTGGCCGAGCGCGCCGCCGACCTGCGCGATGTCGGCCGCCGGGTGCTCAGCATCTTGTGTGACGTCACGCTGCCCGAGCCGCCGGATCACCCCTACATTCTGGTGATGGACGACATTGGCCCGTCGGACGTGGCTCGCCTGGACACCTCGCGGGTGCGCGGCCTTCTGACCGAGCGCGGCGGCGCCACGGCGCACAGCGCCATCCTGGCCCGCGCGCTGGGCATTCCCGCGGTGGTGGGTGCTGGAAAGGCGGTGATGGCGCTCAATAACGCAAGCCTGATGATTCTGGATGGCGAGCGTGGCCGGGTCATTCCCTCGCCTTCCGAGGAGCGCCTGAAGCGCGCCGAACAGAATCTTCTGGACCTGCAGACCCGCGAAGCGGATGCCTGGGCGCGGCGTTTCGAAGCCGCCCAGACCCGTGATGGCCACCCGGTCGAAGTGGCCGCCAACCTGGGCAACACCGCCCACGCCGAAGACGCTGTAGAGCGCGGTGCCGAGGGCGTTGGCCTGCTGCGCACCGAGTTTCTGTTCATGGCGCACTCGAGCGCCCCGGATCTTTCCACGCAAACCGCCGAGTATCGTCAGGCGATAGAGGCCCTGAACGGGCGGCCGCTGGTGGCGCGTACGCTGGATGTGGGCGGCGACAAGCCGCTGCCCTACTGGCCTGTGCCCAAGGAGGACAACCCGTTTCTCGGCCTGCGCGGTATCCGCCTGGCGCTGACCGAGCCCGAGGTGCTGGAAACCCAGCTGCGCGCGCTGTTGATGGCCGCTGCCCCGGTTGCCGGCGCAAGTGCCCGGCCACTGCGCATCATGCTGCCCATGGTCAAGGACGTGGCCGAGTTCCGCGCCGCCAAGGCGATCTTTGACCGCCTACTGGCCGAGATTCCCCTTGAGGAGCGGGCAACCGATGTGCAGCTCGGGGTGATGATCGAGATTCCCTCCAGCGCCCTGCTGGCCCCGACCCTTGCCGCCGAGGTGGACTTCTTCTCCATCGGCACCAACGACCTGACCCAGTACACCCTGGCCATCGATCGCGGCCACCCGGAGCTTTCCGCTCAGGCCGATGGCCTGCACCCGGCGGTACTGCGCTTGATCCAGATGACCGTCGAGGCTGCCCACGCCAAGGGCAAGTGGGTAGGCGTTTGCGGGGAGCTAGCCTCCGACTCCGCCGCCATCCCGGTGCTGGTAGGCCTTGGCGTCGACGAGCTTTCCGTCAGCGCACGGCAGATTCCGCTGGTGAAGGCGCGCCTGCGCGAGTTCGACCTGGCGGATGCCCAGGCCAGCGCTCAGTTGGCGCTTGAACAGGCCACCAGTATCGATGTGCGCGATGCGCTGGAGGCCCGCTGATGGCCCGCGTGGTGTGTATTACCTTGAACCCGGCGCTGGACCTGGCGTTCGCACTTGAAACGCTGACGCTGGGGGCGGTCAATCGTCCGCAGCACGCTCAGCTGGAAGCCGCCGGCAAGGGCGTCAACGTGGCGCGGGTGCTGGCAGCGCTCGGCCACGACGTGGTGGTCAGCGGCTTCCTGGGGGGCGATAACGATGGCCCTTTCCAACGCGCCTTTCAGCACATGGGCGTGACCGATGCCTTCCTGCGCGTACCTGGCGAAACGCGCATCAATGCCAAGCTGGCCGAAAAGAGCGGCCGTGTCACCGACATCAACGGGCCCGGTATCGCGGTCGATGCGGCCCAGGTGGCAAGCCTGCTCGAAACACTTGAGAAGCAGCTGGCGGATACCCCGGCAGATGCCGTTCTGGTGGCAGGCAGCCTGCCGCCAGGGCTTGATGTAACGGCTTTCGGCGAATGGCTTGCCCGCCTGAAGGCCACCGGCGTGGCGCTTTGGGTGGATACCAGCGGTGACGCCCTGCTGCGCGCCATCGACATCGCCCCGGAGGCGGTCAAGCCCAACGAGGTCGAGCTTGCCGACTGGGCGGGTGACCCACTTGAAAGCCATCAAAGCCGGTTGAGCGCCACCACGCGGCTGCATCAGGCGGGGGTTCGCCAGGCGCTGCTTTCCGCCGGCGCCGACGGGGTCATCTGGGTCAATGCCCAAGGGGCGTGGCAGGCAACGCCGCCAAAGGTTCAAGCGGTCAACACCGTGGGCGCCGGTGACACCTTTGTGGCTGGCATGCTGCACGGCCTGCTGTCGGGTGAGAGCGAAGAACAGACGCTGCGCTTTGCAACGGCCCTTTCCGCCGAATCCGTCCGCCATGTGGGCGTGGGTAACGCCCGGGCCGATGATTTTTCCTTACTCCTACAACGCACTCGGGTACAGCACCTGCACGCAAGCCACACCGAGGGAGCTCTTTGATGAACGTTATTCTGATTACCGCCTGCCCCAGCGGCATGGCCACCACCTTCCTTGCCGCCAAGCGCCTGGAGCAGGCAGCCATGCGCCAGGGCTGGAAGGTTCATGTGGAAATGCACGGCGAGCTGGCCCCGCTTGAGGCCGCCAGCGCCGAACAGATCCAGACGGCCGACCTTATTGTCGTGGCGGCGGAGCAGGTGCCCGCCCCCGAGCGTTTTACCGGCAAGCGCCTCTACCAGGCCCCTATTTCCCAGGCGCTGCCCGACCCGGAAGCCTTTCTGGCCACCGCCAAGCGCGAGGCGCCGCTTTACACGCCGCCGGAAACCACCCCGACCAGCGTAACGGCAAGCCCCGGCCAGCAGACCATCGTCGCCGTCACCGCCTGCCCGACCGGCGTAGCCCACACCTTCATGGCCGCAGAAGCGCTGGCAGATGCAGGCAAGGCGCTGGGCCATTCGATTCGCGTGGAAACCCAGGGCTCGGTGGGCGCGCAGGACAAGCTCACCGATGAGGAGATCAAGGCGGCGGACGTGGTGATTCTCGCCTGCGATATCGAAGTCGACCCGACCCGCTTCGCGGGCAAGCGGGTGTATCGCACCTCGACGGGCACCGCACTGAAGAAATCCCGGGCAACCATCGAAAACGCCCTGGCCCAGGCCAGCGTCGAGAGCGGCAGCGCTGCCAGCACCTCTTCAAGCGAGGGCAAGAGCCTGAAAGAGAAAGGCGTCTACAAGCACCTGCTCACCGGGGTGTCGTTCATGCTGCCCATGGTAGTGGCGGGCGGGCTTCTGATCGCGCTTTCGTTCATGTTCGGCATCGAAGCCTTCGAGCAGGAAGGCACGCTTGCCGCCGCCCTCATGCAGATTGGTGGCGGCACCGCCTTCGCGCTGATGATTCCGGTACTGGCGGGCTACATCGCCTACTCGATTGCCGACCGCCCGGGCATCGCGCCAGGCATGATTGGCGGCATGCTCGCGGCCAACATCGGCTCCGGGTTCATCGGCGGTATTCTGGCGGGTTTTCTGGCCGGCTACGTGGCGCTGGGCATCGCCCGCCATGTGAAGCTGCCTTCGAGTGTCGAGTCACTCAAGCCGATCCTGATCATTCCGCTGATCGCCAGTCTGGTCACCGGGCTTGTGATGATCTACGTGGTGGGCGAACCGGTCGCGGCGCTGTTGAGCGCACTGACCAGCTTCCTGGCCTCGATGGACTCCACCAACGCCGTGCTGCTGGGCATTCTGCTTGGCGCGATGATGTGCTTCGACCTGGGCGGGCCGATCAACAAGGCGGCCTACACCTTTGGCGTCGGCCTTCTGGCCTCGGAAACCTACGGCCCCATGGCGGCGATCATGGCCGCGGGCATGGTGCCCGCTATCGGCATGGGCATCGCAAGTTTCGCCGCGCGCTACAAGTACTCCGAACCCGAGCGCGAAGCGGGCAAGGCCTCTTTCGTGCTGGGGCTTTGCTTCATCAGCGAAGGCGCCATTCCGTTTGCCGCCAAGGACCCGCTGCGCGTGATTCCCTGCTGCATCGCTGGCGGTGCGGTGACGGGGGCGCTCTCGATGCTGGTGGGTGCAAAGCTGATGGCGCCCCACGGCGGTATCTTCGTGCTGCTGATTCCCAATGCGATCACCCCTGCACTGCTTTACCTGGGCGCGATCGTGGCGGGCTCGCTGATTACCGGCCTGAGCTACGCCTTCATCAAACGCGGTGCCACCCAGGTGGCCGTGACCAGCTGACCCACAGGCCGGCGTGATACCGGCCACCCCAGAAAAGCGCCTTTTGCACCGTTTTATTACGTCGAAGGCGCTTTTTTTATGCTCAGCGGTTGTTCCTGAAGGCGCTTTATGTAGTATTTTTACACAATAAACAGAGTAAAGGCGAAAGCTCCAACTGCCTCATCGACAAGGAAATTCACCTCATGTTCCAGCTTACCCGAAGCGTCACCTGGCAGGCCCTCGAACGTCTGCGCGACAAGACCCATAACGACCGCATCCGTGACTACTTCACCGCCGACCCGCAGCGTTTTGACAACATGAGCCTGCGGGTGGGCGGCCTGTTTCTGGACTACTCCAAGCACCACGTGTCCGACGAGGTGCTGACCAAGCTGATCGAACTTGCCGACCACTCCGCACTGGTGCAGCGCCGCGCGCAGATGTTCTCCGGCGACATCATCAATGTCACCGAGAATCGCCCGGTACTGCACACAGCGCTCAGAAACCTGGGCGATGAGCCGGTATACGTGGATGGCGACGACGTGATGCCGGAGATCACCCGCACCCGCGAGCAGATCAAGGCGTTTTCCGAGGCGGTGCGCAGCGGCGAGTGGAAAGGCTACAGCGGCAAGCGCATCAAGGACGTGGTGAATATCGGTATTGGTGGCTCGGACCTGGGGCCCAACATGGCGGTGCGTGCGCTCTTGAAATACCGCCATCCGGAGCTGCACTTCCACTTCGTCTCCAACGTCGACGGCACGCATATTCAGAAGGTACTGTCGCGCCTGGACCCGGCGACCACGCTGTTCATCGTCTCGACCAAGACCTTCTCCACCCAAGAGACGCTGCTGAACGCCAAGACAGCCCGGCGCTGGTTCCTGGAAAACGCCGGTGAAGATGCGGATGTGGGTGCGCACTTCATTGCGGCTTCCACCAACCGCAAAGCAGCGATGGAATTCGGCATTCGCGAAGAGAACGTGTTCGAGTTCTGGGCCTGGGTGGGCGGGCGCTACTCCATGTGGTCATCGATTGGCCTGCCGATTGCGCTTTCGATTGGTTTCGAGGGCTTCATCGAGCTGCTGGAAGGCGCCCACGAGATGGACCGCCACTTCATCGAGGCGCCCTTCTCCCAGAACATGCCGGTGCTGATGGCGCTGATCGGCATCTGGTACATCAACTTCATCGGCGCCGAGACCCAGGCCATCGTGCCTTACGATCAGGCGCTCAACCAGCTGCCGTCGTTTCTGCAGCAGCTGGACATGGAATCCAACGGCAAGTCGGTGGACATCTTCGGCCACCCGGTCAACTACAAGACCGGCCCGATCGTCTGGGGCCAGACCGGCTCCAACGGCCAGCACGCGTTTTTTCAACTGCTGCACCAGGGCACGCGCTACGTGCCCATCGACTTCATCGCCTCGCTCAAGCCCGAGCCCGGCGTGGAAGACCACCACTTCGCGCTGCTCACCAACATGCTCGCCCAGGCCAACGCCTTCATGGAAGGCAGCCAGGGCGACAGCAAGGAACTCAGCCAGCACGACCCCTACAGCTGCCCCGGCAACCGCCCGTCAAGTACCCTACTGCTCGACGAACTCACACCCAAAAATCTCGGCGCGCTGATCGCCCTCTACGAGCACAAGGTGTTCGTTCAGGGCGTGATCTGGAACATCAACTCGTTCGACCAGTGGGGCGTACAGCTTGGCAAGCGTATTGCCGGTGAAATCAGCGAGCGTATTGATACCAATGCGGCGGATTTTGATGCCTCGACCCAAGGGCTTCTGGAGCTGGTGCGAGGGCATTTTCCAAGTGGCGGTGCTGAAGAGGATGGTCAGGCTGAAAGCGGTAAGAAGGCGGGAAAGAAGAGAAGATAGGCTGAACCAGTATCACTACTCTTCTATGCCTTACCTGAAACGCCTTGGCTTATGCCAGGGCGTTTTGTGCTTGAACAGTATCGTTTGGCATCAGGCTGCTGCGCCATTAACCCACCACGGTACTCTGAATCCGCTGCTCCGCTCTCTGTACAGGCCTACGTTACGGCTTCTCTGTATTTATCAAGTCATTGCTGGCTGTCAATATCTGCTCTCACGGTATCGAGTTTTTTTACCGTTTTAGGCATTTTCACGTAGAACCAGATGCAAATAGCAACGGCCACCAAATTGACACCAAGCGTTAAAGGTTGATACTGCTCAAGCAGAGAATATCTAAAAGCACTACCTACAGCGAAATCAAATCCTCTTTCCATTGTTCCCGGTCTTATCCAGGCTGTTACATAAAGGCCAGATCCTAGGAAATATCCGGCTATCGGTGAAGCAAACGCAGGAACCTGGCATAGCCAAAATATGAAATTTGATTTCAACGCATTGGCATGCCCTTCGATGAGCCTGATTCCGCACGCTATACCCCAGCCGTATAGCACTATGAATAGCACGCAAAATAACCAATCGAATATATTGTTACTGCTGGCCATGACTGTAAAAGCAGCTATAGCACCAATGCCCCCGCCACTCACGGCTAGGACCCCTAGCATCCTCTGCGGCCACTTACCCATAAAATCACCAATTGAATAATGTAGATATAATGCTGAAAATGCCCTCTACAATGGTCATTGCCCCCTCAAACAGTGCTTCAAAAAGCCCTACTAAGATTTCAATAACACCATCGCTTTGCATAATAACAGGTGTGGCAACAACTGAAAGCGCAATACCAGAAATAATCAGTCCCGGTAGATTTAAACTCGTGAAAAGCATATATACCACTGCACTCAGTAAAGACAGACTGCCGACGCTATTCAGTACTGCCATTTTTCTCGATTTACCCGTTCTGGTCATGCAAACCTCGTTTTTACTTAAAAATTTCACCTAGCGCTTATTTTAGATGAGAAAATAATGCCTTGTGTACAATTCGCTTAACGCTTTATACAAACTTTATCAAGTCGCTTCCATCCAGTACTGAGATAGCGTTTTAACGCAGCATTTAAAGTCTAGCCGTTCGTAAAACTCTATTAACGATGCCACTAAAACTGGAATGTTTACAGCGGCTCTGGCCCCATCCTGTCCCGGAGACCATAGACAAAGTCTGTAAGATTCGAAAAATGAGGTTTGGTTATCTGAGACAATCGCTCCTCTTTTGCTGCTTCATTTTGGAGCATTTTGGGTCGATCCACAGGCCTTCCTTTTGCGGCTTAACGCCGCCAACATGCGCAGTTTTGTAGTGAAGGCGAAGCCGGTAACGAAAAAACTGCCGCCGTGATTGGTCTTGTTAGGACTTCTTTCTATTTTGCCAGACAACTATTGAAATTAAAATCAAACTTAGTGTTCCCCAAGGGTATAAATAGTTGATTATCCAATTTTTTTCAAGCTCTGGAAGATTGTATCCGAGAACAATAAAAGGAGCTGCTATTACAGTTACTCCAGCAATAGCGGAGCCACGACCCCTTGATGTCGTAAAAAATATTAATATGAGAAGAAGCACCCAAGGAGCACTTTGATAAGATATTCGTTCGATTTTTTTCGATGGGAATCCAGGTTGAAAGCTGAAGTTGACCGAGGTGCTCTCTGCTTCAGCCATAAGGCGCGCAAAATACCTTTTGCTAGGAGAATCTTCCGGAAGGGATTCAACTTTTTTCTCTAGCTCAACGATAGATTCAATGATTTTCAGTTCGCTGCTAATGCGATTAAGTTTAAAGTGGTTTGTGTACACTTCATAGATAACAACACTCCCTGCGCTCATTATTAGAGCGAAAATAAGAAATGTGAAGCGCCCCCACGTGAAATTTTTAAATAAGCTTTCAAAGAATCTGAAGATACTTTCCATATGCAGAATAATCCTAACGCCCGCAGCATGCGCGGCTTTGAAATGGAGGAGAAGCCGCAATGGAAAAGCCGTCGCCGCGCCTGCGATTGTTAGCGGTAACAATAATGCACACCTCATTCCTCTAAAAGTTCAGGGTGGTCATTTAGATGTTCCCATGCCCATGGCTGGATTACAAAATCGAAGCCGTAATAAGTTCCGAGGTTGCTACCTCGAAATACTACCTTATCTCTTTGAAGAGCATTTACCGTTCCGCTCTTTATATCTAAGCTCTGACTCCTCGTCTGATTCTGGATATAGTAAGCAAGTATCTCTTTTTCTTCTGGCGTGAGAGCTCGAAGGCGTTTCTTTCCCTGCCAAATCAAATACGCTTGAACAACCCAAGGCTTAAGAAATTTCCACGTTGTAGCAGCTGCATTCATGACGACCAGAGCAAGAGTAACTAAAAACACCCCACCGACGTAGCCGCGGTATGTCTCTACTAAATCAGAGAGTCCGACAGTAGAAAGGAACTCGGCACTGGAGAAGAGAAGAATAGCCGCAACAAAACAAAGCGCAGCCAAGGTTTTCGTTGGAAGCTTCAACCAATCGGTAATTTTGCTGATATCCAATAGTTACCCCTTACCCTAAACCGCTAACGCTTGCAGCATGCGCGCCCACGCAATGGAGCCGAAGGTGCAATGTAGTGGGCGTCGCCGTGCCTGTATTGGTTATACATTGCTGCTGCACAAACTGAGATGTTCAGCAATATTTTTTGGAAACTCTGTTGCATGTAAATTATCGGAGAATACCCAAACGAAGTATTCATGCACAAGAAACAAGAAATCCGATGTAGAGTAATACGCAGATTTAGTTGAAATACCATGCTTGGGCCCAAAAAAATATGAATGCCAATCTCGGATTTCAGGGGCATGCACTTTCTCTACCACTTTCTTATCCATGTTTGGCTTATCCAACTTGAAGTGCTTACTGCCGTTGGTGATATCTCTAGCAATATTTACGACTTCTTTCATCTGTTCCGGGGCCTGATTAATTTTTCTCATCGCGTGGGCAGGCCTCCCTTCGCGATCATTTTTTAGCCAATCATTCTGCAAGTGCCAAGCAGTGACCGTGAAATTGAAAAAATCATAAGCATTCACTCTTTGTCGAGCTTCGATTTCTCATACTTCAATTTTTCGAATAAACCAGCGCAGCTTTCCAGACCTACCTTCATGACATCAAGCTCGGTTTATGTATAACAGTGGTTATGTAGCCGTCTAGATCGAATCTATCTTATTAATCCTATTGCTAGCAAAGCAAATTTTGGCTTTCTATCCAAATTCGCGTGCCTTCTCGCTTTGCCTGTAGCAAATGTGATTGGGGGCTGCGTTTCCATGTGTGTGCATTAGAACTAGAGCGCTATTTATTAGCTACGTGACCGGCTTAACAAATCGTTGAGATGCGCGCACACTTCTGGCCACTCTCCCCTGCGCAGGCTATACATCACCGTGTCACGAATGGTGCCATCGCGGCGTAGTTTGTGCCCACGTATGACACCATCCTTTTTCGCGCCCAAACGCTCAATGGCACGTTGGCTTGCGTAGTTGAAGTTGTCGGTGCGCCAGCCCACCACGTTACAACCCAACGTATCAAACGCATGTGTCAACAGCAGCAGCTTGCAGGTGGTATTGATATGGGTACGTTGCGCGCGTTTGGCATACCAGGTGTGGCCAATTTCCAACCGTTTTACCTCAGGCAAGATATCGTGATAGCTGGTCGTGCCCAGCACGGTATCGCTGGCTTCATCAATAACGGCAAACGCAAAACGGTGGCCTGCTTCACGGTCTTTCAAGGCGGTTTCAATAAAGGCGCTTGTTTCATCAGGTGAAGGCACCGGTGTGACGCGTAGATTCCACAACTCGCCATCGGCGGCCGCGGCGCGCAGGCCCGCTTCGTGATCGTGCGCTAGTGGTTCAAGTTTTACACTGTGCGCTTCAAGGATAACGGGGTTAACGTAAGTCATATCTTTCCAGCTCCCTGGCAGTGGGGAAAACGATTAGCCCTGATCTTACTAAAGTTATCATCGGAATAGTCGATAGGTTCTATTAATAAAAATGAGGGATCGGCCATGAAAATCGGATTTTCCAACCTGATGATGATCAATACTCGCCGCGAGCCTTCCTCTGGGCCGAGCGCGGCGCGGGTAACAGGCCACCCCTTGTCGGTTGCCGCCCCCAACACGGAGGACCCTCAGACTAAACGGCTCAAGAAACAGAAAGAAGCGTTTGAAGCGTTAGCATCGCTACCCAGCCCCAAGGAGTCTGCGATGCAGAACGCTGCGCAAAAAGTGGGGTTTTTAAAGCTGCGGTTAGAATCGCTTAAAGCCATGATGCGTTTTGCCTCACCCGAACAGCTTAAATCCATGGCCAGCGAGCTTAAAAGTATTGCGCGAGAGTTAGGCGTGGCGGCTCGGCAATTAAGTAATAGCGGCGGCGGCAATGCTGGCCCTTCTGTCACACCTACGGCGACGGGTACCCAGCCCCTAGGCAGTATTCCTTCGGCATCTTCTGCAGACAGTGCGGAAAACAATGGGGCAGAAGCAGATACCCAAGCCGCCAACGCGACGCTTGCTAGTGCTGAAGAGGCCGCGGCTACCCAAAAAAATGATGAACAGAAAGAGCAGGAAAAAGATACAACGTCTACCGCTGAGATTGCGCCGAACGAACCCACTGCGGCTCCCTCCTCATCGCCTCAGGATACCCGCCGCCCTCACGAGACTAGCGCCAGCGAACACGCCCTGCGCGGCATTCTGATTGATGCTAAAAAAGAACTGCAGGAAGCCATCAATGAACTGAAGATACGTCTGCGTGAAGAGGATAAAGAGGCGCGCCGCGAGCTCAAAAAGGCCGAGGAAGATATGGCCAAGCTTGACCGCTCGCTTGCCCAGTCAACGTCCAACGCGCTTTATTCTTCGCTGGGCCAGATGTTGCCAGTGGCTACCAGCGATCTCAGCTCAGCCACCGCCACTATCAATGTAGAAGCTTAGCGATCACCCTAGTTGAAAGACGCCCCGCCGGGAGCTATCCGGCGGGGCGTCTTCATTTCACACTCGCCCTACTGTGATCATTCGATGTGTCAGAAGCGCTTGCCCAGACTCAGAAACAGCGCGCTGCTGCGTGCGTCGTCGAGGTCAACATTCGCCCCAATTTGAGCATCAACGCCGCCTAGCGTGGTGCGTACACCGGCATCGAGTTCGACGTAGTCGCGATCAATATCGAGCCTAGGAACACGGTAGTCTCCCAACTGCGGCAGACTTTGCAGAGTGGCGCTGGCCTCCTCCTGCTTTTCGAACTCGCGGTGGTAGCTGAGCTGCAGGTAGGGGTTGAAGCCCGGCCCGTTGCGCCGGATTTGCCAGCCAAGACGGCCCACCAGTGAGTCGACGTCGCGATCGGGGTAGCCAAGCGCGGTCGAGGACGACGCCGCCTCATCAAAACCGTCAAGCTCTACGCGCTGCCAGGTCAGTCCCGCCACCGGGCCGGTGCGCACGTCGCCCTCGGCGGTCGAGAAAGTGCTGAACTCGAAGCCCGCGTTGAGCGCGCCGGTCAGGTTCTTGCCCTCTGTCGATCCTGTATGGCGGCGTGTCGCAGTGCCGAGCTGAACGTTGCGGTCAAGATCGACGTCGAGCCAGGTGTAGCTCAACTGGGCGTTGAGCCAAGCGTTCTCTGTATACCAGCCGGAGAAGAGTCCCAAGGTGGTATCCCGGCGCTGAAAATCGCCCCGGCCGCCGCCGAAATCGCCATCCTGATCGCCGTAGCCGACGAACCCACCCAGTACGCGTCCGTCCTGATACCAGTCAACGCCCAAGAGCCCCGCTGGCGTTTTGGCATCGACAATATCCCCTGAGCCGAGGTTTTGCCGCTCGGCGCGCAGGTCGCCCCACCAGCGCAGGCCGTTGTCCAGCGGTACTGCATTCAGATGTTCCGCGACTCGGTTAGCACGAGTCCGCCCGCTAAGCACTGCCGAGTGGGTTACCAGCTGCTGCAGCTGCGGCGCCTCTATCATCGATACCACGTACTCGGAGATGATGCGGTGGGTGGCGCTGGTGGGATGAACTTCGTCGGCGAACATGTAGCGCTGCCCGGCATCTGGGGCGACTAGCGTCGTCGGGTTGCAAAGCGGCAGTGGCTGTGTGCAGGCGGGGTCAGTCACGTTGGTGAACCCGTAGGCGCCGGGCACGGCGGCCACCTCCTGCAGCAGCGCGAAGGTATCGACCGGGATCACCTCGGCACCGCTTGCCGCCACGGCGGTATAGAGTGTTTCGTTGTACTGCCGGGCGAGCGCGGTGGCGCCAGCGCTAGTGGCGGGGTCGCCGTTGAAGCGTGGGGTCAACCCCAGGTCGGGTACGTTGAAAAGCAGCACATGACTGGCACCGGCCTTCTCGAGCGCTCCGATCACCGCGGCGGTCCCGGAGGCTGCACTGGTGATGACACTCGCGGCGTCAGCCCCTTCCCCCACCGTAAACAGGTCGTTGGCACCAGCCCAGACGGCGTAGAGCGTGTCGCCCTCGGCGACACCACCGGTCGTGGCAAGATAACTCTCCAGCTGGTCGCTTACCGATGGCGCCGCCCCGAACAGGCTGCCCGAGGGGGCGGATACCCGAGCGCCACCGACGGCGTAGTTGTTGCCGCCGGCATTGGCGGGCGCGGCATTGGAGCCATAGTAAGCGGCAACCTGCTCGGACCACACAGGCCCGGGGTTGTCGGTGAAACGACCCACGAAATCGAGCTGACCGGCCGGTACGGAAAGCAACTGCTCGATGGTGGCGCGGTAGTAACCGCTATCGGTCAGGCTGTCACCGAAGAAGACGGTATCGTCGAAGGTGTCATTGAAAGTAGTATCGGCAAGTGTGGGAAGCGGCAAAGCGCCGACTCCAACGAGGGCTCCCAGCGCCAGGCGCCGGTAACGTGACGTTAGCATGACATCGATCCCCTGGTGGCTATTGTTGTGTGTCGATGGGCGTTGCCCGGCCGAATGCCAGCACCGGTGAAGCCGAACGAGCCATGCGTTTATGACATAGCGGTGGGTTCACGACAAGAACAAGCACCGTAAACTGTTCGGGTACCTATCGACAGTCTCTTGCAGGCATTGTGCAACGGCTATTAACGCTAGCAAAAGATACCCCTGATCGGGTCGATAGATAATTCTGGTAGCAAACGGAGTAGGTCATGAAAGTTGCCAGTAGCTTCTATAAAGACAAACTCTATCACTTCAAGTATTAACGTCGCCGTTTAGTCACCAACTCTGAGCGTGGTAAAGAGCGACTAGAATTAATGCCTTAGCGTTACTTGTCATACGTAGCAAGCCAGCAACCCTTACTCTTTTATACTCGCCAATACCTCTTCGGTTATACAAATAGTGGCATACTCCCCTTTCAGATTCGCCAGCGACATGGCGTGTACTTCTTCTGCCGAGCGCTGTGTACCCGCGTAATCCTGCTTGGCAAAGGTAAAAGTGGCATCGGCAACGAGGTAGGTATCAAAGCCCAGATTACCGGCCGTACGGGCGGTGGCTTCCACAGAGTTACTGGTGCTGACGCCGGTAATAATCAGCCGCTTGATCTCGCGAGCGTGAAGCCAGCGCTCTAAACCTGAGTTGGTGAATGCGCAGGGTATGTTCTTTTCCACTACATGTTCTTTAGGTTGCGGGACTAGTGCGGGCTGGAACTCTGCGCCTGGTTGCCCTGGCCAAAATGGCGAGCTGGGCGTGCGTGAGATATGGCGTACATGCACTACGGGCCAGCCCGCTTTACGCCATTCAATGAGCAGGCTCTGAACATTATTTTCGGCATCCGGATTATTGCGCTCACCAATGGCGGGATCGCTCATTCCTCGCTGCATATCGATGACCATCAGGGCGGCAAGTTGATTACTCATTGTTAATTCAACGTCCTCTTTTGTGTGCTTCTTGGATCAGAAATACACTCAGGCACGAATAGGAAAACTAAGCGATACTGGCTAACCAATACGTTCAATTATTTAAAATACTTTAACCACCGGTACAGCTTGCCTAAAAAACGTGTGCCCAGCATTAATCCAATGCTTAATATAACCACTGCCAGCGAACCGTAAGCCACCATTCCGCCCCACGTCCATTGGCTAATCGCCGTGCCCAAGTGCTGAACGAAAAGATACACGCCGATTAAGAAGCTACCGGCCCGTACCAAGCCTGCCTCGCTGATGGATAAGGCTGAGTCAGCGCTATCATTTTCATGAATTTTATTGGCCAGAGTTACGGCAGAAAACCACAGTGCGATGCCTACGATGATAGGAATAACGATGGTAGCCACTAGTCCTGGCAGCCACTGGGTTAGCTCTGCCTCAAAGCTTGGGCTAAACAGCAACGGCGATGCGCTAAGTAAAGGATTGATAGCAAGGTAAACGGCGAGCAATCGAATCAGCAGAATGGAGAAGGGTTTCATTGATTTACCTCACACTTAAAACTTCAGCATAAGCCAAATTAGGTACCAAAGCCCGGGGCAGATACAATATTGCCCTGATAATTGCTTATCAGGGCAATGAGGAAGCATCGTTGTATCTAAGAATTACGGGACTGCTCAGGATCGACTGATTAGCGATCCCGAATGGCAATGGGGCCGATGGGCGCGACGTTAGGCATAAACAGCATCACCTCATTAACATCATGCATAGGGGCAACGAAATCGGCTTTCCAGGAACCGACGCGCGGGTTCTTGGAAGGATCGTAGTTAAAGCCTAGATGCAGGTTATCCGGTGCGACCACGCCACCATCTTCACGCAGCAGTGAGAACGACTGGTCACCGAACTCGGCGTAGATGAGCCCATCGATACGCTCTAGCGGAATGTCTTCGTAAATGAGCTCGCCGGAGTAGCCGGGGTAGTCAGTGACAAAGCGCACTTCAATATGCAAAACGCCATCCTTGCGCACGGCCTTGTACGGTTCGGCATAGGCGTGGCCGCTGGCAGTGGGCGCGCGTTCAGCGTTGAGTGCAAAGGCGGGTGTACTTACCGATATGGTTAACAGGAGAAAACAGAAAAAGGCGCGAAACGTCATGGCTGGCTCTTTGAGGGGGATAAGTGACGAATGGATCAGAGCCGCCCGAAGGCGGCTCTAATGTCGTGCAAATGCTAACGAATTTACTCTTCGTCGATACCGAAGGCGTTCATGCCCGCGCGGAATACGTCGGTATTATCGATCCAGTAATGGCTGTCTTCATCCACTTCGTAGCGAGAAAGCCCTTCTTCTTGCTGAGCGATATCGAAGAAGAACTCGGCGCCTGCACCGTGTGCATACAGCGGCACCAGCTCACGCGTGTGAGTATCGGAGTGCCAGCGAACCAGCGGTAGCGCGCCGGCGCCCTGATTGACGATTGGGCTGTAGGCATTGACGTCGGAATCAGGCCCTTGCAGCAGGCCGTTGCCGTGATCGGTGGTCACGATGATCAGCGTATCGTCCCAGGAGCTGTTGTTTTCTACCCACTCGACAGCGGCTTCGACCGCTTCGTTGAAGTCGATCTGCTCTTCGATGATACGCGGCAGGTTATTGGCGTGGGCGGCCCAATCAACGGCACCACCTTCCACCATCAGAAAGAAGCCGTTCTCGCTACCGTTTTCGCTGGCGTTGAGTACATTCAAGGCTGCGCCGGTCAGGGTGGCCAAGCTCGGTGAGGTATCCAGGAAGTTTCCTCCGGCCACGCCAGGGCGATTGTACTGCAGGGTCTGAATGTTCTGCACCAGACCCAGCATCTTGTCCTTGGGCAGGTCAAGCTCACCGGCGGCCAGGGCTTCAAAGTCTTCCTTGCTTTCGATAAAGGCGTAATCCGTTTCACCGTCCATCAGGCGCTGGTAGTACTCTTCACCACCGATAAACCGGAAATTGCTCTCGCCGGGGTTTTCGACACGCTCGCCTGCCGCATCGTAATAAGGGTGGCCGGTACCGATGGCTACCGTGGCAAGGCCGGAATCAACGATTTCGCGGCCAATCGCGCTATAGTCGTTGCGGCTTACGTTATGGGCCAGGAAACCGGCCGGGGTGGCGTGTGAAATCTGCACTGAAGAGACAACGCCCAATGCCCGGCCGCTCTCGACGGTGTACTCACCGATATGCTTGAGCGACTCATCGTCGTTGGACCAGTTGATGGCGTTGTTGAAGGTCTTCTGGCCAGAGGCCAGCGCGGTCGCCGCCGCGGCGCTGTCGGTGTAATCGGCGCGGGCGTAGTCGTAACCGGCAAAGTAGCCTTTGTAGTTACCCAGACTACCTTCATAAACCGTGTCTACCGCTTCGTCGTTCCAGAGCTCGGCGGGCTCGAACGTGACCGTTCCTTCATCGCTCTTGGTGGGCGTGTTGGAGGTATTCAGCGGGTGGGTGGCCATGAAGAGCTGTACGTCGAATTCATCATAGACTTCGTGGCCCAGTGCGCCATGCCGGAAGTAGCTTGCCGCGCGGAACGTCTCGATGCCCGTGCCGTCGGTGATCATCAGAATGACGTTCTTGGTCGCTTCGTCCTGCGCCAGTACCGGCGTCACCATGGCCGATGCCAGTGCCAATGTAAGTGCATGCCGCTTAAAGTTTTTCATTTTAATCCCTAGGCTAAATTTAACTAACTGACTATTCGAACAAGCCTAGCGTGGGAAAATGTCATTTTCGTGAAGGCTAATAAAGTAAATTAATTTAGCTACTCATCACCAAGCGTTTCAAGAAGCTGACCTAAATGCTTTCTTCAAGGAGTATTAACCAATGCTTGCACGCTTCGATACGCCATTTATACTGTATACATAAACATGATTTAAGTAGAGGCAGGCAAATGGCGTCTCCTGGCGAACCGCCCCAAGGTTCAAGCGTATATAAAGGCCGCGGGGCGACCTACGACCCGGCTAACCGCTTCGCGCCGACCCACAGCATTGCCGAAGACGACGGCTGGTGGCAGGAAGAAGCCTCCACCACGCTTGCCACTGAGGTACGCGAGGAAAACAGCAAAAGTGCGCTGTCCTGGAACACCTCCCCCGACCTTCCGTTTGATCGCTCATTAAACCCTTATCGCGGCTGCGAGCACGGCTGTGTCTACTGCTTTGCTCGCCCCTCTCACGCTTACTGGGATCTCTCACCGGGGCTTGATTTTGAAACCAGACTGATTGCCCGTAACGGGCTGGTCGAGCGCTTGAGTGAGGAGTTCTGCAAGCCGGGCTATGTCTGTCGGCCTATCAATCTTTCCGGCAATACCGACTGCTACCAACCTCTAGAGGCCAAGCGGCAGCTAACGCGCCGTCTGTTGGAGCTGTTGCTGGCCTGCCGCCATCCGGTCACTATCGTGACCAAAAGCACGCTGGTGCTGCGCGATTTGCCATTACTCGCGGAAATGGCCGAACACCGCCTGGTACGTGTGTTTGTGAGCCTTACCAGCCTGGATGCCGGCCTCAAGCGCACCCTGGAGCCAAGAGCGGCCTCCCCCCAGGCGCGCTTGAAGGTAATCAAGGAACTGAACACCGCCGGTATCCCGGTAGGCACGCTGATTTCGCCGGTCATTCCCGGCTTGACCGACCACGAGATTGAGCGGCTTCTGGAGGCCGCCAGCCGGGCCGGTGCGCGAACCGCCACCTGGATGCTGCTGCGCCTGCCCCATGAGGTAGCCCCCCTGTTTGAAGCGTGGCTTGAGACCCACTACCCCGAACGCGCAGCCAAGGTGATGAGCCTGATGCGCCAGTGCCGGGGTGGAAAAGCGTACGATGCCAAGTTCGGCACGCGCTTTCGTGGTGAGGGCGTATTTGCCGATCTGATTGCTCAACGCTTTGCTCGCGCCAGCCGCCAGTGGAATTTCCAGTCGCGCACCGAACAGGGGCTCAACATCCGTGATTTTCGTCCACCTCATGCCCAGGGCAACCTGTTCGATTGATCAGGCTTTCAGCGCCTAACCGCGGCGGGTTCGCAGCTCATCGAGCACTAGCGCGAAAAAACCGCGTATCTCCTGAAGCTTGGGACGCGCCTCGATGATCAGCGAGTCCATCTTCTCAAGCTCCTGAGCTTGAGCTTCCCGGGCATCGAGCTCGGCTCTGATCTCGTCGATGATCTCGACCGAATCGTTCAGCATGGCCTTCAGCTCGGCGGTCGACGTGGTGTGAATGCTCTGTTCAGTACTCATGGCGTTATCCTGCAATGACGGTCACGGCAATCAACGAAGCGGGTAGCGCGATAAACACGCCTAGCACCCATCCGGCGGCCAGCACCTTGCGCTCGGCACCTACCCTGCCCAACCACTGGGCACCTTTTACGGGCAACAGGCGTAAAAACGGCAGGCCGCCGATGATCACTACGGCGAAGAGATTGAACAGCAGATGCACCAGGGCGATTTCCAGCGCCAACAGCGCTGTCGGGCCGGAAACCGCCGTGGCCGCCAGCAGTGCGGTCATCGTGGTGCCCAGGTTGCTGCCGATCGTGAACGGATAGATCTGGCGCAGAGTGAACGCGCCGGAGCCAGCCATGGGCACCATCAGACTGGTGGTGGTCGAGGACGATTGCACCAGCATCGTCACCAGGGCACCGGACATGACGCCGGTGACCGGACCTCTGCCAATCGCGTTGAGCATGATCTGCCTGGCACGCCCGACCATCAGCGTTTTCAAGAGCTTGCCGATATAGCGAATGGCAAGAAAGATCAGCGCCACGCCAATGACGATCATCGCAATCCCGCTTGCCATCTCCGGCAGGCTGGAAAGCGCGCGCTCGATGGTCCCGGTGACCGGCTGGGTCGATTGTCCGATGATATTGACGTTATCCATGGAAAGGTCAGCATTGCCGTAAAAGACAACGGCGATACGCTCGGCCAGGCGCTCCAGCGGGCTGAACAGAATTTCCAATGGCAGCAGAATCACTACCGCCAGCAGGTTGAAGAAGTCGTGTACCGTGGCGGCGGCAAAGGCGCGGCGAAACTCGTCCTTGTTGTTGACGTGTCCAAGGCTTACCAGCGTGTTGGTCACCGTGGTGCCCACGTTCGCCCCCATGATCATGGGTACCGCCAGACCGACCGGCAGCCCGCCCGCCACCATGCCGACAATGACCGAGGTCACGGTGGATGAGGATTGGATCAAGGCGGTGGCGACGATGCCGATCATCAACCCCACGAACGGGTTGACGGCAAAGGCGAACAGCTGCTCGGCGTAATCGCCAGTGGCCAGCTTGAAGCCATCGCCCACGATGGACACCGCACAAATCAGGCAATACACCAGCAAGGCAAGCGTCAGCCAGTGCCTGAGCTTGCCTTTATGCGTCGTTTCGACGTCACGGCGGGAGAACGTATCCCGCACGGCGCTGTTGGTCGTGTCGGTCATTGGCCATACCCTCTTGGAAGCAGGAACTACCCACTTGCCAGCATGGCAACCCTAAGTGACATAACCGTGACCAGTGTGTGGAAAAGCAAGACTAACGTGGCGTCAATCAACTAAGGCATGGATATAACGAGGAAAATAGTTGAGCAATTGAGTAACGCTCAAGAGGATGGGTAGCAGCGGCCAATGGGGTTGAGTATGCTTTAGGCCGCGCCACAAAGATAACCGTACAAGAGGCTTTCATGACCGAACCCTTGAGCAAGACAAAATCCAGCTTCTACCGCCGCTTGTACGTTGCCTACCTGATCGATTCAGGGGTGGCCAGCGTGCCAGCGCTGGTGAGCACCTGCGGCATGCCACGGCGCACGGCGCAGGACACCATCGCGTCACTGGCCGAACTGGATATCGAATGCCGGTTTCAGCCTACCCAGGGCGAGCGACACAATAGCGGAGAGTATCGGATCATCAGCTGGGGGCCGATTGACCCGTCCTGGGTAAAGAAGCAGGCGGCAGCACTTGCCAAAGCGCTGGGGTACCCGCCGCTGACGTCACTTGGCAACTGAGCAGTATCGGCGTCATTCGCGCCAGGCAAGCCGGGCGGCGTTGAGCGTCACGCTGAGTGAGCTTGCCACCATGGCTAATACCGCTACCAGCGGCGGAATGGCCATGACGATGACCAGCCCCAGTGCCAGCGTGTTATATACTGCGGATAGCGTCAGGTTCTGAAGCATCACACGCCGGGTGACTCGCGCGGTCGCAAGCCCTTCCACCAGGCCTTCAAGGCCGGGCTTGAGCAGGTGCGCCGCCGCCCCTTCCCGCGCGGCGTCGCTGGCATTGAGGGGCGCAACCCCTACGTCCGCCGCCGCCAGACTCAGCGTGTCGTTCACACCATCCCCTACAAACAGGGTCGGCGCAGGCAGCCCTTGAAGCAGCCGCGCCTTGGCCTCTGGCGAGCGCTCGGCAAAACAGGCCTCACTCGCCATTCCCAGATGTTCTGCCATGGCATCTACTGCGCTAACGCGGTCGCCACTAAGCATGATCACCCAGTAGTTGGTTTGAAGCCGGGCAATACTCGAGGCGGCATCCGCGTACGGCGTATCTTCCAGATAGAAACTGCCCAGCCAGCCCTGGTCGTCGGCAAGCAGCACTTCAGATGCGCCCGGGTGGGCCATACCGGCATTCATCTCAGGAATCACCATTCCTTGGCTGGTCAAATAACGCCGGCTACCCAGCCAGAAGCTACCCTGTCCCGGCAGCTCGAGCTGTATGCCCTGCCCTGGCACTTCCTGTACTACCTGCGTGCTCGGCGTAGATGTGTCGCAAGCACCGGCCCAACGTTTGAGCGCCTGCGCCAAAGGGTGCTGGCTGCCGGTGGCGGTTTGATAAAGGCGGTTTTTTAGTGTCGATTCAGCCATGCCTTCGCGACACTCCCAGCTTACCAGAGAAGGCTCGCCACGGGTCAGCGTCCCGGTTTTGTCCAGGGCAATGGATGTTATCCTGGCCAATGTTTCAAGCGCGGCCGGGTCGCGCAGGGCAATACCCTGATTCAGCATCCGCCCACTGCCAGCAAGGCTTGCCAGCGGCACGGCAAGCCCTACTGCGCAGGGGCAGGCAACCACCAGTACCGAAAGCGCTCGAACCGCCGCCTCTTCCAAATCAAGACCGAGCAGTAGCCCTACCGGCAAGGCGGCCACGCCCAACAGCAGCGCCACCGGGCTCAGCCAGGCAGCAAAGCGGTCGGCCAGCTTTTGCAGCTCCCCCTTCTGGGCCTGATAGTGGCGCATCTGGTTACGCAGGCGGTCCAGGCGGCGCTGGCCCAGGGCGTGGGTAACGGTAATGGCAATGTCCTCACTACCCAAAAGCCGGCAACCGGCATACACCGGCTCGCCTCTCGGGAAATGACGCGGGACACTCTCCCCGGTCAGCGAGGCGGTATCCACCCAGGCCGCGCTCTCCAGAATACCGTCCAGCGCGATTAGCTCCCCTGGGGCCAGGGTTACTCGGGCGCCCGGCGCCACCTCAGCCAGCGGCGTGATCAGCCACTGCTTACTCTGCCAGGCCAGGATTTCATCTTTGGGCTGGGGCAGAACATCCAGCGCCTTCAGGCCCCGGTGGCGGCACAGCGTTTCCACCAGCCGCCCACCCAGCAGAAGCACGATGAGCATGACGGCGGTATCGAAATAGACCTGCGCCGAGCCGCGCCATAAAAGCCCTACGGATACCACGACCGCTGACCAGACACCCAGCGTCACCAGTACATCCATGCCAGGGCGCCGGGCGCGCAGTGTGCGAAGCCCTGCCCGATAGAACGGCCAGCCGGCAAAGGTGATCACCGGAATGGAGAACGCCCCGGAGACCCAGGCCACCACCCACTCTACTGTTGGGCTTGGCAGGGCGCCGGCGTAGATCAAGATGGAGGCGAGCATGGTCCACATGCCGAATACCGACCCGACCAGCAGGCGCAGGCTCAGGTAGCGGCTCTCCTGCTCCAGGCGCGCATGGGCATCACTATTGGGTTCAAGGGGGGTTAAGCGGTAGCCCAGGCGTTTGATCTTGGGGGCAAGAGTGTCAAGCGCAATAGCCTGCGCGCCCCCCTTGATCCAGAGCGTGGCGGTCGGGTAGTGAACGCTGATGCTCTCGACGCCCGGGCGGTGGGCAACGACGCCCTCCACAGCCAGCGCACAGCTGGTACACCACATGCCGTGAAGGGTATAGAGCGCCTCGTCGTTTTCGCCTGTTGGTGCGGTTTGATCTGTCATTCAAGCCACATGGGTTTAAAGCGCCTGGCGCTTAAAGACACGGCGGCAGGCCTACCATCGGCGCGGCAACAAAGACAACGGCCAGGGCCGAAAACAGATATAGCCAGGCCGACACCTTGGCATTGAAATGCCGCCGCGCCTGGTGCCGTTTGGCCTCTTTGAAGCACGCCCAGGCCAGTGCGGCAATCAGCACCACCGTGAACAGGCTCACCAGCAGCAGCGATGCATTGATAGGCGTAAAAGCCCCCTGACCGGCATCGGGCGTTGCGACGGCACAGGCAACCGAAAGCCCGC
The DNA here is from genome assembly GCF_003002925.1 of Vreelandella songnenensis. GTDB lineage: Bacteria > Pseudomonadota > Gammaproteobacteria > Pseudomonadales > Halomonadaceae > Vreelandella > Vreelandella songnenensis. Next base: position 30,336 of record NZ_PVTK01000011.1, read on the forward strand.
CGTAAACGGCCACGAACCAGATACTCCAGAGAGTGAGCCCGCCCACGAAGTGGCCGGGGTGGGTGAGATGCAGGCGTTGAGTCATAGCTTTCATGGCTTCTAGCTCCCTATCACTCGGGGTAATATGTCCAGCGCCACGATCAGCATCCAGAACACCAGCACGCTATAGCGCCAGAAGTAAGTCACTACCAAGGGCTCGAAAGGCGCGTGAGCCCCTACAAATCGATAGCCGACACGCATGCCTTGCAGCAGCGCCATGACGGCCCCCAAACCGCTATGCAGCAGTGCATAGGCAAGGCCGACCATGATGATGGCGTCGTGGGTGGTTTCTGTGACCGCCAGATTGGCATTGAGCAGCACCCAAAGCACTAGCCCGAACTGCACGGCACCCAGCATGGCAGCCCCGTACAGGTTGAACGCCAGGCCTTTGTCGTTTTTCTCGCGCAGGCCGCGTACCGCTTTCTCGAGCAGACCCCAGCCCAGAATCGCCGCCACGCCTGCCACGCAAAGCCCGATCAGCGAAAGCGGCGATTCGTCGGGCATGCGCCACTCGGGTGATACGGTCCAGAGATAGAACCAGCCGAACAGGTACGACAGGAAAAAGGAGCCGTTGGCAATCATGGCGGTGGTCATTGCCCAAAGCCCTGGGCCGTCCATGGTGCGCGAGTGCAGCGGCGGATCCCCCGCCTTCACATGAGCATCTGGGGCGGCTTTGGGGTGCGCACCGTTCTCCCAGGACCAGCGCAGTATAAAGCCGACGGCAATCACTACCCCTATCCCGGCCACCGGGTACCAGCGCAACAGCAGGCTGATACACACCACGGCAAGCGCCAGGGCGGCGAATAGCGGCCACCAGGAGTTGCCTGGCAGGTGAATGATTTCGCGCAGCTTGCCGGTCAGTGGATCGGTACCCCACATTTCACGGCGACCATGGCTGATGGTAGGCAGGCCATGCTGGCCTTCACGCATGGTGCGGGGCAAATCCGGGTTGTCCCACAGCGGGTGGCGCGTTTCCACAACCGGCAGGCTAACAAAGTTGTAGGCGCTGGGCGGCATGGAGTTTGCCCACTCCAGCGTATCCGCGTTCCAGGGGTTGTGCTTGGCGGGCTTGCCGTAGCGGAAATGCAGGGCGATATCGATGATCACCATGGCAAATCCTGCCGACATGACGAAGCTGCCTACCGAGGAGAGCAGGTTGAAGATATCCCAGCCAAAGCCGGTATCGTAGGTATACACCCGCCGCGGCATGCCCAGAAGACCCGTCCAGTGCATGATCAGGAAAGTCGCGTTAAACCCGCCAAACACTAGCCAGAAACCCCATTTACCAATGGTTTCCGAAGGCATGCGGCCTGAAAACAGCGGCAGCCAGTAGTAGATACCGGCCATCAGCGGAAAGAGCATGCCACCTACCAGCACGTAGTGCATATGCGCCACGACGAAGTGGGTATCGTGCACCTGCCAGTTGAACGGCACCAGCGCCAGCATTACCCCGGTCAAGCCGCCGCAGACGAAGATCACCAGAAAGCCGACGATCCACAGCATGGGCAGTTTCATCTTGGGCTTGCCAAGCCACAGCGTGGCCAGCCAGACAAATACCTGAATGGCGGTAGGAATGGCCACCAGCATGCTGGCCGCCGAGAAAAACGCCTGAGCCAGCTGTGGAATACCCACGGTAAACATGTGGTGAACCCACAGGCCAAAACTGATGAAGCCCATGACGGTGATGGCAAAGACCACCCAGCCATAGCCCACCAGAGGCCGCCCGGCAAACACCGGAATCAGGGTGGACACGATGCCTGCGGCCGGCAGAAAGATGATGTAGACCTCAGGGTGGCCAAATAGCCAGAACAGGTGCTGCCAGAGCAGCGGGTCACCACCACCGGCAATATCAAAAAACGGCATGCCGACCGCACGCTCGAGCTCAAGCAGGATACTGCCCAGAATCAGCGGCGGAAAGCCCACCACAATCATCAGCGCCATGGCCAGAATGTACCAGGCAAAGATAGGCATCTTGTGCAGCGCCATACCCTGGGTGCGGGTGCGCAGGATCGACACGACCAGCTCGACCCCGGCAGACAGCGCGGAAATCTCGACGAAGGTAATGCCCAGCAGCCAGAAATCGGAACCCAGACCCGGTGAGTATTCGCTGCTGCTCAGCGGCGTGTACATGAACCAGCCGCTGTCCGGCGCCATCTCGATGACCATGCTGAAGCACAGGATGATGCCGCCAAACAGATAGCACCAGTAGCCCAGCGCGGTCAAACGTGGGCAGACCAGATCGCGGGCGCCGATCATCTTGGGAATCATGTAGATCGCCAACCCCTCCAGAATGGGGATGGCGAACAGGAACATCATCACCGTGCCGTGCATGGTGGTGACCTGACTGTAGATCTCGGGGGTCATGAAGTTCTGATCGGGCGTGGCAATCTGCGTGCGAATCAGCATCGCCAAGATGCCGCCGATCAGGAAAAAGGCCATCCCGGTGACCATGAAGCGCAGACCAAGCGTTGTATGGTTCACAATGGTGAACGCTTTCAGGCCGCGTGGATTGCCCCATACTTCGTGCAGATCGCTGTGCAGGTCCTGCGGGTCTTGCGGTGTGACTTCGCGGTTGATGGTGGTCATGGGGTCAGGCTCTCCAGCCAGGCACCCAGGGACTCCAAGGTGGCAGTTTCCATATAGTCGTGTGACGGCATCTTGTTACTCGGCTTAAGCGTTTGGTGATTTTCGAGCCAGTACTGAATAGCCCCCTCTTCCATGGGCAGTACGCCAGCCCCCAGCGTATGGCGTGCGCCAATATCGGAAAGATCAGGTCCGATCGCAGAGGATGAGATTCCGGCTACGCTGTGACACACAGCACAGCTTGATGAGAATGTGTCACGCGCCTGAGCAAACTCATCGTTGGCCAAGGCAAGCTCGGCCAGTCGCTCGGCTTGACGGTCTTCAAGCCACGCCTCGAACGCCTCACGCTCCAGCGCCTCTACATGCAGATCCATGTGAGTATGCTGCGCGCCACAGAACTCGGCACACTGGGCGCCATAGACGCCCGGCTCGTCGGCTTCCAGACGAATCACGTTGACTCGCCCCGGCAGCATGTCGATCTTGCCACCAAGCCTGGGTATCCAGAAGGCGTGGATAACGTCGGCAGACGTGACATGAAAATCGACCGGTTCGCCAGCGGGCAGAACGAGCTGGTTGGAGGTGACCACTTCGCCCCCTTCTGCCCCTGGGTAACGAACTTCCCACCACCACTGATGGCCGATGACTTCGATAACTTCTACCGGGTGGCCCAACGGTAACGGCAGCATGCGCTTACCCGCCGGCACGCCAAACATGAGCAACGCGCTTACGCTAAACACGGGCAGCAGGATACCGCCGCCAATGACCCAGCGGCGGGCAATCTTGCGCTCCTGTTGCGGGGTGCGTTCGTGATACTTGCGCTTGAACGTATAAAGCCAGAGCGAAATCACGGCAATGAACACTACCGTTGCAAACGTAAGCATGACCCACCAGATGAGTACCACATCGCGTGCAGCTTGCCCGGCAGGGTCTAGAATGGATCTATCGCCGGCACATCCTGCAAGCCCCAACGCGACAAGAATCACCATTAACCGGTTGACCCGCCGCAGCGCAGCACGTTGAATACAAGCCAAGGCGGCGTGATGTAAAAAGCGTTCCCTCATACTCTTATTCCTTTTTCTGCCCACAGGAAGTGACAATGGCAAACCCCGACAGGCGTAAAATCACAAGCCGCGCTGCTATTGCTGGCCACCCGCTGCATCCTTTGATGGTTCACTTTCCCGTTGCCGCGCTTCTGGCACTGGTCGCCTGCGATCTGGGCTATTGGTATACCGACGACCCCTTCTGGCTGCGTGTGGGTCTTTGGCTTGCGGGCATTGGCGCTTTTGGTGGATGGTTTGCAAGCCTTGCGGGCATTGTCGACTTGGTAACCGTCGGCCAGATTCGCCGTTTGATCACCGGCTGGAGCCACGCGATCATTGCCGTCGTCATGCTGTCCCTTGCATCGCTGAACTGGTTGATTCGCTTTAATGACCCGGCGCTGGTACTGCCTTGGGGCATTGTCATCTCGCTGGTGACAGGCGGGCTTGTGGCGCTGACAGGCTGGCTGGGCGGTCAATTGGTGTATGAACACGCCGTCGGCGTCGAGGTGGACAAGTAGTAGATCACTGAGCATGGCGGGTTAACTCCAGTCCAGCGGTTTGGCCAGCACAAACCCCAGCACGCCGAGAATACCCGCCAACGCCAGCAGCAGGGCCAGAATTGACGCGGTTTTCACTCCTCGGTAGATACCCATTTCCAGGCGCAGAATCAACCAGCCGCAGCAGCCGTGAGCGACCACCATCAATACCACCGCCCCCAGCTTGAAAATCAGCCAGCCACCCATCAAGCCGTGAAACAGAAACAGCAGCGTGCCGGAAAAAATGGCCGCCAGGGCCGCGGGCGTGGCTACGGAATTATAGAAAAAGCGCGGCATGGGCGGCGAACCCTGAGCAAAGCCCGCATCTTTACGCAGTTGTAATGTATAGCTAAGTAACGCTGGCAGGTACAAAAGTGAGCCGCACCAGATAACGAGCGCGGCTATATGCAGCAGTTTTAGCCAGGGCATCAGGGCTTCCTTGCGTTGCTGGAACTTGGAGGAGTTGTATGCCCTTAACCTTAGCCAATGCAGGCCGCCCTGGCTAGGCGAATTATGTCAGGGTAACTTCGTAACCCGTGAATTTTCGAAGATTAATTACCCCGGTATCGAGTATCAGGTACTGCCCTTTGATGCCTTGGAGCACGCCATCCACCCGCGCCTGCTTATCGAAATTGTGCGACACGACCTTGCGGGGAAACACTTCGACAGGGTATTGAAATGACCGCGGCTTTTCATCCAGGGGGCGAATGGCGTCGCTGCCGTGCAGTTCGCGCAGCTGATTCAACCCGCCTTCAAGCAACGCCAGCAGCCGGTCGCGCTCGCTGACAAGGTCTAACGCTTCCACTTCGCCCTTGAGCATGGCCCGCCAGTTGGTCCGGTCGCTGACCTGCTCCTTGAAGAGCATCTCCACAAGCCCTGACTGCTGGCGGGTATTGACCTCAAGAATTGGCAGCGCCTGAATGGCGCCCTGATCCAGCCAGCGGGTAGGCATTTGCGTCTTGCGGGTAATCCCCACTTTCAAGCCGGAAGAATTGGCCAGATAGACGATATGCGGCTGAAAGCAGTGCTTCTCGCCCCATTCGGGCTCTCGGCAGGTACCCTGAAAAAAGTGGCAGGTTTCCGGCTTCATGATGCAGGTATCGCACTGGGCCAGACGCTTGAAACACGGATAGCAGTAGCCTTGGGCAAAGCTTTTTCGGGTTGCCCGGCCGCAGTGCGTACAGGCGATAGCGCCGCTCCACTCAAGCGATATCGGCGTGCCGATACGCGCGTTGAGCGGCACCTGCTGCTCGCCTGCGCGCAGGTGGTACACCACCGATGCGTCTTGACTTGCGGGCAGAGTGGCCACCATTTTACTCAGACAGCCTTGAACGGAGTTGACAGCATCAGTCACGCGTTGCATCCCGAGCAAGCCCGGCCATTTCAGGGGTCACGTTGGCGCCCGAAGACGCCGCCCCGCAAGTGCGCTGTTCCAGATAGCCCACCCGGTTCTCTTCGGGAACGTTGTTTTCCGCCTCATAGCGCATGACCGCTTCCAGGCAGAGTTCCGTCTGCTCCTGAGTCAGAAAGCGCCCGTCCGGCCACTTGCGTAGCGACACGGCCTGTTTGAGGCTTTCATAAATCGCCGGGGTCATCTGGTTGATCATCTTGTCGAAGGTCATATCGCTCATTGAAAGCCTCTCAGTTTTTTTTCAAACGGCGGGCGGAATAGAGCCAGCCGGTGACAAGCCCTACCAGAAGGCCGCCCAAATGCGCTTCGTTGGCCACGTTGCCAAACCCGACGGAGCCCGCAAGGTCCGTCATGGTAAACACCATCCACCCCAGCATGAAGACCACCAGCATCTGAGGCACGAAAAAACCACTTTGCGGTACTCGGCGGGACATCAGCCATACGTGGCCAAGCAAGGCGTACACGACGCCGGACATCCCGCCAAACAGCACCGTGCCGGTCACGTACTGGGCAATATTGGCGCCAATACCCGCCACCAGAACCAGCAGCAGCATGGTCTTGCTGCCCTGCAATGCCTCGATCTGGCGGCCAAAATACCACAGCCACATCAGGTTGAAGATAAGGTGCATCCAGCCAAAATGCAGAAACGCCGGCGACAGCAGCCGCCAGAGCTGGCCTGCCATCAGCGTGTCGCTCAATCCTTCGTACACCAGTTGATTACCCGCGACACTGACCGGCACGATGGTAAGAGCCATGACGACGCTGTCGCCCAGCACGGCGATCAGGCCAAAAACCGCTAGGCTGATGGCAATCGCAAACGCGGTGACCGGCACCCGCCGCAGCGTGGTTGCAAGCCCCGTCCCGCGAGCGGCGTGGGTGGGCTGGTCGAGAATGAGCGACTCACCCCGCTCCCAGCGTGCCACCAGCGCTTTGAGCTGCTCTTGCTGGCGCGGGTCGGCCACCCATAGCACCGAGCCGTCCGGCTCATCGGTAATGCGATGGCCTATTCGATAATGCCAAAGTGCCTTGCGTAGTTCCTGCGTATCGGCACCGCTTGGTAATCGCGCAACGGGGTGCATAGCCTCTCCCAGTAGTAGCCCTTGGCTAGTAATCCATGCGTGGAGCTTATGATCAAAAATTATCGGTGCAGCGTACAGACGAAAAAAATCCGGCGGAGGGGGCCGCCGGATCAAAGCAAGGGATCATTCAAGGGAACACTTACTCTGATAGCCGCCCGCACAGTTAGTTCAGCCTTTTCGCAAAAATAATGTAAGCGATTGTAACTCTTGCAAACGCGCGTCAAACGCCAAGGGTTTCAGACCTATCGATTTATCCACGATCATCTTTAACCACTTGAATCCAGGTAAAATTATCAGCGCTTAGCTGACGTTCACCATTCCATCGATAGGCCACCAGACGCCCATATTTCACCGCGCTGTAGTCAAGGCAGGCGATATTTTGGGTAGGCAGCGCCGGAATTCCTTCACACCAGTAATGACCGATAAAAAGCGGCGGCTGTTCAGGCCCATAGTAGCTCAGCCGCTGGCGCTCGCTGTGGCTGAGAGGCCGTTTTTCCAGCTCGCCCGGCAGGTTATCGGGCTGAAAAACCACATCGCCCCACTGCTCGGGCTGGGCCGCCCAGAAGTGCGCGCGAAAACTCTGCCGGGTATAGCCGTCGCCGGATTGAATAGCCACGCCACTGGGGAGAGGAATATTTGCACCGCGGGTCAAGCGGTCGATGATCTCATAGGCCTGGGTGGAGGGGTCGGTGGACTCGACCAGAAAGCGGGTATCGATGCGCCCATCGGGAAAACGCGCCTTCAACTGCTCGATCAGCGCCTCGTCCCAGCAGGCGTGTACCACGCGAATGCCGTCGATTTCCAGAAACAGCGGCAGCGTCTTGAACCAGGCAAGCGTATCGTCCCACTCGTTAGTGTAATCCCGGTACTGGGCCAGGGTATCTTCCATGATGCGGTTGTGGCGTGGCGTATGCTCGCGCAGCCAGCGCTTGTTGCTGCCGGGCGGCGCGGGGTGAGTATAGGCCAGCGCGTTGTGCTCATGGTTGCCCATCACGATATACGCCTGCCCGGCTTCCACCATACGCCGCGCTACGCGCACCGCCAGACGAATACGCGGGCCACGATCGATCAGATCTCCCAGAAAGATCACCTTGCGTTCAGGGTGGCGGTAGACGCCCCCCTGCTCGCGGTAGCCGAGCTTTTCCAGCAGCGCGATCAGCGTTGCCCCGCAACCATGAACGTCGCCAATCAGGTCGTAACCCGCCATGCTCAATCTCCCAGCCGGTGGCTCCAACCCAATTTACTGCGCAGCACATCGTAGAAATTATGCCCCATGGGATGCACCAACTGCACGCGTTCGGGCTTGCGCTTGATGACCAGGACGTCATCAGGTTTGGCGACCGCTCGCGTTTGTCCATCGCAGCTGATATGCGGGTAGGTCTGGTTGGTTTCCCCGATATGGATGCGAATCTCACTGGCCGCATCGATCACGATAGGCCGGCTTGAAAGCGTATGGGGGAACATGGGCACCAGCGTCACGACATCGAGCTTGGGATGCATAATGGGCCCACCGCCGGAAAGCGCGTAGGCGGTTGAACCGGTAGGCGTTGCGATAATCAGGCCGTCACTGCGCTGGCTGTACACGAACTGGCCGTCGATAAACAGCTCGAACTCGATCATGCGAACGGCTTTACCCGGATGCACCACCACCTCGTTCAGCGCCTCGCCGTTACCCACGGCCACACCGTGGCGATACAGCACCGCGTCCAGCAGAAAGCGCTCTTCGACCTCGAATTCCCCGGCCAGTACTTCACCTACCCGGCTTTCCAGCTCATCTGGCGAGATATCGGTCAAGAACCCCAGCCGCCCCCGGTTGACGCCCAGAATCAGCGTGCCACTGCGGCACAGCGTGCGGGCCGCCCCCAGCAAGCTGCCGTCACCGCCCACCACGATCACCAGATCACACAGCTCGCCCAGCATGCGTCGGCTGGCTTCCGGCTGGCCGTGCTTGGGAAGCGCAGTAGCCGTGCGGTCTTCCACCAGCACCTGGTAGCCGTGCTCGACGAGATAGCCAATCAGGCGCTGCAAGGAGTCGACGACTTTTGCGCTACCCAAGCGGCCAATCAGCCCGATCGTTTTGAAGGGCCGGGTACGCGCTTGCCCAGCTGCTTGGCCGGGCGGCGGTGTCGAGGATGGCGGTGGGGTATTAGGCATGGACGGCTCTCGCTAGCATCAGCCTGCCATTATGGAGATAGCCAGGGTTTCGGGCAAATGGGCTTAGGACTTGTGGGCTTAGGACGCAGGGACTTGGCCATGCCCGCCCGCGCGCCTCAGGCAAGTGCCCTACGGCGACGGGCCAGCCACCAGTTGTTAAGCCATAGCGAGGCGCCCATGATTAGTGCGCCGATCAGCAGCCGGGGAACATCCGCATCCCGGTTCCAGATCAGCAGGTTGATCAGCAGCCCGGCGGGAATGAGCGCGTTGTTCATGATCGCAAGCGTTCCGGCGTCTACCTTCGTCGCGCCCTGGTTCCAGGCGAAGTAACCGACCCCTGAGGCCATCAATCCAAGCCAGGCAAGCACGCCCCATTGCAGCGAGGTGGTGGGCAGTGCGCTACTGTTGCCAAACAGCAGGTAGGCCGGCAGTGCCACGAGCATGGCGCCAATAAAGAACCAGCCAAACACGTTGTGCCAGGCAAGCGTAGGCGGTAGATCCGCGGCCAGGCGGCGATAGCCAACCTGCCCCAGGGCAAAGCACAGGTTAGCGCCCTGAACCACTAAAAACCCCATCCAGAAACCGCTATCGATACCGTCGTAGCGAATCACCGCCGCGCCGATGACGGCCAGTAGTGCAGTTATCAGGTACATGGGGGTGAAACGACCAAACATCAGGTCATCAAGCAGCGCGATATAGACCGGCGTAAAGATGGTGAACAGCAGCACTTCCGGCACGGAGAGCAGTAGAAACGATTGGTAAAAGAAGGTGTACATGACACCCAGCTGTATGGCTCCCAAGGCCATCAGGGCAAGGCGCTGCTTGCCACGCAAAAGGCTTGGACGCAGAAAGGGGAGAAACACCAGCATGGCTAGCGTTACCCGCATCAATACCGCGAAGTAGCTGTCTACCTGCCCTGACAGATACACCCCTATCAGTGAAAATGAAAATGCCCAAAGCGCCGTTACGCCGACCAGATAGCCCATTGTAAACCCCGCGTTATAAAATGGTTTACGCGAATTATACGGACTTTACGTTACCTGCCAAGCGGTAAACCCAAGGCAATTATAAAGTTAACGACGCCCCAGCCACATAAACGCGTAAATGACGCCCGGCACCCAGCCAAGCAGCGTCAGAATGACGCTTATAACGATGCGCCCGGCACTTGCGCCGGTTAATCCCAGCGCAAGCGGCGGCAGCAAAACGGCCAGAATGCGATAGGCGGCCTTGAGGGCCGCGGGTTCACTCTGGACGTGCTGCTGCGGGGCTTTCTGTCCGCTGGCACTGGCAGGTTCGTGAGGTACCTGGGCAGGGGTTACGACAGGCGGCGTAAAGTGGCCGACAGCCTCCTGCGCGTTAGCGGCCAGCACAGCGTCAGACTGGCCTTTACGGTGCGCCTGCTTGTCAATTTTCTGCTCAAGGCTTGCGGCGTCAAAAGCGATATCGTCGTGGTGGCGCTCCCAGTCTTCCCAATCGTGGGGCGTGCCGGACTTGGGCCGTTGCATACCGGCCCCGCGGGCACGCTCCCAGGCTTTCTCCTCAAGCGTGTTGGGGCGCTCGGGCTCACGCTCTACGCCAACGCCTTTGCGATTTAGATACTCACGTGCGTCCATGTAAGGCTCCTTGGTGGCATGCATGATAGCCAAGCGTTGAAGTTTACGTTCAAGCTACCCACTCAGCTATGCTTACCTTGAGTGGTAGCATAAACTATCAGGCCTGGCGCTACCCTGCCTGCCCCTTGAACGCCTCAGCACGCAGCCGTAGATCGAGCAGGCAAAAAAAACCGCTGCCGGGAAGGCAGCGGAAGCAAGGGATCGAGAAACAATAGCTAGGACAACACTATTAGCGACTGCTATCGCTACGTTGCCTGTACTACTTCAGACACTCTGCGTTGAAAAAGTTCGCCCGCCGGTAAAATTTTCGTCTTGGATAGCGCGCGCGTATACTTGACGACTAAATGAAGAACCGCGGCTGGGAGTTAACGCATGGCACTATACCTGCTGGTACTCGGGGTTTGCCTATTGGTAATCGGGGGCGTGCTAGCGGTGCTTTTGACCGTAGGTACACCGCGCTATCGCACCGAACCCAAGGATCTGCTGGCCCTTTTCGATAAAGCGTTGAATAGCCAGGTAGGTGAAACCGAGTGGAATGCGATTATCGGCTACCCGATTCGCCACAATGAGTATCTAGAAGGCGTGCGCCGTCGTGCCTCGCACCTGATGGAGCTTCATGGACGGCGTTGGCAGATTGCTCAGGGCAAGCCGCTTTTGAATGCACAGGGCCAAGAGGAGCTTCAAGTATTACGTGACCATCTAGCGGCCCATACGGCGTTGCGTCAGCAATAGCGGCTCAAGCAGCGCCAGGAGATGACACTCATGCCGAGCACCATTCGCAAGATCCCGCTGGATAGCGCCACTCATCACCACGCGCATGATTTCCATCAGATCGTGATTACGCTCTGCGGCTCTTCGGAATTCGAGATCGAAGGCCTTGGCGGGCGCATCAACGCCTTTTCGGGCTGTATCGTGCCGGCCAATCACGAGCACTACTACGCAGGCCACGGCCACAATCGCCAGCTGATCCTGGACTTGCCCGAAGACGCCCCAGCCTTGACCGGCGAACATCGCGAGCTGGTAGCCCTGTTTGACGCGCCGCGTTTTTTTGCTCTCGATACACCGCTGCGTCACTACCTGGCGTTCATGGAGAGCGAGCTGGCCCAGGGCTTCGACCCTTCCGTCACTTCGTTTCAGCAGGACCGCCTGGCAGCAACGCTGCTTGGTTCGTTGAAAGCGCGTCTGGGCGATGCCACTTCCGCCTGTCAGCGGCGCATCGATATGCCCCAGATAGACCGCTTTATCCATCATCACCTGGCCGATGAGCTACGCGTGGCAGACCTGGCCAAACTGGCCTGCCTGAGTGAGGCGCATTTTTCCGAGCGCTTTCGTGCCCAGACAGGGCTCTCGCCCTGGCAGTACGTCAAGCGCCAGCGCCTGCACGCCGCGCGCCAGTTGATCCTGCAAAGCCGTCTACCGCTGACCGATATTGCCATTCAAACCGGCTTTGCCAATCAGAGTGCTCTCTCGCATGCCTTTCGACGTAGCTACGGCGTATCACCGCGCACATTGCGTCAAGGCACCCCGGCGCCTTTCGCGCCAGCCTCATCGGCAGCAGGAAAAAGCCCGCTGACGGCGCCAAACGCCTACTACTAAAGTTGAAAACGGCCTACGCTTGCCATGAAATTGACACGTTTTGCCGAGAAAACGACATACACCAAAGCGCGCGGCACTCTACATTCGAGCGCTGCCTGGGCGTAAACGCCCTACTACCTATTCGCTTTAACTGGATTCACGGGGGCCTCAATGCTCAACGCTAAAAAAATGCGTGACTCTGCCACCTGGCAAACTGATCTTGATACGCTGATGGCGCAGGTGAGCGACCACTATATTGTGGACGAAGAAACCTACGTGGGTGAGCTGATCAAGCTGCTGGATACGGATCGCGAAGACTTCGCTCGCATTGAGGCCAACACGGCGGCGCTGATCCGTGATGTCCGCAAGATGGACACGGCCGTGGATACCATCGATGAGCTTTTACAACAGTACAGCCTGGATACTCACGAAGGCCTGATGCTGATGTGCCTGGCCGAAGCCATGCTGCGTATTCCAGATAAAGCGACCGCCGATGCCCTGATTGAAGACAAGCTTGGCCCGGCCGACTGGCAATCCTATGCAGGCAAGAGTGAATCCTGGATGGTGAATGCCTCCACCTGGGGTCTGCTGATGACCGGCCGGGTCCTGAAGCTTGACCACCCAAGGGATGGCCAGCCCGCCACCTTTATCAACCGCATGGTCAACCGCATGGGCGAGCCGGTCATTCGCCGCGCCATGGTCGAAGCCATGAAGATCATGGGCAAGCAGTTCGTGCTGGGCCGGGATATCGATGAAGCCCTGAAGCGCTCCAAGCCGCTGTTCAACAAAGGCTATACCTACTCCTACGATATGCTGGGCGAAGCGGCGCGCACCCGCGATGACGCCAAGCGCTACTTCGACGACTACGCCCGCGCCATCGAGCAGGTAGGCAAGACCTCCCAGCGCCTGAGCGACAAGACGCCGAAGCCTTCGGTCTCGATCAAGCTTTCCGCGCTTCACCCGCGCTACGAGTTTGGCCGCCGCGAGCAGGTGCTGGCGGAGCTGGTGGATACGGTCATCAAACTGGTCACCAAGGCCCGCGAGCTGGACGTGGCCGTGACCATCGATGCCGAAGAGGTCGACCGCCTGGAGCTTTCGCTGGAAGTGTTCCGTGCCGTGTACGAAAGCAGCGCCGTCAAGGGCTGGGGCCACTTTGGTCTGGTAGTACAGGCCTACTCCAAGCGGGCGCTGCCGGTACTGCACTATCTCAACCGCCTGGCCGAACAGCAGGGCGACGAGATTCCTCTGCGTCTGGTAAAAGGCGCCTACTGGGACAGTGAGATCAAGGAGTCCCAGCAGCTGGGCGTAGACGGCTATCCGGTGTATACCCGCAAGGCATGTACTGATGTCGCCTATCTGGCCTGCGCCCAGTTCCTGCTCTCCAAGGATACCCTGGGACGTATCTTCCCGCAGTTTGCCACCCACAATGCCCACACGGTTACGACCATTCTGGAGCTGGCCAATCACGATAGCCGTCCGTTCGAGTTCCAGCGCCTGCACGGCATGGGCGAAGCGCTTTATGACGCCGCCCTCGCCCGCGCGCCGAAAGGTACTTACTGCCGCATCTATGCCCCGGTCGGCGCCCATAAGGATCTGCTTCCCTACCTGGTACGTCGCCTGCTGGAAAACGGCGCCAACTCCTCCTTCGTTCACCAGCTGGTTGACCCGGAGGTGCCGGTCGAGTGGCTGTGCCAGCATCCGATCGAGACCCTGCGCAAGCAGAAATCGCTGACCAATACGCGCATTCCGCTGCCCCGCGATATCTACGGGCCGAAGCGGCCCAACTCGCGCGGCGTCAACCTGAACGTGCGCAGCCACTTCTATCCGCTGATGGAGAAGATGGCCACCTTCATGGACAAGCAGTATCCGGCCAAGCCGCTGCTGGCCTTTGACGTGGCCGACGATGCTGCCAACACGCACCAGGTGACCTCGCCCTTTGATCGTCGTCAGAGCGTGGGCAGCGTGCAGTGGACCACCCAGGAGCAGGCCGCCAAGGCGCTGGACGCCGCCTGGGAAGCCTTCCCGCGCTGGGAAGCCACACCGGTGGCCGAGCGCGCCGCCGTACTGCGCCGTCTGGCCGACCTGATGGAAGACAACATGCCGGAGCTGATGACCCTTTGCTCGCGCGAAGGTGGCAAGCTTCTGACCGACGGCGTGGACGAGATCAAGGAAGCGGTGGATTTCTGCCGCTACTACGCCATGCGTGCCGAGGAGTCATTGGGCGCGCCGATCGAACTACCCGGCCCGACCGGCGAATCCAACCGGCTGATCATGGGCGGTAAAGGCGTGTTTGCCGCGATCAGCCCCTGGAACTTCCCGGTGGCTATCTTCTGCGGTCAGATTGTTGCCGCAGCCGTTGCCGGCAACACCGTGCTTGCCAAGCCCGCCGAGCAAACTTCCATCGTGGCTCATCGGGTCATTGAACTGCTTTACGAAGCCGGCCTGCCCCGGGATGTGGTGCAACTGCTGCCGGGCGACGGCCCGACGGTGGGTAGCGTGCTGACGTCCGATCCACGCATTACCGGCGTGGTATTTACCGGCGGCACCGACACCGCGCAGATCATCAACCGCGCTCTGGCCGCCCGCGAAAATGCCCCGCTGCCCACACTGATTGCCGAGACCGGCGGCATGAACGCCATGATCGTCGACTCGACCGCCCTGCCCGAGCAGGTAGTGGTGGATGTGATTCAGTCTGCCTTCCAGAGCGCGGGCCAGCGCTGTTCGGCGCTACGCGTGCTTTACCTGCAGGATGACGTTGCCGACCGCGTGATCACCATCTTGCAAGGGGCGATGAACGAGTTGCGCATTGGTGACCCGCGCGATCTGGGAACCGACGTTGGCCCGGTGATTGACGAAGAGGCACGCAAGGGGCTGCTTGAGCATATCGAAAAGCTCAAGGGTGAAAACCGCATGGTGGCTGAAACGCCCATGGCGGCCGAGCAGACTCAAAACGGCACCTTCGTGGCGCCGGTTGCCTTTGTCATTGACAGCATCAACTCCCTGACCCGCGAGCAGTTCGGCCCCGTGCTGCATATCGTGCGCTACAAGGCCCGCGAGCTTGATCAGGTGATCAAGGATATCAACGGCCGGGGTTATGGCCTGACGTTTGGCGTGCATAGCCGCAATGAATCCTTTGCCGCTGAAATAGCGCAGAAAATTCGAGTGGGCAATGTCTATATAAACCGTAATATCATCGGGGCCGTGGTAGGCGTTCAACCCTTTGGCGGCCAAGGGCTTTCAGGCACAGGCCCCAAAGCGGGCGGACCGCACTACCTGCAGCGCTTCATTACTGAAAAAACCGTCACCAACAATACGGCGGCGCTGGGTGGCAATGCCTCCCTGCTGGCGCTGGGTGATGACTGAACGACCAGGCGTTCGCTGAGATCGGCAACGTCAATAGATAAAAAGGGTTAACAACAACAAGGCGGCGCCTTACCTGCCACGGACAGGAAGGCGCACTAACCTGTCGGAGCTATCCGACTCGATAACAGGAGAACTTCATGGCTATTGGCGTCTGGATCAGCCTTTTTGCTTACTTTGCGCTCATGATTGGCATCGGCGTGTATGCCATGCGCACATCAACGTCAACCTCTGAAGATTACGTGCTGGGCGGGCGAACGCTGAGCCCGAAGGTAGCGGCCCTTTCGGCTGGCGCCTCGGACATGAGCGGCTGGCTGCTGCTTGGCCTGCCGGGCGCGATGTTCGTATCCGGGCTGGGCTCGGCCTGGATCGGCATTGGCCTGTTCGTGGGTGCTTTTCTCAACTGGATTCTGGTCGCCCCGCGCCTGCGTGAGCAGACCGTTCACTACGGCAATGCGATCACCATTCCGGCCTTTCTGGCCAACCGATTCCCCACGCGGGCGATGTCGCTTAGAACGGTATCGGCCATTGTCATCGTTATCTTCTTTGCGGTGTATACGGCGTCCGGCCTGGTGGCTGGCGGCAAGCTTTTTGAAAGCGCCTTTGCCGGCATCATCAACATTGGCGACATGAGTGACTATGCCCTGGGCGTCATCATTACCCTGGGCGTGGTGCTTATCTACACCGTGGTGGGCGGCTTTCTGGCCGTGAGCATGACGGACTTCGTGCAGGGCTGCATCATGATGCTGGCGCTGATCATCATGCCGGCGGTAGTGCTGTTCGGCGAAGGCGGTGGCGGCTTCACCCAGGCGTCGCAGACGCTCAATAGCGTTGACCCCACCCTGCTTTCCTGGACTGATGGGCTGACCTTCATCGGCTGGCTCTCGGCGGTGACCTGGGGCCTGGGCTACTTTGGCCAGCCGCATATCATCGTGCGTTTCATGGCCATTCGTCACCTGAAAGATGTGCCGACGGCGCGCAACATCGGTATGGGCTGGATGGCCATTTCGCTGATCGGGGCGGTCTCTCTGGGCATTTTCGGACGGGCCTATGCGATTCGTAACGGCATGGAAATTCAGGACCCGGAAACTATCTTCATCATTCTGGCGGAACTGCTGTTCCATCCGCTGATTACCGGCTTCCTGTATGCGGCTCTGCTCGCAGCCGTGATGAGTACGATTTCAAGCCAGCTGCTGGTGGCGTCTTCTTCATTGACCGAGGACTTCTACCGCCTGTTCTTGAACAAGCAGGCGTCTGAAAAGCAGACCGTGACCGTTGGCCGGATAAGCGTTGTGCTGGTGGGTCTGGTGGCCGCCGTCATTGCCTCCAATCCTGACTCTCAGGTGCTGGGGCTTGTGAGTAACGCCTGGGCAGGCTTTGGCGCCGCGTTCGGTCCGCTGATCCTCTTGTCGCTGATGTGGTCACGCACCAACGGTGCCGGTGCCATCGCAGGTATGATTGTTGGCGCCGCCACGGTCATGATCTGGATTTCACTGGGCTGGAGCAGCGAGTTCCTGGGTGGCCCCGGTATCTACGAGATCATTCCTGGTTTCATTGCATCGTTTATCGCCATCCTTGTGGTCAGCTCCATCACGGCGGACTCAGGCGAATATCAGCATATCGAGCGCTAAAAGCCTTACCGCGAGCGAAAAGGCCACCCCGTGACATCACGGGGAGGCCTTTTGCATTCAGCACTGCCAATAACCCTGCACAGTGCACAAGCCCTCTGACCACCCACCCCGTTCTGATTCATGCCTCCGCCAGCGCATCACTCTTTGCTTCAGGTCAATAACACCGTGTTATTGCGCCGATACACTACCTCCATGATTCGCAACGATTTAAATCATTCACCGGAATCACGTTAACGGCAGGAGCAATGCTATGCGCCACTCATCACTTCCTATTTTATTTGTAACCGGCCTCGCCGCCGCGTCACTGCTGGCCAGCACCCAGGCACTCGCCTACGGCGCGGGCGATTTCTTTACCCGTGTAGGGGTCGCCAAGGTATCCCCTAAAGGCGATAACGGCACGCTCGCCAACGGCGCTTTTTCAGTAGATGTACAGGATAAAACTGATTTTGCCTTTACCCTTGGCTATCGCTTTCACGACAAGCTAGGTGTTGAACTACTGGCCGCACGCCCGTTTGAGCATGACATCGCGCTTAACGGGGATAACCTTGCGTCTACCAAGCACCTTCCGCCCACGCTGACACTGCAGTACTACCCGCTAGGCGGCACTGCGTCCCGCGTGCAGCCTTATGTTGGCGCAGGCGTCAACTACACACGTTTCTCAAGCGAGCATCTGGCGATTGGCGAGCTTGATCTGGAAAATTCCTGGGGAGCAGCAGGTCAGGTGGGCGTGGATCTGGTGATAGACGATCACTGGGCGCTGAATGCTGCCGCCTGGTATCTGGATATCAACACCGATGCCACTATCAACGGCGCCGCCGCAGGCTCTGTGGATATCGACCCGGTCGTGGTCATGGGTGGGCTAAGCTACCGCTTTTAACTGAACGGACTGGACGCTTTTGCCACCGGGCCTGCCATCGTGCAGGCCCGGTGTTTTATGGTTAGTTATCCGTCACCAGCTGGTCGACCTTCTCAAAAGCGCGCACCACCAGCAGGTGGTCACTGGCCCGCAGCTTTTCCTGAATCATGTAGGCGGCCATGGCCGGGGCTACATCGCACTTGGCAGGCATGGGCGCTTTCGCTTCAACAAGCGCGTTGAGCCTGGCTACAAACACAAAGCGCACCCACTGTGGGAGCGACATGGTGTCGATACAAAAAGGCTCCTGGCTTGCAAAGGCACTGGCCTCGGGAGTCGGGACGCGCCACAGATTGGCGGCCTTCATGGCGGCTTCAAGCTCGAGAAGCGCGGTTTGAAGCTGTTGATGGACGCTCATAAACACCTTGGTAAGATCATTTTTGGGTTGACCCCATTATCCCAACTCTGCAGTCGAGTTGCCACTTATACCCCGCCAACAAGGGTTACTCACAGATTCACAGAAAACCTGCAAGAGCCTGTGGATAAACTATGGAAAGGTCTCGCCAGCGCTACTCTCAGAAGGCTTTCGCAAAGTTGTTCATTTTTTGACCATACAGGTAACAAAGCAAGGATTTATCAGCCGTTTCGGCTGACACCGCGAAAGGGGCAAGGTAGAGTGCAAACTTGCAATGCGGAAGGACATCATGCAACCAATTCAGACCATTGAAGATTTTTTTACACGCAGCGGCGCTGAAGTTTCGCTCTACCACATGGGCCGACGCGTGGCACCTCTTTCACGCGAGACGCTTGCCGAATTCGAGCAGGGCCAACGGCCATGGCCCGAGCCCTGGCAGGGCCAGGCGCGCTTGGCCGCCGTATTCAGCCTGGGCGACATGCCGGAGCCTGCCATCTGGTTCCTGGCGCTTCCCCTGGATGAACAGGGGATGCTCTCTCCTGCCCAGCGTGATGGCTTTCTAAATCGACTGATGGAAACGCTGGGTAAAAATGTTTCAGCGATGGATCACAACGCTAAAGACGTGGACCATTTTATGAAGGATAATCCGCTCGCCTTTACGCCCAGCGTGACCTTCCAGGCAATGCTTAACGCCCATGCCACTCATGCGAAAGGCCTGCCGGCAAGCCAGCATTTCGAGCCGGTCGACGCTTATCTGAGCGGCCAGCTGGCCATCGATTGGCAGGCGCTGGGGCTGCAGGGAATCGCCGATTATGCGGTTCGCCTGGATGCCGAGCAGAGTGATGTGCTGGCATCGCGGCTTGGAACACTGCCCACTAGCGTTGTGCATTCACTCTGCTACTGTTTAGAGCATCAGTCACTGGCAACGCCGCTGGTCGTAGCGCTTCGCAAGCGTGGCGAACAGGCGGCGAGTGAAGGCGATATGGAAACGCTGTGTGCCTGTATTCGCGCGGTCGGAAGCTCTGATGCATCGGACGTGGGCACGTGGTACTCAAGCTTGCTGGATGATCCGCATGCCTGTGGCCCTGACGTTCTGGCGGCCATCGCCGGGCGTGGCTGGCCGCTGCTTGAAGATGCATACCGACTGCCGCTCTTTCTTGATCGCCTGGCAGACGACGAACGCACCAATTTTGCCAGCGTGGTTCGCGACATTGCCCTGATACCTCGCCTGCGCCTGCCTGTCATGCTGGCGCTGCGCGATGCGCCGGAAGGCTCGGCTGTTCAACGTCGACTTGCCGCCATGACACAGGCGGTCAAACGCTGATCTGGACATTATCAACGAATTGCAAGGAGTGTACCGTGAAGGAACTACCCTATCAGGCTAAAGCGGTAATTGGCCGTCGTGAGATGGTGACGTTGCCTGAACTGGGTCTTCACCTATGCTGTAAAGCAGACACGGGTGCCCGGACTTCAGCGCTGCACGCCGAAGAGATTGAAACTCATGAAGATGAGCACGGCCAACTTTGGGTGAGCTTTCTGACCCATAGCGGCGGGCCGACAACGCCTGAACACCGTCTCAAGCTGCATCTTCATGACCGGCGCCGAGTTACCAGCTCAAACGGACACAGCGAGTGGCGCTACGTGATTCGAACGCCCATGCAGATGGGTCAGCTGAACTTTTTCGTTGAACTAACCCTGACCGATCGCAGCAATATGCGCCACCCCATGTTACTTGGACGCCGCGCCATGCGCCGCCTGCTGGTTGCTCCAGGCGCCGCATTTCTTCATGGCGAGCCTTAACTCAACAATGACTAGCCCTTTTTCTGGCCCGGAGTCCTGAATGCACATCGCTCTTCTTTCTCGTAATCGCAACCTGTACTCCACTCGGCGCCTTATCGAGGCGGCCGAGGTGCGTGGCCATACCGCACGCGTGGTGGATACGCTGCGCTGCTACATGAGCATCGCCTCGCACCATCCCTCCATCCATTATAAAGGCCAGGAGATCGAGCCGTTTGACGCGGTCATCCCGCGTATCGGTGCATCGGTCACGTTTTACGGCTGTGCCGTGCTGCGCCAGTTTGAAATGATGGGCACTTACGTCATCAACGACTCGGTGGCGATCACCCGGTCGCGGGACAAGCTGCGCTCGCTACAGCTGCTTTCACGCAAGGGGCTGGGGCTACCCATTACCGGCTTCGCCCATTCGCCGGACGATATTCCCGATCTGATTACCATGGTCAAGGGCGCACCGCTGGTCATCAAGCTTCTGGAAGGCACCCAGGGTATCGGTGTGGTTCTGGCTGAAACCAACCAGGCGGCGGAATCCGTCATTCAGGCCTTCATGGGCATGAAGACCAATATCATGGTGCAGGAGTACATCAAGGAAGCGCGTGGCGCCGATATCCGCTGTTTCGTGATCGGTGACAAGGTCGTGGCCTCCATGAAGCGTCAGGCAGCCGAAGGCGAGTTCCGCTCCAATCTTCACCGTGGAGGTACTGCGAGCGTTATCCGTATCACGCCGGAAGAGCGCTCGACGGCCATTCGTGCTGCCAAGGCCATGGGGCTCAGCGTGGCGGGGGTAGATCTTTTGCGCTCCAATCACGGCCCGGTCATCATGGAGGTCAACTCCTCCCCCGGTTTGCAGGGTATCGAGAGCTCTACTGGCAAGGATATCGCGGGCATGATCATCGAGCATATCGAGAAGAATGCCTCTCCTGTGCGTAAAGCCCCCCCCAAGCCTAAAGGCTAAGGGGAAAACCAAAAAATAATCCGCATTAGGGGTGGCAAATCGTCGCTGCCACCCCCACAATCTGCGTCACCGAAGGAGGTAGACGCTCATGTTTCTCGACAATCGCCAAGTGGCGATGGACAGCGTGCTGGAAGCGCTGGCCGACAGCATTGATTATTTCCAGGACAATATCGAACGCCTGCGCCCCTCGCTGCGCGATGCGCTGAAACCGCACTATACGGCCCGGCTGAAACAGATGCGCAAGTTGCAGGAACTTGCCCGTGCGCACCTGAAGATGTTGCCTCGTGATGCTGACGTTGAGCGCGACGACTTCCTGTGGCTCTGGAGCCGCCTGAAAAGCTTTGTCGGTAATGATAGCCAGGTACTGATCAACGAGCTTTTAGAGCAGGAGCGCGTGCTGATGCAGGCATTGTCTACCCTATTCACTCACCCGCTGCCCGACCCGATCGAGCCGGTCGTGGATGAATGCATGCAGGGGTGCCGCCAGCTGATTCGTGAACTTTACGCCTTGCAAAAACGCAAGACGCACCGCTGATATCCGGGGTCCTGATACTTAGGGTTCACCCATCTGGAGCTCGCCTGTATCGAGGTCGCCCGTCTCCAGAAGATACGGCACCGACATTGCTGGCATTTCGGTGTTCTCAAGCGCCTTGTTAACCTCGATCGGTTCGGCCGGGCCAAGAAAATAAGGCTGCCTGGCCCAGACGTAGATATCGCCGAGCGTTGCAACCCGGGCAGCCCACTCGCGCATTCTCAAGCGCCACTCTCCCGCTGCCGGCTCCTCCTCTGCCACGCACCCGGTGACTTCCATGCCCAGCGCCCGGCCAATAAAGATGGCGCGCGGCAGGTGCCAGCTTTGTGTTACCAGAAGCGCTTTTTCAAGCTGAAATACATCGCGGGCTCGCACCAGCGTGTCGTAGGTGCTGAAACCGGCAAAATCCATGGTAAGTTGCTCGGCAGGTACGCCGCGCCGATAAAGGTCGCGCCACATGGCACGGGGTTCGTTGTAGGCCTGGGTACGGTTGTCTCCGGAAAGTAGCAGGTGCGATACGCGCGACTCGGCAATCAGCGAAGCAGAGGTACGCATGCGCGCATGAAAATGCGGGTTGCGTAACCCGCTACGCGTCCAGTGCGAGGTGCCGAATACGATACCCACATCGGCAGGCCGGCACTCGAGCACCTGCCTGTCGATATAGCGTGCGGTCGTCGCCAACACCCATAAATTACCCACCACAAACAGCAATGCCGCCAGCAGCAACAAGGCTCCTAGCGACATCAACAGGCGTTTTGCCCAGGTTAACAGCACGCTGTGCATCTTGTGACCCAAGGGCGCTTAAAACATGCCAAGCTCAAGTTTTGCCTCATCGCTCATCATGTCGCGGCTCCAGGGAGGGCTGAAGACGATTTCGGTGTGTACTTTATTGATCTGCGGCGCGCCCAGAATCTTGTTGCGGGCATCGGCAGCAATCACATCCCCCATGCCACAGCCAGGCGCTGTCAGGGTCATGCGAATGGTCACCATGCGCTCACCGCTGATCAGGCGCTCGATTCGGCAACCGTACACCAATCCAAGATCCACGATATTGACGGGGATCTCCGGATCGAAACAGGTGCGCAACTGATCCCATACGAACTGCTCGATCTCTTCCTCACTGGCATTCTCATGCAGGGTCGGGCGCGGCAGCGATTCAAGGCCCAGCGCGTCCAGGTTGCGTCCTTCCACCAGGTACAACCGCCCTTCATAACCAACGCTGACCGAGCTGCCCTTCGCCTGCATAACGCTGACCACGCTATCTTCCGCCAGGGTTTCCGTCTTGCCAAACGGAATCGCAATCGCCTCGACGTCGCGCTGAAGCGGCAGTTTCTGGCCTCGCTCAAGGCTTGCGACTTGCTCGATATTCATAGGTTTCCTTAACGCACCATACCAATCACCCGATTGAGAGCATCCACGAAGGTGTCTACTTCATCAAGGGTATTATACGCGGCAAATGACGCACGGCACGTGGCATCCACACCAAAATGATGCAGCAGTGGCTGTGCGCAGTGATGGCCGGTACGAATCGCCACACCCAACTGGTCGATCAGCAGACCGATATCCTGGGAATGCGCCCCATCCACCACGAACGAGAGCACGCCCGCCTTGTCAGGCGCCGTTCCCAGAATGCGTAGCCCGTCAATCGACGATACCGCGTGTGTGGCGTGCTCAAGCAGCACGTGTTCCCACTGCCCAATGGCGCCCACGCCCACCTCTTCCAGCCACTCAAGGGCGCGTCCCAGGGCAATCACTTCGGCGATTGCCGGCGTACCCGCTTCAAACTTGTGCGGAATGCCCGCAAAGGTGGTACCCGCATCAAACGAGACGGTCTTGATCATCTCGCCGCCGCCCTGCCAGGGCGGCATGGCCTCGAGCAACGCCTTTTTGCCGTAGAGCACGCCAACCCCTGTCGGGCCGTAAACCTTGTGGCCCGAGAAGGCGTAGAAATCAGCGTCAATGGCCTGAACGTCCACCGCCTGATGCGGTGTGGCCTGAGCCCCATCCACCAGAATCAGTGCACCCTGCTGATGCGCCAGTGCCGCCATCTCTTTGACCGGGTTGATGGTACCCAGGGCGTTGGAGACGTGATTCACCGCAACCAGCCTGGTGCGCTCATTGAGCAGTTCACGGTACGCCTGCATGTCCAGCGCGCCGCTATCATCCACCGGTATGACCTTGATGGTGAACCCGCGCTCGGCGGCCAGCAGCTGCCAGGGCACGATATTGGAGTGATGCTCAAGCAGCGAGATCAGCACTTCATCACCCGCGCCCAGGTGCGTACGCCCCCAGGTCTGGGCCACCAGATTGATGGCCTCGGTAGTGCCGCGGGTAAAGATGATTTGCCGTGCATCCTCTGCATTGAGAAATGCCCTGACCTTATGACGCGTGCCCTCGAAGGCTGCCGTTGCCTCATCGGCAAGCGTATGCAGCCCCCGGTGAATATTGGCATTACAGCGCGAGTAGTAATCGCTGAACACGTCAATCACCTGCCGAGGCGTCTGGCTGGTCGCCGCGTTATCCAGATAGACAAGCGGCTTGCCATGGACCTTGCGATCCAGGATCGGGAAATCCTGACGCAGCGCCAGCACGTCATAGGGCGCCTGGGCAAACGCATTGGCCTTTTCAAGGACCGTCGAGGACATTGTTCACTCCTTTAAAGGCGCGAGGCCTAGTCGTTAAGCGCGACGGCGGTTTCCACCAGCCCGGCCAGATTGAAACGCTCGGGCAGCTTGCCGGCAACGGCAAGCTCGACCCGTTCGGCCACAGCGTCCAGGGTTACCTTATCCAGTACTTCGCCGGCAAACGCCAGGGTCAGCAGGCCGCGCGCCGTGGCTTCATCGATGCCGCGGGTGCGCAGTGCGTAGATCGCTTCTTCGTCCAGCTGGCCGGTGGTCGTGCCGTGGGAGCACTTCACGTCATCGGCATAGATCTCAAGCTCGGGCTTGGCATCGATCTGGGCGCGGTCCGAGAGCAGCAGGTTCTGGTTGCTCTGGAAGCCCTCGATCTTCTGGCTGTCACGCTTGACGTACACCTTGCCATTGAACACACCGTGGGCGCGATCATCCAGAATGCCCTTGTAGTTCTCGTTGGAGAACGTCAGCGGCGCGTTGTGATTGACCTTGGTGTGGTTATCCACGTGCTGACGGCCCTGGCCGAAGAACAGACCAAAGAAGTTGGTCTCGGCACCCTGCCCATTCAAGTCACTGATCAGGTCGTTGCGCACCAGCGCGCCGCCCAGGTTCAGGTTATAGGAGGTGTAGCGCGTATCGCGACCCTGCTCGACGTGCATGCTGGCCACGTGCATGTCATTGAGCGGTGCTTCCTGCAGCTTGTAGTGATTGAGGATAGCGCCGCGATCCAGCATGAACTCACCCACCACGTTGGTAAAGTTCGCCGCTTCCAGATCACCGCAGTAGTGCTCGATCAACGTGGCTTCACTGCGCCCGCCGGCCTCGACAAGAATACGCGGGTGGCTCATCACCGGTGTGGCGTTGGCGCGTGAGAGAAACTGCAGCAGGATGGGCTTGTCGACCACCGTACCAGGCGCGATACGCACCACGGCGCCCTCTTCCATAAAGGCGGTATTGAGCGCGGCAAACGTGGAGAAGTCGACCCCGGTCAAACGCCCCAGCGGGCCGCCTACCGCTTCGTGGTTTTCGCTCAGCGCCTTGGAGAGCGGCAGCACGTGCACGCTTTCAGGCAGCGCATCCACGTCGGAAAGCGCCGGCGCGTAGACGCCGTCCACGAAGGTCAGACGGTACGCATCTACCGGCAGCGTCAAGGCGGCGGCCTGGGCCGGCGAGAAATCCGCGTTGTCGGCCAGAGCAAAGTTGCCCTGGGCGATGCTGCGCACGTCGGTGTATTTCCACTCTTCATCGCGACGGGTCGGAAAACCCAGCGCTTCAAAGCGTGCGGCACCCGCCTGACGGCGCGCGGCAATCCAGGAAGGCTCCGCATCGCGCTGCTGGCTGCGCGTTTTCAGCGTATCCAGAAAGGTTTGCGTATCGCTCATGCCGCGGACTCCTCGATACCTTCGTAACCGTTGGCCTCTAGCTGTTTGGCAAGTTCGGCGTCGCCGGTCTTGACGATGCGGCCATCTACCAGAACGTGAACCTTGTCCGGCACGATGTAATCCAGCAGACGCTGGTAGTGGGTCACCAGCAGAATCGCCCGCTCTTGCGCGCGCAGGCTGTTGACGCCGTCAGCCACTACTTTCATGGCATCGATATCCAGACCGGAATCGATTTCATCGAGCATGGCGAGCTTGGGCTGGAGTACCAGCATCTGCAGAATTTCGTTGCGCTTTTTCTCGCCACCGGAGAAGCCTTCGTTGACGGCGCGCTGCAAAAAGCTGGCATCCATCTTCATGAAGCCGAGTTTCTCTTTCACCAGCTTCATGAACTCAGGTGCCGGCATGTCGTCAAGGCCACGGGCCTTGCGCTGTGCGTTGAGCGCGGACTTCAGCAGGTAGATGTTCTTCACCCCCGGAATTTCGACCGGGTACTGAAAGCCCAGCAGCAGGCCTGCCTGGGCGCGCTCCTCGATCTCCATTTCCAGCACGTCCTGGCCTTCAAAGGTGATGCTGCCCTGGGTGACTTCGTAGCCATCCTTACCGGCAATCACCGCTGACAGGGTCGATTTACCCGCGCCGTTAGGCCCCATGATGGCGTGCACTTCGCCGGCATTGATGGTCAGGGTCAGGCCCTTGAGAATCTCTTTGTCTTCAACGGTAACGTGTAAATCAGTAACTTGCAGCATAGTTATCAACCTTCTAATTCTGGCGAGTCGCTGGCGCGACGCTAATCAAAGTAGTGTTGTAAAAACCGGTAAACGCTTAACCCACCGCGCCTTCAAGCGTCACGTTCAAGAGCGCCTCGGCCTCGACCGCAAACTCCATCGGCAGCTCCTGGAAAACATCCTTGCAGAAGCCGTTGACGATCATGCTGACTGCGTCTTCTTCGGTGATACCCCGGCTGCGGCAATAGAACAGCTGGTCTTCACCGATTTTTGACGTGGTTGCCTCATGCTCGATGGTGGCGGTGCTGTTACCGATTTCCTGATAGGGGAAGGTGTGCGCGCCGCACTTGTCGCCGATCAGTAGCGAATCACACTGGGTAAAGTTACGCGCGCCCTTGGCTCGCGGGCCGATCTTGACCAGGCCGCGGTAAGACTGGTCGCTTTTACCTGCCGAAATACCTTTGGCAACGATATAGGAGCGCGTGCCTTCACCGATGTGAATCATCTTGGTGCCGGTATCCGCCTGCTGGCGGCCGTTGGTCACGGCTACGGAGTAGAACTCACCGATACTGTCCTTGCCGCGCAGAACGCAGGAAGGATACTTCCAGGTGATCGCCGAGCCGGTTTCTACCTGTGTCCAGCTGATGCGCGAACGCGCGCCGCGACAGTCACCACGCTTGGTCACGAAGTTGTAGATACCGCCCTTGCCGTCTTCGTCACCGGGGTACCAGTTCTGAACGGTCGAGTACTTGATATAGGCATCATCAAGTGCCACCAGCTCGACCACCGCCGCGTGCAGCTGGTTCTCGTCACGCATGGGCGCGGTGCAGCCTTCAAGGTAGGAGACCTGGGCGCGGCTTTCACACACGATCAGCGTGCGCTCGAACTGCCCGGTATTGGCGGCATTGATGCGGAAGTAGGTGGAGAGTTCCATCGGGCAGGTAACGCCTTCAGGCACGAACACGAAAGAGCCATCGGTAAAGACAGCGGAGTTGAGCGCGGCAAAGTAGTTGTCCGCCACCGGCACCACGGTACCCAGGTACTGCTTGATCAGCTCGGGGTAGTCGCGGATCGCCTCGGAAATGGAGCAGAAGATGACGCCGGCTTCAGCCAGCTCCTTCTTGAACGTGGTGGTGACCGATACCGAATCGAATACCGCATCCACGGCAACACCGGCAAGCGCTGCGCGCTCGTGCAGTGGAATGCCCAGCTTTTCGTAGGTTTCCAGCAGTTTGGGGTCGACTTCGTCCAGGCTTTGCGGGCCATCTTCAGGGCGCTTGGGGGCGCTGAAGTAGGAGATGGACTGATAATCGATAGGCGGATAATCCAGATGCGCCCAGGAGGGCTCTTTCATCTTCAGCCACTGATGGTAAGCATCAAGACGCCACTCGAGCATCCATTCCGGTTCGCCCTTCTTCTTGGAGATGAAGGCAATGGTGTCTTCGTCCAAGCCGGGTGGAAGGGTGTCGCTTTCAATATCGGTTACAAAACCATCTTTGTATTCGCGACGAACCAACTGTTCCATTTCTTCAGTTGCCATGGTGTTACCCTCCGGGCAGTTGGTGGCGAGTCGTCTCGCCGTCAATAGGGATAAATTGCCTGATCATTCGGTTTTACGCCGACACCGCCGACAGGCTGATAGATTGAATGGGCAGCTGCACGGGCAGCTTGATCGGCGCTGACGCGGCCAGATGGGCAAGCGTCACGCTTTCCAGAAGCGTACGAATGGCAAGCGATACGCGCTGCCAATTGTCCGCTACGCCGCAGGTAGCTGCCAGTTCACACTCGCCCTGGGCCTGACTGCATTCGGTCATTGCCACCGGACCTTCAATGGCCGAAATGATGTCAGCGGCGGTAATCTGCGAAGCAGGCCGGGCCAGCCGATAGCCACCCTGAGCACCGCGCTGAGAGGTCAAGAGCCCCGCCTTTACCAGCATCTTCAACGTCTTGCTGACCGTGGGATGCGGCAACTGCACGGTTTCCGCCAGATCTGCCGCGGCGTGGGAGGCCTGCGGATGACGGGCGATCTGGGCCATCACTACAGCGGCGTAATCTGTCAGCCGGGAAAGCTTTAGCATATCGACTCCCGTAGGCCAGTCAGTCATCGGGCTGGCGTGCGTATTAATTGGGTACCATTTTAGTCCTGTATAAAATTGATGTGAAGCCCTATTGCGAAAACATTGGCAAATTGCCCTCAATCTTGGCACGTTCGACGCAAATGCCATCAAAAACGCCAATCATTATCATTTAAAAATGCTATTGGCCTACCGGCATAAAAAAAGCCTGTCCCTTCAGGACAGGCTTCGAGGCCGCAGTACCGCTGTTTCAGGCTTTCTTGACGAACTGCGACTTGAGCTTCATGGGACCGATTCCGTCAATCTTGCAATCAATATCATGATCCCCTTCTACCAGACGGATACTTTTCACCTTGGTGCCCACCTTGACCACCAGTGAACTGCCCTTGACCTTCAGATCCTTGATGACCGTCACACTATCGCCGTCAAACAGCGCATTGCCGTTGGCATCACGCACGCTTGAAGTCTCGTCCGAGGCATCCGTTTCAGCCGTTTTCGACCACTCGTTGCCGCACTCGGGGCATACGTATTGCAGGCCGTCATCATAGGTAAAGCCAGAGGCGCAGGCAGGACAGTTGGGCAGTTCGTTCATGGACGGCTCCATCGCAGATCGTTGGAAAGCGATGGAGCCTACACGCCCTGAGCCAAATGTCCAGCGCCAGGCGCCTCAGTCGCGCTGATAAGTGCCTACCAGTCGGTCGATTCCCAGCAAATGTGGCTCTACTTCATCCAGGAGCTCGGCTACGCTCAGCCCTTCGGGCAGTGCCGTCTGATGATCCAGTGCCAGCACCAGAAAGTAGTAAAGGTGCTTGCCATGCCCCTGAGGTGGCATCGGGCCACCGTAGCTTTGTTTATCGAAGTCATTGCTGCCTTGCGTGCCGATCGGCGTATTTTCTTCAAGACCTGTGATATCACCCGGCAGATTGTAAAGCATCCAATGAACGAACCCGTAGCGGCCATCCTTGACCAGCGGCGCATCCGGGTCATGGCAGATCACCGCAAAGCCTTTCGTGCCTTCCGGCACGTTATGCCAGGCAAGCGGTGGGGATACGTCATCGCCTTCGCCAGTATAGCGAGCGGGAATGGCTTCGAGCTGACCAAACGCCGTGCTGGTAACCTGCATGGAAGAGAGCGCAAATGCCATAAGGGCCTCCTTGGATTAGCCAATCATTTAGTGAATATCTACTTCAGGTAAATACACCCTACAGGGTAGCAATACTGGCCCAAAAGATTAATTCAGATAGCCTGCGTACTGCTGCCACCACTGCTGAGCGATCTGAACATTTTCCGCATTGTTCGAGGCATCCAGAACGCTGGGAAGCTGAACGTAATTACCCCCCGTCCGCGCCATCAGCAGGGGGTCCTGAGTGGCCAGCTGTAGTGCATAGAGCGCCAGCATCTGTTCATACTCATCCTGAGTATTCAGCCGGGCAAACAGCAGCGGTACCGCGGGCAGTCCAATCTCGCCCAGCCGCTCGGCGGCGATATACCATACCCGGGGCTGGGTACGGTCTCCGTAGGTCGACACGAACCGACGATCCGCCAGCCGGCTGACGTAGTAAGAGGCTTCCTCTTCAGGACTTACATAAAGCGGCGGCACCCAATCCGTTGCTGACCCCGTAGTAGGATAACTCGATGGCGTGGTGGCCGGTATCGGCGCCACGACCGGCTCAGTTGCACTGGCCGTCGGCGCGCGCTCAGGCGGATTACCCGCGCAGCCCGCCAAGGTCAAGCACCCTGCTATCAACACATACACCATTTTTTGCTGCATCGTCATGCTCCCTTGCACTCCCTATGCACTCTTTTCAAGACCAGCGGCCCTGCTGCTTCAAGCGTCGTTTCACCCAGCCATCGTAGAGCGCGCGCAGCCCCGGCTTGATCAGCGGCAGGCCGATAAGCCAAGCGAGCGGACGCAGCAGCGGTACGCGCGCCATGAGTATTCGATAGGCATCGATGCCTTCGATGATACGGCCATCCGCCAACGCCAGGTGCAGCGATCTAAGCGCCGCATCGGTGCTGATTCCCCTGGTGCGCAGTTCATCCTGGTGCTCGCTTACATCACACCACTGAATATCGCCCGCACGTGAGCCAGCCCAGCGCTCGTAGCGCCGACGATCCTGGCGGCAGCTGGGGCAAACCGCATCGTAATATACCTTGATACACGCGTGATGGGGCATATAGGCTCAATGTAGATATCAGTTTTCAAGTGTGGCACTTCACCTGTACGACGCAAACTAATTGCTTAGGTCAATCATGAAACAGCTGCTGATCGTGGCCCATGCGCCCTCCCCCAATACGCTCGTACTTCGCCAGGCGGTTGAGCGCGGAGCACGCCACCCAGAGATCGAGAGCGTTACCTGCCGGGTTAAAAGCCCGCTGGACGCTGGCCCGGAGGACGTGCTGGCCTGTGATGCCATCCTGCTGGGCACCCCGGAGAATCTGGGCTACATGAGCGGCGCGCTGAAGGACTTCTTCGATCGAAGCTTCCATGCGCTTTGCGATCACAAGCAAGGCCTTCCCTGCGCGCTATATGTGCGGGCAGGCCACGACGGCACGGGTACGCGGCGCGGTGTCGAGAGCATTGTGACAGGACTGGGCTGGCGCTGGGTACAGGCGCCGCTGATACTGCGCGGCGAGTGGAGCGAGGCCTTTATCGACCAGGCCGAAGAACTGGGACTTTATATGGCGGCGGGACTGGATAACGGTCTGTTCTAGCCCGCGCCAAATGCCGGGCAAAAAAACGGCATCTCGAAAGATGCCGTTTTCGCTCATGCCGTCAGGCTTTGCATTAAAAACGCTATTTCAGCCGCTCGAACACCGTGGCAACGCCTTGGCCCATGCCGATACACATGGTGGCAAGACCTAGCGTGGTATCTTGCTGCTGCATGACGTTCAACAGCGTCGTACAGATCCGCGAGCCTGAGCAGCCCAGCGGATGGCCGAGAGCGATTGCTCCGCCGTGAAGGTTGACCTTCTCATCCATGGCGTCCAGGAAACCCAGGTCCTTCAGCACCGGCAATCCTTGAGCTGCAAAGGCTTCGTTGAGCTCGACGGTCTGGATATCGTCCGACGATAGCCCGGCAGCCTTGAGCGCCTTTTTGGATGCGGGCACCGGGCCATAGCCCATTATCGAAGCATCACAGCCGGCAACGCCGGTAGAGAGCACTCTGGCAATCGGCTCAAGCCCCAACGCCTGGGCACGCTCGTAGCTCATCACGGCCATGGCAGACGCGCCTACCGACAGCGCAGAGGACGTTCCTGCCGTCACGGTGCCGCTGCGCGGGTCAAATACCGGCTTCAGGTTCGCCATGGACTCGAGACTCGCATCGGCACGAATCACTTCGTCGTTTTTCACCAGTACTCGGAAGCCGCGCTGATCGTGGCCTTCCACGCCGATGATCTCATTATCGAAGTAGCCCTTTTCCATCGCCGCCTGGGCGCGCTGATGCGAGCGCACGCCAAACTTGTCCTGATCTTCTCGGGTGATGCCGTGCATCTTGCCCAGAAGCTCCGCGGTCAGGCCCATCATCATGGACGCCTTGGCCGCGTACTTGCTGACAGCCGGGTTGACGTCCACCCCATGGGCCATGGGAACGTGCTCCATGTGCTCGACGCCGCCGATCACATAGAAATCACCCATGCCCGCCTTGATGTTGGCCGCAGCAATATGCAGCGCGGTCATCGACGAACCGCATAGCCGGTTGACCGTTTGCGCAGGTACCGAGCGCGGAATACCGGTCATGATGGCCGCGTTACGGGCGATGTTCATGGACTGCTCTAGGGTCTGGTTGACGCACCCCCAGATCACATCGTCCACTTCGCTCGGGTCCAGGTTCGGATTGCGGATAAACAGCGCCTGCATGACCGCAGCAGACAGGTTTTCTGCCCGCACGTTGCGGAACGCGCCATTCTTGGCTTTTGCCATGGCGGTACGTACACCATCGACCACCACGATATCTCGGGGATTCAAACTCATCGTATTGCTCCTGTTCGCGGTGATTCAGGCCTTGGCCGAGGCGCTGTAGAACTGTTCGTTATTCTGGGCCATCTGGCGCAGCTTCTCGGTGGGCGCGTAAAGCGGGCCAAGCTCGTCGGCCAGGCCATCGGCCAGCTTGACGAATTCAGCAACGCCCATGGCATCGATATAGCGCAGCGCGCCTCCGCGGAAAGGCGGGAAACCGATGCCATAAATCAGCGCCATGTCGGCTTCGGCCGGGGTATCCACGATGTTGTCTTCAAGGCAGCGCACCGTCTCAAGGCACAGAGGTACCATCATGCGAGCGATAATGTCCTCGTCCGAGAACTCCTTGCTTTCCTTGGTCACTTCCTTGATCAGCGCGTACGCCTGGTCATCACTGACTTTCTTGGGCTTGCCCTTCTTGTCTTCTTCGTAAGCGTAGAAGCCCTTGTCGTTCTTCTGACCCAGACGATCGTTTTCGTACATCACCTGAATGGCGGTCTTGGTGTCCCGCGCCATGCGGTCCGGGAAGCCTTCGGCCATGACCTCGTTGGCATGAACCGCAGTGTCCATGCCCACGACGTCGAGCAGATACGCCGGGCCCATCGGCCAGCCGAACTTCTCCATTACCTTGTCGACGCGCTGGAAGTCGGCGCCCTGCTCGACCAGATAGCTGAAGCCGCCAAAGTAGGGAAACAGCACGCGGTTAACCAGAAAGCCGGGACAGTCATTGACCACAATGGGCGTCTTGCCCATGGCGCGGGCGTAGGCAACGGTCGCGGCCACGGCGGCATCCGAGGTCTTTTCACCACGAATGACTTCTACCAGCGGCATGCGGTGCACCGGGTTGAAGAAGTGCATGCCGCAGAAGTTTTCCGGACGCTTGAGATTCTGGGCCAGGCGGTTGATGGAGATCGTCGAGGTATTGGAGGTAAGAATGGTGTTCTCACCGACGTTCTTCTCGACCTCGACCAGTACCGCATCCTTGACCTTGGGATTTTCGACGACCGCCTCGACCACTAGGTCAACGTTCTCGAAATCACCGTAGGAGAGCGTCGGGCGAATATTGGTGAGCTTCTCGGTCATCTCCTCGGAAGTGAATTTCTTGCGCTCCACCTGCTTGCCGAAGAGCTTGCGCGCTTCCTTGAGGCCAAGCTCGATGGCTTCGGGCTTGATGTCCTTCATGAGAATTGGCGTACCCTTGGAAGCACTCTGATAGGCAATACCGCCGCCCATGATGCCCGCCCCCAGTACCGCCGTCTGCTTGACCGGCTGCGCCTGCTTCTCGTACTTGCCGGCTTTCTTCTTGACCACCTGATCGTTCATGAACAGGCCAACCAGGTTGAACGCGACGCTGCTCATGGCGAGCTTGGCAAACGCCTTGGCTTCGATAGCCTGAGCACGGCCGCGCTCTTCACCAGCGCCCTTCTGAATTACCTTGATGGCTTCGATCGGCGCCGGATAGTTCGGGCCCGCCTTGCCAGCGACATAGCCTTTGGCCGTTTCAAACGCCATCATCTGCTCGATGGCATTGAGTTTCAGCGGCGCCTTCTTCTCGGCGCGGCGCGCCTGGTGGTCAAGCTCACCGCTGATGGCGCGATCCAGAATATCCAGTGCCGCTTCGTCGAGCTGTTCAGCCGTTACCACCGCGTCAACGGCGCCCACTTTCAGCGCAGCATCGGCACGATTTTCGGTACCGCCCGCGATCCACTCAACGGCGTTGTCGGCACCAATCAGGCGCGGTAATCGTACGCAGCCACCCCAGCCCGGCAAGATACCCAGCTTGGTTTCCGGCAGGCCGATCTTGGCCTTTTCGCTCATGACGCGAAAATCGGTGGTCAAGAGGACTTCGCAACCACCACCCAGCGCCAGCCCGTTGATGGCTGTGACCGTTGGGAAAGGCAGATCTTCAATGGCATTGAAGATGTCGTGAACCTTGAGGTTCATCTCCTCCAGGTAGGCTTCACCCTTGGTGAAAAGCGTGTGAAACTCGGTGATATCGGCGCCCACGATAAAAGCGTCTTTGCCGCTGGCAATCACCAGCCCTTGCAGGTCATTTTCTGCCTGCAAAGCGTTTACGGCTTCACCAAGCTCGGTAACTACCGCGCTTGAAAGCTTGTTGACGGACTCATCCTTCAGGTCGAAAGTGAGCCTTGCGATGTGATGGCCACTCAGGGTGTCACGACGCTCCACCGTGATGGCGTTGCCTTGATAGATCATCCGTGCTCTCTCCACAAGTTTGGGCTGGCGCCCCTACCGGCTCGCCGGCATTTCATACGGTCGTTTGATAGCGTAAGCTTGGTTGAGTTGATGAACAACGTCAACCCCTGACTTTTGGCTAATCCCCGCTCTACTGCGACGTTCATGGTACGCCCAATGTTCAACGATCCAATGCGCTTTCAAGGGTTGATGCAGCGTTCGTCGACATTTGTTACAAACCCTAGGATCATAGGTTTTTTCTTAACGGGTAAACCATCGATGGGTGCACTCCTGACACCGTCACGCGTCAAGGCGATTCAACATTTTGTCGAGCGCTGGGTCGAGCGGCTCAAACCCTGGAGCTGGCTATGGCCACCCATGGCGTTTGGCGCTGGTCTGGGCAGCTTCTTTCTGGTCGACCGCCAGCAGTGGCTGGGCGCTGCGCTGGCGCTGGGGCTGCTGTTTACCTGGGTACTTCTGCTTTCCGAAAGCCTGATTGGCCGCTGGCTGGCACGGCGTGGTCATCCGACACTTTCCAGGGGCATCACCACCTTCATCGCCCAGATGATTCACCAGGAAACGCTGTTCTTTACCCTGCCGTTCATCCTGATTACCACGGTGTGGAACAGCGGCCAGACCCTGTTTGCCGTGATGGTGATCGGCATGGCGCTGCTCTCGATCATCGACCCGCTGTATTACAAGGTAGCAGGAAGGTGGCGCAGCCTCTATTTTGCCTTCCATGCGCTTTGCGTCTTTCTGGTGGTCCTGGTGACACTGCCCATCATGCTTCACCTGACCACAGGGCAGAGCCTGTTTCTGGCCATGGCGTTCATGGTACTGGTCGCCGCTCCCAGCTTCTGGCATCTGCTCAAGCGCCGCTCCTTGAAGCGCTGGTGTGCTTTTCTCGGCTTGACGCTGGTACTGGCTTATGGCGCCTGGCTTGGACGCATCTGGGTGCCACCGGCAACACTCTGGATGACCAGCACCGCGCTGTCACCCTCGCTGGACATACAGCAGCGTACGCCTCAGGGCGAGATCGCTCTGACCCCCGAGGCCATCCGTGAAAACGGGCTTTACGTGTATACCGCCATTCGTGCACCCCGGGGGTTGAGTGAAACTATTTACCACGCCTGGCGTCATAACGGGGAAGCGTTAGATACTGTCAAGCTGGATATCAATGGCGGACGTGAACAGGGGTACCGAGCCTGGAGTCACAAGCTCAACTTTCCTGATGACCCCTCCGGTGACTGGCGAGTGGATATCATGACTGACAGCGGTCAACGCCTGGGACTGATTCGCTTTACCGTGTCGGACGACCCGCAACAGGCCACCATAGCTGACAGCGCGATCACCCCCAGCGGTTTGAGCGGCCTTAACCTGCGCCGTTTTGTACCGGGAAGCCGGGGACGTACCGACGATCCTTCAGATGACTAGCGCGCCTATGGCTTGCATTCAACGTCGTAGCTAATGACAATCCACTTACTTTCTTTCTTGGTAGCGAGTTGCCCATGGCTTCATCGATTGGTTTCCGTCTTGCACGCCTGCCGCATCTGTGGCGCTCCATTCTGGACCGAAGGCTGGCCCCGTTGGGCCTGACCCAGACCCGCTGGGTCACGCTTTATCATATCTGGCGGCTGGGTGAGGGCCATCCACAGTGCGATCTGGCGCGGGTGATTGGCGTCGAGGCGCCTTCACTGGTGCGCACCCTCGGCCAGCTCGAAGAGCAGGGCCTGGTGGAGCGCCGTGCCTGCGATAATGATCGGCGCAGCAAGCGTATTCACCTTACCCCGGCGGCCATGCCGCTGCTGGAAAAGATCGACAGCGTTGCCCAGGAAGCTCGCGCGGAAATGTTTCAAGGGCTCAGCGCGGAAAATATCGAGCAACTGGATGAGTGGCTCTCGATCATCGAGGCAAACGGGCTGGCGATTCAGGCACGCGATCAGGAAACGCCTGCCTAGCTTTGCCTTGCAACAGTATTGCCTTTGCACTAATGAAATGGCGCCTCTTCACAGAGGCGCCATTTTTTTCAAAGCATGGATGAGGACTTGACCGCCTGATCGGATAGCCCGCCGAGCATGCTGCGCAGTTGCTTGAAGGCATCAGCGTAAACACTAAAGCGCTCGGCCGCTTGCGACTCCCACCACCATAGCGTCAGCCCCATGGGCGTTGATTCCACCACCAGCGCATCCTGGGGCAGTCTTTCCAGAAGCTCTTTCAGCACCTGCTCGGCGGATTCAGGCAGCGCTCGCAGTGGAGCAATGCGCCAGCGCCAGCCGGCACAGTAAGCCTCCAGGGCGCTGCTTGCGTTGCTGTCCCGAACCAGCAAGAAATCGGGACCGGGTTTAGCCTGAGGATATGGCCAGCGATACGCGGGCATCATTCCCTTGAAATGGTGCAGCGGCGGTTTTTCAAGCTTGACGCTGGCGCCCTGCTCGGCGGCACGGGCACGCAGCCTTCCTTGACGCTTCTGGCGTGGACTGGGTTTTAGCCACAGGACCGGCGCCATGACAAACATCAGGATAAAACCAATAATCAACCATTCCATTGCTACTGTAACCTCACTTAAGTCACACTTGCGGGGTAATCAATAAAACCATGACGCAGATCGTTGTGAAGACAAGAAGCGCCACCTAAAGTAATAATTATTAAACAAGAAGTTTCTCTTGTTACTCACTGCTGAGGAGAAAGGTCATGAGCTACCACCACATTCTGGTCGCCGTTGATTTAACCAAGGACTCCCACAAGGTGCTGGAGCGGGCCATTGCCATTGCTGCGCGCAACGATGGTGCCAAGATTTCCATCATGCATACTCTGGAACCGCTGGGTTTTGCCTACGGTGGCGATATTCCCATGGACCTGACCAGTATCCAGGACCAGCTGGATGACCACGCCAAGTCACGCTTGGCAGAAATTGCCGCCCCCCATATAGCCCATGCGGATCAGCACGTGGTGGTCGGCATGCCGGATACGGAAATTCACCGCTTCGCCGATGAGCATAAGGTCGACCTGATCGTGGTGGGTTCTCACGGCCGGCATGGTTTCGCCCTCCTGCTGGGCTCGACCTCCACCGGTGTGCTGCACGGCGCCCAGTGCGACGTCTTGGCGGTTCGAGTGGGCAAGAAGGGCGAGAAAAGCGACGAGTAATTCGCTCACCCCTTTTACCAGACAAGGCGCCCCTGGGCGCCTTGCTTGCGTTCTGGCGTCAGTCGCCGGCGGCCATGGCCTCAAGCTCCATCCAACGCTCCATGGTGGTTTCCAGACTTTTCTGGACAGCCTCCAAGGCTTGAAGCCTGGCGGTCACGACACTGGCCTCCTGCTGATAGAACGCCGGGGCGCCCATCTCCTGCTCGAGGGTTTCCACTTCACTCTCCAGGCGCTCGATCTCGGCGGGCAGCGCATCCAGCTCGCGCTGCAGCTTGTAGGAGAGCTTGACCGATTTTTTGGCAGGCGCCGCGGCCGGCACTTCAGCAGCGGGCTTGGCCGCTTTCGAGGTGGGTTCGGTGTTCTGCCGAGCCGCTCCCTCCCAAGGCGCAGGTGGAAGCGTGCCGCCCTGACGAATCCAGTCGGTGTAGCCGCCCACGTATTCGCGCACCACGCCGTCGCCTTCGAAAGCGAGCATGCTGGTGACCACGTTGTCCATGAAGGTTCGGTCGTGGGAGACCAGCAAGAGTGTGCCGTCGAAATCGAGCAGCAGCTCTTCCAGAAGCTCCAGAGTTTCCATGTCCAGGTCGTTGGTCGGCTCATCGAGCACCAGCACGTTGGCGGGCTGGGTGAAAAGCTTGGCCAGCAGCAGACGGTTCGACTCCCCGCCCGACAGCGCCTTCACCGGCTGGCGCACGCGCTCCGGGGTGAACAGGAAATCCTGCAGGTAGCTCATGACATGGCGGTCCTTGCCGCCGATGCTTACCCGGTCGCTGCCCTGGGCCACGTTGTCGTAGACGGTTTTCTCGAGTTCGAGACCGGCGCGCAGCTGATCGAAATAGGCGACCTTGAGGTTGGTACCCAGCTGAACGCTGCCTTCGGTAGGCTCAAGCTCGCCGAGCAGAATCTTGAGCAGCGTGGTCTTGCCGGCGCCGTTGCGGCCCAGAAAGCCGATGCGATCACCGCGCACCACTTCCAGATTTACATCGCGCAGGATGACATCGTCTCCAAAGCGCTGCGTTACACCCTTGAGTTCCACTACTCGCTTGCCGGTACGCTCGCCGCGGTCCACGGTCAAATTGGCGGTACCCTGGCGCTCGCGACGTTGGCTACGCTCGTTGCGCATGGCCTCGAGTGCGCGCACGCGGCCTTCATTGCGGGTACGCCGCGCCTTGACGCCCTGACGTATCCAGGCCTCTTCCTGGGCGAGTTTCTTGTCGAACTCGGCGTTCTCGCGGGCCTCGACTTCCAGCTCGTGCTGCTTGCGCGCCTGATACTCCTCGTACTTGCCGGGGTAGCGGCCCAGCTGGCCGCGGTCAAGCTCCAGAATGTTGGTGGCAAGCTTGGAGAGAAACGCCCGGTCGTGGGTAATCAGCAGTACCGCGCCGTTGAACGCGAGAAGCTGCTCCTCGAGCCAGGCAATGGTGTCCAGGTCCAGGTGGTTGGTGGGCTCATCAAGCAGCAAAAGGTCCGGCTCGGACACCAGCGCGCGGGCCAGCGCTACCCGGCGGCGCCAGCCACCAGAGAGCGAGTTCATCTCGGCGGCGGGCGGCAGGCCCAGGCGGGTCAGTACCGTGTCGATACGCTGATGAAACGACCAGCCGTCAATGGCTTCCAGGCGCGTCTGCAGCGTCGCCATGCGGTCCATGTCCGGGTCGGGGTCGTTGATCAGGTGGTCGTATTCCGATAAAAGCTCACCGGCTTCCGGCAAACCCTGGGCCACCATATCGAAGATGGTCATGCCCGATGATTCGGGGAGTTCCTGGGCCAGCACACCGATTTTCAGGCCCGGCGCGCGCCAGACCGTTCCATCGTCGGGCAGAATATCGCCTGCCACCAGTTTCAGCAGGGTGGACTTGCCGGTGCCGTTGCGCCCGACCAGCGCCAGCCGTTCGCCTTTTTCCACCGTCAGGTCGGCGCGATTGAGCAGTACATGGGTGCCGTAGGCGAGTTGCAGCTGTTCGAGTCGTAGCAGGGTCACGCGGTGTCCTCCTTAATCGTGAGGCGCACAGTGTAACGCATGCGTCCCCTACCCGTGTGATCCTTGTAATGCAGAATCGCTGCCACGCCTGGGCGAGTACCGCTAACCCAGCCGAGGCTGACGCTGACCGGCTATATTTCGCTGCGAATGCGTTTCTTATCGAGCTTGCCGACGCTGGTCTTGGGAATGACGTCGACAAACCGTATCACCTTGGGGATGGCCCAGCGGTTGAGCTTGCCCTGGGTGACGAACTGCTCCAGAAACTCGGCAATACTTTCGTTACTCGGCGGGCGGTTGAGATCGGCAGGCACGATGAGCGCGGCCGGGCGCTCGCCCCATTTGTCGTCAGCGACACCAATCACCGCGACTTCTGCAACGTCAGGGCACTGGCTGATATAGCTTTCAAGCTCCAGCGAGGAGAGCCATTCTCCGCCGGTCTTGATCACATCCTTGATGCGGTCGCGAATGGTGAGATACCCCCGGGAATCCAGCGTTGCCACATCGCCGGTATGCAGCCAGCCGTCGCGCCAGAGCTCTTCACTACGCGCCTCTTCCTTGTAGTACGCCTGGGTCAACCAGGGTGCCTGAACACGCACCTCGCCCACACTTTCGCCATCCTCGGGCAGCGGCTGCCCCTCCAGGTCGACCACCTGCAGCCTGACCAGCGGCACCGGCAGCCCCGCCTTGCAGCGCCAGGGAAGCTGGGTCTCGATATCCGCCTGCTCGATATGGCGGGGCAGAATCGTGGCGGTCAGAAGCGGGCAGGTTTCCGACATGCCGTAGGCGCTGCGCGTATCGATACCCAGCGCCCACGCCCGGCGCGCCAGCGATGGCGTCAGCGCACTGCCGCCGACCAGCACCTTCCAGCCGGTCAGGTCCACCTTTCCGGCGGCCACCGCCTCGGCGCTGACGATCATGTTCAGAAGCGTCGGCACGCAGTGGGAGAAGTCGACCTTCTCCTTGACCAGCAGTGACACCAGCATCTCGGGTTCGTAGCGGCCGGGGTATACCTGGGTAGCGCCCAAGAGCGTTGCGGTATAGGGCACGCCCCAGGCGTGAACGTGAAACATGGGGGTGATCGGCATGTACACCTTGTCACGGCTGAGCAGTGCAAACCCCGGCGCCTGAAACGCGCTGGCCTCGCCCAGGGTATGCAGTACCAGCTGGCGGTGGGTAAAGAAGACGCCCTTGGGGTTGCCCGTGGTGCCGGTGGTGTAAAAAAGCGTGGCCACCGCGTTTTCATCGAAGGTCGGAAAATCGTAGCGTGCGGGCTGCTGGCTTAGCAGGCTTTCGTACTCACCCACCAAGGCAAGCGGGGTATCCATTGCTTTTGGCGTTTCCTGGCACAGCACGTAACCCCGCACCCGCGGTAACTCACCGGCCAGCGGTTCGAGAA
Source organism: Vreelandella songnenensis (assembly GCF_003002925.1). Lineage (GTDB taxonomy): Bacteria > Pseudomonadota > Gammaproteobacteria > Pseudomonadales > Halomonadaceae > Vreelandella > Vreelandella songnenensis. The sequence continues at coordinate 71,396 of NZ_PVTK01000011.1, forward strand.
GCGGCAGGAAATCCTCATGCACCACCACGAACGTATCTTCGGCGTGGTTCATGGTGTAGAGCACCTGCTCAGGCGCAAGGCGAATATTCACGGTATGCAGCACGGCACCGATCATGGGAATGGCAAAGAAACACTCCAGATAGCGGTGGCTGTCCCAGTCCAGTACCGCCACAACATCCCCGGCACTGACTCCTTGCTGAGTGAGCATATGGGCCAGCCGATGGACACGTTCACGAAATGTGCGATAGTCGTGGCGGTGCTGGTCGCGGTAGACAATCGGGTTATCGCCCGCCATGCGTACCCCGGCGTCCAGCAGATCGCCAATCATCAGCGGCGGGTTCGTTGCGCTGGACGTGGCAGGCAGGATTTTTGGCGTTATCGTCGGCATGCAGCGCTCCTTGACGTTGTTGTTGAAGCTTTTGAATCACTTGGCAATAAGACGTTGCCTGTGCACGCAGAGTGGCATGTTGTGCCGGGCTTGGCACCTCACCTATTAGTCGATGTTTGCGCTTGACGTTACAATAGCTTTTTTCCCCTGCGCTGAAGGAGTGACGCTTGGCTGCATCGACAGTGGATACCTTTTTACCCGAAGCGCTTCAGTTTCGTTCGCCCACTACCCTGGTGGACATTGGCGCAAACCTGACCCACGAAAGCTTTGATCGTGACCTTGAAGATGTGATTGCTCGCGCCCAGGCCGCGCAGGTCAATACCATGATCGTCACGGGGACCGATCTTTCCCACGCCGAACAGGCTATCGAACTCGCCAGGCGCTTTCCCGGGCTTTACGCCACGGCGGGCGTTCACCCCCACGACGCCAGCGCCTGGAATGCCGAGCTTGCCGGAAAGATGGCCGCGCTGCACGCGCAGCCCGAAGTAGTGGCGGTGGGCGAATGCGGGCTGGACTTCAACCGCAATTTCTCGACCCCCAAGGAGCAGGAGCAGGCGTTCGAGGCACAGCTGGGCCTGGCGGCGGAGAGCGGCTTGCCGCTGTTTCTTCACGAGCGCGATGCGGGCTCGAGGATGCGTGAAATGCTCGCCGCCTGGCGTGATGATATCAGCAACGCCGTGATTCACTGCTTCACCGCCGACCGCGAGACGCTGCACGGTTATCTGAATCTCGACCTGCACATCGGGCTGACCGGCTGGATCTGCGATGAGCGCCGCGGTCATCACCTTCGCCCGCTGGTCAAGGATATTCCGCTTGCGCGGCTGATGGTCGAGACCGACTGCCCTTACCTGCTGCCGCGCAACCTGCCGGCCAAGCTAAAGGGACGCCGCCACGAACCGGCGCTTCTGCCGTGGATCGTCAGGGAAATTGCCCAGTGGCGCGGCGTCAGCGAAGCCGAGCTAGCCAGCGCCACCACCCAAACAGCGCAGCGCTTCTTCCGCCTGCCCACCGAATCTTGAAAGGAGTACGAGCGTGTCCGATTATCCAGGATTTATTGCCATTGAAACCGGCGAAGATGATGGCCTGCCCCTTGCCATTGCCTGGTCACTGCCCGACGGGCGCGTCAAGGAGACGCTGATTCAGCCCGATGACAGCTGGATCAAGGAGGATACCAATGCCATGGGCGCCTACAGCATCGAGGAGCTGGAGAGCTTGGGGGTAAGCCCTCTTGAAGTGATTCGCGAGCTCGAGAACGATCACTTTTCCGCCACGCTCTATACAAGCGATAACGGCGATGAAGAGGCCGCGCTTGCACGGCTATTTGATACCTACGGGCTTGACCCATTCGTCGAACTCGCCCCCGCCCCAGTACTCTACCCTTCGCTTGCCCCCGGCGAATGGCACCGCCAAAAGCGTGAAACCTTCAGCGAGCTGGGCCTGGAACCCATGCGCCCGGAACACGAGCTTGAAGTGATGCTTTCGCTGCATCAGCGCCTGACGGAATCGGACTAGCTACTCGCCCCTACCAGCGCTTGCTTCAGGATTTTACGCCCTGAAGCAATGGCTTCGGCCAGCGATGCGTCACGCTGATAAAATGCTGTCAGCGCGTCATGAAAGGCGCTGGCACGCAGGGGCAGCCCCTCGCGTTGATAGCGCTGCGCACGGGCAAGCACCCTGGCGGCAAACGCCTCACGATCAACCTCCACATCCCCGCCGAGATTGTCCACGCTGACATGAAACACCCGCCCGCAGGCCTGAGTAAACAGTGACTCCAGCGCCTGCGGGGCGATCTCCGCCTGCTCGAACGCCTGCTGCTGCTCGCTGTTGCGCCCATCGGGCAGATACCAGTACCCGTAATCTTCCATTTCGCGGCGCTTGGCGCCGGCAATGCACCAGTGGCTGATTTCATGCAGAGCACTGGCATAAAAGCCTCGCGCAAAGATCACCTGATGATAAGGCACCGCCTGGCTCGCCGGGCGATAAAGGGGCTCATCATCGCCACGCACCAGCCGGGTCTGATAGCTTGGCATGAACAGTCCATCAAATAGCGCCGTTATATCGTCAAGCGTCCAGCGGTCATGTTCGTGGGTCACAATATCCTCGTTATTCAAGCACGTTTTGCCTAGTATAACGGCCCGCCCGGAGCAGGCTGAAGCGACATCAGCAAAATCCAGCAAGTCCTGCTAACCTAGCGACATTTTACAGATTCCTTTATTGACGGAGAGCCTTTCCTTGGCCGGCTTTGCTAACGATTTCAAGACCACCTACTGGCCCGAAACTCGCGCCCTGATCCTTCTGGCACTGCCTATCTGTGGAGCGCAGCTTGCCCAGGCCGGCATGAGCGTGGTCGATGTCATGATGACGGGACGTTTCAATGCCACTTCACTGGCGGCGGTGTCGGTCGGGGCTAGCCTGTGGATGCCCTTGATGCTGTTCATTACCGGCACGCTCATGGGCCTCACGCCGATTGTTGCCCACCTGCTGGGTGGTCAGCGTCACAGCGCCATTCGCCCAGCCGTTCATCAGGGGCTTTGGGTAGCCCTGGTATTGGGAATCGTGGCGGCCATACTGCTGCGCACCAGCGTCATGCCCATTTTCGAGTGGATGGAGGTGCCCCCGCAGGTAGCTCAGGAGTCCGCGGCCTATCTCTCCGCCGTAGCCTTCGGCATGCCGGGCATTGCGCTCTTTCAGGCATTGCGGGCGTTTTCCGACGGCATGAATCATACGCGCCCGTCGCTCTGGATCAGCCTGGTGGGCCTGGCCGTCAATATTCCGGCCAACTATCTGCTTATCTACGGCGGCGACGGCCTGGTGGGACTGTTTGGTACCGCCGTGCCTGACAGCCTGCAAGCGCTTCCCGCCCTCGGCGCGTTTGGCTGTGGTATCGCCACCGCCCTTTCCATGTGGACCATGACGCTTGCCATGATGCTGTATACCCGCCGGGGCCGCACCTATCAGAGCGTATCACTCTGGGAGCGTTTGACGCCGCCTCAACGGGTGGGCATCAAGGAACTGGTGGTCGTCGGCATGCCGATCGGCGTGGCCATCTTTGTGGAAGTCACGCTGTTTACCCTGATCGCCCTGTTCATCGCAAGCTTTGGCGAAGTGACCGTCGGCGCCCATCAGATTGCGCTGAGCTTTACATCGATTCTCTTCATGCTGCCGCTGTCGTTGAGCATGGCGCTGACGGTTCGCGTCGGCAATACACTGGGCCAGCACCGCCCGCTTCTGGCCCGCCAGGTCGCCTGGAACGGCATCGTGGTGAGCGTGCTGATTGCGATCTTCAACAGCGCATTGCTCTGGATAACCGCCAAGCCGGTCATTTCACTGTATACCGCGAACCCCGATATACAGGCGCTGGCACTTTCGATCATTGTGCTGGCGGTAATCTTCCAGCTGTCCGATTCACTCCAGGTCAACCTGGCAGGCGCCCTGCGCGGTTATAAGGATACGCGCATCGTCATGGTCATTACCGTGCTCTCCTACTGGATCGTGGGGCTTGGGGGTGGCCATTGGCTGGGTACGCATGGGATTGATGGCCTGGCCGAGCCGCTGGGCGTTCACGGTTACTGGATAGGCCTGATTGCCGGGCTGAGTACCGCCGCCCTGCTGCTTGGATGGCGCTTGAAATGGATCAGCCGACAGGAGTCGTAACATGACGCGGGGAGTGTGGATACCGTGCTTACTGACGCTCATGGGTGCTCTGATGGCAGGCTGCCAGGGAAACGATGCTGGCGAGCCCTGGGTGGCGTATCACCAGCAGTTGGCCGATGACCTATCCTCCCCGCCAGTCGAGCGCAGCGCTGTGGACAATATCGGCGCTTTTCCCGAGCAGCGCGAGCGGCTTATTCCGGTTGAGGAAATCCGTGAAGGCATGCTCAATATCTACGCGCTGCGCGAGTGTCAGATTACCTCGTTGATTGCCGCGCGCAACAACCAGCTCGGCCGTGTAGCGCCGCCCAGCCAACACTGGCTTTACGAGCGCGAGCTTTGGCAACGCCTTGATGCCTGCTTGCAAAGCGATGTTCCCGATGGCTTGAGCCCGGAAAACCGCGCACGTTTAGAGCAATTGGCGCAGCTAAAGACCGAGCAGCTGCCAGCGGTTAGCTGGAATGCCCTATTCGATTCCGAGGAGTGGGTAAAAAGCTTTTCGCGGGCAAGCAGCGCGCTCGATATCCGTACGCCGCTTCCCATCGATAACCCGCTTGCCGCCATCGACTATCTTCAGCAGATGATAAGTACCCAGTTCAGCCACACGTGGCAGCAGGACTCTTCTGAGCTTGAGAACCACCTGAAAAGCTTGCACCAGCGCCCGCTCACCGCCGAAATTCTGCGTACGCTGCTGCTGGCGGCACAGCGATTGAATGAGGCGAGCACTTATCTGACCCACCAGGACCCGCAGGCGGCTACTTGCCTCTCAGCCTGGGAAAGCGCCCCTCTAGATCAATTCGAGCAAGACGCTCGCACATGGCTTACCGCCATCAATCAATTGATCACAAGTCAGCCTATCGAACCGCCGGATGCCGCACGCCGCTATCAGGCGCGCTGGCTTTCCCTTGAGAACGACCAGGCGCCCTGGGCGCAATACCAGCAAGCCAGAGCGCTCCACGAGGCCACAAGAGACGCCCACCCTCAGTGTGAGGACAATTAAAATTCACAAGCCCCCTTTAACCTTGTAGGCAACCTGTGCTATTGGTGAACTATGCAGCAGGCAATACTTACTGTTTGCCAATGTCATGACCACGCAGCACAAGGAGGGACACCATGGGCGCATCCCAGTCACCCCGCTCTGCCCAGGTCATCGACCTGGATGCCATGCGTCAGCGTCAGCAGGCGCAAAAACACCTGGTTCGTCTAGCCCCGGAGCTGGATGGATTGGAAATGGTGTACCAGCTCGCTGCGAGCCCCGATACCTATTACGGCATGCCTATTCTGGCCTGGGGATTAAGAGAAGATGGCAACGTGGTGGGGCTCGTTCCGTGGATGGAAACCCTGACGGCCTGCCATAAAGTGAACAGCCAGGAGAACGGTTATTTCATCGGTTATCGTGACCCTGAAACCGAAGAAATTTTCGACACGCCCCCGGATCACAAGTATTACGAACTAACCGCCGCCGCCGAGTATTTCGAATACGAGGCCTCCGGCGAAGTCACCCTGATCCAGCAGATTCCCGATACGCTCGGCACCCACGCGCTGTGCATGAATCATCCTGACGCCCCCTGGAGCATGAAGCCGGTGTATGGCTGGCGTCTATATAGCGATGGCTCCATTGATGCCCTGCTCGCCGATGAGCAGAAGGCCACCATGACACCTATTCTACTGAGCGATAAATGCCTTTACAGCGCTCGTTCCTGCCATCAAAGCGTCTACTTCTTTCAGCGTCATATCGCCAATCGCATTCTGGAAGAAGACCCGGCTACGCTTGAAGCGCTGGCCATGATGGTAGTCCCCAGCGAATAAGGCATTCGCCTGCTGCTCTTTCAATATCCAGCCCGTACCTGGCCTTCGACATTAGTCGGACAAGGCCAGGTACGGGCTGCAAAGGGTTACGCTAAACGTATAAAGTAAACGTAGACGTCTTCCAACTCGCTCTGCTCGATAAGCTCATGACCCAGAAATTGACAGAATTTGGGTACATCGCGTGTCGTTGCCGGGTCTGTCGCGACAACTTTCAGCACTTGCCCTGATTGCATGTCGCGCACCTTGTTATGCATCAGCATGATGGGTTCAGGGCAGTAAAGCCCGCTAGTATCCAGCTCGACATCATGCGGGGGTAAGGCATCGGTAGTGGCAGCCATTCATATCCTCGGTTTAGGAAGTAGATAGCATGATTAAAGTTATCATCGAACGACGTATTATGCCCGGCCTGGAAGACGAGTATGAACAGGCCGCTTTAGAGGCGATGCGTGTGTCGCTGGGCATCCGCGGCTTTGTCGGTGGCGAAACCCTGGTTCAACTGGGGCACACTGATCGTCGGTTGATGATTACCAAGTGGCGCGATTTACGCGCCTGGAAAGAGTGGCACGCCAGCGAAGCGCGCGCCACCGCCATGCAGCGTATTCTGCCCTTACTGACGGAAGATGAAACTATCCGTATCTATGAGGCAGGTTACTGAAGCGTCAGTTCGCCAGTTGGACGTGAACGGTCACTTCTTCACGGTCATGATAAAGATGCCTGCACGTCACCTTGCCGTGAACACCGGCACTTTCCAACGCGTCTTCAAGCGTTGTCAGGCAACGGGTAACCTCGTCCCAGCGCTTTTTCATGGGCAGCTTGAGGTTGAAGATGGCTTCCCGGCACCATTTGCGGGTCAGCCAACGCTCTACCATGGCAAGCACGCGTACCGGTTTATCGACAATATCACACACTAGCCAATCCAGTCGCTGAGGCGGCTCCCAGGTAAAGCCATCCTCTTTTAGATGGTCAATTTGACCGGTCAGCATGAGCTGTTTGTCCATTGGCCCATTATCAATGGCGTACACGTACATGCCACGCTGCACCAGTTGCCATGTCCAGCCGCCGGGGGCTGCGCCCAGGTCTGCCGCCTGCATATGCTCACCCAGCCGAGCATCCCACTCTTCTCGGGGAATAAACTCGTGCCAGGCTTCTTCCAGTTTCAGCGTTGAACGGCTGGGTGCCCGCGAGGGAAAGCGCAAGCGTCGAATGCCGTTAAGCAACTCACTGCGATTACCGGGAAAGCTCATGCCCAGCTGTACGCGATCACCGTCGGTCCAGAAAATATGCAGGCGCCGCCCACCGGCCTTGCCACGTAGCGCACCGCGCTTTTTCAGCATGCTCTGCAGTGGCTTGGTCAGCGCCTTGATCAACCCGGCCAGCGCTTTACCGTCGTTAGTATCCGGCGTTTCATGCCAGATCTCCTCAAAGCTCCAGCGGCTATTCTTGATCTGCTCAAGGATAGCCGTCAGGCGGTCATCGCGTGAAAGCGCAAGCGCCGGCAAAGCAGCAAGGCTTTGCCGGGCAAAGATAAGCTTACCGAACGCAGCCAGGCGGTGAAGATCATTGATCGGCTCGCCATCTGTGCGTGTCAGGCTCGCCCACCCTTCTCCGTGGGCTGGCTCGCAGGAAACGTCGTGACGTTTGGCGTGATGCTGCATTTCTGCCAGCGCATCGCTTTCAAAGCCAGGCCGGCAATAGACCAGCCACGACGTAGGGACCGTTTCACTCACCTTCTCACCTCAATCTGCGCCCAGCGCTTCAAGCAGCCGGTATCCGAATTTGGGGCGCATCATAGCATTTATCCGGGACTATTTATTTTGTTTAGCGCCTCAACGCTGAACAAGGACCTTTTTTCACGCAAAAAAAATCCCCCGAGGCGCGAGCCCCGGGGGATTTTTCACAATAAGTGCCTGACGATGACCTACTCTCGCATGGGGAGACCCCACACTACCATCGGCGCTAAGCGGTTTCACTAC
>NZ_PVTK01000012.1 GCF_003002925.1 Vreelandella songnenensis
AACACCGGTGACACGGCGGTCAGCGTCACCGCCACGGTCACCGACCCGGCGGGCAACACCACTACCACGATGGCGGGAGGCGTGATCGATGCCCAAGCGCCGACCGTCTCCGTCACGCTGGAAGCCGCCACCGGCGATATCTACAGCGCCGACGAGATCCGCGACGGCGTGAACGCCACGGTCACCCTGGGTGAAGGTACCCAGGTGGGTGACAATCTGGTAGTGATCGATGGCAAGGGGAATGAGCTATTCCGAGGTGGTGTCACACAGAGCATGCTGAATAATGGTCTGGTGGTGACTGTAACCGACCTGAATGCAACGGATACAGCAGTTAGTGTCAGAGCTAAGGTTACTGATCCTGCGGGCAATACCACCACTGCAATTACTAATGGTGGGGTCGATGCGATTGCGCCAACAGTGTCGGTCAAGTTGGAAGCAGCCAGTGGTGGTATCTATAGCGCCGACGAAATCCGCGACGGCGTGAAAGCCACCATTACACTGGGTGACGGTACGCGCGTAGGCGATAAGTTGGTCGTTAACGATGGTAAGGGCAATGAGCTGTTTAATGGAACTGTGACCCAAACCATGCTTAAAAGTGGTCAGGTCGTCACGGTGACTGACTTAAATACTGGTGACACAACTGTCAAGGTAACTGCTACGGTCTTTGACCCTGCCGGTAACTCAAATGCAGCTGATGCCAGTGGTGTAATTGATACCTCAGCTCCCACTGTCGAAGTCATTTTAGGCACTGACGATGCTCAACTGGTAACAGGCAGTGAAACATCGATCCGTATCGATTTCAGTGAAGTAGCTTACGGTTCAAATGGTACGCCGCTAAATGCCAGTCAGGTTGCTGGTCTTCTGCAGCTGCAAGGGCTAAAGCTGTCTGGCGGGCTGGTTCAAAGCGTTAATGATCCAACAATTTGGACAGGCACGGTTGTCACAACCCAAGGTACATATGGTTCAGCTTCTGCGACTATGCCTGCAAGCTATACCGATAAGGCCGGCAATCTAGGCAGTTCAGGTAAGGACTCCGTGACGGTCGTGGCGATTCCCGTCGTTGATGTAGACGTCAAGATCACTCACGGTTTCGAAACGGTGATCAAGGGCGGCTTCGCTGACCTGGGCGTAGGTGGCTCGGGCAATGGTTGGATAAACGATCCAAGGCCCCCGGCGGATACGGAAACGGTCAACTTCGACTTTGGCCGGAGCAACGCTGGCAAAACCTTCACTCTCAACTGGACCCAGCAGGCAAGAGGCGGCTGGGAAGATGGCACAGGCCGTGGCGGCACGCGCGATACCTTCAAGGTATTTGTTAATGGTCAGGAGCGATACGATACCTCCTGGTACGATCCTAATAACAGTACCTGGACGCGTTTTGCTCCTGAAAACAAGTCATTAACGGTGACTCTGGATAGCCGGGGGCAGGCGGTCGTCGATTTCGAGGTGCGCTCGACTGAAGCCAACGAGGTAGTAGACGTCAGCAACATTCGCGGCGCGCTAAATGTTGCCAGCACGATTTATGAGGTCGATCTGACGGGCAATATTGCCAGTGGCACCATCGATTATTACCTGGTTCAGGTCCAAGGTGGCGCCTTGCTGCATAACGGTAACCTGATCCAGAGCGAAAATGGTATTTATCGCGTGGAGCCAAGTCAGCTTGGGCATCTCACCGTACGTCCAGATGCAGGGCTGGAGACGTTCGATATCATTGCCAAATCGGTTAGCGATAAAGGTATTGTGAGTAGCCCAGATGCGGTATTGGTCGAGGTCGAATTACCCCCTCCGCCGCCGGAAGTTAGCATTGATAGTGTTGCCATGGGAATGGAGTCTGGCGTCAACGTATTAGCGAAAGTGTGGGGGAGCTTATCAGATAACGCTTTCGGGACCGCAGCAACGGCGGTCAATACTTCCAACTCAGGGCAACTGTTTGCAGGGTCGAGTCTGGCAACTAGCGGTACGCGTAACCTGACGGTTCAGTCCCAGGAGGGCAGTAACGAGACTGCCTATTTCCAAGTAGGGGATACGTATACGCTCAGTTGGGAAGTGTATGCGGGTAAGCAGAATATCGGCAGCTTCCTTTTCCCGAGATATGTAGAAGTCTGGAACCCTGTCAGCATGACGGGTACCGTGACACGTTCCGATAAGTCCGGCGTGGACAGCTTTGCCACCGATATCGTTGTCTTCTCGGGAACGATTAATGGTACGGCGCAGACACTGCTGATTGACAGCAAAGGTGTAAGAGGCAACGTCAACTACTTGACGAACGACCAGTTTGCAGAAAGTACGGTCGGGTTCAGGGAAATGAAGATCTCGGGATCGGCGGCGCCCGGTGCCGAAGTGAAAATTACCGACGCTAGTGGAAAGCTGATCGAGACGGTAAAAACCGATACTCATGGCGAATGGATGACATCGCTCAAACGTATCGAAGGCTCGACCGGAGACATCAAGGCAACCGCTACCGATGCTGAGGGCAACGTCACAACGGACGTCAAACACTATAAGCTTGGCAGTTCCGGAGTTGATACGCTTCACGGAACGGAAGTTAACGATATCCTTTACGGCGGTGCAGGCAACGATACCCTCATTGGTGGGGATGGCAATGATGTGCTCATCGGTGGCAAGGGTAACGATACGCTATATGGTGGTGCGGGCAACGATACGCTGATCGGTGGTTCAGGCAACGACACCCTCTACGGCGGTGCTGGTGCCGATACCTTCAAGTGGGAATTCGGTGACCAGGGCGCAGTAGGTAAACCTGCCAACGATATCGTCAAGGATTTCGGCACGGGCAGCAATAAGCTTGACTTGGGGGATCTATTGCAAGGCGAGAACGAAGGCAACATCGATAAGTTCATCATGGCCAAGCAAGAGGGTAGTGAGACGGTACTGTACCTCAGCTCTAAAGGTGAGCTTAACGGTAAGACCAGTAATGCCGATCAAGTGATTCACTTGGAAGGGCAAAGCTTTACTAGCCTAGCCGGACCTGGGGCTACCGAAAGCGATGTTATCCAGAAAATGCTTCAAAATGGCAAGATTGATATCGATTAATCGATAACAGGCCGCCCTTCGGGGCGGCCTGTTCCATTCAGCTTAATCTATCTTTTATCGCTTTTACCTACAGAGGAAGCGGTCATGTTTTACATCAAACGCAATGCTCAGGGCGAAATCGTAACGCTCAGCAAAGAGCCAACGCACGAGGGTAGCGAATCCCTTGCATCCGACTCGCCAGAAGTATTGGCATTTCTGGCAGGCCAGTCTGGATCATCTGCCAACTTTCTAGCCTCTGACCTAGCTTTCGTACGCGTCGTGGAAGATATTCTGGCCGTACTGCTGGAGAAGGGAATCATCTCCTTTACGGATCTGCCTATCCCTGCACAGCAGAAGGTGATGGAGCGCCAATCGTTGCGGGCTAAAAACGATGTGGGTTTGTTGAGCGACGACGATACGATCTAGCGCATCGTCGCCTGAGCCTGATTACTTTAAAAGATCAAAGGCGAACGCCTGGGCCGGTAACCCCGTCCATACCGCTCAGGAATGCATACATTAACTCCTGTGGCTCTGTCACACCTTCTGCAATGACCTGAATGCCCAGCGAATGACACAGCGTCGCCATTCCCCGCACGATGGTCTGCTGTTCATTGGAGGTGTCCAGCCCACGAATCAAGCTGCTGTCTATCTTAAGGTAGGAAAGCCCTACATCATGCAAGTCGGCGAGTTTGGTAAAATCTGCCCCCACGTGCTCGATACCGAATTGGCAGCCCAGTGGGCGTAGTGTATTGCATAGCCCGCGCAGGTTGGCCAATGCCTGCGTGCTTAACGTTGCCGGTACTTCAAAGCAGAGCTTGGCGGCTCGCGAAGGTGCTGCTTCAAGCAGAGCACGCAATTCGGTAACAAATTGGGCGTTGGAAATGGAGGCCACTGACAGATTGATACCCAGACGGTGCTCGGGAGCTGTTTCCAGCTGGCGAAGCGCCGCTTTGACAACGGCCAGATCAAGCACCGGTTCTAAAGCAAAGCGCGTTACCCAGGGAATGAACACGCCTGCCGCCTGCCACTGCTGATCCAGCTCCAGCCGGGCCGGGCATTCGTGGTGCAGTACCTGGTTCTGGGCATCCACCACCGGGAAGTAGGCGAGCTGCGGCCCCTTGGCGATGGCATTATCCAGCGCGGCGCGCCAGTCGGCATGGGTAGTAAACAGAGAGTGGCGCTGATGTTGGCGAATCACGATGCGCGAGTAGGCGCTATCGCTTTCTGCCTCCGCCAGGGCATCATCAAGCGTGGCCAGCAGGGCGCCGCGTTTGTCGCCGGCCGAATAGGGTGCTATTGCGGCAGGAAGGTGAACCTCTTCTGACTGAGCGGCGGTGTGCGCCAAAGCCTGCTGAAGGCTAGCTTTCTGGGCTTCAAGATCATCAGCCAGAGGAAGCAGCAGGGCAAAATCACTACCGTTAAGACGCCCTACTAAGGGTGCTTCGCTACGGGTATCTAGTTTGGTCAGTTGGATAACCAGCGAGTGCAGAAGAAGGTCGGTGGCCTGATGGCCCGAGCGTTCGTTGAGCTTTTCCAGCTCCTGCACGCGAACCATCACGATCAGCCCGTTGCCCCGAGCGTCATCATTTTCAAGCAGAGCATCGAAACGCGCCATGAAAACATCGCGGTTCAGCGCACCCGTTACTCGGTCATGCTGCAGTCGGCGGCGAAGCTCATCGAGCTTCTGGCTTTCGCTGCTCAGCATCTGGCGCACGTTGGCCGAGAGCAGGTTCATGGCCTGCGCCAGCTGGCGAAGCTCCAGGGTGCGGGGCTCGCTAATGGTGGTAAAGCGCTGGGCGCTGATATCCTGGGCCTGCGCGACCACGCGCATCAGCGGCCGTTTGATACCGCGTACCACCAGCATGGCAAGGCCCAGGCTGATGATGCCTGCCAGAATGAACCAGCCGGCCAGTTCCAGCGTGCTACGCCATAAAGCGCCGTAAGCGAAGCTATGCTGGCTTTCCAGTTCCAGCGTACCAAACTGCCGCCAGCCATCCTGAACGGTGGCAACACCCATGGGTACATCAAATGCAATGAGTTGGCGGAACCAGCGCGGAACATCGCCCTGGTATTCGTTAGCGACGCGCTCGATCAGGACATCGCCCTGCGTATCGCGCAAGGTAATCTGGCGGTAGTAGCCGGTATCGAACTGAGCCGAGATCAAAAGCTCCAGAATCACCTCGTCCTTATCGAGTTGGCTCATGGAGAGCGCCAGGGCAGTGGCATTGTCCTCATTCTTGATGCGCACCTCCTGCTCGATATAGTCGCGGCTGGAAGTAATGCTGATCGCCAGGCTGCCAATAAATGACAGTAGCAGCAGCGCGATAATGGCAAGCCAGAGCTGTTTAATCAGCGACATTACGCCTATTCCTCTTAGATAAAACCTTGCGTTTTCATTCGGTCGATTACGTTGCGCCAGCGTGACAGGCGCGCCAGCGGGTCAGCGCGTGACTCCGCTGAACCGCCTGCCCACAGCCCATCACTATTAAAGCTGAATAACGGGTCGAGATCGGTACGCTGTGAAGCAGGTGTAATGGAGGGCACGATGTTGTCAAGTACCAACGGCTCAGCACTCGGCGAAGCGTAGTAGCCCAACACCATATGCGCCTGGGTAATTTGGCTGCGCCCAATGCGGGCCCGAACGTAAATCATGCGCAGCCGTTCACCGGGAACACTCAACTGCTTGAGCGTGATGTACTTGGCAATGGAGTAATCTTCGCAGTCTCCACGGCCATTGCCCATTGCTTCAAGGGGGGTGGCCCAGTAGTCCTCTTGTCCCCACACGACTATGTCGTCGACCCAGCGGATGCGGCGGTTAAAGAAGTCGTTGACCTCGCGCAGCTGCATCTGAACGTCCTGGCCACGTAAACGCTCCAGCATGGCAAACCACTCTTCGAGCACGGCAAGGCCTGCCTGCCCGTAGGCCTGCTGCATGCTTTGGCGCAAGCGCTGTGGGTCAAATGCTGCCGCAGAGGGTGAGTGAATGCCAAGCCCAGCGCCCAGAAATAGCGCGCCCGCCGTGGCTAGAAACTGCCGGCGGGAAAGCTTGAAAGGGGAGGAGGTGAAAGACGCGGGCATTAGTCGCCATCATCACAATAGAGTGTGCTAAGACTACAAGCTGCCGCGCAGAAGTTCTATATGGGCTTAAGGATAAATCTTTACTTAGTAGATGCCTGGTATGTGCTACTCAATAGCGGCTCCAGCTCAGGCCAGACATTGTCCAGGATAATTGGCTGCGCCTCAGCGGTAGGGTGGATCCTGTCGCTTTGCATTAGCTGTTCGTTGAGCGCAATATCTTCCAGCAGGAAGGGCAAGAGCGCAACGTCGTACTCTTCGGCCAGCGAGTGGTAAACGCTGGTAAATGCATCGCGATACGCTTGGCCATAGTTGGGAGGAATATCGATTCCCAGCAGGAGCACCCTGGCATCAATCGCTTGGCTCTGCTCGATCATATCGGCCAGATTTGCGCGCATCTGATTGGGGGCAAGCCCGCGCAGACCATCGTTACCACCAAGCTCCAATAGCACGATATCGGGCTGCTGCTTTTGCAGAATATCGCCAAAGCGTTGCAAGCCACCGGAAGTGGTTTCTCCGCTGATGCTCGCATTCACAACCTTGGCCTGGCCATCCAGCCGCGCTTCCAGAAGGCTTACCCAGCCTTGATCCTGTTCGATGCCATAAGCGGCGCTCAGGCTGTCGCCCATCACCAGCAGCGTAGGCGTCTCGCTTGCGTTGATAGTGGATGCGTTAAACGTGACTATCAGAACGACCAGATAGCCGGTTACCATTCGGTTAAGTTTATGCCATGCCACAGGGATGCTTCGCTTCATGCCTCACTCCTCAGATAAAGCTGCACAGTCTTCTGCCGCCGGTACGTCACCACAAGCAGCGAATCAGCCTGCTACCGACACTGCGACAAACGGCAAGGTTCCCCAATCACCGGCGAGCCGGCCCGTGCTGCAAGCCGAAAGGCTGACCAAGACGGTCGTCAGCGGCGAGCGTACGTTAACCATTCTACACGAGCTTTCGCTGAGCGTAGCCGCCGGGGAGAGCGTGGCCATTCTGGGCAAGAGCGGCGCAGGTAAATCCACGCTCCTGGGCCTGCTGGCGGGGCTGGATACGCCAAGCGATGGCGAACTGACGCTGTTTGGTCAGCCCTTGAGCCGGCTGGATGAAGATGGCCGTGCAGGATTGAGAGCCGGGCGTGTGGGGTTCGTATTCCAGAACTTTCAACTGCTGCCTTCCCTGAGTGCGCTGGAAAATGTGCTGCTGCCCATGGAGCTCTCTCCCCGCGCCGGCGAAGAGCAGGCGGCAAAGAGCTGGCTTGCGAAAGTAGGCCTTGAAGAGCGGATCGAGCATCTGCCCAAACAGCTCTCCGGCGGTGAACAGCAGCGCGTGGCCATTGCTCGCGCCTTTGTTACCGACCCCGAGCTGGTGTTCGCCGATGAGCCCACCGGCAATCTGGACCCGGATACCGGGGCCCAGATCATCGATCTACTGTTTACCCTGAACCAGGAAGCCGGAACTACGCTGATTCTGGTCACCCATGATCATGCCCTGGCGCGGCGCTGCGACCGCTGCCTGCAACTGGCTCAGGGCCGTCTGCTGCCCTTCGTGCCGGATGCCAGCGAAGGAGGGGGGCAATGAGCGATATGCCCTGGCGTTTGGCGGCAAGAAGCCTGAAGCGCGATTTGCGCTCGGCAGATGTTCGGGCGCTGTTTGTCGCACTGATTCTGGCCGTGGCAGCGTCTACCATGATTGCTTTCTTTCTCGACCGCCTGGAGCGGGGGCTTGAACGTCAGGCGGGGCAGATGCTGGGCGGCGACCTGGTGCTCGAGCAGCGCAGCCCATTTTCGCCAGAGCTTCGCGCAACGCTGGAAGAGGCGGGGTTTGCACTCAGTGATCAGGTGGACCTGGTGTCCATGATCAGCCTGGGCGAGCGCTTTCAGCCCGCCAGTCTGAAAGCGGTAGATGACATTTACCCTCACTACGGCGTCTCGCGGGTGGATCTGGGTAACGGGGTGGAGCAGATCGCCTCGGGCCCGCCCGCCGGGCAAGCCTGGGCCGACCCACGCCTGGCGCAGTTGATTGATATAGAGCTTGGCGACCGCGTTCAGGTTGGTCAGACCGAGCTGACCATCAGCGGTATTATCGAACGCGAAGCCGACCAGTCTGCTGGCTTTGGCAACTTCAACCCGCGCCTGATGCTCAATACCGCAGATCTTGAGGCTACCGGGCTGGTGCAGGAGGGCTCGCGGGTCGAGTTCGAGCTGCTCGCCGCCGGGCCCCCGCAAGCGCTTGACCAAGTGCAGGGACTGCTTACCGAGTTGCGCCAGGCGGGCGTTGAGGTGCGCGATGTGCGCGTGGATCGACCACAGCTGGGCAACGCACTGCAGCGTGCCGATAGCTACCTGGGGTTAGCCGGGCTTGCCGCCGTGCTGCTGGCTGGCGTGGCGGTAGCCATGTCGGCTCGCCGCTATGTCGAGCGCCATCTGGACACCGCCGCACTGCTGCGCTGCTTTGGGGCAAGTCAGCAGCAGCTGGTGGCGCTCTTTAGCCTTCAACTGATCGGGCTTGCGCTCATCGCATCACTGATTGGCGCTCTTCTGGGACTTGCCGGGCAAGCTATTCTGCTGCGCCTGCTGGTCAGTTTTCTGCCCATGACGCTACCGCCGCCTGGCATCATGCCGCTATGGCTTGGTGTGCTGACGGCATTGGCCGTGCTGGTAGGCTTTGCCGGGCCCACGCTGCTGCGTATCAAACAGGTGAGCGCGCTTAAAGTGCTGCGCCGCGAGCTGGACCCGCTACCGCCAGCGGCTTGGTTGGTCGTCGCGGTCGCCGCCGTCGTGTTTGGCGGGCTGTTATGGCTCTATTCAGGTAGCCTGCCCTTGGCCGTTGGGCTGCTGCTGGGCGGTGCCGTAATGCTGGCCGTGCTGTGGGGCATCAGCGCGCTGCTGCTTAACGGCATCCTGAAAGGCGTCAAGAGGCTGACCGGAACCGGTGAGTGGTCCCAGGCGCTGCGCCTGGGCGGGCGTCAGCTGGCCCGCCGTCGCGAGGCGGGAGTTGGCCAGCTGCTGGCGTTTTCGGTAACGTTTTTTGCCATGGCGATGATCGTACTGGTACGGGGTGATCTTCTTTCAACCTGGCAGGCCCAGTTGCCCGATGACACGCCGAACTATTTCGCCATCAACATCCAGCCCGGTGAGCGCGATGCCTTCGAGCAGGCGGTCGCGCCAAGAGTCGATACGCAGAGTACGCTTTACCCCATGGTACGTGGCCGAATTACCGCGATTAACGGCCAAGTACCCCAGGATGCCGTGCCGGAAGACGCCCGTGGCGATGGCTCGCTACGCCGCGAACTCAACCTGACCTGGCAAGCCGAACTGCCCGAAGGCAACCAGGTGGTGGCAGGGGAGTGGTTCGCCGAGGCGCATGAGGCCCCGGAACCTCAGGGCTGGTTAAGCGAGGTGGATGCCACACCTCAAGAAGCGCTGGTGCCGATTTCCATGGAGGAGGGGCTGGCCAACAGGCTAGGCTTGACGCTTGACGATACGCTCACCTTCTCGGTAGGAGGCGACGAGCTGACCACGCGAATTACCAGCCTGCGTAGCCTCAACTGGGATAGCTTCAAACCCAATTTCTTCGTGATCTTTCCGCCCGGCGTGCTCGAGTCGTTCGGCCACAGTTATATCACCGCGTTTCACCTGCCCGACGCAGAGCAGAGTCTGATACGCCAGCTGGTCAGTGATTTTCCAGGTGTTTCGCTGTTAAACGTGGATGCCATCCTCGGCCAGGTGCGCGACGTGCTGGCTCAGGTTACCCGAGCGATCGAGCTTGTGCTGTTACTGGTGCTGCTCGCTGGTGTCAGCGTGCTTTATGCCGCCCTCACCGCCAGCCAGCCGGTACGCGCGCATGAAAGCGGGCTACTGCGCGTATTTGGCGCCGGCACTCGAATGATTTCAAGAGTGCAGGGGGCTGAGTATGCGCTGTTGGGATTTGCCAGCGGCTTGATGGGTGCCGTATTGGCTGAAATAGCCACCGCGGCGCTATATATCTACTGGCTGGAATTGACCCCGCGTCTACATCTGATGCTTTGGATCGCACTGCCCTTGGGTGGGGCGCTTCTGATAGGCATCATCGGCCACGCGCTTTCGCGCAGCCTGCGCCGCCAGGCACCCGCGGCAAGCCTTGGGCTTCTCGGCGAGACGTAAGATAAGTGCTGGGCGGAAGCGCTACTTCAGCTCAGCACTCTTGCGCGTCAACGCATCATGAACGGTGTTCATGCTCTGCCTGACGCGGATGCGATGAAAGTCGTTTCAGGCTGCGTTATGATAGCGGCCTTATTTCTTCCATGAACGATCCTTATCTACGAGGTTCCTCGCCAATGTTCAGCCGCGATATGACAATTGCCGGGTTTGATGATGCGCTGTTTGACGCCATGCAGAAAGAAGTGGGCCGTCAAGAAGCGCACATCGAGCTGATTGCTTCCGAAAACTACGCAAGCCCCCGCGTCATGGAAGCTCAGGGCAGCCAGCTGACCAATAAATACGCCGAAGGCTACCCGGGCAAGCGCTACTACGGCGGCTGCGAGTTTGTCGATATTGCCGAAAACCTCGCGATCGATTACGCCAAGGAGCTGTTTGGCGCCACTTACGTCAACGTTCAGCCGCACTCCGGCTCTCAGGCCAACAGCGCCGTCTTTCTGGCACTGGTCAAGCCCGGCGATACCATTCTGGGCATGAGCCTGGACGCGGGCGGCCACCTGACTCACGGTGCCAAGCCCAACTTCTCAGGCAAGCAGTACAATGCGGTGCAGTACGGTCTGAATGAGCAAGGCCTGATCGATTACGACCAGGTGGCCGAGCTTGCCCGTGAGCACAAGCCGAAGATGATCATTGCCGGTTTCTCGGCCTACTCCCAGGTGATTGACTGGGCCAAGTTCCGCGAGATTGCCGATGAAGTTGGCGCTTATCTGCTGGTGGACATGGCGCACGTGGCAGGCCTCGTTGCCGCAGGCGTTTACCCAAGCCCGCTGCCCCACGCTCATGTCGTCACCTCGACGACCCACAAGACCCTGCGTGGCCCGCGTAGCGGCGTGATCCTGTCGGCTGAAAACGATGCGGATATCGAGAAGAAGCTTCAGTCCGCCGTCTTCCCCGGCGGCCAGGGTGGCCCGCTGATGCACGTGATTGCCGCCAAGGCGATCTGCTTCAAGGAAGCCATGTCGCCGGAGTTCAAGGCTTACCAGCAGCAGGTGGTCAAGAACGCCAAGGTCATGGCGGGTGTCTTCATGGACCGCGGTTTCGATATCGTTTCAGGCGGTACCGAAGATCACCTCTTCTTGCTGTCGCTGATCAAGCAGGGCGTGACCGGCAAGGACGCGGACGCAGCGCTTGGCCGTGCCCATATCACCGTCAACAAGAATGCCGTGCCCAACGACCCGCAAAGCCCGTTCGTGACCTCTGGCCTGCGCATTGGTACACCGGCGGTGACGACGCGCGGCTTCGGTGAAGACGAGTGCCGCCAGCTTGCCGGCTGGATCTGCGATATTCTGGATGTACTTGCCAAAGGCGAAGACACCAGCGCGATTGAAGCGCAGGTGCTGGAGAAAGTGGCGGATGTTTGTGGCCGTTTCCCGGTTTATAAGTAAGTAAAATTCGCTATACTGGTTAAAACAGTTCTCCAGGCTATGGATAGCCGCAAAGCGCGGGAGGCCCTTATGGGTCTCCCGTGTTTTGTTTTAAAGGTTATATCTCTTTGGAAAAGTAGTTAAATGCGTAGTTAATTATTTTTAGCGATGTGGTCTGGCGCGATGACCGCAACCTTCTCCTGCTCCTTGGTCCATTTGCCTGCTGGCTTGTCGATGTACTGAAAATGCTCGTTGGTGAAACTACCCTGGTTGCAGGCATGCCGATAAGAAACACCGGGTACGCTTTCTATGTCGAGTACCTGATTGAAAACCCCAGGGCCTGTGATATCGAACACGTTGGTTAACTCATTGGCTTCGATATTGGCGCAGACCTGCTGAATCAACGCGGCAAGATTGGGGTTGTGCGGCTTGCTGGCAATGAAGTAGTTACTGAACTGCTTCAGGCGGGTGATGACGTATAGCTCTTCACGGCGCTTGCCCAGGATACTGGCAAGCGGCCAGATCGCGTGCGCATCAATATCAAGATACACGCCGCCTTTTTGATGCAGCACGATTAGACGCCAAAGATCTGCTTGGGCAGCGCCAATCTGCAAACGGTCGTAACAGGCGAGTACTTCATCTTCACAGTTTTCAGCAATAAACTGGCGCCTCGCCTGAGTCACCATGAAGCGGTACTCAAAGCGGGGCGCCATCAGCCGGTTGAACAGGTAGTTGAGATAGACGGGAAGCGTTACCTGATCGGTAAAGTTGGTCTGCCATAGTGTGCGTGGGATAGCCGCTTTCCCCTTGGGGGAAAGCCAGGGTGAGGCACGTTCTGGCAGAGTAAACCGTTTATTAGGTAGAACGAAGTGAAAAACATAGCTCAAAAGCTTGGTGACATTGGCAGCCAGCTTGATCAGCCGGCTGACTACTACAATTATCACATTCTTAAAACCGTGCATTAACACTCTTCCTGGCATGCCCTGAGAACAGTATGGGTGGCAGTAAAAGAGGGTAGTTTACCAGCCTCCTTGCCCTTCCAGTAGGCTGCGCATGTTATTGTCCAGTTTTACGCGAAAGTCTGCACTTCCCAGTACCATGGCATCACCGGAGCGCACCACCCGGGTGCTCACGTAAAGATAGTCCTGGCCTTGCGCGTAGGTGCCCATAAGGATGGAGCGTGCATTATGCTGGGAGCTCAAGCGCTGCACCTGCCGGGAAAGAATCAGCTCACCCACGCTCTCTTCAATAAACATGCTGTCGCGCATTTTGACTTCGCGCACCTGCATGCCCTGCTGAGCAAGGGCCGAGGCCATGATCTCCGAGCTGATTCGCCCAAAGGTCGAGGATTGGCTCAGATTGTCGATACTGACAAAAGTGGCGGCAATCATGGGACTGTAGCGCGTCAAATCCGGGTTGCTGGCGATCATTTGCTGCGCTGCCTGGTGAGCCAGCTCGGAAAGATCGGGTGCGGGCGGTGGCTTCTGCTGGCTATTTGAATTGCCAAGCGTGCTGCAGCCGGTAATGCCAGCCAGTAGAAGACAGAGCATGAGCAGTCGGCAAACGTTTAAACGCAAGCCTGAAAGATGCAATGAAAACGAGCGCATGGAGAAAGCAAACAGAGTAAAAGGCATGGCGTTACCAGGTATCAGTAATGGAGACGGTAGGCGTGACCGGTGCGCGAGGCACGCGGTGGGGCGCATACTGGCGGCGATCGCCTGCGTTAATGTAGTAGATATTGGATGACGAGTAGAGAATACGCTCCCCATCAATGATCTGGGTGGTAATGATCACTTCCTCATTACCCGTATGAGTCCAGCTGCCGCTGACGATATCGGCGCCGATAGCGGCCGGAATCAGGCCGAGTGACGGCTCCGCCCAACGATTGATGGGAATGGTGGCCACCGCAATGCCTGTCGCCAACGCGGTAAAAGCACCGGTGGGCGGACGAACAAAACCTCGGTCGCGATGTTCGACCACATCGACACTGATATGTATATTGGCAGCGTTGGGGGTAGGCACCGTGGTGAGGTTGGCGCCACGCGACACCAGTTCACTGGTCAGAAGCGTGCGAAAACCGCGCTCGAACTCGCCGCCGCTATAGAAGTGCAGCGCCTGATTATCCGATTCGGTGATGTGCAAATCGCGAAAACGTACGCGTTCGCGCTGCAGGATACTGCTGGCTTCATGGCGTGCGAGCACTTCCCAGTGGTGCGCGGCCTGCATACGCTGCTGTTCGGAGTAGGGGTAGGTAGTCGCAATGGGCGCTTGCGAAGTATTGGCATAAAAACAGCCGCTGAGCATTGCACCGACCAGCCCGATGCCTGCAAGGCGCAAGAGTGAATGAGTAGCAAAAGAGTTAAAGCAGATGCGCACCGGCGGTTCCTTATCGCTTGGAAGGGTCTTTGTTAGACTAGTTTGTCATGCACGGGTAGGTCTTGCTTACTAAATCGGCCACGAGGTTGAAAACTTGAATGAGCGATAATACGAATGCTTGAAGATCATCGCGGCGGCCCACGCCACGATTCGCTGCTGTCAGCCTATCCCGAAGACGACAGCAATAGCGGCTGGATGATCAGCTATATCGATATCATGACGATACTGGTGGCGCTGTTCGTGATCATTATCGCAGCGGCTGGTGCTACCCAGCCAGAAATATTCAAGCCTGCGCCAGAAGAAGAGGTGGTCGAGGAGGCGGCACCCGACTTTAACGTGCCTTTGCCTGAAGCCATGGTGAACACTCTTGAGCAGCGCGAGCTGCCTGCCTGGCGGCGCGGGCTAGAGCCCTTTGCTATCAGTGCAGCGTTAGGCGTCGCCGGGTTGCCCAGCTCGCGCTTGGTGGCGAGTGCGCCGCCCCCATTGCTTGCGCTGGCCACTCTGGACCTACCGGCAACGGATGAACCCATGCTGCCGCCCATGGCGCTGCCCACGCTGTTGATGCCTGTTGACAGCGATACGTTAGGCACACCGCTTGCCGACTACATGGTACTGCTTACCGACCGTGCACCGGTCAATGTTCAAGAGATATCCGAAGAAGCGATTAGCAGTGCCCAGGCCTTGCAGGTGGCGTTGGCCGAGCGAATTGAAACCTCCCCCTACCTGCCGGATCTGGAAGGTGTAGAGGTGTCGCGAGTTGCCGAAGGCATCAGTCTTCGAGTACAGGATCAGTTGCTGTTTCCTTCAGCGACCGCCGATCTGACCATTGACGGGAGCTCCTTGGTCGGCAGCCTTCTAGAAACCATACAGCGTTACGACGGTGAGGTTTGGGTCGAAGGGCACTCGGACAGCCAGACAATCAGTACCGATGAGTTTTCGTCTAACTGGGCGCTGTCGAGCGCGCGAGCCATTGCCATTGTAGAAGCGCTTGAGGCCGCAGGCGTGGACCCGGAACGACTACGTGCAGTAGGTCTGGCGGCCACCCAACCTCTTGAAGATAACGCCACCCCCGAAGGGCGCGCGCGTAACCGGCGCGTAGAAGTCGTTATTCACGTTGAGTAAGCAAAAAAAGCCCGCCGGGGGGCGGGCTCAAACTTGGCTCACTGCAGCTCGCTGACATCAGGTGAGGGGGTATACAAAGGTGCCAGCGAGTACAATTTGAGTATAGCTATTGATCATTTTTTGCCAAGTAAAATACGTTCTGCTGCGCTTTTTTTATACATCTGGCTTCTTACTTTCCTGAACCTATACCGCGATGCACTTAAATAATGCCTTTATCGCCGTCTACCCCTTTCTTCATTTCGTTCTATCGGTATCTTCCTTTACTTAAGTTGCTAATAGTTAAAAATTTTCTATTCTTGGCATGTAAGCTGCTTCTTGTCTTTAGCTGACAGCACCTTTGCTCTAGGCTTTTATAGCGTTACACAGAGGTAGTGCCATGTCTGAACACGCCATTACTGCATTGTTCGCCAGTACGCCTGACGCTCAGCAGCAGGCACGTCTGGTGTTTACCGATCTAGACGGTTCGCTTCTAGATCATCACAGCTACGACTTTTCACCCGCCGCGCCCAGTCTTGCCTGCCTTGAGAAGCTGCAGATTCCCGTTATACCGGTCACCAGCAAGACCCGAGCGGAGTTATTCTCGCTTCGGGAATCGCTGGGACTTATCGCTACGCCATTTGTAGCCGAAAACGGGGCAGTGATCGGGTTGCCGCCCAGTTGGTGTCATGCGCGCCTTGACCGTCAAGCCAGCGGGCCTGACGGCATGGTCATCAAGCATACCGGTGTTGATATCGATTTTATTCGTGCCCGATTGAAAGTATGGCGCAAGCGCTTGGGCCTTCGCTTTACCGGCATGGGGGAGATGAGTATCGAACAGGTGGCACACTTAACCGGGTTGGATGCAAAGCGGGCAAGTGATGCCCAACAGCGTGAAGGGTGTGAGCCCCTCATCTGGGAAGATGACCAGGCCTCTCTCGATACGTTTCGCCTGGCGCTTGAAGGCGATGGCCTTGAGCTGACTCAGGGCGGACGGTTCTGGCATGTAATGGGCCGTGGTACCGATAAAGGCAGTGCTGTTACTTGGCTGATCAAGCGATTTGCCACGCTCAGAGGATGCACACCGCTATCGCTAGGCCTTGGCGATGGACCTAATGATGTCACCATGCTTGAAGCAGTCGATCAGGCCGTTGTGATCCAGGGCATGCATGATGCGCTGGTGTCGCCGCAAAGCGCATCGCTTTATCGCACACAAGCGCTGGGCCCCGCGGGGTGGGCAGAAGGCATTGCCTACTGGTGGGGGCGCGAAGAGGCGCCCGTACAAGCGGCAAGCGAGACTAACGCCGCCACTCAATAATCCAAGGAGGGCACACATGAGCGATTTCCATCAGAATGGCGTCATTACCGATTTTCATAACCTGACGCGTCGGCCGGTCGAGGCGCTTGAGCAGGAGTTAAGTCAGTTTGCCAAACGTCGCCCCATGGGGCTTATCCTGCCTTCGCTGTATTCCGAGCTGGAAGGCCCGGCGCTTTCCAATATCGTGGATGAACTGGCCAAGGTGCCGTATCTCAATGAAATCGTGATAGGGCTTGATCGCGCTGATCGCGATCAATTTCTGCATGCTCGCGAGTTCTTTGCCCGCCTGCCGCAGCATACCCGTATTCTCTGGAATGACGGCCCCCGCCTGCGTGAACTGGACAGCGAGCTTGAAAGCCATGGGCTGGGCGCACTTGAACCGGGCAAGGGTCGTAACGTCTGGTACTGCTCGGGTTACATGCTCGCCTCTGGATGCTCGGCCGTAGTGGGCCTGCATGACTGCGATATCCTGACCTATGAGCGTGGCCTTCTAGCTCGCTTGATGTATCCGGTTGCCCATCCGCGCTTTAACTACAGCTTCTGCAAGGGGTATTACCCGCGCATTGCCGAAGGCAAGCTTAATGGACGCGTTTCCCGTTTGCTGGTAACGCCGTTACTACGTGCACTCAAGACAGTATGCGGGCCGCTGCCTTATCTGGAGTATCTGGATAGCTTTCGTTACCCGCTATCCGGTGAGTTTGCCATGCGCAGCGAGGTTCTGGAAGGTATCCGAATTCCCGCTGACTGGGGGCTTGAGATTGGCGTACTCTCTGAGCTGCAGCGCAACTACTCCCACCGCCAGCTGTGTCAGGTAGATATTGCTGATGCCTACGACCACAAGCATCAGCCGGTAAGCGAGGAGGACCCAAGTGGGGGGTTGAATCGAATGAGCCTGGATATCTCCAAGGCGCTATACCGCAAGCTTGCGACCCACGGAGTAAGCTTCAGCAGTGAAGATTTCAGAACCCTGAAAGCCACGTATTATCGATTGGCACTGGACCTGATAGAAGCCTATGACCACGACGCCACCATGAATGGCCTGAGTCTGGATCGTCACTGCGAAGAGCAGGCGGTGGAGCTTTTTGCCAGTAACCTGCTGGAAGCCGGCAATCTGTTTCTGGACAATCCGCGTGAACGGCCCTTTATCCCCAGTTGGAACCGTGTACAGGCCGCCGTGCCGGATTTACTGAGCAGAATGCACGAAGCTGTCGAGCTGGATAATCAGGGCAAGGTATAAAATAAAGCGCTCAAGCAGATAAAAACGCCCTCTAGACCTGACGGTAAAGAGGGCGCTAACTTATAGAGGCATTTACCTCGCCACAAAGAATCTCAATCCCTAGAAATCGCTTTCCTCAGTGACATAGCGCGCTGAAGAGGGAAGTGCCGCAGGCGCTGGCGCCTGAGCATTGATGCGGAAGTTGGCGACCCGTTGACGAAGCTGAGTGCTTAGCTGGGCAAGCGATTGGGTGGCGTGGTTGCTTTCCTGTACCAGGCCTGCGTTTTGCTGGGTCATCTGATCCATCTGGGTGACGGCCAGGTTGACCTGCTCGATACCGCTGCTCTGCTCACTGGTGGCGGCGGAGATTTCCTGAACCAGCGTGCTGAGCTGCTTGATGTCTGTCACCACGCTATTGATCATCTCGCCCGTCGCGCGTACCTGCTGGCTGCCATCGGCTACCTTGGTGCCCGAGTTCTCGATCAGCTTCTTGATTTCCTGGGCGGCGGCAGCGGAGCGGCTGGCAAGCTGGCGTACTTCATTGGCCACCACGGCAAACCCGCGGCCCTGGTCGCCCGCGCGAGCCGCCTCGACCGACGCATTGAGTGCCAGAATGTTGGTCTGGAAGGCAATGGCATCGATCGTGTTCACGATGCTGCTCATCTGCGCTGAGCTTTCGTTGATGTTGGCCATGGTCGCCACGACAGCCGTCATGGCATCGCTGCCGCGCTGAGCGTTGTCCGCCGTGGTAGTAGCCAGCTTGCGCGCGTGATGGGCGTGCTCGGCATTCTGTTTAACGGTCGCCGTCAGTTCTTCCATGCTGGAGGCGGTTTCAGCCAGAGACGCGGCCTGCTGCTCGGTACGCGTCGAGAGCTCTTCGTTGACGCCCACAATCTGCTCGACGCCATTGTTGACCTGATCGGCACCGTGATGGATATCGCCGATGGTACCTGCAAGACTTTCCCGCATGCGGTTGATATCAAACAGCAGGCTTTCCTGGTCGCGACTGGAAAGCGTGGTGTTTCGGGTCAGATCGCCATCGGCAATATGACGTACCACTTCCGCTGCATAGCGAGGGTCTCCGCCCAGGCGACGAGCCACGTCACGAATCACCCAGCCCATCAGCAGCGTTACCGGTATGCCGATAATCAATAGCGCAATCAGCGAGCGGATAAGGTTGCTGATAAAAGCCGCATTGATATCGTCAACGTAGATACCGGCGCCAAACGCCCAGCCCCACTCGGGCAAGTAAGCGATGTAACTGATCTTGGGGAACTGCTCATCACCTGAAATGCGGCGAGAGTAGTAATCGACATGGCTACCTCCGGAGCGAGCAGCATTCAGGAACTCTGCGTACAAGCGTACACCGTTGGCATCCTGGTAATTGCTCATGTCTTCGCCGCGTGGGCGATTGGGGTGAGAAACGATATGCATCTGATCGTCAAAGGCAAACACGTATTCACCTTCAGCGAAGCTGGCATTGGCAATCGCGTCGATGGCACGCTGCTGAGCGTCTTCAAGAGTAAGCTCGCCGGTACTGGATTTAACCTGAAGGGCCTGCAGCTGTGATTGAAGGCTCTCAACGACATGCTGAATGCTGGTACGCCGCTCTTGTTCGATGGTTTGACGTGTTTCCCAGGTTAGCCAGCCTACCAGCGTCAGCATGGCCAGACAGATAAGTCCGAGAATGCCCCAGAGTCGTTGATTCGTAGTCAGTCGTGACATGAGATTCCTATAACAGCAGAGCCAAAAGTGGAGGATGCTGTTATATCGGCCTTTTCTGACAAGACCTTAGCCTATTCATGAGTTATTTTTACCAGAATGAAGAGCGCTGAATAGCACCCGCAAAACGGGCGTTATAATCAATGGCTTATAAAACCAGGCGCCTATTGATGGCTGATATGATTAACCCGCTTCCGGCGTCTCGCTGCCCATCATTTCGATGAGTTCTTCCTCGTCCGGCATCCCCTGGATGCGGCCAATGCGGGTATCCCCACTGGGCGTTTCGCGCTGATAGGCGCTGGTAGGCGTCGCATAGAGGCCCAATGCTTCAAACAGCTGGTTGTTGGTGTATACCTGCTCTTCAACGTCTTGAGGCTGGGCGGTGACGACAATGGCTTCACCCGCTTTATGGCGTGCAAGCGCCGCCTCCGGGTCACTTGCGCCCAGCAGAACGGCAGCCTTGGCGGGGCTATCGGGGGCCAGCACGCCGACCATGATATGGCGCAATTGGACGGCGCCCGCATCGACCCAGGGGCGGGCTTGTTCCCAGAACTGCTGACAGTAGGAGCAGTTGGGGTCGGTAAAGGTATAAATCAGGCGCGGCGCGTCGGTATCCCCATCCTGAATCCAGTGGCTCTCTTCAAGAAGCTGCCAGGTCTGTGCTTCAAGCGCGACTCGCACATGTGTATCAAGCTGGGGCTCGGTCAGATTATTACCTTCGCTGTCTACCAGCGTGCCGACAATCGCATGTTCACCGTCTGGGGTCAGGTAGATGATGGCCTCCTGGCCCTGGGTGCTGGCGCCAAAGCCTTGCAAACCACTTGGCGCATCAAACGGGTCATGAATTTCCCACCCTTGATTGGCCAGCGCCTGAACGGGCGCTGGCAGTTCGCCTGCGTGGCTTGCGGCACTGGTGAGCAAAACAAGGCTGCCAACAGCAGCGTAAGAGCGAAAGAGCATTACATCATCCTTGTTTGAGCGTGGGTGAGAGAAGGGGGTTAACAGTGGAAATAGTCGAGAGTATACATCGTCCTTGAGTTGGTCTATTCAGCAAAACGCCGGCGCATAGGCCGGCGTTCTGTTCCAGAGCACACAGTGATTAGCGCTTGGCCATCCGCTGAGCTTGCTGGAAGTGTGCGTAGTCGAGCAGGATTTCTGCCGCTTCAAGTACGGGGGCGCGGTCAACCGGCATCTCCTCGTCTTCAGCGTTTTCGTCCTCGTCACCTGGTTCGGTGGTGTCCAGGCGCGCATCCATCCACTCATCAAGTTCCGGCAGCTTCAATGCTCGACGACGCTGGTTTTCCAGAGAAAGCTGTTCAGCTTCCTGGGCTTCCAGTTCGCGCTGGCGCTGTTCACGGTTGAGGCTGACACTGGTGTGCTGCTCGCGCAGTTGACGTGCCAGCGTCGATTGGCGCTCCAGATAGATGAAGTTGGGATTTTGCTTGGCACGTGTCTGATGCTGGGCGGCCAGTGCATCGACAAACTCTTCCGGCGTGCCGTAACGGCGGTACTGGACGTTCTGCACGGTGTCCCAGCCCAGCGCGTTGTCCAGGCTGCTTTCGCCAATACGCTCGGGGTCAATCAGGCTCGGGAAGGCGATGTCCGGGTCTACGCCGCGGTTTTGCGTACTTTCACCGGAGATACGGTAGAACTTGGCGCGGGTCAGCTTGATCTGGCCATGGCTCAGGTCGTTCAACGTCTGAACGGTGCCTTTGCCAAAGGTAGATGAACCGACTACCAGGCCGCGGCCATAATCCTGAATGGCGCCGGCAAAGATCTCGGAGGCCGAGGCGGATAGCCGATTGACCAGAACGGTGAGCGGGCCGTCATAGGTAGTGCCGGCATCGCTGTCGCCGTAGAGCTGAATGCGGCCCTGGGCATCACGAACCTGCACGGTGGGGCCACGGTCGATGAACAGGCCGATCAGCGAGTTGGCTTCCTGAAGCGCACCGCCGCCGTTGTTGCGAAGATCCAGCACGATACCTTCAACGCCTTCTTCTTTCAGGCGCTCGATCTCACGGGCCACATCGCGAGTGGTGCTGCGGTACTCTTCTTCACCCGCCTGCCAGGCATCAAAATCGACGTAGAAGGTAGGGATGTTGATAACGCCGATCGGGTGGGGTTCACCATCACGCTCGACATTGATCACTTCGCCGTGGGCGGCCTGGTCTTCAAGGCTTACCGTATCGCGCGTGATTTCGACGATATGCGAGCGGGTCATGTCGACCGCCTGAGCAGGCACGATGTCCAGACGCACGACCGAACCTTTCGGGCCGCGAATCAGATCCACCACGTTGTCCAGACGCATACCTACCACATTGACCATCTCGCCATCTTCCTGGCCTACGGCAATGATACGGTCGGCGGGTTCAAGCACGTCGGCACGGTCGGCAGGGCCGCCGGGCACCAGGCTTGCCACCTTGACGTATTCGCCGTCAGCCTGGAGCAGGGCGCCGATACCCTCGAGAGAAAGGCTCATCTGAATATCGAAAGATTCGCTTTGACGCGGCGAGAGATAGCCGGTGTGCGGGTCGATCGTGCTCGTGACTGCGGCCATCAAAAGACCGAACACATCTTCCGATTCGGTTTGACGCAGGCGGGAGAGCTGACCTTCATAGCGCTGACGCAGATTATCTTCAATCTGCTCATCGTCCTGATCGGTGAGGGCAAGCGTCAGCGCGTCGTTTTTAAGACGTTTGCGCCAAAGCTCGTCAAGCTCGCTTTCGCGGGTGGCCCAGGGGGCATCTTCGCGGTCGATTTCCAGACGCTCGTCGCTGTCGAAGTCAAACGCCAGACCTTCATCAAGGCGCTCAAGCAGCCACTCCATACGCGCTATATGGCGCTCGCTGAGCCGGTCATACAGCTTGAAGGCATCATCCAGGTCGCCTTCGAACAGCGCATCGGCCATGTCGTCTTCCAGATGGCGATAGGGCTCGATATCGCGGCTAAGCAAGTAGGCGCGCTGACCATCGAGAATATCCAGGTAGCGCTGAAAGGCTTCCTGAGACCACTGCTCATCAAAGGTGAGATCAGCGTAGTGGCCATAGCGGAGCGCGTCCGCAATTTCTACTGCCGCTTGGCGTTGTTCGTCGGTCGGTGCAGTTTGCGCCATCGCTGCCGGGCTGGTGACTACCAGCATGACGGCAAGCGCGACCGAGCGCGAAAGCGTTGCAAACAAGCTCATCAGTCAAGCTCTCCCGGATTTGTGTACACTCATTCTTCCCTAGACCCGCAGGTGGCCTATGAATAGCCTAGGCCAGGGGAGCATTGTAGCAGGTCGTCTGCTCTGTGAGACTCAATCATTACTGTTATGAGGATTTCCATGTCCGAAGCTTTCAACGCCGATCGTTTAACCCGGCTGTGTGATTTTCTGCGCCATTCGCCCACGCCTTGGCACGCCACCCAAAGCATGGCCGAGCGTCTGGAAAAAGCGGGATTTCAGCGGCTGGAAGAGACCGCCAGCTGGCAGTTGAGCCGCGGGCAGCGCTACTACGTCACGCGTAACGATTCATCGATCATTGCCTTTCAACTGCCTGATGGAGCGCTTGAAAGTCTGCGTATGCTGGGCGCGCATACCGATAGCCCCGGGCTTCGCCTGAAACCCAATGCCACGCAGCACGCAGCGGGATGGTTGCAACTCGGCGTGCAGGTGTATGGCGGTGTGCTGCTGGCGCCCTGGTTTGACCGCGACCTGGGCCTTGCCGGCCGGGTACACGTGCGCCACCCGGATGGCAAGATGGAGAGCCTGCTGCTTAACGTCGAACGCCCGATTGCCATGGTCCCAAGTCTTGCCATCCATATGGACCGTGACGTTAACGCCGGCCGCCCCATCAATGCGCAAACCCAGATGGCACCGGTGCTGCTGCAGAGCGATAGCGCCAAGCTTGCCGATCTTTTGGCCACCTGGATTGAAGAGCAGCACGGTTTGAAAGCCGCTGAAGTGGTGGATTTCGAGCTTGGATTCTACGACGTACAGCCGCCCTCGCTGGTGGGGGTAAAGCAGGAGCTTGTGGCCAGCGCGCGGTTGGATAACCTGTTGTCGTGCTTTATTGGCCTGGAGGCGCTGCTGGAAAGCGATGGCAGCCAAGGAGCGCTGCTGGTCGCCAATGATCACGAAGAGGTAGGTAGTGCCAGTGCCTGTGGCGCCCAGGGGCCGTTTCTGGGCGATGTGCTCAAGCGCATCAATGCGCAGGTAGGGGGTGGGTCGGGGGAGTCGCTGATTCAGCTGATTCAGTCATCGCTGATGATTTCCTGCGATAACGCCCACGCGCTGCATCCCAACTTTCGTGACAAGCACGACGAGCGCCACGGCCCGGCCATCAACGGCGGCCCGGTGATCAAGGTGAACGCCAGCCAGCGCTACGCCACCAACAGCGTGACCGGCGCGCTGTTTCGCGACGTGTGCCGCGAGGCCGATGTGCCGGTGCAGTCGTTTGTAACCCGAGCTGATATGGGCTGTGGCAGCACCATCGGCCCCATCACGGCGACAGAAGTGGGCGTGCCTACCCTGGATATTGGCGTGCCACAGTGGGCCATGCACTCGATTCGCGAAACCGCCGGCACCCGTGATGTCGAGTATCTGACCCGGGCGCTGAAGGTGTTCCTGAACCGCCCGACGCTCTGCTGACAAAGCATGTAACGAAAAAAGCCCGCTGACGAATCAGCGGGCTTTTCAATGTTTGGTGGCTACGCCCTGATTTGAACAGGGGACCCCATCATTATGAGTGATGTGCTCTAACCAGCTGAGCTACGTAGCCTTTCAACGGGGGCGAATATTACTCAG
Source organism: Vreelandella songnenensis (assembly GCF_003002925.1). GTDB lineage: Bacteria > Pseudomonadota > Gammaproteobacteria > Pseudomonadales > Halomonadaceae > Vreelandella > Vreelandella songnenensis. The sequence goes on from NZ_PVTK01000012.1 coordinate 24,173, forward strand.
AGATCCGCCTCCCGTCAAGCATTTCTTGCCAGTATGCTTATACGTTGAACCGGAAGTGCACGACATCGCCATCCTTGACGATGTACTCCTTGCCTTCCAGACGCCATTTTCCGGCATCCTTGGCGCCTTGCTCACCGTTAAGCGTCACGAAGTCGTCATAGGCAATGACTTCAGCGCGAATAAAGCCCTTCTGGAAGTCGGTATGGATAGCACCGGCGGCTTCGGGGGCCGTGGCTCCCTGCTTCACGGTCCAGGCGCGAACCTCCTTGATCCCCGCGGTGAAGTAGGTCTGCAGGCCAAGCAGTGAATAACCTGCGCGAATAACGCGATCAAGGCCCGGTTCTTCCATGCCCATCTCATCCAGGAACATGGCACGCTCTTCGTCTTCAAGCTCGGCGATTTCGGCTTCCAGCTGATTACACACCGGCACTACCACTGCGCCTTCTTCGGCGGCAATTTCCTTGACGATATCCAGATACGGATTGTTCTCGAAGCCATCTTCGTTGACGTTGGCAATGTACATGGTGGGCTTCAGGGTCAAAAAGCCAAAGCTTTTCACCTGACGCTTTTCGTCATCATCCAGGCCAAAGCTTCTAAGCGGCATGCCTTCGGCCAGGTGGGGCTGTACCTTGTCGAGGATGGCCTTGGTAGCCGTGGCGTCTTTGTCGCCGCCTTTTACCGAGCGCAGCAGGCGCTGGCTGGCTTTCTCGACGGTATCCAGGTCGGCAAGCGCCAGTTCCAGGTTGATGGTTTCGATATCGGCACGCGGATCAACCTGGTTGGCTACGTGAATCACGTTATCGTTATCGAAGCAGCGCACCACGTGGGCAATCGCCTGGGTTTCGCGAATGTTGGCCAGGAACTTGTTGCCCAACCCCTCGCCCTTGGAGGCACCGGCCACCAGGCCTGCGATATCCACGAACTCCATGGTGGTGGGCAGAACTTTTTCGGGCTTGACGATTGCGGCCAGCTTGTCCAGACGCGGGTCCGGCATCGGCACGATGCCCACGTTGGGTTCAATGGTGCAGAAGGGGAAATTTTCCGCGTCAATGCCGGATTTGGTCAGCGCATTGAAAAGCGTGGATTTGCCTACGTTTGGCAGGCCGACGATACCGCAGTTAAAGCCCATAATGGATTCCTGGCTGAAGACAAGTGCGCCGACGTGCTCTGTCCAGCGCTTGCCTGAAGTGAGTAGTGTTCGTATTGACTATTTTACGCTATGCAGGCGGTTCATGGCTTTGGCCCAGTCGCCATCAAGCGCGAGAGGAAGCGTTGCCTGACACTCGTTCAGGGCGTTATCAATGGCTTCCTGCTCGGCCTTGCCGGGGCGGCCCAGCACATAGTTGGTCACCTGGCGCGCTTCACCCGGATGGCCGATGCCGATACGCACACGGTGAAACTGCTTTTGATTGCCAAGCGCGCTGATGATATCGCGCAGGCCGTTGTGACCGCCGTGGCCGCCGCCGGTTTTATAGCGTGCCTGCCCAGGGGCGAGATCAAGCTCATCGTGAGCGACCAGCAGGTTTTCCGGGGCAAGTTTGAAGAACTGCGCAAGCGCTGCCACGGCGGCACCGCTTCGGTTCATGAAGGTGGTAGGGTTGAGCAGATGCAGCTCGTGGTCGCCCACGCGGGCCTTGGCATACAGGCCGAGAAACTTCTTCTCCGGGCGTAGCTCGGTATGGGCGCTGCGCGCGATGGCATCGACCAGCCAGAACCCCGCATTGTGGCGGGTGGCATCATACTCGGCGCCGGGGTTGCCTAGTCCTATCAGGGCCGTTACCTGGCTCATTGACCTACCTCCAAAAAAATCGGCGAATGTTGACGTCGCACGTCTTTGGCGGCTTGAAACGCAGTTGCAAAAGGCAAGCCGCAAAAAAAATCAAGCGCCGAAGCGCTTGATCTTATCACTCCCGGGCCATGCAAGCATGGCCCGGGCCAGGTACGTATCAGCCATCATGGTGATGCGTACCGCTATCAGCCTTACTCAGCGCTGGTGCCTTCTTCGCCTTCACCTTCCTCTTCTTCATCACGTACTTTTACTTTCGTGATGCTGAGAACGGCGTTGTCGTGCTCTTCGCCGTGGCTCAGGTCAACCGAAGAAACGCCAGCCGGCAGCGTCAGGTCAGAAAGGTGCAGGGTAGTGCCCAGCTCGACATTGGAAATGTCGACTTCCAGGTAGTCAGGCAGGTCTTTCGGCAGGCAGCTGATGGCTACTTCGTTGGCCAGTACGTGCAGTTCGCCGCCCTGGTCCTTGATGCCTACGCACTTCTCTTCGCCGGTCACGTGCAGCGGCACGTTCATGGTGATTTCGTGAGTCGCGTCAACGCGCAGGAAGTCTGCGTGGGTCAGAAGAGGCTTGTAGGGGTGGCGCTGAAGGTCACGTACCACTACTTGCTCTTCCTTGCCGTCAACCACCAGCTTGATGACGGAGGAGAAGAAGGCTTCGTCTTCAATCGCCTTGTAGAAAGCGGTCTTTTCTACAGAGATTGACTGCGCGCCTTTCTCACCGCCGTAAACAACGGCCGGTACTTGCTGGTTCGCACGACGCAGGCGGCGGCTCGCACCTTTCCCCAGGTCGTTACGAACGCTGGCTTTCAGGATAAAATCAGACATGTAATTTGCCTCTTGGTTTAAGTAAGGAAACGCCGCCGTCCGCGACCAGACGACGACGCTCCCAAGGCCCCAGAAGGGGGCTATATCATCAGGCGATCAGTGGAACATCGCGCTGACAGATTCTTCGTTGCTGACCCGGCGAATCGCTTCTGCAATCAGGCCGGCAACGCTCAACTGGCGAATTTTTCCGCTGCGACGCGCATGGTCGGCAAGCGGAATAGTGTCGGTCACGACAACTTCATCCAGTACAGAGTTGGTGATATTGTCAACGGCCGGGCCGGACAGTATCGGGTGTGTGGCATAGGCAACGACGCGGGCCGCGCCATGGTCTTTCAGCGCCTCACCGGCTTTACATAGCGTGCCGGCGGTGTCGATCATGTCGTCGACAACCACGCAAGTGCGGCCTTCGATTTCACCGATGATGTGCATCACCTGGGCCTGGTTGGCCTGGGGGCGACGCTTGTCGATGATCGCAAGGTCCGCGTTTAGCTGCTTGGCGATGGCGCGAGCGCGTACCACGCCGCCTACATCGGGAGAGACCACGACCAGATCGGCATAGTTCTGGCGCTCGATATCGTCCAGAAGAATCGGCGAGCCGTAGACGTTGTCGACCGGTACGTCGAAGAAGCCCTGGATCTGATCGGCGTGCAGGTCCATGGTCATGACGCGGTCAACGCCGCCCTTGACCATCATGTCCGCAACCACTTTAGCGGAAATCGGAACACGCGCCGAGCGTACGCGGCGGTCCTGGCGGGCATAACCGAAGTAGGGTACTACTGCCGTGATACGAGCTGCCGAGGCGCGACGCAGGGCGTCGACCATCAGGATCAGCTCCATCAGATTGTCATTCGTCGGTGCACAGGTGGACTGGAGGATGAACACGTCCTTACCGCGCACGTTCTCATTGATCTCGACTGCGATTTCGCCGTCGCTGAATTGGCCAACCGTGGCGTTACCCATGCGGCTGTCCAAGCTCTCGGCAATCTTTTGAGCGAGTTCGGGATTGGCATTCCCGGTGAAAACCATCAATTTTGACACGCGCAGCCACCTTTGCAGTGTTTGGAATCAGGGGAGAAAACGCAGATCATGTCAGGTTGGCTGGGGTACCAGGATTCGAACCTGGGAATGCCGATACCAAAAACCGGTGCCTTACCACTTGGCGATACCCCAGCAATAACCTAATGCGATGACCGGGCGCTTTCAGCAGCCCAGAGCATCTTGTAGAGGGGAGGTGTTAAGTCCGCGTGCTGCCCATGCCGGCCAGCGTTGACCTGCCAATTCAGCAACTGTGCGTGCGGCCTTTTCGGATTCGAAAGTCGCAAACAAACAGCCGCCAGTACCGGTCAGCCGACTTGGTGCATACCGCGCGAGCCAATCGAGCGCTTCCGCTACCTGCGGATAGCGTTTCTTGACGACGGCCTCGCAGTCGTTGCGCCACTCAGACGCTCCCCCCTGCAGTGCGCGCGCCATAGTAATGGGGCGGCTGTCGCGTGTCAATTCCGGGTCCTGGAAGACCCGCGGTGTCGAGACGCTGACTGCGGGATGAATGATCACGAACCACGGCGTATCCAGCGTGACGGTAGTGAGCTTTTCGCCCACGCCTTCGGCCCAGGCACTGTGTCCATGAATGAAGACCGGTACGTCTGCACCCAGCTCAAGCCCGAGCTTTGCCAGCGCTTCGCTGGAAAGCCCGAGCTGCCAGAGCTTGTTCAGCCCCGCCAGAACGGTGGCCGCATTGGAGCTGCCACCCCCCAGCCCACCACCCATGGGCAGCCTTTTGTCGATGGCAAGCGTGGCGCCCTGGGTCGTATTGGCATGGCGCTGCAGCAGACGGGCGGCGCGCACGATCAGATTATCTTCGCAGGCCACACCGTCCAGCGGTGTGGACAAGTGGATATTGCCATCCTCACGCAGTGTCAGGGTGAGGCTGTCGCTCAGGTCGATGATCTGAAACAGCGTCTGCAGCTCGTGGTAGCCGTCGTCACGACGGCCCACGATATGCAGCATGCGATTGAGCTTGGCAGGGGCTGGCAGGGTTAATGAAGCGGACATGCTGACTCGCAGGTTAAGGTGTTGATCAGGACCGCCACTGGTTGACGACCAGGGTAATGCGCACGTCGTCATAGTTCATGACCAGGCGGCGTGGTAGCCACATGCCTTCCACTTCTTCCCAGTCACGGTAGTCGATTTCCCAGCCATCCTGCTGCAGGTTGCGCGGAAAGCCGAGTTCGTCGGTTTCCAGCTGAAAGCTTGCGTGATCGCCCGGCAGGCCGCGCACCCAATCGGGCATGGCGCTGACCGGCAGCGACCAGCCAAGCTGCTCTTCCATCAGCGCTTCCGGGGTTTCGGCTTCAAAGCGGCCATCGCTGGTAGTCAGCGAGAAGCGCCCCTCACGGCCTTCAAGTACGCTGCGTCCGCCGCCAAACGGCCCGCTGATCAGCATGCGGAAGTAGTGGGGGTGCTGGTTCCAGTCCAGGTTGGCACTTTGATTTTCCTGAGGCGTACGCAGGCCCGCCTTGCCGGTCAGAGTCCAGGTGTCGAACGCCTCGACCTGTGCCTGCTGGCGCTCCCATTGACCTGACTGGCGGCTGCCATCGTCTACGGGCGCTTGGGATGCGCAGCCTGCCAGAAATAGCAGAGCGGCACCGGCAAGCCATAGGCGTGGGGTATGAAGAGTGCTTGAAAAGCGCTTGGCAGTAGGCAGTGCGGTCAACATAAAAGACTCCATGTCCATGTCGTTCGATTAACGTCGTTTAAAGCTAGTGTAAAACGAAACAGTGCAATCAAGCAGCGCTGAAAGGGTCAGGCTGCATCAGGACGCGCTGGGTGTGAGTTCGGGGTGGCGCTGTAGCAATTCATCAATCTGCGGATGCCGTGAGGTGCTTGACTGAATACGCCTGATCAGCGCGCTGGCCTCGTCGCTGCGCCCAAGGGCATGCAGCACCTCCGCCAGGTGGGCGGCTACTTCCTGATCCGGCATCTGATTATAGGCGCTTTCAAGCCAGGGTAGCGCTTCTTCAGGCTGGCCAAGGCGGAAGTAGACCCAGCCCATGCTATCGAGTACGGCCGGATTGTTCGGGTCTGCCTCGTAGGCACGTTCAATCAGCGCCTGTGCCTCTTCCAGGCGGTTTGGCAGGTTCATGTCGGCCAATGTATAGCCCAGCGCATTCAGGGCCACCGCATTGTTTGGTTCCAGGCGCAGCACTTGGCGTAAATCCTGTTCCATGCCTGAGAAATTGCCTGCGTCCCAGGCACGCATGCCCCGTAAATAGAGCAGGTTGGTGTCATCCGGGGTGCGGGCCAGCTCGCGGTTGAGTAGCGCAGTGGCTTCATCGGGCTGGTTCAACTGATCAAGTAACTGCACCTCCAGGGCCACCAGATCGCCAAAGTAGCGGTCATAGCGCATCCGTTCGATGCGTAGAAAGGCTCGCGCATCGATCAGGCGGTCATCGTCGATCAGCATCTGGGCAGCAGTGGCGCGGGCGGGCAGGAACTCGTCGCCTTCGCTGACCTGGCGGTAGTAAAGCAGAGCGTTATCGATATCGCCCTGTGATTGGGATATAGCCCCCAGCAGATAGTAGGCGAGGTTGGGCACGCGCTCCTGACCAATCAGCGGCTGCAGAAGGCGATAGGCCGGCTCGCTGTGGCCTTCCTCCAGGTAAAGCTGGGCAAGGGCCAGGCGCAGGTCTTGATTGCCGCCGTGGCTTTCCAGCAGGGCATCGGTCTGCGCTTCGGCAGCGGCAATATTGTTCAGTCGAATCTCTGCCTGAGCCAGCATGAGAATAAAGCGCACGTCATCGGGGGCCAGGTCTATACCCTGCTGGGCGGCGCGCCGAGCGGTCTGCAGGTCGCCCTCTTCAAGCGCCAGGCGCGCCTGAGCCAGCCACAGCGCCGGCGACTCAGGCTCACGTCTTGCCACTTCATCCAGGCGCTCCTGGGCCTTCTGGGTGTCGCCCAGTGCGGCTTCCAGCAACGCCGTTGCCAGCAGAGCGTCGCTGTGCTGCTCGAGCTGTTCGGCGCCGGGCTGGGCCAAATGGTCGCGCAGCTGTCGAACCAGCAGGTTCAGCGGCGCGCTCTCTTCACTTACGGCCAGTTCGGCAAACGGGGTCAGCTCGCCATGGCCGCCTCCCTGAGTGATGGCCAGGCGCTGTTCCAGGCTGTCGAGCCAGTCGCCGCGTTGCAGGGAAATCGAGGCCAGCAGCCGGTTGGGCGTTTCTGCCTGCGGGGCCAGTTCGCGCCAACGCTGCGCGGAGGTTTCCATGAGCGACACGTCCTCGCCAAACCGGGCGGCGAAGGTGGCCCGTTCGGCAAGCGCGGGGGCCGCGTAGCGCTGCGAGGCCTGTAGATAGCCCTGACTTGCGTAGCGGTAGTCACCGCGCTGGCCGGCAAGCTCGGCACCCAGCAGCGTGCGCAGGCCCTCGGCATCCAGGCCGCGGGTAATGGGTGGCGCTGAGCGCATGGGGTCATCGTTGAACAGGCTGGGCGAGCCACCGTTATAAGAGGGCGATGATTGGCAGCCGCTCAAAAGGACCACAGTGGCGGCCAGGGGCAGCAGGGGTGAACCCGATAGTCGTGAGCGAAGGGGCATGCGTCTCTCATTCAAGTGGCCGAGTGTTCAGCATAGCGGCTAGGCTGGCTGCGGCAAAGTGGTGTGCGCCAGATGTTGGCGGGCTGTGATAGAATAGTTGACCTTGAAAGGCAGCCAGACAGGCGCAATTGAGTATTCTGGCCCTGCCGCCGGGGCTTGCGTATTTACACGCAGCCCAACAAATATCGAGACTTCAAGACCGATAGCGACGTGACGACCGAACCACTAGCGAAGACGCATACCGCATGACGCTTCTTGCACTCGGAATCAATCATCGTACGGCCAGTGTGGCGGTACGTGAACAGGTGGCTTTTACACCGGCGCAGTTAGAGCATGCGCTGGGGCAACTGCGTGGCCTGCCACATATCAGCGAAGCCGCGGTGCTCTCGACGTGCAACCGCACGGAGCTCTATTGCGTCACGGATGCCGCCGGCGAGCGAGCCGTACTCGAGTGGCTGAGCCGCTTTCATAACCTGAGTATCGACGAGCTGACTCGCTGTGCCTACCACTATCTGGACAACGATGCGGCGCGTCATTTGATGCGCGTGGCCGTGGGGCTTGATTCCATGGTGCTGGGCGAGCCTCAGATACTCGGGCAGTTGAAGGATGCCTACCAGCAGGCCCGCCAGATGCAGGGGCTGGGCGGTGAGCTCGAGCGCCTCTTTCAGCACACGTTTGCCGTGGCCAAGCAGGTGCGTACCGAAACCGGGATCGGCAAGAACCCGGTATCCGTGGCCTACGCCGCTGTCAGCATGGCGAGCCGGATCTTTGATGACTTCGGCCGCGCCCGGGCGCTTTTGATCGGCGCTGGCGAAACCATCGAACTGGTAGCACGCCACCTGCATGAAGCTGGCGTGCGCGAGCTCACCGTTGCCAACCGCACCCGTGAGCGCGCCGAGCAGGTCTCCTCTCGGCTGGGCGGCAAGGCGATCACTCTTTCCGAGATACCCGCAGCGCTGGAAGAGGCGGATATCGTGATCTCCTCGACCGCCTCGCCGCTGCCGATTCTTGGCAAGGGGATGGTCGAAAGCGCGCTGAAAAAACGCCGCCACCGCCCGGTCTTCATGGTGGATATCGCCGTGCCGCGGGATATCGAGCCCGAAGTGGGCGAGCTTGCTGACGTCTTCCTGTACACGGTGGATGACCTGGAAGAGGTGATCGAAGAGAATCGTCGCCATCGCCAGGTCGCCGCCGACCAGGCCGAATCGCTGATCGAACACGGTGTCGGCAGCTGGCAGCACGAACGCCGCATCCGCAACGGTGGCGAGCTGATTCGCGAGTATCGCCATCATGGCGAAGCGCTGCGCGATGCCTCGCGCGACCAGGCGCTGGAGCGCCTGGCGCGGGGGGAAGACCCGGCGGAGGTGATCGAGCGCCTGGCCCACCAGTTGACCAACCGTTTACTTCATCAGCCGACCCAGGCGCTACGCGACGCCGCCTCCCACGAGCGTCACGAGCTGCTAGAGGCCGCGCCACGCCTGTTGCTGCCTGTTAAACCTGCCTTTGAAAAGCCCGCGCCCAAGGCTAACCGTCATAAGGATAATACGCCCGCATGAAAGATACCTTGCGCCAACGCCTGGATAGCTTCACGGAACGTTTCGAAGAGCTTTCGATGCTCCTGTCCGACCCTGAGGTGATCAATAACCAGCAGCGCTTTCGCGACTACTCCCGCGAGTACGCCGAACTCGATGAGCTGGTGGCCGCATGGCAGCAGTACCGCAGCGTTGAAGATGATATCGAATCCGCCGAGCAGTTGAGCCGCGACAGCGACCCGGACATGCGTGAGCTGGCCGAAATGGAAATCAGCGAAGGGCGTGAAAAGCTTGAGGCTCTGGACGTCGAGCTCAAGCGCCTGCTGGTGCCCAAGGATCCGGATGACGGTCGCGGCGTGTTCCTGGAAGTGCGCGCTGGCACCGGCGGCGATGAAGCGGCGATCTTTGCCGGCGACCTGTTTCGCATGTACTCCCGGTACGCCGAGAAACGCGGCTGGCGCGTGGAGATCGTCAGCGCCAGCCATGGTGAGCAGGGCGGTTTCAAGGAAGTGATCTCCCGGGTAAAAGGCGATAGCGTCTACGCCCGCCTGAAGTTTGAGTCCGGCGCTCACCGCGTGCAGCGCGTGCCAGCCACCGAGTCTCAGGGGCGCATCCACACCTCGGCGTGTACCGTCGCGGTCATGCCGGAAGTTGACGATGTCGGCGATATCGATATCAATCCGGCGGATCTTCGCGTGGATACCTATCGCTCGAGCGGGGCGGGTGGGCAGCACGTCAACACCACCGACTCGGCGATACGTATTACCCACCTGCCCACCGGCGTGGTCGTGGAGTGTCAGGAGGAGCGCAGCCAGCATAAGAACCGCGCCAAGGCGATGTCGCTGCTGGCGGCCAAGCTCAAGCGCAACGCCGTGGACAGCCAGCGCCAGGAGCAGGCCGATGCGCGCCGCTCGCTGGTCGGGTCGGGCGATCGCAGCGAGCGTATCCGTACCTACAACTTTCCCCAGGGGCGGATTACCGATCACCGCATCAACCTGACGCTTTACAAGCTTAATGAGGTGGTCAGCGGCGAGCAGCTCGACGAAGTGATCGAGCCGCTGATTCACGAGTACCAGGCCGAACAGCTCTCGGCACTGCAGGAAGCGTAATGAGCTTCGATGCGCTGCTGCAGGTGGCTGCAAAGCGATTGCAGGTGGCGGGCTCAGTATCGCCTCGGCTGGATGCCGAGGTGCTGCTGGCTCACGTGATAGAGCGTGACCGCACCTGGCTGTATACCTGGGGCGACCGTGAATGCCCGCCTTGGGAGCACGCCCGTTTTGATGCCCTGGTGGCCGCCCGCGTTCAGGGCCAGCCGGTTGCCTACCTGACCGGCGAGCGCGAGTTCTGGGGGCTCAAGCTCGCTACCTCGAAAGAGACGCTGATTCCCCGGCCGGATACCGAAACGCTGGTAGAGGCCGCGCTAGATCGTGTTGCGTCTCGCGAAGGGCGGCTTCTGGATCTGGGCACCGGTACCGGCGCCATCGCTCTTGCCTTTGCCAGCGAGCAGCCCGGCTGGCAGGTGACCGGCGTGGACCTTCGCCCGGAAGCCGTCACCCTGGCCTGCCATAATGCTGACCGGCTTGTTATTCCTAATGCCCGTTTCATGCAGAGCAACTGGTTCAGCGCACTTGAAAAGGGGGAGGAGCCGTTTGATCTGATCGTGAGCAACCCGCCCTATATCGCCGCGGATGATCCGCACCTGCACCAGGGTGATGTGCGTTTTGAGCCGGCCAGTGCGCTCGTGGCGGATACCGACGGGCTGGCCGATCTGCTTTACCTGATCGATGCCGCGCGCGATTATCTGAAAGACTCGGGCTGGCTGTTGCTTGAACATGGCTACCGCCAGGCGGCAAGCGTTCGCGCGGCCCTGGCGGATGCGGGCTATCACGAGATCGAAAGCGTCCGCGATCTTGCTGGCCACGAACGTATTACGCTGGGAAAGCGGTAGAGAGAGGCACCTGCTTTACTGGCGGCCCGGCAGCGCTGGAATATCTGTCTGTTTTATCCAATGGATCCTGCCATGAAACCCAAAAATAGAACGCTGGACCGTATCGACCTTAAAATTCTGCGCTGCCTGCAGCAGAACGCGCGTATCTCCTACGTGGATCTGGCCGCTGAGGTCGGGTTATCCACAACCCCTTGCCTTGAGCGTGTCAAGCGTCTGGAGCGGGCGGGCATCATCCGCGGCTATCAGGCCATTCTTGACCCACAGGCGCTCAAAGCCAACCTGCTGGTATTTGTCGAGATCAGTCTGGAAACCCAATCGCCTGCGGTATTCGATGAGTTTCGCCGCGCGGTGGAGAAGCTACCGCAGATTCAGGAGTGCCACCTGGTCTCTGGTCAGTTTGACTACATCCTGAAGTGCCGTATTCCGGAAATGGCCGCCTACCGTCAGTTGCTGGGCGATGTGGTGCTCACACTGCCCGGGGTCAAGGAGTCCAAGAGCTACGTGGTCATGGAAGAGGTGAAGGAGAGCTTTAATCTGCACATACCCGACTTCGAGGAATTTGAGGATAAATAAGCCGATGATGGACGACCAGGCGCTACTGCGCTACAGCCGCCAGATCATGCTCGCTGAAGTGGATATCGAAGGCCAGGAGCGCCTGCGCCACGCCCATGCGGTGATTATCGGCGCGGGCGGCTTGGGTTCACCTGCCGCACTCTATCTGGCCGCAGCCGGCGTTGGGCAGATTACCCTGGCCGATGCGGATCACGTGGAGCTTTCCAATCTGCAGCGCCAGATTGCTCACCAGCAGGCAAGCATTGGCCAGAACAAGGCAGCGTCTGCCAAGGCCAGCATGCAGGCGCTCAACCCGGAGTGCCAGGTGACCGCCCTTGAAGCCCATGCCGAAGGTGAAGCGCTGGATCGCTTGGTGGCGTCGGCCGATGTGGTGCTGGACTGCACCGACCGCTTTTCCAGCCGTTATGCCGTCAACGCGGCGGCCCAGAGGGCCGGTGTGCCGCTGGTTTCGGGTGCGGCAATCCGTTTTTCCGGCCAACTGGCCGTATTTGACCCGCGTGAGCCTGACTGCCCCTGTTATGCCTGCCTGTACCCGCCGGATGCGTTGGGTGATGAGGCATTGAGCTGTGCGGAAAGCGGCGTCATGGCACCGCTGGTAGGGCTGATCGGCTGTTTTCAGGCTGTAGAAGCGTTCAAGCTGTTAAGCGGCGCGGGTCAGCCCCATCAAGGGCTTTCCACTTTCGATGGGCTAAGCGGCCAGTGGCGTCACTTCAAGGTACCGCGGGATCCGGAGTGCAGCATCTGTACTTCACGCCGAGAGTAGCGTCGGCGGTCGGGCGTGTCCGTGTTGAAGGTAAAAGCAGCGTGATCGTTAGGCAAAAAAAGCCCGCTGGGTAGCGGGCGCGACGTCACGGTCTTTACGTCAAAAAGGATCAGGGAAGGGCAGGCTGGGGGCAGCCGTCTATTTAAAGCGCAGCTGCCCGGTACCTGGCGTTTGATGATACTGGGTTGAAACTAGTTGCGAATCAGGTAATCGAAGGCGCCCAGCGATGCCTTGGCACCTTCGCCCATGGCGATGATGATCTGCTTGTAGGGCACCGTGGTAACGTCGCCGGCGGCGAACACGCCGGGTACTGACGTCATGCCGTGAGCGTCGACGATGATTTCACCGCGTGGCGACATCTCGATGGGCGAATCTTTCAGCCACTCCGTGTTGGGTACCAGGCCGATCTGTACAAAGATGCCTTCCAGCGCGAGGTTCTTGACCTCGTCGGTGTTGCGATCCTTGTAGGTCAGGCCATTGACGCGGCTGCCGTCGCCGGTGACTTCGGTGGTCTGCGCATTGAGGATGATGTCCACGTTAGGCAGGCTCTTGAGCTTCTTCTGCAGCACGGCATCGGCGCGCATTTCACCCATGAACTCGAACAGCGTCACATGGCCGACAATACCGGCCAGATCGATCGCCGCTTCCACGCCGGAGTTACCGCCACCGATGACAGCTACGCGCTTGCCCTTGAAAAGTGGGCCATCGCAGTGCGGGCAGTAGGCAACGCCCTTGTTGCGGTACTGCTGCTCGCCGGGGACGTTCATCTCGCGCCAGCGGGCGCCGGTAGCCAGCACCAGCGATTTGCTTTTCAGCTTGGCGCCGGACTCAAACGTGACTTCGTGCAGCCCGCCTTCGGTTTCCGCCGCCTTGAAGGCCGTGGCGCGCTGCAGGTTCATCACGTCAACTTCGTACTCCTTGACGTGCTCTTCCAGCGCGCTGACCAGTTTCGGGCCTTCGGTGTGAGACACTGAAATGAAGTTCTCGATGCCCATGGTGTCGGACACCTGACCGCCAAAGCGTTCGGCGGCAACGCCGGTGTTGATACCCTTGCGTGCCGAGTAGATGGCCGCCGCTGCACCGGCGGGGCCGCCGCCGATGACCAGCGTATCGAACGCGGCTTTTTCGCTGAGTTTTTTGGCTTCGCGATCGGCGGCACCGGTATCTACCTTGGCAAGAATTTTCTCAAGGGTCATGCGGCCTTGATCAAACGGTTTGCCGTTCAGGTAGATGCTGGGCACCGACATGATTTCACGCGCTTCCACTTCATCCTGAAACAGCGCCCCGTCAATCGCCACGTGGCGAACGTTCGGGTTGAAGATCGCCATCAGGTTGAGTGCCTGAACCACGTCCGGGCAGTTCTGGCAGGAGAGCGAGTAGTAGGTCTCGAAGAGCATCTCGCCTTCGAGCGCCTTGATCTGGTTGAGCATCTCATCGGATGCCTTGGGCGGATGGCCGCCTACCTGTAACAGGGCCAGTACCAGCGAGGTAAACTCGTGGCCCATGGGAATGCCGGCAAACACTACGCCTGTTTCTTCGCCGGTGCGGTTGAGCGCGAAAGACGGCGTGCGGCTATCCTGTCCATTGGTCTTCAGAGTGATCTTGTCACTCAGGCCGTTGATATCTTCAAGCAGACCGAGAAGTTCACGCGACTTGGCACCGTCATCAAGGGACGCAACGATCTCGAACGGTTGAGTCACTTTTTCCAGATACGCTTTCAACTGACTTTTTAAATTGGCGTCCAGCATGACAGTGGCTTCCTCGTAATCTTTAAAAGGTGTTCTCGACCAGCCAGCATGACATTCTTGCCGGTGAGCGTGTCACGGCAAAAAGCAGGCGTTGGGAGAACCGATAGCGCGTTTGGATGAACCACCCGGACGGACGTCCGGGTGGCGGGCGAAGGCCTGAAGCGGGCAACGAATATCGATGCGATAGTTCGTTCTACTGATCCGCCGGCAGGCTCTTACATTCGCCGTTTAGATCTTGCCGACGAGGTCCAGAGAAGGTGCCAGCGTTTCTTCGCCTTCTTTCCACTTGGCCGGGCATACTTCGTTGGGGTTTTCGCGAACGTACTGGGCTGCTTTTACCTTGCGCAGCAGTTCTTCGGCGTTACGGCCGATGTTGCCCGCATTGATTTCCACGATCTGAACCTTGCCGTCCGGGTCGACCACGAAAGTGCCACGCTCTGCAAGGCCGGCTTCTTCGATCAAAACTTCGAAGTTGCGCGAAATTTGCAGGGTCGGGTCAGCCAGCATCGGGTACTGAAGCTTGCCGATGGTCTCGGAGCTGTCGTGCCATGCTTTGTGGGTGAAGTGGGTATCGGTTGAAACGCTGTAGATTTCAACGTCCAGCTTCTTGAAGGCTTCGTAGTTGTCAGCCAGGTCACCAAGCTCGGTCGGGCAGACGAACGTGAAGTCAGCGGGATAGAAGAAGAAGATGGACCATTTGCCTTTCAGGTCAGCTTCAGTGACATCGATAAATTCGCCGTTCAGGTAAGCAGTTGCTTTAAACGGTTTTACTTCAGTGTTGATCAAGGACATCCAGATTATCTCCGTGTCTTGTGCATGAACGTGAAAGCGATGTTGGACATAGTAATGATATTCGACCAATAGCTAAAATTGGAAAAGACCATGCACTCTATAGGTCATGGCTATCAATTAGTTAGCCAACGCCGGTTCGCTGTCCTTGTAGTGGGGGCAGCTCACTTATAATGCAAGAATCTTTCACATGGACTTGCGATAGGTGTCGCTGCGACGCAAAATTCGCAGGTTCAGCAGAAAGGCCTAAGCTGAAGCGGGTAGGCGAATGATCGAGTCGTGCAGGCGACCATGTTTTTGGATATCAAGGAGCAGCAGAATGGGGAACATTCACAAACTTTCCGGGGCCGTTGCGGCCATCTCTTTAGCCGCAGCGGCGTCTATCGCCCATGCCGATGAGGTGCGGGTCTATAACTGGTCTGATTATATTGCACCGGAAACGCTTGCGAAATTTACCGAACGCACCGGTATTGATGTTATCTACGATGTCTACGACAGCAACGAAACTCTGGACGCGGCCCTGCTGGCCGGGCGTTCAGGCTACGATGTCGTGGTGCCGTCAACGCACTTCTTTACCCGTCAGCGTAATGCCGGGGTGTATCAGCCGCTGGACAAGGACCAGCTGCCCAATATCGACAACCTGAATACCGAACTTACCGATAACCTCGAAGCCATTGACCCTGACGGTGAATACTCCGTGCCTTACATGTGGGGAACCAACGGTATCGGTTATAACGTCGAGCGCGTCAAGGAGATACTCGGTGACGATGCGCCGGTAGACAGCTGGGCGATGCTGTTCGACCCGGAAATTACCGCGGCCCTGAAAAACGCCGGGTGCGGCATCTCGATGCTCGATACCGGTGAAGAGATGATTCCTGCTGCCATGGCGTACCTGGGTCTAGACCCGCTGAGCCAGAGCACCGAAGACCTGGAAGCCGGCGGTGAGCTGATTGGCGCTATCCGCAACAACATTACCTATTTTCACTCCTCACGCTATGTATCCGATCTTGCCAATGGCGATATCTGCGTAGCGGGGGGATACTCCGGCGACGTCTTCCAGGCCGCAGAGCGGGCTGAAGAGGCGGGCCGTGATTTTGAAATCGCCTACAGCATTCCCAAGGAGGGCGCGGCACTGTGGTTTGACGTCATGGCCATTCCCGCCGATGCGCCCAACGTGGAAAATGCCCACGCCTTTATCGACTTTATCCTCGATCCGGAAATCGCTGCCGAAATTACCGACTACGTAAGCTATGCCAACCCCAATGCGGCGGCCGATGCCTACCTGCCGGAAGAGATTCTGAATAACCCGGCCATCTATCCCGAAACCGAGGTCATGAAGAACCTGTACGTGGCGATCGACATGCCCCAGCCGGTACAGCGCGTGCGCACCCGTATCTGGAACCGCGTCAAGTCGGGCCGTTAAGCCATACCTTGTCTGACAGCGAGCTCGGCGTGCCGGGCTCGCTGTTCATTTTTCCATGCCCGGGTTTCCGGGCCTTTTGATGGGAGTGGCGAATGGTCACTACGCCCCTATCGAACGAGCCTTCAGCACCTGCCCAGGCAGCACAGCGTCCTCAGGGCAAGGCTCCGCGGTTTGCTGAAGATATCGTGTTAGAGGTTAAACGCCTGAGCAAGCGGTTTGACGACGCGCTGGCCGTTGACGATGTGAATCTCAAGGTAAAGCGTGGCGAGATCTTTGCACTGCTGGGCGGTTCAGGGTCAGGCAAGTCGACGCTGTTGCGCATGCTGGCCGGGTTTGAAACCCCGACAGAGGGGCGTATTTTGCTGGGCGGCAAGGATATCACCGCCGTGCCGCCTCACAAGCGCCCGATTAACATGATGTTTCAGTCCTATGCGCTGTTTCCCCATATGAGCGTGGCGCAGAATATCGCGTTCGGCTTGAAGCAGGACAAGCTGCCCAAGGATGAAGTAGAGGCGCGCGTTGCGCAGATGCTGAAGCTCGTTCACATGGAGCGTTTTGCCAAGCGCAAGCCGCACCAGCTTTCCGGCGGCCAGCGTCAACGGGTGGCACTGGCGCGTTCGCTGGCCAAGCGTCCCAAGCTTTTGCTGCTTGACGAGCCCATGGGGGCGCTGGACAAGAAGCTGCGTACTGAAATGCAGCTCGAAGTGGTCGAGATCATCGAGCAAGTCGGCGTTACCTGCATCATGGTGACCCACGACCAGGAAGAAGCGATGACCATGGCGGACCGCGTGGCGATCATGGCCGATGGCTGGATCGAGCAGGTCGGCTCGCCGGTGGACGTTTATGAAAGCCCGGCCAGCCGAATGGTGGCGGAGTTTGTCGGCACGGTGAATCTGTTCGAAGGCGAGATCGTCAAGGACGCCGCCGATCACTGCCAGATTGCCTCACCGGCGCTTGAGCGGCCGATCTATATCGATCATGGCATCACTACTCAAGCGATGGACCGGCGGGTCTGGGCCGCGCTTCGTCCGGAGAAGATCTGGCTGACGCGGGAAAAGCCGACCTGCGAGTACAACTGGGCTGAAGGCAAGGTCGACGATATCGCCTACCTGGGCGGCTTCTCGCTTTACTACATACGTACCGCCACGGGGCAATTGATCAAGGTCAGCATGGCGAATACCGAACGGCGAGGCGACCGGCCTACCTGGGAAGACAGCGTATATGTCTACTGGGAAGACCACAGCGCTATCGTGTTGAACCGCTAATGGGCCAAGCCCTTTCAGGAGATTGCCTTTAATGATGCTATCTCACTTGACCGCCACGCTCAGGCGTTGGCAGTTAGGCCGCCGTGCGGTGATCGCCTTTCCATTGGTATGGCTGTTGCTGTTCTTTCTACTGCCCTTTGCACTGGTATTGAAAATCAGCCTGTCGCAGGGGGCCGTGGCCATTCCCCCCTACGGGCCGCTTGTCGAGTATGCCGACCAGACCCTGAATATCTTTCTGAATCTGGGCAACTACCTGTTCCTGCTGTCGGATTCACTGTACGTCGCGGCCTACTGGGGATCGGTGAAGACGGCATTTATTTCCACCGTGGTTTGCCTGTTGATCGGCTATCCCATGGCGTATGCCATGGCGCGTGCGCCGGCACGCTGGCAGCTTTTGCTGCTGTTGCTGGTCATGCTGCCTTCCTGGACCTCGTTTCTGATCCGGGTGTATGCCTGGATGGGTATTTTGAGCAACAGCGGGCTGATCAATAACCTGCTGATGGGGATGGGCGTGATCGAGACGCCGCTGCGCATGATGAATACCCAGTTTGCGGTGGTGATCGGCATCGTTTACGCCTACCTGCCGTTCATGGTGCTGCCGCTTTATGCGCACCTGACCCGGCTGGACAACTCGCTGCTGGAAGCGGCCTCAGACCTTGGTTCGCGCAAGCTGAATACCTTCATCAAGGTAACCCTGCCGCTCTCCATGGGCGGAATCATCGCGGGCTCCATGCTGGTGTTCATTCCGGCGGTGGGGGAGTTCGTGATTCCTGAGCTCTTGGGTGGGCCGGATACCCTGATGATCGGCAAGGTGCTGTGGGAAGAGTTTTTCCTCAACCGCGATTGGCCCATCGCTTCGGCGCTGGCAATGGTCATGCTGCTTTTACTGCTGGTACCCATCGTCTGGTTTCATCGTTATCAGTCCCGGGAGCTTGAAGAATGAGCCTAGTACGTCGGCGGCCCCACTTTTCGACCGTCATGCTGATCATCGGCCTGCTATTTCTGTATCTGCCGATGGCGGTACTGGTGGTGTACTCCTTCAACTCTTCCCGGCTGGTCACCGTCTGGGCCGGTTTTTCGACCCAGTGGTACTCGGCGCTGTTTCGCGACCAGCAGATACTTTCGGCGGTATGGACGAGTCTCAAGATCGCCTTTTTTGCGGCCAGCATGGCGGTTTGCCTGGGCACCGTGGCGGCGTTTGTCATGACCCGCTTTGGTCACTTTCGTGGTAAGACGGCGCTTTCCAGCATGGTTACCGCGCCGCTGGTAATGCCTGAGGTGATCACCGGGCTTTCGCTATTGCTGCTGTTTGTGCAGATGGCCCAGCTGACCGGCTGGCCCGCCGACCGTGGCGCCTCCACGATCTGGATTGCGCACACCACCTTCTGCAGCGCCTACGTGGCGGTCGTGGTGGCGGCGCGGCTTCGCGAGCTGGATAGCTCCATTGAAGAAGCCGCCATGGATCTGGGGTCGCCGCCACTCAAGACGTTCTTCTTCGTGACCCTGCCGATCATTTCTCCGGCGCTGGCGGCAGGGTGGCTGCTGGCCTTTACGCTGTCCCTGGATGACCTGGTCATTGCAAGCTTTGTGTCGGGGCCTGGTGCCAATACGCTGCCGATGGTGGTGTTTTCTTCCGTGCGCATGGGGGTTTCACCCAAGATCAACGCGCTGGCAACGCTGATCATCCTGACGGTGTCACTGGCCACCTTCCTGGCGTGGTACTTCATGCGCCGCAGTGAAGCCAAGCGGCAGCAAAGTCTCAAGCAGGACGCCAGCTAGAAGACGTCGTCGTCCCGGCCGGTGAGCACCGCTTCAAGCTCACCGGTCATCGGCGAGATCACGATCTCGAGCTGAATGGGAGCGCAGCACTGGTGGCAATCTTCCCAGGTGGCATGGCTTCCCTGAGAGGTGTCGATCACGAAAGTCAGCGGCGCATCGCAGTAGGGGCAGTGAAAGTCGTGGTTTACCAGCGCGTCGTCGTGCATAAAAGGCTACCTTGAACAGTGTAAAGCGTGTGCCATGGCACTCGTGTCATCAGGATCAGAGCATGGCATAGGCCAGTGTAGCAGCCCGGCACTCGGTCAAGCATCGCCGCCATGAATCAGGTAGGATGGACGCTGTTTTTAAAAGTGCTATTTTCCACGTGCTATAGAGAGAAACGATGATGTTACGAAACATGGCAGTCGCGGCCGTTCTGGCCTTCCCGATGGTCGCTCTGGCAGAGACACCCAACGTCACGCCGGGCGAGTGGGAGTTCGTCAGCGTCACCAGTATCAGTGGCGACATGGATATTCCGGATCAGACGGAAACCGAGCGTCAGTGCATCACTCAAGATGAGCTTGATGGCGCCGAGTTCGGGTTCATCGAAGAAGAGGAGGGCTGTGAGCTCCTCGACCAGGACATGAACGCCGACGGCCTTTCCTACAGCATGGTATGCCGCGCCGAAGGTGGTGAAGCGACCATTGATGGTGAAATGCGCTTCATGGGCGAGCAGATCACCGGCAGCGTGGACATTCTGACTCAGTCGCCCATGGGCGAGCTTGCGATGAACACCGCCATCGAAGGCGAGCGGGTTGGCGAGTGCGAATAAATCGCCGCCCGTATGGCTGATTAGCCGTACCCGTCAGCCAAAAGGGCGCTTCCTGCGGGAAGCGCCCTTTTGTTTTACGTATCATTCTTGTGCTGGGAAGGCCGGGTCTCCATGGCCATCTCCGCTTCCAGCTGGCGTTTGACCGCCCCTGGCGAGCCGGTATGGCGTGCAAGCAGGTCGTAGGCCACGGGCACCACAAACAGCGTGAACAGCGTAGCCGCCCCCACGCCTGCCATGATGACAGTACCGATCACCAGGCGTGATTCTGCTCCCGGTCCGCTTGAGAAGACGAGCGGGATGGCGCCCGCCATGGTGGTAATCGCCGTCATCAGGATAGGGCGCAGGCGGGTGACCGAGGCCTCGATCAGTGCGGCGCGAAAAGTATTCCCTTCATCGCGCAACTGGTTGGCAAACTCCACGATAAGAATGCCATTCTTGGCGGCCAGGCCAATCAGCAGTACCAGCCCCACCTGACTGTAGATATTGAGCGACTGGCCGGTGAGTAACAGCGCCAGCAAGGCGCCGCTCATGGCGAGCGGCACCGTGAGCATGATCACCAAAGGGTGAATCAGGCTTTCAAACTGCGCGGCCAGAACCAGAAATACCACCACGGCGCCGAGCACCAGCAGGAATGTCGTTGCGCCGCTGGCCTGCTGGAAATCCCGCGAGGGGCCGGCCACGTTGGTCTGTGCCTCCTCGGGCAGCAGGCGCTCGGCGGCGTCCTCGAGGTAGGCAAGCGCCTCGCCCAGCGGGTAGCCGTCGGCCAGATTGGCCTCGATGGTAATTGCTCGAATACGGTCAAAGCGGTTGAGCGTGCTGGCGCCGGCAAAATCGGAAAGCGAGACCAGGCTTGCCAGTGGAATCAGCTCACCGGAGCGCGCCGAGCGAACCTGAATATTATCCAGCGCCCGGGGGCTGTTCTGGCGGCCGCGGTCGCCTTCCAGAATCACGTCATACTCTTCGCCGTCATCCACATAGCGAGTGACGTTGCGCCCGCCCAGCAGTACCTCCAGCGTGCGGCCTATTTCGGTAACGGTCACGCCCAGCGCCGCGGCGCGCTCATAGTTGATGTCCACGCGAAGCTGCGGCTGGGTTTCGTTGTAATTGCTCTCAAGGGCTGCCAGGCGCGGGTTATCCTCACGCACATGGCTGATCAGCGTATCTCGCCAGCCGGCAATCTCTTCATAGGTGCCGCCGCCCAGGACAAACTGAACAGGTTTTTGGGTACGCTGCCCGAACCCCTGGCGCATGACGGGAAATGCCTGAACCCCGGGCAGCGAACTCAACTGCCCGCGAACGTCATCCATGATCTCCCAGGCGCTTCGGCGACTGCCCCAGTCGGCCATGTTGATGATGAGGAAACCGCTGTTGAAGTTTTCGATATTGCCAAACCCGCGCGGTGCGCGTACCACGACGCGCTCGAACTCGCCGGCGTCGATGAACGGCGTCAGGCGCGCTTCGATTTCATCCATGTAGTCCATCATGTAGTCATAGGTGGCACCTTCCGGGCCGTTCACCAGTACGATGAAATTACCCCGATCCTCCTGCGGCGTGTACTCGGTGGGCAGGGCCGTTGCAAGCCAGGCGGTGGCGGCCATCAGCAGAAAGAAAAGCCCCACCACCAGCCAACGCATGCCCAGCGTCCACTCCAGCAGGCGCTGGTAGCGGCGCTGGGTGGCACCCAGCAACCGCTGTACGCCTTTGCCAATGCGGCTATCGTGCATACCCGGCTTGAGAATCTTGGAGGCCATCATGGGGGTGAGCGTGAGGGCAAGCAGTGTGGAAAACACCACGGCGGCGGCCATGGTCAGCGCAAACTCGGAAAACAGCCGGCCGATATCGCCCTGTAGCATACTCAGTGGCACGAAGACCGCGACCAGCACCAGCGTGGTGGCAATCACCGCAAAGGCGATCTGGCGGGTACCGCGGAAAGCAGCGACCAGCGGCGTTTCACCATAGTCATGCATGCGGCGGTTGATGTTTTCCAGTACCACGATGGCATCATCGACAATCAGGCCGATGGCCAGCACCAGCGCCAGAAGCGTCAGCAGGTTGATGGAGAAATTCATTACCGCAAGCGCAGTAAAGGCGCCGATAACGGCAATGGGTACCGTAACCGCAGGCACCAGCGTGGTGCGCAGGTTTCCCAGAAACAGAAAGATGACGACCACCACCAGACACATGGCGATAAACAGCGTCATCACGACCTGGTCAATGGCGCCGGCCACGAACACCGAGGCGTCGTAGTTCAGGCTCAGGGTCATGCCGTCGGGCAGTGTGCCCTGAAGGCGCGCAAGCTCGGCCTGAACCGCATCAGAAAGCTCGATCACGTTGGCGGTGGACTGCATGATCATGCCAAGACCCACCATGGGAATGCCGTTGGCCCGGAATACCGAGCGATCTTCCACCGAACCCACCTCGACCCTGGCCACATCGGCCAGGCGCACCAGATAGCCGTTTTCGCCCTGACTGAGCGCCAGGCGCTTGAAGTCATCGGCGGTGGCGAAGCTGCGCGGCAGGCGCACGATAAACTGGCGATCCTGTGACTCGATGGAGCCTGCCGGCAGCTCGACGTTCTCGGCGCGCAGCGCATCCTCGATATCGCCGACGGTCAGCCCGCGGGCGGCCAGGGCGTTACGGTCGAGCCAGACGCGCATGGCGTAGTCGCGCCCGCCACCCAGCCGTACGCGCGCAACGCCGGGCTGCACCGAGAGGCTATCGACCAGAAAGCGGTTGGCGTAGTCGGTGAGCTCGGTAATCGAGTAGTCGGCGCCGGAGAGGCTCAGCCAGACGACGATCTCTTCGCTGCTATCTGCCTTGGTGACTTCGGGTGTATCGGCATCGTCCGGGAGGTTGCGCAGAGCGCCGGCGATACGGTCACGGATATCGTTGGCCGCCGCGTTAATGTCCATGTCGATGCTGAATTCGATCTCGATGCGCGAGCGGCCATCCTCACTTTGCGAGGTAATCAGCTCGATACCCTCGACACCGGCAATCCGGTCTTCCAGCACCTGGGTAATGCGCGTTTCCACCACGTTGGCCGCAGCCCCCGGGTAGCGGGTATCGATACTCACCACCGGCGGGTCTACGGTGGGGTACTCCTGAAGCGGCAGGCGGTCAAGCGCGAGGAGGCCAAAGGCAATGATCAGTGCGGCAATCACCATGGCGAGCACGGGCCGCTGAACGGAGATATCCGAAAGGCGCATCAGCGGTTCGCCTCCAGCAGCGCACGGATGCCGGTTTCATCATCCACAATGCCTAAAAGGCGCACTTCAAGGCCGTCGCGGGCGAGCTGCAGGCCGTGGACTACTACCAGCTCGTCCTCGGCGACCCCCTCCAGAATTTCCACGTCACCGTAGCGTCGCTCACCAATGGCTACCTCTCTTCTTTCCAGGCGGGGTGCATCGTCGCGCTGGTCAATCACCATCACGTAGTGCTGGTCGCCGCTGGGTTCCAGGGCGGCTTCCGGCAGCACCACCGCTTGGCGCACCCGCTGCTGAACGATGACTTCCATCAGCATGCCCGGGCGCAGCCGCCCGTCGGCATTCTCAAGCTCGGCGCGTAGGTCAACGCTTCTGGAGATCGGGTCGATCCGCGTGCCGATACTGGTAATCTGGCCGCTGAAAACATCGTCAGGATAGGCAGCGGTGGTGGCGCTCAGCGAAAGGCCGGTTGATAGGCGGCCCAAGTAGCTTTCCGGGACGCTGAAATCGAGCTTCATGATGTCGAGCTTATCAAGCGTTACCAGCGCAAGACCTGGCGTCACCAGCGTGCCTTCGCTGATATTGCGAAAACCGACCCGGCCGCTGAACGGTGCGCGTATCTGGTAGTTGGCAAGGCGCGCTTGCAGAGCCTGAATATCGGCTTCGGCCTGGCGTAGCTGGGCTTGAAAATCCTCCACATCGGCTCGGGCGGCGAGATTGCGCGCCTGCAGCTGAGTGGAGCGGTCCAGCGCATTGCGTCTTTCATCGCTGATGGCCTCGGCCGAGCGTAGCTGCGCCTGCTCTTCGCTATCGTCAAGGCGTACCAGCAGCTGGTCGCGCTCTACCTGTTCGCCGTCCTGGAACGTAATCTCGGTGACGATATCGGTCACCGTTGCCGAGAGCGTCACGCTCTCATCGGCGCGCAGCGTGCCGAGGGCATCCAGAGGATCAGACCAGGTGGTTACCTCGGCACGGCTGCCGATCACCGCGGGCGGTGTCTGTCCAAGGACAGGAGCTGATAGGGTAAAAAGGATCAAAATAAGCAGAAAGTGTCGGGCAGGCACGAACATAAGCGTCTCGGTAGTAGGCTTGGTTGATATTTTTATAGGCGCATTAAAGCATGAAGAAAATTTCATCCCTGCCTTGAGCTGTTAAAATGGGCGCTCTTCTGCCCTGAGAGTCATTTTTTATGGTTTATGATGTTGTGGTCATCGGCGCCGGCGCCGCGGGCCTTATGTGCGCCGCGCAGGCAGGCTATGCCGGTCGGCGTGTGCTGGTAATTGACCATGCCAACAAGGCCGGTAAAAAAATACTCATGTCGGGCGGGGGCCGCTGTAACTTTACCAACCTTGGGACGACACCTCAGCACTTTTACTCTGCAAACCCCTATTTTTGTATTTCGGCGCTCAAGCGCTACCGCCCAGAGCACTTTGTCGAACTGGTCGACCGCCACGGCGTGGAGTACGTTGAAAAGACACCGGGCCAGCTGTTCTGCGCCACCTCGGCCAAGGAAATTTTGCGCGTACTGCAGACCGAGTGCGAATGGGCCGGGGTGGAGATAAGGCTGCAAACACAGATTACCAAGGTGGAGCGTCAGGGGGAGGGCATGCGCTTGAGCACCTCGCTTGGCAAGATAGACGCAGGCGTGGTGGTGGTGGCAAGCGGAGGTCTTTCGATTCCGACCATGGGGGCCACCGGATTTGGCTTTGAGCTAGCGCGCCAGTTCGGCCTGGAGGTGTTGCCCACCCGGCCGGGGCTTGTGCCTTTTACGCTGAGCGATGCCTGGAAGGCGCGCTGCGTGGAGCTTTCTGGCGTTAGCCTGCCCGTCTCCGTTTCAAGTGCCGGGCAGCGCTTTGCTGAACCCATGCTGTTTACCCATCGCGGCCTTTCCGGGCCTTCCATGCTACAGATATCCAGCGTGTGGCAACCGGGTTCCGCTATCGAAATCGATCTGTTGCCTTCAGAAGATGCTGGCGATTCCCTGCGCAAGGCTCGAGACGCCACACCTAAGCGGCAGCTCTCCACCTGGCTTGGCGAACGGTTTCCAAAGCGCTTTGCCCAGGCGCTCCTTGAGTGGTATCCCGATCCGATGCTTGCCAAACCGCTGGCGCAGTACAGCAACGCAGCGCTTGAGCAATGGGGCGAGCGGTTGAATCAGTGGGCGTTGAAACCTGCGGGCACCGAAGGGTGGCGCACGGCGGAGGTCACCATGGGAGGTGTCGACACGCAAGCGATCTCGTCAAAGACATTTGAAGTAAAGGATCTGCCGCAGCTGCGCTTTATCGGCGAAGTGCTGGATGTAACGGGGGAGTTGGGCGGATATAACTTTCAGTGGGCGTGGGCCAGTGGGGTCGCCTGCGGGCAGGCCTGTTAGGCTGCCGGTGCAGCCTAACAAGTCAGGTGGCGATCTTGGCAAGCAGCTTGAACTTGCGAAACAGCATGTAGCCCGCAAGGCCCTTGCGAGCGGCCCTTACAACGCCACTGGGGTGACGAACCAACCTGTATGCAAGTACGCCACCAGCCGCATAGAGCGGTAGCTTGATGCTGCGCCAGCTGTGATCCAGCGGCGAGGTGGAGCGCTGCAGGTACTCGCTGCAGACTAGTATATCAATACGCTGCTGTTCCATCTGGGCAAGCAGTTCGGCCTTGCGCTCGGCACGACTCAATGGCTCAGCGCTCTTGTCGATTTGCTTCGTCATCGTCTTTTACCTCAAGCAGGGCACGGTCAGCCGCCAGCTGTTTAAGCGTCTCTTTAAGCAGCGTATGACGTCTGGCTTGATAGCCGGCGATAATGGCCAGAAGCAGGCTGGTACCAATCAGCACGCCTGCGCTGATGCCGATTGCCAACAGTCGATAGGAATCCCAGAAGATAACCACTACCAGTGCGGTCAACGTCGCAACGCCCAACAGCAAAAATAGCAGGCTGGCACCAGCCAGCAATATCAGGGTCAGTATACGGGCGCGCTCTTCCTCAAGCTCTAAAACCGCCAAACGCAGGCGGGTTTCACTGTTAGCAACCAGTGATTTCAGCAAGCGTTTGGCGGCGGAATATACGCGCTGGGTTGGACCCAGAGACATTAGCGACGACCGAGCAGCATACCTACCAATACACCAACGGCGGTACCGATGCCGATGCTGGACCAGGGATTCTCGCGCACGTAACGGTCACAGCAGTCAACCTGCTCGGAAAGCGTTTCGCGGGTATCTTCGTACAAACGCTCGCCGCGTGCTTCCAGCTGTGCACGGGCTTTCTTCAAACGGCTTTCAGCGCGGGCACGAAGATCGCTCATTTCGCCGCTCGCATCCTTGGAGGTCGCGTTAACCAGCTCTTCAACCGTGTCGCTCAGGTGACGTAGATCTTCTTTGAGTTGATCTGCACGGGAGTCGCTACCGAATTGACGTTTAGCCATTGTGTCTTCCTTTGACGAATGAATGATTTAACCTATATCAGCATAGCAGCCAACAACTGATAGACAAGCACGTTTTTTGATTGGTTCCTTGAGGTCAGCGGTTCAAGCCCGTTGCACTGAAGAGCGGGTTCAAGCTGAAACCGATGCTTAGCCGGTGTACGCGGTTGTCATAGTCGATCATGCTTTCCCCGTAGCCGTAATAGTACTGCAAGTGCGCCCGCAGGTTATTGAACGCGGGCCAGCTGTAGTCAACCTGGACGCCGTGATGATCTGCGCTGGGGTTGCCGCGCCATTGACCACTCACTTCATGGTTGTTGTTCAGCCGCTTGGCCAGGCGGATATCGCCATAGCCCATGTAGCGCTCGATATCCGGGTTGTCATCATCGTTCTCCGACTCCGGCACGCGCCAGTGTGGAGCAAGCGTCAGCGCCCAGTCGCCGCGCTGGAAAATGCTTTCCAGATAAACGCGGTTCCAGCTACGCGACAGCGGATCCGAACGCCCATTGGACTGGTGGTTGAAGGAGAAGCGATTGCGCGTATTCACCCACCCCAGCGCGCTCCAGGCATTGTCGAAATCGATAAAGATCTCGGGTTCGTAGTTGGTCTCCCGGAAAGGGGAGGAGGCGTCGGTATTGTAGGCCTGCCACCAGCTGCGCTGGGTGTAGCCAAAATAGACGTCACCCACTTCGCCGAAAATGTCTTCGGCCAGATTGACCTTCACGCTCAGCTGGAACTTGACCTCGTTGCTGTCAGGAGAGGCGGCAGTCGTGACGTTTCTGAAGTTCGCCTCGTTCTGCCTTGAGTTGTAACTGACCGGGAACAGGTAGTTGGTGCGGTGAGTGGTAATCGCAAAGGGGTTGCGCGTGGACTCCTGCTCCAGCTGCCGACGTTCGTTAAGGTCTTCGCGAGCAATTTCTTCAGGCTGCATCTCCAGTGCCATGCTGTCTGAAGAGATTGGCGACGTATCGGCTTCATCCAGCTGCTGGCGGAGTTCATGAAGTTCGCTGTTGAGCGCACGAATACGCGCTTCAATCTCTTCTTTTGAATCGGCCAGGGCGGCGCTACTCAGCGTTTCAGCGCTCAGCAAGGCCAGCAAACTTACATACAGCAGTTTTCGGGTAACCATCTAGGTGGCTCGCAAGATAGGGGAGAGAACGGTTATCAGCGTTGTTTCTATACACGCTATGCGTGTAAGTCAACTCCTCTTCATTGCGCTTATCAATAGAACGCCTGACAATGGCGCCTATTTCCGTTTCAGCGGCTTTTCTGGTGTCTGTCGAGGGCATATCCAACGTGGTGAGATTTACCGGTGGCTGGGTAGTAAAAGGGCTTTTGGCACTGTGGCTATTGATAGCCTTTGGTAGCGTTGCCGTGGCGGGCGTGGATCAGGTGCCTTCCCAGGAAGAGCTCTCTTCAAGGCTAGCCGAACTGGAGGCGCCGGAAGGCGAGCTGACCGCGCAGCAGACGCGGGACAAGAATGCTCTAGAGGCCGCCTTGCAGGCCTACGAACGCCTTGATGCCATGAATGAGCGCCTGGACGCGCTCAATCAGCGTGTTGAGCAGGCTCCTGAACAGCTTTCACAGCTTGAGCGTGAACTCAATGAACTTGAGGACAATAATCAGCAGCTGTCGGTCAACAGCTTGTCGGATACGCCGCTGGAGGAGCTCGAGGCCCAGCAGAGCGGGGCGGTGGTTTCGCTTCAGCAGCTTCAGAGTCAACTGGCCGAGGTGAATTCCCAACTGCTGGCCGCGCAGACCCTTCCCGAGCGTGCCCAGCAGGCCATCTCCGATGCGCTGCAGCGAGTCGAGACGCTGCGCCGTCAGTACGATGAGCGCGAGGGCCTGCTGGCCGACCGCCAGCTTTCGGCGGCCAACGATGCCCAGTTGATTCAGCTGCGTCTGGAGCGCGCGCTGGCCGAGCGTGAAGTGGCTTTCAACCAGCGCGAGCTTTCCGCCAATAGCCGGCTGCGCGAACTGGCACAGCAGCGCCGCGATCTGCTTTCGCTACAGATCGATCATCAGGAGCAGCGGCTGAATCTTCTGCAGGGCGCCATTGATCGCCAGCGGCGTTTGCAGTCCGAACAGGCGATTGCCGATGCGGCAAGGGATGACCCGCTGATTGCAGAAGGGCACCCGGTGGTACTGCGAGCCCAGCAGATCAACCAGGAGCTTAGCCTGGAGCTCTTGCGCGCCACGGACCGCGCCAACAGTATCGTGCGCGAAAATATCGAGGCCCAGCGCCAGCTGGATCACGTCCGCCAGCTGCAGCGCAGCCTGAACGAGCAGATCGATGCCATTCGCGGCAGCCAGCTGTTATCCAGAATTCTGCGCGAGCAGCGCCAGTCGCTGCCCTCGATCATGCCACGCCGCGATTTGCAGGATGAAATCGCCGACCTGCGCTTGAAGCAGTTCGATCTGATTCGCCAGCGCGACCAGCTGCGCCAGGGCGAGCGGCTGGCCACCCAGCGTCTTGAAGAAGCCGGGCTCGACGTGACCCCGGGGCTGGTCAGCTCGCTTTCAAGGCTCTATCAGTCACGCCGGGAGCTGGTCGAACAGCTGGAACAGTCTTACGGCAGTCTTTTGAGTGCTGCCATCGAGCTGCAGCTTAACCAGCAGCAGCTGTTGACTACCACGCAGGAGCTGCGCGCCACGATCGATGAGCAGCTGTTCTGGGTCGCCAACAGCCGCCCGCTGGATATCAACTGGCTGCGTCAACTTCCCGCTTACGCGCGCATGGAGTGGCGTGAAGGTGAGTGGCGAGCCATCTTGCCAAGCCGTTGGCAGGGGCTTTCGTGGCCGGTGCTCAATGGCGCACCCTTGATCCTGATCAGCCTGCTGCTGTTGGGCTTGCGCCCGCGGATAAAAAGTCGCCTGGCCGCTATTCACTCCCAGATCGGTCGCTTGAAAAGCGATACCCAGCTGCATACTCCCAAGGCCGTGCTGCTCAATGCCCTGCTTGCCATCCCCGGCCCGCTTGCACTGGCGGGGATCGGTGTGGGGTTGCGAGCCGCCCAGGGCTCGCTTGCCGATAGCGTGGCGCCCGCGCTGCTTCAGCTGTCGCTGAGCTGGGCCGTGGTGGCCTGGGGGCGGCGCCTGCTGGTGGCCGACGGCGTGGCCGAACGCCACTTTACCTGGTCGGCTGGCTACAACGCGCGGCTTCGCACGCTGCTTCGCGGGCTGGGGATTGCCTTGCTGCCGGTTGTGGGCATTGCCGCGATGTCCGGGCAGATGGAAACCCCGCTGGCCCAGCGCCCGGTGGCCCTGGGGCTGATAACCACGGGGCTTCTCGCCATGAGCTGGTGGCTCGGGAAGCTGATTCTGTCGCATATTCCATTTTTTGGCGTGCGCCTGTTCCGCCTGATGCTGGGGCTTGCCATGGCGTCGGTGCCGCTGGTGTTTCTGGGGCTGATCGCATGGGGGTATGAATACACCGCGCTGCGCCTGGTCGGGCGGTTCGCGATTACCCTGTATCTGCTGGGGCTGTGGATCGTGGTCGAGGCGACGGTGGTACGCAGCCTTGCCGTGGCCGCTCGAAGGCTGGCTTACCGCCGCGCGCTTGCTCGCCGCCGTGCCCAGGTGCAGGAAGGTGCCGAAGGTGGGCTCGAGGTGGTGGAAGAGCCGCCGCTGGACATGGAGAAGATCAACAGCCAGTCGTTGCGCCTTTCCAAGCTGATTCTGCTGATCGGCTTCAGTGCGCTTTTATACCTGGTCTGGTCGGATCTTCTCTCCGTACTTGGGTATCTCGATCACGTTTCGCTATGGGATGCCGAAGACGGCGACCTGGTTGACAGCGTGCTGTCGATTTCCGATGTATTTACCGCACTGCTGGTCATCGCCATTACCATCATCATGGCGAGCAACCTCCCGGGGCTTCTGGAAGTCATGGTGCTGTCGCGCCTGGCGCTCAAGCAGGGCAGCGCCTACGCCATCAGCTCGCTGCTCTCTTATGCGATTGTGGGCTCGGGCGTGGTCATGTCGTTGGCAACCCTTGGCGTCTCCTGGGACAAGCTGCAGTGGCTGGTGGCGGCATTGAGCGTTGGCCTGGGCTTTGGCTTGCAGGAGATATTCGCCAACTTCATTTCGGGTTTGATCATTCTTTTCGAGCGCCCCATTCGTATCGGCGACACCATCACGCTTGGCAACCTGCACGGCACGGTCAGCCGCATTCGGATACGTGCCACCACGGTGACCGATTTTGACCGCAAAGAGATCATCATTCCCAACAAGACGTTCGTCACCGATCAACTGATCAACTGGTCGCTGTCGGATAACATTACCCGCGTGGTGCTGACCTACGGCGTGGCTCACGGCTCGGACCTTGCCAAGGTGCACACGCTGCTGCGCCAGGCCGCCGATGAGAACGCGCGGGTGCTGGCCGACCCTGAACCGCAGGTATTCTGCTTGAGCTACGGTAATCACAGCCTCAACTTCGAGCTGCGCATTTTCGTCAACGACCTGGTGGATCGGCTGTTTGCCGCCGATGAGGTCAACTGTCGGGTAGATGAGCTGTTCCGGGAGGCCGGAGTCCGCGTGGCGTTCGAGCAGATGGATGTATGGCTGCACCGTGACGAGGGCGAGTCTGCCAAGGTGCAGTCTGTCAAACACCTGCCGCCACCAACGCTTGGCTAGGTTTTCTTGAGAGCGTGCAGCAGAAATTCCCGATTGCCGTCTCCGCCGGTAATCGGGCTCTCCTGCCAGTGCTGAATCTCCAGGTTCAACGCGCTGCACGCCTGGCGAATCTTTGCTTCTACCTCGGCGTAGTCGGCGGCGTTACGTACCACGCCGCGTTTATCCAGCGCCCCGGGTCTCAACTCGAACTGGGGTTTGACCAAAGAGATCAGCTCGCCGCCTGGGGGCAGCAGCGCGGCGATTTCCGGCAAAATCAGCGTTTGCGATATAAACGAGACATCCATGACCGCGATATCCACCGGATGGACGGCGATCGCCTCGGTAAGCGTGGCAGCCGAGCTCATGTGCCGGGCGTTAAGACCTTCAAGACAAGTGACCCGCGGGTCTGTACGCAGCGCCTCTGCCAGCTGCCCGTGGCCTACCTCCACGCCAATGACGTGGGTTGCGCCATGGCGTAGGGCGCAGTCGGTAAAGCCACCGGTAGATTGACCTACGTCCAGCACGCCTAGCCCATCCAGGCGTCGATTCAGTACGCTCAGTACACCTTCAAGCTTCAAGCCGGCCCGGGAAACATAGCGCTCCTCGGGGTCATCCTCTATTTCAAGGCGGGTGTCCAGTGGCCATTTTTCCGAGGCTTTGGTGAGCACGCGCCAAGGGTCTATCAGGTGCACGCGGCCGTGGCGAATAAGCCGCTGGGCACGAGTACGCGAAGTGGCCAGCCCTTGGCTGACCAGCAGTTGATCGAGTCGTTGCATAGAAGGCATGGTCAGTTAAATGCGCGGTTATACCTTGTTAATGGGCGGCTGAACACCCTGTTCGGCCTGAAGCTCGGTGTCCGGTATGCGTGAGGCGCCCCAGCTTCGGTAAAGGTACTGCTTCACGCTATCCAGTTCCTGCTCGGTCACCGTGGCCAGCTCACCGTGTTCAAGCGGGTCGAAATGGTAGATGTAAAGCCGTGAAGTGAACTGATCGAAAGGCAGTGACGCTTCGCCAAAACGCTCGCCGTTACCCGCAGTGCTGACAATCACTGTGTCGCCCCAGTCCTGGCCGCTATCGTTGTTGGGGTTGTAGAAATACAGGCGCATGACGTCGGACGGGTCGAGCGATGCGCGCACTATCGTGATGGCATGCCAGCCGATGAAGCGCGCGGCGCTGTCGGTAATCGCCATGCCTGCGGGCTGCGGGTGAATCAGCGGCTGGTTGCCGTTGTGATAGGGGTGATAGCAGGCGTAGAAGCGGCGTATGAAGGCATCGAGATCCGTAAGGTTGCCGGTGGCAACGTCCACGTTGATGCAGAAGCCGCGCCCGGACCACCAGCCGTGAAACTCCGGGTTCACCCAGCGGTGGGGGTCGCCTTCACGGCCAATGCAGCGCCGGCCCATTTCGGCATAGATCCGGTCAAGGTGAGGCACCACGATCAGCGATACCGGGTCCAGGTCGATGGGCAGCTCGGAGGCCACGCCGGACTGACTCTGGTTGGAGGAGATCGGCAGGCCTTCAAAGTGCATGATGATTTCATCATCCCGCGCCGCCCAGGCCACCATTTGCAGCAGGTAGTCCGGGTCGTTGTACGCCCACATGGAGAGCGCCCGGGCCGACTGGCAGGTGGGGTTGTTGCCCTGACCCACGCCCAGCGGAAGGCCCAGCATGCACAGCACGCCTTCGATCAGGCGCGCTCTTGGAGTGGCCGTTTCGCCGTAAGCAAGGGCAAGGCGCGCCTGGGTCCACTCCGAAAGCGGCAGATTGAGCTGGCGCCACATGGCGGGCGCTACCGGCGGCTGGTAGAGAATCCCCCGCTCCAGCAGCAGGGCCAGCCCGTAAACCGCCTGGGCGGTGGCAGGGTAGATACCGCTGCGAATGAGCGCATGCACCAGCTCGCGGTAGCAGAGCAGGCAGTCGCGCCCGGTAGAAGAGAGGCCCATCGCTTCGGTCAGCAGGTAGTCGCTCTCTTCGAGCAGATAGCGCATGAGTACCGCGTGATAGGGCGAAACCAGCCCGGTATCGTGCATGGCGCGGGCAAAGCCCATGGCTTCGGCCTGAAGCGCTGAGGTATCCATGCGCTCAAGGCGTTCCCGATACACCTCGGTGCCTGGATCTTCACGGCACCCCTGGGTTGGCCCATAGAGCGAGCTTACCAGCCGATCAGCGCCCTGGCCGCTGGCGCCCAGATCAATCTCCGGGTTGGCCTGGCATAACGCAATCTGGGTGATCATCTGCTTGATGGCATCAACCTGAATCGGGCGCTGCTTCAGGATGCGCCAGATCTCATCGATCAACTGATCGATCACATGTTCGTAGCCGATGCGCTCGGCCAGATGGCTGAACAGATGGCGCGGAATGAGGGCAAGCTTGCCCTGGGTTTCTCGCTCGGCTTCGCTGGGTGCACCAAACAGCATGCCAAGATTGATGGCCATCACCTGAGTGAGGTAGTGGCGGGCGTGTTCCTGAGAGAGTAGCGCGTGCTGATAGCTGCCCTTGGCCACTGCCAAGAGGCGAAGCTCGCTCAATGCTTCGATCACCACGACGTTGGCGTCGGGGCTCTTCAGCGAAAACGTGGTCAGCGTGGGCACCAGATACTGCGGTGTTTCCCAATCGGAGCCGGCAAAGATGCCGGCCTCCTCGATGGCTTTCGCGCGCGTTTCTATCGCACCGCAACCCCCTTGCTGAAGTAAGACGCGCCGCGCCGTATCCAGCACCCGGGGTAATTTGCCGGGCTTGGAAAAGCCCGGGGCCTGAGCTAGAAGCTCGACGGCCTCATCGAATTTCTGGAGCAGTACTTCAAGCCTGCCTGCATCATCATACATAGAAGTCGAGGTCTTCCTGATGCTTGAGAAGGTCGCGCAGGGTATGGGCATCATCACCCTTGAAGTAGATAAGCCCCCAGTGCGTGCCAAACGCAGTACGCTTGGTCACGGTTTCTTCCAGCGGAGACGTCAGCTCATGGGACTCGAAGTAGGGATGATCTTCGGTCTCTTCAGGGATTTCCAGGCGGCTGACTACCCGGCGGCGCGGATAGACGCCAAAGCAGCCGGCAAAGCCTTTGGCATCGACCACTTCCTTGGGAAAGAAGGCCGCGACTTCTTCAGGCGTACTCTTGGGGTCGAATACCAGCATGGAGGCCTGGTAGGCGTTGAAACCGTAAACGCGCTCCAGAAGCTCGAATACCTTGAAGCCGGGCGGGCGGTACGCCACTTCACCAAAGTACATCTCGCCGTCGCTGGTGACGAAGTACTCAGGGTGAATCAGGCCAAACTCGATATCGAAGGCCTTGATCAGTTTTTCGATTTGCGTCGTGATCTGTTCACGATAGCGCTCAAGCTCCGGTGAGGCGGGCACGAACACCGAGTAGCCGAGCGTGACGTATTCGGAAATATTCAGAAAGGCAATCTTGCCGTCATGAATCCACGCTTCCACGGCAAACTCCCAGCCGTCGAGGTGTGACTCCATGAGCACCGGAAACTCTTCATCAGGAATGGCGTCGATCTCGTCCGGGGTGCGGATCACCCGGTGACCAAGGCAACCCGCTTTATCGAAGGCCTTGAGATGGATCGGGTCGTTGGGGTCACCATCAAGCTTGAGCAGCGTCTGGTTGACCCGCTTGAGAAAGCGGACGACATCGTCCTTGTCGTGGGCTTCCTCAAAAATGCCTACTCGGATGCCGCCCAGCTGGGCGCGGCGCTTCATCAGGGCCTTGTCGCGCAGCAACAGCGATTGACCGTAAAGGCGTGGATTATCCAGCAGAACGGAGTTGATGGCGCCTGCCCACTCCACGGTTTCCTCGAATAGCGGGATGGCCACGTTGACGCCTTTTTCCTTCAGCGTTTCGGCAATTTCCAGGGAGCGGTCATTCAGGCGCTCGAAATTCCAACAGACGTAAGGGATGTCATGCTGCTGGCAATACGGCTCAGCCCAGTCAGGGGCGACCACGATATAGCGTCGATCAAATTTTTCTGCCGCTTCGATAGCGTTCAAGCTCCAGCCCAGCAGAGCAATGTAGCCTTTATTTGAATCCTTTTGCATGACCGTTACTCCTGTGGGGTGAGTGTATTGCCACTTCACTATCTTCACCCTACACGAAGCCTGCAGAATCGGCTAATGCGCAGGTGATTAACTCGACGGTTAGCGTTTATTAACGCTTTGCGGCACGCAGTCTAAGGCTCTACGGATTAGGTTATGGTACGCTAGCCCGGCAAAATTTACGTTCTAGTGGCAAGAGGAATAGGCCAAGATGGCGGCCAAGCCGATATACCGGGTGGTGGTTCACCAACAGGGTGAAATTTGGGATTTATACGTCCGAGAGATATTTCAAAGCGAACTCTGGGGCTTTATTGAAGTCGAGGAGTTTGTCTTTGACGATGCGTCGCGGGTAGTAGTGGACCCTGCAACCGAAAAGTTGCAGCGTACCTTCGAGGGCGTCAAGCGCAGTTACCTGCCGCTCAATGCCATTGTGCGCATTGACGAGGTCGAGCGCGAAGGCCCTCTCAAGGCAGTAAAAAGCGATGCCCGCGTCGCTGAGTTTCCTCGTCCCTTTCCTCTACCGCCGCGTAGCGAAGGGTAAGCGCCTAAGACAGGCGCGACGCTGTAAGCGCTGGTGGCCTCGTCCGCCATGCAGCGTTTTTTTGATCAGGACATGACGTCATGCAAGCAGATAAATTTCGTTTCTCTTATGTTGCCGCCGCTGCCGGCGTTCTATTGAGTATGGCAAGCGTCCAGGCAACGGCACAAACCGATGGTCAGGCGTGGGTAAGTGATGAGCTGAGCACCTATGTGCGCAGCGGCCCGACCGATGGCTATCGCATCATCGGTACCCTCCAAGCGGGTGAGCAGGTAGAGGTGCTTGAGGAAAGCGGCGATTACTCGCGTGTGCGCGGGCAAAGCGGCGATACCGTATGGGTGCTGACCAGCGAGATTCAGGAAACGCCTAGCGCTCGCCAGCAGCTGCCAGAACTTCAGACGCGAGTCGATGAGCTGACTGCGGAGCTTGAAGGTATCAACGACACCTGGGAGCAGCGCACCTCTTCGATGACCGAAACGCTGGAAGTACGCGAGCAGCGTATCGCCGACCTTGAGGCGCGTAACAGCGAGCTGGACAGTGAAGCCGAACAGTCGCGCCAGCAGGTGCGCGCCTTGCAGGCACGACTGGATACCCAGGAAGAAGACCTGCTGATGCGCTACTTCATGTACGGCGGCGGCGTCGCTGGAGCGGGCCTTCTGGTGGGGCTGATCGTGCCGCACCTGCCGCGCCGACGTAAAAAGCGCGACCGCTGGTTCTAATCGTTATCTAGGCAAGGTGGCTTATGAGCACTTCCTGGCGACAGCGCTGGCAAGAGGGGCGCATCGGTTTTCACCTGGAGCACACTCATCCGGCGCTCACTCGGTACTGGCCTGAGCTGGACGTTGCGCCAGGCACCAAAGTGCTGGTGCCGCTGTGTGGTAAAAGTCTGGATATGCGCTGGCTTGCCGAAGCCGGCCATCCCGTGCTGGGTATTGAACTGGCGCCCGAGGCCATCGACCAGTTTCTGGCCGAGCGTGGCATGGCCGTCGCGCGCTATACCCAGGCAGGCTTTAAGGTCTCAAGGCAGGGGAGTGTGGAGCTGTGGTGCGGGGATTTTTTTCATCTGCATATTCAGCAGGCGGCTGAAATAGGCGCTTTTTACGACCGCGCCTCGCTGATTGCCTTGCCGCCCGCCACGCGCGAGCGCTATGCGTTTCATCTGGCGCAGCTTGTTCCACCGGCGGCCAAGGGGCTTCTCATCAGCCTTGAGCATCCTGACCACGGCGCGGGCCCGCCCTACAGCGTGCCTGCTGGCGAAATAGAAAAGCTCTTCACCGCCAATTTTCAGGTCACACTGCTTGCAAAGGGGCAGCCGGATGAGCGCGGCCGCACAGAATCGGTCTGGGCGCTCGAACGACGCGG
Organism: Vreelandella songnenensis; assembly: GCF_003002925.1. GTDB lineage: Bacteria > Pseudomonadota > Gammaproteobacteria > Pseudomonadales > Halomonadaceae > Vreelandella > Vreelandella songnenensis. The sequence continues at coordinate 61,164 of NZ_PVTK01000012.1, forward strand.
GCCCCGCCCTTAGGCTGGCCCGCGCAGCGGCTAGCGGGCCAGCACGCGGCCAAGTTCGGGGTCGTTGAATGCCCGGTTGAGGCCGTCACTGAGCAGGTCGTTCAGCATGCGCGTGTTGGTGTCTTCGCCGGGCTTGACGGCATAGCCCTGGGTGCGGCGCGACGTGTAGGTGCCGGTGTAGGTAGTGCCCTTGTTCTTGGCAATCGCCCGGAACACACCTTCCAGACGGGCTTCATCCACCAGCGGCTGGCCGCTGTCGCCCTGGCCGTAATGCAGGCTGGCAAGCTCAAGGGTCAGCATGGGGCGGCCCTGAGCCTGTTCGGTGGTCGGGTTGAAGCCCATTTCGCGTACCGCGCGCTCGGCTTCGGCCTGAAGCTGAGGAATCAGCTCATGACTGTTGACGGTGATCTGCGCCGTCGACATGCTGCCGCCTGAACGCGTACCGATCACTTCCCGCTCCCGGCCATCCACGGCCACCACCGTTACCTGTTGACCGGAGCCGGTTTGCGGCACGGCGGCACTGCGCTCGGGGCTTAACTGAAGATACTGCGGACTTGCGCAGCCTGCTAATAGAGCGCCTGCCACAAGCGCTCCTGAAAGACGTAAGAACTGGCGCCGAAGCATGATTTTTCTCCGTGATAACGATCTGTTTCAACAACAATTTGTATAAACAAAGCCGCTTGAACTATGCCGCTGTTGAACATAAAACGCCAGCAGTGCGCGGCAAACGCCGCAAAAATAGTTATGCCACGCGGGTAGCTTGGGCCGCTGGCAGGGCGTGTTCATTGAACCGGTGCCACTGGCGCGGGTGAGCATACAGATGCTGGCCGCGCTTCATTTCCAGGCGCTCGAAATCTGCATGGCGCACGGTGGCAAGCCAGGGTTTGGCCAGCCAGTCTGCTTCAAGCTCGACGCGTACTTCGGCGCCCACCGGTGAAATTGCCGTCACCACCACCGGCAGGTGGCAGGTATCGCTTGGCTGTTCGGCCAGGCGCACTTCGTGGGGGCGCAGCAGCAGCTCTTCGGCGCCGTTGGGCAAATCCACGTTTAAATAGGCATTCCCGCAGGTCAGTACACCGTTGTGCACGCTGCCTTCCAGGTGATTGACGTCGCCCAGAAACTCGAAGACGAAACGATTCCTGGGTGCGCGGTAAAGCGTGTCCGGGGTGTCGATCTGCTCGATGCGACCGTTGCTCATCACCACCACTCGGTCGGAAAGTTCCAGCGCTTCTTCCTGGTCGTGCGTCACAAACACGCTGGTAAAGTTGAGCTCGCTGTGCAGGCGGCGTAGCCAGCGGCGCAGGTCCTGGCGCACCTTGGCATCCAGTGCGCCAAACGGCTCGTCCAGCAGCAGTACATCGGGCTTGACCGCAAGTGCACGAGCAAGCGAGACGCGCTGCTGCTGGCCGCCGGAAAGCTGGGCCGGGTAGCGCTTGGCCAGATGCTCGAGCTGGACCATTTCAAGCAGGCGAAAAACCCGCGCGCGAATCTCGCCGCTTGAAGGGCGCTCTTTTCTGGGCATGACGGTCAGGCCGAAAGCGACGTTGTCGTAGACGCTCATATGGCGAAACAGCGCGTAGTGCTGGAACACGAATCCGATGCGCCGGTCGCGTACGTGGACCCGAGTGACATCCCGCTCGCCAAACAGGATTCGGCCCGGCGGCGTGGTGCGGTCTGCGTTTTCAAGACCGGCAATGATGCGTAAAAGCGTGGTCTTGCCAGACCCGGAAGGACCCAGCAGGCCGACCAGCTCGCCTTCATGGATATCCAGGTTCACGGGCTCAAGAGCCTGCGTGCTGCCAAAATGCTTGGAAATATTTTCTAAGCGAATGCTCATGAGAGCGCCTCCCGGCGCGATGCGCGCCATTCAAGACTTGCCTTGGCTGCCAGGGTGAGCAGGGCGATCAGCGCCAGCAGCGCGGCGCAGGCGAAAGCGCCAACGGCGTTGTAATCCTGGTAGAGCTGTTCAAGGTGCAGGGGCAGCGTATTGGTCTGCCCGCGTATCGCCCCGGAGACGACGGACACGGCGCCAAATTCGCCTACCGCGCGGGCATTGGTCAGAATCACCCCGTAAAGCAGCGCCCAGCGAATATTGGGCAGCGTGACGCGATAAAAAGTTGTCCAGCCGCGGGCGCCCAGGGTGGCCGCCGCCTCTTCCTCGCGCGAGCCCTGAGCCTGCATCAGCGGTATCAGTTCGCGAGCCACGAACGGGCAGGTCACAAACACCGTGACCATCAAGATACCCGGCCAGGCGAACATCAGCTGGATATCGTGGCCGTCAAGCCAGTTGCCAATCCAGCCGTTGCGCCCGTAAAGCAGTAGATAGATAAGCCCGGCGACCACCGGCGATACGGCAAAAGGGATATCGATCAGCGTTTGCAGAATACGCCTGCCGGGAAAGCTGAACCGGGTCACCAGCCAGGCGAGAGCCACCCCGAATACCAGGCAGATGGGAATGGTCAGAAGCGCTACGCCGAGCGTCAGGGCAATGGCGTGCAGGGTGAAATAGTTGCTGACGTTGGCCCAGAACACCATGACCCCCTGGGAAAATGCCTGGGCGAAAATGGCCACCAGTGGCAGCAGCAGAAACAGTGCCGACAGTACCAATGCAGCGCCTATCAGCAAGCGTTTGACGGCCGGGGCATCACCAATTCGACGCATTAGCCCTTACCTCCGTGCAGGCGGCGCACAAACCGTCCCTGCCAGACATTGATGGCCAGCAGCAGGGCAAGCGAGACGAACAGCACCACCGAAGCAATCGCCGAGGCGCCGGCGTAGTCGTACTCCTGAAGCTTGACGAAAATCATCAGCGCGGTGATCTCGGTTTCATAGGGCATGTTGCCCGCGATGAAGATGATCGCACCAAACTCGCCCAGTGAGCGCACGAAGGCAAGGCCGGTGCCGGTGACCAGGGCTGGCCACAGGTGCGGCATGATCACTCGGCGAAAGGCTACGCCGTCAGTGGCGCCAAGCGACATGGCGGCTTCATCCACCTCGGCGGGCAAATCCTCCAGCACCGGCTGAACGGTGCGCACCACAAACGGAATGCTGGTGAACGCCATGGCGAGTGCGATGCCCACCCAGGTATAGGCGACCTGAAAGCCTGTCGGTTCAAGCAGCTTGCCCATCCAGCCGCTTCCCGCGTAGAGCGTGGCCAGAGTAATGCCGGCCACTGCGGTGGGCAGGGCGAAGGGCAGATCCATCAGGGCATCGAGCAGGCGCTTGCCGGGAAATTCGTAGCGGACCAGCACCCAGGCCAGCAGCAGGCCAAACACGGCGTTGACCAGCGCCGCTACTGCTGCTGCACCGATCGTGACCATATAGCTTGCCACCACCCGGCCTTCGGTAATGATCGCCCAGTACTCGGCCAGGCTGAGCCCGGCAAGCTGTCCGAAGAGCCCCGTGATGGGCAGCAAAAGTACCAGCGAGATAAACAGCACGCTGATACCCATGGAAAGGCCAAAACCCGGCAGCACGCGTGTGCTGCCGGCGAAACGTGATGCACGTTGGTTCATGGTATCGGGTTAACGACGCTGAAGCTGGTCGAGCAGGGCGCCGCCTTCAAAGTGAGTTTCCATCGCCTCATCCCAGCTGCCGAACACGTCTTCAACGTTGAACAGCTCGGTTTCCGGGAACTGGTCGGCAAACTCTTCCACCACGGTTTCATCGTGAACGCGGTAGTTGAAGCCTGCCAGCAGGCGCTGAGTGTCTTCGCGGTAGAGGAATTCAAGGTAGCTGCGCGCCAGGTCGCTGGTGCCGTTGCGCTCGGCGTTCTGCTCGACCACGGCGACCGGGAATTCGGCAAGAATGCTGACCGGCGGCACGACAACTTCATAGTCATCGCTGCCATACTCGCTGCGAATGTTGTTGACCTCGGATTCGAAGCTGATCAGTACATCGCCGATCCCGCGCTCGATAAAGCTCGTGGTCGCGCCGCGGCCGCCGGTATCGAACACCGATACGTTGGCCAGGAAGGTGCGCATGAAGTCCTGAATCTGCTCTTCATCACCGTCAAACGCCTGATCGGCAAATCCCCATGCGGCCAGGTAGGTGTAGCGGCCGTTTCCCGAGGTCTTGGGATTGGGGAACACCACGCTTACGTCTTCCTTCACCAGGTCGTCCCAGCTCTCGATTCCCTTGGGGTTGTCCTTGCGCACCAGAAACGCGGTAGTGGAGTAGTAAGGAGAGGCGTTATTTTCAAACGCCTGCTGCCAGTCTTCGGCGACCAGGCCGGCATCGGCCAGAACCTGCACGTCGGTTACCTGATTGAAGGTGACCACATCGGCACGCAGACCCTGCAGAATGGCCCTGGCCTGGGCAGAGGAGCCGCCGTGAGACTGGTTGACGCTGATCTCTTCGCCATGCTCTTCCTGCCACCAGGCTTCAAACTCTGGGTTGATCGCGCTGAACAGTTCGCGGGCAATATCGTAGGAAGAGTTCAAAAGCTCGCGCTCTTGTGCCATGGCGGGCGTGGCGATGCTGGCACCGAGGGCAATGGCTAGCACGCTGCGGCGGAAAAGGGCAGGTAACGTCATGGCAGGCTCCGAAAAAAGTAGCGAGGATGTCGCATTGGAGACAAGATTAAACCTGGCATTATGGAATTACAATATCGTTTTATATTCTTTTTGGAAATAACGCTGTTCAATGACGTGAGCAAGGCCTCCTTGCACAAGCGGAGCTGACGCCCGACACGCTGACGCGGAAAAACAGCGCCTGTTTTTTTAATCCGGGATGTTAAAATGCTCGCCTTACATCGGGCATCACTAGGTTTGTACCCTGCACAAGCCGGTTACCCCCTTTATCAACGGTTAATCAGGAGTGTGCCATGAGCGCTGCGCATGATTTCTTAATTGCCCCTTCGATCCTCTCTGCCAATTTTGCCCGCCTGGGGGATGAGGTGGATAACGTGCTGGCCGCCGGGGCAGATATCGTTCACTTTGACGTCATGGATAATCACTATGTCCCCAACCTGACCATCGGGCCCATGGTGTGCAAGGCGCTGCGTGATCATGGCGTGACCGCGCCCATCGATGTGCACCTGATGGTCAAGCCAGTGGATCGCATGATCAGCGATTTCATCGAGGCGGGGGCAAGCTACATTACCTTTCACCCGGAGGCGTCCGAGCATATCGACCGCTCGCTTCAGCTGATTCGTGATGGGGGCTGTAACGCGGGGCTAGTGTTCAATCCGGCAACACCGCTTTCCTATCTCGACTACGTCATGGACAAGATCGACATGGTGCTGCTGATGAGCGTCAACCCAGGTTTCGGCGGGCAGTCGTTCATTCCCGGTACGCTGGATAAGCTGCGCGAGGCGCGCGCTCGGATTGATGCGTCGGGCAGGCCGATCCGGCTGGAAATTGATGGCGGTGTAAAAGTGGACAATATTGCCCAGATCGCCGCCGCTGGCGCGGACACGTTCGTTGCCGGCTCGGCGATCTTCAATGCCCGCCAGGAGAGCGACCCGCACGACTTCGATTCCGTCATTCAGAAGATGCGCGCGGCGCTGGCTCAGGCCTGATCAAGGCGGTTAGTGTAGCTTCATGCGTGGCTTGAGGTAGCGATTGAGCTTATCCACAAGCCACGTCAGCCCGGTTTTGGGCACACCATGAATCGACACCTGGTGCATGCGGTAGAGCGAGGCGTAAGCGTTGCGCGCAAGCCAGCCTTCCAGGAAGAGCCCCCGAGAGGCGCCGCTGCGCATCAGGTTACCGACGGCGTCGTAACTGGCAAGCGATACCAGTGAACCTTTATTGCGAAACTTGAAAGACTTGAGCGGCTTGCCTTCCAGTGCCCTGCCTAGGTTATCGGCCAGCACGCCGGCTTGCTGGCGCACCGCTTGTGCCGTTGGCGGTACCGTTGAGCCATCCTCCTGAGGGCAGCTCGCGCAATCACCCATGGCGAAGATGCTCGTATCGTCCACGCTCTGCATGGTTTGCTCGACGCATACCTGGTTTCTCTTGTTCACCGTAAGCCCAAGGTCGGCAAGAAAATCCGGTGCCTTGATACCCGCGGCCCACACGTTGAGATCGGTTTCGATCACCTCACCATCCTTGGTCACCAGCTGATACTCCTGGGCCTCTTCGATGGCAGTATCCACATGAACGTGGACGCCCAGCGCGTCAAGCTCCTTGTGAACGGTCTGGCTGATACGCTCTGAAAGCGCCGGCAGAATACGCGGCGCCGCTTCGATCAGATGAACGCTGATCTGGTTGTCGTCCACCTCGGTCACGCCGTAGGCATTGAGCAGGCGAGTGACATCCAGAAGCTCGGCGGCAAGCTCGACACCGGTGGCGCCGGCACCCACGATACCTACACTGAGAGTCGTGTGCTCTCTGAGCGTCGGGTCGGTATAGCGCAGGAAGGTGTTGATCATGTCGCGCTGAAAGGCCTTGGCCTGTAAAGGCGAGTCGATAAAATGGCAGTGCTCGGCCACGCCTTTCGTGCCGAAATCGTTCGATACACTCCCCAGTGAGAGCACCAGGTAATCGTAGGTGAGGGTACGCTCGGGCAGCACCTCTTTGCCGTCTTCATCCAGAATGGCCGCGAGGTTGAGCGTCTTGGTGTCACGGTCGAGCCCGGCCAGCGAGCCTCGCTGGTAGCGGTAGCCGTGTGCACTCGAGTGGCCGCGAAAGTCGACCTCATCCATGGTGGAGTTCAAGATGCCGGTGGCAAGCTCGTGCAACAAGGGTTTCCATACGTGAGTGGCGCTGCGGTCCAGCAAAACGACCTCGGCACGCTTGCGCTTGCCCAGCGTACGGCCTAACCGGGTAGCAAGCGCCAGACCGCCCGCGCCGCCGCCGACAATAACAATTCGAGGTATGCCCATTGATTTCTCCTTGGCTTGACTTGCTTGAGCGTAGAAGCTTCCTGCCAGTATGACTAATGCATCAGCGCTTTTGCACCAGTAAGATACTGAACACGCAGCATACTATGTCATTGGCGGCCTGCCTTGTGGCTGAGCGCTTGTGCCAGGCGCATCATGAAGGAGTAAAGACGTGCACGAAATTCTACACGGCAAGCGGCTGGTTGCCTTTGATCTGGATGGCACTTTGATCGACTCGGTGCCCGACCTGGCCGCAGCGCTCAAGCGGGCGCTGCGCGGACTCAATCTGGCGGTGCCTGTCGAGGAACAGGTGCGGGAGTGGGTAGGCAACGGGGCACCGGTGCTGGTCGAGCGGGCGCTTGTCTGGGCCGTCGGGCAGCCGCCGGAAGCGCATCTTCAGGCACGTGCCTTTGATGCATTCATGCAGCACTACGGCGCGGCGCCCAATACGCTGACCCGCCTATACCCGGGTGTAACAAAAGCGCTTGAAACGCTTCATCGCGCAGGCTTCACGCTTGTGCTGATTACCAACAAGCCCGAACGCTTTATAGCGCCCATTCTTGAACACTTTGGCGTGAAGGAGTGGTTTGCGCTGTGCATCGGTGGGGATACGCTTTCGGAGAAGAAGCCTTCACCGCTGCCGCTTCTGCACGCCGCTGCCGCGTTCGGCTGTGCCCCGCACGAGTGCCTGATGGTGGGCGATTCGCGCCACGATATCGGCGCCGGAAAAGCCGCCGGATTCGCCACGCTGGCACTGCCTTACGGCTACAACCATGGTGACCCCATCGAGCTTAGCCATCCGGATGTGGTTCTGCCTACGTTGGATGGACTGATCGAGCCGACGGGCGCTTGAGCGCTGGCGCTACTCGGGTCTGGCACCGCCCAGCGCTTCATGAATGAGCTCGGCGTCATGACGCAGCATGGCCGGATAGTTATAGGCCGGGCCGTCCGCCGGGCTGAAGGCATCCACGTAGAGCGGGCCTGCCAGCTTGATACCGCTTTCTCTAGACAGAGCGTCCATATGGATATAGTCAACGGTGCTCTCATAAAACAGCGCAGGCGGGCGTTTGCTTGCCAGGCGGTAGCTCATCTGGGCCATCGCCTGGGCGCTGCCCTGGGTTTCATGATTGGCTCCCCAGATAGCGGCGTACTCCAGGCCGTAGGCTCGGGCGAAGTAGCCAAAGCCCGACTCGCTGGTGACCAGCGTGCGGTTGGTATTGGGTACACCGTCCAGACGCTCTTCAATCGCCTGGTCAAGGGTTTGCAGCGCCTGGTAGGTTTCCTGGGCGCGGGCGTAAAAACCCTCCGCCTGCTTCGGGTAATGCTTTGCCAGCGTTTCCGCGATGACCTCGACGTAGGCGGCGGCCCCCTGCGGGTCCATCCACATATGCGGATCAGGGGTGCCTTTATAGCGCCCCGTCGTAATCGGCAGGGGAGTGAAGTCGGCGTTTTCGGCAACACTCTTTAGCAGTAGCGAATCGTCCGACATGGCTTTTACGTGGCGCAGCCATGGCTCAAGTCCGAAACCGTTGTAAAACAGGATATCGGCTTCTTCGATAGCCAGCACGTTGGGTGGGGTCAGCTCCCAATTATGTACGTCGGCACCGGGAGGAACGATCGTGCTGACGCTGATCTCTTCACCCGCAATGCGCTTGACCAGATCTTCAAGCACGGGAAAGGAGGCAATTACCTTGAACGTTGAAGCCCCGGCCAGCGGCGATACGCTTGATAAAATAGCAAACAAGAGCGCGCTGACCCGTTTCGCTCGCTTATGCATTTCACGCTCCCGCTGATTTGAAGGCCAAAGATAATAAAGACTGACGCCTGTGTTGGCTAGTTCCTGAGCATCGAAAAATAAGATATAAGTTATTGTTATTTAGAGTATAAGGCTTGTTCAGGGTGGGGTGGGCGATTGCGCCGTAAAATGGATTCCGGCGTGTGGTAGCAACCCCTCGAATGATGCTGCCGCAGGGCAGATTGTTGATGTCGCCTGCAGGGTCAGATAGGAAGGTTAGTGCAATGTGGTCTACGCTTGGAACTCATTCAGCCAAGGAGCAGGAAACATGAGTGAGTTTTATAAAGTACAGGAGCGTGACGGCGAGTTTCATGTCATCGATACTCGCCCGGACGATTCCCAGGCCGATCAAACGTCGGTCGTATCCTACTCCTCGCGGGAAGAGGCTGAAGGCGAAGCCAAGCGCTTGAACGAGAACTCGCTGGGCTAACACGCGTGGCGATGATGGCGCTGTAACAGAAGGCCCGCGGGCCTTCTGTTACAGATGAAAGGCGGGATTCACTTCTTTTTACGCATGAAGGGTAATACTTTCGCCATGGCGTCATTGATTTCCTGATCCAGCGGCTTGTGATCCCGGCTGATGGCCGCTCGGGCCGCCGTGTAGGTTCCTTTGTACTCCTTGGCAATGTCGCCGTCCGTCATGCTGTCGGGCAACTGCTCCTTTTCCCGAATGGCATCGATGATGCTCTTCTCCATGATGTACTCCTGTCAGCCTTGGATGTTATTCAGCGTAGTCCAGAGTCTCCTGGACCGTTAATACCGCAAAAAGAGCGACTGTTACGCCACGGGCGTGGCGGATAACCCTGCCTGACGATACAATCGCTGTTTCCGACACGTTAAAAGCAAGCAATGACCTGCCTGGGTAACCGCCTGGGTAACACGCCATTGATTGCCCGAGGATGGTTAAGGTAATCAGAAGCTTATGGCTCAAACAGTCTTGATGCTGGATAACTACGACAGCTTCACCTTCAATATCGTCCAGTACTTGAGCGAGCTGGGTGCCGAGGTGATGACGCATCGCAACGATGCCATCACGCTTGAGCAGATCGAGGCGCTTTCACCCACGCACCTGGTCATTTCGCCAGGCCCTTGTACGCCCAATGAAGCCGGTATCTCGATGGATGTCATCCGGTACTTTGCCGGCCGGCTGCCCATTCTCGGTGTGTGCCTTGGGCATCAGGCAATCGGTCAGGTATTTGGTGCCCAGGTGGTACGCGCGCCAGAGGTCATGCACGGCAAAACGTCCGCCGTAGTGCATCATCATCAAGGCGTATTTGAAGGCTTGGAAAACCCGCTTGACGTTACCCGCTACCATTCGCTGGTCGTTGACAGGCAAACGCTGCCGGATTGTCTGGAGGTGACTGCCTGGACCGCTGAGGATGATGTGACGCCCGGTTTGATCATGGGGCTGCGTCACTGCACACTGGATATAGAAGGGGTGCAGTTTCATCCTGAATCCATACTTACTCGCCAAGGCCACGAGCTATTGGCTAATTTCCTGAAACGTGGCTGATTGCCTGGTTCACACGCTTTAGAGGCTCCTCTGCTCATGCAAATGCGCGACGCAATTAACGCGGTGATACACCGTAAAGACCTCCCTTTCGATGTCATGCACGCCTTGATGCGCCAGATAATGACCGGCGAAGCGACCGATGCCCAGGTGGGCGGCCTGCTGGTCGGGCTTGCCATGAAAGGTGAAAGCGCGGTGGAAATCAGTGCCGCCGCTCAGGTAATGCGTGATTTGATGCGCCGCGTTGAGCTGAAAGCGGAAAACGTCGTGGATATCGTGGGCACCGGGGGTGATGGGGCGAATCTGTTCAACGTTTCGACCGCCTCAAGTTTTGTCGCCGCCGCTGCAGGCGCACACGTGGCCAAGCACGGTAACCGCAGCGTCTCTTCATCGTCAGGCAGCGCGGATCTTTTCGATATCGCGGGTATCTATCTGGACCTCAAGCCCGCTCAGGTGGCGCGCTGTATCGAGCAGGTTGGCGTGGGCTTCATGTTTGCGCCCAATCATCACCCCGCGATGCGCTACGCCATTGGCCCGCGCCGTGAAATGGGGGTGCGCACGCTGTTCAATATCCTGGGCCCGTTGACCAACCCAGCCGGCGCGCCCAACCAGGTGATTGGCGTATACGCGCCGGCGCTTGTACCGCTGATGGCCGAAGTGCTTAAAAAGCTCGGCAGCCGCCACGTGATGGTGGTTCATTCAGACGACGGGCTGGATGAAATCTCGCTAGCGAGCGCTACTCGGGTAGCCGAGCTTAAAGACGGCGAAATTACCGAGTACACCATTTCCCCTGAAGCGTTTGGCATCGAGCGCCAGAGCCTGGCGACGCTGAAAGCCGCCAATGCCGAAGATAGCCTGCGCCTGGTTAAAGCCGCGCTGAGCGGCGAGGGCCCGGCGGCCGATATGGTGGCGCTGAATGCTGGTGCAGCGCTTTACTGCTCAGGCGTTGCCGACAGCTTGCACGAGGGCGTCATGATTGCCCAGGACGCTCAGGCGTCCAAACTACCGCTCGAGAAGCTCAGAGAGCTTTCGCACTTCACCAGCGTTTTCAAAGAGTAAGTGATTGCTATGACGCAACAGGCAACCCCCACCATCTTGACCCGGATTCTTGCCCGCAAGGATCAGGAAGTCGCCGAGCGCAAGCAGGCAGTTTCTGAGGCAGACCTGCTGGCGCTGGCCGAAAAGCAGAGCGCGCCCCGCGGTTTCATTGCCGCACTGGATCAGCGTATTGCGGCGGGCGAGCCGGCGGTCATCGCTGAAATCAAGAAAGCGTCACCCTCGAAGGGGGTGATTCGGGAAGAGTTTCATCCGGCTGATATTGCCAAGAGCTATGCCCGTGGCGGCGCCGCTTGTCTTTCGGTCTTGACCGATGCCGACTTCTTTCAAGGCCACGAGGACTACCTGATCGCGAGCCGCGATGCCTGCACGCTGCCGGTGATTCGCAAGGATTTCATTACCTATGGCTATCAGGTGTCGGAGGCCCGGGCCATTGGCGCCGACTGCATCTTGCTGATTGTGGCCGCACTCGATGATGCCCAACTGCGTGACCTGCACCAGCAGGCCAACCAACTGGGTATGGATGTGCTCGTAGAGGTGCACGATGCCAACGAGCTGAGCCGGGCGCTGGCGCTGGATCTCAAGCTGGTGGGCATCAATAACCGGAACCTGCACACCTTCGAGACCAGTCTCGACACCACGCTGGATCTGCTTTCCCGCATTCCCGAAAACGTGACGGTCATCACCGAGTCGGGTATTCATACTCCGGATGACGTCCAGCTGATGCGCGATCACCGGGTAAACGGCTTTCTGGTCGGCGAGGCCTTCATGCGCCAGGCCGACCCTGGTCAGGCGCTTAAACAGCTATTCTTCTAGCCACGCCCATAACCACCCCTTACCGACTGCCGGCACTGCGCACTGCTTCAAGCAGTGCCTGCATCGGGTGAGGGAGCTCCTGATTGGAAAACCGCTTTACCTGGCTACGGCACGAATACCCGGTGGCCAGCAGCCGGCCGGCGTTCTCCGGAGCCTCTACCTTCGGTTGCCAGGACTGGGCGTAGATGGTTTTCGAGGTGTCCGCATTGCGGGTTTCGTGACCGTAGGTGCCGGACATCCCGCAGCAGCCGGTCTCGACCAGTGAAAGCGTAAGCCCGAAGGCGGCAAACACCTGCTGCCAAGTCTTGAGGCTTGCTGGGGCGTTGGTCTTCTCCGTGCAGTGCGACAGCAGCTTGAACCCCGGGTCGGCCAGGTGGCGTGCACCCTGCGGCAGGCTGTCGAGGCGCGTGGCCAGCCACTCCTGCAG
>NZ_PVTK01000013.1 GCF_003002925.1 Vreelandella songnenensis
CGCCCACATGAATTACCTGATCAAATTGTTAAAGAGCGGTTTCGCTTGAAGAAAGCATCGACTCGATGACCGGAGCCGCTTGCCTCAGCGAGGAAGGCGTATTCTACGCATTTCCTGGTGTTTGTCAAGGGCGTTGTTTTCGATGTAAAACCTGCCACATCCAAAACCGCTAACTACCTGACAAACCGAAGGTTTTCACCTTCATGCACCGCTGGTAACGCTTGGCGTCCCCGGCAGCGGATGCGTACTTTACGGCTTCAGAGAGGTGATGGCAAGCGCTTTCTGAAAATAAAAAGGCGGCAGGCTTCTTCCTGAGAAGAGAACCTGCCGCAAACCACCGATCAGAAAGCTTTGCTAGATCTCAAACCCTAGACCGAAGTCTTCGCTGGAGATCGCCATCAGACTTTGCGCTCCCGCCTTGATCATCTGCGCGTGTGCCTGAGTGCGCGGCAGCAACCGCTGATAGTAGAAGCGCGCCGTGTTCAGCTTGGCGGCATAGAATGCCTTGTCGTCGCCTTCAAGCGAAGCGGATGCCTGTTTGGCAGCGCGGGCAAAAAGATAAGCCAGTGCAACATAGCCGGAGTACATCAGGTAATCGACGCTTGCCGCTCCCACCTCTTCGCGATCCTGCATCGCCTTCATGCCAACACCCATGGTCAGCTCGCCCCATTCGGCGTTGAGCTTGGCCAGCGGCTCGATAAACTCTTTGAGGGCAGGGTTATCGGCTTCAGTCTTGCAGAACTTGTGAATCTCCTTGGTGAAGACCTTGAGCGACTCGCCTTGGCTCATGAGCACCTTGCGGCCCAGAAGGTCCAGCGCCTGAATGCCAGTTGTCCCTTCATAGAGGCGCGTAATGCGCGCATCACGCACCAGCTGCTCCATACCCCACTCTTTAATGAAGCCGTGACCACCGAAGATCTGCACGCCTTCATTAGTGCTTTCAAACCCTACCTCCGTCAGGAAAGCCTTGACGATAGGCGTCAACAGCCCGAGCAGCGTTTCGGCACGCTCCTGCTCTTCATCGGGCTGACCGTGCTCCACGATATCGAGCATTTGCGCGGCGTACAGCACCAGCATGCGGCCACCTTCGGCAAAGGCCTTCTGGGTCAGCAGCATACGACGCACGTCAGGGTGAACGATAATCGGGTCAGCGGGCTTGTCCGGTGCCTGCTTGCCTGAAAGCCCACGCATCTGCAGGCGATCACGGGCGTAGCTCAGCGAATTCTGGAAGCTGGCTTCGATCAGCCCCAACCCCTGGATACCCACACCAAGACGGGCAGCGTTCATCATGGTGAACATGCACGCCAGCCCCTTATTGGGCGGCCCAACCAGATAACCGGTCGCACCGTCGAAATTCATGACGCAAGTAGCGTTACCGTGAATCCCCATCTTGTGTTCGAGCGAACCGCAGGTAACGCCGTTACGCTCACCCACGTTACCCTGAGCATCCGGCATGAACTTGGGCACGACGAACAGTGAAATCCCTTTGGAGCCTTCCGGCGCATCGGGCAGTTTCGCCAGCACCAGATGAACGATGTTTTCGGCCAGGTCATGCTCACCCGCCGAGATAAAGATCTTGGTACCGGTAATGGCGTAAGCGTCGCCTTCAGCGGGTACCGCGCGGGTCTTGATCAAACCAAGGTCAGTACCGCAGTGCGGCTCGGTCAGGCACATGGTACCGGTCCACACCCCTTCAACGAGCTTGGTCAGGTAGGTGGCCTTCTGTTCATCGGTACCGTGATGACGCAGGGCGTCGGCCGCGCCATGGGAAAGGCCAGGATACATTCCCCAGGCCAGGTTGGTTGCACAGATCATCTCCGAAAGCAGCATGGCCAACGAGTGCGGCAACCCCTGACCACCGTGCTCCGGGTCGGCGGCGAGGCTAGGCCAGCCGCCTTCTACATACTGCTGATAGGCTTGCTTGAATCCGTCAGGCGCTTTTACTTCACCGTCTTCCAGGCGGCAGCCTTCAGCGTCGCCGCTCTGATTGATCGGCAGCAGCACCTCGCGCGCAAAGCGCGCACCCTCCTCCAGAATTGCGCTCACCACATCGGGAGACGCATCATCGTCTTTGGACAACGCTGCATAGTGGGCGGGGTAATCGAGCATTTCATCCATGACGAAACGCATATCGCGCAAGGGGGCCTGATAGCTGGGCATTGCACTTCTCCTGAACGGGGGGCTGAAAACCGGAACGCCTTACGAGGCTTTCAAACACGTGTTTGAAAATTAGCGCGCCCCGCCAGGCGAGTCAAGCGAGCGTTTGAATATAACCCACCAGAAGCGCCATTCTTTAGTCGAACCCACCGGCCCATAAAAAAGCCTGCCCACTGGGGCAGGCGAGCTTTAAAAGCCATGCCACATTTAGCTACTGCATACGTATACCACCGTCCAGGCGAATCACCTCACCGTTGAGCATGGGATTGATAATGATCTGCTCGGCAAGTTGAGCAAACTCCTCCGCCCTGCCCAGCCGCTTGGGAAACGGCACGGCAGCAGCAAGCGCCTGAGCCGCTTCATCGGGAATCTCGCTCATCATGGGCGTCTCAAACACGCCAGGAGCAATGGCCATCACGCGGATGGCATGCCGTGAAAGCTCTCGCGCCGCGGGCAGGCTCATACCGACAACCCCCGCTTTCGATGCGCTATAGGCACACTGCCCTACCTGGCCATCAAAAGCCGCAATGGAGGCGGTATTGATGATCACCCCACGCTCGCCGCTATCCGCTGGCGTATTTTTCGCCATGGCCGCCGCTGCCAGGCGCATCACATTGAACGTACCTACCAGATTGATATGGATGGTTCTTGCATAGCCTTCCAGGTCAGCCGGGTTGCCTTCACGGTCCACCAGCTTGGCAACGCTGACCACTCCCGCGCAGTGAACGACGCCGGCAAGCCCCTGCTCTTCGCTCAGGGCAACGGCCATGTCGAACGCCTGCTGCATCTGCTCGGCCGAGGTGATATCCACTCGGCAGGCCCTGGCACACTCGCCCAGACGCTCGGCAAGCGTCGTTACTTCTTCATTCAGATCACACAGCACCACCCTGGCACCCGCCTTTGCCAGACGTTCAGCGGTGGCCGCGCCCAACCCCGAGGCGGCGCCGGTAATCAAGAACGTACGATCCTTTACCTGCATTGCAGCTCTCCTTGATGAATTACGGTGTGTGGCGAATCTGATCAGCCGCCTGAGCACGCAGCTTGAAGCGCTGAATCTTGCCGCTGGGGGTCTTGGGCAGCTCATCGACAAACTCGATCACCCGAGGAAATGCATGAGTCGATAGGCGTTCGCGCACCTGCTGACGAATCTCCTCTGC
The DNA here is from genome assembly GCF_003002925.1 of Vreelandella songnenensis. Lineage (GTDB taxonomy): Bacteria > Pseudomonadota > Gammaproteobacteria > Pseudomonadales > Halomonadaceae > Vreelandella > Vreelandella songnenensis. The sequence goes on from NZ_PVTK01000013.1 coordinate 3,315, forward strand.
AAGCTCTTCACTGGGCGTATATCCATCGCGCAGTACGATATAGGACTTGATCACCTCGCCACGAATGTCATCGGGCTGGCCAACTGCCGCCGATTCCGCCACCGCCGGGTGGGTCATGACGCTATTTTCCACATCCGTAGGCCCTACCCGGTAACCGGCGGTCGTGATGATATCGTCGTCACGCCCGGCAAACTGGAACGAACCGTCCGCGTTGCGAACTACCACATCGCCAGTCAGGTAGTAGCCGTTTACAAAGGGGTCTTTCTCCTGCCAGGTATATCCCTGAAAGAAATGTGCCGACGAGCGCTCGATATCCACTGCCAGCACTCCCGGCTGCCCGGCAGGCAGCTCGTTATACTCGGCATCCAGAATCGCCAGGCGATAGCCGGGCAGGGGCACGCCCATTCCCCCTACATGCTTGGGATGGTCGAGAGAGTGATGGTTGTTGCAGGTCATGCCCGTTTCGGTCTGCCCGTAATGGTCCATGACCGAACAGCCCAATGATTTCTCGACCCAGTTGACCACCTCGGTATTCAACGGCTCGCCCGCTGAACTTGCGGCACGCAGATCAAGCGTTTCATGGGCATCGTCAAACAGCCCCGATGCTTTCATCAATCGGTACGCCGTCGGCGCGGCGGCAAAATTGGTGATGCCGTGACGCTTCATGAAGGCAAGTGCCCCTTCAGCACTAAAGCCTGCCTCACAGAAATGCGTGGTAACGCCCAGCAGCAGCGGCCCGGCAATGGCGTAGTAAAGCCCATAGGCCCACCCGGGGTCAGCCATGTTCCAGAAGCGATCCTCTTCTCGTAAATCAACCGCAAGCTCCATATACAGCGCAAACGCGGTCATCGCGGAAAGCGGCACCGCAACGCCTTTGGGTTTACCAACGGTACCCGAGGTAAACATCTGCAGAAAAGGTGCTGAGGAGGCAAGCCTGGGCGGCTTCTCGCTCATGGGCGCATGCGCCAGTGCCGCTTGCCAGTCCAGGTCGCCCGTGTGTTCCCCGCTCGCTCCTCCCACAGCAAGTATCGGCGGGCACTGACTCAGGCCATCGAACTTGTAACGGTTGGCGTGATCGGTGATGACCAAGCGCGTATCTGCCCGGCTCAGGCGGTAATCCACCGCGTCCGGACCAAAGGCGGTAAACAGCGGCTGATAGACGCCACCTATTCGCCAGGTAGCCAATACGGCCACCAGCAGCGCCTTCGAGCGGGGCAGCATGCAGGCAATGCGGTCGCCTTTTTCAAGCCCCTGCGCCACCAGCCAGCCCGCCAACCTGGCGCTCTGCTCGTCGAGCTCTTTGTACGTCAGGGTATGGACTTCACCACGGGTATCTTCATGAACCAGCGCCAGTACCTCGCCGCGCCCAGAACGCACGTGGCGCCCGCAGCACGCCTCATAGGCATTGAGCTGGCCATCCTGATGATCATCCAGTCGCGAGGTCGCCTGGTCGATAGAGAAGCGGTCAAGATAGTCCGCATAATCGGGAAGTGGTGCTGGTGTCGCTGTCATGATGGCTCTCTTGTATTGTTGGTAGTGAGCAGTCTGCAACGCGGGGGATCAACATCTAGCCCTAGAGTGGTTCTTTCAGTTTACGTTAACGTAACCCTATCAATAGTCCTCAACGCTAAAAGCAAATGACAGGGAGCGCAAGCGATGCGCACTGTTTACGCGTTATACGTTGGTAGCGGGGAGCTCCCAAACGCCTAGCGCGCCATGATCATGCCTACCAGCTCATCAGCCAGATCGTCCGGAGTGCGCGACCCATTGGGGTCATACCAGCGTACTGTCCAATTCAGCGCGCCCAGCACGAAGCGCGACACCAGGAATCGGTCGCCGTGTATCAGTCCCGCGTTGAGCGCCGCGTCAATGACGTCCACCCACAGCGCTTCATAGGCATCGCGTAGATGACTTAAGTGAGCGCTGGCTGCAGGATCCAGCCGTCGCCATTCGAATAGTGCCACCACATGCGCATTGCGATCGGCAAACAGGGTTTCCAGATGGGCACGCGCCATTGCCCGCAAGCGCGCCTCGGGGTCCGAGCCACAGCGCTTGAGGGATTGTCGAGCAATGGCGAGGGCATTTTGGGTGCCCTCTTCGATCACCGCGGCCAAAATTTCCTGCTTGTCCTTGAAATGGTGAAACAGGCTGCCTGACTTGATACCCATTTCCTGAGCCAACATGCGCACAGTGGTGCGATCAAAACCCTCTTGAACGAACAGCTGAGCCGCCAGCCGGGTGAGTTCCTTGCGGCGAGGTGATTCATTCATTACATTCATATCATTCACACTAGCGCTTGCTTGGTTACTCAGGAGAAAACCACAGCCCCGGCAGCGGGTCAACGCATCGCTGGTGACTTCACGCCACCACTTCACGTCATAAGCACAATAAATCTGAAGGAGTCAGCTCATGAGTCGCGCGAACGATATCGTGTTTCTTGCCGCCACCCGTACCCCCATGGGCGCCATGATGGGCAGCCTTTCCACCATGAGCGCCGCCGAGCTGGGCGCAGTGGCCATCAAGGAAGCCATCAAACGAGCCGGCATCGAGCCCGGCGCCATCGATGAAGGCATCATGGGCTGCGTACTGCCCGCCGGCGTAAAGCAAGGCCCTGCCCGTCAGGCCATGCGTCAGGCGGGTATTCCAGATGCCATTGGCGCCACCACCATCAACAAGCTGTGCGGCTCGGGCATGAAGGCTGCCATGCTCGCCCACGATCTGATCAAGGCCGGCAGCGGCGACATTCTGCTGGCTGGTGGCATGGAGTCGATGTCCAACGCCCCCCACGTCTTGACCAAGGCCCGTGGCGGTTACCGGCTAGGCCATGGCGAGCTCAAGGATCACATGTTTCTCGATGGGCTCGAGGATGCGGAAACCGGCAAGCTGATGGGCGTGTTTGCTCAGGATATCGCCACACAGCGCGGTTACACCCGCGAGCGCCTGGATGATTTCGCGATTGCCTCACTCGAGCGCGCCATGGCGGCCACGAACGGCGGGCATCTGGCAGCCGAAATGGCCCCGGTCACGGTCTCCACTCGCCAGGGTGAAACGCTGGTCGAGCACGATGAGCAGCCGTTTCAGGCAAAGCTGGACAAGATCCGGGCGCTGCGTCCCGCGTTTGCCAAGGACGGTACGATTACCGCGGCCAACGCGAGCTCGATTTCTGACGGCGCTTCGGCGCTGATTCTGGCAAGCCAGGAAGCCGCCGAGCGCGTGAGCGCCAAGCCGCTGGCCCGAATGCTCGGCCACGCCACCCACTCGCGCCATCCCAGCGAATTTACCATTGCCCCGGTAGGCGCGATTGAAAAGCTGATGACGAAGCTCGACTGGCGCGTCAGCGACGTCGACCTGTTCGAGATCAATGAAGCCTTCGCCGTGGTGACGCTGATGGCCATGGATGACCTGGGCTTGCCCCACGAAAAGGTAAACGTGTTTGGCGGTGCCTGTGCTCAGGGCCACCCCATCGGCTCGACCGGCTCGCGCATCATCGCCACGCTGATCCATGCGCTGCGTACCAAGGGCGGTAAACGGGGTATCGCCAGTCTGTGTATCGGCGGCGGTGAAGCCACGGCAGTAGCGGTGGAACTGATCGATTGATTCGCCCGGCTGGCATGACAAGACATGAATGCCAGCCGGGGTTAGAGGAGGTTACAGGTACTAGCCGAAACGGCCGGTAATGTAGTCGTGGGTACGCTGATCCTGCGGGTTGGTAAATATCTGATCGGTGCTGTCCACCTCCACCAGATCACCCATATGGAAAAATGCGGTACGGTCGGCAACGCGCGCGGCCTGCTGCATGTTGTGGGTCACCATCACGATGGTGTAGCTCTCGCTCAGCTCATCGATCAGTTGCTCCACCTTGGCAGTGGCAATCGGATCCAGCGCGGAGCACGGCTCATCCATCAGAATGATATCCGGGCTGACCGCCACGGTGCGCGCAATGCACAGCCGCTGCTGCTGACCGCCGGAAAGCCCGGTACCAGGCTTGTCCAGACGATCCTTCACCTCCTCCCAAAGTCCCGCGCGGCGCAGGCTGCTCTCGACGATATCGTCAAGTTCCGCCTTGCGCCGGGCAAGCCCGTGTAGGCGTGGCCCGTAGGCGATGTTTTCGTAGATCGACTTGGGAAACGGGTTCGGCTTCTGAAACACGATACCTACCTGGGCACGCAGCAGTACCACGTCACGATCCGGCGCGTAGATGTCGTTGTTGTCCAGCGTGATCTTGCCCTCTACCCGGCAGATATCGATGGTATCGTTCATGCGGTTCAGGCAGCGCAGAAAAGTCGATTTACCGCAGCCCGAAGGGCCGATAAACGCCAGCACCTCGTTTTCATAGATGTCCAGATCTATCCCGTTGATGGCTTGTGCATCACCGTAGAAGACCTTGACGTCCTGGGCGTTCATCTTCACCTTGTCCTTGGCCTTGCTCACACGGCTTTCGCCGTTGCCAACGCTTACCGAAGATGTCGCCATGGGTTGTGCAGGAATATTCACTTACCACCTCGTCTCGAATTTTTTACGCAACCAGATCGCCAGTGCGTTCAAGCTCAGCATCAAGCCTAGCAGCACAATGATGGCCGCCGACGTGCGTGCTTCAAAGAAATTACGCAGCTCGTTGCCCTGCCACAGGTAGATCTGAACCGGCAGAGCGGTCGACTGTTCAAGCGGCGTTCCCGGCACGTTGGCCACAAACGCATTCATGCCGATCAGCAAAAGCGGTGCGGTTTCGCCCAGCGCCTGCGCCACGCCCAGAATGGAGCCGGTCAGGATACCGGGTAGCGCCAGGGGCAGCACATGATGAAATACCGTCTGCACCCTTGAAGCGCCAATACCCAGCGCCGCCTGACGAATGGAGGGCGGAATGGAGCGCAGCGATGCCCGGGTGGCGATAATGATAGTCGGCAGGGTCATCAGCGTCAGTACCAGCCCCCCCACCAGCGGCGCCGACAAGGGCAGGCGCAGATAGCCGATGAAGATCGACGCCCCGAGCAGACCAAATACGATAGAAGGCACCGCCGCCAGATTATTGATATTGATTTCAATCAGGTCGGTCAAGCGGTTCTTGGGCGCAAACTCTTCCAGATAGATCGCGCTGGAAACCCCCAGAGGTACGGACAGCGCAATCACCACCACCATCATGAACAGCGAGCCCATGAAGGCGCCAGCAAGGCCTGCCGAAGCCAGCGAGCTGCGTGAGTCGGTATTCAAGAACAGCGAGGTGCTGAACGCGTTGCGAATCACTCCCTGCTCTTCCAACCGGTCGGCCCACTCACGGGTCTGCGCGCTGAGCTGCTGGCGGGCATCGGGCAGGTCGCGGTCGATATTCCCCTTGATCCAGACATCCACGTTGGCGCTTGCCAGCATCTTGAGTTCGATGGTCTGGCCCAGCAGCGAAGGGTCTTCGACGAAGCGGTCACGCAGCGCGTAGCGCTCTCCGGAGGTTACCAGCGCACGCAGATCGCGCAGCTGGCGCGGCTCGACCTCTTCACCCAGGGCCTCTTCCAGCGCGTTATCGATCAATGTCTGCCAGTTCACCAGCCCCGCCCGGGTCAGCCATTGGGAGTAGCGCTCGTCGAAGGCAAACTGACTCTCGCCGCTTTCGCGCTCCGGTTTTGGCTCAAGCTGTATGATGTCCGGGTCGAAGTAGACGTCGGTGTAGAACGTGGCTTGCCAGAAGGCCGGCACGCCGCGCATCAGAATGCTGACAAACAGAATGGCCACCAGCGTCATGCCGGTAATGACTGCCATCAGCCCCATTCGCCGGAAGGCGTTCTCCTTGCGGTGCCGCTTCGCCAGCGATTTTTCGATCGTCATGAGCCGGTGCTGACGACGCTGTTCAATCGATATGGACATGGTCACTTACTCGTATTGCTGGCGGTATTTACGCACGACAACCAGTGCGATGACGTTTAACCCTAGCGTGATCACGAACAGGGTCAGGCCGAGGGCAAAGGCCACCAGCGATTGGGGGCTGGCAAAGTCCATATCGCCGGTCAGCTGATTGACGATCGTCACGGTAATGGTCGAGACAGCCTCGAAAGGATTGGCATGCAAGACCGGGTTATTACCCGCGGCCAGCACCACGATCATGGTTTCACCGATGGCCCGGCTGGCCGCCAGCAGGAACGCGCCGACAATACCCGGAAGTGCCGCGGGCAGTACCACCTGACGAATCGTTTCCGACTTGGTCGCGCCCAACCCCAGCGCTCCGTCGCGCAGCGATTTCGGCACCTGGGTGATGATGTCGTCAGACAGCGAGGAAACAAACGGGATGATCATGATGCCCATGACCAGGCCCGCCGTCAGCGCGCTGGTCGTACGAATATTGATGCCGATCAGATCACCGATGCTGGACAGGAACGGCCCCACCACGATCAGAGCAAAGAAACCGTAAACAATCGTTGGAATACCCGCCAGTATCTCGATCACCGGCTTGGCCACGTTACGCAGCCAGGGCGGCGCATACTCTGCCATGTAGATAGCGGTCATCAGACCCACCGGAATGGCCACCAGCAGCGCGATGGTGCTGACCATCATCGTGCCCCAGAGCAGCGGCAGCAGGCCGAACTCACCCTGGTTGCTGGCACCGGAAGTGCTGAAGCGCGGGTTCCAGGTGGTACCGAAGAAAAACTCGATAGGGCTTATGAAGCTGAAAAACTTGAGCGCCTCCCCCAGCATGGAAAGCACGATACCGATGGTGGTAAAGATGGCCACCGCAGAGCTTGCCGCCAGGGCGATCATGATGACCCGCTCGACCTGGTTACGGGCGCGCCAGTTGGGCGATATGCGCCGGCGGGCAACGATCAACCCCACCACGACCAGCACCGCCATCAAGGCTACCAGGCTGAAGTTTTCAATGGTTTGAAGCCTTGCCATGTGCGCCGCGGCGGCAAGCTCTTCAGGGCTGCCGCCACCAGCCACCCCTCGCCCCTCGGCCAGCGCCGTGACGCGGCGCAGAAAGGTCTGCAACTCACGGTCACTGAGACCGGCGACCAGGTCGGTGGGCAGTTGCTGGGTCACCAGCATGTCGATCATCTGCGGTGCCAGAAAGGACCACAGCAGGAAAATGGCCAGTGCCGGCAGGCCACACCAAAGGGCGACCAGCACGCCGTAATAACCGGGCCGCGAATGCATGCGTACATCGTGCTCAGCCGCCATCGCGCGGCTGCGGGTCAAGCCCAGATGGTATGCCAAAGCCATCATTACCAGCAGCGTGGCTATCAAGGCAAGGTTGCTCATTATCTCTCCGCCTTTGACTTGCTACGTTTAAACGCCGGCACCACTGAGTGATGTCGGCGTAAAAACAGACCTGATTAACGTAAAAGCCTGAACCGTGCAGCTTACTCGGCGGTAGCAACTGTACGTGATTCGAACTGCTCAAGCGCTTCGGCACGCTCTTCTTCATCCATCGGGATGAGACCTGCGTCTTCCAGCGGGCTGCCGTAACCTGACGTCATTTCGTTCAGGAAGAACTCGGTGTACTCGGCCAGGCCAGGAATCACGTCGAGGTGCTCGCCCTTCACGTAGAAGAACAGCGGACGGGAAACCGGGTACTCGCCAGAACCGATGGTTTCAAGGCTTGGCGTTACGCCGTCAACGGTGGCCACTTGCAGGCGGTCACGGTTCTGGTCATAGAAGCTCAGACCGAATACACCTACCGCGTCTTCCTGAGCATCCAGGCGCGCCAGAGTTTCGGTGTAGTCACCGGCGATTTCAACGATACGGCCATCGCCACGCAGGTTGTTACAGGCGTCGTCTTCTACTTCGGCAACGGTGTCACAGCCTGGGTGAATCACCTTCTCTTCGAAGACTTCACGAGTACCGTGGTTGGAAGCCGGGATGACCAGCACGATTTCCTGGTCAGGCAGGCTTGAATCGATTTCAGACCAGCGGGTATAGGGGTTATCCACCAGCTCGCCATCCTGGGGCAGCTGGGCTGCGGCCGCCTTGAAGACGTGCTCAGGTGTCAGGGCAAACTCGGCGCGGTCAAGGCGCGAAGCGAACACGATGCCGTCGTAGCCGAATTTCACTTCAAGAATTTCGTTGACGCCATTCTCGGCGCAGCTTTCGATTTCACCGCTGCGAATTGAACGTGAAGCGTTGGCAATATCAATGGTGTTCTCGCCAACACCCTGGCAGAACTGGCGAAGGCCGCCGCTTGAACCACCAGAGCCAACCACCGGCGTGTTGAACTCAGCGTAAGTGTTGCCAAACTCCTCAGCCACGATGCTCGCAAACGGCAGTACGGTAGAAGAACCCGCAATCTGGATGGTATCGCGCGCCATGGCGGCGGTTGAAACACAGGCAGCTAGACCGGCGACGACTGCAACACTTAGCGTATGCTTTTTCACGTTGTGTTCCCCTCTGGTTTAATATCCGGCCAGCTACTGCTTACCGGAAGAGTTGGCCTTCTGGCCTTTCACACCGAGGAGTTTGCACACAAACGATTGCAGAAATGTGACAGTCGAAAAAATCTTGGCGGCCTGGCTCAGCAGGCAGTCGCTTTTACGGCCAACCAAGCACACTAGACACGACGAGCAGGCTTCACCGTCAGCAGGCGCACGCCCACATTACCCAGCAGTGAAGCCCCCAGCATGGTCAATACCATCGGCCACAGGTGCGCCACTTCAAACGCCCCCACCAGAAACCCGGCCAAGGCCCCGCAACTGAACTGAATGCCGCCCAGCAAGGCCGTGGCGGTGGCACTGATGTGCCCGAAATGATCGAGTAGCGAGGAGATCGCGTTGGGGGTAATCAGACCAATCATGCCAGTGAACAACATGACCAGCGGAACTACCGTATACAGCGTGGCCATATTCAGCAAGGTCACCAGTACAAGGCCCAGCGCGGCCACCAGCTGTACGGTCAACCCCAGGCGCAGATTCTGCTGTGGCGTGCGCTCGCGCAACAAGTAAATGTTGACTCGGTTGGAGAGCGCAATCACCACGACGTTGACACCAAACACCAGCGGATAAACGCCCTCGGAAAGCCCGAAGTAGTCCAGGTAGATAAAGGGTGACGCCGTGACAAAGGCGAAAAGCCCGGCAAACGAGGCGGCCACCGCACAGATATAGCCCATCCCCTCTCGATGGCGCAGTACGCTTGTATAGTTCTGGATGACTTGACGAGGCGACGCGGCGGGCAGCGTCATGTCGCGGGTTTCCGGCAACCGCGTGCCCAGAAGCCAGAGCAGAAACCCGGCGTAGGCCGCCAGGAAAACGAAGATCAACCACCAGCCGGCAATGTGCAGCAGCACGCTGCCCACCGCCGGCGCCACCAGCGGTGCAAGCATCATGATCATGGCCATGGTGGACATCACCCTGGCCGCCTCGCGGCCGCTGAAGCAGTCACGCACGATGGCCGCGGAGTTGACCACACAGGCGCCACCGCCCAAGGCCTGAAGAAACCGCCAGACCAGCAATGTCGTCAGGCTATCCGCCGTGGTGATCATCAAGCTTGTCAGCATGAACACCATCAACCCGCCCAGCAGCACCGGCTTGCGCCCTACCCGATCAGAGAGCGGGCCAAAGCAGAGCTGACCGATGGCAAAGCCCAGCAGGAATACGCTGATGGAAAGCTCGGTGTGGTGAATGCTGGCATCAATGGAATCCGCCAGCACGCCAATAGCGGGCAGATAGGCATCAATGGCAAACGGGGCTAGCGCCGTATTGGCCGCCACTAACAGGGCGACCCGGCGAGGATTGAGTTCCATGAGGCTCCTTGAATGATTGAAGCAGCAGCGTGTCTGCCAGCGGTCGATAGGCCGCTAAGCATACAGCTGCCACATGAAATAAGCACCGCAGACGCGCAAAACTGCAACATAACCTGCTTAGTCTTTGACTCATAAGCCCTTACCAAGACGAATCCTTGAGGACGTCATGAACGTTAACGCCCTGAAACACCTCTCCTTACGCTGGCTAAGTCTGTCGGCGCTTGTGCTGGTCGCCCTGTGCGTGCTGATGTTTGCCCTGATCACCTGGATCGTGATGCAGCAGAGTCAGCGCGATCTGGCAGCGCTTGAACAGGTCAACGTTCAACAATCATCATCGCTCAATCGGCTGCATATCGCAGGGCTCGAAGGACTTCATCGTCTGGACCGGGCGCTTGAGCGTCAGCTGCGCCCTTCGCTGGGCGACCCGGTCGAGGCGCTTGAAGCGGTCGAGCACGAACTTTCGGCCATGGCACAATCACTGGCTACCTTTTTGGCCGCCACTGCCGATACACCCCATGCTAGCTTGCGCGATACCATCGAGCAGAAAGCCTCGGCGCTGATCGCCGCCATGCATGAACAGCTGAATGCCGTACAGACCGGCGACCGCGGCGGCTACCGGCAGTTAACGCTGGATGCCCTGACGCACAGCCAGGCATTCAGCGAAGAAGCGCGCGCCTTTTACCAGCTGGCGGATCATCAGGGGACGAGCCTGATGAGCGCGGCCGAGCAGCGCGCCCGCACAATCGGCCAGTTGCTGCTGTTGGGTATCGGCCTGGCGTTTGGCCTTCTGGGGCTGATGGCCTGGGTAGGCCAGCGCCATGTTCTGCTGCCCATCAATCGCCTGATCCACCATTTTCGCACCATGGCAGCGGGCGACTTGAGTGCGACGGTTCCTGATCAGGGAAGCAACGAGATAGGTCAGCTCTACCAGGCGCTTGATCATATGCAGCGCGCCTTGATCGAGACCGTTTCCGAGCTGCATGGCAACAGCCGGCACATCTTCGACAGCGCCCAGCGCCTGGCACTGGGCAATGAAGACCTGGCCATCCGTACTCGCCAGCAGAATGCATCCCACGAGGCCACGGCCGCCAACCTGGATGAGCTGACGCAAAACGTGGCGACCACGGCGGGTTACGCTGCCGATGCCAACGCGCTCACCCTGAAGGCCGCCACGCAGACCCAGCAAGGCAGCCAGCTCATGGCCGAATTTCTGACGACCATGCAGGAGATCCATGGACGCTCCAGAAAGGTCGACGAGATCGTCAGCGTCATTGACGCCATCGCCTTTCAGACCAACATTCTGGCCCTGAATGCCTCGGTGGAGGCTGCACGCGCCGGTGAACAGGGCAAGGGGTTTGCCGTGGTCGCCGACGAAGTACGCGCACTTGCGTCACGAAGCGCCGACGCCGCGCGTCAGATCCAGACGCTGCTGGCCGCCTCGGCCAGCAGCATCGAGCAAGGCCATACGCTCTCTACCCAGGCCGGCCAGGGCATGCAGGCGATCGTGGCGTCTGCTGAACAGGCCAACAGCATCATGCGCCAGATTGCCGATGCCGCCAGCGAGCAGCATCGCCATATCGAACACCTCAACAGCACGCTGCATGAACAGACTCAGGTCAGCCGCGCCAACGCCCGTCAGGTCGAAACTACCGCACAGGACGCCCTGTCACTGGAAGCTGCCGCCGAGAGGATGCGCGAGCAGGCAGCGCGTTTCAAGGTCGCTCGCAGTACACAGGACGGTGGCTTTGTCTGGCAGGCCAGCCAACAGGCACCCGTAGAACATTCATCGGATAATATTCAGCGCGCGCCAGCCTTGCTACAGTAAGGGACTACTTACGCAAGGAGCACTGCATGGCCACTAGTCTTCTGACTCAACTCAAAGACATGACGTCGGTTGTTGCCGACACGGGTGATCTGGACGCGATCCGCCGTTTTGCGCCCCAGGATGCGACCACCAACCCGTCGCTGATTCTTCAGGCCGCCCAACAGGAGGGGCGTCGAGCGCGCCTTGCTGCCATCGCCAAGGAGAGCACCGATATCGACGATGCTGCCGACCGGGTAGCCGTCGAGATCGGCAGTGAAATCAGTGAACTGGTGCCGGGCTATGTCTCGACCGAAGTCAACGCAAGACTCTCGTTTGATCGCGATGCCACCGTTGCCCGCGCACACTCGCTGATCGAGCGCTACGCGCAGAAAGGCGTGGGTGCCGAGCGCATCCTGATCAAGATGGCCTCCACATGGGAAGGCATTCAGGCGGCCCAGCAGCTTGAGCGCGAAGGCATTCGCACCAACCTCACGTTGCTGTTCGGCTTTGCCCAGGCCCAGGCGTGTGCCGATGCCGGCGTCACGCTGATCTCACCGTTTGTCGGCCGCATTCTGGACTGGCACAAGACGCGTCAGCCGGATGCCGACTTTTCCGGCGACAACGATCCGGGCGTGCAGTCCGTCAAGCAGATCTACAACTACTTCAAGGGCCACGGCTACGCCACCATCGTCATGGGCGCAAGCTTTCGCAATATTGGCGAGATTACGGCGCTTGCCGGCTGTGATCGGCTGACCATTTCACCGGCCCTGCTTAACGAACTCGACGAACAGCACGGCGAGCTGCCGCGCAAGCTGACCCCGTTAGGCGCCAGCAGCTCGGCAGAAGAGGCGCTGACGCAAAGTGACTTCCGCTGGGCCATGAACGAAGACGAGATGGCCTCTGACAAGCTGGCTGAAGGCATTCGCAAGTTCATGGCCGACCAGCGCAAGCTGGAGGAACTGCTGGGTACGCTGCGCACGTCGTAAAGGCTTGAGGCGGGCACTACAGGCTGAAAATGACGAAAGCCCCCTGCTGGGGGCTTTCTCGTTAAAGCTCGGCGTTCTGGGCTTCGAGCATTTCAACCAGCGGCTGAAACTGTTCGCGGTTATGTTCATTCATATGCATCAGGATGCGGTGCGCCTCAAGAATGCGCTCGCGCAGGCCCCGCTCATCGGCGGGTTCTTCAGGCAGATCGATCAGCCCAGCATCAAGTACGGATGGCTGCTGAAGCGGTGCGTCCATCAGCGTAAAGAAACGCGCAAACCCCATGACATCGAGCATTTTTCGCACGTCCGGGTTGTCGGCAATGATCGTCGGCGGATGTGCCAGGCGCCCTTTCACGGCCATGGCAACCTTGGCCAGAAAGCCAAGGGCTGTGGAGTCGACGTTCGTTGCCTCGCGCAGGTCGATCATGACCGCACGCAGCCCTGGCGTCTGGGCAAGGCGTTGCGCCTGGGTATCAAGCGTGGTGCACAGCGTCAGACGCACGTCACCACACAGTTTCAGGACAAAAACACCAGAATCGAACGCCGCCTTGATACGGCCTTCTTCAATCAGCATGACCAAATCCGCTCACCATCATGATTGTCAGATCATCGGGTAAAGCATCGCGGTCTTGGTTCGCCTCATCAATTGCGCCTCCTTCTGCCAGGAGTGCATTCGTTTGGGCTAGCCGGTCGCGCAACTGCTCAAGCGTGACACTTTCGCTTATTAATTGCTCAAGTTCCTTGAGCCGCGTGTCGAGCGTTTTACCCGGCAAGCATTCCAATACACCGTCTGAACACAGCCACAGGCGAAATTCATCCGGCAAGGCACAGCTGAGCGAAGGATACTCTATATCGGGAAAAAGACCTACCGGCATCCCCTCCCCTTCAAGCCTGACTAGCGTGCCGCCTGCTGCCAGCAAAGGCATCGGCAGCTGTGCGCCGAGCGAATAGTGAAGGGTATGCGCCTCGTGGTCAATGACTCCGACGAACAGGGTCGCATGTTTGCCTATGTCAGTGCCCTGCAGCTCACGGTTCATGGCCGCCAGCCAGTCAGGTGCAAGTTGTTCTGGCCGCTGACCGTCCCACTCGTTGAGCCAGCGGTTACACAGGTATTTCAAAAGCACCGTGACGAACGCCGACGACGCCCCGTGCCCGGATACATCGGCAAAATAGAAGGTGCTGTAGCGTTCGTTATAGCGCTGATAATCGAGAAAATCCCCGGACAGATAGAGCGAGGGCGCAAACCAGTAGTCGTAGTAGACGCTGTTGATCACCTTGGGACGGGCTGGCAACAACCGACGCTGGATATGCCCCCCACTCTGCTGATCCATGCGCAGAAGCGCCAGATGCGTCTCCAGGCTCTCGTTGAGTTCCGACAGGCGCTCACGGTCACGGTCGCGTTCGATAGCCAACGCATTGAGCTCGATCGCCTTGCGGATCATTCGCCGCAGCAGCTCCGTATGGCGCAGCGGGTGCACGATGTAATCGACCAGCCCAACGTCAATTGCCTTGATAAGATCTGCATCTTCCCGGGAGTCGCTGACCACCAGGGTGGGCAGTCGGCGCGTCAACTGCGACCACTGCTGACGCGGCACCGAGTGCGCATGGGCCACGATCAGCGCGGTGTCCTTTGGCAGGTGATCGATATCCGATGCGGCATACACCCACATGCCATCACAGGTGATCGCCTCCGCCAGCGCGTTACGCTCAGGACCCGGCTCGTCGATGACCGCAATCAGCTGCTTGGAATGATCCATATTAAGCCTCAATCGGCAAAATCGTCGTCACTGAAGTCGCTGTCGTCGAATTCAAAACTGTCCATCGCAAACGGGTCATCGCCTAACTGACCATCGTTAATTTCAAACTGGCGGCGCTGCAGGAAGGCATCGCGTATAAAGCTGTATCGATCGCCCTGAATCAGGTTTTCCTGATCCAGCAGGCCTGCCCGAATATCTACGATATTGAGGGCCGTCAGCCCGATTCGGGTAGCATCATCTTCAACATAAAACGTTGGATATGACGCCATGTCCGCTGGCAGGCCCGTGGTATCGCGCAGCGTGCTGGGGCCTAGCAGTGGCAGGACCAGATAGCGCGAATCCTCCCATCCCCACGCGGCCAGCGTCTGCCCGAAATCTTCATCGTCTGCGGTGATTTCCATCAGCGTTGCGTAGTCGAGCAATCCGCCAATACCTACGGTTGTATTGATCAGAAAACGTGAGGTGGCAAGCCCCGCATTGGCAGGTTTCCCCTGCAGCAGACTGTTGATGACCGTGCGTATTTCTCCCAGGTTGGAAAAGAAGTTGCCAACGCCGGTTTGCACGGGGTCAGGCGTCACGGTGCGATAGCCTTTTGCTACTGGCTTCAATGCATAACGATCCAGCACATCGTTAAATACAAACACCCGGCGGTTAAAGCCTTCCCAAGGGTCATCCGGGTGTGCCTCTTGCGCCATTTGCGTACTGGCGCAACCGCTGATTGTCAGCGTGGTAAGCAGCATGACGGGCAACGCTGCCTTCGGCATGGAGAGTGGGGGTTTCTGCCTGGCTAATAACCGCAGCATGATCTTTCCTCTTGTAAAACCTGAGCGCTGTTACTGACGCTGCACGACGACGCTACCGGCGCTGTAGCCTGCCCCGAAGGAGCAGATGACGCCGATATCGCCCTTTTCCAGCCCGCTGCGATGTAAATGAAAAGCGATGATGGAGCCCGCTGAGCTGGTGTTGGCGTAGCGGTCCAGAATGATCGGCGCTTGCGCCTCACTGGGCTCAAAACCGAGCACTTTACGCGCAATAAGGTCATTCATATGCCGGTTGGCCTGATGCAGCCACATCGTCTTGAGATCGCTTCCCGATAGCTCCAGCGAGGCCAGATGCTCAGAAATAAGCTGGGCCACCATAGGGCACACTTCCCGGAAAACCCGGCGCCCCTCCTGCACGAACAGCTTGTCAATCGCCAGCGGGTCGCTGTCTGTGACGCGGTTCAAGAAGCCGGCGTTATTGCGAATGGCGTTGGAAAACTGGGTAATCAGGCGCGTGCCAAGAATGGCAAACCGCTCGTCGGCCACCGCATCAGCGCTATTTTCTAATACCACAGCGGTACAAGCATCGCCGAAAATAAAGTGGCTGTCACGGTCTTGAAAATTTAAATGTGCCGAACATATCTCAGGATTGACCACCAGCGCACGCTTGATACGTCCAGACGCAATGGCGTTGGCGGCGGTTTCAATCGCAAAGGTGGCCGAACTGCAGGCCACGTTCATATCAAATCCGTAGCCGCTGGTGCCCAGCGCCTGCTGTACTTCCACCGCAACCGCCGGATACGCGCGCTCCAGATTGGAGCAGGCAACGATGACAAGCTCGATATCCTTGGCATCAACGCGGGCATTTTCAAGCGCCTGCCGAGCGGCGCTGGTGGCCATTTCACACTGAATGGAGGGCTCGTCGTTAGCGCGCGGGGGCAGCTGCGGGCGCAGGCGCTCAGGATCAAGGATTCCGGCGGCATCCAGCACGTAACGGCTCTTGATGCCGGAAGCCTTTTCAATGAATTCACTACTCGAGTGGGCCAACGGTTCGCGCTCACCACGGGCGATCTCATCGCCATGCCGAGCGTTTTCGTTATCCACCCAGGTGTTGAAGGCATTGACCAGCGCCGCGTTATCAATGGCGTGCTCCGGCGTATAAAGCCCCGTACCGGTAATCACCGCTTCATTCATGCCTATCTCCTATCAGCGTCTTGCCAGTCGTTATTCGCGATTCGACCCCATGCAGGCCCTGACTCACGCTTATGGTTACTGTGTGCGCTATCCAGCCTTTTTACCAGTGGCGCCCTAAACGTTAATTATCTCTTGCCAGCGCTTTTCGAGTCGTTTGACCGACACCGGCATCAGCGTACCCAGCTGTTGGGCAAACAGCGATACCCTGAGCTCCTGCAACCACCAGCCGAACTCGACCAGCATCGGGTCTTCCACGCGCCCGCGCCGTTCACTTTTACGCCGTGCATCGAAGCGCACTTCCAGCGCCTGAACGTCATGCATCATCATCTGGTCACGCCCCCGCTCACGCGCGGCTTTTTCCAGGCGAATCAGCGCCGCTTCCGTATAGCGCGGGTACTCCGTCAGCCAGCCTCCCGCATCGCGAATGAAGCCAGGATAGACCAAGCGCTGCATCTGCGCGCTGATATCGCTATAGGCCAGCGCCAGTGCGAAGTTAAGCTTACCCTTGAGCACCTTGCTGACCGCCAGATGCCCTTTCAGCGCTGCTTCCACTTGGCTTAAAAGCATCGAGGCATGCGCCACCAGCTCGCCTTTGGTGGCTTCAAGGCGTGCAGTCAACTCGGTAGAGGAACGCGGCAGCGGATGCTGGGCAACCACCTGGGTAAAGACCGCCAGCAGCAGATCGTCCACCAGCTCCTGCTTGCTGCCCACCTTGGCAAACAGCAGCGCACACTTCTCGACTTCAGGCAGACGCTTGATAAGCTTCACCTGGTCGGCTTGCTGAGCAATGGCCAGGCGGGCCACGCCTTCCTGGTGGGCCGCCTGCGCTTTTGCCGGATGATCGAAGAGCGCCACCTTGAACTCGCTCGCCTCGGCCACCAGCGCCGGATAGGCCTCGACCCGAATTCCCGCCTGGGTAGTTACGCGGGACTCCGGCAACGGCTCGTCGGGCAGCCCGGCAAGCGTCGGGGCCTGGCTTGCCTGCTCGGCCAGCGCCTGAGCACCGGCGCTGGTGGCCGCTTCAAAGCGTTTTTCCAGCGCTCGCAGGTCACGCCCCTGGCCAAGCAGCTTGCCCGCATGGTCGACCACGCGCACGTTCATGATCAAATGGGGTTCGAGCAGGTCCAGCCGCCAGTCATCGGCGTGCACCCGCGTACCGGTGCGTCGGCGAATAAACTCGCCCAGCGCCTCGGTCAGCGGGCGCTGATCGGGCACGAGCGTCTCCAGCGCAGCGTCAACCCAGTCCGGAATAGGTACCACCTGGCGACGGATACTCTTGGGCAGCGATTTGAGCAGCGCAATGCACTTCTCGCGCAGAAGCCCGGGCACCAGCCACTCAAGCGCGTGCACCGGCAGCTGCGGCAGCATGGCCGCGGGCACGGTTAGCGTCACGCCATCGTCTTCAGCGTTGGGCTCGAAATGGTAACTGACCGGATATGCGACGCCAGCAAGCGTCAAGTGATCAGGGTACTGCGCCTGGGTAACGTCAGCAGCGTCGCGCGCTTTTAGTGCTTCAATGTCAAAGTGCAGCAGCGTTGGCGTCTGGCGTTCGGCCTGCTTGCGCCAGTGCTCGAACCCCTTGCCGTTGACGATCTCGTGAGGTAGGCGCTCATCGTAGAAGGCAAACAGGGTGTCTTCATCGACCAGAATGTCGCGCCGCCGGGCGCGATCTTCCAGCGCCTCCACTTCATCCACCAAGGCGCGGTTATGAGCAAAGAAAGCGCCCTTGGTGGTGAACTCCCCTTCCACCAGCGCGCGGCGGATGAACAGCTCACGAGACTCTGCCGGGGCAATCGGACCGTAGTGCACACGGCGGCGCGCAACAATCGGCAGCCCGAACAGGGTAACCTGCTCGAAGGCGACGACCTGGGCACGCTTCTGCTCCCAGTGGGGCTCGCTGTAGCTGCGCTTTATCAGATGCTCGGCCTGGGGCTCGATCCACTGCGGTTCGATCTTGGCCACGGTACGCGCAAACAGCTTGGTGGTTTCAATCAGCTCGAACGCCATGATCCACTTGGGCGATTTCTTGGCAAGCCCAGAGCCTGGATGAATCATGAACTTGCGGTTGCGCGCACCCAGATATTCGCGGTTCTCAAGCAGCGTGCCCAGGTTCGAGAGCAGGCCCGAAAGCAGCGCCTGATGGAGCTTGCCAGAGGTCTTGCGCCGCGCCTGACGCGAAAGCTCCTCGCTCTGCTCGTCGTCCTTGGGCAGCGGTGCTGGCACCTCGATGTCCATGTCGCGCAGTAACTGACGCAGCTGGCGGAAGGTATCGTGCCATTCGCGCATGCGCAGATAATTGATGTAGTGCTCGCGGCACCAACGGCGCAGTTGATTGCCCGACAGCGCCTCACGGGCGTTTTCAATGCCGTGCCACAGGTTCAGAAGCGCCACGAAATCCGAATCCGGGTCGTGCCAGCGCTGGTGCGCCTGATCGGCAGCCTGACGTTTGTCTGCCGGACGCTCGCGCGGATCCTGAACGGCCAGGGCAGAGACCACCACCAGTACATCGCGCAGGCTGCCGTAATCGGCACCCGCCAGCACCATGCGCGCCAGGCGCGGGTCGATGGGCAGCTTGGCAAGCTTGCGGCCCAGCGGGCTTAAACGGTGGCGGTCATCAACCGCGCCCAGCTCGAACAACAGCCGGAAGCCATCCTTTACAAAGCGGCTGTCCGGCGGGTCAACGAATGGAAACGCTTCGATATCGCCCAGCTTGAGTGCCAGCATGGAAAGGATGACTGACGCCAAGTTCGTGCGCTGAATTTCGGGATCGGTAAACGCCGGGCGAGAGAGAAAGTCTTCTTCATCGTAAAGGCGAATACACACGCCTTCGGCAACCCGCCCACAGCGCCCCTTACGTTGATTGGCGCTCGCCTGACTCACCGGCTCGATGGGCAGGCGCTGAATCTTGGCCCGATAGCTGTAGCGGCTGATGCGCACCAGGCCCGGGTCAATCACGTAGCGAATCCCGGGCACCGTCAGCGAGGTTTCTGCCACGTTGGTGGCCAGCACGATCCGCCGCCCACGATGAGAGGAGAATACCCGGTTCTGCTCCTCGTTGGAGAGGCGCGCATACAGCGGCAGAATTTCCGTACCCTTCAGGTCAGCGCGGCGCAGAGTATCCGCCGTTTCGCGAATTTCACGCTCGCCGGGCAGAAAGATAAGCACATCGCGCGGGCCGTGCAGCCAGCCCTTTTCCCGCTCGATGGTTTCGATTTCATGCACCGCGTGCAGAATTCCCTCCTGCAGGGTGCGGTCCTCCTCGTCCTCCTCATCCCGCGCCAGCGGGCGGTAGTGAACGTCTACCGGGAAGGTACGCCCTGACACTTCTACCACCGGGGCGGGCGCTTCAGGCGTGCCAAAGTGGGCGGCGAAACGCTCTACATCGATAGTGGCCGAAGTGATAATGACCTTGAGATCAGGCCGCCGGGGCAGAAGCCGCTTGAGGTACCCCAGCAGGAAGTCGATATTCAGGCTGCGCTCATGCGCCTCGTCGATGATGATGGTGTCGTAGCGCAGCAGCAGCGGATCGTGCTGGGTCTCAGCCAGCAGGATACCGTCGGTCATCAGCTTGACCAGGGTGGAGGGGCTGCTTTGATCGGTAAAGCGCACCTGATAGCCGACCTGCTCACCCAGCGGCACTTCGAGCTCTTCCGCCAGACGAGAGGCCACACTGCGCGCCGCCAGACGCCGCGGCTGGGTGTGGCCAATCAGGCCTTTGCGCCCACGGCCCAGTTCCAGGCACATCTTGGGCAGCTGAGTGGTCTTGCCCGAGCCGGTCTCGCCGGCCACCACCACTACCTGATGGTCACGAATGGCGGCCAGGATGTCCTCACGGCGCTCCACCACAGGAAGCGCTTGCGGATAGTTGAACGCGACCTTCAGCGCTTCGCGCTGGCTGACCACCTGCCGAGAGCGCTGAATCTCGCGCTGCACCTCGCTGATACCCTGATCCACAGGCTTTGCATCGCGCACGCGACGCTCAAGCCCTGCCAGGCGCCGCTCAAGTCTTTGGGCGTCGCGTAGCATGACATCGCCCAAGGCGTTTTTAAGCGCAGCAAGGCGTTGGCGGTCGTTGAGATCGGAAGGCGTATCAGTGGTCACGTTAGGCTCGATATCCATTCGTTATGTAAAAGCGGGGATGCCCATCGCTTGACAGCAGAGCCCATCAACAGTCGGCCCGCTACCAGAGCGGGCCGAATATTATAACGCTTTCCCTAACGCGACGCCTAACCAGCGGTGAACTCGCTAGCTCTGGTTGGCCGGTTCAGGCTTTTTCTCATCGCGCAGCTCGCGGCGTAATACCTTGCCCACGTTGGTCTTGGGCAATTCATCACGAAACTCGATGTACTTGGGCACCTTGTAGCCGGTCAGCTCCTTCTTGCACCAGGCGCGCAGCGTTTCGGCGTCCAGCTGGCGGTTCTTGGAGACGACAAACAGCTTGATGACTTCACCGGCATCGTCATCCGGCACGCCCACGACCGCCGCCTCGATGATATCAGGGTGCGCGGCAACCACGTCTTCCACTTCATTGGGGTAAACGTTGAAACCGGACACCAGAATCATGTCCTTCTTGCGGTCGACAATGCGGATATAGCCATCGTCCTGAAGCACGGCGATATCACCGGTGTGGAACCAGCCATCCCCATCGATGGAGTTGCGGGTTTCATCGTCGCGCTGCCAGTAACCTTTCATCACCTGAGGCCCCTGCACACACAGCTCGCCAGGCTCGCCCATTGCCACGTCGCCGCCATCGGCATCGACCACTTTAACCGCTGTCCCGGCAACGGGCTTGCCAATCGTACCCAGCTGAATGGCATCGGTGGGGTTGAAGCTCACGATGGGGGAGGTTTCCGTTAAGCCATACCCTTCAGCGATGGGGCAACCGGTGGTGTCTTCCCAGCGCTGGGCAGCCGCCTTGGTCAGCGCCATGCCGCCGGATATGGTCAGCTTGAGATTGGAAAAATCCAGCTGCTTGAAGTCATCGCGATTGCATAGCGCATTGAACAGCGTATTGAGGCCTATAAACGCCGTGAACTTGACCTTCTTGAGCTCCTTGACAAAGCCATCCAGATCGCGCGGGTTAGTAATCAGCAGCGAATGGTTGCCGGACTCCATCAGAAACAGGCAGTTAACCGTAAACGTATAAATGTGATAAACCGGCAGCGGTGCAACCACGACCTCTTCACCATGTTTGAGGTGGGCGCCAATCGCGGTGCGCGCCTGCAGCATGTTGGCAATCAGGTTGCAGTGCGTGAGCATCGCGCCTTTCGGCATGCCAGTGGTTCCACCGGTGTACTGCAGCGCGGCTAGATCATCCTGACGGCGGCTTACCTCGGCATGATTCAGGGAGGCCCCCTTCTTCATGACCTCGATAAAGCGCACTGAGCCGGGAAGCGAATAGGCCGGCACCATCTTTTTCACATGCTTGACGACTGCATTGATCACCCAGCGTTTGGGCAATCCGTGAAGATCCCCAAGCTCGGTTACCAACACATGCTGGATATCGGTCTTGCCCAGCACGTTTTCGAGTTTCTTGGCCATGTTGGCCAGAATCAGCACTGCCTTGGCACCGGAATCCTTGAACTGGTGCGTCATTTCCCGCTCGGTATAGAGCGGGTTGGTATTCACGACCACAAGTCCTGCCCGTAGAGCGCCAAATACCGCAACCGGGAACTGCAAGACGTTGGGCAACTGAATGGCAATACGATCACCCGGTTCAAGATCGGTTTCATGCTGCAGCCAGGCCGCAAAATCCGCCGAAAGGCGATCCAGCTCGCCAAAGGTGAGGGTTTTGCCCATGCAGCTAAAAGCGGGCTTGTCTTTATAGCGCTTGACGGCGGCGTGAAAAACGTCTGTGACCGAATCGTACTGGTCCAGCCCTTCAAGCGCCGGGCCGCGTAAAATTGAAGCTCTGGCGTGTTCGCTCATGGGCAATCTCCGCTATCCATGTCGATGAAGTTACCGACCTTGTTATTGTCGCGAGGCAAGGAAACCCACCCTATACGACGCGCAGCACAGTGTAAAACGATCGCTTGAAACTTGCGTTTCAACTTTAGACCATAGCCTCTACTGCATGTATGGGTCAGCCGTACTGCCAGGATTTTCTCCTACTTATAATGTAGCGACTCCTAGCTTGATGGACAGTAACGCGCCTGAATTTCTCCTTCGCGCCAGACTAAAAGCTCACCCGGCACCATCCTCTGCCATGCTTCATTATGGGTCAGCGGCTCGGTGGCAATGACCGATACCACGTCGTCAGGGGTGGTATGTTCGGCAAAGTTGACCGTGATTTCCGCATCGGAAAGTTCGGCGTCGCCAAAGGGCGCCCGGCGGGTAATATGGGCAAGTTTGGTCGAGCAGTAGGTGTAAAGATACTGTCCATCAGATAGCAGCAGGTTGAATACCCCAAGCGCGCGCAACTGTTCGCACAGATCGTGAAGCGTCGCCCACAGCGCGCTCCAATCATCCGGCGGCACAGGAAACGCCCGGCGCAGCTCGCCCATCAACCAGCAAAAGGCGTGCTCGCTATCGGTGCTGCCTACCGGCGTATACATGTCGAGCGCCAACTGCTCCCAGCCACTCAGCTGCCCATTATGGGCATAGCACCAGGGCCGCCCCCACATCTCCCGCGTAAAGGGGTGAGTATTGGCCAGGCGTACGCCACCTACGTTTGCCTGACGAATATGGCTGATCACCACATTGGACTTGATCGGGTAGTCACAGATCAGCCGAGCAATGGGAGAATCTACCGACGGGTGCGGGTCGCGAAATTCGCGATAGCCGCCCTCTTCATAAAAGGCGATACCCCAGCCATCGCGGTGCGGCCCGGTACCGCCACCGCGATGCAGAAAGCCCGAGAAGCTGAAACAGATATCGGTGGGAACATTGGCGCTCATGCCCAGCAGCTCACACATGCATAGCTCCCTTTCTTGCCCCGGCGGCCGACATCAGCCAAGAACCGGTTCGCGGCGACGGGTCGGCTGCGGGTCTTCATCCACCTGCTTGACCCGCTTTGCTGGCGGCACATCTGTCGGCCGGCGCCACCACCACAGTGCAATACCGATCATTACCCCCACGGCAATACCCACTACCAGGCACAGCAGGCTGACGCGCAGAGCACTTGCGTCATGCTCCAGAAAGCCAACCGCGGCAACCATCGCAGCGGGTGCCCATCCGGTATAGAATTCGCCCTCTTCGATCAAGGGCAAGCGGAACATGGCAGGCGCCCACATGGCACCAGCGATTCCCCAGGTCAGTACCAGGCGCGGCAAGCGCGGCAAGAAGGCCAGCGCAAAATAGACCGCGACCAGAACCAGCAGTGAAATACCGTAATAGCTAAGCCACAGCAGTGACATTGAATTTTCAAACAGCATAATACCTCTCATGTGGGTGCACGCACCCGACGTTGATTTCCCGTTATGGTACCTGTCAATTTATGAAAGCACAGCCAGATACGCGTTCAGGCTCGCCCGTAGCGCGCTATTATCGCGCTAATGACCCCAAATGGCACTGGCTGGAAGCGCGCGAAGCGCCTGACGTCAGCGAATTTCTCAATGCCGCCAATCAAGAGCAACAGACGTGGTTTGCACCGCTCGCGCCACTGGCTGAGACATTGTACAAAAGCCACCTCGCGCGTCGCGAACTTGCCGTCAAGAGCCTTGAGACACCGCTTGACCATTTTACGTTCTGGAGTGAAACCGGCGCTGAGGACGACTACCCGCGCTGGTGGCGCTACCCGAATGGAAAACCAGAGCAGCGAGAATGCTTTTTTGATGTTCAGGCCCGCGCCGCCGATGAAGAGTTCTTCGATATGGGGGATATGGCGCTCTCCCCCGACGAGCAGTGGCTGGCCTGGACCGAAGACACACAGGGCGACGAGCGTTACACGTTGTGGATCAAGCAGTTGCCCGGCGGCGAGCCGCAGGCGTTGATTGACGACATTGGCGCGGGGCTATGCTGGGCGGAAGATCAGACACCCACCTCGGCCACGCTGTTCTTCACCCGGTTTGATGACACCCAGCGCCCGGACAGCCTATGGCGTGTATCGCTGCCGTTTGAAGCGCCTGAGCAACACGCCGAGCCGCTGCTGGTACTGCGTGAAAACGATACGGAATTCTGGCTAGGCCTGGGCAAAACGCGCTCTCGCGAGTGGCTCTTGATCGAAAGCGCCTCGAAAGATACCAGCGAGATCCATGCCCTTCCGGCCCATCGGCCGGAGGCCACGCCGTTATGCATTCAGCCGCGCCAGCCGGGAGTGGAATACAGTATCGATCACCGCCCGGGCACGTTCTATCGCCTGCACAACCAGGCAAGCGCTCACTTTCAGCTGGACTACCTGGCCGAGGAGGCCCTGCACAGCGCCGAAGGCCAGTGGCAGCCACTGATCAGCCCGCGTGAAGAGGTGACCCTGGAAGGTATTGATGCCTTCGCCTGGGGGCTGGTGATTGCCGAGCGCGACCATCGTCAGGCTCAGGTAGTGCTGCGCCACTGGGAGCTGGACAGTCAGCACCAGCGCACGCTGGACGAATACCTGGCGCTGCCGGCCGAGCCCTGCTCGCAACTGCTCGAAGATGCGCCTCACTTTGACACCCGGGTGCTGCGCCTTCGGGAAGAGTCGTTCACCCAGCCGCCCAGCTGGTTTGAACTGGATCTTGAAAGCGGCGAGCGGACGCTGCTCAAGCGCGCCCCGGTATATGGCAGCCTCACTCCCGAGCAGCTGGTCAGCCGCCGCCTGTGGGCTACCAGCCGAGACGGCGAGCAGGTGCCGGTATCCGTGGTGATGCGTGCCGACCTCGCCGGCCAGCCGCTGCCAACCCTGCTGTATGGCTATGGTGCCTATGGCGAGGCGCTCGACCCCTGGTTCTCGATTGCACGCCTGGAACTGCTCGAGCGGGGCGCGGCCTTTGCCGTCGCCCACGTGCGGGGCGGCGGCGAGCGGGGTGAACCCTGGTATCTGGAGGGCAAGATGGCCCACAAGGAGAACAGCTTCGACGATTTTCTGGCCGCACGGGACGCGCTGGTCGAAAACGCTATCAGCGACCCACAGCGCATAGCGGCTTACGGTGCCAGCGCTGGCGGCCTGCTGGTGGGCACTTGCATCAACCGTGCACCCGATGCCTTTTGTGCCGCCCTTCTCGATGTGCCCTTCCTCGATGTGCTGCGCACCATGCAGAACCCGGAACTCCCGCTGACCACCGCCGAATACAGCGAGTGGGGCAATCCGGAAACACCGGACGTTGCCGAGCGTATTCGCGGCTACTCGCCCATGGACAACATTACCCACCAGCGTTATCCGGCGCTGTGGATCGAAGGCAGCTGGTTTGATACCCGGGTGAGCTACTGGGAACCTGCCAAGTTCTACGCCCAGGTTACCCAGCACCAGCAAGGCGATGCCCCGATACTGCTGCATACCGATATGAGCAGCGGCCACGGCGGCGCGTCCGGGCGCTTCAAGGCATGGAGGGATACCGCACGCCAGGATGCCTTTATTCTCTGGTCGCTTGGCCTTGCCGGTGATTCAGAAGAGAGCAGAGGTTAAGCCTCTTCGCCATACTTTACCTTTAACGCTTATTCGGCAGCGCCTGGCGCTGCCTTTTTATTTTTTGAAAATACTTTCCATAAAAATACATTTACGCCATACTCGACGTTAGTCGTATAAACTCATGTCTGAGCCATGGAGCTTTCATCGTGAAATATCAGGACCACTTCCCGACCATCTGGGACACACCGCTCAAGCAGCCGGCCCGCAAACCCGCCCGCCAGGCGAGCGCGCCCAAGCCCTCGGTATTCAAGGAGGTATTTCTGACTATCTGGGATACGGCAAGGCGTAAACCCGCCGCTTGAGCGTGCCGGGAAGACAGCCGCTTTAGCGTACCGGGCTAGATCGAAGGCGGGGTGGCGCCACCCTTACATGGGCAGCACGGCGATGATGTGAGATTCCAGCGCCCGTTCGGGCACCTCTTCTTCCGATACGGCAAAATTGCGCACGCTGATACCCTTGCGGTGTACGCGCTCGGCGTCATTGCTTAAAAGCGGATGCCAGCCCGCGAGCTTGCGCCCTTCCGCCACGCGGCGATAGCCGCAGGTAGGCGGCAGCCAGGTAAACTCCTTGACCAGCGCCGGGGTCAGCTGCGTGCAGTCCGGTACGCTGTCAAAACGGTTTTCATAGTCACTGCACTGGCAGCTTTTGATATCCAGAAGCCGGCAGGCAACGTTGAGTATGGCAAGCTCCTGCGTGTCGTCGTCGTGCAGTTTTAACAGGCAGCATTGACCACACCCATCGCACAGCGCTTCCCACTCTTCAGGGTTGAGCTCTTCGAGCGTGTAACGCTCCCAAAAGCGCTCGCGCAGTCCGGTTTCCATGATGGTTCCTCTCGTTATCGCCACTTAAGTGCCTACGTCCCCTGCGCTGCTCAATGTAGCGCTTAGCTCGGGCCATAGCGTATCGAAATCTGCTTCCAGCCGCGAATAATCACTTTCAATCCAGGGCACCAGCGCGGCCAGATGATTGGGGCCGGAAAGACGCCTTCCCAACCCGACGATGGCCCGGCAGGTAAAACCGAAGTCGGCATAACCGCGTAGCCAGTCATGCTCGACCAGATGGGGCACCATATCCGCCAGCCGGTTGGGGGCCGACCTTGCGGCCAATAGACGATAGCAGCGGGCAACCAGCTGCTGCTGAGCCGCCTGCCCGGCTTTTTCGCGGGCCAGGAAGTGATCCCAGACGATGTCCAGCGCAATCGCGGCATAGCGGCGCTTGCCATGCGGGGCGCGGTGCTTGGCATTCAGCACGCTTGAATGCTGGTCCACCCAGGCATCCACCCGGCGGTGATGACGAACGCCAGCGGCCACGCCGCCCGGCCAGGCACGTAGATCGCTGCCCTTGATACCGTCGGCAATCAGATTGCCATACAGGAAGTCATCGCTTCCTTTACTGGCAAGCCAGGCGTGAGCCAGAAAATTCACGGCTACGTTACTCTGGCGTATCGCGGGCGTCGAGTTGTGCCCGATGTACGTCCAGCAGGTAGTCCTCTTTGGCCGGCGGCATCTGCAGGTAAAAACCCTGCTCGTCGATGGCACTGATTACCTCTTCAGCCTTGACCCGAGACAGCTTTTTATCCGCGGTCAGAATCATGGTCAACACCGCGACGGGCTTGCCGAAGGTTGCCATCAGCGCCTCGGGAACGTGTTCAAGCCCCTGGCGCTTGTCAACGTACAGGTACATCTCATCCTTGCGCGAGCTTTTGAATATCTCGCAAAGCAGCTTGTCGCTCATTGGGGCAACTCCTCAAGCGCTTGAACAAACCCGGCGGCCAGACACTCGCCCCGCCACCCGATCGGCAGGGTCAGCGGCTCGCCAGCCATATCCTGCATCACCAACGCTTCGATATCGCGACGGCGCATCAGTACTTCAGCGGCAATGCCAAGCTCCCCCGCCTTTTCCGTCACGACCGCCTTGAGCGCCTTGAAGCGGCGTTTAAAAGCAGGCTGCATGGGGTCAGGGCACCGAGCGGGCAGGCTCTGCTCGTCTACGTGCTGGGCCTGCTTGATGAGAGACAGGAGCGTGTCGCCCTCTTTCTTGACCAGCGAGGGCTTGAAGCCTTCCACCTCTGACAGTTCAAAGCGGTTTTTGGGCATGACTTCAGCGGTGGCAAACAGAAGCTTGTCGGCGATCAGCCAGTTGCGCGGCAGGTTGCGCCGCCGGGTTTCGCCTTCCCGCCAGATGGTCATCAGCCGGTAAGCTTCAAGCTGGCGCGGGTTGAGGCGCCACAGCTGACGGTGGCGGGCAAACCACTGCCCATCGGCCTCAACGCTGCGCCCGGCCTGTTCGATCAATCCGGCGCACTCCTCGGTCAGCCATTCGCAGCGGCCAAGCTCGGTCAAGCGTTCAGCTTGAAGCGCCCACACTTTCAACAGGTAGATCACATCCAGCGCCGCATAGTCACACTGCGACGACGTCAGCGGGCGCTCCAGCCAGTTGGAACGCGTCTCTTCCTTGGGCAGCGTCTCGTCCATCCACAGCTCCACCAGTTTCTGGTAACCCATGGCTGGCGTCTCCCCCAGGAACGACTGGGCCACCTGCGTATCCACCAGCGGCACCGGCAATACACCCGCCCAGTGCTGCAGCACCTCAAGGTCTTCGCTGCAGGCGTGCAGGAGCTTGATCGCACTGCCCTGAAGCAGCTCGCGGAAAGCGGGTGTGCAAGGGGTGGCAAGCGGGTCAATCAGATACGCAAGCTCTCCGGCGGCGAACTGAATGAGCGCAGGCACAGGAAAAAACGTGTTTTCACGAAAGAACTCGGTATCCAGCGCGATCACATCGGCATCGGCCACCTGTGCACAGGCGGCGTCCAGTGCGTCAGGGCTGTCAATCCATTGATATACAGGGGAGTCTAGAGAAGACAAGGCATACTTCCTTGATGCAACCGCGGCGGCGCTTGCAATGTGGGGTGTGGTTATTCGCTGGTGAAGGGTTGGCGCCCGTTGAACGCGCGGCTTAACGTACCGCCATCGACATATTCAAGCTCTCCCCCCATGGGTACACCGTAAGCCAGGCGCGAAAACCTGACGCCGTGACGGGCAAGCTGAGCGGCAATATAGTGCGCCGTTGCTTCGCCTTCCACGGTGGGGTTGGTGGCCAGCACGATCTCTTCAATCTGGCCTTCGCTCACCCGGGCTTCCAGCTGATCCAGGCCAATCGCGTCGGGACCGATGCCATCCAGCGGCGAAAGATGCCCGTGCAGCACGAAATAACGCCCCTGAAAACCGCCCGCTTCTTCTATGGCCAACTGATCCGCCGGCGACTCCACCAC
This sequence comes from Vreelandella songnenensis, assembly GCF_003002925.1. GTDB lineage: Bacteria > Pseudomonadota > Gammaproteobacteria > Pseudomonadales > Halomonadaceae > Vreelandella > Vreelandella songnenensis. The sequence goes on from NZ_PVTK01000013.1 coordinate 32,341, forward strand.
GCACAGCAGCGCATCATCGCGGCGCGGCGTCTCGCAGATGGCGCAGATATCGGCTTCGGTCAACGTGCGGCAACGCCGACAGTAGCCCACTTCGTCGATCGCCTTCTGGATGACGGAGGCTAGCCGCTGACCACCTGGACGTTCACGTTCCAGCAAATGCATGGCCATGCGCTGGGCCGTCTTGGGCCCAACGCCGGGCAGTACGCGAAACGCATCCATCAACTGCTCGATAAGAGGAGAAAAGCGCATTACCTAGAACGGCATCTTGAAGCCGGGCGGAAGATTCAGACCTGCCGTTGCTTCTTCCATCTTGGCCTTGGAGTTGGCTTCCACCTTGCGCACGGCGTCATTGACGGCCGCTGCCAGCAGATCTTCAAGCAGCTCCTTGTCTTCTTCCAGAACGCTTGGATCAATGCTCACATTACTGACATCGTGACGACCATTCATGGTGACCTTGACCATGCCCGCGCCCGCTTCGCCCTGCACTTCTGTCTGAGCGGCTTCTTCCTGAACGCGCTGCATCTTTTCCTGCATCTCTTGGGCTTGCTTCATCAAGTTGCCCATTCCACCTTTAAACATGGTGTGCTCTCCTAGCGGGTTAAAAATAACGGGATAAAACAGATAATGATTTATTACTAGCGCTTTTCGGCGCCGGGTTTGACGGTTGACTCCACCAGGGTCGCACCAAAGGCCTGCTGCAGCTTCTGTATATTGGGATCGTGATGAAGAAGATCAACGGCCTGCGCATGGCGCTCCTGGTTTAGCCGCCCTTCACGCTGGCGCGGGGTTTCGCTCTCGGTCGAAAGCTCGGCCACGTCAAACACTACCCGGCGCGGCATGCCCTGCTCGCTCAGTGCTCGCTCGATGCGGGTCTGATGGACCTCGGCCTGCATGGCGGCTTGAGTTGGGTCCAGACGCAGCGTCAGCGTCTTGCCGTCATCGCTTTCAAGCAGGCAGTTGGCCGCCAGGCTGCGCGTCAGCCCGCCAAGTCCTAAAGAGTCAAAGCATAGCAGCCATTTCTCATGATCGAGCAATCCATTAGGCTCGCTCGCCACTACCGGAGGCTGCGCAGGCGTTTCCTGCACGGTTTCCCGCGGCGGAGATAACGGCTGAACTGGCTCTGGCTCTGGCTCTGGCTCTGGCTCTGGCTCTGGCTCTGGCTCTGGCTCTGGCAGAGATTCTGTCTCTGTTGTCGCCTGGGCGATCTCATCCAGCGACCAGGGGGGCGGCTCCTGGCTATCGGCTACGTCCAGTGCAGCCGGCTCGTCTTGATGCGCCTCCCAAGCCGGCTGCTCAACCTTTGGGCGCGGCGCCTCCGCTGGCAGCTCGGGTTCAGCGGGTGCAGTTTCTTGGCTCACGTTTTGCTGCGAAGCCGCTGATGCGGGCTGGGTAACGCTTGACTGCTCTACGGGAGAATCAGCCTTTGCCTGGTCAGCGCCACTGCCTGAAGGCTCCGCGCGAAGTGGCAGCGGCGTGCGCGGCGGCTTGGGCACACCCTGTGGACGAAACGCCAGCATGCGCAGCAAGGTCATTTCCAGGGCGCTGCGCAAATCCGGGGCGTGCACCATATCGCCGCGGCCCTGAATCCCGATCTGGTAATAAAGCTGAATATCTTCCGCCGTGAAGCGGCTGGCAAGCTGAAGAATTACCTCACGGTCGCCGTGACTGTTATCGACCGCATCGGGCACCATTTGTGCCACGGCCAAGCGATGCATCATCGCTGAAAGCTCGTCGAGCACCGCAGCAAAATCCGGACCCTGTTCAGCCAACTGGCTGACTTCGGCCAGCAGACGCTGAACGTCTACATCGGCGAGCGCCTCGGCCAGTGCCAGAATATGGCGGTGATCCAGCGTGCCCAGCATGGCTGCCACGTCGGCATGGCGTACCGCCCCCTGACCAAAGGCGATGGCCTGGTCAGTCAGGCTCATGGCATCGCGCATGGAGCCTTCGGCCGCCTTGCCCAGAAGCCATAGGGCGCTTTCATCAAACGCTACGTTCTCTTCACCCAGCACATAGGTCAAATGCTCGACCACGCGCTCAGGCGGCATATGCTTCAAGGTAAACTGCAGGCAGCGGGAAAGCACCGTGGCCGGGAGCTTCTGCGGGTCGGTGGTGGCCAACAGGAACTTGACGTGAGGTGGCGGCTCTTCCAGGGTTTTCAGCAGCGCATTGAAGCTGCTGGTCGAGAGCATATGCACCTCATCGATCAGGTACACCTTGTAGCGCCCCTGGGTTGGCGCGTATTGCACGTTGTCCAGCAGTTCGCGGGTATCTTCGACCTTGGTGCGCGAGGCCGCATCGACCTCGATCAGATCGACAAAGCGCCCCTCATCGATGGCCTGGCAACTGTCGCACTGACCGCAGGGCGTTGACGTAATGCCTTCATCACCGCGACCGTTGGCCGTGCAGTTCAAACATTTGGCAAGTATGCGCGCAAGCGTGGTCTTGCCCACACCGCGGGTGCCGGTAAACAGGTAAGCGTGATGCAGACGGCCCTGGTCAAGCGCATTGACCAGGGCACGTTGAACATGGGCCTGGCCCACGAGCTCGTGGAATGTACGTGGCCGCCATTTGCGGGCCAGAACCTGATAGCTCATTGAGCAATGTTTCCTTCAGCGGGCTGCGTGGTAGTGCATTACTTCAACACCAAGTGCCCGCAATGCATGATAAAAACGCCATTCTAGCGGCTACGCTGCAGCCCGCCAACCGCCCGGGCGGCTAACCCGGGCGTGGTCATCAGGCGTTATCGTCAGCCTGTTCTGCATTGGCACGTGCAGCGGCCTCTTTTACCAGCTTCTCGAGTTCGCCGTTCTGGTGCATTTCCATGACGATATCGCAGCCGCCGACCAGCTCGCCTTCTACCCACAGCTGCGGGAAGGTCGGCCAGTTGGCAATCTTGGGCAGCTCGGCGCGGATGTCCGGGTTATCCAGAATGTTGACAAAGGCAAAGCGCTCGCCGCAGCTCATCAACGCCTGAACGGTCTGGGCAGAAAAGCCGCACTGGGGCAGCTGGGGCGTACCTTTCATGTAGATCAGGATGGGGTTTTCACCAATCTGGCGCTGAATGTTTTCGGCTGTTGTGCTCATGTGAGTACTCCTAGAATAAGAATTAACACGACCAAGATGAGTATATGTGAGGGCAGGTATCTGGCTATCAATACCTGAGCGCGCTACTCGGCCTTCATCTTTGAACGCCATTCTACGCATGCCGCTTGCGTTGCGCATCCCCTGCCGCCTCGCTAGGATGGTGTTTTTGCGTGGAGAGAAGCAACCATGGCGACACGCCATTTCCTTACCCTGCTGGATTTGACGCCGGACGAACTGGATTATCTGATTCAGCGTGCCATCAAGATCAAGACGGATCTGAAAGCCAATGGGCCGGTCTATACGCCGCTGCCCAACCGCACGCTGGCCATGATTTTCGAAAAGTCGTCTACACGCACGCGCGTCTCCTTTGAAACCGGCATGGCGCAGTTTGGCGGGCACGCCCTGTTTCTTTCCCCACGCGACACTCAGCTCGGCCGTGGCGAACCCATCGAAGACACCGCGCGCGTGCTGTCTGAAATGGTCGATGCCGTCATGATCCGCACCTTCTCTCACGCAGGTCTTGAAACCTACGCCGGCGCCAGCAGCGTTCCGGTCATCAACGCGCTGAGCGATGATTACCACCCCTGCCAGCTGCTTGCCGATGTGATGACCTGGACCGAGCTTCGCGGCAGCGTCAAGGGCCGCACGGCCGTCTGGATTGGCGATGGCAACAACATGTGCCATTCGTGGATCAACGCCGCACGCCAGTTCGATTTCAACCTGCGCATCTGCTGCCCCAAGGGTTACGAGCCGCGTGAAGACATCCTGGCCGCCGCCGGCGACCGTGTGACGCTGCTTCATGACCCCGAGGCCGCCGTTCAGGACGTCGACCTGGTCACGACAGATGTGTGGGCGTCCATGGGTCAGGAAGAGGAGCAGGCCAAACGCGAAGCGGATTTCGCAGGTTTTCAGGTCACCGAAGCCATGCTGGACAAGGCAAAAGACGATGTGCTGTTCCTGCATTGCCTGCCCGCCCACCGCGGCGAGGAGATCAGCCACACCCTGCTTGACGACCCGCGCGCGGTGGTGTGGCAGGAAGCCGGCAACCGCCTGCACGCCCAGAAGGCGCTGATCGAATTTCTGCTGCTGGGCCGCATCAGCGAATAGACGCCTGAAACGATCAACCCTGCCAGCCGCTAACGGACCTGCCCCGGCGGCTGGCAGGCCAGGACAATCTACCCGGCGTCGGATGTACCTGCCTGCTGACAGGCATACAAAAAAGCCTCGCTACGGATAGCGAGGCTTTTTCGATAAATCCTGGTGGAGCCTAGCGGGATCGAACCGCTGACCTCAACACTGCCAGTGTTGCGCTCTCCCAGCTGAGCTAAGGCCCCTTCACTATCAGCGCAAAAAACTCTGCGTGGACAGCGAGGCGAATACTATTATGAAAAGAATCTTGCGTCAATGTTCTATCCAAATAAGTGTTTACTAATTCTCCTTTATAGTTAGCTGTGGCACTCTATGCCTTAGCATCAGCGGCTATCGTCTGAGCCCACTATGTTTCCATGCAGGAGCCAGTCCATTGATCAACGTTCTAATCGCCGATGATCACCACCTGGTGAGAACAAGCATTGCTCACCTGCTGAACGAAGAAAGTGACATAAAAATCATAGGCGAAGTCGACGACGGCGAAAGTGCAGTCACTCAGTGCCGACATTTAAAGCCCGATATCGTGCTGATGGATATACGCATGCCCGGCATTGGCGGCCTGGAAGCCACAAGGCGCATTCACCGCACCATGGTGGACATCAAGGTATTGATCCTGACGGCTCATATGGAAGATAGCGTGCTGCGGCGCATGCTCGAAGCGGGCGCGTCAGGCTTTTTAAGCAAGGGCGCTGATGCTGCTGAAATGACCGATGCCATCCGCCAGGTCTTTCATGGCCGGCGCTATGTCAGCCAGGAAATCGCTCAGCGCCTGGCGTTGGCCCACTTTACCAACGAGGACAATCCGTTCAGCCACCTTTCTCATCGTGAGCTGCAGATTGCCCTGATGATCGTCAACTGCCAGCGCGTCCAGGACATCTCGGATCGTCTGCATTTAAGCCCCAAGACCGTCAACACCTACCGCTATCGGCTGTTCGATAAACTTCAGGTCGCCACCGATGTCGAACTGACACACCTGGCGCTGCGCCATGGGTTGGTGGAAGGCTTTGACGGCAGCCAGGGTTGAACCTAACATCCCTAGCGACTCCTCGGTGCTTGATACGGTGCAATGACATTTAACGCGAAGCAGTTTTTAAGCTCGGTAAGCACCTCCCCCGGTGTCTACCGCATGCTGGATGAACACGCCAATACTCTTTATGTGGGTAAAGCGAAGCGCCTGAAAGCGCGCCTTGCCAGCTATTTTCGTGGCCAGCTCAATACCAAGACCCAGGCCATGGTCGCCCGGATTGCGGATATCCAGATTACCGTCACTCGCAGCGAGACCGAGGCACTGCTGCTTGAGCAGACGCTGATCAAGGAGCTGCGCCCGCCTTACAACATTCTGCTTCGCGACGACAAGTCCTACCCGTTTGTCTTCGTGACCGACCGCCACGCCTATCCCAAGCTTGAATACAAGCGCGCGCGCCAGCGCCGAGGCGATGGCCGCTATCTTGGCCCCTACCCCAGCAGCGGCGCCGTGCGCGAAAGCCTTTCGCTAATGCAGAAGATCTTTCATATCCGCAATTGCGAAGACAGCGTGTTTGCCCACCGCTCGCGCCCCTGCCTGCAATACCAGATCAATCGCTGCAGTGCGCCCTGCGTGGACTACATCGCCGAAGAGGACTATCGGCGCGATGTCGAGCACGCGGTGATGTGCCTTGAGGGCAAAAGCGAGGATGTAACCCGGGCGCTTACCCAGGCCATGGAAACCGCAAGCCAGGCGCTGGATTTTGAAGAGGCCGGCCGCCTGCGCGACCAGATACAGCAGCTGCGCCAGCTTCAGCAGCGCCAGTTCGTGGACAACGACAGCGGCGATGCGGACATCTTTGCCCTGGCCCAGCGCCCTGGCGCCATGGGCATTTCCGTGCTCAGCGTACGCGATGGACGGATGCTCGGCGCGCGCCACCATGCCCCCAAAAACGGCCTGGATTTAACGCCGGAAGCGTTGCTGACCGAAGTCGTCAGCCAATACTACTTTGGCCAGCCGCACAACGTTCCCAGCGAAGTCATCACCAGCCACGCCCTGGACGATAGCGAGCTGATTGCCGAGGCACTGACCCAGCAGGCGGGCAAGCGCATCCGTGTCACCAGCCAGGTGCGTGGTCACCGCGCCCAGTGGCAACAGCTGGCCATGACCAACGCAGAGCAGCAGCTGGCCTCCCAACTGGCCAACACCACCCAGCTCACCCAACGCTTTGCCGCCCTGCAAAAGGCCCTGGGGCTTGAAACCATGCCCGAGCGGCTTGAATGTTTCGATATCAGCCATAGCCACGGTGAAGCCACGGTGGCGTCCTGTGTAGTATTCGATCATCAGGGGCCGCGCAAGAGTGACTACCGCCACTTTCGCATCGAAGGGGTAGCCGCTGGCGATGATTACGCCGCCATGCAGCAGGCGCTTACCCGCCGATTGAAACGCGTCAAGAGCGGCGAAGCGATAGCCCCGGATATTCTGATTGTCGATGGCGGTAAAGGGCAGCTCAACATGGCGCGCGAGGTGCTCAACACGCTTAAGGTTACAGATATAATCCTGCTCGGCGTGGCCAAGGGCACGACCCGCAAGGCAGGGCTCGAGACGCTGTTTCTGGAAGCCTCCGACAATCCGCTGCCGATGGACCCGGCCTCCCCTGCCCTGCATTTGATTCAACACATTCGCGACGAATCGCACCGTTTTGCCATTGCCGGTCACCGCGCGCAGCGAGACAAAGCCAGACGCACCTCGACGCTTCAGGAGATACCCGGCATCGGCCCCAAACGTCGGCGCGAACTTCTACGCTTTTTCGGCGGGCTGCAAGGCGTACAGAAGGCCAGCCGCGCGGAGCTTGCACGGGTGCCGGGCATCAACGCCGCCCTTGCCGAGAGTATTTACCTGGCCCTTAACGGATAAACCCGCTTTGGGCATGGATGCTATTCGCCAAGGGGGATAGAATGACCCGAAACCACATTTCGAATCCTATGACTCTCCGGTAAGGATCGCCGCCCGCGATGAATATACCCAACCTACTTACACTGGCAAGAGTTGCCTTCATTCCTCTGCTTGTCGTGCTGTTCTATCTGCCGTTCAACTGGAGCATGCCACTGGCCGCCGGGCTCTTCGCCCTGGCGTCGGTGACCGATTGGCTGGATGGCTATCTGGCTCGGCGCTGGAATCAGTCAACGCCCTTTGGCGCGTTTCTGGACCCGGTGGCCGACAAGCTGATGGTCGCTGTGGCCCTGGCACTGCTGATCGAGCGTTACGACACGCTGGTGCTTACTCTGCCAGCGCTGGTCATCATCGGGCGTGAAATCGTGATTTCTGCGCTGCGTGAATGGATGGCGGAAATGGGCAAGCGCGGCCTGGTGGCGGTTTCCTGGATCGGCAAGCTCAAGACCACGCTACAGATGGTAGCGCTGTTGATCCTGCTTGCCCTGCCGCCCGGCCATGAGATCGCCCTGCTGGGCGTGGTCGTACTCTACGCCGCCGCGGCCCTGACGCTATGGTCGATGATTCAGTATCTCAAGGCGGCCTGGCCCCATCTTAGCCGCTCCATGTAAGTATCTGATTACTTGGGCGTGATGATTACGACATTGTTGATTGACATCTCCAGAACGATGCGTATAATTCGCCCTCGAGTCGAGCGGGAATAGCTCAGTGGTAGAGCATCGCCTTGCCAAGGCGAGGGTCGAGAGTTCGAATCTCTTTTCCCGCTCCAACTTGGATAGCGTGGCAAAACAGGTAGGGTCGAGAGCTGGAACGCCAGCCCGGTCAAATCTCTTTTCCCGCTCCATCGACTCTTTAGGCTGGATGGCAGAGTGGTTATGCAGCGGACTGCAACTCCGTGTACGCCGGTTCGATTCCGACTCCAGCCTCCACTTTTATGTGCTGTGCAACGTGTTCATGCTGCACCGCCCGGATGGCGAAATCGGTAGACGCAAGAGACTTAAAATCTCTCGGGGGTAACCCCGTGCCGGTTCAAGTCCGGCTCCGGGCACCACTTCTATTCTTCGCTTCCCCTATTTTGATTATCTGCACGATCACCATGATCGATGCGGATTTTTTGCGTTTCTGCATCGCCAACCGCTGATGGCCACGCTATGATGCCTGCCGTTTGGCAGCACACTGCAGATAGCTATTAAAAAGGAGCGGGCCTGATGAGCACGCCAACAAGCGATATTCTGATTATTGGCGGCGGTGTCGCCGGCCTGACCTTGGCGCTTGAGGCAGCCGAGCACTTTTCAGTCACACTGGTGTGTCCAGAACACGATGAAAAAGGCGCCAGCCAGTGGGCTCAAGGGGGTATTGCCGCCGTACTCTCCCCGGACGACAGCCTGGAAGCTCACATTCAGGATACGCTGATCGCGGGGGACGGCTTGTGCGATGAGCAGGCGGTTCGCTTTACCGTTACCCGGGGCCCCGAGGCCATTCAGTGGCTGATCGACAATGGCGTCCCCTTTACGCCGGATACCACCGAAGGCGCCCGCTACCCCTACCACCTGACCCGAGAAGGCGGACATAGCGCGCGAAGAATCATTCACGCCGATGACGCCACGGGGCGTGCGCTGATTGATACGCTCTCCTACAAGGCCGCGCAGCATCCACGTATTCATCAGCGCAATGACCTCACCATGCTGGGGTTACTGCAGGATGATGACGGGTGTTGCCGCGGCGCTTACGGGCTTGACGCGCAGCATCGGCTGCACAGGCTGGCGGCCTATAACACCGTACTGGCTACCGGTGGTGCCAGCGGTCTTTATCAGCACACTACCACTCCCTCCCCCAGCAGCGGAGAAGGCATGGCCATGGCCGCCGAGCTGGGCGCGCCGCTGATGAATCTGGAGTTTCAGCAGTTTCATCCCACCAGCCTGTACGACCCGGACGGGCCGGCATTTCTCATCAGCGAAGCGGTACGCGGCGAAGGTGGCTACCTGCTTGATGAAACAGGCAAGCGGTTCATGCCCGCCCTTGATCCCAGAGCCGAACTGGCGCCACGTGATGTGGTAGCGCGAGCTATCGATGCCCAGATCCAGCAGGGTAGCCTCGGGCACGTGTGGCTGGATATCCGCCACTTGGGGGAGCGCGCCATTCATCATCACTTCCCAACGATTGTCGCCCACTGCGCCGCACGCGGCATGGATATCACCCAGCAGCCGATCCCGGTAGTCCCCGCCGCGCACTATAGCTGCGGCGGCATTGCCACGAACCACCAGGGCGCCACGCAAGTACCGAATCTGTATGCCGTGGGGGAAGTTGCCTATACAGGCTTGCATGGTGCCAACCGTATGGCGAGCAATTCGCTGCTGGAGTGCCTGGTCTATGCCAGAAGCTGCGCCAAGGCACTGCGTGAGAAAAAAGCGCCCCGCTGGAAGAACTCGGCGCTTTCAGGGTCTGAACGCCTTGCCACTTTGCCCAACGCGGATCAGGACTTGCTCATGGCGCTACGCCATGAGCTTCGCTGCATCATGACTCAGCATGTATCGATTGTGCGTAGCAATGCCGGTCTGGAAGCTGCCCAACAGAAGCTTGCCAAGCTATCAGTACGCCTGAACGATGGGTCAGCGGCTCAAGGCTCGCTTGAAGGCATTCAGCTTCGCCAGGCACTTTTGCTGGCAAGGCTGACGGTAACCGCGGCATTGACGCGCCAGGAGTCGCGCGGATTGCACTACTCGATTGACTGGCCCTCTGGCCAGGCTGTAACCACCCCCTCCTGCCTGACCCTTGCCGACCTAACGCCCGGCACGGTGGCATAACCGGCGCAACTGCCGGTGGCTTTCGCGGGGCAGGCTATCGGGCCAGAGCCAGAGGCGCTCAGGCCCCACCCAAAGCCCTATCAGCCAAGGGCCCAGGTAGTCACAGCGCACGGTCAGCTCTTCACCAAGCTCGCCATAGGCCAACCGCCAACGCCCCAGCAGTGTGCCATCGCCCTGTGTCAGGTAAAGCACACCTCTGGGCTCGGCAGAAGCGCTGCGCCAGAGCAATACGATAAACACAGCACCTGCAGTACCGGCCACCCAGGCGCCCAATAGCTGAAAGCTCAGCAGACAAAGCCCCAGTGCTAAAGCCGCCTGGAGCAGGCCAGCAGCGCTAGAGGGTACGATAGGCAGAATTATCGGTGTTTTCGGCATGCTCAACGATCATTTGCACGATACGCCGCAGGGCGGGGTCTTCCGGCCACTCACGGTGCATCAGCCAGACAAACAGATCCTGGTCCTCTCCCGCGATCAGCTGCTCGTAAGCCAGCCGGTCTTCCTCGCTGAGTGTCTCAAAACGTGCTTCCAGAAACGGGATCAGCAGCAGATCCAGTTCCCACATGCCGCGCCGCGAATGCCAGTAAAGGCGCTTGCGCAGAATGGCTTCAGGGGATGTGTCGTCGCTCAAGGCCAGCCTCTTTGATGATTAAAATGAAGCGCCAGTATACCTAAGCTAAAAGGTCGCGCCAGCGTCAAGCTTCGCCTATGCTGTTATCCAGTCTAGTACCTTGTTTTATCTGCATTGTTTAATATTGATTTGCACAGTATGCTGAATTCGAGTGATCGAGATCAGCAGCCAGCTACGGCCTTCACAGCTTGCAGGGAGCCAACCGATGACCAAGTCTGAATTAATCGAACAAATCGCGATGCGTCAACCGGAGCTATCCGCCAAAGAAGTCGAAACGGCGGTACGTATTATTCTGGACGATATGACCGAAGCCCTTTCCAGCGGCGGCCGCGTCGAAATACGTGGCTTTGGCAGTTTCTCGCTGCATTTTCGTGAACCGCGCACTGGCCGCAACCCAAAAACCGGCGACCCTGTCGAGCTGGATGGCAAGTATGTACCCCACTTCAAGCCGGGCAAGGAATTGCGCGAGCAGGTGGATGCCAGCCGTGCGCTGGGCTACTAGCCTAGAGCGGCCATTACCCTATGGGTAATGTGTATCTGTGGGATGACGTCGCGCCAAGACTCATACACAATAGAGCCACTCTGCGAACGTCACTGACTAGGAAACTCTCATGCGTTGGATCAAAGGGCTGATTCTTGCCGTTATCTTGCTGGTTGTTCTACTGATAGGCATCTTGTTTGCCGTGAATAACCAGCAAGCCATTGCCTTGAATCTTATCTGGGTCGAGCTGCCCGCCGTCTCGTTCTCTGTATGGCTACTGGCGACACTGACGTTTGGCGTACTGCTGGGCATGCTCGCCATGCTGGGCGTCTACGCACGCCTGAAAGCGCGTCTGGCGCGCAGCGAACGCCACAACAAGCAGCAGCGCAAGGAACTGGATCAACTACGCACTCAGGAGTTCAAGGAACTCACCTAAATGCATGATACCATGCTGCTAGGCCTGCTGCTGGCGGCAATTGCCATCGGATTTGGCCTAGGCATTCGTCACGCCGCTAGCCGACCCCATCAGACGCCAGCGGCCACCTCCTCTTCGCTGTCACGCGAATATTTCATCGGGCTGAACTACCTGCTCAACGAGCAGCCCGATGAAGCGATCAATACGTTTATCAATGCGCTCGACGTCAACAGCGATACGGTTGATACGCATATTGCGCTGGGTAAACTGTTCCGTATCCGTGGTGAGGCCGATAAGGCCGTCAGTATCCATCAGAATCTGCTGGCCCGACCCGCGCTATCACGCAGTATCAATGAAAGCATTCAGCTGGAGCTGGCGCGCGATTTCATGGCACTGGGCGTTCATGATCGCGCGCAGCGTTTATTGGATTCGCTGCTCGAACACTCCGCAAACGACGAGTACCGCTATGCCGCCAAACGACTGCTGGTCGATATCCTCGAGCGTGAAAAGGAGTGGCAGCAGGCCTATGACGTCATTCAGCCCCTGTTAAAACAGCATTCGGGAATGCGCCGACCGGCGTCTCACTGGCTGTGCGAACTGGCCCAGGAAGAAATCGCCCAGTCCAGCCGCGCGCTGGCCAGAAAACATCTCAAGAAAGCTCTGCAGCTGGATGATCGCTGCATCCGGGCCACGCTGCTGCTGGCTGAGCTTGAAATGGACAACGGGCACTATGTCCGCGCCATCGAGCGCCTGAACCATATCCCGACGCAGGATCCTGCGCATATCCCGACCATGCTGCCCGCCTTGAAGCGCGCCTATTTCCGCCGCGATGATATCAAGGGCCTTGAAACCCACCTGTACAGGCTACTGGACCAGGCACCTTATACCAGCGTTATCGTGATGCTAGGCGAGCTTGTTCATCAGCGTGACGGGGTGGACAGCGCCATCGAGCGCACGGGGGAGTGGCTGCGCGAGGCACCAAGCCTTGGCGGTCTCGATTACCTGCTGGACCTGTATGTTGAAAGCCAGCGCCTGAGCGGCAGAACCTCGCCGGACTCGCGCCTGCTGCTGCTCAAGTATCACACCAGGGCCTTGCTGCAAGATCGGCCACGCCACCGCTGCAGGCGCTGCGGATTCTCGAGCGACGCTCTTGCCTGGCAGTGCCCCAGCTGCCGCCGCTGGGGCACGATCAAACCCATTACGGGCGTTGAAGGCGAATAGCCGAGTCAGACCAGTTCAGCTTCTATGGCGGCAAGCGCCTGCATCGGATCAGTCGCTTGAGTGACGGGGCGCCCGATGACCAGGTGCGTGCTACCGGCGCGCATCGCTTCGCTTGGTGTCATGATGCGCTGCTGATCGTTGGCGGCGGCAAAGCTTGGCCGGATGCCCGGGGTGACTTTCAAAAAGCCTTCACCGCACACCTGTTTAAGATGCGCAGCCTCTTGAGCTGAACACACCACACCGTCCAGGCCGCTTTGCTGCGTCAAACGCGCCAGACGCTCGACCTGCTCGTCCAGTGCACCGCTCACCCCTACTTCCTGCAAGCCGCTCTGCTCTGTGCTGGTCAACACGGTGACCGCAATCAGATGGGTGGTCAAACCGTGACGCTTGAGACGCTCGGCGGCTGCCTCCATCATCGTGCGACCGCCACCGGCATGTACATTCACCATCCATACACCCTGCTCCGCCGCCGCCTGTACGGCGCCCGCCACCGTATTGGGGATGTCATGGAATTTAAGATCCAGAAACACGTCGAACCCACGCCCATGCAACGCTTCCAGCACCGCCGGGCCGCTGCGGGTAAAAAGCTCCTTGCCCACCTTCAAACGGCAGCGGGTCGGGTCAAGCTGGTCAGCCATGCACAAAGCAGCATCCAGAGACGGGTAATCAAGCGCGATAATCAGCGGGGATTCAGACACAGCACAACTCCTTACTCATTTAGCCGCATTATAACAGTCTCCTAAGCCTTGCTTGTAAGCGATTTGCCACACATGGGTAGTCAAACACTTACAAATCGTGTCGCACATTTCTGACAACACTACCGAAACGAACGCGTTAAGTTAGTCGGGCGCACCGTTAATAATAATTCGGTTGCCACATTTATCCTACTGACTAACAAGGGACAATTGGACTGATGAATATGACACTGAAAAGCTTGTTCGCGGCGTTTGTGCTAAGCCTGAGCCTGGGTATGGCAAGCGGCGCTCTGGCGCAAGATGTCGCTCCGATCAATATCAATACCGCCGATGAGGAGCTGCTGGCCGAACTACCGGGCATTGGGCCAAGCCGGGCGGCGGCCATTGTCGAAGAGCGTGAAGCCAACGGCAACTTTGAAAGTGCCGACGACCTGACCCGCGTCAGCGGTATCGGTGAAGCGACGGTTGACCGTATGCGCGATCAGGTGGTGCTTGAAGACTAAATGCTAGCACCAACTATTACCCGGTGGCACCAACCAATGCACCGGGTAATTGACCAATAGCCTCCTCTACTCGCCATACCTCTTTCCAGATCGCCCCATAGGCAGCCTTGTACCCTTACTGATACGCTTAAAAGCTGTCGCCGGGTATGCGCACAGCGCCTTCCATCAATACTCGGGCGCTGCGGCTCATTACCGCTTTTTCAATGTACCACCCCCCATTCACGAAGCTGGCTTCTGCTCCAACCCGCAGGCTGCCCGAAGGGTGCCCGAAGGTAACAGCGTGACGTTTGCCTGAGTCAGGCTTGCCACTGACTGCGGCCAGATTGACCAGCGTGCCTTCAATGGCGGCAGCGGCGGCAATGGCAACGGCCGCGGTGCCCATCATGGCGTGATGCAGCTTGCCCATGGAAAGCGCCCTTACCAGCAGGTCGATATCCGCCGCCCTTACCTCCTTGCCACTGGAAGAGACGTAATCTGCTGCCGGGGCAACGAACGCCACCTTGGGCGTATGCTGGCGGCTGGCGGCTTCGCTGATATCACCAATCAGCCCCATACGCAGCGCCCCGTGCGCACGAATGGTTTCAAACATCTCGAGCGCCTGATCATCACCGTTAATCACTGCCTGCAGCTCAGTACCCGTATAGCCGAGATCGAGAGCATTGATAAACACCGTGGGAATACCGGCGTTGATCAGGGTGGCCTTGAGCAGGCCTACGCCCGGCACATCCAGCTCATCAACCAGGTTGCCGGTAGGAAAAATGGCCCCTTCACCCTCGGCTGGATCCATGAACGCGACTGGGATTTCGGCAGCGGGAAAGGTTACGCCATCGAGCTCGAAATCCCCGGTCTCCTGCACCTCACCATTGACGACAGGCACCTGGGATACGATGGTTTTCTGAATGTTCACCTGCCAGATGCGCACCTCGACCACGCCGTCTTGTGGGATGCGTGCGGCATCCACCAGGCCATTCGCCACCGCAAAAGGGCCAACCGCCGCGGAAAGGTTGCCGCAGTTGCCGCTCCAGTCCACGTAGGGCTTGTCGATGGCAACCTGACCAAACAGGTAGTCCACGTCGTGCTCGGCGGATTCACTTTTCGACAGGATGACCGCCTTGCTGGTACTGGAGGTGGCGCCGCCCATGCCATCGATCTGCTTTTCATACGGGTCGGGGCTGCCGATGACGCGCAGTAACAGCTTGTCACGAGCGGCCCCCGGTACCTGAGCGGCAGCGGGCAGATCGCCCAGCTTGAAAAATACGCCCTTGCTGGTGCCCCCGCGCATATAGGTCGCCGGAATGCTGATTTGTGGCGGGTAGGGGCGCGCGACGTCGTTCATGTTCACTCCGTTAGCTTTTCAAGCAGCCGATGATTCGAGAAAGTCCTGAGCAAAGCGCTGCAGCACGCCGCCGGCGGTGTAAATCGACACCTCCTCGGCGGTATCCAGGCGGCACTTCACCACTACGCGCTGGCGTTTCCCTTCACGGCGATGAATCACCAGGGTCAGCATGGCGCCTGGCGATACGGCACCTTCCACATCAAAGGTTTCGGTACCGTCCAGGCCAAGCGTCAGGCGCGTGGTGCCCGGCTCGAACTCCAGCGGCATCACGCCCATGCCGATCAGGTTGGTTCGGTGTATACGCTCGAAGCCTTCCGCGGCAATCGCCTCGACACCGGCCAACGCCACCCCCTTGGCCGCCCAGTCCCGCGAGGAGCCCTGGCCGTAATCAGCGCCGGCAATGATGATCAGCGGCTGTTTACGCGCCATATAGGTCTCGATGGCTTCCCACATGCGCATTACCTGCCCTTCAGGCTCGACTCGAGCAAGCGAGCCCTGTTTCACGACACCGTCGGCATCGCGCACCATTTCGTTATACAGCTTGGGATTGGCAAAGGTGGCACGCTGGGCGGTGAGATGATCCCCCCGGTGGGTGGCGTAGGAGTTGAAGTCCTCCTCGGGCAGGCCCATCTTGGCCAGGTACTCGCCCGCGGCGCTGCTCAGTTGAATGGCGTTGGAGGGCGACAGATGGTCGGTGGTGATATTGTCCGGCAGGATCGCCAGCGGACGCATGCCCTTGAGGGTACGCTCCTTGGCCATCTTGCCTTCCCAGTACGGTGGGCGGCGGATATAGGTGCTCTGGGGGCGCCAGTCGTACAGCGGGCTAACCTCGGTACGCGCGCTCTTGTCCAGGTCAAACATGGGAATGTAGGTCTGGCGGAACTGCTCGGGCTTCACCGCCGATTTCACGATAGCATCGATCTCTTCGTCGGCGGGCCAGATATCCTTCAAGGTAACGGGGTTGCCCGCCAGGTCGATGCCCAGCACGTCCTTTTCGATATCAAAACGGATCGTTCCCGCAATGGCGTAGGCCACTACCAGCGGGGGCGAGGCCAGAAAGGCCTGCTGGGCGTTGGGATGAATCCGCCCATCGAAGTTGCGGTTACCCGAAAGCACGGCGGTGGCGTAAAGATCGCGCCGGGTAATCTCTTCCTCGATTTTCGGGTCCAGCGCCCCGGACATACCGTTGCAGGTGGTGCAGGCATAGGCCACGACGCCAAAGCCAAGCGCTTCAAGCTCGCTCATCAATCCGGCTTCTTCCAGATACATCTTGACGGTCTTGGAGCCCGGCGCCAGCGACGACTTCACCCAGGGCTTGCGGATAAGCCCCAAGCGGTTGGCGTTACGGGCGATCAATCCGGCAGCCACCATGTTGCGCGGGTTCGACGTATTGGTACAGCTGGTAATGGCGGCGATAATCACCGCGCCATCGGGCATGCGGCCGGCACGCTCCTCATCGCGTGCCGCCTCCAGGCCCACGGCGATACCGCGCGCCACAAGCTCCGAGGTCGGCAGGTGCGCATGGGGATTGGAAGGCCCGGCCAGAGTGCGGGTCACCGAAGAGAGATCAAAGCGCAGCAGGCGCTCGTACTCGACGCCTTTCAGGCTATCCGCCCAGAGGCCGGTATGTTTGGCGTAGGTTTCCACCAGCGCCACCTGCTCATCTTCGCGTCCGGTCAGCTTCAGGTAGTCGATGGTCTGGCCGTCGATGTAGAACATCGCCGCCGTCGCACCATACTCGGGCGTCATGTTCGAAATGGTCGCGCGGTCACCGATGGTCAGCGCATCGGCGCCTTCACCGAAAAATTCAAGATAGGCGCCGACTACCCGCTCGCGGCGCAGAAACTCGGTAATAGCCAATACCATATCCGTACCGGTGATCCCCGGCTGCAGCTTGCCGGCAAGCCCCACGCCGACGATATCCGGCAGGCGCATCATGGAAGCCCGCCCCAGCATCACGCTCTCGGCCTCGAGTCCACCGACGCCCACGGAAATCACTCCCAGGGCATCCACCATGGGCGTGTGGCTATCAGTGCCCACGCAGGTATCCGGGTAGGCAATGCCGTCACGGTTCTGCACCACTGGCGACATCTTCTCCAGGTTGATCTGATGCATGATGCCGTTGCCGGGCGGGATCACATCGACGTTCTCGAAGGCTGTCTTGGTCCAGTTGATAAAGTGAAAGCGGTCGTCGTTGCGGCGGTCTTCGATGGCACGGTTTTTCTCGAACGCGCCTTCTTCAAAGCCTGCGTGCTCGACGGCCAGGGAGTGATCGACAATCAGCTGGGTCGGCACCACGGGGTTGACCTTGGCAGGGTCGCCGCCCTTCTCGGCAATCGCATCGCGCAGTCCGGCCAGGTCCACCAGCGCCGTCTGGCCCAGAATGTCGTGACACACCACCCGCGCCGGATACCAGGGGAAATCCAGGTCGCGCCGCCGCTCGATCAACTGGATCAGGGCATCGGTCAGCAGCGCCGGGGCGCAGCGGCGCACCAGCTGCTCGGCGAGCACGCGCGAGGTATAGGGAAGCTTGGCATAGGCGCCAGGCTGGATGTCTTCCACCGCCTCGCGAGCGTCGAAAAACTCGAGCTCGGTACCAGGCAGCGGTTTACGGTAGCGGGTATTCATGGCAGCGGACTCACGCAAAGGGGCAAGAATTCAGGCCCGGCAGCTTGGGCCGGGCCACGCGGGTCAATCACGCGCTTCTATCGGCACCCATGCACTCTTCTCGGGGCCGGTGTAATCCGCGCTGGGGCGAATGATACGATTGTTGGCACGCTGCTCGAATACGTGAGCCGCCCAGCCGGTAACGCGCGACATCACAAAGATCGGCGTAAACAGCTTGGTAGGAATATCCATGAAGTGATAGGCGCTTGCGTGGAAGAAATCCGCGTTACAGAACAGCTTCTTCTCACGCCACATCACCTCTTCCACGCGCTCGGATACCGGATAGAGCACGTCATCGTTCACGTCTTCAGAGAGCTTTCTGGACCACTGCTTGATGATCTCGTTGCGCGGGTCGGACTCGCGGTAGATGGCATGCCCAAAGCCCATTATCTTGTCCTTGCGCTCCAGCATGGCCATGATCTTGCTTTCCGCCTCTTCCGGCGATGACCACTGCTCGATCATCGCCATGGCCGCTTCGTTCGCGCCACCGTGCAGCGGGCCGCGCAGCGAGCCAATCGCACCGGTCACGCAGGAGTGCATGTCGGAAAGCGTCGAAGCGCACACCCGGGCGGTAAAGGTCGAGGCGTTGAACTCGTGCTCAGCGTAGAGAATCAGCGAAACGTTCATGACGCGCGCGTGCAGCTCGGAGGCAGGCTCACCGCGCAGCATGTTGAGAAAATGCCCGCCGATGGAAACATCATCGGTTTGCGTGTCGATGCGCACGCCGTCGTGAGAAAAACGGTACCAGTAACAGATGATCGAGGGTAATACGGCCAGCAGGCGGTCGGCCACGTCCTGCTGCTGATCGAAATTCTCTTCGGTTTCAAGATTGCCCAGCATCGAGGTTCCGGTGCGCATCACATCCATCGGATGGGCATCCTTGGGAATCTGCTCCAGCACGGTTTTCAGCGCATCGGGCAGTCCGCGCAGGCGCTTGAGGCGGTCGATGTAGTGGTCAAGCTCGGCCTGATTGGGCAGCTTGCCTTTCAGCAGCAGGTAGGCCACTTCTTCGAACCTGGCCTTTTCGGCAAGCTCCTTGATATCAAAGCCACGGTAGGTCAGGCCCGAGCCTGTCTTGCCTACCGTACACAGCGCGGTGGAACCGGCGCTCTGGCCGCGTAGTCCTGCACCTGTCACGGGTTTATCAGCCATGGTGTGTCTCCTGTTACGCGTTTATTGTTGGTCGTTAGGCAGCTTTTCACATCTCGTAGCTACTGATCGCCGCCGTTTTCGGCGAATAGCGCGTCCAGCTTCTGCTCGAAATCGTGGTAGTTGAGAAAGTCGTAAAGCTCGTCGCGGGTCTGCATGAGAGGCACTACCTCTTTCTGGTGGCCGTTATCCAGAATGCTTTGGTAGACCTTGAGCGCGGCGGCGTTCATGGCGCGAAACGCGGAGAGCGGATAGAGCACCATGCGACAACCCACGTCGCCAAGCTCTGTCTGGGTGAACAGCGGCGTGGCGCCGAACTCGGTGATATTGGCCAGAATCGGCGCATTGACGCGCTCGCAAAAGGCCTTGTAGTCATCCAGGGTATGCACCGCTTCGGCGAAGATGGCATCTGCCCCCGCTTCTATGCAGGCGTTGGCTCGCTCGATGGCGGCATCCAGGCCCTCTTTCTGGAACGCATCGGTGCGTGCGATCAGATAGAAGTCTGGGTCGATCCGCGCGTCTGCAGCGGCCTTGATCCGGTCGACCATTTCCTGCTGAGAGACAATCGCCTTGTTCGGCCGGTGACCGCAGCGCTTCTGCGCCACTTGGTCCTCCATATGCACCGCCGCAACCCCTGCACGCTGCATCTCCTTTACGGTGCGGGCAATGTTGAAAGCCCCGCCCCAGCCGGTATCGATATCCACCAGCAGCGGAAGCTCTGTAGCTCCACAGATGCGGTGGGCGTCCTCCACCACGTCATTCATGGTCGTCATGCCCAGATCCGGCAGCCCGAAGGAGGCATTGGCCACACCGCCACCGGAAAGGTAGATCGCCTGGTGGCCCACCCGCTCGGCCATCAGCGCGGTATATGCATTGATGGTGCCTAAGATGGGCAGCGGGCGGCTGGCTTCTAGCGCGGCTCTGAAGCGGGCGCCGGGACTAAGTGTCGACATGATGAATGGCTCCTGAACAATATAGGGCGGGCCGTGCTATTCGACCGGCGATGAAGAGTGCTGTTTGAGAATGGCTGCGTAGCGATCTGCCACGTTGGCCCGGGACGCGCTGACATGGCGGCGCATGAGCAGCTCGGCAAGCTCGGCGTCTCCTGCCTCGATGGCATCCACGATGCGGTGATGCTCGACAAAGGCGCGCTGCGGGCGCGTGCCGCTGGCACTGAACTGGGTACGATAGAGGCGAACCAGGTAGTAAAGGTCGTTGCACAAAAGGCTCATCAACATCTTGTTGTGACTGCCTTGCACGATGCGATAGTGAAAGTCGAGATCGCCTTCACGCTGGTAGTAAGCTTCACCACGCTGCAGGTCGGCCTGGCTCTCATGCAGGGCCAGCACATCGCGCAGGCCCTGGATCTCCTCGGCGGACATGTGCTCGGCGGCGAGCCTTGCGGCCATGCTTTCAAGCGCCTCGCGAACGTCAAACAGCTCGATCAATTCTTTCATCGACAGCTTGACCACGCGGGCGCCTACATGGGGTACGCGCTCGATCAGCCGGTGCGATTCCAGCCGGCGCATGGCCTCACGCAGAGGCCCGCGCGAGATGCCGTAGGTCTTGGCAAGCCCCGGCTCGGTAATCTTGCTGCCCGGCGCCAGCACACCGCGTACAATGTCGCTTTGCAGCTGATGAAATACCCGCTCGGCGAGGGTGCGCACTTCGGGCGTTACCATTTCAGGTGGCGACTCGGCGGAGTAGGAAGAAGAAACGGTTAAGCTCATGGTTAATTGTCGACAATTAAGAAAGTAGAGAAACTTTAGCCTTGCACGTTTAAACCGTCAACCTCGTTATCTAGCCCTTTGTTGCATCTTTCGTTGTAGGCGGAAAGTCTAGCATCACCAACACTGTCAACAATCTCTCCTCAAGCGTGAGAAATGCGTCAACCGAGTGACTGGTGCCGGCGTTCAACGCCCTCTAAGATAAGCGGCCCTTTTACCGGCTAGGCGTTTGCTCCATGACCACGGCATTGTCGATCTCCACTCTGCCCTACTCTTCTGATCCACTGCAGTTGTTTGACGCGCTTCGCCAACGTCCAGGTGCGGTGCTGCTGGATAGCGGTCGACCGGTAGCGCAAGGACGTTTTGACATCATCAGCAGTGACCCCCTGGCAACGCTTGAAGTAAGCGCTGAGGGAGTGCCTGCCTTGATAACCGCCGGGCCCGAGTTTCCCGCACTGCCTTCCGGCGACAGCTTTGCCCAGCAGCAGTGGCTGCTTGAGCAACTGCCCTTCCCATGCACTGGCGCATGGGCACTCGATAGTGAGCTGCCTTTCATGGGGGGCCTGATCGGCTACTGGGGCTATGACTTGGGCCGGGAGCGCCTGATCAAGGCGCAGCAACCCGATGTGACGAGGCTTCCTCAGGCACGCCTTGGCCTATATGACTGGTGCATTACCCTTGATCACGTAACCCATGAGACGTGGCTGATCGCCACTGACGAGCGCCGCGAGCAGGTGCTGGCGTGGCTGCAGGCGCCGCCAGCGACCGCTTCCTTCAACCTGACCGAGCCTTTCAAGGGCGAGCTTGAACGCTGCGACTACGCCGAGCGCTTTGCCGCCGTACAACGCTACATCCGCGCTGGCGACTGCTACCAGATCAATCTTGCCCAGCGCTTTTCAGCGGCTTACGAAGGCGATGAGTGGCAGGCCTACCTGCGCCTGCGCAATGCCACGCCCACGCCTTTCTCGGGGTTTATGGCCTGGGGCGATCACGCCGTTCTTTCACTTTCACCGGAACGCTTCATTCAAAGCCGCAACGGCCTGGTGGAAACACGCCCGATCAAGGGCACCCGGCCACGGGGCGCCACGCCGAAGGAAGACGCGGCCCTTGCCGAGCAGCTATTGGCCAGCACCAAGGACCGCGCCGAGAACGTGATGATCGTTGACCTGCTGCGTAACGACCTGGGGCGAGTATGCAAGCCGGGCACCATCAGCGTTCCTCAGCTGTGTCAGTTGGAGAGCTATCCTAACGTGCATCATCTGGTAAGCGTCGTGAAGGGCGAGCTTGCCGCTGACGCCTCACCGCTTTCTCTGCTGTCGGCGGCCTTTCCCGGCGGCTCTATTACCGGCGCTCCCAAGATCCGCGCCATGCAGATCATTGCCGAACTGGAGCCATGCCAACGCAGCGTCTACTGCGGTAGCCTGGGCTATGTGGATGTGCGTGGCAGCATGGATACCTCGATTACGATTCGCACCTTTGTGGCAAGCGAGGGCCGGCTGCACGTGTGGGGCGGCGGCGGCCTGGTAGCCGATTCGACGCTTGACGAGGAGTACGTGGAAACGCTGGACAAGATTCGCCATCTCATCAAGGCACTGGAATAAGCAGACTGAGTGTTAAATCAAAATGGAATATAAACGCCAAACCAAACGGTATTGGGGGGTCAAAGGCGCAGTTTGATAGCCTAGCCACACGGTTTATCAACATGACAAGGAGGCACCATGTCCTCATCGCTTGAAGCGATCAACCGCGACCTGGGCAATAACCCCCAGGCGCTTATCGAGTGGGCCTTGACCCAGGGCGAACGACCCATCTGCACGACCAACTTCCGGCCATTCGAAGCGGTCATTCTGCACATGGTCACTCAGGTGCGCCCGGATATGCCCATCGTGTGGATGGATAGCGGCTACAACACCGAAGCCACTTACCAGTTCGCCGACGCAGTGATCAAGCAGCTCGGCCTGAACATTGTAAGTTTTGTGCCTGAACGTACGCGGGCACACCGTGAAGCGCTGGAAGGTGCCATGCCCGGCATCGATGACCCGCGCCACGCTGCCTTTACGCAAGAGGTCAAGATCGAGCCGTTTGAGCGCGCCCTGAACGAGATGCGCCCGGATATCTGGTTCACTGCGCTGCGCGCCGAAGATACCCCGGAACGGGCCAGGATGCAGCCGGTCAGCCGCAATAGCGACGGCCTGGTGAAAGTCGCGCCGCTCTTGCACTGGAGCGCCAAGGAGATGTATCAATACCTGGAGGCTCACGGCCTGCCGAACAACTTCGACTACTTCGACCCCACCAAGGTGGAAGAGAAGCGCGAATGCGGGCTGCATCTGCAGCACTGACCCGCCTGCTGACCTGGCGGCGGCCCATACGCCAGGTCAGCAGCGTTATGCTTGATCTAGTGTTCGGGTAACTCGACGCCTTCAAACAGGGTTTGCT
This sequence comes from Vreelandella songnenensis, assembly GCF_003002925.1. Lineage (GTDB taxonomy): Bacteria > Pseudomonadota > Gammaproteobacteria > Pseudomonadales > Halomonadaceae > Vreelandella > Vreelandella songnenensis. Next base: position 55,556 of record NZ_PVTK01000013.1, read on the forward strand.
CGAAGCGCGGCCCTGCGGTTAACGCCTCATCGACCAGGTCACGGGTTAGATGGGGCGCAAACCGGGTCAGGAAATCGTACATGTAACCGCGCATGAACGTACCCCGACGAATGCCTATCTTGGTGGTCGAGCTTTCAAACAGGTGGCTTGCATCCAGCGCGACCAGATCCTCGTCCAGCGCCGGATCAACCGCCATGTGCGCAACGATTCCTACACCCATCCCCAGGCGCACGTAGGTCTTGATGACATCGGCGTCGGCGGCGGTCAGCACTACGTTGGGCGTCAGGCCTTCTGCCTTGAACGCATCATCAAGCTGCGAGCGCCCGGTAAAGCCAAATACGTAGGTCACCAGCGGATGCTCCGCCAATGCCTGTAGCGTCAGCGGCCCGTCCAGGGTGGCAAGCGCATGATCCTTGGGCACCAGGATGCAGCGGTTCCAGCGATAGCAAGGCAACAGCACCAGGTCGGTAAACAGCTCGAGCGACTCGGTGGCAATGGCAAAGTCGGCCTGGCCGTCGCTGACCATCTGAGCAATCTGTTTGGGCGTTCCCTGCTGCATATGCAGGGCGACTTCCGGATACTTCAGGGTAAATTCGCTGATGATCGGCGGCAGCGCATAGCGCGCCTGAGTATGGGTAGTGGCGATGGACAGGCTGCCGCGGCGCTCATCGCTGTGCTCCTGGGCGACCTGCTTGATGTTCTCGGTCAGTTTGAGCACCTGCCCGGCGAGTTCGATAATCGATTGGCCAGCGGGTGTTACGCGGGTCAGATGCTTGCCGCTGCGCGCGAAAATCTCCACTCCCAGCTCATCTTCGAGCAAGCGGATCTGTTTTGAAATGCCCGGCTGCGAGGTAAACAGGCTCTGGGCCGTTGCAGACACGTTCAGGTTGTGTCGGTTAACTTCCCAGATATAGCGAAGTTGTTGCAGCTTCATCTTGTCACCTCATTATCTATACTGACAGCAGGCTGGCAGGTCATTTGCTAGCTGCAGCCATTCTTCGCTTGTCATAAAGCACTATTTAGCATAAAAAAATAACTTATAATTCACTTATATTATAAAAAAAAGACGCTATACGCATCTATAAATTTATTCGATCAATCAATAAATCCGTCGCGGATATTTGCCAGCCACCGCCGTGACCGCTAACATCTGCCGACTTGGCGTAATAAACGTGCGCTGGTTTATCGCGTAATGACCGTTGCTCCATTTGAGGCAACGAAACTGCAAGAGCAACGCAAACGGGAGAAGCAAATGGCTAATAATGTTGATGTCACCAACGCCAATTTTGAGCAAGAAGTTCTCAATGCCGAACAGCCTGTCCTGCTGAAGTTCTGGGCGCCCTGGTGTGGTCCATGTAAAGTTATGGCGCCTGTGGTTGATGAAGTGGCTGCCGAGCGCGGCGACAATCTGAAAGTGGTTAGTGTAAACGTCGACGACGCACCGGAAATTGCCGCGGAGCAAGGTGTGCGCGGTGTACCTACGGTGATGCTGTTCAAGTCCGGTACCAAGGTCGCTTCACTGGTTGGCGCGCAGTCCAAGACGCAGTTGACTCAGTTCATCGATCAAAACGCCTGATGCGCATGACAACCGCCGGCTTGCCGGCGGTTGTCGCTTGCCTAGCGACTCCCCTCTTCGGGCTGCTCAGCCTGATCCTCGTTTTTGCGTTTCCACGGCGCACGCCCGGCATCCTGCCGGCTGAGATAACGCCCCGTACGATGCTTCCCTGGGCCGAGAAAGTGCGCAATCCAACGCGTTTGCGGATGGCTGTCGAGTGCAATCTTGAGCGTCATGGTCAGCACTACTGACAACAGCATTCCCGCTGCGCCAAAAATCCATCCCCAGACCACCAGCGATAAAAACGCCACGAAGGTGGAAAGCCCCAGCGCTTGCCCCATCACACGCGGCTCGATCAGATTACCCAGCACGAAGTTGATGACCAGGTATGCCGAGGCCAGCAGTAGCGCCTGGAGCACGCCGCCATCCTGCGCGACCAACAGCAGCAGCACCGGCGGAATGGCAGCCAGCGCCGAGCCGATATTGGGAATGAAGTTGAGACCAAACGCCAGTACGCCCCATAGCAGCGGGAAATCAACGCCCACCATCAAACATGAAAACCAGACCAGCACCCCGGTTGCGAGGCTAATCACGGTCTTGACCGCCAGATAGCGCTTGAGCGTCAGGCTGAACTCGCTGAAACGTTTCAGGCTAGGCGCCGGATTCTCTAGCGCCCTGGAAACCTTCTGGCGAAAATTCAGCGTTTCAAACAGCATGAAAATGACCAGCAGTGCGACGATGCCGCTCTGCATGACCATGTTACCGATCTCGCTCAACAGCGTGGCAACCCAGGAGCCCTCTTCATCCATGGCGAACGCTTCACTGAGCTGATCCGGGTTAACCGCAAACCCGTGTGAGGCAAGCGTATTCAATAAATCCCAGTAGTGTTCGTAAAGCCGCGCTTCGATATCGGGCAGTGCCGCGACAAAGGTGCTGAAACTGTTGACGACCAGCACACCTATCAGCGACAGAAAAGCCAGCAGAATAACCAGCGTTAAAAGTGCAGAGGTGCGCATGCTCAACCCGCAGCGATGCAGCCACTGCACCGGAGACGTGCATACCACGGCGATAAATACGGCCAGCAGCAGGGGCACAAGTAAATCAGCCCCCATTTTCATTCCCGCGATGATGACCACCAGGGCAGCCAGTGCCAGAGTGGAATTCAGGGGAAGACTTCGATAACCATCATCCGACAACTTTGCCATAGCCCTACCCTTCGCCAGTTATCCGTACATAATGGCTGCAATATGTGCATTGCACAAACCGTGCAAGCAATAAGCAACTGTTTTGCGTCGGCTCTTGTGTAATGAACTTTCCTTTACACCGCTATTCCAAGCAACGTCTACACTAGTTGACGCACGTACCTACCTAATTCATCAAGGAAATCATTCATGAGCCCAACACCGGCACGTTTACCGCGTTTTCGTTATGGCATTCTCAGTGGCGCTCTGTTGGCGCTGTTAAGCACACCGCTTGCCTTTGCCGCCCCACCGACGCCGCCGAGCCTGAGCGTGCAGGCCCAGTCCTGGGTTGAAGTAGAGCCTGACCAGGCCACCCTGACGGCCCGCCTCTGGGAAAATACGCCAGCAGTCTCCTCACTTGAAGACACTGATAGCGAAGCCTTGGGTGATGCACGTGAACGTCTGGAAAGCCGTGCCAGTGAACTGATCGCCGCCATGGAAGAGCTCGGCATCGAGCGCCGCGCCGTCAACGCAGGCTCACTGAACGTCTACCCTGATCACGTTGCCGCGCCGCGTAGCGAAAACGGTGACCAGGAAATGATGCAGCGTACCCGCCTTGAGCGCCCTTTCAGCATTGAGCTGACGAACCTCGACCAGCTGGGCGATGTGCTCAATGCGCTGATCGGTGTAGGCGTCAACGCTTTGGACGGTGTTCAGTTTGATCTTCAGGATCGTGACGCTGCAACGGATGAAGCGCTGGTGAAAGCACTTGAAAAAGCGCGTCACAAGGCAGACCTGATGGCCAGCACCCTGGAAGCTGAGCTTGGCCATGTCCAGCGCATCGAAGAGACGCAATCCCCCATCTTCCAGCCGCGCATGATGGCCATGCGTGCCGAAAGCGATGCTGCAGGCAGCGGTGAACAGAGTGACTACCGCCCCGGCACCATCCGTATCGATGCCGGGGTGAACGTCGAGTGGACGCTTAAAGGGCCAGACGCTCCTGACCACCAAGATAGGGACGTAGCGGCGCAGGAATAACGACCGAGCCATCTGCCTGCTGGTGGTTTTCCATGACCGCCAGCAGGCAGCGGCCAACTGCCAGGCCTGAACCGTTCAAGGTATGCAGCAGCTGTGGCTTCTTGGAATCAGGATGACGGAAGCGAGCCTGCATGCGCCGCGCCTGGAAATCCTCGCAGTTGGAAACAGAGGAGATCTCCCGATAGGTTTCCTGACTGGGTAGCCATACTTCCAGATCATAGGTCTTGGCCGCACCAAAGCCCATGTCGCCGGTACACAGCGTGACTACCCGGTAAGGCAACTCCAGCGCCTGCAGGATAGCTTCTGCATGGCCGCGCATCTCCTCAAGGGCCTCGTAGCTCTTCTCCGGTTCAACGATCTGCACCATTTCCACCTTATCGAACTGGTGCTGGCGGATCATGCCGCGGGTATCACGCCCGTGGGAGCCCGCTTCACTACGAAAACATGGCGTGTGGGCGGTCAGCTTCATGGGAAGCGCGGCCTGGTCGACAATTTCATCGCGAACAAAGTTGGTCAGCGGGACTTCTGATGTCGGGATCAGGTGGTACTCGCGCTCGTCATCCAGCTTGAACAGATCCTCGCCGAATTTCGGCAGCTGGCCAGTGCCCATCAGCGAATCACGATTCACCATATACGGCACATAGCACTCCTGATAACCGTGCTGCTCGGTTTGGGTATCGAGCATGAACTGCGCCAGGGCGCGATGCAGCCGGGCAATTGGGCCACGCATCACGGCAAAGCGGGCACCGGTCAGCTTGACGGCCAGTTCAAAATCGAGATAGCCCGACTTCTTGCCCAGGTCGACGTGATCCAGCACGTCAAAATCAAATTCACGCGGCGTGCCCCAGCGGTGCAGCTCCACGTTGTCATCTTCGCTCTTGCCTTCCGGCACGCTGTCATGGGGCAGATTGGGAATACCGCTGATCGCGTCATCCCACGCATCCTGCACCTCGGCAAGTTCGCGCTTTGCACTGTCCAGACGGTCGCCCAGGTCACTGACGGCATCCAGCAGTGGCTGAATATCCTCGCCACTGGCTTTGGCCTTGCCAATGGCTTTGGAGCGCGTATTGCGCTCGCTCTGCAGCTGCTCGGTCTGCGTTTGCAGGTCGCGGCGACGCGATTCCAGCGCCTGCAGCCCCTCTTTATCCAGTGCATAGCCGCGACGCGCCAGTTGTTGCGCAGCCGCATCCAGATCACCGCGCAGCAGTTTCGGATCGAGCATGAGTTATTCCTTGGCCAGAATTCAGTTAAACACGGCGCCCGGCGCCAGTATCAAAGGCGTCTATTGTAGGCAAAAGCGCCGCAAGGGGCTATGGGGGTCGTGCCAAGGGCTTCTGCGCTGGCCCGCCAAAAGGTGATAAAGTGCCTGCCGAATTGTAAACCAGCGTTTCTTATCGATTAATCAGCATGACAAGGAGGATATGCCCGTGAGCACATCACAAGGCGCATTCGGATGGTGGCGGCGCATCGCCCTATGGAAAAAGATTCTTGCAGGTCTGGCACTCGGCATACTGGCCGGAGCATTGCTGGGTGAAAACGCCAGCGTGTTCAAGCCGCTGGGGGATATCTTCATCAATGCGATCATGATGCTGATCGTACCGCTGGTGTTTTCCACCCTGGTGGTGGGCATCACTTCCATGCGCGACCCGCAGAAAATGGGCCGCATTGGCGCGCGCACCATTGCCCTTTATCTACTGACCACCGCGTTTGCGATCAGTATCGGCCTGCTGCTCTCGACACTACTGCAACCGGGTGCCGGTGTAGATATCAGCTTTGACGGCAGTGTCGATGCCAGCGAAGCTCCCACGCTTGCCTCCATTTTGATTGATCTGGTGCCGCGCAATCCGATTGATGCGCTTGCCAATGGCAATATCCTGCAGATCATCGTGTTCGCGATTGGCCTGGGTATTTCGCTCACCCTGGTAGGTGAAAAGGGCGAGCCGCTGGTTATCCTTTTCGACAGCTTTGCCGAGGCGATGTACAAGCTCACGGGCATCGTCATGGCATTTGCCCCCTTTGGGGTGTTCGGGCTGATCGCGCATGTGTCCGGCCAGTACGGCCTCGAGATTCTGCTGCCGCTGGCCAAGCTGATTGGCGTGGTGTATCTGGCCTCGGCGCTTCACGTACTGGTGGTGTACTCAGGCTTTATCAGCCTGCTTGGCCGTCTCAACCCGGTGCGCTATCTCCAGGGCAGCCTGGATGCCATGATGATCGCTTTCTCCTCGGCCTCCTCGGCAGGCTCGCTGCCGGTATCCATCCGCTGTGCGCAGCAGAACCTGGGCGTCTCGGAAGGGGTTTCAGGCTTCGTGCTGCCGGTGGGCGCCACGATCAACATGGATGGCACGGCGCTTTATCAGGGGGTAGTGGTCCTGTTTATTGCCCAGATGCTGGGCATTGAGCTTACGCTGGTAGATTACGGCATGATCGTGGTCACCGGCACGCTCGCCTCCATTGGTACTGCCGGCGTGCCCGGTGCCGGGCTGATCATGCTCTCCATCGTCATGGCGCAGATTGGTCTACCGCTTGAAGCCATTGCCGTGGTTGCCGGCATCGACCGGATTCTGGACATGGCGCGTACCAGCGTCAACGTGGCCGGCGATATCATGGTCACCACGCTGGTGGGCAAGAGTGAAGGTGAATTGAACCTGGATATCTATAACGCCGATAATAAAGCCTGACGCCCAGAGCAACACTGCCCCGCGGTCAACCCTGCCCGGGGCATGGCAATAACCATAAAGGAGCCTCTTATGGCCAAACGCCTAGAGCAGGTAATCAGCGCCCTGGACCGGCTACATGCCGAAGACCCGCGTAGCGTCGATAAGGACGGTAAGGCGATAGCCGCCGAGCTTCTATACGCACAGCGCATGAGCGCCTGGCTTGCAACGCTTGCGGAAAACCCCAGCGAGTGTCTGCAGATTGCCGTGCGTGCCCAGCATCTACAGCGCTGGCAGGTGCCCCGCGAAGACTACCCTGAAGGCCGCGTGGGCTACCTGACCTGGCGGCGCGACCAGGGCATTCGCGCTGGCGATACCGCCGCCAAGCTTATGAACGATGTGGGTTATTCAAGTGACGATACCCAGCGGGTAGCCACCCTGGTCAACAAGAAGGGACTGGGCCGCGACGCGGATGTTCAAGCACTGGAAGACTGCGCCTGCCTGGTGTTCCTGGAAAACTACTTCGCCGATTTCTCACGCAAGGTCGAGCATGACCACATGTTGCGTATCATTCAGAAAACCTGGCGCAAGATGTCGCCCCAGGCTCACGAGCAGGCGCTTGCCCTGCCCATGTCGCCGGCCTCCGCGGCGCTGGTCAAAGAAGCACTCAGCTAGCCTGTGCTGCTGAGTGCAGCCACGCAGGCACTGAGGTAAAGTAACGCTCTCTCTTTTTCATGCCCCGGCAATGACGAACAACTATGATTGCATCCCTGGACTCGCGCAGCGCCCCGTTTGAACGTCTGGGCACCCACTATCTACGTTTTCTGGAAGCCCTTAAAACACGCGGCTTCGAAGGCGAGATCGCCCCGGATTACGCCCAGCGCACGGTGCTCTCCACCGATAACTCGATCTACCAGCGCCTGCCCCAGGCGGCGGTGTTTCCCCGCCACGCCGAGGATCT
>NZ_PVTK01000014.1 GCF_003002925.1 Vreelandella songnenensis
GGCATAGCTCCTTGATGGGCAGTCCTGCTTCGGCTTCGCCCAGAAAACCGATGATCTGTTCTTCGCTGAAACGCTTCTTCATGTCCAATCTCCTTACGCATAGGATCGGACTCTAAAGTGTAGCGCTACTCAATCAGGGGGTGACGTCGCAGTTTGCTCAATAAATTTAGTGAGGATCAGCTAGTAGCTGATTCAGCTGGTAAGATTTTGAAATCCGTGTATTTCCAGTATTTATGCTAATAATGGCTAGCCATATCTCTTATTCTATATGGGGATATGCTTATGGCATATAAAGAAGGATGGTAGGCTATTAAAACCATCACTCACAGGCCATGAGGGAAGTAGCATGAAGACGTTTGCACATTCAGCGAGTACGGGTAACGGGATGCCGGAGGTTGCGGGTTTTTTCGATCCGCGTACCTTCAGCGTTCAATACATCGTCAGCGACCCTGTGACGCAAGCGTGTGCCATTATCGACCCGGTGCTGGATTTCGATGAGAAGTCCGGCGCCACGGCCACCCACCATGCCGACGAGCTGCTGGCCTACGTGGCCAAAAACGGCCTGCGCGTCGAGTGGATACTGGATACCCACCCCCATGCAGATCACTTTTCCGCCGCCCATTACCTGAAACAGAAAACCGGCGCGCCGACGGCCATCGGCCAGCGCGTGACCCAGGTGCAGGCGCTCTGGAAAGAGATCTATCACTGGCCTGACATGCCAACAGATGGCCGCCAGTGGGACACTCTGTTTGCCGAGGGGGACACCTTCGCGATTGGCGAGCTCAAAGGCCGGGTAATGTTGTCGCCGGGCCATACGCTGGCCTCGATTACCTACGTTATCGGCGATGCGGCGTTTATTCACGATACGCTGTTTCAACCGGATTTTGGTACCGCGCGGGCGGATTTTCCCGGGGGGAGCGCCGAGGCACTCTGGGATTCGATCCAGGCCATTCTTGCGCTGCCGGATACCACCCGCCTGTTTACCGGCCACGACTACATGCCGAACGGGCGGGAACCCGCGTGGGAGAGCCGCGTGGCCCAGCAGCGGGAAAACAACCCGCATCTGACGAGCAAGCATCAGGCGGATTACGTGGCGCTGCGCAACAAGCGCGACGAGGAACTGCCCATGCCCAAGCTGATGTTACATGCGCTGCAGGTCAACACCCGCGGCGGGCGTCTGCCGGAGCCCGAAGCCAACGGCAAGCGCTACCTGAAGATTCCCCTCGACGTGCTGGGCGGGGCGAAGTGGGACTAGCTCATTCGCGGCGCAGCGTGATCCGGGTAAGCTCCGAGGGCTTGCCCAGGCGCAGGGCGAAACCGGGCCACAGGGCGGTGCCGTTGTTGACGTAAAGCGTCATGCCGTCGACCTCGTAAAAGCCGGAGGCGAAGCCGTTGTTGGCCTTCGCCACGACCCGATCAAAGCCTAGGATCATGCCTCCGTGGGTGTGCCCGGAAAGCTGAAGATCCACCCCGTGGCGCGCCGCATTGGCGGCATTTTTCGGCTGGTGATCCAGCAGAATGACCGGGGCATCTTCCGGGGCGCCCACAAGGGCCTGTTCCACGCTCGGCGCAGCAAACCCCTTGCCCCGGGCGGAGAGATCCGTCACTCCGGCAAGCGTCAGCGCCGCACCCTCGCGCTCGACCACCGCGTGCTGGTTGGCCAGCATCTGGATACCCAGCGCCTGATAGTGCGCCATCCACTGCTCATAGCCGAAATAGTACTCATGGTTGCCGGGGCTGGCGTAGACGCCGTCCGGGGCTGAAAGCGCCTCAAGCGGTGCCACGTCGTCCCGGCGAACGTCAAGATGGCCGTCGATCAAGTCACCGGTAATCACGATCAGATCCGGCGCCAGGGCGTTGGTCTTGGCCACGACCGTCTCCACCCAGGGCGCTTCGAACAGACGACTGATATGCAGATCCGTCAGGTGGATGATCTGATAGCCGTCAAACGCCTCGGGCAGCCCGGCAATCGTCACCTCAACTTCCTTCAGCGGCGGTATGCGCGCCGCTTGGCTTACCCCAAACGCCGCCACGCCAAGGGCAACAGCGGCCAGAGCGTAGCGCAGGCGTGCGGGAATCTTGAGGCGCTTGCGCCTGACGGCCGCCACGGCCAGGGTGACGAGATCCACCGCCAGCTGCAGCGCTGCCAGCAGCAAGATGGCGCCGAACAGGGTGTTGATCAGCAGTACCAGCGGGCGCGGCACCTCCGGCGAGAACATGCTGCCAAAGGCCAGCCGTGTCAGCAGGTGGTGCTGGGAAACAAGCAGCAGCAGTATGCTCAGCAGGGCCTTGATCCACATCGGCCAGCGCAGCGGCAGCAGACACCGGACAATAACGATCAGGCAGGGGATGGTAACAGCGTAGTGGAACATCAACAGCTCTCGTGTAGAAGGTAGGCGCAAAGGGGTAAGCAAAGCACTAAATCATTCATTCGGCAAAGAAAATCGGCGCGTCACGTTGGCTCAGCTGGCAACCCGCCTTTCGCGCCACCTGTCCCAGGCGGGCGTTGGCCAAAGCGTCTGGAACAGATGATCCAGAAAGGCGCGGATCTTGCGAGTATCGGCATGGCGCTGAGCATAGAGCACGTGAATGTCGCGCCGGGTAGGGGCTACTTCGCCACGCCACGTTTCCAGTACGGGTATCAGCGCTTTCGAGGCCAGCTCGTCGGCAATCAGCCAGGTCGGGAACATGACCAGGCCCTGGCCGAGGGTGGCGGCGCGCACCAGGCTTTCGGCGTCGTTGCTGTAGAGCGAGCCGTCCACCTTGCAGACCAGCGGCTCACGCGCCTGCGGGGCGTGGAAGTACCAGCGCTGGCGGCCCATTTCGCCCTGATAGAGCAGGCAGTCGTGGTGATCGAGTGCTTCGGGGGTGGGCGGTGTGCCTCTTTGCGCCAGGTATTCGGGGGACGCCGCCACGACATAGTTCATCGGGGCGAGGCGGCGCGCCACCAGAGTGGTATCGGCCAGCTCGCCGACGCGAAAGGTGATATCGATACCTTCGCGGACCGGGTCGGTGAGCCGGTCGGTCAAGAGAAGCTCGGCCTTGACGCTTGGGTAGCGGCGCTGAAAGGCGCTCAAGATCGGCACGATCTGGCGCTGGCCGAAGGCGACCGGCGCGTTGATGCGCAAAAGCCCCGACGGCTCGCCGCCCGGCGCCTGCACGGCTTCGGTGGCCAGGTCCAGCTGCTTGAGAATCTCGCGAACGTCCTGATAGTAGCGCTCGCCGGCTTCGGTAAGAGTGACCGCGCGCGTATGGCGGTAGAGAAGCTGCTGACCCAATGACGCCTCTAGGGCGGCGATCTGGCGGGAGATGGACGACACCGCACGGTGAAAGTGGCGGGCGGCCGCGGTGAAGCTGCCGGTGGCGGCCACGCGCTCAAACACGCGCAGGGCATTGAGATCCATGGAGTTGCTCCTTGCGCAATAAAGATTTGCGATTTTTCCGATAGCAGCAACGATACACTTTTACCAGAATGCTTCCTATCGATAACGAACACGCACATTGCGTGTCGGTCTTTAACGGGAGTAAACGATGCGTAAAGGTACTGCATTAGTGGTTGGCGCGACCGGCATCACCGGCGGTAATCTGGCAAGCTTTCTCAACGCCAGCGGCTGGACGGTTTACGGGCTGTCGCGCACCCCGACGACTCAAACGGGCATCCTTCCCGTCACCGCTGACCTGCTGGATCGCAAGGCCACCCGGCAGGCGCTTGCCGCGCTGCCCATTACTCACGTGTTCTACTGCACCTGGATCAAGCGCGACAGCGAGAAGGAGAACGTCGAGGCCAACGGCGCCATGATGCAGAACCTGCTCGATGCCCTGCAGGGGGGCGATATCGAGCACGTGTCACTGGTTACCGGCACCAAGCAGTATCTGGGCTCTTTTGAAAGCTATGGCAGCGGCAAGACGGAGACGCCGTTTCGCGAATCCGCCCCCCGCGTGCCCGGCGAGAACTTCTACTACGCGCTGGAAGACACGATGTTCGCCGCCGCCGAGCGCGACGGTTTCAGCTGGAATGTCCACCGCCCGCACACCGTGATCGGCTACGCCCTGGGCAACGCCATGAACATGGGCGTAACGCTTGCGGTATACGCCTCCATCTGCAAGGAAACCGGCAAGCCATTCACCTTCCCGGGCTCACAAACCCAGTGGAACGCGCTGACTGACCTGACCGATGCACTCCAGCTGGCGCGCCAGATGGAGTGGGCGGCCACGACGCCTGGCGCGCATGACCAGGCGTTCAATACCGTCAACGGTGACGTGTTCCGCTGGCGGCGGATGTGGCAGGAGATGGGCGAATTCTTCGGGCTGGACGTGGCCGACTGCCCAGAAACGCCACAGCCGCTGGAAGAGCAGATGGCCGACAGCGCCGACACCTGGAAGCAGATCGCCGCGAAGCACGACCTCGTCGAGGCAGACGTGACCAGATTGGCCTCCTGGTGGCACACCGACGCCGACCTGGGCCGCGAGCTCGAATGCGTCAACGACACCACCAAATCGCGTGATTTCGGCTTCGACCACTTCCGCGAAACCCGCGGCGCGTTCTTCGATCTGTTCACCCGCCTGCGCGCCGAGCGCATCATTCCCTGAGCCTGTACTTTAAAGCAGATAAACCGGGGTGCCTGCTGGCACCCCGGTTGGCGTTCAAGGCGTTCAAGACCGGCTAGGGCAGTACCCCCGAGTGCAGCTTGAGGTTCAAAAGTGCTGCGGCGCTCTCGCCCGCCACGGCGCCCAGCACGACCGCGCTCAGCAGGCCGTTGCCGGAAAGGTAGCCGCTGTCGCTTGAACCGGACACCCCGCGGGCGGCCCCACCGGCGGCGAACAGGTTGGGCAGCGCCTGGCCCTGGGGAGTTAGCACTCGCGCCTGAGGGTTGATTTCGAGCCCGCCCTGGGTATGAAACAGCGCCCCGGTCACGCGAATGGCGTAGTAGGGCGGCGCGAGCAGAAGGCTTGGCTCGAACCGGCGGCCAAACGTGTCCACCGTTTTCTGGTCTGCGTGCTGCTCCATGGCGGCAAAGGTGTTCTCGAGGGCAGCCAGGGGCAGGTTCAGGCCGGCCGCCATCTCGTTCAGGCGCTCAAAGCGGCGCACGGCGCCGGCTTCGAACGCGTTGCGGTAGTCCTCGAAAGCCAGCATTGACGCGTGAATGCGCTCGTCGAACACGTTCCAGGCGATCTTGTCGGGCTGAGCCAGCACCTTGGCCGCCTGCTCCGAGTAGCCGCCGTGCTCGTTGGAAAAACGTGCGCCCTGCACGTTGACCTGAATACCGCCCTGCATCATCACCGCCCAACTGATCAGTGTCTGGTGCGGCGTGGCAAGCGAGCCGTGGCCCTGGCAGGCGCCAAGGTCCTTGGTGCTCACCCCCATGGCCTGACCCCACAAGAGCGCGTCGCCCTGGTTGCCTTCGTGGCCGTAATAGAGCGCGTGCTTGAGCGACGGAATATGGCGATCCACCAGTTCCGGATTGCCGCCGTAGCCGTTGCAGGCGAGTATCAGCGCGTCGCAGCCGATGGTTTCCCGGCTGCCGTCGGGGCGCTCGAGCGTCACACCGCGTACCCGCCGAGCGTCATCCACGTGCAGATCGACAACCCGCGCCTGGGTAAGAATATCCACTCCGGCGGTTTCCACAGCACCCAGCAGCGCGCCCATCAACTCCTCGCCGGTGCGCCGGGGCGTGGCGTGCATGCGCAGGTGGGTATGGCCCGGGTAGAGAAAACCCTCTACCAGCTCGAAAGGCAGCCGGTGCTGCTCGGCAAGCCATTCGATGACGGGGCCCGAGCGCGTCGCCAGCACATCCACGATGGCAGGGTCCGCCTCATGGCCGTTCTTGCGCTGAATGTCGGCAGCCATCTCGGCGGGTGTGTCGTTTACACCCAGGGCCTTTTGAAAGCGCGTGTTGGCGGCGGGAATGAAGCCTGAAGACATCGCCGTGCTGCCCCGGGGGAGCGCGTCGCGCTCCAGCACCGCAAGCTCGATGCCCGCTTCCTGAGCGGCCAGTGCCGCCACCAGCCCGCAGGCTCCGCCGCCGATGATCAAAAGCGGCAGGTGGGCATCGAATTCAGTGGTGTGGGTGTAGGGAACGATCGCCATTACGCCTGCTCCGCGTGAGTGAAGGCATCCAGAATCTCGCCCGCTGGCGCCTGCCACACTTCAGCGTGCCCGCTGATATGCGCAAGCACTTCTTCCAGACAGGCGATGCGGTGTGGCTGGCCGACAAGCCAGGGGTGAAGGTTCAGGGCGAACAGGCGCCCGCCGGCGGTGCGCGACTCCTCCAGCAGAAAATCGAACGCATCCTTCACCTGGGTCACCCAGGCATCTTCCGAGTGCAGGTTCTGGCTCATCACGAACTGATCCTCGATCTCGGTGGAAAGCGGCATCATGGTGAGTGTGTTTTTTGAGGCCGTCTTCCAGACATAGGGCAAATCGTCGTTGACCCAGTCGGCGCAGTAGGTAATGCCGTTCTCGGACAATAAGTCCGGCGTGTTGAAGCTCTGGTGCTTGGCCGGGCTCAGCCAGCCGCGAATGCTCTGGCCGGTCACGCGGCGCAGGGTCTGTACCGAGCGCTTGACCAGCTCGGCCTCTTCCTCGATGGGCTGGCCGCCGTAGTGCAGGTGGTCCATGTTCCAGCCGTGGGCGATGAACTCGCCGCCGTGTTCTTGAAGACGCCTGACCAGATAAGGCGTCTGCTCGGCGAGCTGGGCGTTGATCGCGAAGGTGGGCGTAATATCGTGTTGCTTGAGCGCCTTGAGAACGCGGTAGATGCCGACCCGGTTGCCGTAGTCGCGCAGCGAAAAATGGCGCAGGTCCGGGTAGGGCATGGTCATGCCGTTGGGGACCTTGAACGGCTCGCCGCGCTGGTTTAACGGGTAGAACTGCAGCGAAATATTGATCCATACCGCCAGCGTCTTGCCGCCGGGCCAGGTAATCGGGGGGCGTTCCCCGAGCATCGACCAGTCATAGCGGTCGTGGTCGTAGCCGTGGCGGCGCTTGGGGTAATCGAGATAGTCGTCGTTGAGCGCCATGGCGTTACGCCTCCCTGCCGGCGGTGGCGGCCTGGACGGCCATGCTGTCGAGTGCCGCATCAAAATAGTGCTTCAGGTAGTAGTCGGCGATTTCGCGGCCGGTGGCGACCCACACGTCCGGATGGCCGGTAATGTACGCGAGCGCCTCTTCGAACGCCTTGATGCGGTGCGGGCAGCTCACCTGGTAGTTGTGAGTGGGGATGCACATCACCGTGCCGGACTCGGCGCCCTCGGCATACAGCCGGTCGAAGTGGCGCTTGAGCATGGTGGCATACTGGCGCGGCTCCACCTTGTTCACCGCATAGACGATGGTATCGTTCATCTCGAGCGAGTAAGGCATGGAGATGAACCGCTTGCCGGAGCGCACGCGTACCGGCGTGGGCTGGTCGTCGTGGAACAGGTCGCAGGTGTAGAGTCCGCCATCGCTTCCAAAAAGCTCCTCGCCCACTTCGGCGAACAGATCCAGCGTGCGCTCGGAGTGCGAAAGCGCCGGCGCCAGATACCCGGCGCAGGCCTGGCCCGTATGCCGGTGAATGGTCTCCATGCTGTCGCGGATCATGGCGCGCTCCTGGGCCTCGCTCAGACCGTAGGTGTAGCGCGTGTTGTAAATGCCGTGGCTGAAGAACTCCCAGTCGCGCTCCTTGCACATCTGGATGATTTCCGGATGGTGCTCGCAAAGCGCCGTCGACAGCGAAACGGAGCCGCGAATGCCGTACTTGTCCAGCAGCGCCATCTGGCGCTGGTGGCCTACCCGGTTGCCGTAATCGCGAATGCTGAAGCCCGGAACCGCCGGATGTGGGTGCGGCCAGGGCTTACGGCTGGGGTTCTGGGGCGGGTCGAGCTCGTAATACTCGATATTGGGCGCGACCCAGAAGGCGACCTTCGCACCACCCGGCCACTCGATTTTGGGACGCTGGTCATAGGCCCAGTAGTCGTATACGCCAAGGGATTCCTTCATGGTTTGCTCCTCAGCCCTCGAGCCATGCCAGCACGTCGGCCACGGGCATGACGTCGGCGTATTTCAGGTGCAGGTCGGTCAGGTTGGCGTAGTGGTAGCTCTCGTGCTTGTCGGCCACGCACTCCATCGGCACGATGGTGCGATAGCCGCGGGATAAGCTCTCTACCGCGGTGGCGCGAATGCAGCCCGAGGTCGAGCCGCCGGTGATGATCACGGTATCCACCTGATGCCACACTAGAAGCGACTGCAGCGGGGTCTCGAAAAACGCCGAGGGCATGCGCTTGGTGTAGATCACATCGCGGGCGCGGTCGATCTCGGCGCGCTCGTCGAATTCGGCACGCTCAGAGCCGTACTTGATGTTCTGCAGCGAGTCCGGGGTGTCGGTGCGCGTGCCCCACACGCCGGCATCTTCGGCGGAGTCCAGAAAGGCCACGTGAGTCCAGACCACAGGCCACCCCTTTTGCCGAAAGCCGCGGGCCAGCTGATTGGTGTACTCGAGCTGTTTCGGGTCGGTTTCGTAGGCGGTCTTGAAAAGATCCGTGCGGGTATAGGCCTTCTGCGGGTCGACATTGACCAGTACGGCCTTCCTGCCGAAGCCGAAGGGCACCCGCTGAGGGTTGGCCATTACCTCAAAAAAGATTTCCTTGGCCGTCTTGTCGGTGGTCTGCATGGTGGTCTCCTGCATTTTATTTATTCACGTAAAGCCATGATTGCGCACATCGATGATCAAGAACTATCGCTTGTCCAGAATCAGCGGTTGTCGTACTGCTCACCCAGCTCGAGCATCTTCTGGGTGCCCAGGTAGTCGTTGAGTTCTTTGAAATCGAGCATCTGATCGCGGAAAGCGTCGGTGGTGCCGTCTTCTCTGAGCGTGGCGAAGAAGCGGCTGGCCATATGAGTGATCGCCCGCACCAGTGCACCCGGGAATATCACCAGCGAGAAGCCCAGTGCCTCGAGCGCCTGGGCGTTCTGCAGCGGCGTATCGCCCCCTTCCACCATGTTCGCCATGATGGGCACCTTGCCCTTGAACTGTGCCATGATCTTCTGGATATCCTCGTCGCTGCGGATACCCTCGATGAACAGCATGTCCACGCCGGCATCACTATAAGCCTGGGCACGCTCGATGGCGCTGTCGGTGCCCTCGACGCCCAAGGCATCGGTGCGGCCAATGATCAGCGTCTTGTCACTTTCCCGGGCGTCGAGTGCGGCATGCAATTTTCCGACCATTTCGCCTTTGGGCACCAGGGTCTTGCCGCGCAGGTGGCCGCAGCGCTTGGGGTAGGTCTGATCCTCGAGCTGGATGGCGTTGGCACCGGCGCGCTCCAGAAGGCTTACGCTGCGCATCACGTTCATGGCGTTGCCAAAGCCGGTATCGCAATCCACCACCACCGAAAGGCGGGTGCGCTCGCGAATGTGCGACATCGCGGTGCAGATTTCGGTAATGCTCAAAAGCCCGATATCCGGCCGGCCGAGCTGGGTGTAGGCAAGGCTCGCGCCGGAAAGGTAGACCGTATCGAACCCGGCCTGCTCGGCAAGCGAGGCGCCGAGGGCATCGAATACGCCGGGGGCGACCACGATGGGAGAGTCGTGCAGCTTCTGCTTGAGATGGCTTGGCTGGTGTGCAGACGATGGTTGGCGTGTCATGGCGTTCTCTTTTTCCAGGTAAGCGTTAGCGGCGAATCAGCGCCAGGTCGTTCCACACGTCCTGGCGGGTAATCAGGCCACCGGTGAGTTCAAAGCGGTCGATA
This sequence comes from Vreelandella songnenensis, assembly GCF_003002925.1. Taxonomy (GTDB): domain Bacteria; phylum Pseudomonadota; class Gammaproteobacteria; order Pseudomonadales; family Halomonadaceae; genus Vreelandella; species Vreelandella songnenensis. Next base: position 9,727 of record NZ_PVTK01000014.1, read on the forward strand.
AAGCGCACCCCGTAAAAGGTGCTGCCATCCAGCCACACAACGCTCAGTTCACCGTGGCATACCACGACCGAACGGTTGTCCGTGACCATGGTGTCGAAGGCGTGAAAGGTCTTGCGGACATGGCGATAGCGGGTTTTGGCCCACGCCACCAGATCGCTCAGCCGGTACATGGGTGGCGCCTCGGGAAACTGCATGACAGCACCCGGGGCCAGCAGCGCCTGTGCGTCCGGCAGTTGGCGCGCCTCCATGGCGGTCAGAAAAGCGCGTACGCGCTCGGCGTCGTTGTTGATTGTGTCAGCGGATGCCGGGTTGGCCATGGTCGAATTTTCCTGCAGGCAACCGCACGCTCGGGCCCACTGCCTGCGCTACTGGCGCGGCGGTGATTCTGCAATAATGGCCGTTGGGCAAGCGGTAATTGTGTTGTTGATTGTCGTTGTATATGTATTATGTGTAATACATTTTTATGTCCATTATTAGCACCGCGTCAAGCCTGGGATAAAATTTTTTACACAACAACTCGTACACAGCCAAGGGAGAAGCGGGGATGAGCGAGGCGCAATCCTCTGCGATGAGCGGGACAAAATCGCACCGAATTTATCTGCTGTTGAAAGACGCCATCCTGAGCGGGCGCCTGCCGGCAGGCAGCAAGCTGCCGGGTGAGAACAAGCTGGCCGAGCAGCACGGCGTATCCAGAGTCACCGTGCGGCGTGCCATGGAGGCACTGCAGGCAGCAAAGCTCGTTGCCCGTCGGGCCGGCGTCGGCACGGTGGTGCTCGAATACCCGCTGGATGCCACCGTCATGACCGCCAGTGTCTCCAACCTGATGCCCAACATGCTCAAGATGAGCCAGGCCTCCCAAGTGCGGCTTCTGGAGTTTGCCTACGTACTGCCGCCGGAAATGATTCGCGAGCGCCTGGGCATGGCCCATGGCGGCAAGGTGCAGCGCTCGGTACGCGTACGCATGGTGGACGACAAGCCGTTTTCGCATCTGGTCACGCACGTGCCCGAGTCGGTGGCACTGCACTACAACGAGATGGACCTGGCCCATACGCCGCTGTTCGTGCTGCTCGAGCGCAGCGGCGTGAAGGTCGATCACGCCTCCCAGTCGATTTCCGCGACCCTTGCCAATCACGATGTCGCCGAGGCGCTGGGTGTCGCCGTGGGCTCACCGCTGATCTCCCTGACGCGGGTAGTGTTTGATGAGCAGGGCCGGGGCGTCGAGCATCTGGACGCGCTGTATCGCCCGGACCGTTACCGCTTCCAGATCGACCTTGCGCGCAACGGTGAAGACGACTCGCGCTACTGGGAGCCCAAGGTGGGGGGGATGCCGACTCAGGGCGAAGGAACATAAGCGGTATGGATGATTTTTAATGTATTAAATTTAATACCGATATAAAAATACAAAAAATACATTTGACCTGTGTTGTTATAGTGCGCTAGTTGTATTGGGGTAGAGGCAGGGCAGTCGTCAGGAAGCGTTTTTTGATGCCAAGAATAATTGCCTGAAAAGCCCACGTAGACCGAGCCGAGACAATGAGCCAATACAATGAGTACACCCACAACGCTGTTTGACAAGGTCTGGCGTGCCCACGAGATTCACCGCGGTGAAAGCGGGCAGAGCCTTCTGTGGATCGATCGCCACTTTGTCCATGAAGGGTCGTTTCACGCGTTCAACAAGCTTGCCGAGCGCGAACTTCCCGTTGCCCGGCCGGATCTGACCTTCGGTATTGCCGACCACTACGTGCCTACGCTTGCCCGCCGGCTCGATGGCGTGGCGGACCCGAAAGTGCGTTCCATGATCGAGCAGCTTTCAAGCAACACGAAGCGCCATGATATTACCCTGTTCGGCCTGGACGACCCGCGTCAGGGCATCGTTCACGTCATGGGCCCCGAGCAGGGGCTTACCCAGCCGGGGCTGATCATGGTGTGCGGCGACAGCCATACCGCCACCCACGGCGCGTTCGGCAGCATCGCCTTTGGTATCGGCGCCTCGGAAGTGGCCCACGTGCTGGCCACCCAGACGCTCTGGCAGAGCAGGCCCAAGGTGATGCGCATCACTCTTGAGGGAACGCTTGCTCCGGGCGTGACCGCCAAGGATATCGCGCTGACCTGGATTTCACGCCTGGGCGCCGACGGCGCCCGCGGCTACGCCATCGAGTACGCTGGGGAGGCGATTCGCGCACTCTCGATGGAGGCACGGCTGACGCTGTGCAATCTCTCCATCGAAGGCGGCGGGCGCTGCGGCATGATTGCTCCGGACCAGACCACTTTTGAGTATCTGAAAGGCCGCCCCTACAGCCCGAAAGGCGAGGCGTTCGAGCAGGCCTGCGCCTACTGGTCCACGCTCTACAGCGACCAGGGCGCCACCTTTGATCTGGACGTCACGATCAACGCCGCCGACATCGCGCCCACCGTTACCTGGGGCGTGTCGCCGGAAGAGGCGCTGCCAATCGACCAGCACGTCCCCGTGCCGGACGACGCTACGGACCTGGCCAAGGCGCGCCAGATTCGCGCAAGCCTCGACTACATGGGGCTGAAAGCTGGGCAGAAGCTGACCGATATCGCCATTGATCGGGTGTTCATCGGCTCGTGCACCAACGCGCGCATCGAAGACCTGCGCGCTGCCGCGGCGATATTGAACGGGCGTAAAAGCCGCGTGCCCGGCGTCGTCTCGCCAGGCTCCACCCAGGTGAAGGCGCAGGCCGAAGCCGAAGGGCTCGACCGGATCTTCGTTGATGCGGGGCTAGAGTGGCGCCACTCGGGCTGCTCGATGTGCGTGGGGATGAACGGCGATACGGTACCCAGCGGCGAGCGCTGCGCCTCGACCACCAACCGCAACTTCAAGGGCCGCCAGGGGCCGGGGGCGCGCACGCATCTAATGTCGCCGGCCATGGTCGCCGCCGCTGCGGTCAGTGGCCACCTTGCGGATATTCGCACGCTGTCTTTGGCCAGCGCGCAATCGCCACGCTCAGAAGGAGCGCCGTCATGCAGCCGATAACCGTACTCGATACCCAAGGCGTGGCGCTTGCCGCCGCCAATGTGGATACCGACCAGCTGATTCCGGCGCGCTTCATGAAAGAGCCGCGCAGCGTCGGTTACGGCCAGTTTCTGCTTTACGACGTTCGCCACGACGCAAAGGGCACGCCTGACCCGGCCTTCATTCTGCACCGCTCCGGGGCTAACGATGCCGAAGTGATGGTCAGCCGGCGCAACTTCGGCGCCGGCTCCTCGCGGGAGGCGGCGGTGTATGCACTGGTGGATTTCGGCTTTCGCTGCGTCATCGCACCAAGCTTTGGCGATATCTTCGCCTCCAATGCGGTGAACAACGGCATGCTTCCGGCGGTGGTGGAAGAGGAGGACGCCGAGCGTCTGCTGGCGGCGCTCGGCGATGAGCCCGCCCCGATCCGGGTCGATCTCGAGGCCCAGCGCATTCGTGTGGCAGAAGTGGAGGTCAGCTTTTCGGTAAGCCCGGTGTGGCGCACCAAGCTGCTCAACGGCTGGGACGATATCGACCTGACCCGCCAGCACGCGGATACGATCACCCGCTTTGCCGCCGACTATGCCCAGACATTTCCGTGGGCAGCACCTCGACCGCAGGCGTTCGACTTGATCGGCAAAGGATAGCCAGTAAGCCTGGCCAACAAGCTCCGCCAGGCTGCCCCGTACGTCCAATAACAACAGTACACACGCTTGCCGCAACGAATTAACACTACAACGACCTCATGACCGATCCTCTTGTGCAGGAGATATATAATGAAAAAAACAGCAATCACCTTTGGCGTACTCGCGGCCATGGCGTCAGGCCAGGCAATGGCGCTTGACCAGATTACCGCCGTTCACGCATTTCCCCCTTCCTTGATCTACACCCAGAGCTTTCTGGAGTTCGTCGACAAGGTCAACGAGCGCGGTGAAGGCGTGGTGCAGATCAACGTGCGCGGCGGCCCCGAAGTCATCGGCCTTTCCGAGCAGCCCGACGCCGTGCGCAATGGCGTGGTGGACATGGCCTATACCGCGGCGAGCTTCTACGCCGGCACCGTGCCCGAGCGCGATGCCATGGTCGCCTCCAACACCAACGCCATCTACGCGCGTGAAAATGGCGGTATCGACCTCTTGAACGAGATCCATCAGCAAAAGATGGGTACTTACTATCTGGGCTGGTTCGACAGCGGCGTGAGCTACAACCTGTATACCATCGAAGAACCCAAGGTCGATGGAGAGGGCAACCTGAGTATTTCCGGCCTGCGCCTGCGTAGTAACCCGGTATATGACGCCTTCTTCCAGGATTACCTGGGCGCGCAGCCCATCAGCCTGCCCACCACCGACGTGTACGCGGCGCTGGAGCGCAGCGTGGTCAATGCCACCGGCTGGACCCAGATCGGCCTGAAAGACCTCAACTGGGACCGCTTTCTGAACTACCGGGTCGATCCTGCGTTTTTCTCCACCGACATGGGCGTGATCGTCAACCTGAACAAGTGGAACCAACTGAGCGAAGAGGCCCAGCAGATCCTTCAGGAAGTGGCCATCGAGCATGAGCGCGAAAGCGCCGAGAAGCTCGAAGCGCTATCAGAAGAGCAGCAGGCCCAGCTGGAAGCCGATGGCATGCAGGTGATCACGCTGGAAGGTGAGGCCAGTCAGCGCTACGCCGATGCCGCACGCGATGCCACCTGGGCGCGCATGCGCACGCAGATGGAGCGCCACCCCATGGGGCTTGAGCATTTTGAGACGCTGATCGAGAAATTCAACGATCTGTAACCGCGTGCCGGGCGCCAGCGTCGCTGGCGCCTTTTCCTATGGGGCTTTTTCTAGGGTGCCTTATGCGCTATGCACAACGCGGCTATTCGCTGCTGCTTAACGGCATGGCCCTGCTTGCCGCCATCATGCTGGTGTGGCTGATGGTGGCGGTGGTGCTATCGGTCGTGATTCGTAATCTGGGGCTTCAGCCCTCGGCGTGGTTTTTCCTCTCCACCGAATACGCCATGTTCTACCTGACGCTACTCGGCGCGCCGTGGCTTGTGCGGCAGAAAGGTCACGTGCATATCGAGCTTCTCACCGCCGCGCTGCCCTTGCCGGTGCTCAATGTGCTGAGTCGGGCAGTGTCGCTTCTCTGCGTGGTGGTGTGCGGGGTGCTTGCGTGGAAGGGGCTCGATCTTTTGCTGCTCAATCTCGAACGTAACGACTACGACGTGCGCGCCTTCTTTGTGCCCAAGTGGATGCTGACGGTCGTGTTTCCGCTCAGCTTTACCCTGATGGCGATCGAATTCGGCCGCTTCGTGGTCGGCCGGGACATTCTTCACAGCGGCGAAGCGGGGATTAAAGAATGATGGAATGGTACTTTGCACTCGCTTTTCTGCTGTCGCTGATTCTGATCTTCATGGCGATCGGCACGCCGATTGCGCTGGCGTTTCTGGCCGCCAACGTGATCGGCGCCTGGCACTTCATGGGCGGCCAGACCGGCATCCTGCAGATGCTCAACAACGGTTTCGGCGCGCTTTCGAGCTTCAACCTGGTGCCCATACCGCTGTTTCTGCTGATGGGGGAGCTGTTCTTTCGCACCGGCCTTGGGATGAAGATGTTCAACGCCGTGGATCAGCTGCTGGGCAAGGTGCCCGGACGGCTTTCGTATGTGACCGTGGTCGGCGGCACGGCGTTTTCGACGCTGAGCGGCTCCTCCATGGGCTCGACGGCACTGATGGGGTCGCTTCTGGTGCCCGAGATGGAGCGTCGCGGCTATAAGAAGAAGATGGCCATTGGCCCTATTCTGGGTACTGGTGGGCTGGCGATCATCATTCCGCCCTCGGCGCTGGCGGTACTGCTGGCAACCCTTGCCAAGGTGGATATCGGCGCGCTGCTGATCGCAGGCATCCTGCCTGGCCTGACGCTGGCCGGCTTCTACATCGTCACCATCTTTCTGCAGACCAGGCTCGACCCGGATGCGGCGCCTGCTTATGAGCTTGAGCCGGTCCCCTTGAGCGCCAAGCTCAAGCTGATCGTGACCGACATTCTGCCCATGCTGAGCGTGATGGTGATCATCGTGGCGCTGATGCTGATAGGCTTCGCCACACCCTCGGAAGCGGCCGCCTTTGGCGCACTCGGGGTGATCATTCTGGCTTTCATCTTCCGCTGCATGACCTGGGAGGCGTTCAAGCTTTCGGTATCAGGTGCGCTCAAGGTCACGCTCATGGCCTATCTGATCGTGTTTGGCTCGGCAACCTTCAGCCAGCTGCTGGGCTTTTCCGGCGCCTCGGGCGGGCTGATCCAGTGGGCCACCAGTTTCGATCTCTCGCCGATTCTGATGCTTCTAGCCATGTTCGCGGTGCTTTTGGTGCTGGGCACCTTCATGGAGCAGATCTCGATCATGATGCTGACCGTGCCGATCTTCTTCCCGCTGGCCCAGGCGCTGGGGTTCGACCTGGTGTGGTTTGGTGTGGTGGTGCTGCTGGCACTCGAGATCAGCTTTTCGACACCGCCCTTGGGGCTTTTGCTGTTCGTCATGAAGGGGGTTGCACCGCCTGGTACCACCATGCGTGAAATCTACTCCGCGGCGATTCCGTATATCCTCTGTTCGATGCTGCTGGTGGTAGTGTTGATCATCTTCCCAAGCCTTGCGACGTGGCTGCCCGGCATGGTGCGCTAATGGTTTAAATGGCAACAACAAAAGAGAGAGGCCTCGGCCTCTCTCTTTTTTATGCACTGTCTATCAGGTGATTATAAACAATGCTCACAGACCAAACGGTAATTCCAGCAGATACCAGAGGAAGAACAGGCTGCTCCAGCCGGCCAGAATGGCAAGGGAGTAGGGCATGGCAATGGTCAGCAGGTGGCCGAGCGTAAACGATTTGTTGTAGAGATGAATGACCGCCAGCACCAGTGGCAGGTAGGGGTTGATGGGCGAGATGACGTTGGTTGAGGAGTCCGCGATCCGATAAGCTGCCTGAATGGCTTCCGGCTCAAGTCCCACGAGCATCAGCATGGGCAGGAAGATCGGTGCCATCAATGCCCACTGTGCCGAGCCGCTGTACAGAAACAGGTTGACAACCGCTGCCAGCAGAATGAAACACAATAAGGCCATCGGCGTCGGCATGTTGATACTCAACAGCCAGTCGGCTCCATTGACCGCGCTGACGATGGCCAAATTCGACCAGTTAAAGATGGCAATGAACTGCGCCACCATGAACACGATGACGATAAACCCGCACATGTCGCGCATCGCTTCTTCCATCAAGCGCGGCACGTCGCTTGCCTGTTTGATCTTGCCGATGGTAATACCGTAAACGATGCCGCACAGGCTGAAGAACAGCACGATGATGGGTACCAGGCCGCTCATGAACGGCGAGGGCAGCAGGCCGCCTTCGGCATTACGCAGTCCAGAACTCTCGGGCAGGATCAGCAGCAGAACAGCCGCAATATATGCCAGGGCCGCCAGGCCGGTATAGCGCAGCGCACGGCGCTCCCTGTCGGTTAGCTGTATATCCTGCTCCCCTTTTTCCTCGGTGCCCTGATCTTCAAAACGCGCCAGCATGGGCTCGACGTACCGATCGTTCATCACCGTGATGATAAGCGTGATGAGCGGCACCGAAGCGCACATGAAGAACCAGTTGGACACAACGCTGACTTCATAGCCTGGGCGAACGCTCTGCACGACTTCGGTCGATATTCCCGAAATCAGAAGGTCCGTTCCGGCAATGAAGACGTTGGCGCTGAAACCGGCAAAGACAGCGATGAATGCCACGATAATACCGGCAATCGGGTTGCGGCCAACCGTTTTGAACATGAGCGCTGCAAGCGGTGGAATAAGAAAAATGGCGGCATCCGACACCAGATTGGCGAGGATGGAAGTGACAATCACCGCCGGCGTAATGAGTGATGGTGCCACGTTGCTCAGCATGCGCCGGATGGTCGCGTCGGCAAGACCGGTTTTCTGAATCAGCCCCAGCGCCAGCACCATGACAAGCACCAGGCCAAGCGGGCGGAAGCTGGTGAAATTGGTCACTGCCCCGGTCACCATGAATCTCAGCCCGTCCCAGCTAAGCAGCGAGCGAACCTGTACGAGTTCATCGGTAGCAGGGTGGCGAACCGGGGCGACCCACTGGCTCATCACGGCGGACAGGCCCAGCGTGACGAGAAAGAGGATAAGAAACATGATGAAGGGGTGGGGCAGAGCATCGGCTATGCGCGCAATACGATGCATGATTCCGGTGTCGCCACCGGAAATCCTGGTTTTACTGGCTTCCATGTTGTTCTCCGCTTTATGTCAGGAAGTGCCTTTTGAATGTTGTATTTTTTGAAGTGCTTAATGCGCGGGGAGTTCGCGCTTGATGAGCTGGACAAAGTAGGAGGCGCCTGCCGGGATGATACTGTCGTTGAAGTCGTAGCTTGGGTTATGAACGCTGACACCCCCGGTTTCGCCTTCTAAGCCATTGCCCAGAAATACATAGCAGCCCGGAATCGCCTGCAGCATGAAGGAGAAGTCTTCGCTGCCGGAAACCGGCAGGCAGTTCGTGTTCACTTTGGCATCGCCGACTACATCGCGGGCAACGTCGGCAGCCAACTGTGCGGCGTGGGAGTCGTTGACCGTGGCCGGATAGCTGCCAGGGCGAAAGGCGAGCGTGGCGGTGGCGCCATAGGCGGCCGCGGTACTTTCCACCAGCTGCTTCAACCGTTGGATGGCATGCTCGCGAACGGTGTCATTGAAGGAGCGGATACAGCCCATCATGGTAGCGTTGTCGGGTATGACGTTGAACGTGCCGGAGCCTGCGTGCAGGTCGGTAAACGAGAGCACCGCCGCATCCAGTGGAGAGGTATTGCGGCTGACGATGGATTGCGCGCCGCTGATGATGGCACTCACGATCAGCATCGGGTCAATAACGTGCTGCGGCATGGCTGCGTGACCGCCCTTGCCGTGTATGTCGATGGTGAAGCGGTCGGAACTGGCCAGCAGTGCACCATCGCGAAGCCAGAATTCGCCTTGAGGAATACCCGGCATATTGTGGATGCCGTAGATACGATCACAAGGGAATCGGTCAAACAGACCTTCGTCCACCATGACCTTGGCGCCGCCCAGACCCTCTTCAGCAGGCTGGAAAATGAAGTGCACGGTACCGGAAAAGTCGCGATGCCTGGCCAGATACCACGCGGCGGCCAGCAGCATCGTGGTATGTCCATCGTGACCGCAGCCGTGCATCTTGCCTGGAGTGAGTGATGCATGACCGAACTGATTGTTTTCAGTCATGGCAAGGGCATCCATGTCGGCACGCAGCCCGATAGTGCGAGAACTGGGCGTCTTGCCCCGCAGCACACCCACAACGCCGGTGGTCGCGATGCCGGTATGCACTTCGTCAAACCCCCACTCTGTCAGCCGGTCAGCCACTAACTTGGCAGTACGCTGCTCTTCGAAGCCCAGTTCGGGGTGCTGGTGGATGTCGCGTCGCCAGGCGGTAAACAGGGCATTGTGCTCGGAAATTTCATCGATCATGGTCAATCCTCATGAATTCATCAAACGATAGCTAAATATTATGTTGTGATGCTGGGTGCAGCTTTTTTAGCCTTACCCAACTGTATACTGGCTCTTTTAAGCAGTTATATTGATTTTTGATTATCGAAGGATGACGAAATGTTATGGCTTATCGAGGGTTTACGGATAGTCAGATAGAAGCCTTCATGTGGATCATGAAAACCAGCAGTGCAACGGAAGCCGCCAGCAAGATGCTGATTTCGCAACCGGCTATCAGTCGTTTGATAAAACAGCTGGAGGCAAGGCTCGGGTTCGATCTTTTTGAGCGCCATAACAACCGCCTGCTGCCGACCCGGCGGGGCACGCTGTTCTATGACGAAGTGGAGCGGGTTTATGTGGGGCTGCATCATCTGCGTCAGTTTGCTGAACGGCTGAAGGATCAAGCGGCTGGCCAGCTGAGGGTGGTCAGCATGCCCTCGTTTGCCATGAGCCTGGTACCGGATGCCGCAACGCTGCTGGCCGAGCAGTTTCCCGAGCTTGAGATCAGCCTCTACTCCTATCGCTCAAGCCAGATACCCGATGACATGGTGGCCCAGCGTTTCGATTTCGGCATCACCAGTGATACCCGTGTTGATCCGCGTTATCAGAGTTTCCAATACTCTCTGCCCGGTATGTGTCTTATTCCCTCAGGGCATCCGCTGGAGGACAAGGCACTTATCGATATCAAGGATTTTGCCGACGAAACGCTGATTTGCGGGGAGCCCAAGGAACAAGGGCGTCATCTGATCTCACAACGCCTGGCGAGGCACGCCGTTTCGCCCAGGAAAATATGGACCGTCTCATTGGGGGAGATGGCAATTCGTCTGGTGGCGAATGGCGCAGGCCTGGCCGTCTTGAACGCGGTGTCGGCCAGCGATGCCAAGCGCGCGGGCGTGGTGGTTCGCCCGCTCGGCTTTGATCTGTATTACGACTTTCAGATCATTCTGCCGCTGGAAAAGAATCTCGAGCCCGCCATCAACGCCATCAATGTCGAGCTGATTGCATTAGTCGAGCAAAAAATCTTCGAAAGCCTCAAGGTATTCGATTAATCATCGTGCACTGTCCGTCGATCTTTAAATGTTCGATTAATGAATACTCTATTACTGAGTCCATATTTTGATATTCAAAGCGTTTTCAAGAGTAATTTATAACTAACAAGCCGCAGTTATTCCGAGCGCTGTTATGCTTAAAAAAAGCATAGTCGCCCTATTTGATTTTTCGTTTTACGCGTTACTATAAAAGCAACTGCGTAGGGGTTTACTAGACATTAGATAAGGGTGGAGGTCCGCGCGTTAACGAATGCGGATAGTTGTAGTGGAAGGCTGCGCCAATTTGAGGCGCAGACGAAACGTCGCCAAGAGTGATCAATGCGCCCTGCGCAATCGCAGGTAACGCTATCGAGAGCGAAGGGCTGTGTTGCCATAATTCACAGTAGCCGCACTGCGTATGCCAATTCGCCAGAGCGTCGAAAGCCCTCAGTTCACTCGCGGTATCAAGTGAATGACCCGAGGGGGCTATAGCGGACGTGGGGTGGTGATGGTGGCCAGTGTGGGCGGAATGGGCATCTTGATGATGCTGGGCGGCCTGGAATTGGGAAATGATTGGCCCTGCAAATAACAGGCACATTGCCACCCACGCCATCGCGAGCGTGCAGCGGTAGTAGAGCATGCGTGCCCCGCGGGATAGCGGCATCGTCAATCGGTTTCCAGAGGCGTTTGCAGATGAAGCGATTGTAGCAGCTTGCCTTCCGCGGCCCTAATCGTCGGTGGTGGATAAATGCAGCAAGCCTTAAACGCCTGAAGCTTCTTTAATATAAAGCCACACCTGTACAGGTTTAAAAGATTGCCTGGCGTATGGGCGGTAGTTAACGCTTTCGCCAATGTTTATAGCTTGTTTGCGTATAGCCGTCTTTCGTAAACTTATCGGGAAAGATAGAACATGCCATCGAAAAAAGCCGAATTACCACCGCCCAGGCGAAGTGGAAAGATTCTTTTTGCCTTACTAATGCGTATGCACTTTTACGTAGGGTTACTGGTAGGGCCTTTTATACTGGTGGCGGCATTGACCGGCATGGTTTATGTACTGACGCCCTCGGTAGAGTCCTGGCTATACCGCGATGCGTTGACCGCAAGCGCCGAAGGCGCGCCACAGCCGCTGGCCCGGCAAGTCGACACCGCCCGACTTGCGGCAGGGCAGGACGTACTGCCAGCGGCGGTTCGCCCCGCGCCGGATGCGTACAGCACCACGCGAGTGATGTTTGCCGACACAGCACTTGGGCCATCCGAGCATCGCGCCATCTTCATTGACCCGGCAACCCTTGAAGTGAAAGGCGACATGACGGTGTACGGCACCAGCGGTATCCTGCCGTTTCGTACCGCCATTGATCACTTCCACCGCGGCCTGCTGCTCGGCGATACCGGACGGCTCTATAGCGAGCTTGCCGCCTCCTGGCTATGGATTATCGCCCTGTTAGGCCTGATGCTTTGGTTCACAAGGCGTAAAGCGCTCAATGGCACCAGCCCACGCATGAAGCCTAGGCGCCACCACGCCACTGTGGGTGCGCTGGCGCTGGTCGGGCTCTTGTTCTTTTCGGCCACCGGGCTTACCTGGTCGCAGTGGGCTGGCGGCAATATCGGCGAGCTGAGACAGGCCTGGGGCTGGGGGACGCCCAGCGTATCGACCGTGCTTTCCATGCCCGGCGATGCGCCTATTCATGGCGCCCACGATCATCACGATATGCATGCCGACCATGGCGTGAGCCGTGCTCCACACGTCGGGGAGTATGCAAACGCTGAAGGGTTTGACCAGGCGCTGGCAGCGGCAAGAGGCGCCGGCTTGATGGCCGACAGACTTCAGATAGAGCCGCCCGCCGGTGAAGGCCGGGCGTGGCGGGTGTCTGAAATCGATCGTCGCTGGCCTACCCAGGTAGATCAGGTCACTCTGAACCCCGGCGATATGCGGATTCTCGATCAAACGGATTTTGCCACTTTCCCGCTGGCGGCAAAGCTGACGCGCTGGGGCGTCGATTTACATATGGGCGTGCTGTTCGGGCTGGTGAACCAGCTGGTGCTGGCGCTGTTGGCGGCTGCGCTGGTTTTTTTGATCGTATGGGGCTATCGAATGTGGTGGCAGCGTATCAAGAGTGCCACGGTCAATCAGGCGCAGACCCTGACGGCGCTGTTCGTCATGTTACCTCTAGCCATTCAGGCAAGCCTGCTCGTCGTTCTGGTGCTGTTAGGCTTCGCCTTGCCGGTACTGGGCGGGAGTCTGGTCGTCATCGTTCTCATCGATGCGCTGCGCTTTGCCGTTTCTCGAAAGCGGCAAAGCGTCTGAAGCGCGGCTATCAAGGTGTAACAGAAAAGGCCCCGGATCGTTATCCGGGGCCTTCGGTGGGTTCGGTCACTTATTCCCAGGCAGGAAAGGGGTCCGGCAGCGTTTTCCAGCTTTCGGCCCCGGCGAGCAGTTCGTCCTCGCTCAAAAGGCAGTCATCCAGCGCCTGACGCATCCGCGCCTGATCCAGGTGCTGGCCGATAAATACCAGCTCCTGGCGCATATCGCCAAACGGCTCTTCCCACTTTTCCAGGATGAATTCGCGGTACTCTGCGTCCTCCGGCCAGCGCTCTTCCGGAATCGCCTTCCAGAACATGCCGGCCACGCCGTGGTGGGCGATGCCGCCAGCCTGGCTCCACTGCCCGGCCCACTGGGGGCGCGTCGCCAGCCAGAAGAAGCCTTTCGAGCGCAAGAGGCCTTCGCCAAACCACTCTGAATGAAGCAGGTCGTGAAACTTCGCGGGGTGAAAAGGGCGGCGCGCATGGTAGGCAAAGCTGCCAATGCCATACTCTTCGGTTTCCGGCACGTGCTCGCCGCGCATCTCCTTGAGCCAGCCTGGCGCCTGCTGGGCGCGCTCAAAGTCGAACTTGCCAGTATCCAGCACCTTATCCAGTGGTACGCTGCCCTGGCGGATCGGTACCAGTTCCGCATCCGGGTTGAGCGAGTGCAGGATGGCTTTCAGGGAGGCAAGCTCGGTTTCACTGATCAAATCCGTCTTGCTGATCAGCAAGACGTCGCAGAACTCGATCTGATCGACCAGCAGGTCGGCCACGTTGCGCTCGTCCTCGTCGCCCAGGCTTTCTCCCGCTTCCGCCAGGCTTTGCGCCTCGCGGTACTGGGCCATGAAGTTGGCACCGTCCACCACGGTGACCAGGGTATCCAGCCGCGCCACGTGAGAAAGGCTTTGACCACTTTCGTCTTCGAAGGTGAAGGTTTCCGCTACCGGCAATGGCTCGGAGATACCGGTGGATTCGATCACCAGATAGTCAAACCTGCCTTCGCGGGCCAACTGGCCGACCTCGACCAGCAGATCTTCGCGCAGCGTGCAGCAAATGCAGCCATTGCTCATCTCGACCAGACGCTCTTCCGAGCGGTTGAGCGCCACTTCGTTATCCAGGATGGATTCACCGGGACCACCGCGCACCAGCGCGGCGTCGATATTCACCTCGCTCATATCGTTGACGATCACCGCCACGCGCAGGCCTTCACGGTTGGCGAGGATATGATTTAGCACGGTGGTCTTGCCTGCACCAAGAAAGCCCGACAGCACGGTAACGGGCAGGGGAGAAAACGCAGTCATTGCCAGAACGCCTCTAAAGGGAGTTTATGTTATGTAATAATATAACAATTTAGTGGCAATTAGAAAGGCGTTGTCTTGAAGTGCTTTCAAGGCTTTTCTGAAGCGTCAGCGTTTGTACTGAGTTGGGCAGTAGCCGCGCTGTATGGCGGGGGAGCGCAGGGCGCGATGCTTGGTGGCGCGGCCGGTCACGCGCTTGCGCCAAAGCCTGAACGAGCCGGGCTTCAGCTCACTGCGCATCACCTCGATCACATCGGGTTCGGCAAGGCCAAAGAGCGTTTCGATGGCTTCAAACGGCGTGCGGTCTTCCCAGGCCATTTCGATCACCCGCGACTGTTCGTCCTCGGGCAGGCGGCGAAAGCGTTTTACCGATGCGTTGGGCATGCTGGTACCTTGGTCAATAAATGAGCGGCGGCGTAAGGCCTGCACTATAAGGCAACAGACGCGCTTCGTTGTTCAGGCATTCTCGAAATTGGCGCGAAATGTGCTTATAGAATATGCGGGGTGGGGCGTAGCCCTGAACGTCAGGCGCCGCTATCTTAAAAGGCGCTAGGGTTAAACCCGGTAACTTTCTATTTCGCAATGCTTGGCGTTGGGAAAATAAATACAAGGAACCTCCATGGCTCAGACCTATCACTCCACGGTGGGAAGCCGACACTATCACTTCAAGAGCTTGGCGGCGCTGATGGCCAAGGCGACCCCGTCGCGTTCCGGTGACCGACTGGCGGGCGTCATTGCTGAAAGCGCCGAGGAGCGCGTGGTCGCGCAGATGGTGCTGGCGGAACTGCCGCTGACCACCTTTCTGAACGAGGCGCTGATTCCCTACGAAGATGACGAAATTACCCGGCTGATCATCGACGACCACGACATCAAGGCATTCGCGCCCATCAAGCATCTGACGGTCGGTGATTTTCGCAACTGGCTGTTGTCCGACCACGCCACACCCGAGGTGCTGCAAAGCGTGCGCGCGGGCATCACCCCGGAGATGGCCGCGGCGGTGAGCAAGCTGATGCGCAACCAGGACCTGATCCTGGTAGGCAAGAAGTGCCAGGTCGTCACCGCGTTTCGCAATACCATCGGCCTTCCCGGCAGGCTCTCCACCCGTCTTCAACCCAATCATCCGACCGATGATGTCACCGGCATCGCGGCAAGCATTCTGGATGGGCTTCTCTACGGCAGCGGTGATGCGGTGATCGGCATCAACCCGGCCACCGACAACGTCGCCCAGAGCGTGAAACTGATGCGCCTGATGGATGAGGTGATCCAGAAGTACCAGATCCCCACCCAGTCCTGCGTACTCACCCACGTGACCAACACCCTGGAGGCGATCGAGCAGGGCGCCCCGGTGGATCTGGTGTTCCAGTCGATCGGCGGTACCGAAGCCACCAACCGGAGTTTCGGATTCGACCTGGCCACGCTTGCCGAGGCCGAGGCGGCAGCGCAGTCGCTTGCCCGCGGAACGGTGGGCAACAACGTCATGTATTTTGAAACCGGTCAGGGAAGCGCGCTTTCCGCCGACGCCCATCATGGGCTCGACCAGCAGACCTGCGAGGCGCGCGCCTACGCCGTGGCGCGCAAGTTCAACCCGCTTTTGGTCAATACCGTGGTCGGCTTCATCGGCCCGGAGTATCTGTTCGACGGCAAGGAGATCACCCGCGCCGGGCTTGAAGACCACTTCTGCGGCAAGCTTCTGGGCGTGCCCATGGGCTGCGATGTGTGCTACACCAACCACGCCCAGGCCGACCAGAACGACATGGATAACCTGCTCACCCTGCTGGGGGTGGCCGGGTGCAACTTCTTGATGGGCATACCGGGCTCTGACGACATCATGCTCAACTATCAGACCACCTCGTTTCACGATGCGCTCTACGCCCGCCGCGCGCTGGGCCTGAAAGCCGCCCCCGAGTTCGAGCGCTGGCTCGAGGAAATGCAGATATTCCAGGATGTGAGTACCCACCGTCTGAACGATCAACTGCCCGCCGCGTTTGCCGAAAGCCTGCGCCACCTGCACAAGGAGCCGCGCCATGCCACCTGATGAAACGTCACCCATCGTGGTCGAAAACCCCTGGGAGCGGCTGCGCGCGTTCACCGATGCGCGCATCGGCCTGGGCCGCGCCGGGGTCAGCCTGCCGACTCGCAAGCTGCTGGAGTTTCAGCTGGCCCATGCCCAGGCCCAGGATGCGGTGCACTGCCTGCTGGACGTGGACGGACTGGCCTGCGAGCTGCAGGAGGCGTTTGAACTGGCCCAGGCGCCGCAGCGCCTGCATAGCCAGGCTCAGGACCGTGCCATGTACCTGCAGCGCCCCGATTACGGCCGCCGATTGAATGAGGCGTCGCGCGAGCAGTTGCAAACCGCAGCACCCTCGACGCCCCGCGTGGATCTGGCGGTGGTGCTGGTTGACGGGCTCTCGGCGTTGGCCGTTCAACAGAATGCAAAGCCCTTTCTGAAAGCGCTCTATCGGCAGCTCGAGCAGGACAGCAATGCTTGGGAAATGGCGCCGCTCACCATCGTGGAGCAGGGCCGGGTGGCGATTGGCGATGAAGTTGGCGCGCTGCTCAATGCCGATGCAGTGCTGGTAATGATTGGCGAGCGGCCGGGGCTCAGCTCGCCGGACAGCCTGGGGCTCTACATGACCTGGGCGCCGGCGCCGGGGCTCAAGGATGATCGGCGCAACTGCATCTCCAACGTGCGCCCGGCGGGTCTGGCGATGGAGGAAGCCGCCCGGCGGCTGTTGCTGCTGCTCAAGGAGGCGCGCGAGCGCCAGCTTTCCGGCGTCAAGCTCAAGGACCGCAGCGAAGATAACGTGCTGGAAAGCACAGGCTCCACCCGAAACTTTCTGGTGGCTGATTAGGCTGCGCCTGACCAGGCCGCTGCAACACCTGAAACGACGACCCGAATAACAATAGGGACCGCTACCAGCTGGCACGCCGCTCACCCTGGTTTCGTTCCACACTCAAAGGGCAAGACAATGACACAACCGACTGTCGATCAAGCGTACCTGGCAAAGCGCCAGCTGCGTAAGGGCACCGCTGGCTGGCTGCTGCTGGCCGGCCTTGGGGTTTCGTATGTGATTTCCGGCGACTTTGCCGGGTGGAACTTCGGCATTGCCGAGGCCGGGTGGGGCGGCTTTGCGATAGCCGCCTGCCTGATGGCGCTGATGTACCTGGCGCTGGTGCTGTCGCTTGCCGAGATGTCCGCCGCGATTCCCGCCGCCGGGGGCGGCTACAGCTTTGCACGGCAAGCCATGGGGCCTGCCGGCGGTTATCTGACCGGGCTTGCCGTATTGATCGAGTATGCCCTGGCCCCGGCCGCCATCGTGATCTTCATCGGCTCTGCGGTAGAGGCGCTGGTGGGGATCGATGGCCCGCTGGTCTATCTACTGTTTTATGCCGTGTTCATCGGCATTCACCTGACCGGCGTTGGCGAAGCGCTGAAGGTAATGATGGTGATCAGCGGCCTGGCAGTGTTCGCCATTCTGGCCACTGCCGTGGCCCTGGTCGGCGACTTCAATGTCGCCAATCTGTTTGATATTGCGCCCACCGAGGCCGCCGGAGCCAGCACCTTCATGCCCTATGGCTGGTACGGGATCTGGGCGGCGCTGCCGTTTGGCATGTGGCTGTTTCTGGCGGTCGAAGGCGTGCCGCTGGCCGCCGAAGAGGCCAAGGACCCGGCCCGAGACATGCCCAAGGGGATTATCGGTGCCATGCTGTTTCTGCTGTTTACCGCGCTTCTCGTGGTGGTGCTGCTGGCCGGGGCGGCCGGGGCCGAGATGATTGGCCAGAGCGGCGTGCCGCTGGTGGATGCGCTCAACGCAGCGGGCAACCCGACGCTCGCCACACTGGTCAACGTGCTGGGGCTTGCGGGCCTGGTGGCTTCGTTCTTCTCGATCATTTACGGCTACAGCCGGCTGGTATTTGCCCTGTCGCGTGCAGGTTATCTGCCAAGGTCGCTGTCGCTGACCAGCGAACGCAAGGTGCCTTACCTGGCGCTGGTGGTGCCGGGTGTGTTTGGCTTTTTGGTGTCGTTGAGCGGTGAGGGGGATCTTATCCTGGCAATGGCCGTCGTGGGCGCCACTATCTCTTATGCGCTGATGGCGCTTAGCCACATTCTGCTGCGTGTGAAGCGCCCGGACCTGCCGCGCCCCTATAGAACACCGGGCGGGGTGGTCACGTCGTCAGTAGCGCTGGTGCTGGCACTGGTAGCGCTTACCGGGGTGTACGCCTTTGATCCCCGCGCGTTCAACTACACCATCGTGCTGTTCATTGCCGGGGCGGCCTACTTCTTCCTCTACAGCAAGAACAAGCTGGTGGCGAAAACCGCCGAGGAGGAGTTTGCGCTGGTGGTCGCCGACCCGGCAGTGCCAGGCGCCAACGTGTAACGGCGCTGGCCTTCCTGATAAAGCCCCCGTGCTCGATAGCTCGGGGGCTTGGCATCGTATAGGCTGGAAGAAAACGCCAAGAGACCCGCCTGTGAAAACCACGCCCGCCTACCGCCTGGCCGCTACGCTTCTGCATGGTTTCGATGCGTATCGTACGCGCTTCAAAGCGATTACCCAGGACGCCAGCCGGCGGTTTCGTGAGGGTGCCTGGCGCGAGGGGCAGCAGGCCTCGATTGATCGCATCAACCTCTACCAGCAGAAGGTAGAGGAGGGGCTTTCAAGCCTCAGGCAAGCGTTTTCCGAGGACATGCTGGCCCACTGCGAGCTCTGGCGGGAAGCGCGCGGCCACTACGCCGAGCTGATCAGCCAACGGCTGGATTACGAGCTGGCCGAAACCTTCTTCAATTCGCTGTTCTGCGCCGTGTTCAATCACCGCCATATCCGCAACGACTGGATGTTTGTTGAGAGTTCGCGCACCAACGCCGCACACCGCTCGGGGATAGAGCTGTGCCGGCGCCACCGGGTAAACGGCAACTGGCAGAAGGCGTTGAAATGGGCGCTTGAAGGCGCCGAGCTGGAAAACCCCTTCGCCGATATGAATCGCGATACGCGCCTGGGCGCGAAGCGGCTGGAGGCGCTTCTACCGAGTGCTATCGCGCACGCCCAGGACGCCAGCATCGAGCTGCTCAACAGCGTTTTCTACCGTAACAAGGGCGCCTACCTGGTAGGGCAGATAAGGGGTGGCGGCCGGCACGTACCGTTGGTGCTGCCCATTCGCCACAGCGAACGCTTTGACGAGCAGGCGGGGGCAGACCCCGGGCTGCACCTGGATACCGTGCTGATCGATCCCGACGACGTGGCGATTGTCTTCTCGTTCACCCGCGCCTATTTTCAGGTCGAGGTACCGGTACCCGGCGAGTTCGTCGATTACCTGCAGACCCTGATGCCGCACAAGCCCGCCGGGGAGCTTTACGCGGCCATCGGCTTTTTCAAGCACGGCAAGACCGAGTTCTTTCGTGCCCTTAACCGCCAGGTCGCCAAGCGCGAGGACCGGTTCGTGATCGCCCCGGGGGTGCGCGGAATGGTGATGGCGGTGTTCGTGCTGCCGAGTGCCCGTACGGTGTTCAAGATCATCAAGGACCGGTTCGATCCGGCCAAGGACGTGACCCACGCCGTGGTGCGCGAAAAGTACCGTCTGGTAAAGCGCCATGATCGGGTGGGGCGCATGGCCGACACTCAGGAATTCTCCAACTTCATTGTCCACAAGGATCACTTTGCCCCGGAGTGTCTGGCGCACCTGCTGGAGGTCGCGCCCGCCACGGTGTCGCTCAAGGGTGAGAAGGTCATCATCAGACACTGCTACACCGAGCGCATGATGACGCCGCTCAATATCTACCTTGAGCAGTGCAGCGAAGACGCGCTGCTGGCCGCGCTCAGGGACTATGGCGACGCCATCAAGCAGATGGCGGCGGCCAACATCTTCCCTGGCGATATGCTGCTGAAGAACTTCGGCGTTACCCGTCAGGGGCGGGTGATCTTCTACGATTACGACGAAGTGTGCTATCTCACCGAATGCCGTTTTCGTGCCATGCCCGCCGCAAGCGGTGGTGACTATCTGAACGGGGGAAACGAAAGCTTCTCCATCGGCCCGAACGATATCTTTCCCGAGGAGTTTGGCCCGTTCATGTTTGCCAATCCGGAGCGGCTGCGGCGGTTCAGGACATTTCACCCGGAGCTGTTCGAGGTCAGCTACTGGCAGGGATTGCAGCAGGCCATTGTCGATGGCCGGATCATTGACGTGTACCCTTACGGGAACGCGCAGCGCTTTGTAGACGCTGACCCATAAACACGTTGAAACAGAGGCAACCATGACGACAGCGCGCCATCTGGTGGTATTTACCGGCTCCGGGATCAGCGCCGAAAGCGGTATCAAGACCTTTCGCGCCAGCGACGGGCTGTGGGAAGACCACCCGGTGGAAGAGGTGGCGACCCCGGAAGGCTTTCAGCGTAACCCCGAACGGGTGCTGGCATTCTATAACCAGCGCCGCGAGCAGATCCGCAAGGCCAAGCCCAACGCGGCGCACCGCGCACTGGCAAGTTTGGAGCAGGCGGGGTTCAAGGTCACCATCATTACCCAGAACATTGACGACCTGCATGAACGCGCAGGCTCCAGCGAGGTGATTCACCTGCACGGCGAGATTCTGAACGCCCGTTCAAGCGTGGATGAGCGCATGCGCTACCCGCTGCCCAAGGGCGGCATCGCGCTGGGTGATACCTGCGACAAGGGCAGTCAGCTGCGCCCGGACGTGGTCTGGTTTGGCGAGAGCGTTCCGCTGTTCGATGAGGCCTGCGCGTTGGCTGCTCAGGCGGATTTTCTGCTGGTCGTGGGCACGTCGCTTGCGGTCATGCCGGCCGCGTCGCTGCTCTCCTACATCGACTACGACACGCCCTGTGCGCTGATTGACCCCGACGCCGAGGCGCTGAGCCCGCCCGGCGTGGCGGCCATCAAGGCCACCGCCGGGGAAGGCGTGCCGGCACTGGTCGCGCAGTGGAAGGCGCGGGGCACGCTGGAGCTACCGTAAGTCTTGATTATTCAGCGGTACCGGGACTCGGAAAACCAGGCTTTCATGACATCGGTAATCTGGGTCATCTCCGAAGGCGAAGTGATATAGGCGGGCATGGTGTAAAGCCAGCGGCCAAACGGGCGCAGCCATACCCCGTGCTTTCGGGCGAAGCTTGCCACGCCTGCCAGCGCGTCAGCGGTAGGTGTTTCGATGACCGCTGTGGCGCCCAGTACGCGTACATCGGCCACCGCCGGATGAGCATTCAACGCGCGATCGTCGAGTAGTTCGCGGCGAAGGGTTTGATTAAGCGTGGCGATCTTGGCGAGATAATCCTCTTCCTCGAATACCCGCAAGCTCTCAAGCGCCACGCGGCAGGCCAGCGGGTTGCCCATGAAGGTGGGGCCGTGCATGAAGGCGTGCTGTGCGCTATCACCGATAAAGGCCGCGTGAACGCGGTCCGTGGCAAGCGTTGCCGCATGGCCCAGATAGCCGCCGGTCAACCCTTTGGAGAGCACCATGATATCCGGGGTGACGCCTGCATGGTCGGCGGCAAACAGCTTGCCAGTGCGACCAAATCCGGTAGCTACCTCATCAAACACCAGCAGCACCCCGAACTCGTCGCACAGCGCTCGCGCACCGCGCAGGTAATCCGGCGAGGTCATGTTAAGCCCGCCGGCGGCTTGCAGCAGTGGCTCCATCAGCAGGGCGGCGATCTCGTCGTGGTGGCGCTCGAGCACGTGACGCAAGGCGTCAAGATCCGCTCCGACCTGCGCCGGCGAGCCATCAAAGGGGGCGGTGGGCGCAGGCGCAAAGTGGTGGCTTGGCAACAGGCCGGCAAACAGGCTGTGCATGCCCTCTTCCGGGTCGCAGACCGCCATGCAGCCGGTGGTGTCACCATGGTATGCCTTCATCAGCGACAGCATTCTGCGCTTGCTGGGGTAACCGGTGAGCACCTGATACTGAAGCGCCATCTTCATCGCCACTTCCATGCCTACCGAGCCGCTGTCGGAGTAGAAGACGTGATCAAGTCCATCCGGGGTAATGCGTACCAGCTCGCGAGCCAGCTGGTCAGCGGGGCCGTGGGTCAGCCCGCCCAGCATGACATGGCACAGCGTACCTGCCTGCTCGCGAATGGCCGCCACCAGTCGCGGATGGCCATAGCCGTGAATCATGCACCACCAGGAACAGGTGGCATCCAGCAGTCGCTCGCCGCTTTCCAGTTCAAGATGGGCGCCGCTGCCGCCGACGACTCGCGGGGCGGGCGTCTGGGTCTTGAGGTGCGCGTAGGGATGCCAGACCGGCGAACTCATAATGCCTCCAGAGAGAGATAGGAATGGGCGGTGGCGGCATCGGGCGTTGTCAGATGAGGCACGACACCCAGGCAGGGCGCTGCCAGCCTGGCGTCCAGATGAGTGATATTGGCGGCAAGACGGGCAGTATCCGCCGCAAAGGCGGGGTCGACCACGCTGCCTGCCCAGCCTGCCAGCGTCAGGCCGTCGGCGCGAACCGCTTCGGCGGTCAAGCGGGCGTGATTGAGGCACCCAAGCTTCAAGCCAACCACCAGAATGACCGGTAGCTTCAGCGCGATGGCAATGTCGGAAAAGTCTGCCTGTTCGCTTAACGGTACGCGCCAGCCGCCGGCACCCTCGATCAGCGTGAAATCCCGGAGCGTTTGATCAAGCGTTGCGCGCAGCCGCTGGGTGATATCGCCAGCGTTCAGTGACGAGCACGCTTCCAGCGCCGCCAGGTGCGGCGCGATGGCTGGCGCAAAGGCGAAGGGGTTGACCGTGGCGTAGTCGACCGCAGGCGCGCTTTGCTGCTGCAGTGCCAGCGCATCGCCGTTGCGCAGCCCGTTCGGGGTGGGCACGCTGCCGGAAGCGATGGGCTTGAGCCCCAGCGTGCTCAGGCGCCGATGGCGGGCCGCGTAAAGCAGCGCGCCGGTGACCAGCGTTTTACCGGCATCGGTATCGGTGCCGGTGACAAAGAAGCGCTTCATCGCGGAGCCTCCAGCTGCAGGGTCAGGCAGTGGTAGCTGACCGGCAATCCCCGGGGCTCACGCAGCTGCTCAAAGCGTGCGGTCGCCGCTGCCAGGTCTGCCCGGGTGAGCGTCGCATGGGGTCTGGCCACCTGGGCACCGACCCCCTTGATGGACGCCATGACCGCCTTTACGTCAGGGTAAAAGAGCGTCTCCACTTGGGTAGATTGATATAACGCGAGCAGGCCACTTTTGCGGATGGCGGTTTCTAGCACACCACGTTCTGGCGTTCTCAACAGGGCGTCCGGACGCCGCCAGGCGAAGGCAACTTCGCTGAGCGTGCCGGGCAGCAGCGTGGTGATGAGCGCTTGGCCGCCGGGCGTCAGCACGCGATACAGCGCCTGCATGACGGCCAGGCTATCGCGGCACCACTGAATCGCCAGATTGGAAAATACAAGATCAAACGCGCTTGCGGGCAGCGGCAGGGACTCGGCGCTGCCCTGCTGCCAGCTGATGCTGTCGCCATGCTGCGCTCGGGCGTGCTCCAGCATGCCCGGGGCAATATCCAGCCCGGTTACCCGTGCGGTGGGATAGCGTGTCGCCAGCCGTCTTGACCAGTAGCCGGTGCCGCACCCCAGGTCAAGCACGCGCTGGGCGCTGCCCGGAAGATGGCGCCATAGCGTTTCACCGATATGCCGCTGGGCGCCGGCCAGCGCGTCATAACGAGGTGCCGCTCGCGAGAAGGCGTGGGCCACTTTGGCCTGCCAGTCAGCTTCAGGTAGCGGTAACGGTTGTGCAATACCGAGGCTCATGCGATCTCCTCTGTCGATACCAGGTCGGCCTGGGCGGCGAGCAGGGAGGCGAGATGTGCTGGCTGCGAGAGCATCGGACCATGTCCGCAGCGCGCAATAGGCAGCGCCTCTTGGCGCGCTGCGTGGCTTGCCAGCGGGTCATGCTCACCTATCAGGTGAACCACCGGGCAAGGGGGCGCTTCAAGGCGCTGGCGGTTATCCAGTGTCGCGAGCCAGTGAAGGCCCGCGGCCAGGGTAGAAGGGTCTGCGCAGGGTGTCTTGCCCAGCAGGTCGCGAAGCTGAGTGTATGCCTGATGGGGCGCTGGCTCGCCTTGGGCCTGCCAGCGCAGGAAGTGGCGCCAGGCCGCCTCGGGGCGGCGTGCAAACACCGCCTGAAAGTCGTCAAGCTCGGCGGCAAGCGGGCTGCCTGGAACGCAGAACCTGGCGCCTGCCCCGAGCAGCACCAGCCCCTTCGGCGCGGGCAGGTGGTCGAGCAGGGCGGTCGCCAGCAGACCACCTAGCGACCACCCGACCCATACTGCATCGCGTGGCAAGTGCTCCGCCATGGCCGTGGCAAGCTCGCCGAGGGAGGCGCCGCCAGGCAGGGCAGGCATCTGCCCATAGCCCGGCCAGTCAACGGCGGCGATATCCAGGTTGCCGGGCCAGTAAGGCTGAAGCGGCTGCCAGATACGCCGGTCGATCCCCCAGCCTGAAAGCAGTACCAGACGTGTCATGATACTTCCTCGTGGCAGGCATCCAATATCTCAAGCAGCTGGTTGATATCGCTGCGCGAATGGAGGGCGCTCAGGGTTATACGCAGGCGCGACTCGCCTCTGGGCACGGTAGGTGGGCGAATGGCGCCAACATCGATGCCCGCGAGGTGCAGCCGTTCGGCCCACCGCAGCAGGCGCGATTCGCTGCCCAGCAGCAGCGGCTGAATGGGCGTGAGCGAGTTGCCCAGTGGCAGGTTCAGGCGCATGGCCTCTTCACGAAAATAACCGATATGGCGTTCAAGCCGCTCACGGTGTTCGGGTTCGCGCTGGACAATGGTGAGTGCTTCCAGCGTTGCGGCGGCGATACCGGGCGGTTGCGCGGTAGTGTAGACATAGCTTCGGGCGAACTGGGTCAGGTGGTCGATCAGTAGCGCATCGCCTGCAACGAATGCACCGGCCGTGCCAAGCGCCTTGCCCAGAGTGCCTACCAGAATCGGCACCTGCGTGCTTCCCCAGCGTGTGCCAACACAGCCGCTGCCGTTAACGCCAGTAACGCCAAGGCCATGGGCATCATCGATCATCAGCCAGGCGTCATGCTGCTGGCTTACCCGCACCAGGGCGGCAATATCGGCAATATCGCCGTCCATGCTGAAGACGCCATCGCTGACCACCAGCTTATGTGTAGAGATACTGCGTGCCATCAGACGGCTCAAGTCGTCAATGTCGTTGTGGTGATAGCGCCGCGAACGAGCGCCACTCAGCGCGCTGCCGTCTAGCAGCGAGGCGTGGTTGAGCCGGTCGTGAAAGATGGCTGTGTGAGTATCGGCCAGCGCCTGCAGTATGCCCAGGTTCGCCATATAGCCGGTGGAGAACAGCAGCGCGCGCTCGCGTCCCGTCCATGCGGCCAGGGCCTCCTCCAGCGCCTCGTGAATCGCCAGATGACCGTTCACCAGATGTGATGCGCCGGCGCCGGCACCCAGCCGCCGAGCCCCTTCGGCCTGGGCTGCCTGAACCCGTGAATCCTGCGCCAGGCCAAGGTAGTCGTTACTCGCGAAATCCAGCGGGGCCGGTTGCCTGATGCGACGAGTTCGCCACTGCTGGGCGCACTGGCGAGTGTCGCGGGCACTGATCAGGCGCTCATGCCACGCTTTAGACACCGGCATCCACCGCAAGCTCGGCGGCACGCTCGTTGAGCCGCTGCTGCTGTGCCTGCTGGGCAAGGCGTGTGGCCTGGGAATCTGTACTTTCGCAGGTCTCGCGCTGCTCCGGGTGCAGGCCCAGCTTGGTAAACAGGGCGCGGTCGCGGTCGGCCTGGGGGTTGCCGGTGGTCAACAGCTTGTCGCCGTAGAAGATCGAATTGGCGCCTGCCAGAAACGCCAGCGCCTGGGTGGATTCGCTCATCTGCTCACGCCCGGCAGAGAGGCGCACGTGGCTTTGCGGCATCATGATGCGGGCCACGCCAATGGCGCGGATAAATTCGATAGGGTCCAGGTCCTCGGCGTTTTCCAGCGGCGTGCCGGGGACCTTGACCAGCATGTTGATCGGCACGGATTCCGGGTGCGGGGAGAGCCTGGCCAACTGCTGCAGAAGAGCGCTTCTGTCCTGGGCGTCTTCACCCATGCCTAAAATGCCGCCGGAGCAGACCTTCATGCCCGCTTCGCGCACCGTCGCCAGCGTCTCCAGGCGGTCGCTGTAGGTGCGCGTGGTGATGATTTCGCCGTAGTAGTCCGGCGAGGTGTCCAGGTTGTGGTTGTAGTAATCAAGCCCCGCGCTTGCCAGACGGCTGGCCTGCGCGCCATCCACCATGCCCAGCGTCATGCAGGTTTCAAGTCCCAGGGCCTTTACCTGGCGAACCATCTCTTCGACCTGCACCAGGTCCTTGTCACGCGGGCTGCGCCACGCCGCGCCCATGCAGAAACGGCTGGCGCCGGCGGCTTTCGCCGCCCGGGCTTGTTCGACGACCTTTTCGATCTCCAGCAGCTTCTCTTTTTCGAGCTGGGTGTTGTAGTGGCCGGACTGCGGGCAGTACTTGCAGTCCTCTGGACAGGCGCCGGTCTTTATCGATAAAAGCGTGGATACCTGCACCGCGTTGGCATCGAAATGCGCCCGGTGAATCTGCTGGGCCTTGAACAGCAGATCATTGAACGGCAGCGCAAACAGCGCATTGATTTCATCCAGAGTCCAATCGTGGCGGGGGGCAGCAGTTGCAGTCATCGGTAAACCATTTTAATTTGATAGGTTGACCAGACTCTATCGGCGCCAAGAGCGCCGTGTCAACTTTATAGATTTTTATGGTTTACATCGCGGGGTTCGTCATTCCAGGGGCGCTGCTTTATACTCTGCGCCCTTTTCTTCTCTCTGGAGCGCGGATGTCTGCCTCTGATACTTCCTCTGAGTGTGATCCGGCAACCGGCCATCCGCGACCGCCGCGGCGCGAATTCAAGGCGCGGGGCAGTTTTGTCATACGCTGCGAAGGCTGCAACCTGCCCAAGCTGAACTGCCTGTGCCCGTATCAGGTAAAGGCGGAAAGCCACGCTCAGGTATGGCTGATCACCCACTCGCTGGAGCACTACAAGCCGACCAACACCGGGCGCTTGATCGGCGACGTGCTGGCGCAGACCAAGGTGTTTACCTGGTACAGAACGGCGCCGGATGCCGCTTTGACAGCGCTTTTGGAAGACCCGCGCTATGTGCCGTTCGTGATCTTCCCCGATGATCAGCCCGATTACGCGGATCGCGTGGTGGGCATGGACGCCGTGCACCGCGCCAGAGAGCAGTCCCGCATTCCGGTATTCATCATTCTGGATGGCACCTGGCGCCAGGCGCGGCGCATGTTCCGCAAGAGCGCTTACCTGGATGCGCTGCCGGTGTTACCTCTGCATACCGAGCGCGAAACCCGCTACCGGCTGCGCAAGCCCGCCTCGAAAGCGCATCTGTGCACGGCAGAAGTGGCCATTGAGCTGTTGCGCCAAGGAGGCGATGAAAACGCGGCGGCGGTGCTGGATGACTACTTTGACGTGTTCAACGACAGTTACGCTGCCAGCCGCTTCTACAAGAAGATTGCCGAACCCACAGAAGCCATGCAGCGGCTGCTGGCACGAAAGGCCGCGCCGGAAAGCTAGCGGGCCGCTCCCGGCAGCCAGCGCAGAATCACCTTGCGCACCCAGTACCAGCGGTTGATCAGCAGGGCCGCGAAGATGAGTCCGCAGCCGAGCAGTTGCAGCGGGGCCATGGTTTCACGAAACCACAGCGCGGCGAGTAGCGCAGTCCAGACCGCTTCGAGCATTAAAATGACCGAAGCGTGGCTGGGGGTCGTCATCCCTTGAGCAGTGATCTGAAGGAAAAAGCGCAGCGCGCTTGCCAGCAAGGCGCTTGCCAGGAACCAGCCGAGGATGGACGTATTCAGCGCCACGGGCTGGCGCTCGAACGCAAGTGAAGTCAGCGTCAGCACGCCGCCTACGGCCAGTAGCTGAAGCGTGGTCAGCGGCAGGGCGGGAACGTTGCGCACTACCCGGGTGTTGACGTTGATCAGAAACGCAAAGCAGAGCGCGGCGCAGGCCATCAGCAGCTGGCTGGTTTCCACTCGAAAGCCCGCGTTGAGCGACAGCAGCGCAAAGCCTGCAAGCGCCACTGGCAGGGCAACCCAGGTCGAGCGCGGCGGGCGGTCGCCAAACAGCAGCCTGGCTACCACCGGCACCAGCAGGATGCCAAGGCTATTGATGAACGCGCTTTCCCCCAGGTGGCTTGAGGTCTCAAGCCCCATGATCCAGAAGCCAATCGCCACGCTGAACAAAAGCCCGACAAACAGCCCGCGCCGGATGCGCCGTGCGGGCATTCGGCGCAGTGCCGGCCAGGCAAAGCCCAGCAGAATCAGCCCGGCAAGCAGGAAGCGGGTGCCGATAAACAGCAGCGGCGGCATGCCGGCCAGGGCTTCCTTGGAGAAAATCCAGCCTCCTGCGGCCAGCACCGTCACCAACAGCAGCAGGGCATCTGCCTGCCAGGGCGCGCGCTTGAGCGTGCTCACGCGGCGTCGCCGCCAAACAGGGCACCGGCGATTCTGAAACCGGCCACCCAAGTGCCCACTGCCGAGCCGAGCGTGGCGAGTATGAACACCAGCAGAGTGCGCGACACGCGGTTTTGCCACCAGCCTTTAAGGTGGGTGACATCCTTGCGCAGCGAGGAGAAGTCGCGCACCTTGGGCTTTCGCATGTAAAGCTCCACGCCGGCCGCGACAAAGCCTGCGCCAATGGTGGGGTTCAGCGAGGTAAGCGGGGCGGCAAAGAAGGTAGCAATCACCGTGACCGGGTGGGCCAGCGCTATGATGGTCGCACCGCCGGATAGAATGCCGTTGATCAGAAACCACTCCAGCACCAGCTGCCAGCCAAGATCCGTATTGCGCGAGAAACCAATCGCAAAGCCGGTAATCACCAGGATGGTAATCAGCCAGGGCAGGGCTTTCCATAGTTTGGAAGGCGGTGGCGTGGCTTCCAGCGCTTCGCGCTCGACCGTTGGATTGTCAGGCAGCGGCGCTTCAAGGTGTTCGACAGTGCCTTTCAAGTGCCCGGCACCCAGCACGACCAGCACATTCTTGAAGCGCCCAGGCGGGGCCTGTTCGGCAAGGCGCAGCGCCATGTAGCGGTCGCGTTCGCGAATCAGCGGGGTGTAGAGTGCCTCGGATTCGGCGGCAAACTCGCTGAAGGTCGCCTCCAGCATGTCACCCTCCTTGAGCTTTTCGATCTCCTCCTTGGAGACGTCCTGGCGCGACAGCACGCTGCCGATCAGCCCCGAGAAAAGCGAAAAGCGCTGCCACCAAGGCACGTTGCGGTAGATGCGCTTCAGGGTCACGCCTACGTCGCGGTCCACCAGCAGCAGCGGCAGATTGCGCGAGCGGCACTCTTCAAGGGCGGCGCGCATTTCCGCACCCGGCTCGATGCCGGACTGTTCGGCGATGCGCTGCTGGAAGGCGCCCAGCGCCAGGCTGGCTGCCACCATGCCCGCCTTGCCCTGCTTGAATACCTGAAACAGGTCCTGCTCGCCCATGGCATCGGGGTTGTTCATGCTGTGATGGCGGGCATCGCACAGCTCGATGGCGATGGCATCGAACTGGCCGCTGTCGGCAAGGTTGCGCACGTCATCGGCACTCTGGGCCGACACGTGCGCGGTACCCAGCAGCGTGTAGGTAGTGTTGCCAACGGTAACCGCTTTCAGCGGCCCGCTGGTGGCCGGCAGGGCGGCAAAGGGTGCGCTCGGCGGGGTGGTTTCGTCTTGGCTCATCGTATCTCAACTCGAATATGAAACGGCAAAAGTACTGGCAGAACGCACAGGAAAAACCTATCAACGGCGCCAGAACGCCGGCGTGAACAGCACCAGCACCGTGAAAATTTCCAGGCGGCCGAGCAGCATGGCAAGCACCAGAATCCACTTGGCAAGGCTTGGAAGCTCGCCGTAGTGGCTGCTGGCCTCACCAAGCGCAGGCCCCAGGTTATTAAGTGCAGAACCCACCGACGACCAGGCGGTAATCTGATCGACCCCGGTGGCCATGACGCCTACCATCATCAAGAAAAACAGCATGACGTAGGCCGAGAA
Source organism: Vreelandella songnenensis (assembly GCF_003002925.1). Classification (GTDB taxonomy): domain Bacteria; phylum Pseudomonadota; class Gammaproteobacteria; order Pseudomonadales; family Halomonadaceae; genus Vreelandella; species Vreelandella songnenensis. Next base: position 39,852 of record NZ_PVTK01000014.1, read on the forward strand.
AAATCCCCACACGGCCTGGGCGATGCTGTCCGGCACGCTCATCTTGCCGACCTTGACGGCAATCACCGCGTTGGGGTGAATCAGGCGCATGACTTCGCGCATCCCCTGCTTGAGTATCAGGATGATGCGGATCACTTTCATGCCGCCCGCGGTCGAACCGGAACACCCGCCCACGAAGGCTGCAATGAACAGCAGAAAGGGCAGCGCACCGGGCCAGGCCGAGAAGTCGGCCACCGAAAAGCCTGCGGTCGTGGCCACCGACACTACCTCGAAAAGACCGTAGCGCAAACCGCTCAGCGTATCGTAGGTCTGCGTCAGCCACAGCGTGATCACGGTAATGGTGATCAGCCCGGCCATAAACAGCATCAGAAAGCGCGCTTCCGGGTCCTGAAAGTAGTGCAGCAGGCGTTTTTCACGCCAGGCCATGAAGTGCAGACTGAAGCTGAACGCGGAAATCAGCATGAAAGCCACGCAGATAAGCTCGATGGAAGCGCTGTTGAAGTAGCCGATGCTGGCATCGTGGGTGGAGAAACCGCCAATCGCCACGGTGGAGAAACTGTGCCCCAGCGCATCGAACCAGTTCATGCCCGCGAGCATGTAGGCCACCATGCAGGCGATGGTCAGTGTTGCGTAGATATACCAGAGTGCCTTGGCCGTTTCGGTAATCCGCGGGGTCAGCTTGGAATCTTTCAGCGGCCCCGGAATTTCGGTGCGGTAAAGCGCCATGCCGCCGACCCCAAGCGTGGGAAGAATCGCCACCGCCAGCACCACGATCCCCATTCCGCCCAGCCACTGCAGCTGCTGGCGGTAGTAGCGGATCGATTCGGGCAGAAAGTCGATGCCCGTGATGACCGTCGCCCCGGTGGTGGTAAGCCCCGAGAACGACTCGAACACTGCATCCGTGATGCCCAGCGCCGTATCGCCAAACAGCATCAGCGGCAGCGAGCCGAACAGGGCCAGCACCGTCCAGAACATGGCGGCGATCAAGAAGCCGTCGCGAATGCGCAGCTCCTTGCGCGCCTTGCGGTTGGGCAGGTACAGCAGCAGCCCGGTAGCCACCGAGATGGCGATGCCGCTCATGAAGGCGTGCCACACGCCGTCGCGAAACCACAGGGAAATCAGCATGGGAGGGAGCATGGTCAGGCTGAACAGCATCAGCAGCAGCCCTAATATGCGTAGAATGACCCGCAGACTCATGGTTGGTGCATGCTCCTAAAAGAACGTCAGGCCGACCTGGAACAGACGCTCCACATCGCGGATGCGGCGCTTGTCGATCACGAACAGGATCACGTGATCGCCGCTC
>NZ_PVTK01000015.1 GCF_003002925.1 Vreelandella songnenensis
GCGCCGGCTTCGATCACTACCTTCATGCCCGCCTTGTGATGAATCTCCTGCCCGGCTTCCACCAGCTGCGCCTGGCCGATGTTGTCGTGGCGGGTACCTTTCACGGTGAGGTGGTCATCGCCGTCCACTTGGGTGTAGCGGTTGCCGTGCACCGTGTGGTGGTCATCGTTGTCGATCTCGCTGATGCGGTCGTTGTGCACCTTGAGGTGGCTGTCGTTCTGGATCTCTTCAGTGCGGTCGTTGAGCGTGAGTAGCTCCAGGTCTTTCTGGGCGTGGAGCCAGATCTGCTCTTCCCCCGCCTCGTCTTCAAAGCGCAGTTCGTTGAAGCCCTCGGCCTTGTGGCTCTGGGTGCGAATGACGGTACGCGTCTTGTGCTCGGGCAGCGGGTACGGGGCAGTGTTGACGGCGTGATAGGTACGCCCGGTGACCAGCGGCTGGTCCGGGTCGCCTTCCAGGAAGGAAACGATCACTTCGTGGCCGATTCGCGGGATGGCAATGCTGCCGTAGCCGCCACCGGCCCAGCCCTGGGCCACGCGCACCCAGCAGCTGGCGGTGTCATTGGGTTCGGCGTAGCGGTCCCAGGGGAATTGGACCTTCACCCGGCCGTGTTCGTCGCAGTGAATCTCCTCGCCTTCCGGCCCCACCACAAACGCCACCTGGGGGCCGTCGACTCTAGGCTTGGGGTTGGGCGTGGCGCGCCAGGGCGTATCGCCGGGAATTAGCCTGACCTGATTGTAATACCGGGTCATGCCATTGGCGTCAAAGTGGCCGACGCTGTCCTCTTCAAGCGCCTGAGGCTGTTCGCCATGGTGGAGGATCTCGACGGGTTGCCAGTCGCGGTTGAGGCTTTCGTTGTCGTGGTCGGTCAGGGTGAAGCGCATCCCTGGCGCCAGTTCCGGCAGGTCGCTTTCCGCTTGGGCGGTGAGTGCTTCACGGCGCAAGTGTTCTACACGTATACGGGTAAACGGCTTACCGGAAGCATCCTCTTTATAGCGGCCGGGGTAATCGAAATGTTCGTAGTCGCTGCGCTGGCCGTACTGTTCAACGTCGCGGCCCACGTGTTCGTGTAACTGGGCATAGGCCGGGTTCTTGAAGGTGTAATCCTTCAATGTGGCGGAGGATGGCGCTATACGAGCAGTCTGGCGCAGTTTTCGCACATGGCGAATGGGCGCGGTGCCTCCGGCGCGGCCGTGGTAGGTACGCTCGCCTACATGTGCAAGCAGGCGTGGGTCGTCGGCAAACACCAGCCGGTGGGCGCCTTCTTCAAAGGTGTGGTAGTAAAACAACCCCTCTTCCGCCGCCAGGCGTTCGATAAAGGCGAGGTCAGTTTCGCGATACTGCACGCAGTACTCGCGCTCCAGAGGCTCGCGCCTGACGGCGAACGTGACATCAGTAATCCCCCGCTCGCTGCACAGGGTGTTGATAATGGAGAGCGGGTCTACCTTCTGAAAGATACGCGAGTTCTGACGTAACGAAAGCCGCCACAATGAGGGGCTGAGCTTGACCGAGTAGAAGGTACGCCGGTGGCCGCGGTCGGCTAGGACGAACTCGCTGATCATGCCGTTTATGTAACGTAGCGGCTGGCTATCTTGCCATAGGGTGAGCGTGGCAGTCTGATCCAGTAGCTCGGAAGCGCTCAGGCGGCTATCGCGACTGGCAAAATTCAATTGCAACTCGAAGGGCTGGGAAAGCGCCTCGCGGTAGGCGAAATCGATGACGGCGGCGTCATCAACGCCGGGTAGCTTCAGAGTAAATTGTAGGCCAGTGCCGTCTGCCATCGCGCCGCTCCTTGGATCGTGAATCAAAATGCGAAACGATCAGAGTAACGGCATCTATCTCAAGGACAACCCCAGCGCGGCACAAAGCGTTAATGTCTTACATGATTGTAAGACATTTCGTACAAATATCTGAAAATTCTGTGCCTTTAAGCACTTACTACTACGCTACGTATCCAGCTACTACTACGTACCCAACGCCTGCACCAACCCATGGCGCACATACCAGACCTGCTCGGCGCCTTCGACCATATCCTGGCTGAACCAGCCGTTCAGATCGCGCAGGCGGCGCTGGCTTCGCTCCATGGGCACGATGCCTCGGCCGACTTCATTGACGATGAAGATCAGCGTTGTGTGATGGGTCGTTGCCGCGCACTGAAGCTCCTTGAGATCATCGCGCCAGCGCGCCCGCCAGCTGTCGCTGCCCTCATCGGAGTCAATGGAGGCCGTCAGCCAATCCAGCACACCGTGTACTACCAGCGGAGTGTTCGGCAGCATGACGCCGACACATTCGCGCAGCCGCTGCCCAGGCGCCAGCCGCCACCATACGGCATTGGGAAAGCGGTTTCTTACAGCGTTTCGTTTGCCGGCTCCGGCACCGCCGATGAACACCTGCATAGCCAACCTCCTTTACCACTTTCGCCATGATACTCAAGCTGCCAGCGCCTTCCCTGCGCTTGATTCACCACCCCTTCCCAGAAGTCGATGGTTTCAAAACGCCGACGCAGTTCGCGAATCACGCCACCGTGGGTAACGGCCAGAACTTTCCGGTACCCGTGACGTTGCACATCTGTTGCCATATCAAAAAGCCATGCGTCCAGACGCGAACGCAGCTCGGCGGCGGACTCTCCACCCGGAATCTGCAGCTCACCGACGCTGTCGATCCAGGCGCGGTAATGGGGCAGGTGTTTCAGTTCATCGTAGACCTTGCCCTCATACTCACCAAAGTTTAATTCACGCAGTCGCGGTTCCAGGCGCAGCGGCATGCCCGGCGCGGCCGCCTGAGCCCACTCCAGTGTCTGCTGACAGCGCTGAAGATCACTGGTGTAGACAGCATCGAAACGCTCGCCGGCAAGGGCCTCGCGAAGCGCCAGCAGCCCCTCTTCCGCGTCAGGAAACAGCAGCGGAATATCGCGCTGCCCTTGATAGCGCCGTTCTATATTCCAGGCGGTGATGCCATGGCGAACCACCACCAGCTCCACATCAATCCCATCAGCCATAGCTCTCCTCCTTCAATGGTGGCACCCACCATATCACCGTTGATGCCCTGAAATAGTCGCAGCAGCGCCCAGCGGGCAAGCGCGACCAGCAGGCCCACTGCCATCAGTGCTACCAGTACGCCAGGCCAGCAGATAGCCATCACCATGAGAGGTACAAGCGCGAGCGCCACATCACGCGGGCCAAGCGACTGCTTCCAGGCCCAGGCCATCCCCTTTTGCTGAGCGCAGGGTGTCAGCACCAGCAGTGCCGCCCCGCCAAAGCGGGCCAGCGCCGGTACCACCACAAGCCACCAGAGCGGCGCGCCGTAGTGAAGCAGCGCCCATAACAGCACGCCCTTCCAGGCCAGCAGAAAAAATAGCGCCAGGATGCCGAAGCTGCCTACCTGGGGGTCTTTCATGATTTCCCAGCGTCGCGCCAGCGGCTGGTTGCTGCCCAGGGCATCGGCCAGATCCATCACGCCGTCCAGGTGCAGGCCACCGCTTAGCGCCACCCACAGGCTGAGCAGCGCCAGAGCGGCAAGCGGCGCCGGGGCGCCATGCATCAGCTGGGCGACAAGTGCCAGCACCCCACCCAATAACAGACCGACCAGCGGGTACGCCCGAATCGCCCAGCGGCGAGTCGCCGGTGTCCAGGGGCAGGCGATGGGCAGCGGCAGGCGGGTGAGAAACTGCAGCGCCAGCACGACGCCGTAAAGTGCACTCTTCAGCACAGGGTTTCCTTACGCTTCCACTCGATGCCAAGCCCACCAACCACTTCGAGTACCGAGTCCGCTTCGGCAGCGAGCCAACGGTGCAGGCCCTGAAGAAACCCAAGGTATCGCCAGGTCTCCTCATCGTTGGGCAACAGGTCTTCATTGAGGTCATTGGAAACCAGCACCAGATGCTGATGCTGCGAACGCGCCGCGTGAACCGCGTTTTCAAGCAGACATTTGCCTTGGGCATCGGTCAGTTCGCTGGCATAGCGAACCTGGCTTGCCCAGAGCGTCAGGCAATCAAGCAGAACGGCCGCCCCTTCGGGTATCTGAGCCAGCGCGGCGTCGATGGCCAGCGGCGCCTCCAGCGTTATCCAGCGCGCGTTGCGCGATGCTTTATGGCGCTCGACCCGCGCGGCCATCTCTTCATCGAATACATCGGCGGTGGCAATGTAATAACAGCTACCGCCCTTGGCCGCCTTGATGACGCACTGTTCGGCCACTTCACTCTTTCCCGAGCGGGCGCCACCACTAACAAACACAATCATCGAACACCTTTGAAAGCCGCTGATTGGCCGCTCGGTCGCGCAACGCGATGCGCAACCAACCACCGTCAAGGCCAGGGAAATTATGGGTATGCCGAACCAGCATGTTGCCACGCAGCAGCCGTTCGAAAAGCACGTTACTGGTAAGCCCGCGCTCGCGCAAAGCGTTATCGGGCCGAACCAGAAAAAAGTTGGTGGTACTGGGCACGATTTCAAGCCCCTTCTCGGCCAGGGCGGCGCTCATGAACGGGTGCTCGCGTTCAAGCCAGCTACGGGTTCGCTCGGCGAATGCCGTATCGGCGAGCAGCGGCGCCACCAGCTCGGCCGCCATCTGGTTAACGCTCCAGGGCGGCTGGCGCGCGGAAAGTGCGTCAATATTGGCCGCGCTGGCCAGCACATAGCCAAGCCGCACCCCCGGCAGGGTATAGAACTTGGTCATGGAGCGCAGGAGCGTCAAATGGGGGTGCTCAGCCAGCAGTGGCGTCAGCGATGCCCGCTCGCCGAGCCCTACCGCCAGGTCGATGAACGCCTCGTCCACGACCACCTGGCAGCCGCTTTCAGCGGTGCGCGCCAGCAGTCGTTGCACCTGCTCAAACGGTATCAGCGTGGCGGTAGGATTATTGGGTCGGCACACAAAAAGCACATCGATGTCCCTGATCGCGGCCATGAGTGCTTCAAGATCGAGCGTAAACCCAGGCCCGGGCAAGGCAATGGGGGTTAACTGCACACCAAAGGCGCTGCAGGCCCGGGCGTACTCGCCAAAGCTGGGCACCAGCACGCCAGCCCGCTTGCCTGCATGAAGCGCGGCCGCCAGAAAAATGGCTTCGGCCCCGCCGTTGGTCAGCAGTACTTGTTGCGCCGCTACCCCGTGATAGGCGGCAAGCGCTTCGCGGGCGGGCGCGTAATCCGGCGCCGGGTAGTGGTTGATCGCGGCGAACTGCCGGCCAAGCGTCTCGGCCACCCAATCCGGCGGGCCGAGCGGGTTCAGGTTGGCGCTGAAATCTTCAAGCGGATGTTCCGCCGGCAGGCCATAGCGCTTCAAGAGCGCAGCGGACTGCCCTCCGTGGCTTGGCCAGGGCGGGGGTTCATGAAGACTCATCTTGCCACCACTCCCGCTATGCCCATTAACACGGCAAACAGCAGCCAGCCCATATGCATGAGTGAAATAGTGGTGCCGATATGCGCAACGCGCAGTGCCTCGAAAGGCTCGCCCAGCGTTGCGCGGTGGGAAATGACGCCTTGGTAGGTATTGATACCGCCCAGCTGCACCCCGAGCAGCCGGGCCACCATGGCCTCCGGCCAGCCGGCGTTGGGGCTTGGGTGGCGTGGAGCGTCGCTCAATGTGGCGCGAAGCGCGCCGCGCCAGCGCAGCGGTGTTCCCAACGCCGAAAGCAGCACCCCGCCTACCCACAGGCACAGCGTGGTCAGCCGGGCAGGCACCCAGTTGGCAATATCATCGAGCTTTGCCGAGGCATAGCCGAAGTGCTCGAAGCGGGCGTTGCGATACCCGACCATCGAATCCAGGGTATTGATCGCCTTGTAGGCCAGCGCCAGCGGCGCCCCCCCGAGCACGGCAAAAAACAGCGGCGCAGTAATACCGTCCACGGTGTTTTCCGCCACGGTTTCCACGGTGCCTCGGGTTATTCCGGCTTCATCCAGCGTTTGCGTATCGCGCCCCACGATCATGGAAAGCGCCTGGCGCGCTGCCGGCAAATCACCCCGAGCAAGCGGTCTGGCCACGGCCCGGCCTGCATCGGCAAGGCCCTTGATGGCAAGGGTAGTGGCCAGCAGCCACAGCTCGGCCGCCAGGGCAAGCCAGGGGTGAATCATCGCCAGCAGCACAAGCGCCGTGAAGCTTGCGCCCCAGACGCTTAGCACCACCGTGGCGGTCAGCATGAAGCCCAGACACTTGCGGCGTGAAGCGCCTCCCCGGTTCCAGCGCTTTTCCAGAAAGCTGATCAGCCGCCCGATCAGCACTACCGGATGCACCAGCGCACGCGGATCGCCAATCAGCAGATCCAGCACAATGGCAAGGCCAATCAGTAACGTCAGGGTCACGAAGATTTATCCGCAATGCCGGCCGATGTGAAGGTGGCCATTTCGGCCATCATGGCGGACGCGGCTTGCAGCAAAGGAAAGGCCAGCGCGGCGCCACTGCCCTCGCCCAGACGCATGCCGAGTGTCAAGAGCGGCGTGGCGTCGAGCGCCTCTAATGCCACGCCATGGCCCGGCTCTTGCGAGCGGTGGCCAAACACCAGATAGCCGCGCACCGCCGGGCAAAGGCGGCACGCGGTGAGTGCCGCCACCGTGGCAATAAAGCCATCCACAATAGCGGGCAAGCGGCAGGCCGCAGCGGCCAGGTAGGCGCCCGTCATGGCGGCAATTTCCAGCCCGCCCAGGGCGGCCAGCACGCTCAGCGGTTTTTCGGCATCAAACGCTCGCGCCGCCAGGGCGCGCGTGATGACACCCGCCTTATGCACCTGCTGCCGGCTATCAAGCCCCGTGCCCGCGCCCACTACCTGCTCGACCGGCGTGCCGGTAAAGGCCGCCAGCATGGCGCTGCTGGCGGTGGTGTTGGCAATGCCCATTTCCCCGACAATCACGCTGCGACAGCCGGCATCCCGTGCCCGCGCTACTGCATTGACGCCCACCTGAACAGCGGCCTCGACCTCATCAAGCTGCATGGCATCCTCTAGGGCGATGTTGCCCGTGGCGCGGCGAACCTTGTCGACCACCACACCCGGGGCCTCTACATCACCCAGCACGCCGACATCGACGACTTCCAGGCGCGCATTGATCTGCCGGGCAAAGACGTTGATGGCCGCGCCGCCGTGGGCAAAATTGGCGACCATCTGCGCGGTCACTGCCTGGGGAAAAGCAGAGACGCCCTCGGCCGCGACGCCGTGGTCGGCGGCAAACACGATGACAGCGGGCGGTGTGAGGATGGGGGCCAGCTCCCCGCTGATCTCGCTTAGCTGTACGGCCAGCGCTTCGAGAGTACCCAGGCTGCCCGGCGGTTTGGTCAGCGTATCCAGATATGCCCGCGCCCTGTCGCCAGCGGTTTTATCGACAGGGTCTATTCGGGCAATCAGCGAAGGCATGGCAGGCTCCAGAGCAGGATAAAGGTCAACCGCGACGAAAGGCGCAAATAGTAACAAACCTTGCGCCTTCGAGGGCGGCTCTTTCACTGGAACCCGCCATGCAGGTGATGGTTAAATCGACGTCTCTTCGGCCCTCGAGTCACTCTCCTTCCAACCGCCTCCCAGCGCCTTGAACAGCGTGGCATAGGCGGTCAGTCGCTCGCTTTGCACTTCGGCGCGGTCAAGCTTGGCAGACAGCAGCGAGCGCTCGGCGTCCAGGCGCTCGAGCATGCTGGTCTGGCCCTGGTCGTACATGAGTACCGCCAGATCCCGCGCACGGGAGACCGCCGCAAGCTGCGCGTCCACGGCGTCCACGCGCTGGTCGGTCAGCTCGAAGCTGGTCAGCGCATCGCGTGCCTCGTTGAAGGCGGTGAGCACGGTCAGCCGGTACTGGGCATCGGCCTGCTCTACCCGGGACTGCGCAATCTCCACGTTGGCGCGGGTGCGGCCGAAATCCAGAAGCGGGCCGACGATGGACGCGCCAAGCCCCCAGGCGCGGGCGTTGTCGGTGAACAGATCACTCGAATCCGCAGCGACGCTTGCAAGCGAGGCATTGAGATTGATAGAAGGCAGCCGAGCAGCTTCGGCCACGCCCACCTGGGCATTGGCGGCGATCAGGGTGGCTTCGGCTGCGCGGATATCCGGGCGGCGCTGTAGAAGCTCCGAGGGCAGAAGATGCGGCAACCGCCGAGGTTCGGCAATCTCCGCCAGGTGCGTGTCACCGTAGTCGAGCTCACTCATCAGCTCGCGCGGAGTAAGCCCCACCAGAATGGCCAGCGCTCCTTTCAAGGCGTCTACCTGCTGCGTTACCTGGGGAAGCTCGGTGCGCACGCCCCGCCACTCCGCTTCGGCCTGGCGAAAGGCAAGCTCATTGATATCGCCAAGGTCATAGCGCAGCTTTTGCAGACGGTAGGTCTCCTCGTAGGTGGCTTCGGTCTCTTCGAGAATCTCGCGCTGATACTGAGCGCTCTTCAAATCGAAGTAGGTCGTCACCACATCAGCGATCACGCCGATCTCGGCGGCGTCGCGGGCGAACACGCTTTCGCTGAACATGGCCAGCGCCGCTTCGCGCTGGCGGGCAAGCCGCCCCCACAAGTCAAATTCGTACTCGAGACTTCCCGCCAGGGAGAACTGGTTGTTGGTCGAGGTGATCAGGTCCTGCACCGGCTCGATGTCGATGGGAATGGACGCGCCGGGGGTGCGCTCACGGGTGGCCTCGGCCTGGTAACCCACGCTTGGAAACAGCTCAGCGTCGGCAAAGCCAAGCTGAGCACGCGCCTCCTGTATGCGCGCCAGCTGCACGGCAAGCTCCAGGCTGTCCTGGGTGGCACGCTCCACAAGCTTGGTAAGCGCCGGATCGTTGAACTGGCGCCACCAGCGGCGCCACTCACCGCGCTCGGCCTGGTCAAGTTCAATATGCTCAGGCCAGGCGTCGGGCAATTCGAGTGCCGGGGCCTGGTAGTCCGGCCCCACCGCGCAGCCACTTATCAGCAGCACCGCCAGGGCAATGCCCGTCAAGCGGTGCTTCGTGCATCCCTTCTTCATCCATTCTCCTTGCGTTTCGACCTTGCTTTATAATCTTACTTTTTAAAGGCTTAGCGGCGCTGTCTGATCACGTTGACGTCAAAGCTCGATACCAGAAAAACTCAAACGACTGTTCGCCTTTTTTCAGCCACCTACTATAGTAGGTGGCTGGCGTAATACCACCACCATTGAACAATGTTAATCGCTTGCACGGAGGCAACGCATGAAGCCGGTTTTTTTAGGGATCCTTTTACTCATTGCACCTTTGATATTGACCGGCTGTGGTGATGACGAAGAACAGCAGGAACGCCCCGCGCAGGTAGTCAAGCTTGTCGAGGCGAGCCAGCAGGAGGTTTATCCGGGTAGGCGCTTTGTCGGCCGGGTGGGTGCCCGAAGCACGGTGAATTACGCCTTTCAGGTGGGCGGGCGGATCACCGAGTTCCCCGCGGTACAGGGAGCGGTCATACCCCAAGGCGAACTGATCGCCCAGCTCGACCAGACCGATTACCTGCTGCAGGTGCGCGCCAGTGAAGCCGAGTACGAGCAGGCCCGACGCAACCTGAACCGCCAGCGCACCCTGCGCTCTCAGGGGGCGGCCTCCCAGGCGGCGCTCGACGCCGCCATCGCCGAGGCCGAGCGCGCCGAAACCCAGCTCGACAGCGCCCGCCAGGAGCTTGAGTACACCACGCTGAACGCGCCTTTCGACGCGCTGATCGCCCGGCGCCTGGTCGAGAACTACACCACCGTTCCGCCCAATACCGAAATCGTGCGTATTCAGGATATCTCGGAGCTGCGCATTCGCTTCAACATTCCCCAGGCCATGATGCAGCACCTGGAAAACGGCCGCCAGTTCAAGGCCGAAGCCGAGATCGCCACACTTCCGGGCCAGCGCATTCCGCTCGAGTACCGTGAACACGTCACCGAGCCCGACGAAGTCGCCCAGACGTTCGAGGTCGAGTTTGCCCCGGCGAACGAGGGCATCATCGCCCTGCCCGGCACCACCGCCACGGTCTACATCGAGCCCGAAGCCCAGATTGAAAGCCCCTTGATCAGCCTGCCCAGCAGCGCCCTGGATAGCGATGAAGCCGGTGAATTCCGGGTGTGGGTGTTCGATGCCGAGGAAGGAGTGGTCAACCCCCAACGCGTCAGCGTCGGCGAGATGGTCGACGACCGGGTGATGATCACCGCAGGCCTTGAAGCGGGCAGCCGCGTGGTCGCCACCGGCGCGCACCTGCTGCGTGACGGCATGCGCGTCAAGCCGCTCGACGCGGCACTTTAAGGGGGCGTCATGGATATTGCAAAGCGCTCCATCGAAAAGCCGATCAATACCTGGCTGATCGTGGTGATCTGCCTGCTGGGCGGCATCTGGGGGTTCAACACGGTCGGCAAGCTCGAAGACCCCTCCTTCACCATTCCTTACGCCATCATCAACACCCCCTACCCCGGCGCCACCGCCGAAGAGGTCGAGGAAGAGGTCACCGAACGCCTGGAGCGGGCGATTCAGGACATGCCCCAGATCGACGTGCTCGACTCGAAATCGCTGCCGGGCCGCTCTGAAATCCAGGTCGAGATTCAGGATACCTACGGCAGCGACGAGCTGCCCCAGATCTGGGACGAACTGCGCAACAAGGTGAACGACGCCCAGGCGGACCTGCCCCAGGGCGTGATTGGCTCTCAGGTGAACGACGACTTCGGCGAAGTGTACGGGCTTTTCTATGCAGTCACTGCCGAAGGCTTCTCTACCCGCGAGATTCGCGATATCTCGACGTTTCTGCAGCGTGAACTTCTTGCCGTACCGGGGGTGGCCCGGGTGAGCACCGCCGGCGAGCGCGAGGAGAGTATCTATATCGATATCTCCAACGAGCGCCTGACCACGCTGGGCATTCCCATCGAGCAGGTGATCAACACCATTCAGACCGAAAACGCCGTGGAGGACGCCGGTACGCTGAGAGCGGGCGACCGTCAGGTGCGCCTGGTGGTGCGCTCCAATATCGACAGCACCACGCTTCTGGAGTCCATCCGCATCGGCCGCCCCGGCACCACCGAGCAGGTAGCACTTGCCGATATCGCCACCGTCTACCGTCAGCCGACGGACATCCCCGAGCACGTGGTGCACTACAACGGCAAGGCGGCCTTTACGCTGGGCATCGCCGGTATCGCCACTGAAAACATCATCGAGATCGGTGAGGCGGTCGAGGCGCGCATGGAGGAGCTTCAGACCCGCATTCCGCTGGGCGTGGAGCTTAACCCGCTGTACGAACAGCACAACGTGGTCAACGATGCGATCAACGACTTTCTGATCAACCTGGCCATGTCGGTGGCCATCGTGATCGGCGTGCTGTGTCTGGTCATGGGCTGGAAGGTCGGCATGGTAGTGGGCAGCACGCTGCTGCTGACCGTGCTGGGCACGCTGTTTGTCATGGGTATCTTCAATATCGAGATGGAGCGTATCTCGCTGGGTGCACTGATCATTGCCATGGGCATGCTGGTGGATAACTCCATCGTGGTGGCCGAAGGCATGGTGACCAATATTCGCGACGGCATGAAGGCCAAGAAAGCGGCCAGTGCCGCCGCCAAGCGCGCCCAGATGCCGCTGTTCGGCGCGACGCTGATCGGTATCATGGCCTTCGCCGGTATCGGTCTTTCCAACGACGTCACCGGGGAGTTCATGTTCTCCCTGTTCATCGTCATTCTGGTCTCCTTGATGCTGAGCTGGCTGCTGGCGCTGACCGTCACGCCGCTGTTCGGCTACTACCTGCTGCGCAAGAAAGGCGAAGAGGACGAAGACGAGGAAAGCGAGGAAAGCAGCGAAGGCGACGACAGCCAAAAGGACGGTGGCAAAAAGGACGACAGCTACGGCGGTATCGTCTACCGCACCTACCGCACGCTGCTGCTGGGCGCACTCAAGGTGCGCATTCTCACCGTTTCGGCGCTGGTGGTGCTCACCGGGGTATGCATGTGGGCGTTCACGCTGGTGCCACAATCCTTCTTTCCGGATTCCAGCACGCCACTTTTCTTCATCAATTACGAGCTGCCCCAGGGGACGGACATCCGCGCCACCATCCGCGATGTCGAGGAGATCGAGGCCTACATTCTCGAGCACGACGACGTGGTGTCGGTGGCAAGCTTCGTGGGCCGTGGGGCGACGCGCTTCATGCTCACCTACTCGCCGGAGCAGCCCAATAACGCCTACGCGCAGTTCATCATTCGCACCAACGAACTCGACGCCATCGATGCGCTCGACCGCACTTTCTACAAGGAGCTCAACGAGCGCTACCCCAGCGCCCAGGTACGCACCCAGCGGCTGCAGTTCGGCCCCGGCGACGGCGCGGATATCGAAGCGCGCTTTCAGGGCCCCTCACCAGAGGTGCTGCGCGAGCTTGGCGACCAGGCCCGGCGGCTCATGGTGGCCAACCCGCTGTTGATCGATGAGCGCATCGACTGGCGCCAGCAGGAGCTTGTCGTGGCGCCGATCATCAATGAGGAGCGGGCGCGTATCGCCGGCGTCACCCGGGAAGATATCGCCCAGACGCTCACGTTCGCCTCCTCCGGCGTTCGCGCAGGCACCTACCGCGAAGGCGAGCATCTGATTCCGATTACCGCCCGGGCGCCGCAGTCCGAGCGCGATGACGTGGCGCGGCTGAGCGACCGTCAGATCTACAGCGAGGCGCAGCAGCAGTTCGTGCCGATCACCCAGGTGGTCGACGGTTTTGAAATACGTTCCGAGGAGGCGCTGATCGAGCGGCGCAACCGCGTTCGCACCCTGACCGTGGGCGCCGAGCCCGATAAAGGCTTCACCGCCGCCCAGGCGTTTGACGCGGTGCGCCCGGAAATCGAGGCGATCGACCTGCCGCCGGGCTATACGCTCGAGTGGGGTGGCGAACACGAGAACTCGGGGGATGCTCAGGAGTCCCTTGGCCAGCAGCTGCCGGTGAGTTTCCTGATCATGGTACTCACCTCGATTCTGCTGTTCGGCAAGCTCCGTCAGCCGCTGATCGTCTGGCTGGTGGTGCCCATGTCGGTGTGCGGGGTGGTCATCGGCTTGCTGATTACCGGCCTGCCCTTCTCGTTTACCGCGCTTCTGGGCATGCTGAGCCTTTCGGGCATGCTGATGAAAAACGCCATCGTTCTGGTGGACGAGATTGACGAACAGATACGCTCGGGCACCGCGCGCTTCACAGCACTGGTGGACGCCAGCATCAGCCGCCTGCGACCTGTGTTTCTGGCCGCGGGCACGACGATCCTTGGCATGATTCCGCTGTTGTGGGACGCCTTCTTCAACAGCATGGCGATCACCATCATGGGCGGGCTGCTGTTTGCCTCGATACTGACGCTGATCGCCGTGCCCACGTTCTACGCGCTGTTCTTCGGTATCAAGAACGACGAAGTAGACAACCGTTAGCCTAGCCTGCCCTTCCCAAGATGGCGCAGCCAGAAAGAGCGTCTACATGGGCTATACTAGGCTTCATTCAGAGGCCTAGGCCGGGCCGGTCACCCGCAGTACCCTGCGGGTGACCGGCTTTTTTGGACACGGTTTTTACCAACCGCGTTTTTATAAACCTGCGCACTTATATGCATAGAGTAATAAAACTACGCATCTTGCTATTTCACGCTTTAAAACTCTTAATCTGGCGCATTAGTATGTAAAATAACTACACAAGCCGTGCCGTTTCACTCATGCCGAGGTTCCTATGCCGAGTTCATCACCTGCTACGTTACATACCACCGTTGCCCAGGTTACCCAACGTATCCGCGAGCGTTCCCGGCAGCGGCGCGCCCTTTACGAAGACCACATGGCCGAGCAGCACAGACAAGGGGTGCACCGCGGCGAGCTCTCCTGCGGCAACCTGGCCCACGGCTTTGCCGGCTGCGATGTGCCCACCGACAAGAACCGCCTCAAGCTGACCAACAGCGCCAACCTGGGCATCGTGTCGTCCTACAACGACATGCTTTCCGCCCACCGGCCGTTTGAGGATTACCCTGCCGTCATCAAGGAAGCGGCGCGTGGCATGGGCTCCACCGCCCAGTTTGCCGGTGGCGTACCCGCCATGTGCGATGGCGTGACCCAGGGCCAGCCGGGGATGGAGCTGTCGCTCTTCTCCCGCGATGTGATTGCCATGGCAACGGCGGTCGCGCTTTCCCACAACATGTTCGACGCCACGCTGTATCTGGGTATCTGCGACAAGATCGTCCCCGGGCTTTTCATCGGTGCGGCGCGCTTTGGCCACCTGCCCGCCATGTTCGTCCCCGGCGGGCCGATGACCACCGGCCTGCCCAACGATGAAAAGGCCCGCGTGCGCCAGCTTTTTGCTGAAGGCAAGGTGGGCCGCGATGAGCTTCTCGAAGCCGAATCCCAGTCCTACCATAGCCCCGGCACCTGCACCTTCTACGGCACCGCCAACTCCAACCAGCTGATGATGGAGATGATGGGCCTGCACCTGCCCGGCGCGTCGTTTGTGAACCCCGGCACGCCGTTGCGCGAAGCGTTGACCCGCTACGCCACCGAGCAGGCGATTCGCAACACCGAGCAGAGCGGCAACTACCGTCCGTTCTACAAGCAGATCGACGAGCGCGCCATCGTCAATGCCATGGTCGGCCTGCTGGCCTCCGGCGGCTCCACCAACCACACCCTGCACCTGGTCGCCATGGCGGCGGCAGCGGGTATCACCATCAATTGGGACGACTTCACCGAGCTTTCCGCGGTAGTGCCCAGCATGACGCGCATCTACCCCAACGGCCAGGCGGATGTGAATCACTTCCAGGCGGCGGGCGGCATGAGCCTGCTGATTCGCGAGCTGCTTGACGCCGGGTTGATTCATGGCGATATCCCCACGGTGTTTGGTACCGACATGAGCGCCTACACTCAGGAGCCTTTCCTTGAAGATGGCAAGCTCACCTGGCGCGAAGGCCCCACCGAAAGCCTGGACCCTGACGTGCTGCGCCCGGTAGGCAACCCCTTCTCGCCCACCGGCGGGCTTACCGTGCTGGACGGCAACCTGGGACGTGGCGTGATCAAGATTTCCGCGGTCAAGCAGGCGCATCGCGTGGTGGAAGCGCCGGTGCAACTGTTTGATGACCAGAACCAGGTAAAAGCGGCGTTCGAATCCGGCCAGCTGGACCGCGATGTGATCGTGGTGGTCCGCTTCCAGGGCCCCAAGGCCAACGGCATGCCGGAACTTCACAAGCTCACTCCGTTTCTAGGAGTGCTTCAGGATCGAGGCTTCAAGGTCGCCCTGGTGACCGACGGGCGTATGTCCGGCGCTTCCGGCAAGGTGCCGGCCGCTATTCACGTGACGCCCGAAGCGGTTGACCGAGGCCCGCTCGCCAAGCTGCAGGATGGCGATATCGTGCGCCTGGATGCCGAAACCGGCGAGCTCAACGTCCTGGTGGATGCGGCTACCCTGGCGGCCCGCCCGCTTGCCCAGGTCAATCTCGAACACAGTCACTTTGGCATGGGCCGCGAGCTGTTCGGCGGCTTTCGCCACCTGGCCACCCGGGCGGAAGAAGGCGCCGGGGTGTTTGGCGGTTTTGAAGCTGACGTGCTGGCCCGCGAACTCGAAAAGATCGAGCAGGAAGACCAATGAGCCGACCGGCCCTGATTGGCGATATCGGCGGCACCAACGCTCGCTTTGCCCTGGTAACCCCAGGGCAGGCGGTGCCGCAGGATATTCTCAACCTGCCCTGCGCGGATTACCCAGGCGTGGTGGAAGCCGCCCAGGACTACCTGAACCGCGTGGGTGCCACCGGTAGCAGCGCCCCGGTCGAGGCCTGCCTGGCCTTTGCCTGCCCGGTGCATGCCGAACAGGTCAAGATGACCAACAATCATTGGCAGTTCCTGAAAAGCGAGGTGCAGCAAGCGCTTGGCCTTTCGCTGTTCAAGGTGATCAACGACTTTACCGCCCAGGCGCTGGGCATTCCCCACGTCCCCGCGCAGAACCTGGTCGAAGTCAAACCCGGCAACGCGCAGGCCCACACCCTGCGCCTGGTGATTGGCCCGGGAACGGGCCTTGGCGTGGCGGGTGTTTTCCCTGGCCAGCGCGCCTGGATACCGCTGCCTACCGAAGGCGGACACGTCACGTTTGCCCCCACCGATGAGCTTGAACGCAAGCTGTCTGCCGAGCTTGAGGCGCGCTACACCCGGGTAAGCGTTGAACGCATGCTGTGCGGCCAGGGAATCGTGGATATTCATGCGGCCCTGTGTGCGTTCGAAAGCGTCGCGCCCAAACTGGAAACCGCCGCGGCGATCACCCAGGCCGCTCAGGAGGGCGACGCGCTTGCCCGCCAGACGCTGCAACGATTCTTGAAGATTCTGGGCGACGTATGTGGCGACACGACGTTGACCATGGGCGCTCGCGGTGGCGTATACCTGTGCGGCGGGATCGTCCCTCGCCTGCTGGACTGGCTGCCGGAAAGTGCGCTTTGTAGCGCGTTTACCAACAAGGGCCGCATGTACGCCTATAATGCCGATATTCCCATCTGGGTGGTCACCCACCCCTGGACAGGGCTGTTAGGAGCCGCTGAAGCGCTGCATAATGAGGAAGTGTTCTAGACTTTAATCTTTCATTACAACAGCAAGGAATGCGCCATGACGTCAGTGATCGCGTTTGGGGAAGCGCTGGTCGATATGCTGTCAAACCGTTTGGGAGACACGCTGGATCAGCCCGAAACCTTCACCCCCTACGCCGGCGGCGCGCCCGCCAATGTAGCGGTTGCCTGCGCACGCCTGGGCGTACCCAGCCGCTTTCTGGGCATGGTCGGTGAGGATACCTTTGGCCACTTCCTGATTCGCGAGCTTGAGCACCACGGCGTCGATACCACTGGCATTGTACGTACCAATGTAGCCCGCACGGCACTGGCCTTTGTTTCCCGCGATGCCGCCGGCGAGCGCACCTTCGATTTCTATCGCCCGCCCGCCGCGGATCTTCTCTACCGCCTTCATCATCTGCCCCAGGGTATATTTGAATTTCCCGCCATTGTTCACCTGTGCAGCAATAGCCTGACGGACTCCGCCATCGCCGACACCACCCTGAGCATTGCTCAAGCGGCCAGAGATGCGGGCTGCCTGATCAGCGTGGATGCCAATCTGCGCCATAACCTTTGGGTCAGCGGCACGGCGGATGCGGGGCTAGTGACACAGCTGCTCGATACCGCCGAACTGGTCAAGGTCTCCCTTGAGGAACTTGACTACCTGTGCGGTGACAAGACTCAAGCTGAGTGGGTGGCCGAGCGGCTTAGCGCGGGCGCCAAGATCGTAGTGGTGACCGATGGCCCAAACCCTGTACGGGTTAGCGGCACCCATATCGATTTACGCATTTCACCCCCTGAGGTGCAGGCGGTGGATACCACGGCGGGGGGCGATGCTTTTATCGGCGGGCTTCTGGCCGAGCTTTCCCGCCACGGATTCGAACAGGATTGGCATCAGGACTGCGCCTTTTTAGCCCGGGCTGTGGATATTGCCTGCCGCTGCGGCGCCCACGCCGTTACGCGCCCGGGTTCCTACGCGGCCCTGCCCACTCTCGACGATATTCAACTTCTACGTCTTGGCTGATGGCGGCGTCCGACAGGCAACTTTCGTCTGATTGTTAAAATGTCAGACATTTAATAAGCTCTAGGTATCAACGCCTACCTAGAGCTGCATCATGACGCTGGATGCCTTACCCGCCCACTCCGGTGGAGCTGAAAACCTGGCCCGCCTGCTGGCTCGCGCACTGCTTGCGGGGCACTGGCAGCCGGGCTGCATATTTCCCAAAGAGCTGGATATCAGCCAGCATTTTTCCGTTAGCCGCAACCAGGTGCGCAACGCGCTGGCGAGCCTCTCAGGCGCTGGGCTTTTAGAGCGCACCGCCGGACGCGGCACCCGAGTGCGCGCCATGGGGGACTGGCATCTGCTTGATCCCTTGATGAGCGGCTGGATGACCGGGCTTGTAGATCTCGACCCCAAGCTTGTGCGGGCCATCTACGCGTTCCGCTTTTCCGCCGAACCGCTGGTAGCGGGCCTTGCCGCCCAGGCGGCCAGCGTCGAGGATATCCAGCGCCTTGAAGCCGCGTTTGCCGGCATGCAGCGCTCGGCGGAACAGCCCGACGCCCGCCCTCAGCATATCGAGTATGACGTTGCCTTCCATGATGTGATTTACCAGGCTACCCATAATCTGGTCTGGCGGCAGATGGGCTATCTGCTGCGCCCCTCCATCATGGCACTGGTACACCGCTCCCAGCACGATATCGGAACCCTCGACGATAGCCTCGCCCGGCACGGCCATGTGCTGGAGGCCATCAGGGCGGGCGATGTGATCGCCGCCGAAACCGCGGCCCGCGAAGTGCTTCGGCGCACCGCCACCGACCTGGGTATCGTTGCCGATACGCCTTCGAATCCCCTTTAACGCGCGCCGCTTCACGGCCCACCATGAGGAACGCACCGCATGAAAATTACCCGCCTTAAAACCTGGCAAGTACCGCCGCGCTGGCTGTTTCTAAAAATCGAGACCGACGAAGGCTGCTACGGCTGGGGCGAACCGGTCATCGAAGGCCGGGCGGCTACCGTGGAAGCCGCCGTGCATGAGCTTGCCGACTACCTGATCGGCCAGGACCCGCACCGTATCGAGCATCTCTGGAACACGCTGTACCGCGCCGGTTTCTATCGCGGTGGTCCGATTCTGATGAGCGCCATCGCCGGTATCGATCAGGCGCTGTGGGATCTGAAGGGGCGCGACCTGGGCGTACCCGTGCACCAGCTGCTGGGCGGCGCGGTGCGCGACAAGATGCGCATGTACGCCTGGACCGGCGGCGACCGACCCAGCGACGTGGGTGCAGGCGCCAAGGCGCTGGTCGAGAAAGGCTTTACCGCGTTCAAGATGAACGGCACTCCGGAAATGCAGATTGTCGACTCCCACCGCAAGGTTGACGAAGCCGTGGCGCGGGTGCGTGAAGCGCGCGAAGCGGTGGGTCCGGATGTCGGCATCGGCATCGACTTTCACGGCCGCGTGCACCGCCCCATGGCCAAGGCGCTCTTGCGTGAACTGGAGCCGTTTCACCCGATGTTCGTCGAGGAGCCGGTGGCGCCTGAGCACCTGCCCTGCCTGAAGGATATTGCCGGCGGGCTGGGCTATCCGTTGGCCACCGGCGAGCGGCTGCACACGCGCTTTCAGTTCCGCGATCTGCTCCAGGACGGCATGATCGATATCATCCAACCGGATATTTCCCACTGCGGCGGCATCAGCGAGGGGTTAAAGATCGCCGCGCTCGCCTCCGCCTATGATGTGGCGCTTGCCCCCCACTGCCCGCTGGGGCCGCTGACCCTTGCCGCCTCGCTCCAGCTCGATGCGGTAAGCCACAATGCCTTCATTCAAGAGCAGAGCATGGGCATTCACTACAATCAGGGCAATGACGTGCTGGATTATCTGGTGGATAAGACGGCGCTGAGCATCACCGACGGCTTCTGCGCCATTCCTCAAGGACCGGGGTTGGGCGTCGAGATCGACGAAGCCTTTGTCGAGGAGCGCGCCAAGACCGGCCACCGCTGGCGGAACCCGGTATGGACCCACGATGATGGCTCGATTGCCGAGTGGTAAACCGCGACAAGGAGAGCAGCCAAATGCACAGCGATGACGCACCAGGGCGCGAGCTTGCCTGGATTGCGGTGGACTGGGGCTCCAGCAACCTGCGCGCCTGGGCGATGGACGAGCAAGGTCAGATCATCAACCAGGCCGGCAGCGATAAAGGCATGCTGGCGCTGACGCCGGATGCCTACGAAGCCGAACTTGAGCGCCTGGTAAGCCCATGGCTACCGGCCAGTGGCCAGTTTGACGTAGTGGTATGCGGCATGGCAGGCGCCCGCCAGGGCTGGCGGGAAGCGGCCTACCTGCCGGTGCCTAGCGCCCTGCATCAGCTCAGCCAGGGCGCCGTTGCGCCACGCCTTGAAGGCACGCGGCTTCGGGTTCACCTGCTCCCTGGGCTGAGCCAGACGCGCAGCGCCGCACAGCACTTTGATGTCATGCGCGGCGAAGAAACCCAGCTTGCCGGGCTGGTCGCCGAGAAGCCCGATTTTTCAGGGCTTGTCTGCCTGCCCGGCACTCATGCCAAATGGGCCACGCTTGAATCGGGTGCGGTCACCCGGTTCACCACGTATCTTACCGGCGAGCTTTATCAGTTGCTGGCGAATCAGTCAGTGCTCAAGCACTCGGTAGGCAGTGACGATCTTGACGAGCCTGCCTGCCACGACGCCTTCACGCGCGCCGTGGCCGAGATTCACGCCGCCCCTCAAGCCTTCAGCAGCCGCCTGTTCGGGCTGCGTGCCCAGGACTTGCTGGATAGCCGCCTGCCGTCGTGCAGCGCCCGCGCGGCGGTTCTGGCCGCCAGGCTTTCCGGGCTAGCCATAGGGCTCGAGCTGAGCGGCGCCTGCCAGGGGCAGCCTGAGGAGGAACCGGTTACACTGATCGGCAACCCGGCACTTTGCCGGCGCTACCGCGTGGCGCTGGAAGCCATTGGCTGCACAGCGACACACCTGGATGGCGACAGCGCCGTGCTGGCCGGCCTGCGCCTTGCCCACGGGGCGCTAACTCACCATGGAGAGGTATTATGACACTGCCACTGATAGGGATTCTGCGCGGCGTAACCCCCGACGAAGTAATAGACATTGCCCGCGAGGTACTTGCCGCAGGCATTACCCATATTGAAGTGCCGCTCAATTCCCCCGACCCGTTCACCAGTATCGGCATGCTGGCTGAAGCCTTTGGTGAACACGCCGTGATTGGTGCCGGTACGGTGCTTATTCCCGAGCAGGTGCGCGAAGTACATGACGTTGGCGGACGCCTGATCGTATCGCCCAACTGCCGCCCCAGCGTGATTGAGGAGACGCGTCATCTGGGCATGGCCAGCTGGCCGGGAATCATGACCCCATCTGAAGCCTTTGATGCGATAGACGCAGGCGCCACCGGCCTGAAACTCTTCCCTGCCGTGCAGGTAGGCATCGAAGGCATGAAGGCAATGCGCTCAGTGCTGCCAACCGGCACGCTGCTGTACGCGGTGGGTGGCGTTGGCGTCGACAACTTTGCCGCCTGGCGGGCGGCGGGTATTGATGGTGCAGGACTTGGGAGCGCGCTTTACAAACCGGGCCAGACACCTGAAGAAGTCGGCCGCCAGGCCCAGGCGCTGGTTGCCGCCTGGGAGGCGGGAGAGCACGCATGAATGCTTCCACCTGGCAGGCCGAGCTCTGCGTGGACTCACGCTGCGAGCTGGGTGAAGGCCCGCAGTGGCACGCCGCACAAAAGCGGCTCTACTGGTGCGACATTTTAGGCAAGCACCTGCACTGGCTTGACCCTGCCACTGATAGCCATGCAAGCGTAGCGCTCGACCAGATGGTTTCCTGCGCAGCGCCCGTGAATGACGGCCGGCTGCTGCTCGTCGGTGAGCGAAGCCTCGTTCTTTTCGACACCGAGCGCCAGACCCAAACGCCCTTGTGCGATTTCGAAGCCGACAATCCGGTCACACGCAGCAACGATGCGCGCGTGGACCATCACGGCAGCCTGTGGCTTTCGACTATGGGCAAGAACGCCGAGCATGGTGCGGGCAGCCTTTACCGGCTGCATCGCGGCGAGCTTGTCACTCTGCGTACCGGGCTGACCATTCCCAACGCGATCTGCTTTTCAGCCGATGCCCAAAGCGCCTACTTCACCGATACGCCTACCGGACAGGTGATGCGCTGGGCGCTGGACGAAAACGGCTGGCCCGTGGGCGAGCCCGAATGCTTTGCCGACTTTTCTGCCTATTCCGGCAGCCCGGATGGCGCGGTAATGGATAGCGAAGGCTGTATCTGGCTTTCGCTTTGGGGTGCCGGTGAAGTGGTTCGCCTGGATACCCAGGGCCAGATAATCGGGCGTATCGAGCTGCCGGTTGACCAGCCCTCCTGCCCGGTATTTGCAGGCGCTGGCCTCGAAACGCTGTACATCACCACGGCCCGGGAAGGCTTGAGCTTGGAAAAACTTGCCGAAACGCCCACCGCAGGTTCGCTCTATCGGGTAGAAACCGGCATTGCCGGCCTTGCCGAGCCGTCTTTGCAGTTGGTCTAGCCAGCAGGCGTTCGGTTACGATCCGTAACCCATCAAAAAGCCCCGCGAGTATTGCGCTCGCGGGGCTTTTTTACAGCTCGATGTAAAGCTCAGGTCATTCAGCTCATGAATTAACCCGCAAAGCTTATGTACATCACGATCACCAGCACCACCAGCACGATGCCCGCCGGTACTGCGCCCTTCCAGGGGGTCAGGTCGACATCGCCAGTGTGCTCCTGCACCCAGTCGGTTTCACGGGGTCGAAGCTTACCGATAATCAGCATGGTCACTACCAGCAGTGCGAACACCAGGGCCACGAAGTGGAACTCGTGCATCACCTGGGGCAACAGTGTAAAGGGCGGTACAAAGTAGCCCGCGGCGATCAGCAGGCAGCCGCCGACCAGAGCAATCTTGGCAGCCATGGGTGGGACGCGCTTGGTCAGAAGGCCCACCAGCACGACGGCCAGAATGGGGATGAAGTAGATCGCGTTCATCTTCTGCAGGTAGCCAAACAGGCTATCCTGCCCGGCCAACAGGGGTGCAATGATCATGGTGATGATCGCCATGATCCAGCCAAACACCTTGCCGGACTTGACCACCTGCGCTTCCGTGGCGTCCTTGTTCAGCACGCCTTTATAGATGCCCAGGCTGAAGATGGTAGTGGTGCTGTTGAGCGCCGAGTTGAACGAGGAGAGAATGGCCCCGACCATCACCGCGGCGAAGAATCCGGTCAGGTAAGGCGGCAGCACGTTAAACACCAGATGGCCGTAGGCTTCATCGGCACGCACGCCCTGGTCGGCATACAGGTGATAGGCGATGATGCCCGGCAGCACCAGGTAAAGCGGTCCCAGCAGCTTGAACAGGCCGGTCAGCAGCACGCCCTTCTGTCCTTCGGCCAGATTCTTGGCGGCAAAGGTACGCTGGATGATCTGCTGGTTGGTGCTCCAGTAGAACAGGTTGATCAGGAAGACCCCGGTAAACAGGGTGAAGAACGGCACCTGCTGCTCGGACCCGCCGATGGAGTTGAGCTTTTCCGGGTCGCTCTCCTTGAGAATGCTCCAGCCTTCCATGATGCCGGTGCCCCCGCTGACCGCCTGCAGGCCGAAATAGACAATCACGAAACCACCGACCAGCAGGCCGATACCGTTGAGCGTGTCGGATACGGCAACCGTACGCAGCCCGCCGAATAGGGCGTAAACCGCGCCAATGATGCCCACGATCCACACCGTCAGCCATAAAAGCGTGGTGGAGGACTCAATGCCGGTCAGCCCCTGCAGATCCAGCATGCCCTGCAGGCCAATGGCGCCGGAGTAGAGAATGATGGGCAGCAGGATCACCGCGTAGGCGATCAAGAAGATGATGTTGGTGATCAGCTGCGTGTCTTTATCAAAGCGGATTTCCAGCAGTTGAGGCAGCGTGGCGATACCGCTTTTCAGAAAGCGCGGCAGGAAAAACAGCGCCAGCGCCACCAGGGCAATGACCGCCACCACTTCCCAGGCCATGACGCTCAGGCCGTCGGCAAAGGCGGCACCGTTGAGGCCGACCATCTGCTCGGTGGAAAGGTTGGTCATCAACAGCGAACCGGCAATCAGCGGAAAGGTCAGCGAACGCCCGGCCAGAAAGTAGCCGCTGGTACTTGAGTGATCATCCCGGTGCGTAATGCGCCAGGTGATGAACGCGACAAGCCCCGTAAAAAACAGAAAAGACGCCAGGGTGAGCATGTGCATATGAGCTGCTCCATCTTCTTGTAAGTGGTTTATGGATATTAGGCTGAATGCACCTAAATGTCTGACATATTGGCAATAAGTTTAATGGAGTGAATGATTAACCTGTTATCCATCTTTGGTCGTAATTTCCCGGATTCAGCCCATAAAAAACCGGACAGGAGAACCCTGCCCGGCAGCATCCATACAGTGCGCCTTTAGCGATGGAAGCGTTCGGCAGCTTCCTGCGCCAGTTTGCGAATGCCGTCCCAGTCTTCGGCCTCGACCAGCTTGCTGGGCGTAAGCCAGGAACCGCCCACACACATCACGTTGGGCAACGACAGGTAAGATTCGGCGTTATCGATGGTAATGCCACCCGTGGGGCAGAACTGTGCGCCGGGGATGGGTGCACCGAAGGCCTTGAGCGCCTTGGCGCCACCGCTGGATTCCGCGGGGAAGAACTTGAACCGGCGGTAGCCATACTGCCAGCCGGTCATCAGCTCCGATACCGTAGAAACCCCCGGCAGCATGGGCACAGCACTCTCAACGCCATAGCGGTAAAGCGCTTCGGTCGCGCCCGGCGTCACGACAAAATCCGCGCCTGCTTCTTCGGCCTGACGGTACTGGGCCGGTGTCAGCACGGTGCCCACACCAATACTGGCGCCGGTGAGCTCTTTTTTCATGCGCTTGATGGCTTCGAGCGCGCAGTCGGTGCGCAGGGTAATTTCCAGTACGCTCAAACCGCCTTCGACAAGCGCCCTGCCCAGCGGCACGGCGTCTTCAAGACGCTCGATGGTAATGACCGGAATCACTTCCGCCTTATGGCAGATGCTGTCGAGTTCGGCGGTGCGCGTTGAGGGCAGCTGTTTATCAATGGACATGGCGTGTCTCCAGGTAACCTGTTGTTGGATGATCGTTATGGCGCCCAGTAAATCGCCAGCGGGCAGGATAGAAAAGCGCGAATAGGCAGTTGCCGGACATCATCACCGTTCAGGGCATTGGCCAGTACGGTGCGCTTGTCGTCACCGGTAATATGCAGAATATGCCGGCTCGCCTGATGCAGGCGGCCTGCAGAAAAGGTAATGCGCGGCTGAGGCTGACTGGGCGTGCGCACCGCGACCAGCGGCTCATCGGTGGCAAGAGCCAGACCCAGCTCCTGGCTATCCGGGAAAAGCGACGCCGTGTGGCCATCACCGCCCATCCCCAGAATCACCACGCTTGCCGGCCAGGCAAGCCCTGCCGTGCGCTCGGCCACTTCCTCCACGCCCTCCTCCGGGGTCGAAGCACCCGAGGTCAGCGGCACGAAGTGCGCAGCGGCCGCGTTACCTTGAAGCAGGTTCTCGCGCACCAGCTTTGCGTTGCTGTCGGGGCTTTCGGCATCCACCCAGCGCTCGTCGGCAAGGGTAATATCGACCCGCTCCCAGGCAAGCGGCTTGGCCGCCAGGGCCTTGAAAAAGGGCACCGGCGTCGAGCCGCCGGAAACGATCAGCAGCACGCGTTCCTGATGGCCTAGATCTTCATCGAGGGCCTTCGCTACCGCTTCGGCCAGCTGCTCGGCAAGCTTTTGACGTGCCTGTGTCATATCAGTAATCCTCGTACCAGCTGCGGCCATCCTGGGTAATCATGGCAATGGATGCCACCGGCCCCCAGGAACCGGCGGGGTAGCGCCGGGGCGGCGTTTCGCGCGCCTGCCAGCCCTCGATCAGTTGATCACACCAGCGCCAGGCGTGCTCGACCTCGTCACGGCGCACAAACAGGTACTGCTGGCCTTTCATCACTTCCAGCAGCAGCCGTTCGTAGGCATCGGGAATCCGCGACTTGGGAAAGGCACTGTTGAAGTCCAGATGCAGCGGGCCGGGGCGCAGGCGCATGCCCTTGTCCAGGCCGCTATCCTTGGTGAGGACCTGAAGCGCAATCCCCTCTTCCGGCTGCAGGCGAATGATCAGCTTATTGGAGGCAATGCCGCGCTGGTCGGGGTCGAAGATGTAGTGCGCCTGCTGGCGAAAGTGAATGACGATCTGGGAAAGCTTTTCCGGCATGCGCTTGCCGGTACGCAGGTAGAACGGCACGCCTGCCCAGCGCCAGTTGGCCACTTCGGTTTTCATGGCCACGAAGGTTTCGGTCTGGCTCTGGGTATTGGCGTCTTCTTCTTCCAGGTAGCCCGGCACGGACTGACCATCGCTGGTGCCGGCAATGTACTGGCCGCGTACCACATCCCGGCCCAGCGCCTCGCCGGTAAATGGCTTGAGCGCCTTGAGCACCTTGACCTTTTCATCGCGGATGGCATCGGCATCCAGATTGGAAGGCGGGTCCATGGCGATCAGACAGAGTAACTGCAGAAGATGATTCTGAACCATGTCGCGGAGCTGGCCAGCGTCATCGAAGTAGCCCCAGCGGCCTTCGATGCCGACCTTCTCGGCCACGGTAATTTCCACGTGGGAGATATGGTTCTGGTTCCACTGGGTACCGAACAAGGGGTTGGCGAACCGCAGCGCTATCAGGTTCTGAACCGTTTCCTTGCCCAGGTAATGATCGATACGATACACCCGTGACTCGGGGAAAACGGCGCCGATGGCGTCGTTGATCTGTTCGGAGGATTCAAGGTCGTAGCCGATGGGTTTTTCCACCACGACCCGAGTATTGTCATCCAGGCTGCCGCTGGCATGCAGATTGTGGCAGATATCGCCGTAGATACGCGCAGCCACGGACAGATAAACCACCATGGGGCGTTCGGCACCTTCACGCCACTGGCGAATGGCGTCGTACCCTTCAGCCGTGGTGAAATCAAGCTGGCGATAGTCCAGGCGCTCGAGAAAACGCTCGATACTCGTTTCATCTACCTCGCTATCCTTGAGCCGTTTGCGCAGCGCACCGCTTACCTGTTGGCGAAAAGCCGCTACATCGTGCTCCTGGCGTGCCAGCCCCAGAATACGCGTGCTTTCCGGCATCAGGCCTTCACGGTCCAAGTGGTACAAGGCAGGAAACAGCTTGCGCATGGCAAGGTCGCCCAACGCCCCGAACAGCGCCAAATCAATGGCATGATCACGTCCGCCTAATGGGGCGCCTGGGGAGGCATATGACTTGCTCATCTCTGCTCCTATATATCGCCAAACCACTTTTGTGGTTAGATTACCTAAAACCTATCTAAAAAGCGGCCAATAGCGCAACATTATATGTAAATTTACTACAAAAAAACCACAATATCGTTTTTGTCAGCGATTATATCGGTGGCCGCCACCTGCTTAACTTTCTTCATATTCACTTTACGCCCTCTCCTCTATCGTCGCTACCGCCTCGCTGCACAAGAGAGCGACGGCAAAAGCGTCCGGTCTTTGCGCCTGAAGGCCCCACTATCGGTTGCTCTAAAAGCCGTTTTTTTAGAAGAATTTTACGGACGTCAACCAAAAGTCGTGGTGTGATAACCAATTGAACCTTGGCACAACTCAAGAGCGGATCAATGACCATTTTTCCCGGCCGGCTTCACTATCAGGAAACGTATCGAAACTGGGCGCAAATATTCAAGATCATGTCGGTACTCTGGCTGGTGCTGGCCATGTTCATGACCCTGCCATGGCTTGTGCTGCTTCTGGAAGGCGACCCGGACGCCGCCGCCTTTGGCCTGTCCATCGTGATTGTGGTGGGGGCGACGCTTCTCGCCTGGCTGCTGACCCGCGGTGTATCGCTTGAACTGCGACCCTGGCAGATGTTCGTTCTGACTGCGTCGAGCTGGGTCAGCATCACCGGGTTTGCAAGCCTGCCGCTGATTCTGGGGGCGCCGCAACTGAGCATTACCAACGCCGTGTTTGAGTCGGTTTCGGCGATTACCACCACCGGCTCCACCGTGATGGTGGGCATCGAGCATCTTTCTGACGGCCTGAAGCTGTGGCGAGGCCTGATGCAGTGGATGGGCGGCATTGGCATTATCGTGATGGGCATCGCCATTCTGCCGTTTCTGAAAGTGGGCGGCATGCGGCTTTTTCATACCGAGTCCTCCGACTGGTCGGACAAGGTAATGCCGCGAACAGGCGGCATTGCCAAGGCCACCTTGAGCATCTATGTGGCTCTGACCCTACTGGCCATGATCTGCTACTGGCTAGGCGGCATGCGCCCGCTGGACGCCATTGTGCATGCCATGTCATCGCTCTCGACAGGCGGCTTTGCCAACTCCGATGCCTCCTTCGGAGCTTATGCGGAAAAGCCCTGGCTCTTGTGGATGGCCAGCGCCTTCATGCTCAGCGGCGCGCTGCCCTTTGTACTGTATATTCGCTTTATCCGTACCTCACGCAGCGCGCTGTGGAAGGATCAGCAGGTACGCGGGCTCTTGAAGCTGCTGCTGGCGGCGATCCTGATCCTCAGCGCCTGGCGAGTGCTTCAGGGCGATCACTGGTTCGTGTCGCTCACCCACGTTACCTTCAACGTGATTTCCGTTGTCACCACCACCGGCTACGCGTCGGATGATTACACGCTGTGGGGGTCGCTGCCGGTGGTGGCGTTTTTCTACCTGACCTTTGTCGGGGGCTGCAGCGGCTCCACCAGCGGTGGCATGAAGATCTTCCGTTTCCAGATTGCCATGCTGATGCTGCGTAACCAGCTGCGCTATCTGATTCATGCCAACGGTGTCTTTACCACGCGCTATAACCAGCAGCCGGTTACCAGCGATATCTCCAGAAGCGTGGTGGCGTTTTCCTTCTTCTTCTTCATCACCATTGCTGCACTGGCGCTTGGGCTTTCCGCACTGGGGCTGGACCTGGTAACGGCGCTGAGCGGCGCGGCCACGGCGGTGGCCAACGTGGGCCCGGGGCTTGGCGATACCATTGGGCCCGCCGGCAACTTCACCAGCCTACCGGATGCGGCGAAATGGCTTTTGTGCATCGGCATGCTGATGGGCCGCCTGGAAATCCTCACCGTGGTGGTACTGATGACACCGATGTTCTGGCGTCGCTAGATGGCGTGCGCGCGCACGGGCTCCACCAGAAGCCGATACCCGACGCCAGCTTCGGTCTGCAGCAGTACCGGCGTCTGGGGGTCGTCGCCGAGTTTCTGGCGCAGCCGGCTGACCACGATGCGCAGGTAGTGGGTATCGTCCACGTGGGTCGGGCCCCACACTTCCTTGAGTAGCTGGGTCTGGGTCACCACCCGGCCCGCATAGCGGCACAGGCGGGCCAGCACCGCGAACTCCTTGCGAGTAAGGTGCACCGGCACCTGGTTCAGCGCTACCCGGCGAAGCTCCAGGTCAATGGTGAGCCCCTGGCTTGTATAGCAGCTGGCGACCGCCTCGCCCTTCGCCCGCAGCGCCTGACGCTGCACGGCGCGGATACGCGCCAGAAGCTCCTGAATGCCGAACGGCTTGGTCACGTAGTCGTTGGCACCGTTATCCAGCGAGCTGACCTTCTCTTCTTCACGGTCGCGCACGGAGACCACGATCACCGGCACGCTGCTGTGCTCGCGGATGCCGCGCAGCACCTCATGGCCGTCCATGTCAGGCAGCCCCAGATCGAGCAGCACCACGTCCGGCGCCTGGGTATACACCGCGCCCAGCGCCTGCTCGCCGTTCTCGGCTTCGATTACTGAGTACCCCTGGGACGCCAGACTGATGCGCAGAAAACGCCGGATCTGCGGCTCGTCGTCAACAATCAGTATGCGTGTGCTGCCTTCACTCTTCATCGGCTCTCCTTGTGTCGGTCTCCAATAGCGGCAGGGTAATGATGATGGCGGTGCCCCGCCCGCTTTCTGCAGTATCGGCACTGATCGTGCCCCCGTGGGCGCCAATCATGCCACGGCAGATCGCAAGCCCCAGGCCACTGCCGTGAGCACTGCGGTCGCCGTCGCCACCGCTGTAGAACATGTCGAATACCTGCTCGCGCAGATCATGAGCAATGCCCGGCCCCTGATCCTCGATGGTGATTACCAGCGTCGCGGGCTCTCCTTCACGCAGATGCGCCTTGATGGAAAGCTCCCCACCCGGCGGTGAAAATCGCTGGGCGTTATCCAGCACGTTGACCAGCGCCTGTTCGATCAGCGCCGGATGAACGTACAAGAGCGGCAGTGACGCGGGCCAGGACCGGCGCACCGTCACGTGCTTCAAGGAGTGCCCCAGGCGTTTGAGCGCCGAGTTGATCAGGTCCTCGAACGCCACCCAGTCACGCTCGAGCTTGAGCGTGCCGTGGCCCAGACGCGTCATGTCCAGCAGGTTCTGGATGTAGCGGTTGAGGCGCTCACTTTCGGACAGAATACCGTCGAGCAGTTCGCGCTGGTCACTGTCGCTGAGCTGTGGCCTGAGTTCGATCAGCGAGCTGGTCGCCCCGATGATCGAGGCAAGCGGCGTGCGCAGATCGTGGGAGACCGATGACAGCAGCGCCGAGCGCAGCCGCTCGTTCTCCTCGGACACCCGCGTGGCGTTGAGCTCGGACACCAGGCGGGTACGCTCCAGCGCCATGCTGAGCTGGCGCACCAGGGTATCCATCAGCGCTTCCTGCTCGTGACTCAAGGCCTTGGGAGCCGCCGACAGCTTGAGCGCCAACATGCCCACGCCTTGCCCCTGCACGGTCAGCGGCGTCAGGCGCCAGGCCTGCTGGCTGAGCGTCTGGGTGCCTCGACCGCTGGGTTTCTGGTGCTGCCAGCTCCATACCGCGGCCTGACGAGCGGTGATGTCCAGGTGCTCGGAAGCCGGCAGCGCGTGCACTACGCGCACTTCGCTGGCACTTTCGGCACTCTCGAGAAAGGCGGTAGGCACCGCAAAGCAGTCCACCAGGGTATCCACCCCTACCTTGGCAACGCCTTTGCTATCGGTCGCCATGGAGAGCTGCTCGGCGTAGCGCAGCAGCAGCCGGGTCTGGTCGCGGCTTGCGCGCAGCGCCATCAGCCGCTGACGCCCGCGTCCGGCAAGCTGGCCCACCACCAGGGCTACCAGAAAGAACAGCACCACCGTCAGCAGCTGGCCGCGCTCCACCATCGCAAAGGTCAGGCGCGGCTGGGTAAAGAAGAAGTTGAACACCAGAAAACCGGCCACGGCGCTGAACATGGCCATGGTGGTGCCTGCCCATACGGCGCTGAACAGGACCGCGGCCAGAAACACCAGCGACAGATTGGCAAGCTCCAGCCAGGGTTCCAGCAAAAGCGCCACGCCAAGCGACGCCGCCACGCCCAGGCTGGTGGCGATGAATTGAGGAGGACGCAGCCGTAAACCCAGGTGACGCAGCGGCCGACGGCGGTTGCCGCCTCCCTTTGCCACCACGACGATATCGAATGCCTCGGCACGGGCCAGCAGCCGCTGAGCCAGCGGCCGCGACCATGGCCATGCACGGCGCCTGACCTCGCGCCCCACCACGATGGTAGTGGCATTGATGGCGCGGGCGTAATTGACCACTTCCCCCAGCTGGCTTTGCCCCTGCAGGCGTAGCGAATCACCGCCCAATCGGGTCACCAGGCTGAAGGTCTGTTCGACCGCCAACTGCTGCTCGGCGCTGTCGGCACCCTTGTCTACATAGACGGCGCGCCACACCGCCAGGCGCCGCTCGGCCATCCGATGGGCCGCGCGCACCAGCGATATATCCTCGTCACCGCCGTTGATGACCACGACCAGATGCGGCCTGACCGGCCAGGGCCCCGCCCGCCCGCCGGCGTCCATGGCCACCTTTACATCAGCATCGACCCGCTCGGCCATGGTCTGAATGGCCAGCTCGCGCAGCGCGTTGAGGTTCGACTCGTTGAAATACCCCTCCATGGCGGCCCGGGCCTGCTCGGGGATGTACACCTTGCCACGCCTTAGACGTTCGAGTAACTCTTCGGGCGTGAGGTCAACCAGCGATACATCGCGGGCGCGCTCGAGCAGCGTATCGGGCACGGTTTCGCGCATGCGAATGCCGGTAATCCGGGCGACGTCGTCATTGAGGCTCTCCAGATGCTGGACGTTGACCGTGGTCCACACGTCGATGCCCGCCTCCAGAAGCTCCTCGATATCCTGATAGCGTCTGGCGTGGCGGCTGCCGGGGATATTGCGATGGGCGAGTTCATCCACCAGCAGAATGCCGGGGCGCCGCGCCAGGGCGGCATCGAGATCGAACTCGTGAAACGTTCGTCCGTGGTGCTGCAGGGGCGAAAGCGGAATGCGCGCCAGCCCCTCGCACAGCGCCTCGGTGTCGGCACGCCCGTGGGACTCCACCACGCCGATCACGATATCCTCGCCCTCTTCCATACGCTCACGCGCGGTGCGCAGCATGGTGTAGGTCTTGCCGACGCCAGGAGCGGCGCCCAGGAATACACGCAAACAGCCGCGCGCCTCCCGGCGCGCGGCTTTGAGTAATGCATCGGGATCGGGCCGCGGATCCGCTGAATACATCGTGTCACTCCACGGTGTTTGAAGGGGTATCGTTTGCTGCCGAGTCAGCCCCCGGTGCAGCCGGGTAGCGTTCATCAAGGCTTGCGTTCAGACGCAGCACGTTGATCACCGGCGCCCCCAGCCAGCCGGTATTCTCAAGGGCAGGCTCAAGCAGCGCGGTCACGCTAGCTTCGTCGATTTGGCGTGCCTGCGCTACCCTTGCCACCTGGAGCCTGGCGGCTTCCGGCGAAATATGCGGGTCAACCCCGGAACCGGAGGCGGTAATCAGATCGACAGGTATCTGATCGACACTGACACCTTCACGCCGGGCAATGGCCTGGGCGTCGGCTTCAGCCCGCTCGCGCAGCGCCACGTTGCTGGGTGCCAGATTGGAGCCGGATACACTGGCCGCATCGTTACCTGCGGCAGAGGGTCGGCCGATAAAGTATTCATTGCCCACAAAGGTCTGGGCGACCAGGCGGGAGCCGATGACCCTTCCCGAGGCGTCCCGCAGCAGGCTGCCCCCCGCCTGTTCCGGAAACAGCCAGCCGCCGACGGCGGTGGTGGCCAGGGGGTAGGCAAGGCCCAGGAGCACGGCCATCACGGCCAGAAAGCGCAGCGCGCTGCTCCACGAGGCGCGTGTCTGAAGGGCCTCGTCTTCCACAGGTAACGTTTCTTGCTCGACGTTCTCGACAGTTTCCATCGATGTTTCTCCTAAAGGAACAGGGCGATCAGCATGTCCAGCAGCTTGATGGCAGGGAACGGCAGCAGCAGCCCGCCAAGCCCATAGATGAGCAGATTGCGACGCAGAAGCTCCGTGGCCGAGGCCGCCTTGACCGACACCCCGCGCAGGGCGAAGGGAATCAGTGCCGGAATGATCAGCGCATTGAACAGCACCGCGGCCAGCACCGCCGAAGTGGGCGAGTGCAGATTCATCACATCCAGCACGCCAAGCGCTGGAATGCTCGCGGCAAACAGCGCCGGGAGGATAACGAAGTACTTGGCGACATCGTTGGCCAGCGAAAACGTGGTCAGCGCTCCGCGCGTCACCAGCAGCTGCTTGCCGATTTCCACCGCGCTGATCAGCTTGCCGGGGTCGGAATCCAGATCCACCATGTTGGCGGCTTCGCGGGCGGCCTGAGTGCCCGAGTTCATCGCCAGACCAAGATCCGCCTGGGCAAGCGCGGGCGCATCGTTTGTGCCGTCCCCTACCATGGCCACCAGGCGGCCGCTGGCCTGCTCTTCGCGAATCAGCGCCAGCTTGCGCTCCGGCGTCGCCTCGGCAATGTAGTCATCCACCCCTGCCGTGGCGGCAATCGCCGAGGCGGTGATCGGGTTGTCGCCGGTGATCATGACCGTCTTGATGCCCATGGCGCGCAGCTCGGCAAACTTCTCTGCAATACCGCTCTTGATCACGTCAGACAGTGCCACCACGCCCAGCAGCTGCTTGCCTTCGGCCACGGCGATGGGCGTGGCGCCGTCTCGGGAAATACGCGCAATCACCTGATCGTAGTCGCCGGGTATCTCGCCGCCCTGCGCCGTCACCCAGGCGGCGATGGCGTTGGGTGCCCCTTTGCGCAGCGTGCGTCCGCTCGTCAGGTCAACGCCGGATAGCCGGGTCTGTGCGCTGAAGGCTTCAAACGTGGCGCCATCGGCCTCTTCACTGAGCTGACTATCCACGCCCTGCTCGGTGGCAAGCGCGACAATCGAGCGGCCTTCCGGGGTCGGGTCGTCCAGTGAAGTCAAGAATGCCACGTCGCGCAGGCGCTGGCGCGATACCTGCTGGCAGGGGGCAAACTCCGTGGCGCGGCGATCCCCCAGGGTAATGGTGCCGGTCTTGTCCAGCAGCAGCGTGTCGATGCTGCCGGCAATCTCGACGGCCTTGCCCGACTTGGCCACCAGGTTGGCGCGCAGGGCGCGCTCCATGCCGGCAATGCCGATGGCCGGCAGCAGGCCACCGATGGTGGTGGGAATCAAACACACCAGCAGCGCCACCAGCATCACCGTGGACGTTTCCACACCGACGAAGGCGGCCATGGGCACCAGGGTCACCACCACGATCAGAAACACCAGGGTGAGCATGGCCAGCAGCACCGACAGCGCCAGCTCCGAAGGCGTCTTCTGGCGGCTGGCACCTTCGACCAGGGCAATCATGCGATCCAGCAGCGACTCGCCGGGATTGGCGCTCACCTCGATGATCAGTTGATCCGACAGCACCTTGGTACCTGCGCTGACACCGCTGTTATCGGTACCGGCTTCACGCAGTACCGGGGCGGACTCGCCGGTCACCGCGGATTCGTTGATGGACGCCGCGCCTTCGACGATGTCGCCATCCGCCGGAATCAGCTCACCGGCCATCACCTTCACCCTATCGCCGCGGCGCAGGGAATCGGCGGACACTGGGTGGGTCGAGCCATCGGCATCGAGCCTCTGCGCGGTGAGTTCCCCCTTGGTCTTGCGCAGTGCCCCGGCGTGCGCCTTGCCGCGTGACTCCGCCAGCGACTCCGCGCCGGTGGCGAACAGCACCGTGGCCAGCAGCAGCAGCGCAATGGTCAGGGCAAAGCCACCGTTTTCACCCTGGGCAAAGGCCACGGGGGTCAGCGCAAAGCACACCACGGTGCCAATGGCGACCACGGCCATGACGGGATTGCGGGCCAGAAGCTGCGGCGCCAGACCCTTGATCGCGCCGGTGACCACCTGCCCCACGGGCAGCGAACGGCGTGGCTTGTTGACTAACGGTGTATCTGACATCTCGTTTCTCCTAGAAGCCCTGCACGACGGCTTCGGCAATGGGGCCCAGCACCAGCGCCGGCAAAAAGCCCAGCAGATTGACAATCACGATCACCCCGGCGGTCAGGCCCATGAACGCCAGGCTGTCCATGGGAAGCGTGCCCCGGCCAGCAGGCGCCGCGCGCTTGCCCGCCAGCCACGCGGCCACCGCCAGAGGCACCAGCATGGGCAGAAAACGCCCCACCAGAAGCGCCACCACGCAGGCAAGGTTCCACCAGGGCGTGGCGTCACCCAGCCCCTCGAAACCGGAGCCGTTGTTGGCAAATGCCGAGGTAAATTCGTAGAGCACCTGGGACAGGCCATGGAAGCCGGGATTCGAGTTCTGCACGGCGCCAGGCATGGCCACCGTGAGTGCCGAAAGCCCCAGAATGACCAACGGCTGGGCCAGAATTGCCAGGGAAATCCAGCGCATCTCGCGGGTCTCCAGGGGCTTGCCGAAAAGCTCCGGTGCCCGGCCGACCATCAGTGAGCCGACAAAGGCGGCCAGCATCAGGTAGAGAAAGAAGCCAATCAGCCCCACCCCTATGCCACCAAAGGTCACGTTCACGAACATGTCCATCAGCAGCATCATGCCGCCCATGGGGTTGAAGCTGTCGTGCATGGCATTGACCGAGCCGTTGGAGGTCTGGGTGGTCCAACTGCCCCACAGCGCGGAAAGGTCCGTACCGAAACGCAGCTCCTTGCCCTCCAGGTTGGCCCCGGGCTGGGAAAGCTCGGCAAGCGCGACGTTGGGCATCCGTTCGGAGTAGACCACCACCGAGGTGGAGACGAGCGAGAACACCAGCATCACCGCCCCCACCCCCAGCATGAGCCGCCGGCGACCGCTGATCAGGGCAATGGCAAACAGCAGCGCCACCGGAATCAGCGTAAGCGAGGCGGTTTCAATCACGTTGGCAAGCGGCGTGGGGTTTTCAAGCGGCACGCTGGAGTTGGGTCCGTACCAGCCGCCACCGTTGGTGCCCAGCTGTTTGATGGCGACCATGGAGGCCACCGGCCCGAGCGGAATGGACTGTATCTCCTCGACCTGGGGATCCAGCATTTCAACCTGAGGCGCCGCCTGATAGCTTGCCGGTACGCCCTGCCAGGTGAGCAGCAGCGCCACCACGACGGCCAGGGGCAGCAGAACGCGTACCACGCCGCGGGTCAGGTCCTGGTAGTAGTTGCCCACGCCTTTGAGCACGCTGGCGCCGCGCTTGATCAACAGCGTGCGCGCGATGGCCACCAGCACCGCAAGCCCCGTGGCCGGGGTCAGAAACTGCAGCGTGACAATCGCCAGCGTCTGGCTCAGGTGCGAAAGCTGCGCCTGCCCCGAGTAGTGCTGCTGGTTGGTGTTGGTCGCAAACGATACCGCCGTATGCAGCGCGGTATCCCAGGGCATGCCAGCGATACCGTCCGGGTTCAGCGGCAGCATGCCCTGGAACATGAAGACCAGCCAGGCCAGCAGGATCAGCCCTGCATGGAGCTTCAGGACGGCCAGCGCATAGGCCTGCCAGGTCATGCTCTGATGGCTGTCGATACCTGCCAGGCGGTAGATGGGGGTTTCAATGACGGCGAACAGCGCATCCATCCGGGTTCGCCTGCTCCCCAGCGCCCGCCCCATGTAGAGCCCCAGCGGCACGCCAAGCAGTGCCACCAGCGCGTAAATGGCGATCATGTCGTTCATGGCGATCTCCTAGAAACGCTCGGGGCAGATTAATGCGTAGAACAGATACGTGGCCGTAACCGTCGCGATGATCAGCAGTACAATATTCATCAATACGCCTCCTGTGATTGACCCGACGAGCATAAGAAGAGCAGGCGTAAAAATTCGATGCCGTTTGGGGCCTCAGGCGTTAAAAAGGCGTAAAAAAACGCCATTCAAGGCGTTTTGAGCGAGGTTGGGGGCCGGGCGCCCTCGACAGCTTCCCCACGGATAGGTGACTATCAAGCCTCTCGTTGCTTAAGTGGGTTTTTCCCCTGATGAAGATCATCATTCTCGGCGCCGGCCAGGTCGGCGGCACCCTGGCGGAGCACCTCGCCCGCGAGGAAAACGACATCACCGTGGTCGACACGGACGCCAA
>NZ_PVTK01000016.1 GCF_003002925.1 Vreelandella songnenensis
GTAGTGAAACCGCTTAGCGCCGATGGTAGTGTGGGGTCTCCCCATGCGAGAGTAGGTCATCGTCAGGCACTTATTGTGAAAAATCCCCCGGGGCTTACGCCTCGGGGGATTTTTTTTGCGTGGAAGAAAGGCAGAGCCGTGAATGCGGTTCACATCTCACTTAGCTATCCAAACTGTGTCAAAATGCACTTCTCAAGGAGGATTGCCATGACACAAATGCGCTGGGACCAGCTACTCTCCCCACGACGTCTTCACGACCAACGCCCGGGCCATACGCGGGAAATCGGCCGCACGCCCTTCCACAAGGATCACGATCGGATCGTCTTTTCAGGCTCCTTCCGGCGCCTGGGGCGCAAGACCCAGGTACACCCGTTGACCGAAAATGACCATATCCATACGCGGCTGACCCACTCGCTGGAAGTCGGCTGTGTGGGTCGTTCGCTAGGCATGATCGTGGGTGAGCTGCTGCACGACCGTCTTCCTGAGTGGATCACCCCGGCGGACATGGGCGTCATCGTCCAGACCGCCTGCCTTGGCCACGATATTGGCAATCCTCCCTTCGGCCATGCCGGCGAGTATGCGATTCGCGACTGGTTTCGGCGCGCTCAAGGCACTGGCCTGCTTGAAGGGCTTTCAGAAGCCGAGCGGGAAGACTTGCTGACCTACGAAGGTAACGCGCAGGGCTTTCGAGTCATCACCCAGATTGAATATAACCAGTTCAACGGCGGTATGCGTCTGTCGGCGGCCACGCTGGGTACTCTGCTCAAGTACCCCTGGACCGTGCGCTACAGCGGACGCGCGGGCAAGTTCGGCTGCTATCAGTCCGAGCAGGCGCTGCTTGCCGAGGTGGCCGAGGCGGTAGGCCTGTTGCCCCAGGGCGAGCAGCGCTGGTGTCGCCACCCGCTGGCCTGGCTGGTCGAAGCCGCGGACGACATCTGCTACGCCCTGCTGGATCTTGAAGATGGCCTGGAAATGGGCATTCTGCGCTACGAAGAGGTCGTGGAAATTCTGCGTCAGATCGCTGGCGAATTTCCCCCCGAATACGAAGAGATGCAGAATCGCCAGGTCTCCCAGCGTCGGCGTATTGCCCTGCTGCGCGGTGCGGCCATGGAGCGGGCGGTCAACGAAGTAGGTGCGGTATTCGTTCAGCACGAGCAGGCGCTATTAAGCGGTACTCTCAAGGAGGATCTGCTCGAACTCTGCCATCCGGACCTGGGGTGGGGCGTTCAGGCCGCCAAGCAGCTGGCTCGTGAACGTATCTTCCAGAATGAGCGCAAGGCCAAGCTCGAGATCGGTGCCTACACGACGCTGGGTATTCTGCTGGAAGCTTTCATCGGAGCCGCGCATGAGCTGCATCACACCGGGCAGTCGTCTTTCAAGCACCAGCGGGTGCTGGCTCTGATCGGTGAGAACACGCCGCTACCTTCCTGGCCACTGTATGAAAGTTACCGGCGCATGCTGGATTTCATTGGTGGAATGACCGACCACTACGCCGTGGATCTGGCTCAGGAGATGGGCGGACGGCTGCGCGGCGATTGATGAGGATGGTTAGACCGACGGCTGACGCAGATGGCGCAGCTCTACCAGCCGCGCCCGTTCCATCAGAAGATAAATGATCTTGTCGTGAATTGGGTCGCTGAGCGTGCCCGGCTTCAGATCGGTAAGCTGCTTGGAGAGCTGCTCGCCGCTGACCACCAGAACATCGCCCGCTGATTCGGTCGTATCGATTTCCCAGCCGGGAAGCACCAGCACGCCACGTACCGGCACCGGTACGCCGCAGCGCCGCTCCAGCCACTGGGTGAGCCAGGCCACCGCCTGGCGAGTCTTGTGTAGCGGCCGACGCTCATGCCAATGGGGAAAGCGTAGCCGTTCGCGCTCTACTGCTACCTGATTCAGTTCGCGCCCGTCAGAGCCGATCGCCAGCGCCCGAGCACGCGTTTCGAGTACGAAAACACCGTGAGGCGTGACCACCACGTGGTCGATGGTAAAGCTGTCGGTGGGTACATCATGAAAGACGTAATAGGGGTGGGCCTCGGGGCGGATCAGCCGCTCAAGCTCCTGGCCCACGGCCAGCTCGCAGGCAAGGCCTAGTTTAAGCCGGCGAATGCGCTGGTAATCGCGTACCAGCAGCAGCGAAAAGGCGAGAACCAGTAATGTGCTCAATAGCCCGTAGAGTGCCCACTCAACCCACTCCTGACGGCTGACGAACAGCATTCTGCCCATGCCGTATACCAGCGGCGCCAGGCTGATGATGGGCCCCAGGGCACCGTTTAGAAACAGGCTGGAAAAGGCTTGGTCGAGACGATGGCGCAGCGCTTGCCCCGGCTCGCGCAGCGGCGCATCGAAAGGCGACTGAACGCGCGCATCGTGCAGGCTACGCAGCGCGATCACGATGCCGCCCATGGCAGCCATGGGAAAGAGAAAAATGAGCGGTAGCAGGTATTCCAGCCAAACCATTACAGTGCCTTGCCTTTTAGCGGCCTGCCCCCGCGGCAAGCCTGAGAGTGGAGATTTCGGCTATCCGCCCGCCAGCTTGACCTTGTACCCCTGGGCGGTTAGCGCTTCGCGCAGCGTTTCGCGATGATCACCCTGAATCTCGATCACGCCGTCCTTCACCGCCCCTCCGGTACCGCAGCGCTTCTTGAGCGTCTTGGCAAACGTCTTGAGCTCGGCGCTGGCCAGCGGAATACCGCTGATCGTGGTGACACCCTTGCCCTTGCGGCCGCTGGTTTCACGACGAATGCGCACGATACCATCCAGCGCGGCAAGGCGCGCCTGCTCACCGCTCTCGTCACAGCGGCACTCATCCAGCGCTTCACGGCAGCCAGGGCAAGTCTTGCCATGTTCGGTGGAATACACAAGCCCGCCGAGCTGGTCACGTAAGGAGCCCATGGTTATCCTCCGATGGATCGTTGGGGTAGGGGGGTACGCCAAACGTCCCGGTAGAGTCGTTCGACCACGCCAGGCAGCTGATGCATAGTGCGAATCATGATGGCGTTTTCCGGAGTCTCTTCAGCCTCGGGAAAACGGTTGAGATGGATGACCGTCATGCCCGCGTCCAGCGCTGCGCGTACGCCCACCAGTGCATCATCAATGGCGATACAGTTCTGCGCACTATAACCCATGATACTGGCAGCGTGCAGGTGCAAGCAGGGCTCGGGCTTCCAGCAGTTGGCGGTATACCCGCTAAACAGGCGGTTACCGAAGTAAGTGGTAAGTCCTGTGGTTTGCAGGGCTGTCTGGATCTTGCTTTCAGGGCCGTTGGACACTACCGCACTAGGATAGGAGGCAAGTGCTGCCAGCGCTTCGCCGGCACCGGATATCAGCGTAAGCTCCTGAGCGAGCCGGTCGGCCAGCCTGGCGCGCATGACGCTTTCCATCTGATTGAGCTGCTCGGGGTCTACCTCTCCGTGGCGCTGTTGCAGTTCGGCGACGATACGTCGGAAGCGGGCGCCGCGAAATTCGCCCAGATAATCTGAGGCAGCGAACGGTAAGCCAACGGAGTTGAGACCAGTCGCCATTTCTTCAGCGAGAAGCGGTTCACTATCGACGAGGGTGCCATCACAATCAAACAGCAAAAGTGGAAGCGGCATTGGAGGGATCCTTGCAGCGACTCAAACGCTACCCGTATTGGTTAAAACCAGCCAAATGTCTATTGAACGGGATTTTAAACCTTTTGTGAACACTGTTTCATAATTTTTTCCGGCTGCTTTTCTGCATTCCCTTAGGAAAACCAGTATTGGCGTTTGAAAAGAGAGGGTTCAACCAGATGTTCAACGCATTAAAAGCGTGTTTTCTATACCCTTTAGCTTAATGAGCCCAAGAACGGCTATAGTAGAGAGGCAATATTGCATGAATCATGAAAAGGAGCTTTCCATGCGCCTAACCCCTTGGCTGCTTTCGCTGATGCTGAGTGCTCCGCTGCTGGCGACGGCAGGCAGTGCCCTTGCCGAATCTGAGCCCGAAAGTGATAGCGGGCAACATGAGCCCCTGGACGATGCCGCTCTTGAAGAGAAGTATGGTATCAAGGCCGGCGCCGTTCAGCGTGATGACGATGCGGCGACAGCCGATGATGCAGACAATGCCGACACACAAGACGAGACAAACACGCGCACGGCCGATAGTGGCAATACGGCAAACGACGATGAAGAGAGCGAAGAAGTAGAAAGTGACGGTGGTGAGCCGGTCACTGCGCATAATGGTGATGCCGACAGCCAGGAAACGGAAGGCGGTACGGGCGGCACCGGCAGCGCTGAAGACGCCATTGAAGCCGGCGAAGATGAAAAGAGCAACGACGACAACGATGGCGAAAGCGAGCAGGACAGTAATGCCAAGCAGTAAGCGTTTAGCGCGCCAGGCGCCTTGAATTGGCACTGCTGCGCTGATGGTAAGGCTGCATGGCTTGGCGGCTGGTTACCCACCAAGGAGCGTGCTGGCCGCCAAGCATATTGAGGAAGGTCTTTTGCATGGCGAGACCTGCCTCAATGCCGGCTTCGAGCTTTTCAGTCACCATGCGCTGATTCTCTTTGATCATCCGCGGGCTGTAAAAAGGCTGCGTTTGCCAGAGCTGGTTACGCTGGGCAATGGTGGAAAAGGACGATGTCCAGAGTTCGAACGCCATCACGCTGACCTGCCATACATCCAGCAGCGCGAAAGGTGACATGGGGATTAATCCAGGCTGAGCAGCTCGTGTCATGGGAAAACTCCGTGGATGAACGTCTGACCAGTGTTGGCTTCTCTATGCTGCAATGCAATAACTATTTGTGCTTGCCTACTGCTAGTTACAAAAAAAGACGGCCAGATGGCCGTCTTTTCCTATGCGTCATACGCTGTCTTACTTGACTTTCGGGTCCATCTCACCGCGTTCGTAGCGGTTGAACATCTCTTCCAGGTTGATCGGCTTGATCTTGCTGGCGTTGCCTGCGGTACCGAACGCTTCGTAACGGGCGATACACAGATCGCGCATGGCCGTCACGGTTTCCTTGAGGAATTTGCGCGGGTCAAACTCGGATGGGTTCTGCGCCAT
This sequence comes from Vreelandella songnenensis, assembly GCF_003002925.1. Lineage (GTDB taxonomy): Bacteria > Pseudomonadota > Gammaproteobacteria > Pseudomonadales > Halomonadaceae > Vreelandella > Vreelandella songnenensis. The sequence goes on from NZ_PVTK01000016.1 coordinate 5,027, forward strand.
GAAGCGACGCACTGCACCGGTTGACGCCAGACGCAGGTCGGTATCGATGTTGACCTTGCGTACGCCGTGCTTGATACCTTCAACGATTTCTTCGACCGGTACGCCGTAGGTTTCCGGAATCTCGCCGCCGTACTGGTTGATCACCTCGAGCCACTCCTGGGGCACAGACGAGGAGCCGTGCATGACCAGGTGAGTATCCGGAATACGCGCGTGGATCTCTTTGATACGCTGGATAGACAGCGTATCGCCGGTCGGCGGCTTGGTGAACTTGTAAGCGCCGTGGCTGGTACCGATGGCGATTGCCAGGGCATCCACGTGAGTCGCTTTCACAAACTCGGCGGCTTCTTCCGGGTCGGTCAGCAGCTGTTCCATGTCCAGCTTGCCTTCCGCGCCGATGCCGTCCTCTTCACCGGCCATGCCGGTTTCCAGGCTACCCAGGCAGCCAAGTTCGCCCTCGACGGAAACGCCACAGGCGTGGGCCATTTCGACGGTACGACGCGTCACGTCAACGTTGTAGGCGTAGTCGGTGGGTGTCTTGCCGTCTTCACCTAAGGACCCGTCCATCATGACCGAGGAGAAGCCCAGCTGAATGGAGCGCTGGCAGACCGCAGGGCTGGTGCCGTGGTCCTGGTGCATGACCACCGGAATGTGCGGAAACTCTTCAACGGCGGCCAGGATCAGGTGGCGCAGGAAAGGGGCGCCAGCATATTTGCGGGCACCAGCGGAGGCCTGGACGATCACCGGCGAATCGGTCGCGTCCGCCGCTTCCATGATCGCGCGCATCTGTTCGAGGTTGTTGACGTTGAATGCCGGAATGCCGTAGCCATATTCGGCGGCGTGGTCGAGCATCTGACGCATGCTGATCAAAGCCATGGGGTCACCTTCTTCAAGTTATCAGTGTGAACGAGTGCGGTTATCTGCCGTCAATTCGTTTAATGTTAGCCGCGCTTGGCGGCTTCTTCGAGCGCGACAACGGCAGGCAGCTGCTTACCTTCAACGTACTCAAGGAATGCACCGCCGCCGGTGGAGATATACGAGACGCGATCGGCAATGGCGTACTTATCAATGGCGGCTAACGTATCACCCCCGCCGGCAATAGAAAACGCCGTGCTTTCGGCAATGGCCTGGGCGATGACTTCGGTGCCCTTGCCAAACTGGTCGATTTCAAACACGCCAACCGGGCCATTCCACAAAATGGTGCCCGCGTCTTTCAGCATACCGGCCAGATGCGCCGCCGTTTCAGGGCCGATATCCAGAATCATCTCGTTGTCGGCCACCTGATCCACCGGCTTGACCACCGCCTCGGCGGATTCTGAAAATTCGGTCGCCACCACGACATCGGTAGGCAGCGGAATCGACACTTTCTCCATCAGCGCTTTCGCCTGGCCGACCAGATCCGCTTCGTGGAGTGATTTGCCTACATTATAACCCGCCGCGGCGATAAAGGTGTTGGCGATGCCGCCGCCCACGATCAGCTGATCGCACTTCTCGGAAAGCGCAGTGAGCACGTCAAGCTTGGTGGATACCTTGGAGCCGCCCACAATGGCGGCCATGGGGCGTGCGGGGTTGGCAAGCGCCTTCTCGAGGGCATCCAGCTCCTGGGCAAGCAATGGGCCAGCGCAGGCGCTGGGCGCAAAGCGGGCAACGCCGTGGGTCGATGCCTGGGCGCGGTGAGCGGTGCCGAAGGCGTCCATCACGAACACGTCGCAAAGAGCGGCGTACTGCTTGGCAAGCGCTTCGGCATCCTTCTTTTCGCCCTCGTTGAAGCGCACGTTCTCGAGCAGCACGACTTCGCCGTTTTCAAGCGTCGGTGGGGTTTGCAGATAGTCGCTGATCAGCTTGACCGGCTGGCCCAGCAACTCGCTCAAGTGCGCCGCCACCGGGGCAAGCGAGAACTCCTTGTCGGCGTCACCTTCGGTGGGGCGGCCAAGGTGGCTCATCAGCATCACCTTGGCGCCCGCTTTTACTGCCGCCTGGAGGGTAGGCAGCGCCGCTTTCAGGCGCGCGTCGCTGGATACCTTGCCATGCTTGATCGGCACGTTCAGGTCTTCACGAATCAGCACGCGTTGCCCTTCCAGGGGCAGATCGGTCATTTTTTGCACGTTCATGTGAGCGGTTTCCTCGTCTTCCAGGCGGTGAATCGGATAGTGATATGACAACCTATGACTGAGCGGCGGTCTCCTCGGAGAGCACCGCCAGGCGTTGAGCGATATCGAGCATGCGGTTGGCGAATCCCCACTCGTTATCGAACCAACATAAGAGCTTGATCAGGCGTTTGCCAGCCACGCGGGTCTGGGTGGCATCGAAAATACCCGAGTGCGGGTCGTGGTTGAAATCGATCGATGCCATGGGCGCTTCGGTAAAGCCGAGCACCCCGGCAAGATGGGTCTGGCTTGCGTGCTGAAGCAGCGCGTTGACTTCCTCGGCGCTGGTGTCGCGGCGCACGGTCAGCGCAGCGTCCATGGCGGAGACGTTGATGGTGGGCACGCGCACGTGCAGGCATTCAAAGCGCCCAGCCAGGCCAGGCATCAGCCGGCTGATACCGCGCGCAAGGCCGGTATCCACCGGCACGATGGACTGCATGGCCGAACGGGTCAGGCGCAGGTCGGTCTGGTGATAGGCATCAATCACCGGCTGGTCGTTCATCGCCGAGTGAATAGTGGTGGTCACCCCATGCTCCAGCCCCAGCGCTTCATCCAGCACGGTAAGCAGCGGCACCAGGCAGTTGGTGGTGCACGACGCCGCGGAAAGAATGCGCTGGGAGGGCGTAAGCTCGTGCTGGTTGATGCCCCACACGATGGTGGCATCGACATCGTTCTCGGCCGGCTGTGAAAACAGCAGGCGCCTGGCGCCCGCGGTCAGATGCTTTTCAGCGGTCGCGCGGTCCTTGAAGCTGCCCGAGCACTCCAGTACCAGATCGATATCCAGCGCCGCCCAGGGCAATTCGCTGGGATCCTTTTCGCACAGCACCCGGATGCGTTGACCATTGACGACCAGCCACTCGCCGTCACTCTCGACCTCGCCGGGAAAACGCCCGTGAGTGGTATCGTAGCGGGTCAGATAGGTAATGGTGGCAAGATCTGAAAGTTCGTTGATGGCGACGATTTCAAGCGACGGGTCGCCACGTTCCACCAGGGCACGCAGTACGCACTGACCAATGCGTCCATAGCCATTGATGGCGATGCGATAGGTCGTGGCGTGCGTAGAGGCAGAATTAGCCATGCAGGGAGGCGGCTCTTAAAAAAGTGAATCAGTGACCGTGGTTAATCAAGGCATCGGCGATGATAGCGTATTTCAGCTGCCCACGCCTATCAGGTGCCAGGCCAGCGGCAGCAGCAGTGCGGTAAAAATGCCGGTCAGACTCATGCCCAGCGAAGCAAAGGCCCCGGCGGCCGGACTGATCTCAAAGGCACGCACCGTGCCGATGGCATGGCCGTTAAGCCCCAGGGCAAAGCCGATAATGCGATCATCCTCGATCTGCAAAAGCCGTGCGGCGATGCCCGTGAACGCCGCCGTGGCAACGCCGGTAACCAGCAGTGCCCCCAGCAGCAGCGCCACCGAGCCGCCGATCTGCTCGGTAATGCCAATGGCGATAGGGGCGGTGACGGACTTGGCAGCAATGGAGGCCAGAATGAGCGGCGAACTGCCCAGCAGCCAGGCAATCATGACCGCGTAGCACGCCGCCAGGCTTGCCGCGATGGGCAGGCAGACGGTGAGCGGCCGCCAGAGCGCGCGGATGTGCGGCAACTGCTGATAAAGCGGCATGCCCAGCGCTACCGTGGCCGGCCCCAGCAGAATGGTCAGCCAGCGGGCATCGTCGCGGTAGCGTTCATAAGGCAGGCCAATGACCGCGAGGGTCGCGGCCAGCAGCAGCGCGGCAATCAGAATGGCCGGCAGCCAAGTGGGCTTTTTCAAGCGTTTGAAAACAAGGTTGCCCAGCAGAAACGCTGTAAGCGTCAGGCCCACGGCAAACAGCGGGGTCGCATTCAAGGTGTTTAACAGGGAGTTAGCGGGCATGCTGCTTTCCCATCAGGCGTTTGAGCAGCCACAGAGTAGTGGCCACACTCAAAAGGGTGCCCAGTACCAGGGCGCAAAGAATCGCCGGCCACTGGCCGGCGAGCTCATCGACAATAAAGAACACGCCGACCACGCCTGGCATGATCAGCATGGCGAGCAGGGCAATCAGCGGTTGAGCGGCGGCGGCAATGCTGCCGGGTACGCGACCATGAAAAGCCAGCGTGATGCTCAGCAGCAGCATACCGACCACCCCGGAAGAGATAGGCAGACCGGTGAAGTGGATGACCACTTCACCGATGAGCCAGTAGCTAATCAGCCATAGAAAGCCAACCAGAGCAGGCATGGTTAGCCAAGCAGTTCGTTGGCGTGCTTGAGGATGTTCTCGACCGTAAAGCCGAAGTGCTTGAACAGCTCGCCTGCCGGCGCTGATTCACCAAAGGTGGTCATGCCGATCACGCGGCCTTCAAGGCCCACGTACTTGTACCAGTAGTCGGCGTGGCCTGCTTCGATGGCGATACGCTTGGTAACGCGACTCGGCAGAACGCTTTCGCGGTACTCGGCGTCCTGGCCGTTGAAGCGGTAGGTCGAGGGCATGGACACCACGCGCACCGCCTTGCCTTGCTTCTCGAGTTCGGCCGCCGCGTCCATGGCAAGCGCCACTTCAGAGCCGGTGGCAATCAGAATCAGCTCCGGCGTGGCATCTGTGTCTTTCAACACGTAGCCGCCGCGCTGAATGGAGGCCAGCTGGGCCTTGTCGCGCTGCTGGTGCGGCAGGTTCTGGCGCGAAAGCACCAGCGCCGTCGGGCCGGAATGGCGCTTGATGGCGGCATCCCAGGCGGCGGCGGTTTCCACCGCATCACACGGGCGCCAAGTGTTCAGGTTCGGCGTGGTGCGCAAACTGGTCAGCTGCTCGATCGGCTGGTGGGTCGGGCCATCTTCACCCAGGCCAATGGAGTCGTGAGTGAAGACGTAGATGGCCTGCTGACCCATGAGCGCTGCCATGCGCACGGCGTTGCGCATGTACTCCATGAAGATCAGGAAGGTAGCGCCATAGGGCACGAAACCACCGTGCAGGGCGATACCGTTCATCACCGCACCCATGCCGAACTCGCGCACACCGTAGTGCAGGTAGTTGCCGCTGGCATCTTCCGGGGTGATCGCCTTGGCACCTTTCCAGAAGGTCAGGTTCGAAGGCGCAAGGTCCGCGCTGCCGCCGAGAAGCTCCGGCATCTGCGGGCCAATCACGTTGAGCGCTTCCAGAGACGCCTTGCGCGAAGCGATGCTGTCGCCCTTTTCCTGGGCCTGCTGGATCAGCGCTTCGGTGGCAAGCTCTGCGGGCAGCTGGGCCTTCATGCGGCGCTTGAATTCGTGTGCCTCGGAGGGGAAGGCCTCCGTGTAGCGGGCAAAGCGGGTTTCCCACTCCTGCTGGCGGGTCTTGCCGGCTTCGCGAGCATCCCAGCCTGAGTAGACCGGCTCGGGAATATGGAACGGCGCGTGAGGCCAGTCGAGCTGCTTGCGTGCCAGCGCGACTTCTTCTTCACCCAGCGGGGAGCCGTGAGACTCTTCCTTGCCCTGCTTGTTGGGCGAGCCAAAGCCGATGATGGTCTTGCAGATGATCAGGCTGGGCTTGTCGCCGTTCTGCTTGGCAAGCTCGATGGCCGCCTTGATCTCTTCGGGCTTGTGGCCGTCGACATTGGGTACCACGTGCCAGCCGTAGGCTTCAAAGCGCTTGGCGGTATCGTCGGTAAACCAGCCTTCCACTTCACCGTCGATCGAAATGCCGTTGTCATCGTAAAGCGCGATCAGCTTGCCAAGCTGCTGAGTGCCGGCAAGCGACGCGGCTTCGTGGGAAATGCCTTCCATCAGGCAGCCGTCGCCCAGAAAGCACCAGGTGTGGTGGTCAACGATGGTGTGGCCGGGGCGGTTGAACTGCGCCGCCAGCGTCTTCTCGGCAATCGCAAAGCCCACGGCGTTGGCGAAACCCTGGCCCAAGGGGCCGGTGGTGGTTTCGATGCCCGGGGCGTAGCCGAATTCCGGGTGGCCGGCGGTGGGTGAGTGCAGCTGGCGGAAATTTTGCAGCTGCTCCAGGCTTAGTTCGTAGCCACTTAAGTGCAGCATCGAGTAGAGCAGCATGGAGCCGTGCCCATTGGACAGCACAAAACGGTCACGATCGGCCCACTTGGGGTCTTCGGGGTTGTGCTTGAGGTAGTCATTCCAAAGCACCTCGGCAATATCAGCCATGCCCATGGGGGCGCCAGGGTGGCCGGATTTGGCCTTCTGAACGGCATCCATGGAAAGGGCGCGAATGGCATTGGCCAGCTCAAAACGGGACGGCATGGGGGTGCTCCTCGCCTGAAAACGGAAAGATGAAAGGCGCTATTGTCGCCGACTTCCCAGGTGGCGGCAAATATGGCGGCAAATTCTGCCTCGTGCGTTATGGGAAGCAGGGCCGACAGCGTGTAGACTCTGCCCCCCAAGGCGGCAGTGCCGCCTCCGATACGGGCAGGGAGCCTCCTGCCGTGATTTCCTGCTGATGCTGTGGATTGCACAGCCGTCATACAGAGGGTCGAGAGCGCGATGAGCGAATATTCCCTGTTTACCTCGGAGTCCGTCTCCGAAGGTCATCCCGACAAGATTGCCGACCAGATTTCTGATGCGGTACTGGATGCCATTATCGCCCGGGATAAGCAGGCACGGGTTGCTTGTGAAACCATGGTGAAAACCGGTGTAGCGATTATCGCCGGTGAAATTACCACTTCTGCGTGGGTGGATCTGGAAACGCTGGTGCGCGATGTGATCACCGACATCGGCTATACCTCCTCCCACGTGGGTTTTGACGGTGCCACCTGTGGCGTCATCAACCTGATCGGCAAGCAGAGCGTGGAGATCGCTCAGGGCGTTGATCGCGTGAAGCCTGAAGATCAGGGCGCGGGCGACCAGGGGCTGATGTTTGGTTACGCGACCAACGAAACCGACTCCTTCATGCCGGCGCCGATCCACTACTCGCACCGCTTGGTCGAGCGTCAGGCGGAACTGCGCAAGAACGGCCTGCTGCCGTGGCTGCGTCCGGATGCCAAGAGCCAGGTAACCTTCCGTTATGACGAGCAGGGCCAGCCGTGTGGCGTTGACGCCGTGGTGCTCTCGACTCAGCACGACCCCGAGATCGACCAGGAAGATCTGCGCAAGATGGTCAAGCGCGAGATCATCGAGCAGGTGATTCCGGCAGAGTGGCTCAACGAGAATACTCAGTACCACATCAACCCGACCGGCAAGTTCGTGATCGGTGGCCCGGTGGGCGACTGTGGCCTGACCGGACGCAAGATCATCGTCGACACCTACGGCGGCATGGCCCGTCATGGCGGCGGCGCGTTCTCGGGCAAGGATCCTTCCAAGGTAGACCGCAGCGCGGCCTATGCCGGGCGCTATGTTGCCAAGAACGTCGTGGCGGCCGGGCTTGCCGACAAGTGCGAGATTCAGGTTTCCTACGCGATCGGCGTGGCCGAACCGACCTCGGTGTCGATCGACACCTTCGGCACCGGCAAGATTGACGATGCCCGAATCGTCGAGTTGGTGCGCGAGCACTTCGACCTGCGTCCTTATGCGATCACCAAGATGCTCGACCTGCTCCACCCGATGTACCAGCTGACCGCGGCCTACGGCCACTTCGGCCGCGCGCCGTTCGAGCATAGCTATACCTGGGTGGATGACCGCGGCGAACAGCACAGCGAAACCTTTACCGCCTTCCCCTGGGAGAAGACCGATAAAGCGGACGCGCTGCGTCAGGCCGCCAACCTGTAAGACATTCGCTACGCTTGTGTAGGAAAACGCCCCTTTGGCTCTGCCGGGGGCGTTTTTTATTGCCCGCTGGTTTAGGCTGGAAGAAACAAGGCCAACAAGAGGCGAGCCATGGCGGCAATACGCAAACGACGCTCAAACGGGCGCAGGTGCATCTCCGGGTGGCTGGCTGGGTTACTGCTCTTCTGGGCCCAGGGGGCGCTTGCTACCGGCTGCCCGACATGGGACGAAGCGCAGCTCAGACAAGAGACCCAGGCGCTCGCCGCCCAGATCGCCCAGTGGGACCACGCCTATCACGAAGAGGGCATCTCGCTGATCGACGATGGCCTTTACGACCAGGCGCTCGCCCGGCTGCAGGGCTGGCGGGCGTGCCTGGACGACCCGACGCCCCACCGGCCGCTCACCCGCGTGACCTCAAGTCGCGGTACGCTTTCGCATCCCGCCGCCCAGCAGGGGCTCGACAAGACTGATGAAAGCGGCGTGCAGCGCTTTACCAGCCGCCGGGAGAACCTCTGGATCCAGCCCAAGGTAGACGGCGTGGCGGTGACCCTGCGCTACCAGGCAGGGGAGCTGGTCGAAGCGGTCAGCCGTGGTGACGGCATCGAGGGGCAGGACTGGACTGCACGTGCCCTGGCACTGCCCGGCGTGCCCAATACGCTGCCGTCACCGGTTTCTGTCGTGCTTCAGGGCGAGCTCTACTGGCGCCTGGATGACCATGTTCAGTCTCGTGCGCCCGCCTCCGGGGCAAGGGGCGCGGTGGCGGGCGCCATGGCCCAGGCAGACCCCACGCGGGAAACCAGGGAGCGGGTCGGGCTTTTTGTGTGGGGCTGGCCGGACGGGCCCACCGAGATGGCCGAGCGGCTGGCCCGCTTGGGCGCGCTGGGGTTCGATACGCCAGGCTACACCCACTTGCTTGATGACGAACATGATGCGGCCTACTGGCGCGAGGCGTGGTTCAACGGTGCGCTGCCCTTTGCCACGGACGGCGTGGTCATCAAGCAGGCCGAGCGGCCCGGCATCCGGCGCTGGTCAAGCGGCCCGCCAGAATGGGCGGTTGCCTGGAAATACCCTACCCAGCAGGCGCTGGCGGAAGTGCGCGGCGTGGAGTTTCGGGTCGGGCGCACCGGGCGGGTGACGCCGCTGCTATGGCTCTATCCGGTTCAGCTGGAGGGGCGGCGCATCAGCCGGGTGTCGCTGGGTTCGCTCTCCCGCTGGGAAAGCCTGGATCTACGCGCCGGTGATCAGGTCGCCATCACCCTGGCCGGGCTTACCATTCCCCGCTTTGAAGAGGTGGTATGGCAAACCCAGACGCGCGCGCCCGTCGCGGCACCTTCCGATGAGACCTACCACCTGCTGAGCTGCTTTCAGGATAGCCCCGCGTGTAGAGGGCAGCTGCTGGCGCGACTTGCCTACCTGGGTGAGCAGTTGGGCTTTCAGGGCGTCGGCGAAGGCACCTGGCAGGCGCTGCTGGATGCCGGACTGATACCGGATCTGCTGGCCTGGATGACGCTGGAACCCGACCAGCTGCGAATGGCCCACGGTATTGGTGAAGCCCGCAGTGATGCCCTCTACCAGCAGTTTCAGACCGCGTGGACTGCCCCCTATGACGCCTGGCTACAGGCGCTGGGCGTGCCGCCCGCCGGCGCCGCCCCGCTGCCCGACTGGCAGACGGCAAGCGCCTATCAGCCCAGTGATTGGGCGGCTCTGCCGGGTATCGGCCCCGGCAGGGCCGAGGCACTTAGCGCCTTTTTCTCCCACCCTGAAGTGCAGGCGATGGCCGGGCAGCTGGGTGCGCTGAACGTGGAGGGCTTTGTCGAGCCCTAGCCAAGCCCGGTGGCGCGCAACATGATGCCCAGATAGAAGGGAATCAGCAGCGGTGCCAGAAGCGTGGTCACCAGCACCGCAAGCGCCCCTTTCTGGGGCTGGATACCCAGCTCCATGGCCACCACCACCACGTTGGACGCCATGGGCACCACGCCCAACAGCAGTATCGCCATGGCAAGCTCTGCAGGTACCGGCATGAGCATCTGCAGCAGCAATACCGCGGTAAAGGTGGCCGCCGGCCAGACGAGATAGCGCAGCCCCACGCAGGCGGCGATAAAGCGCGTGTCCCAGGCGGCAAGCGTTACCTGGCTCAGCGTCATGCCGATGATCATCATGCCCAGCAGGGTGTAGGTGGCGGGAAATACGTCCAGCGAACTTGCCAGCGCTGGCGGCAGCGAGACGTTCAGCGCGCTGAGCAGCAGGGCAAACAGAAAGGCGTAGATCAGCGGCAGGCGGGAAATCTTGATCAGGCTCTGGCGAATCGAGAAATGGCCGCGGGCGCTCAAGTAGAACCCTACGGTAAATTCATACAGATTGATGCCCAGCATGCAGAACAGGTAAAGCGTCACCCCTTCCGGCGGCAGGAGAATCAGCGCCACCGGCAGGCCAAAATAACCCGTGTTGCCCGTGCCGGAGGAAAACGCCAGCAGCGCGCCCTCCTGCGGGCCGAAGCGGTGCCGTGTCAGGCGATGAACCAGCAGCGAAAGCAGGCTGACCAGGATAAACAGTGCCAGGGTGAGTACCAGATACTGCGGCGTGGGGCCGCCGTTCATCAGCGCGCGAAAGATGGTCAAGGGCGCAATCAGATAAACCAGCAGGGTGGCGATGGGGCGCGGGTCGATCTTCAATCGCTGGGCGGCAATAAACCCAAGCCCTACAAAGCTCAACAGCATGAGTAGCGGGCCCATCAAGGCGCCGGGGGATAGCTCCATATGCCCTCCTAACGGCATAAAGGGGTGGTCAACATGAGCCGAATTAAAGGCCAAGCGTGGAATCTTTCATTAGCCGCCGCCAGATGAAGCGGCGAGAATACACCAAAGTATCACTCTTTATTGTTCTGCATGAGGAAATCCCATGAGCAGCCAACAGCATCCGCTAGGTATCAGCTTTGAGTTCTTTCCGCCCAACACCGATGCCGGGCGCGACAAGCTGATGCTGGTTCGCGATGAGCTGGCCGCCCGCAACCCGCGGTTTTTCTCAGTCACCTACGGCGCCGGTGGTTCCACCCAGGCGCGCACCCGCGACACCGTACGCACGGTAAGCCAGAGCGGCGTGCAAACCGCCCCGCACCTCTCCTGCATTGGTAGCGAAAAGGCCCAGCTGCGCGACCTGCTGGCCCAGTACCGCGAAGAGGGTGTGAAAAGCCTGGTGGCGCTGCGCGGGGATATGCCCTCGGGCATGGCGAGCATCGGCGAGCTGCGCTACGCCAACGAGCTGGTGGAGTTTGTACGCCATGAAACCGGCGATCATTTTGATATCGCCGTGGCGGCCTACCCGGAGTCGCACCCTCAGGCGCCCAATCTGGACAAGGATATCGAGAATTTCGCGCGCAAGATGAAGGCGGGTGCCAACATGGCGATCACCCAATACTTCTTCACCGCTGAGGCGTACTTCAACTTCGTCGACAAGGCGCGCGCATTGGGGGTCGACCAGCCGATCATTCCCGGCATCATGCCGATTACCAACTACACCAAGCTTTCGCGCTTCTCTGATGCCTGCGGCGCAGAAATTCCCCGCTGGATGCGCAAACAGCTGGAAGGTTACGGCGACGACAGCGACGCGATTGCCAAGTTTGGCACCGAGGTGGTCTCCCACCTGTGCCAGCGCCTGCTGGATGGCGGCGCCCCGGGGCTGCACTTCTATACCCTCAACCAGTCTGCCCCGGTACTCAAGGTGGTGGACAACCTGGTCGGCTAGGCGCACTGCTGGCCAGACAAAAACGCCCCGCTCATTGAGCGGGGCGTTGTGTTTTGCGGTTTTGGGTTAACCGGCGCTCGCTTCGGCCGCGGTCGGCTTGCCGTTACCAAACTGCTTGCGCTGCATGACCAGCAGCGCCGCACCAATGGCAAGCCCTGCGATATCGGTATAGATACCGCCGTAGATCATGCACATGGCGCCTACCAGCATGACCACGCGTTTGAGCACGTTCACCGGCCCGAAGAACCAGGCCTGGACCATGCCGGACAGCAGAATGATACCCAGCGTGGCGGTCACACCCACCCGCAGGATCTGCAGCGGCGTACCTTCCATCAGCATGGCCGGGCTGTAGAAGAACATGAACGGCACGATAAAGGCCGCCAGGCCGATCTTGAACGACGCCACCGACGTGCCCATGGGGTTGTCGCCGGAGATACCTGCCGCCGCGTAGGAGGCCAGGGCCACCGGCGGGGTAATCGCCGATACCACGGCAAAGTAGAACACGAAGAAGTGGGCAACCAGCGGCTCGATGCCGATGTTGATCAACCCGGGTGCCACCACGGAGGCAGCAACCGCGTAGGCGGCCGTGGTGGGCATGCCCATACCCAGCAGAATGCTGATCAGCATGGCGAAGAACAGCGCCAGCAGCTGGCTGACGCCGGCCAGGCCCAGCAGCAGCGAAGAGAAGCGCGCGCCGACGCCGGTCAGCGAGATGACCCCCACGATCAGGCCCGCACAGGCACATACCGCGATGATCTGAATCGCCATGGTACCCGCCAGTTGAAGCGCCTTGAGAATCGCGGTCACCCCCATCTTGTTAGGCGACACCCAGCTGACGACGGCGGCGGACGCAGTGGCAAGCGTTCCTGCACGAATCACCGAATACCCCATGAACAGCGCCACGATCAGAATGATGATCGGCGCAAACAGGTAGGCCTGCTTGGCCAGCTTGGAGAACAGCGGGATCTCATCCTTGCGCATGCCGCGCATACCCTTGCGGGCGGCTTCGAAATCGACCATGAAGTAGATCGAGGCGAAGTAGAGAATCGCCGGGATCAGCGCCGCAATGGCGATATCGGTGTACGGAATCCCGGTGACTTCCGCCATGATAAAGGCGCCGGCGCCCATGATGGGCGGCATGATCTGCCCGCCTGTCGAGGCCGCGGCTTCAATGGCGCCAGCGCTGCGGGCCGGGTAGCCCACTTTCTTCATCAGCGGGATGGTCAGCGAACCCGTGGAAACCACGTTGCCAGCTGACGTGCCGTTGATCATGCCCATCAGGCCAGAGGCGAAGATGGATACCTTGGCAGGGCCTCCTCGGGCGCGTCCGGCAGCGGCAAAGGCGAAGTTGACGAAATAGTCGCCTACTTTCGAAGCCTGCAGGAAGGCCGCAAAAATAATGAACAGAATAATATAGGTCGAGGAGACCGCGGTGGTTGGGCCGAGGATACCGGCATCGGTATATACCTGGCTGAAAAAGCGCTGCAGCGAAAGGCCCGGATAACCCAAAAAGCCCGGCAGATAAGGCCCGGTAAATACGTAGGCCAGGAAAATCGCGGAGATGACCACCAGGGCCAGGCCCGCCACCCGGCGCGTCAGCTCAAGAATCAACAGCGAGCCGGCAATGGCGGCCCAGGAAATACCGATGGGCGCAAAGGACGTGCCGGTCGAGGCGCGCAGCGGCGTGTTGTATATCAGCAGCAGATAGCCAGCGCTTGCCAGCGCACACACCATCAGCACCAAATCTGCCGGGTTGAACTGGTGGCGCGCCTGGCGGAAGAACCAGCTCAGCACAATGGCGGCCGCGGAGGTCGCCATCAAGGGATAGCCGAAGTGCCACGATTCGACGGCCGGGTCGATGCGCATGGCACCGCCACCCAGCGTCTGCTGCATGACAAATACCTGGGCGAGCGTGTAGGCCGCGGGAATCAGCAGAGCGTAGCCCACCCACTTCAGCCAGGCAGGTGAGGCGCTCTGGCCATCTTCAGCAAAGCGGGCGCCGGCAAACAGGCCGTAACCCAGAATCAGTGCCCCGGCGATATGGACGATACGAAACGACCACGTCTCCATGGGGTAAACGTTGAGTGAAAACAGGTGAAAGCTTGAGTAGCCAATGGCAAGTGCAGCAAATAGAAAGAACTGCCAGCCGGTAAATACGCGGCGGTTGGCTTCAACGACTTCTTCATCGACGCCCTCGGCAATGGTGGGCGGCGGTGAAGCAAGCAGGGCATCATCCTTGAAGCCGTCGGGGTTTTGGGGGGTAGCGGGACTCATCAGAGTTCACCCTCACAGCAGAAACGGAAAAGGAGCAGTACAAAACTGCCCCGCCTGGTAGCCAGGAACGGGGCAGCAAGATGATGCGACGGGGTTAGTGAATCATGTCGTCGGAAATTTCGTAGCCGTTCTCTTCGTACCAGCGGGCAGCGCCCGGGTGGAAGGGCAGAACGGTGTTATGCACGATGTTCTCCGGAATGCTGGTTTCGGCGCTGCGGTGGATGGAACGCATGCGGTCGTTGTTTTCCATGGTCAGCTTGGTGACTTCGTAGATGAAGTCTTCCGGCAGATCGCAGGCCGCGATGGCGAAGTTCCACATGGAAACCGCGCGGGCATCCTCTTCAAGCGTAGAGTAGGTGCTGGCCGGAATGGTGAATTCCGCCACCGGGTAGGCGTCCAATACGGTGGCAAGCTCGTCTTCGGTAAACTCGATGATGTTCACGTCGGTCTGGACTTCCAGCTGGCTAACCGCCGGAATCGGGATACCCGCGGCAAAGGCAACCACGTCCAGCAGGCCGTCCTGCAGCTGGCCACCAAGGTCCGACCAGCCACCGTTGCGACGCTCGAAGTTCACGCCCAGGGTTTCCAGCATTGCCGGGAAGTAGGTATCAGAGGTGGAGGCCGCCGGGCCAAAGCCGATACGCGCGCCGTCCGGGATGTCCGAGATGGACTCGATGCCCGAGCTTGAAAGCGCGGCAATCGAGAACGGTGTCTCATACATCGGGAACATGGCGCAGACGTTATCCATCACCATGCCGGGGGCCAGCGGGCTCTTGCCGTTAACCGCATCTGATGCCGGACCCATGGTGGTCAGGCCAAAGGCCATATCGCCTGAGTGAACCAGCGCCAGGTTCTGGGTCGGGCCGCCGGTGACTTCACCGCCGCCGGAAAGGCCAAGCTCGTCGGCCACGAAGTTGGCCCAGCCAGAACCGTACACGAAGAAGGTGCCGCCCTGACTTGCGGTACCGACTGTGAAGTTTTCCGGCCAGTCGGCGCGGTCAGCGTGGGCACTGGCAGAGGCGAGCATCGCGCCGCCAACCAGAAGAGCGAGCGTTTTAGGCATCATGGTGCGCATGGCGTATTTCCTGAGCTGTTATTAGGATTGTGGACTGGCAGGCAGGGAGTGCGGGCCAGTAGCCGTCGTGATTAAGCACCTAATAAATAGCGATTGTTGTGCCAGTTAATCAGTTGGCTTTTAAAAACATAGGGTTACTGAAAAGCTGTTCAACTTTAGTGGAAATTGAAACGGCGCCGACTGTCTGGTTATTCGCACGTATGGCGGGCAAGAGTGTGCGGTTTTCCGCTCACTTCAAGGAGGGAATGGGTAGGCGAGAGGGGAAGAGGAGAAAGAGGGCGAGCGCCCTCTTGGGTGGTTTTCAGGTTCTTGGCTTGCCGGGGTCGAGTATGCGCACCGGCTGAACATCCTGGTTCTTCTGCTCGTCGCGGATCTGATTGACGCGGGTGGTCAGTTCAGAAGAGCTTTCATCTTCGATGGGCAGCTGTTCGAAAAAGTCGCAGCTGACGCACTCGCGGTAGCGAATGCCGTTCTGCTCCCAGGCACGAACGCGGTCCATGGCGGCGCAGCGCGGGCAGATAACGCCGGCAATAAAGCGCTTGACGGTAGACATAGGTTTCTCCGTGAGCGCGGCGCCGCCCTAGGCTGGCGCCGCGCGTTGAGTAAGGTCAGGCAGCGCGAATGCCGCTGTGGCGCAGCAGCGGCTCTACGCTCGGCTCACGGCCGCGAAACGCCTCGAACAGATCGGCGGCGTCGCGTGCGCCGCCCTGCTCCAGAATCTCCTGGCGAAAGCGCAGGCCCGTCTCGGCATCAAAAATACCCGCTTCTTCAAACGCGCTCCAGGCGTCAGCCGAGAGCACCTCTGCCCACTTGTAGCTGTAGTAACCCGCCGCGTAGCCGCCGGCAAAGATATGCGCGAAGCTGTTCTGAAAGCGGTTGAAGGGCACCGCCGGTACCACGGACACCTGGCTGCGTACGTCATCGAGCAGTGCCTGAACGTCCTGGGCGCTGGGCGCTTCCAGTTCGTGGTGCAGGCGCAGATCAAACAGCGAAAACTCGACCTGGCGCACCATGCCCATGGCGGACTGGAAGTTCTTGGCCGCCTGGAGGCGCTCGAGCAGCTCCGCGGGAAGCGCTTCGCCGGTATCCACGTGCTTGGCCAGCAGGTTGAGCCCTTCGCGCTCCCAGCAGTAGTTCTCCATGAACTGGCTGGGCAGCTCGACCGCATCCCAGGCCACGCCGTTGATGCCGGAAATGTCCGCGATGTGCTGCTTGGTCAACATGTGGTGCAGGCCGTGCCCGAACTCATGGAACAGCGTGGTCACTTCATCGTGGGTGAGCAGTGCCGGCTTGCCGCCTACCGGGGCGGTAAAGTTGCAGGTCAGGAAGGCCACGGGCAGCTGCAAGCCGCCATCGGTCTGGCGGCGTACCCGGCAGTCGGCCATCCAGGCGCCGCCGCGCTTGCCCTCCCGGGCGTACAGGTCAAGGTAGAACCCGGCAATCGGCTGACCATGTTCGGTAATCCGGAAGTAGCGCACGTCATCGTGATAGCTGGATGCCTGGCTATCCTCTTCAACGCTCACCCCGTACAGGCGTTCGACCACCTGGAACAGGCCATCGATCACCCGCGGGGCGGGGAAGTAGGGGCGCAGCTGCTCCTGGGAAATCGCGTGACGCGCCTCGCGCAGTTTCTCGCTTGCGTAGGCAACGTCCCAGGGCTTGAGTTCTTCAAGGCCCAGCTCGTCGCGGGCGTAGGCGCTAAGCTCGGCAAACTCCTCTTTCGCCTGGGGGACTGCACGGCGGGCAAGGTCGCCCAGAAAATCGAGCACCTGCTCGGGCGATTCGGCCATCTTGGTGGTCAGCGAGAAATCCGCGTAGGTCTCGAACCCCAGCAGTTTGGCAAGCTCCTGGCGAAGCGCCAGAATCTCTTCCATGATCGGGGCGTTATCAAATTTTCCCGCATCCGGGCCCTGGTCAGAGGCGCGAGTGACAAAGGCGGTATATACCTCCTCACGCAGCTCCCGGCTATCGGCGTAGCTCACGACCGGGAAGAAGCTCGGGAAGTCCAGGGTAATACGGTAGCCCGAAACGCCTTTGGCTTCGGCCATGGCCTTGAGCGTCTCCCGCGCGCTTTCAGGCACGCCGGCCAGCATCGCTTCGCTGTTGATGTCCTTATGCCAGGCCTGGGTGGCATCCAGTACGTTGTTGGAGTACTGGTTGGAAAGGGTAGAAAGACGCGCCTGGATTTCACCGTAACGGGCTTTCCTGTCGTCGGGCAGGTCGACCCCGGCAAGGCGGAAATCGCGCAGCGCGTTATCCACCGTGCGCCGCTGAGCGGCATCCAGCGTATTCCAGGCCTCGCCTTCCTTGAGCGCCTGCCAGCCGCGGAAAAGCCCTTCGTGCTGGCCTACCCAGGTGCCAAAGGCGGAGAGTTTCTCCAGGCAGGTCTGATAGGCTTCGCGCAGCTCTGGCGTGTTCATGGTGCTGTTCAAGTGGGACACCGGTGACCAGGCCTGAGAAAGCCGGTCGCTGACGGCTTCAAGCGGCTCGGCAAAGCTTTCCCAGGTGGGCGGCGTGTCGGCGGCTTGCCGGGCCAGGCGGTCGATCGTTTCACGGTTCTCGCCGAGTAGCGTATCCACCGCGGGTACCACATGCTCGGCACGCATATCAGCGAAAGGGGGAAGCTTGTGGGTTTCAAGCAGCGGATTATGGGACATAGACACCTCGGCTGGCGCATTAGGGGCATGAAACAGCGTGCAAAAACGCAGGATAATAGCTAAACAGTGTGGGCACAGGGCGGCTCTTTCAATGCCAGGGTTTGGTCTCTTGACGAGTGCCTGCTAGTCTTGCCGCCTTTTAGTGCCCTTAATGGCAGGAGAAATCGATGAGCGAAACGCTGGAGCGCTGGGGGTCGAAGCGCGCCTTTATCCTGGCGGTAACCGGGGCGGCGGTAGGGCTTGGCAATATCTGGCGCTTTCCTTATGTGGCCGGTGAAAACGGCGGCGCGGCGTTTTTGCTGATCTACGTGGCCTTTGTGCTGCTGCTGGGGATACCGGTCATGATGGCCGAAATCCTGATCGGTCGGGCCGGGCGGCGCGGGCCGATCCAGGCGCTGGGGGCGTTGGCGGCAGATGCCGGGGCTTCGAGCAATTGGCGCTGGCTGGGGCTGTTTGGCGCGTTCACGGTATTCTGCATTCTATCCTTCTATTCGGTGGTGTCCGGCTGGTCGATCGAGTTTCTGGTGGCCTCCATCAATGGGCAGTTCAATGGCGCTACCGCCGCCGAAATCGGCGCGGGCTTTGACGCCTTTCTGGCCAACCCGGGGCTTTTGATCTTCAATCATTCGCTGTTTCTGTTCATGACCATGACGGTGGTGGCGGCGGGTATTGCCAAGGGGCTCGAGCGGCTCAATAACCTGCTGATGCCGCTGCTGTATGCGCTGCTCTTGCTGCTGGCAGGTTACGCGGCGACCACCGATGGCTTTACCACGGCGCTGGCGTGGCTGTTTCTGCCTTCGTTCGATGCGCTGACCCCGACCGTGGTACTGCACGCCATGGGCCATGCGTTCTTTACCCTGGCGGTTGGCGCCTGCGCGCTGATGGCCTACGGCGCTTACATGCCCGACGAGCAGAGCCTGCCCAAGGCGGCGGTGGCGGTGGCAGCGCTGGACATCAGCGTGGCGCTGCTTGCCGGTATCGCGATCTTCTCGGTGGTGTTCGCCCAGGGGATGGATCCATCCGAGGGGCCGGGGCTTATGTTTGTGACGCTGCCCATTGCCTTTTCCGAGCTGCCGGGCGGGGCGGTCTGGCTGAGTGTATTCTTCCTGCTGCTGCTGTTGGCGACCTGGACCTCGGCGATCAACCTGGCTGAACCTATGGTAGCCACCCTTCAGGGCCTGGGGCTAAGGCGCAGTGTTTCAACGGCTATCGTGGGGTTGAGCGTGTGGCTGATGGGGCTGTTGTCGGCGTTTTCGTTCTCGACGCTGGCCGAGTTCCGGCCCCTCTTCGGGCGCAATATATTCGAGCTGGTCAGCAGCATTCCGCCGGACGTGTTCCTGCCGCTGGGCGGGCTCTTGATTGCCACCTTTGCCGCCTGGGTCATGCCGCAGCGTGCCGTGGTCAAGGCGCTGGGCGTAGGCGAACGCGGCTATCTTGTGTGGCGCAATGTCGTGCGCTGGGTGTCGATTCCGCTGACGTTTATCGTGCTGCTGGGCGGATTGCTGTAGTGATGATCGCGCTGTTCGACGAGTCAGGATCAATGAGTCAGGAGGGTGTCATGAGTGGTGCATTGAGAAGCTTTAAAGGGCATTCACCGCGCCTTGGCGAGCGGGTATATATCGACCCGGCCAGTGTGGTGATTGGCGACGTGGTGCTGGGCGATGACTGCTCGGTATGGCCGATGACGGTGATTCGCGGAGATATGCACCGCATTCGCCTGGGGGCGCGTGTGAGCGTTCAGGACGGCAGCGTGCTGCATATTACCCACGCCAGTGACTTCAACCCAGATGGCTTTCCGCTGACCGTGGGCGATGACGTGACTATTGGCCACAAGGCCATTCTGCACGGCTGCACCCTGGGCAGCCGTATTCTGGTGGGAATGGGCGCCATCGTCATGGACGGCGCAGTGGTCGAGGATGAGGTGATCATTGCCGCCGGCGCCGTGGTTACCCCGGGCAAGCGCCTGGAAAGCGGCTACGTGTACGCCGGGAATCCGGCCAGGGCGCTGCGCCCCTTGAAAGAGTCAGAGCGCGCCTTCTTTCCTTACACCGCCGGTAACTATGTAAAACTGAAGGATCAGTTTCTGGCCGAAGTCGCCTTATGAGGCATCCAGGCTAAACAGTTGGCCTGACAACCTTTTTTCGAAATGAGCCATGTTGCAATTCTGAAAAATCTGGTAATTTATCCAGTTTTCCAGGGTGCCGCGACATGGCTAACTTTCGCACGCATATTACGGTAGCAACCGCGGGCGGCATGCTGATGGCGTACGCGGGGTGGCAGGCCGAGTGGTGGCCGTCAACCCAGGCCGTGCTGATCGTGGCGCTGGTCGCGTTTGGCGGTATTCTGCCGGATATCGACGCGGACCGATCCCGCTCCATCCGCTTGATTTTCAATCTTCTTTCCGTGCCTTCGCTGGTGCTGGGCGTGATGCTGCTGGAGTCGTGGCTGACGCCGGGTATGCTGCTGGTGGCGTGCGGGGGAATCTACTTCTGCGTGAGGTATCTGGCGGGGATTCTGTTTTCGAAGCTGACGGTGCATCGGGGCATCTGGCACTCGCTTCTGGCGGCGGGGCTATGCTCACTGCTGACCGCCGCGCTGAGCTATCACCTGCTTTTCCAGCCTCCCTGGCTTGCCTGGTCTCACGGTGCGGCCGTGCTGCTGGGGTTCGTGATTCACCTGGGGCTTGATGAGATCTACAGCGTGGACCTGGAGGGCGCCCGGCTCAAGCGCTCGTTTGGTACGGCGCTCAAGCTCGGTGATAGCCGCCGGCCCATGTCGAACCTGTTGATGCTGATTGCCACGCTTACCCTACTGCCCTGGGCGCCGCCCTGGTCGGTACTGGTGGAGTTGATGCATCAGGGCTCGCTGCTGTGGCGGTAGTCTTCGGCATTCAGGCCGTGCTTTTTGAGCTTGTCGTAGAACGTCTTGCGCGGAATGCCGAGATGGCGGCAAACGTCGGTCACACGGCCATGGTGGCGGGCCAGCGATTGGCTGATCAGACTCTTTTCGAATAGCTCCACCTGGCGTGGCAGAGTGGGTTCCTGGGTATCGGCAGCGGCCCCTTCCAGCAACATGTCCAGGCGGTAGTCAAAGGCCGCGCCCAGCAGGACGTAGCGCTCTGCCAGATTGCGCAGCTCGCGCACGTTGCCGGGCCAGTCGTGGGCGAGCAGGGCGGCCACGGCGTGGCTGTCCAGGCTGGGCGCTTCCAGGCCGCTGCGGTTGGCGGCCACCACGGCAAAATGCTGGAACAGCAGCGGAATATCCTCGCGCCGTTCGCGCAGGGCAGGCAGCGGCAGGGTGACCACGTTCAGCCGGTAGTAGAGGTCCCCGCGAAAACGCCCTTCCTCCGCGGCGACTTTCAGGTCCACCTTGGTCGCGGCAATCACCCGCAGGTCCAGCGGCACCCCTTCATTGGCGCCTAGCCGTTCAATGCTGCGCTCCTGCAACACGCGCAGCAGCTTGACCTGCAGGGCCAGCGGCATGGATTCGATTTCATCGAGAAACACCGTGCCGCCGTTGGCATGCTCGAACTTGCCGATGCGCCGCTCGACCGCGCCGGTAAAGGCGCCTTTCTCGTGGCCGAACAGCTCGGACTCGATGGTGTTTTCCGGTACGGCACCGCAGTTGATCGCCATGAAGGGGTTGTTGCGCCGGGCGCTGCGCTCGTGAATGGCGCGGGCCACCAGGTCCTTGCCCGTGCCCGTTTCGCCAAACAGCAGCACATCGGCCTCTACCTGGCTGATCCGTTGGATCATCGCGGCAAGGCGGGAAATGATCGCCGTGCGGCCCACCAGGCGCGGCCCAAGTGCGGCTTGCTGAACTTCAAGCTCCGCTTTCAGGCGGTTGTTCTCAAGGCTGAGCTGGCGCTTTTCGATCCCGCGGCGCACGACGTCCAGCAACTGATCGCCGGCAAACGGTTTCTCGAGAAAATCCCAGGCACCGGCACGCATCGCTTCCACTGCGGTTGAGATATCACCGTGGCCGGTAATCAGGATGATCGGCAGGGTCGGGTCGCGGCGGTGCAATTCGTTGAGAAGCTCCATGCCGCCCATGCCGGGCATGCGGATATCGCTGACGATGACCCCGGGAAAGTCCACCGGCAGCGCGCTTAACGCCTGTTCGGCGGACTCGAAGCAGTGGGGCGTGTAGCCGGCAAGCTCCAGCGTCTGGCTGGCGGTAATGCGCAGGTGCGGTTCGTCGTCGATCACCATGACCGGCAGCGTCGACGGCTCATGCATGGCTAGGGTTCCCTTTCAAAGTGTGAGTGTGCAAGGGCGCTGAGGGCGACACAGGCAGCGTGATGATAAAGCAGGCGCCCCCGGTATCACGGTTGCTGGCCAGCAGCTTGCCGCCCAGGTCGTCCATGATACGCGAAGAGATGGAAAGTCCCAGGCCAAGGCCGCTTCCCGGCGCCTTGGTGGTAAAGAAGGGTTCGAATATCTGTACCAGATGGGCGTCATCAATGCCGGGGCCGTTATCCATCACGTGGATGGTCACCTGGTTGCCGCTGAGCGCGGCGCTGAGCGTAAGCGTTGGGTCGGGTGTCTCTTTCATGGCGTGCAGTGCATTGCCGATCAGGTTGACCAGCACCTGCTCAAGGCGTACCAGGTCGCCCATTGCCCATAAGGTCTCCTCAGGCCACTGCGGATCAACGCGTACGTGGCCATCGCGCAGGCGGCTTTGAAACAGTCGCAGGGCGTATTCGATGCAGGCTTGCACCGAGATGGTCTCCTGACGCTCGCTGCTCTTGCGCGAAAACTGGCGAAGCTGAGCGCTGATTTCTGCCATGCGCTGGGTCAACTCGACGATCTGTTCGAGGTTGGCATCGGCCTGCTCCACCCGGGAGAGGGCCAGAAAGCGGCGGGCGTTTTCGCCGTAGGCGCGGATGGCCGCCAGCGGCTGGTTAAGCTCATGATTGATACCGGCGGCCAACTGGCCCAGCACGGCAAGCTTGGCGGCCTGAATCAGCTCATCCTGAGTCTGACGCAGGCTGGCCTCGGCGCGGCGGCGCTCATCGATTTCATCGGAAAGGCGCTGGTTGCTGGCCACCAGGTCTCGGGTGCGGCGCTCGACGCTCTCCTCCAGCTCGTCGCGCACCAGAGCCAGCGTCTGGCGCTCGCGTTCGGCAAACGCTTCGCGCTCGCGGCGCAGGCGCCGACGCTGCCAGCCAATCCCGCCGCCCAGCGCAATCATGCTGTAAAGCCCGCCGGCCATCAGGGCCGCGACCCACTGTGCGCTGACCACGGGCGTCAAGGGTTTGAGAATGTGCATCTGCCAGCCAAATTCGGCTACCGGGCGCGTCAGGCGCAGGTAGCGCCCACCACTCAGCGGGCCATCGGCGAAGCTGACCAGCGCGCTATCCGGCGCGTAAGCCGTTTCAATACGAATGCCTGACGGCGAGAGCGGTTCCATGGCGTAGCGGCGTGTCTGGAGCAGTTTCTGATGCTGCCCATCGCTCAAGGGGTAGAGCGCACGCATGCGCAGCTCCGGGCGGCTGGCCATGAAGATGATGTTGTCGCCGTCCGTGACCAGAAGCTCAGCGTCCTGCTCGGCCCAGCCCTCTTCCACATCGTCCAGAAGTACCTTGATGACCATGACGCCATCCGGCTGGGCATCCGGGGAGGTGTCGTCGATCCACACCGGTGCCGAGAAGAAGTAGCCCCGTTCAAGCGACTGGGTGCCAAGGCCGTAAAACCGCCCCTGCCGGCCTGCAATGGCTTCGCTGTAGTAGCTGCGAAATGCGTAGTTGTGGCCGATAAAGGTGTTGGGGCGGTGCCAGTTGCTGGCGGCTATCGTGGTGGCATCACGGTCGAGCAGGTAAACGTCGGATACGCCGGACGTAAAGCGAAAGCGGTCAAGCAGCAGGTTGAGTGCCATCGGATTCTGGCTGTCGGGTGCGCTCAGGAACCGCTGCACGCCCTCGCGGGTGGCCAGCATCTGCGGCAGGTAGTCGTAGCGCAGCAGATAACCGTTGAGGTTGGCCGCCGAGAGGCGCAGCTCGTTTTCCGCATCATCCTGAAGGTCGGCAATCGCCTGTTCGCGGGCCAGCCGGGCGGCTTGCCACATGGTGATGATCAGCCCCAGGGTAATAACGGCAAGCCACACCGCCTTCCAGCGTAGCCTTCTCATACCGGCGCGCTGCTGGAGCCTTGTGAGCGCCGCAGGGCACGCTGCGCCCGGGTTTCGGCACGGGCCATTTCCAAAAGCCCCTCTTCGACGTAGACCAGATGCTCGTGCGCCCGGGCGCGGGCGTCTTCGGCGCGGCCTTCCAGAATGGCATCCAGCAGCGCACGGTGCTGCTGCATCAGCCGGCTGCGCGAATCGGGTTTGGCAAACAGATGGGCCAGGTTGTCCACGATGCTCTGCTCGAGCAGGTGGAAAATGCCGCGGGTGGTATGCAGCAGCAGAACGTTGTGCGCCGCTTCGGCAATGGCCAGGTGAAAGGCCGCGTCCAGCTTGGCTTCCTGAATCGGGTCGGCGCCGACAAAGCCGCCATCTAGCTCTTCAAAGCGCTGGATGAGAATAGCCTTGTCGGCCGGGGTAGAGCGCAGCGCGGCGTAGTAGGCTGAAATACCCTCCATGGCATCTCGAAATTCAAGCAGGTCCAAGTGGAATTCGCCATGACGGGAAAGCATTTCCAGAAGCGGGTCGGTATAGCCGCTGTTGAGAGTGTCGTTGACGAAGGTGCCGCCGCCCTGACGGCTGGTGAGCAGTCCACGTGCAGCAAGTTTCTGAATCGCTTCGCGCAGTGAAGGGCGAGAGACGCCAAACCGCTCGGCCAGTTCGCGCTCGGGGGGCAAGCGCTGCCCCGGCTTCAGGCTGCCTTCCAGAATCATGCCTTCCAGGCGTTCAGTAATCACATCGGCCAAGCGCTGCTGACGAAGCGGAGGATAAGTCATGCGTCTAGCTTCCTTTAATTGGTAAGACCAATAATAAAGCAGGTAAGCTATGTCACTCAAGCGCCTCAGTCAGAAAATGACGGCCTGACATTTCAATGCTGACTAGAACTAAAGTATAGAGCCTTATAGCGCTTCATCGACGCAACTTTGTTTGACAGTTTTCATGCGCCTAATTACTGTAATGACTTTGCTGTTGTCAATTGGTTTTACCAATTTTAATGTTGCTAGCACGCTGGGCAGTACGCACGGCTGATGCAGGCGCCGAGCGGGCTTTTACCCCAGTTATCGTGCGCTTCTTTATGCAGTCTCTGCCTATCTTTACGTTGATGCCGGGTTTACAGCGTGCGCCGCGCTCACCTTTATAGGTAGCGTATCTACTGCATAGGGCTTGCCATGATCATCTCTGCCTCCACCGACTACCGCAAGGCGGCCCAGCGCCGTATACCGCCCTTCCTGTTTCATTATGCGGATGGCGGCTCTTATACCGAGCACACCCTGCGGCGTAATGTCGAGGACCTGGCCGATATTGCGCTGCGCCAGCGCGTGCTCAAGGACATGTCATCGCTATCGCTTGAAACCACGCTGTTTGGGGAGACGCTTGCGATGCCGATTGCGCTGGCGCCGGTGGGGCTTGCAGGCATGTACGCCCGGCGCGGTGAAGTGCAGGCGGCGCGCGCGGCGGCCAGTAAAGGCATCCCTTTTACGCTCTCGACGGTATCGGTGTGTCCTATCGATGAAGTGGCCTCGGTCATTGATCGGCCTATCTGGTTTCAGCTGTATGTATTGAAGGACCGCGGGTTCATGAAGCACGCCCTGGAAAAGGCCAAGGCCGCAGGCGTCAAGACGCTGGTATTTACTGTGGACATGCCCGTACCCGGGGCGCGCTATCGCGATGCCCACTCCGGCATGAGCGGTAAAAGCGGCCCGATTCGGCGGATGGCCCAGGCGGCGATGCATCCTTTATGGGCCTGGGATGTGGGTATCCACGGCCGCCCTCATGATCTGGGCAACGTCTCCGACTATCGGGGCAATCCGACAGGGCTTGAAGACTATATCGCTTGGCTTGGCAACAACTTCGATCCGGCGATCTCCTGGAAGGATCTGGAGTGGATTCGTGAGTTCTGGGATGGTCCCATGATCATCAAAGGTATTCTCGACCCCGAAGATGCCCGCGACGCGGTGCGCTTTGGCGCGGACGGTATCGTGGTCTCCAACCATGGTGGGCGTCAGCTTGATGGCGTCATGTCATCCGCACGCGCGCTGCCGGCCATCGCCGATGCGGTCAAAGGCGACCTGGCCATTCTGGCCGACTCCGGTATACGCAGCGGGCTTGATGTCGTGCGCATGATTGCCTTGGGCGCCGATACGGTATTGCTGGGGCGCGCCTTCATTTATGCGCTGGCCACGCGCGGCGAGACTGGGGTGGCCCATCTACTTGAGCTGTTTGAAAAGGAGATGCGGGTCGCCATGACCCTCACGGGCGCGCACAGCATTGCCGATCTTGGCACGGACTCGCTGGTTCCTGATTCGCTGCGCGGCCTCTCCTGAGCGCCAGGGAGATGTTTTTCATATCAATATGAAAAAGCGCTTGCACAACCGGCATCGAATCCGTAAAGTACGCATCCGCTGCCGGGGACGCCAAGCGTTACCAGCGGTGCACGAAGGTGAAAACCTTCGGTTTGTCAGGTAGTTAGCGGTTTTGGATGTGGCAGGTTTTACATCGAAAACAACGCCCTTGACAAACACCAGGAAATGCGTAGAATACGCCTTCCTCGCTGAGGCAAGCGGCTCCGGTCATCGAGTCGATACTTTCTTCAAGCGAAACCGCTCTTTAACAATTTGATCAGGTAATTCATGTGGGCGTTTGCCGATGAGGGTGACAAGTCACCAAATATCAAGGCAGACGAACACAGCGATACTCTTCGGAGTATCACAGTATAATTCGTTTGAACCTTGAGCCAAGTTTGATCCGCTTTTGTT
>NZ_PVTK01000017.1 GCF_003002925.1 Vreelandella songnenensis
GATGGCTGGCTTTACGTCTGGGTAAGCGAGGAGGGAGAGACGCGTCTTGATGAGTACCTCATAGAAGGCGCTACGTTCAATGGGGCTTCTCACTTGACGTATCCCACCTACGTTTCTATCGCCATGGCATACTCTTCCATGAAGTGGACGGAGCGTATTCGCGAATACGTGCTGGAAAACGACGATGTTCGTCAACGCATCATGCGTTCCTTCAGTTTGATCAGTGCTATCAATGCGACAGGTGACTGCGCATCGTTCGCGCCCCACGCCGCGCCGATCACACAGCTTGGCCAGCATGTGGCGGATATTACGCCCAATGGCGCGGTGGATGGGTTTACCAGTACCACGGTTTCAACCATCGAAAGAGAGGAGGCGATTTCCGATAGCGACTCCGCTGATGAAGCCGAGAGCGTATATCGCCATTTGGAAGTCAAACCAGAGATTACGCAGGACAGCGTTCTCGGCAGTATCGATAATCACGATGAATCTATCTTTGTAGCACTTGATGATGACCTGGGCATTGTCAATGACCTGCACATGGCGCTAGCCGGGCGAGAGATGGAGTTGGAAGCGTTTCTAGATGAGCATGGGCATAAGCTACAGATTGCATCCGTTCTACAAACGCTTTGTGATTATCTGGATGACGACAATATTCCAGACGATGTCCGAGATGATCCTGCTAAAACAGCTCGGGCACGACAACTCACGGAAGATTTGAAGCAGGTTTTATCCGGTGAGACTTATAGTACAGAAAGCCGTGAGCAGCGCGTCATAGACATTTATGATGAGTTGGAAGCATTAGGTATTGAACCGCCTGACCCTGATGTTTTGAACGCTACAAGCCTCTTGCGTGATGACGTGCATTATGAAGAAGCCATTGACTATATCCATCGTCATCAGCCACAGCTAGAGCGTTTGCAAACTCATATCGAAAACAGCCTGGCCGACCTGATTATCTGGTTGGAACGTTTGCCATTGTCTGCTCAAGAACTCTGTTTCGATACGGTTGATGCCGACCAGAACCAAGCCATTCATGAATGCGGTTGTATGGCAATGGAAGCTGTTGGGGCAACGCAGACCGGCCGGGCGTGGTTGAACACGACATACCAGGCACGTGATTCGTTAATTGGCTTCGCAATGGGTAATTTTGATCCTGCTCTGACTGATGCCCTTGAAACCATAGCACAACACTTTATCGAGCATGGCACTGAAGATGGAAAGCCCGCCGACAATGGAGTTAGCGCTTCGAGCGTGGCGGAACGCACCGAGGCGTTCCGCGGTATTCTCAAGTATGAACAGGTGCAAAATCATGCCATTTACAAGGCCTTGGCGCCGCATGTGCGAGCGGCTTTTGATACCTTACGCGAAGGGGTAAGAGGGCCGACGCAAAAAATCTGGGAAAGTATCTCTTATCACTTTCTAGCGTCCTTGGGTGCCGGCGGGCAAGTGTCTTTAGAAAAAACAGCTAAAGCGCTGTGGCATCCTGTCATGGTCGTTCTTATTCACCCGGATTTAGCCTCATCAAGACTGGTACTCGATCTTGAGTACGAGATCAAACTTCGTGAATGGCATGACAACTCCAGGCGGATAATCAGGCAAATTAAAGAAGCAAACGATCAAGGAAATATTAATCGAGCAAATCGATTAGAGCAACAACGTCACCAACATGCCTATGACAAACCCAACCGCGTTGCTGCTGCAGACGATACCCTGGATCTTGATAAATCTGGCAATCAGATTCGCGCGAGTAATCTTGCAACTGCTGGCTTATATGAACAGCGCACAATAGAACGCTTAAGATTCACAGATGGCGCAAACGCAGCTCGACGTCATATCGCCGGTTTCATTGAGCGAATGGGGGGAGGGATGCCGCTTTTGATTGCCGGACTGAACCTCTATAACTTCAAGGAAGCAGCACGTACCGCAGACGAGGAAGGTATCGATGCGGCGGGAGCGAAAAATCTGGCCGCTAACGCAGGTTTTGCCGTAGGCGCCACCATGAGCCTATGGATCATGCCGTTTTGGAACAAACATGCTACGCGGCAATTTATGTTGTCAGGGGGCATGATAGCTGTAACAGAGGCTAGTATTACTGAATGGGCAGGCGAAGGGAGACACCAGGCGGCACGCCTGGCGGGTAAATTGGCCACGCGCGTAGCGGGCTTGTCGGCTATCGGGGCCATCTCTGCCGGGCTCGATACGTGGAAGAGTGCCAGCGATATATCTAGTGCCACCAGTACGAGTGAGCGCGTAGCGCTTTTTGCTAAAATGGGTGCAGGCGGTGTTATGGCCGGTACAGCCGCTGCTCAAATTGCTGGCGCCACCGCGGCTAGATCGTATGCTTTCGCATGGATATTGGGCGGCTGGGTCTCTGGTGTTCTGTTTGCGGCGGGCGTCATCCACCTTGTTGCCTCCTATTTTGCTGCCCGTTTTCACCGTGAAGGGGTCCGCTTGTGGCTCTATACCAGTATCTGGGGAAGAGGCGGTTATAAATGGGATGAGTCTGATGAGGGCCAAAATAACGAATGGCGCGCTTTGATGGAAACCCTGCTACGACCTTCTGTCAAATTAACGCAAGTAAGTCGTACAACATTTGATATGTCTCATGCGTCTAATAACAGTCCAGGCGAGATGAGTACTACTTATTATGGTTACTGGTTGCAAATCTCTTTCCCCGCTTCTTTAGCAGGGGATACCGTCAGTATCTCGGAGATCGGCCGAGATGGATTTTGGGCGCCTAGCGATAGCTTCGAGCGAAGCCCTCATCAACCCGGCGAGCAGGGAACCGTGCCCACTGCCAGTTTAGAATACGAATCGGACGATGTGCGAGTGTGGCAGGCTTGGGTACCGGCCAGCGAGCAAGAGAAAAGTGGGTCTTTTACTCTCACAGTAGAGTATAGCGAGACGCTGCTCTCATCAGGCGAAGACCGCTTACGTTTCACATTTTACAAGCCTGACGCTTCCGCAGGCAAAAAAGAGATCGAACCTAATGGTGAAGAAAATCGGGGTATCAGCGCGCCTACCCGCTTTGCCCTGACGGTCCCTCTAACCCCAGAAGAGTAAGGATACTGATATGTGGTTTATTCAGCCCAAGCAGGACTTCATTGCCGAAATGCCTTGGAAATATACAAATGAAAATGCCGTAGTGAGTTGGCAGATTAAAGCTCGCAATTATAACACTTCTGGCATGAATTTTATTTTAATTCCGATGGTGCTAGTTAGCCTTGGAATGGCGGGAGGAGGGGCGTATATTGGTTTTGTTTCTGAAGTACCAATGGCCATTGTACTATTATTTGGAATAGTGATGCTTTTAATTTTTATACCACTTTCTCTAAGTATCACTCATTATACTACCATCTTTATCTATCGTTTTACTGAAACGGTAGTGGAGGTGCATTCGTGGGAGCCGCGGGAGATATCCGGCAAAGCATTCCTGAAGTGGTCCGCGATTATTTTGCTACCTGTAGTAGTCGTTCTGGCATTGTTTGAACCAGCCTTGATACTTGCAGGTATCGGACCTTTGGGAATGGGGCTTATGGCTCTGCAAGCGGGATCGCAGCAGGCAAAGCAGAATAGCATTAAGCATCATTCGTTTTATTGGCAAGACGCCAACAAAATCTATCTTTATCCTGGAAGGGATATCATCGGCTTGAATGTCCCTTGGTATAATCCTGAAGAGGGAAAAATAATGCCTAAAGGCATTCGAAGGATCTATTGTAAAAAGGGTGAGCGAGAAGAAGTTTTAAACTTCTTTAAAGCTAAATTGCCAGATGTTGAAGTGGTAGAAGAGAAGTTTCATTTGCGATGATACTGATTTGGCTGCCGATGCAACACGAAACTACCCTACCGGCCGTGCCGTTTTTGAAAACTACTTCATGGAGTCGCTGCAGCATTTTGGATAGTATGTTAGATGCAACAAGACCAGCGCCGATAATCTCATGGTTTTACCGGCCAATGTGACGTTGGTAATAGGGTGCCGATAGCTGGCCGAGGCTCAATATGGCTACTGGTTAAAAATCTCTTTCCCCGCTTCTTTAGCGGGGGATACCGTCACTATCTCGGAGATCGGCCGAGAAGGATTTTGGGCGCCTGACGATCGCTTCAAGCAAAGCCCTCATCAACCCGGCGAGCAGGGAGCCGTCACCACTGCCGACTCAGAATATAAAGCGGAAGATGTGCGAGTGTGGCAGGCCTGGATACCGGCCAGTGAACAAGAAAAAAGTGGGTCTTTTACCTTTACTGATGAGTACAGCGAGACGCTGCTCTCATCCGGAGAAGACCGCTTAAGTTTTACCTTTTACAAGCCTGATGCTTTCGCAGCCAAAAAAGAGATCGAACCTAATGGTGAAGAAAATCGGGGTATCAGCGCGCCTACCCGCTTTGCCCTGACGGTCCCTCTAACCCCAGAAGAGTAAGGATACTGATATGTGGTTTATTCAGCCCAAGCAGGACTTCATTGCCGAAATGCCCTGGAGGTATACGAATGAAAATGCCGTAATGAGCTGGCAAATTAAAGCTCGCAATTATAACACCTCTGGCATGAATTTTATTTTAATACCAATGGTGCTGGTTAGTATTGGAACGGGTTTTTTTGGGTTCAATGTTGGTTCTATTGGTAGTGAAGGACTTTTACTCCCACTATTGCTAGGAGCAGTGTTTTTTTTATTTACAATATCACTTTCCCTGTTTATTACTCATTATACGACCATCTTTGTCTATCGTTTTACTGAAACGTTAGTGGAAGTGCATTCATGGGAACCGCGAGAGGTATCGGGCAAAGCATTCCTGAAGTGGACCGCGATTATTTTGCTACCTGTGGTAGGCGTACTGGCATTATTTGAGCCAGCCATGATAATTGCAGGTATCGGTCCCTTGGGAATGGGACTGATGGCCTTGACAGCTGGTTCGCAACAGGCAAAGCAGAAGAATGCTAAGCATCATTCATTTTATTGGCCAGACACCAATAAAATCTATCTTTATCCTGGTAGAGATGTCATTGAGTTGAATATCCCCTGGTATAACCCTGAGCTGGGTAAAATGATACCTACTAGTATTAGGCAAATTTATTGTAAAGAGGGCGAGCGTGAAGAAGTGTTCAGCTTCTTTAAAGCCAGATTGCCAGATGTTGAGGTGGTCGAAGAGAAGTTTCATTTGTAATGATGCTGATTTGGTTACTGGCGCGCATATACTTATCGACCGGACTGTTTTGCAAATTACTTCATAAAGTCACTGCAGCCCATTCGGACGATGTAATAAAAACAGTCGAGTCAGTACCGGTACTCTCACGGTTTTACCGTCTAGAGTGACGATGGTCATAGGATGCCGACAGTCGACCTGGACTCAATATGGCGATTGGCTAAAACCTCTTTCCCCGCTTCTTTAGCGGGGATACCGTCAGTATCTCCGAGATCGGTCGATATGGATTTTGGGCGCCTGGCGATAGCTTCAAGGGAAGTCCTCATCAACCCGGCGAGCTGGGAGCCGTGCCCACTGCCAGTTTAGAATACGATTCGGACGATGTGCGAGTGTGGCAGGCTTGGGTACCGGCCAGCGAGCAAGAGAAAAGTGGGTCTTTTACTCTCACAGTAGAGTACAGCGAGACGCTACTTTCGTCCGGATAAGACCGCTTACGTTCCACCTTTTACAAGCCTGATGCTTCCGCAGGCAAATAAAGAGATCGAACCTAATGGTGAGGAGACTCGGGGTATCAGCGCGCCTGCCCGCTTTGCCCTGACGGTTCCCCTAACCCTAGAAGAGTAAGGATACTGATATGTGGTTTATTCAGCCCAAGCAGGACTTCATTGCCGAAATACCTTGGAGGTATACGCATGAAAATGCCGTCATGAGCTGGCAAGTCAGAGCACGCAACTATGATATTTCCAAGAGTAGCTTGGAGTTAATAGTGTTCGTGCTTATGGCATCGGGAGGGGGGTATGTGATGTTTTTATTCGTTGAGTCGTTGTTAGCCTCATTTTTGCTAGGATTTGGTATGTTTCTGCCTTTCTTTTTACTTGGCTTAAGTGTAACCCATTACACTACCATTTTCGTTTATCGTTTTAGTGAAACGTTAGTAGAGGTTCATTCCTGGAAGCCACAGGATGCTGCAGCTAGCACATTCTTGAAGTGGATCGCGATTATTTTGCTACCTGTGGTGGGCGTGCTGGCATTGTTTGAGCCAGCCTTGATAATTGCAGGTATCGGCCCTTTGGGAATGGGGCTCATGGCTCTGCAAGCGGGATCGCAGCAGGCAAAGCAGGATAATATTAAGCATCATTCGTTTTACTGGCAAGACGCCAACAAAATCTATCTTTATCCAGATAGAAATATTATAGGTTTGAACACTCCTTGGTATCACCCTGAAAAAAAACAATTATTCCTAATGGAATGAATGCAATTTATTGTAAAGAGGGCGAACGTCAAAAAGTGTTTAAATTCTTTAAAGAAAGATTGCCAGATGTTGAGGTGGTAGAAGAGAAGTTTCATCTGTGGTGATGCTGATTTGGTTGCTGATGCAACACGAAACTACCCTACCGGCCGTGCCGTTTTTGAAAACTACATCATGGAGTCGCTGCAGCATTTTGGATAGTATGTTAGATGCAACAAGACCAGCGCCGATAATCTCATGGTTTTACCGGCCAATGTGACGTTGGTAATAGGGTGCCGATAGCTGGCCGAGGCTCAATATGGCTACTGGTTAAAAATCTCTTTCCCCGCTTCTTTAGCGGGGGATACCGTCAGTATCTCGGAGATCGGCCGAGACGGATTTTGGGCGCTTGGCGATAGCTTCAAGCGAAGTCCTCATCAACCAGGCGAGCAGGGCGCCGAGACCATTGCCGACTCAGAATATAACGCGGAAGATGTGCGAGTGTGGCAGGCCTGGATACCGGCAGCCGAGCAAGCTAAGAATGTCCCCTTTATCCTCACAGTGGATTATTCTGAAACGTTGCTATCTTCAAATGTAGATCGCTCAAGCTATACCTTTTATAAAACCGATGCTGCCTCTGGCAAGAAAGAAATTGAACCTAATAGTGAGGAAAGTCGTGGGGTTAGTGCGCTTGCCCGTTTTGAACTCACGGTTCCCATGACCCAAGAAGATTAAGGATACTTATATGTGGTTTATTCAGCCTAAGAAAAGCTATATTTCGCAGATACCATGGAAATATGCGGACGAAGCAGCAGTCATGAGCTGGCAAGTTCGTGCGCGAAATTATAATACTTTTGTGGCAAATATTCTGTTAGCAATTTTAGTTTTGATTTCATCTTTTTTTATTTTTTCCTTATTAATGTCAGGCGATGAAACGATTTTATCGGCTACTCTATTCGGACTCGGCGGGCTAATAATGGCAATATTGATACCAATGAGCATGACCCATCAGACGACCATCCTTGTTTACCGGTTTACAGATCAGCATGCAGAGGAATGTTCTTGGAAACCCCAGATGGAGGCTTTGAAACCATTTTTAAAATGGTCGGCTATTATCTCGATGCCAATTGTTCTAGTGCTGATACTTATGGATCCGTCACTGCTCATTACCAGCCTGGGGCCGCTGGCAATGGGCTTTGCAGCCTGGATGATTGGCACGTCAAAAGGTTATCAAGAACTGCATGGAATGCAACACCACGACTACGATTGGCGTAAAGCTGATAAAGTTTACCTATATCCGGGAAGAGATATCATTGGTTTGAATGTGCCTTGGTATCACCCTGAAATGGACGAGATGATACCGGAAGGTATCAGGGAGATTTATTGCAAGAAAGGTGAGCGCGATAAAGTGTTGGGTTTTTTGACAAGCAATCTTCCATGTATCGAGGTTGTAGAAGAAAAGTTTCATCTGTGACGGCGGGATATAAGTGATTAAGAGCGTGAACTCGATTGTAAAGAACAGAGCAGGGCTCATGAATTATAAAGATAGCTATATCACCACAAGCGTCACTGATGTGGCGCTTGGCTTGTGCCATGATGTTATTTTGTGACTGAATATATTGCCGAGCATCACATAATAAAGTAAAGCGCTAACTCAGTTGGGTACAATTCGCTTTTCTCGCTTTGCTGGCAGGTGAAACCGTCAAATTTTCTGAGAATGCCCGAGGCGGTTTCTGGGCACCTGCCAACAGTTATAAACAAAGTCCCACTCAACAAGGTGAGCGGGGGACTATGCTACCTGCTGACGCTGGCTATGACACTGATGATGTACGAGTATGGCAAGCCTGGATTCCCGCCAGTGAACAAGCCGAGCGCAAGCCGTTTGTACTGACGGTCAATTATGCAGAGACGCTGTTCGCATCATCAGAAAGCAGCTTGGGCTTTACCTTTTACAAGCCGAATGC
Organism: Vreelandella songnenensis; assembly: GCF_003002925.1. Lineage (GTDB taxonomy): Bacteria > Pseudomonadota > Gammaproteobacteria > Pseudomonadales > Halomonadaceae > Vreelandella > Vreelandella songnenensis. The sequence continues at coordinate 8,329 of NZ_PVTK01000017.1, forward strand.
TGCCCGAGGCAAAAAAGAGATCGAGCCGAATAGCGAAGAAGGCCAGGGCATTAGCCTGCCCACCCGCTTTGAAATCACGGTGCCCATGAGTTTAGAAGAGTAAGGATATTGATATGTGGTTTATACAGCCCAAGCAGGACTATATTTCTCAGATACCATGGAAACGTGCAGACGAGCCTGCCGTTATGAGCTGGCAGATTAAAGCGCGTAATTATAATGTTTTTGTGGCAAATGTTCTATTTGGGGTGCTTTTTATAGTGTGCTTCATTTCTGCGTATCTTTCTTCTTTCATAGGGTGGAGCTTTTTGTCTAGTGCTCTGATGGGGGTGGGGATGTTTGTTTTTTCTATTTTTCTTACAATGAGCATGACCCATCAGACGACCATTCTTGTTTACCGGTTTACAGACCAGCATGCAGAGGAATGTTCCTGGAAACCCCAGATGGAGTCTGTGAAACCATTTTTAAAATGGTTGGCTATTATCTCGATGCCAATTGTTCTAGTGCTGATACTTATGGATCCGTCACTGCTCATTACCAGCCTGGGACCGCTGGCGATGGGCTTCGCGGCCTGGATGATGGGGACATCAAAGGGGTATCAAGCGCTGCAGGGTACCCAGCACCATGAATATGACTGGACGAAAGCAGAGGAGATTGTGGCTTGGCGTAAGCGTAATTTAATTGGTTTGCGATTTACTTATCTTAATGATGAAGGAGGAGAGTACTCTACGTATAGCACGATTTACTGCCAGCCGGAAAATTTCGATGAAAATGTTGAGTATTTTAGAAATGCTTTACCCGCCACTCCTTATCAAGAAAGAGAGCTAAAAGTCTTTAGTAATTTTGCTTTATGATGAAGAGTAGAGTAATAAGGGGTGTTGGGATGTTTTTTATTTTTAGGGTACCCCAAACGCCAATGAAAAAAGATACAAGCGTCTGAGAGAGTAGAAGTACAAGGGGCGAGAAAAATATGATTCCAAGGTCAAGAAAGCCGCGTAAAAATCCCCTTCCCAGCCTTGCTAGCGGGTGAAACCTTCATGCTATCCGAGAATGCCCGAGGTGGTTTCTAGACACCTGCCAGCAGTTATGAACAAAGTCCCACTCAACAAGGTGAGCGGGGGAGCGTGCTACCCGCTGACGCTAGCTATGACACTGACGATGTACGAGTATGGCAAGCTTGGATTGCCAGTGAACAAGCCGAGCGCGAGCCGTTTGTACTGACAGTGAATTATGCAGAGACGCCGCTCGCATCATCAAGAAAGCAGCTTGGGTTTTACCTTTTACAAGCCGAATACCGCCCGAAGTAAAAAAGAGATCGAGCCCAATAGCGAAGAGGGCCGACGTCACCCCCTGATTGAGTAGCGCTACACTTTAGAGTCCGATCCTATGCGTAAGGAGATTGGACATGAAGAAGCGTTTCAGCGAAGAACAGATCATCGGTTTTCTGGGCGAAGCCGAAGCAGGACTGCCCATCAAGGAGCTATGCC
>NZ_PVTK01000018.1 GCF_003002925.1 Vreelandella songnenensis
GAATGTCTGAATGAGCATTGGTTCACCAGCCTTCATCACGCCAAGGTTGTCATCGAAGCATGGCGCCGGGAGTACAACGAAGAAAGACCGAAGAAGAGTCTTGGCGGACTGACACCTTCAGCCTATGCCGAGCAACTGGTGTTAAAACACGATAAAGTAACTTCTGACTCTAAACCCGGCTGCTACTGAAGATGGGGTGACGTCGGTGCATAACTTTGCTCGGGAATCGCATCGGCGCGGTAGGCAGTTTCAGCGTAGCCGTCCACAGACATTAGCGGTTCGTTTTGCACGCTCATCTACAGCTTCTCTGTTGACCATATCCGAAACTACCGCCGAGGAAGGCATTTACAACCTTCTCCGGCCGGTAACTAATATATGCTCTCCGTAATGCTATTAGCGTGGGATCTCGTCGTTACTCTGGCGCTCTGCTGCATCCTCAGACGGCGGCACTGCTTGCGGGCGGTCAAGGAACTCGCCGGCCTTCCGGGGTAAGCGGCCAAAGGCATTAACATCTTCGGGTTCGCCCTTGCGAGTCTCGCGGTAGTTAGGCACCGAAAGCTCCATCAGATCCGGACGACCGCCCCAAGCAGTACTATCGACTTCAATACGGTGTGCTTCACGCAGTGCCTTGAGTTCTTCCTCGCTGCTATTGGCATATAAATCGCGCCAGTAAGTCGCGGGGCGGCCGCGTTTACCCGCCCCGTCATAGGCTTTGGTGGTCGGGTCGAGATGACGAAAGGGTTCAACCTGTGGAATATCTGGCAATGGTTGGGACACATCCATATAGCGCTGTAGCATATCCCAAGCGGCGTATAGCTGGGCGATGCTGCCACCAACAGTAAAATCAAATTCAAGTGAACTTGTGCTATTCGGAAACCGACTACGATGAGGATAGCGATGGATCAATTTCAGAGAATGAAACTGTGAACCCTGAGTACCTACCCGCATTTCAATGTAAGTATCAAACTCATAAAAAGGAAAGTCTCCTATATCAGTTTTAACCATGCCTGTACGTCGACAAAAGGCGTAATCATTTGACCAATTACGATTCCCCTTATAAAACTTAATAGAATGTTTTTCCCAAAGCTGGCGTAGAAAGGTTGCAGTGCTACATATTACTACAACAATTGCAAGCGGAAAAATCGCTTGCAGTAAGGAATCGGCAGCAAAGATAAAAAGAACAGTACATACTGCCATTACACCAAAAATTAACCATCCCCCCCCGCCTTTAAAACTAAGTAAGTGAGAAAAAATAACAAAAATAAATCTAGCAAAACGATAAAAATCGTTAATATTTTCATCAACACGCTGTGACCAACGTAACTCATTGATCATGGTGTAATCATGATAGTCATCTCCAATATATTGATACTCTTGAAACCAGCTTTCCGAATACTGATAGGTAGTCGGGTTGACACCTAGATAACTGCCCCAAGGCAGACGAGTTTCTAGTATACGTCCGCGTAGCATCTCGTTTTGGGGGGCGTAACTTTGCTCGGGAATCGCATCGGCGCGGTAGGCAGTTTCGGCGTAGCCGTCCACAGACATTAGCGGTTCGTTTTGTAAGCTCATCGACAGCTCTACTGATTCTATTCGAAAATACCGCCGAGGAAGGCCCGGCCGGTAATAAAGAAATGCTTGCCGCAAGTGCTATTAGCGTGCGGTGTCGTCGTTATTTTGATGATCGGCTACGTGCTCGGAGAGCGGCGCTGCTTCCGGACGGTCAACAAACTTTCCCGCCTTCCAGGGGAAGCGGCCAAAGGCATTCACGTCTTCTGGCTCACTCTTGCGAGTCTCGCGGTAGTTAGGCACCGAAAGTTCCATCAGATCCGGACGACCGCCCCAGGCGGCACTATCCACTTCGGCGCGGTGTGCTTCGCGCATTGCCTTGAGCTCTTCCTCGCTGCTATTGGCATACAAATCACGCCAATAAGTCGCGTGTCGACCGCGCTTACCCGCTTCGTCATAGGCTTTGGTGGTCGGGTCAAGGTAGCGGAAAGGCTCTAGCTCGGGAACATCTGGGAGCGGCTGAGAAACATCCATATAGCGCTGCAACATATCCCAGACAGCATATAATTGGGCAATGCTGCCGTCTACAGTAAAGCTAAACTCAAGTGGGTTATTGGTAAGCGAATCAGGGCTACGGTGAGGGTAGCGGTGGATTACTTTGAACGAATGAAACTGTGACCCTTGGGTGCCCACCCGCATTTCGATATAAGCATCGAACTCATAGAAGGGGAAATCACCTCTAGAGGTCATGACCATGCCGGTGCGGCGACAAAAAGCATAGTCATCTGACCAATTACGGTTGCTTTTGTAGAATTTCAACTCATACTTTTCCCAAAATCGCAGAAGAAGAGTAGCGAAGCCGCAAATGATTAACACTATAACCAAGGGGGTAAATGCCTGTAGTAAGGTATCGGCAGCAAAGATAAATAGTATTGTGCAAACAGCCATGATTCCTGTAAATAGATACCCCCCCCCCACTCCTCCTCCTGCTCTAACAAAGCTGAAACCATGGGAGTAAATAACAAAAATAAAGCGTAACAGGCGATAAAGAATGCCTATGTTTTCATCAACCCTCTTTGACCAGCGATGCTCGTTTATCATGGTATAGTCATGATAGTCGTCGCCGATATATTGATACTCCCGAAACCAGCTTTCCGAGTACTGATAGGTAGTCGGGTTGACGCCTAGATAACTGCCCCAAGGCAGACGAGTTTCTAGTATACGTCCGCGTAGCATCTCGTTTTGGGGGGCGTAACTTTGCTCGGGAATCGCATCGGCGCGGTAGGCGGTTTCGGCGTAGCCTTCCACGGGCGTTAACGGTTCGTTTTGCAAGCTCATCGGCTACCTCCCTGCTGGTGCCATACCCAAGTCAACGGCGAGGGGTGCATTGTAACCATCCCCTAAAACTAGTGCATGCGTCATTAGAGTTCGATGCCCTACAACAAATACACAAAAGAAGCTTAACCGAAATAAAACGCCGAGATCCGGTCTTGTAGCTCGACTATTTTCTGATTGAACGCTTCATCCTCCATATCTCGCCAAAAACGTGGAGGTCGCGCTATTTCTTTTTCCCACTCCAAAGTGGTAGGGTCAAGCGAACGGAACTGTTCCCACTGTGGCGAGTCTGGCAAGGGCTGAGAAGTATCCATAAAACGCTGCAGCATATCCCAAGCAGCCAATTGATCCAGACGACTGGTGACCCCAAACATCCCCACCAGCGCGACATGGGCCTCAGCACTGTAGTGCACAAGGCTTAGGTTGTATTGAGCAATGCCCTGTGAAATCGGCGAGCTTTGTAGATAACAATCGAACTCATGGAAGGGCAATTCATGGGCCACCTTCCAATCGGTGCTTTTCTTGGTTGAATTGGCAAATACTTTGACCATGCCCGTACGTCGATTTAGCTCCCACATAGGGCTTGGCTGAAAGCCAGCCGTATATTTAGGAAATAAGCGGTAGATTAGGTTAGCCCCCCAAGTAAACAAAGAAAAAACAACAAAGAATATAGGAACTATCCAACTGCTAAACTTCCAAAATTCTGCCTCAAAATTTCCCCTCTTAAAAAGACCATAAAAAACCACAAAAATTGATATAGGAATAAGAGCAAAAAAACTTACCATACCTAAGCCGCGAACAACTCCGATAAAGAAGTCTATTTTATTTTGACTAGTATAACGCAAACACTCTTCATCCCAGCGTAGCGGATGCTCCGGCCGATCAGTTGGCCGAGGGGAGTGATTAGGCATCTGCTCAAGCTCACGCAATCGTTTGGGTGGCATATCCACCAGCTCTCGAGCGGGAAATAAGGCTTCGGTTGGGTGACGATAGGTCAGCTGCTGCCCAGAAGCCGCGGATAAGCGAAAGCGCTTGCCGTGGTGGCAAGACTCGGAACGCGGCCATAAAAATTTCTTGGAAGTATGCGCGCTGTCAGCGTAGGTAATGGGCATCAAATCAGTCATTGTTGCATCGTTATAATATGAATGCGGGTTGTCATGTTAGCAGAGCAGTTGACCTGCAATTAACCACCGCCCTGCCATAAATGCATAAAAGAAGCTTAACCGTAATAAAACGCCGATAGGCGATCCTGAAGTTCCGTTATTTTCTGGTTAAAGGTTGTATCATCCATATCCCGCCAAAAGCGGGGGGGCGACCTATATCTTTGTCCGCTTGGGCTGTTGTAGGATCAAGAAAGCGATACATTTCAAAAACAGGTATGTCAGGTAAAGGCTGCGATGTATCCATATAGTGCTGAATCATATCCCAGGCAGCCAATTGTTCCATGCGGCTGGTGACCCCGAACATGTCCACTAGCGCAACATGAGCCTCAACGCTGTAGTGCACAAGGCTTAGATTGTATTGAGCAATGCCCTGGGACGTAGGCGAGCTTTGGATATAACAATCGAACTCATGGAAGGGCAATTCATGGGCGATCTGCCAGGCAGTGCTTTTCTTGGCGGAATTGGCAAACACTTTGACCATACCCGTACTCCGATTTAACTCCCACATTGGACCAGGCTGGAAACCAGCAGCAAAGTTAGGGAATATGCGATAAATAAGGCTCGCTACTCCCCACATAAATAAAGAAAGAAGTATAAATACACTATTTGTTAATATGACAGATATTATTTCTTCCGTTAGACTAATATTATGAGAAGGAAAAAAAATACTTAGTAGTAAAGATAAAAACAAAACGCACAAACTTAAAAAAAACCCCACCATGCCAAGCCCACGACAAGCTCCTACAATAAAATTAGCTTTAGTTTGGCTTGTGTAACGTAAACACTCTTCATCCATCCGTATTTGGAGTTGCTGATAACCTTCGGGTCTAGGCGAAAAATCTGGTTGACTTTCAATATTTCGTAACTGTGCAGGAATAATTAACTCAAGCCCTTTCGCAACAGGAGGTGTACTGATGATAGGGTTTCTTGGTGCTAGCCTCTGTCCTGAAGCTGCGGATAAGCGAAAGCGCTTGCCGTGGTGGCAAGGCTCAGAACGCGGCCATAAAAATTTCTCGGAAGTATGCGCGCTGTCAGCGTAGGTAATGGGTGTCAAATCAGTCATTGATGCATCGTTCTTATATAAAAGCAGGCTGTCATACTAGCAGAGCGGTTTACTTGCAGTTAACCACCGCCCTGCATAAGAAGCTTAACCGAAATAAAACGCCGAGAGCCGGTCTTGTAGCTCGACTATTTTCTGATTGAACGCTTCATCCTCCATATCTCGCCAAAAACGTGGAGGTCGCGCTATTTCTTTGTCCCACTCCAAAGTGGTAGGGTCGAGTGGACGGAACTGTTCCCACTGGGGGGAGTCTGGCAAGGGCTGAGAAGTATCCATAAAGCGCTGTACCATATCCCAGGCAGCCAATTGATCCAGGCGACTGGTGACCCCGAACATCCCCACCAGCGCAACATGGGCCTCAACGCTGTAGTGCACAAGGCTTAGGTTGTATTGAGCAATACCTTGCGACGAGGGAGAGCTTTGCAGGTAACAATCAAACTCATGAAAAGGAAGTTCATGCGCCACCTTCCAGGCAGTACTTTTCTTGGCTGAGTTGGCAAATACTTTAACCATGCCTGTGCGGCGATCAAGCTCCCACATGGGGCCTGACTGATAACCTGAAATAAAGTTAGGAAGAAAGCGATAAATAATACTCCCCCCTCCCCAGAGAAATAAAAAAAATCCTATGATTACTCCATTAGTTAAAAAATCCAGAATCAACTCTTCTTTTAAATTTATACCTTGAGAAGGAAAAAAAAGAGTTAGAGACAATGAAGCGCATAAAACAAATAAACCTAAAAAAAAACCAACCATTCCTAAAGCACGTAAAGCACGTAAAGCACCAATTATAAAATATATTTTTGTTTGACTCGTATAACGAAGGCATTCCTCATCCCAGCGTAGCGGATGCTCTGGCCGGTCAACTGGGCGGGGCGAGTGATTAGGCATTTGCTCTAACTCGCACAACCGTTTAGGCCGAGTATTAACAAGCTCGCTAGCCGGAAACAACGGCTCAGACGGATGGCGATACGGCAGCTGTTGACCTGAAGCCGCTGATAAGCGAAAGCGTTTACCGTGGTGGCAAGTTTCAGAACGCGGCCATAAAAATTTCTCGGAAGTATGCGCGCTGTCAGCGTAGGTAATGGGTGTCAAATCAGTCATTGATGCATCGTTCTTATATAAAAGCAGGCTGTCATACTAGCAGAGCGGTTTACTTGCAGTTAACCACCGCCCTGCAAAAGAAGCTTAACCGAAATAAAACGCCGAGAGCCGGTCTTGTAGCTCGACTATTTTCTGATTGAACGCTTCATCCTCCATATCTCGCCAAAAACGTGGAGGTCGCGCTATTTCTTTGTCCCACTCCAAAGTGGTAGGGTCGAGTGGACGGAACTGTTCCCACTGGGGGGAGTCTGGCAAGGGCTGAGAAGTATCCATAAAGCGCTGTACCATATCCCAGGCAGCCAATTGATCCAGGCGACTGGTGACCCCGAACATCCCCACCAGCGCGACATGGGCCTCAGCACTGTAGTGCACAAGGCTTAGGTTGTATTGAGCAATGCCCTGTGAAGTCGGCGAGCTTTGTAGATAACAATCGAACTCATGGAAGGGCAATTCATGGGCCACCTTCCAAGCGGTGCTTTTTTTAGCTGAATTAGCAAACACTTTGACCATACCCGTACGTCGATTTAGCTCCCACATAGGGCCCGGCTGGTAGCCAGAAGTATAGTCAGGAAAAAAACGATAAAGTAGAGTTACCCCACCCCACATTAATAAAGAAAAAAATATATATATTCCATTGCTAAAAAAAACAGCTATCAACTCCTCTTTTAAACTAATATTTTGAGAAGGAAAAAAAAGGCTTAACAACAATGATATAAATAAAACAAAGAGACTCAAAAAAAAACCCACCATTCCAAGAGCTCGGATAACACCAATTATAAAATTAGTTTTAGTCTGACTTGTGTAGCGCAGGCACTCTTCATCCCATCGTAGCGGATGCTCAGGTCGATCGCTCGGCCGAGGCGAGTGATTAGGCATCTGCTCAAGCTCACGCAATCGTTTAGGTGGCATATCCACTAGCTCTCGGGCTGGGAATAAGGCTTCGGTTGGATGGCGATAGGTCAGTTGCTGCCCAGAAGCCACGGTTAAGCGAAAGCGCTTGCCGTGGTGGCAAGGCTCTGAACGCGGCCATAAAAATTTCTCGGAAGTATGCTCGGTATAAGCATAGGTAATAGGTGTCAAATCAGTCATTGTTGCATCGTTCTAATATGAATGCAGGCTGTCATGCTAGCAGAACGGTTTACTTACAGTTAACTACCGCCCTGCCACAAATGCATAAAAGAAGCTTAACCGTAATAAAACGCCGATAGGCGATCCTGAAGTTCCGTTATTTTCTGGTTAAAGGTTGTATCATCCATATCCCGCCAAAAGCGAGGGGGGCGGCCTATTTCTTTGTCCGCTTGGGCTGTTGTAGGATCAAGAGAGCGATACATTTCAAAAACAGGTATGTCAGGTAAAGGCTGTGATGTATCCATATAGTGCTGAACCATATCCCAGGCAGCCAATTGTTCCATGCGGCTGGTAACCCCAAACATGCCCACTAGGGCAACATGGGCCTCAACGCTGTAGTGCACAAGGCTTAGGTTGTATTGAGCAATGCCCTGGGGCGTCGGCGAGCTTTGTATATAACAATCAAACTCATGGAAGGGTAATTCATAGGCTACCTTCCAGGCGGTGCTTTTCTTAGCAGAATTGGCAAAGACTGTGACCATGCCCGTTCGCCGATTTAACTCCCACATAGGGCCTGGCTGGAAACCAGCGGCAAAGTTAGGAAACGAACGGTAGATTAGGTTTGTCCCTCCCCACGCTGTTAAACAGATAGGTAATAGAATTGAAAAAAATTTTATCGACCAGATAAAAAAATCCATAAATTCTATGTCAGGATTTGAAAGTGAAGTAAAAAAAATAATAATATTTCCAGCAATAGCAACAAATAAAAAGAAGAAAAAACCAACCATTCCGAATGCACGAATAATCCCAGCAATAAAATCTAACTTGGTTTGACTTGAGTAACGCAAGCACTCTTCATCCATCCTTATCGGATATTGCTGATAGCCTTTAGGGCGAGGTGAGAAATCCGGCTGACTTTCAATAATGCGCAACCGATTAGGAACAATTAATTCAAGCCCTTTCGCAACAGGAGGGATATTGATCGTAGGGTATCTTGGCGCTAGCCGCTGTCCTGAGGCCGCGGATAAGCGAAAGCGCTTGCCGTGGTGGCAAGACTCGGAACGCGGCCATAAAAACTTCTCGGAAGTATGCGCGGTGTCAGCGTAGGTAATGGGTGTCAAATCAGTCATTCGCACTCTCGTTATCCTGATGGGTCGTTTCATCGGCCCAATAGGGTTGCTCTGTACGGGTAA
>NZ_PVTK01000019.1 GCF_003002925.1 Vreelandella songnenensis
GCGCCGGCTTCGATCACTACCTTCATGCCCGCCTTGTGATGAATCTCCTGCCCGGCTTCCACCAGCTGCGCCTGGCCGATGTTGTCGTGGCGGGTGCCGTTCACGGTGAGGTGGTCATCGCCGTCCACTTGGGTGTAGCGGTTGCCGTGCACCGTGTGGTGGTCATCGTTGTCAATCTCGCTGATGCGGTCTCAGAAGCTCCAGGTCTTTCTGGGCGTGGAGCCAGATCTGTTCTTCCCCCGCCTCGTCTTCAAAGCGCAGTTCGTTGAAGCCCTCGGCCTTGTGGCTCTGGGTGCGCAGCACCGTGCGCGTCTTGTGCTCGGGCAGCGGGTACGGGGCGGTGTTGACGGCGTGATAGGTACGCCCGGTGACCAGCGGCTGGTCCGGGTCGCCTTCCAGGAAGGAAACGATCACTTCGTGGCCAATGCGCGGCAGTGCAATGCTGCCGTAGCCGCCACCGGCCCAGCCCTGAGCCACGCGCACCCAGCAGCTGGCGGTGTCATTGGGTTCGGCGTAGCGGTCCCAGGGGAACTGGACCTTCACCCGACCGTGCTCGTCGCAGTGAATCTCCTCGCCTTCCGGGCCGACCACAAACGCCACCTGGGGCCGTCGACTCTTGGCTTGGGATTGGGCGTGGCGCGCCAGGGGGCGTCGCCGGGCATGAGGGTGACCTGGTTGACGTAGCGCGTCATGCCACTGGCATCGCTGTGCGTCATGCCATCTTCTTCCAGCGCCTGGGGCTGTTCGCCCACATGGCGTACTTCTACCACCTGCCAGTCGCGGTTGAGGCTTTGCGTGTCGTGATCGGTCAGGCTGAAGCGCACGCCGGGAGCGAGTTCCGGCAGGTCGCTTTCGGCGCTGGCGGTGATCGCGTCGCGGCGCAGCTCTTCCAGGCGGATGCGCGTGAACGGCTGGCCGGAGGCGTCCTGCTTGTAGCGACCGGGGTAATCGAAGTGCTCGTAGTCGGTCTGCTGGCCGTGGGCTTCAACGTCGCGGCCCAGGTGTTCGTGCAGCTGGTCGTAGGCCGGGTTCTTGAAGCTGTAGTCTTCAGGGTGGCAGTGGCCGCCGCTACGCAGGCGGTATGGCCAGCGCAGCCAAGTCTCGTTACCTCGCTCAGATCAAAGATGCCGCCGTGTAAGATGGCTACCACCTTCCCCGATAGGTAATCAATGAATGCTTACCGCAGCCGCTATTAGCGTGGCGCGTTGTCGTTATTATAACGATTCGCTACATCTTCGGACGGCGGCCCTGCTTCCGGCCGATCAACAAACTTCCCCGCCTTCCAGGGGAAGCGGCCAAAGGCATTGACGTCTTCTGGTTCGCCCTTGCGGGTTTCGCGGTAGTTGGGCACCGAAAGCTCCATCAAATCCGGGCGGCCGCCCCAAGCGGCACTATCCACTTCGGCACGGTGCGCTTCACGCAGCGCCTTGAGTTCTTCCACGCTGCTATTGGCATACAAATCGCGCCAATAAGTAGCAGGACGGCCACGTTTCCCCGCCTCGTCATAGGCTTTAGTCGTCAGGTCGAGATGACGAAAGGGTTCAATCTGGGGAATATCTGGCAACGGCTGAGACACATCCATATAGCGCTGTAGCATATCCCAAGCGGCATATAGCTGGGCGATGCTGCCACCAACAGTAAAATCAAATTCAAGTAAACTTGCACTATTCGGCAGGCGACTACGATGGGGATAACGATGGATCAGTTTCAGGGAATGAAATTGTGAACCCTGTGTACCTACCCGCATTTCAATGTAGGTATCAAATTCATAAAAAGGAAAGTCTCCTATATCAGTTTTAACCATACCTGTGTGCCGACAAAAGGCATAGTCATCCGACCAATTTCGGTTGCCTTTATAAAACCTAATAGAATATTTTTCCCAAAAATAGCGAAGTAGGGTCGCAACGCCACAAAGAATAGCCACACCAAATATGAGCTTTATAAAAATCCACGGAAATTCACTATTTCCATACACAAGGGAGGCTAAACCGCCAAGAACCGCTGTAACTACAGCTACTCCGGTTAATATCGCCCCCCCCCCTCCCACAAAACTGAAAAGGTGTGAAAAAATAACAAAAATAAATCTAGCAAAACGATAAAAATCGTTAATATTTTCATCAACACGCTGTGACCAACGTAACTCATTGATCATGGTGTAATCATGATAGTCATCTCCAATATATTGATACTCTTGAAACCAGCTTTCCGAGTACTGATTGGTAGTAGGATTTATCCCCAAATAGTTGCCCCAAGGCAGGCGCGTTTCCAGAATACGACCGTGCAGTTTCTCGTTTTGGGGAGCATAACTCTGCTCAGGAATAGCATCAGCACAATAGGCGGTTTCGGCGTAACCATCCGCTGGCGTTAGCGACTCGTCTTGCAAACTCATAGGCGGGCTCCCTGCTGGCGCCATACCCAAGTCAATGAGGAGGGGTACGTGGTAAAAGTCATTTCGTCCTCAATGGGTTGATAGGTTCTGCTAGCCCGATCCCAAAACTGAATGGAGCCCTGACCCGTTAAATCGTCAAGGTACAGGCGCACCAGATTGGCTTTCTGGTGATACTCCCGCGTGTAATCGGGCTCATGCTGAAAACGCTCACGGCTAGTGCGCAGCCAGTTTGGGTCTACGCCTAAGTGTGAACGAGGAATATCTGTGCGTCGCCATTCGCGAGGCAAACTGATCCCTAGATAACGGATAGCATTATCTTCAGAGTCTTCCGCTTCTGCAGAGGCTACTAAGCGCTGGCCCTTTACGATAGGGTAATACTGATAGGTGAACCCCATATCGGGCACCGGTGCCAAGTAGTCGGCACTAACTCCTAGTGGGGGAAGGCGGAACTCCCCATAACGTAATCCGGCGCAGCTGAACTTGACCGCGATATCGCAATCTGCAAAACGGGGTGCTAGCTCAACTAGCATTCTAGGAGATACCAGTTCAGCATAGGTATCATTTAGCCCCTGCAGCAGGTAAAGATAGGTCTGGTGGGGGCTGGCCCCTCTAAATTGTATCAAGTAATCATAAATAGCGACTGAATCCTTGTCATCTTCTTGAGTTGCAAGCTCGGTCAATCGCGATTCCAGTTCATCGCGGCGACTGCCGAAGGGGCCATACTGCACCCATAGAGAGAAGCCATCATCACGGTTATTAGTTGCTTGGTACTGAAAGAAAACAGAAGCGATAAGGCTAAGTACGGTGGTCGGTACTGGCCTTAACGTACCCACCCAACCTAATATTCGGCTAATCAACTGATTAGTAACCAATCGATCTCTGGAGATACGCCCAGCAGCCTCACCATAGCCAGAGCCGTAAACTGTGGCAACGCCGATTGCGCCAGCCTGAGCCCTTGTCCAACGAGCAGCTTGATATTCGCCACGTTGAGCAAGTTCATGCGCATCATGAGCAACTAAAGCTGTGGTCAAAAGACCTGCAATCAGAGTCAACCCTCCCCTAGCCCTCCCTGCATCACCCATGGCCTTTTGCCAACTTTCATCTTTCAAGAAAGGTTTATCAAGTATGTTATTGATTCGAACAGACCAGCCCCACTGAACATTTGCCAGCTTCAACCCTTGAGTACTTAATAACAAGCCATCGAAAACAGCACTTCCTAATTTTGCTGCATTTACCGCCCCTCCTTGGCGTCCTACTTTCTCAAACCCTTCCCAGAGGTTATTTACTTCTAAAGCCACCAAAACTGCCCAAAAAGCCGTATAGCCTGTACGCGCGCCATAAAAACGCCACTCGCCCGTTTCCCGGCCAATGACGCGAACGGTCTGATTTCCGGGCGAAGATACAGCATTGCCGCCTAGCGCATTGGTAGTCGCCGTGGCCTGCAATGCTGCACTGGCTTGGGCCATTTCAGCGGTGACTGTTTTAAACTCGCGCGGAGCAAGCCAGACAATTCCGCCACCTTGGAGTTCGGCTTTGATCGGTAACCCTCCTCCCAAGGCGCCTTTTAGATCAGCATAGTCAGAAGCGATATCCAAAGACATGGACTGGCCCAGTTTAAGCCAAGGAATTGCGGCAACCAGCGGAGGTAGTGTACTAAGCACAACAGCGTCAGCGCCATTGAGCACACGGCGCATGACATCTGCCGTAGGGTTGGTTTCTTCGACAAGCTGGTTCTGCAAGGCTATCAGATCATCCGCCGTCATCGTGGCGGCGCTGGCTTCCTGAGAGAGTATCTGCTGTGAGGCCTGGGCGATGCGACCCACGTCTCGTGCGTAGGCTTCTCCCCAGCCATTCTCCATTTTGCATTGCTCGGGCTCGAACAGCAGCGCTGAGGCAAGATGTTCACCCTTATACAACGTCTCCAGAGTCGAGTGGCAGCGTGCGGGAGATTGGTAGTCGCTCAACTCGTCGGTCGTTCCCTTTGGGTCAAACGGCTGGGTTCCGTTGAGCAGGATATCGATACTGCGGGCCAGAATGACATAAGGTTCCAACAGGTTGATATCATCAAACAGCATGGCATCGTGCAGTGCGTGAACCAGGGCACCCGGCGTGGTATCGTCCCATAGATCCGCCAGTGCAGATAGCGCTTCATCGCGTCGTAGCCGCGCCAACCGACGCTCTTCGATTTTGGCCAGGCGTGAAAACAGGCTTTCCCGACTTCTATCCAACCGGCGATCCAGCCAGTCATCAAGATAACGTGGATTGTTTTCACCCTCAGGGCCCTTGTCCATGAAGCAGTTGGCATGCACCAATTCCGCCGAGGCGCCATGGGGGTGGTATTTCATGCTTTCTGCCAGCACCATCAAAAGCTCGGTGCTGGCCTGTATATCGGCGATGAGGTGTTCGGTTGCCTGCTTGGGGTCACGCAGGAAGATACAGCAGAGCTTCTGATCGCGTAACGGCGCTAAACAGTCTTCCGTGGCCGCCGGTGTTGGCATAAGCGCCAACTGTGCTTCTTCGGCCTGCTCCTCATCCGGGCGCAGCGGGTTGCACCACTGTTGCAGCAGCGTGCCACGCAGCGCCGGTGAAAAATCGCGCTGCCGACGCGCCATGTCGATCTCCGGAAACGAGGCTTCCTGCTCATCGGAATCGAAGAAGGTTCGCTCAGAGGCGAGCTGATCAAGCAGTGCGCTCCAGCCTTCTGCCGTAGGGTCTTCAATATAGTCGCGCGGGCTGCCCCAGGCTTGCTCATATACCGCATCGCGGGCGCGCATGGGCGGCAACCAATCCAACCAAGCTTTGCCTGCACATTCATCGCGATTGACATCCAGCCCGTGCTGGTAGAGGTTTTGCCCCTGCCCTTGAAGCATGACGGTAACAGCGGACTCGTTCAGCGCTAGAGGCTGACAACGCTTCTCGATCAGGTCTGGATTGGCTTCCAATTGTTCGATATGCGCCCACGGCCAGGGATGGTCCGAGAAGGCCAGGCGCACATTGGCAGTTTCACCATTGAGCTTGAGGGGTAGATGCACATGAGACAAGGCTGGCCCGGAAAACTCCCGTACCGTCGGAACCTCGCCTTGCTCACGGTAGGCCGCAATATCGCTATCGAGAAATTGTAAGGTGCCATTTACGAGGCTGCTGGCGACCAATTCACGAATCAGCCGCCCCTGCAGAAATACGTAAATGAAACCACCCCGGCAAGGCCCTACTGCCAACTCATGGTGGTCGAGGTACAGCATGGGGACAGTCGATACCATCAGGTTATGCTGAAAAGCCCGCTGCTTGGGGATCAGGCCACATTGCGAAACCTCCTCTACCTGAAGCAACGGTATCTCGATATCGCCTATCTTCTGTACCAAGCGGTAGTCTGCCAGCTCTTCTTCTAAAAACTCTTTCTGTGACTCGACAATGGGCCCGAAACGCCCCTCCGATGCATCTCCTTCAGCTAGACGTTCAACGGCATCGTCTCCCTGATAAAGCCAGTATTCATTCTGGGCGTTATCTTCATGATGGCCAGTGATTTCCAGATAGATTGCCTTGGGGCTGCACGCGTGGTTCTGTGGCATTCCTATGTCCTTTATCGTGTCATCGCAACAGAGAGCGGGGCTTTCGCGTACGCACTCAACTCGTTGACAAACTGTTCAAGCGTGTCACTACGCGTCAGCATACTTTCTACGCTTTCAACCGCTTGCTTACGCTTCAGGCCGGTTTTCCAGGTAGTGTGCCAGTAGTGTTCCAGCTCGCGCCAGAGAACCGTAATGTCTTCATCTCTTTGCAGAAGGTCAAAACGGTGTACGGTATTTCCCAAGAGCGCCGTCAACCGCGAAAACTGCCTCAAGCCTGCAAACCGCTGCTGAGTGATGTTATTCAGCCTTAATGTTTCGCTCGGCTCGATCCCTGTAGGGTTAATCGAGTAATAGCGCTCATGAATGACATCCCCCTCTCGTTGGCATAGCGGCCAATGCCAACAAGCCTCCTCGCCCATCAGTGCCAGGCGGCTGGCCGGTGAAAGTAGCTCCTCGCCCAGCAGTAGATGCAAAAGGGCAGGCTCGTGAAAGCGCAGTAATCCGAAACCGCCACCAGGCGTCTGGATGGTAAGGCAGTTTGCCAAGCGTTCTTGCAAAGCATCCAGCGATTCTGGGGTATCGATCACTACCGACGCGGTTTGCCCTACCCACTTGAAGCCATACTGCTGCCAGACATTATCATCGTGCGTGATATCCAGAAGCACCGGCCCGCTATCTCGAACCGCTTGGTAGGGCGTGCCATCGTAAAGCCAGCGAAACATGGGCTGCTTCGTGATGGCATAAAAACGGCGCAACACCTCGCCCTCGGGCAGGCTAGCCGTATCAACCAACCAGTACCGGTTATTCCTTGTTTCAGGTAGGTTCAATGCGTAACGCATCAGTTGGCACCACCTCGACACGGGCAGTCAGCCAAAGGGCAGCTCCCATCGCTTTGCTTTTGGCATAGTTGCACGATGCTGGCTTCTACTGCCGAGGCTTCCAGTAGTGCTTCATGAGTCACGTGCGGGGTCGCTACATGCGTCTCTGCGATCGCCTGCCCCGGCAACCGCGGCGCCTGCGCCGCCTGGCCACTCCCCGAACCGGGGCTGCCGCCGGAGTTGATCTTGACCTGCGGGCCCACCAGGGTGACGCCGCTGGGGTCGATCTTCAGGAAGCTGCCGCTGGCTTTCAGGGTGATTTCGGCGCCGGCTTCGATCACTACCTTCATGCCCGCCTTGTGGTGAATCTCCTGTCCGGCTTCCACCAGCTGCGAATGGCCGATGTTGTCGTGGCGGGTGCCGTTCACAGTGAGGTGGTCATCGCCGTCCACTTGGGTGTAGCGATTGCCGTGCACCGTGTGGTGGTCATCGTTGCCAATCTCGCTGATGCGGTCGTTGTGCACCTTGAGGTGGCTGTCGTTCTGGATTTCTTCAGTGCGGTCGTTGAGCGTCAGAAGCTCCAGGTCTTTCTGGGCGTGGAGCCAGATCTGTTCTTCCCCCGCCTCGTCTTCAAAGCGCAGTTCGTTGAAGCCCTCGGCCTTGTGGCTCTGGGTGCGCAGCACCGTGCGCGTCTTGTACTCGGGCAGCGGGTACGGGGCGGTGTTGACGGCGTGATAGGTACGCCCGGTGACCAGCGGCTGGTCCGGGTCGCCTTCCAG
>NZ_PVTK01000020.1 GCF_003002925.1 Vreelandella songnenensis
GATGGCTGGCTTTACGTCTGGGTAAGCGAGGAGGGAGAGACGCGTCTTGATGAGTACCTCATAGAAGGCGCTACGTTCAATGGGGCTTCTCACTTAACGTATCCTACCTACGTTTCTATCGCCATGGCATACTCTTCCGTGAAGTGGACGGAGCGTATTCGCGAATACGTGCTGGAAAACGCTGACGTTCGCCAACGTAGGATGCGTTCTGTCGACTTGATAGCGGCGATAAATACCGTGGGCGATTGTGCATCGCTTGCCCCCCATGCTGGCCCGATCACGCAGCTTGGCGAGCAGGTAGCGGATATCACGCCCAATGGCGCGGTGGATGGGTTTACCAGTACGACGGTGTCGACAGCCGAAAGAGAAGAGGCGGCGGGTAGTGACGGGGGCGACGAAGAGGAGAGTCTTTATCCTTTACTCGCCGTAAAACCCGAAATTACTCACGACAGCGTATTAGAAAACGTTACGAAACACGATGAAGCGATTTTTGTTGCGCTTGATGATGACTTGGGAATTGTCAATGATTTGATCTTTACGCTATTGGGGCGGCAACTTGAGCTTGAGGCCTTTCTGGATGAGCACGGCCATCGTTTAGAGACGGCATTAATCACTCAAACCTTATGTGGTCTGGATGAAAGTGGTATGCCAGATCAAGTGCGGCAAGACCCAGTTAAGTTACGTCATGCCCGAGAGTTGATTCAGCAACGATTAGAAGCTATGCGGTTGCAAGAGGTTGCTGCCACCATGAATCGCAGCGCGAATATCGGACGTCCTGATCCTGTTGTAGAGCTCCAATATGAAGCGCAGTTATCGACTATTGATGCCGAATTAGAGGCACTGGGTATTGACCCTCCCAATAGTGATGACTTAGAAGCTTTGGAAAAGAAAAGTCGCTGGATTCATGATGTGCGATACCAGGAGGCGGTTGGGTATATCAATGCCTATCAGCCACAACTTGAGCGCTTACAGAGTCACGTGAAAGTCAGCCTTGATGATACGTTAACCTGGCTTGACCGGTTGCCAGCTGAGGGGGGAGCGGTGTGCTATGACCCCTGTGAACAGCAGCAAAGCCGAGAATTGTTAGAATTTGCTTTTCTAGTGAGCCAGGCGGTCGGCGCTACCGAAACAGGGCGAGAGTGGCTGACAAAAACATTCCTTGAGCGTGACACGTTGATTGGCACTAGCCTGCTCAATTTTACGCCTGCATTAGGCACTGCTTTTGACGCCATTGCCCACGAGTGGTCAGAAGGTAATGCACCCGGAGAAGAAGACGGGGGGATCAGTATTGGCAGGGCTACGGACATTGGAAATGTCGTGGGTAATCTCAAGAGTGTGTTGGATCTTGAAAGTGTACAGCAGTCGGCGCTCTACCAGCAGCTCTCTCGCCCGATAAAGGACAGTTTTGAGGTAATGCAAGTCGTTGTAGCAGGTACTGGTAAAGCCGTCTGGGAAACGCTTGCCTATCAAGCGCTGCCTGCTACGGGCGCGGGCGCTCAGGTTGGTGCTCAAGCGGTAGTGAGAGGAATTACCAACGCAATGCTGGTCGCGTTCATTCATCCAGATAATTTAAACGTAAACTCACGCTTAGTACGCACTGAAGACTTCGAGGCTCGTCACCGTCGCTGGCGAGCTGACATAATACGCCGTGAGAATCGATTAAGAGGTCAGCAAGATGCACTTGCTAGGCCGGCCACACGTCAAGCGCGCGCTTCTCAACTTCGAGATATTAGCGCCCAACAGAAAGCCCTTGATGATCTTGGCACAAAAGAACCCAAGCGCTTTATGGCGTATCAGGGCGCAGGTGCTGCAGGAGGTTTGACCGAAACACTAGGTTTTGACGAATTACGTGAGCAAAATCGGTTACGTACCGAGCAGGTAGCAGGCGGTGTGGCCGCTGCTCGACAGCGGATGACACGCTGGATGGATAGTCGGGGCATCGGTGGTTTGCCGCTGCTAGTGGCTGTACTTAACCTGTTAAATGTTAGTGACAGCATTCTTACCGCTCAGAAAGAAGGCGTGAGTCAGGCAGATATGGAAAAGATTGCCAGCCAAGCGGGCTATGCCACAGCAGCAGTTTTGTCACTATGGGTTATGCCTTACTGGCAGCGCTACGCTAATCGTACAGCAAGTTTTGGTACAAGCACTTTAAAAATAACGCAAGCAGGAAGCCAGCGTTGGTTAAACGTTGCAGGAAATACAGAAGTCTCTCGCTTAGCTGGGAGGATGGCCAACCGGGTGGCAGGAATGGCCGCGTTTGCGGCGATTGGCGCAGGTATAGAAACATGGCAAATAGCACAACAGTACGGAAAGGCTTCGGGTAATGATGAACAAACAGCACTTTTGGCTAAGGGCTTAACAACTACAGGTATGACAATTGTTGGCGGAACCCAGCTATTGGGAGGGCTAGTTGGTCGCTGGCTTGCCTTTAGTTGGATATTAGCACCTTGGGCTAGTTGGGCGTTACTAGCCCTCAGCGTAGGCTACTTAATCTCCTCCATGCTAGCCGATTACTACAGCCGTGATGGTGTGCGTCTCTGGCTTTATAAAAGCACCTGGGGCAACGCCAAAAAATGGTCGGATAGCGACGAAGATAACACTGCTGAATTACGCGCTTTGAACGAGGCATTGTTTGCGCCTTCCCTCAAGCTAACTCCGGTAGTGAAAACAGAATTTGATATGTCACGGACTATGTCACAGTACTCTCCGGGTAAACGGGTCTCAACTCTACAAGGATATTGGGTTCAGTTGGCCCTGCCCGCTACGCTGGCGGGGGAGGCTATCTCGGTGTCTGAGCAAGTAGCTGGTGGCTTTTGGGCGCCTTCTGCAAGTTTTCAAGAGCGCCCGCCACAGGGGGAAGCACGGGAACTGCCCGGCGTCTGCAATTACCAGGCAGATGATCCGTTACGAGTGTGGCAAGCGTGGCTTCCTGCTGAACGGCTGGCAGCCGGAGAGCCCTTTCTAATGGAAGTGACCTATGATGAAGCCATTTATAGTGATACCAATGGAGGGCTCAGTTTCACTTTCTTTAAACCGGAACCCAGTCAGGGTAAACGCGACGTAGAAGTGAGCGAACACTATCGCGGTACCGACAACTCCATCAAAGTTCCCCTGACGGTACCTACTGTTTAACTAATTAAAGAGTTTAATGAAAATGTGGTTTATTCAGCCCAAGCGGGATTATGTAGCCGAAATGCCATGGAAGTACACGGATGAGGCAGCGATAATGACATGGCAGATCCGTACTAGAGATTACTATACGCTTCCAGCTAATATTATTCTGCTCATCATGACTCTTGTTTCTATGCTGATAGGGTTATGGTTTGCATTTGGTTGGGGTCTTGAAGGCATAATTAATAAGATCTTTATTAGTGGAGGTATATTCCTGTTTAGTATTCTTATTACCATGAGTATGACTCACCAAACAGCAATCATTGTTTATAGGCTAACGGATAATCGTATAGAAGCATTTTCCTGGAAACCACAAGTTGATTCAGTCAAACCTGTCATGAAATGGACGGCTATAGGGTCTGGTGTAGTGGTGATGCTTTTAGTGTTCATTAATCCTGGCTTTATTGTGGCAGCAATTGGACCCGTTGGCATTGGTATTGTGGCGGCGCTGATGGGTAATTCTAAAAGTTACCAGTCCATGGCGCGAAATCAGATGGAATATGAGATTGCATGGAGGGAGGCGAAAAATATTTATGCTTACTCAGACAGAAATATAATTGGTTTAAACTTGTACTGGAATAATCCTGATACAGGCGAGGAAATGAAGAACTTTGTGAAAGCTATATTCATACCCAAGAGCAAGTACGATGATGTTCTTGACTATTTTAAATTGAATATTCCTGATGCGCCGGTAATAGAGGGGAAATTTGACGTTTATCATGTTTAAAGCAATCAAAGTTTCTTGCTTTTCTTGTGTAGATAGGCTGTGAATTTAATTGTAACATGCCTGATGATTAATGATTGTTGGTAGCCTCTGCCTACTTAGTTTGTTTCCCAGATTGTATCAGGTTCACCGGCATGAGGCTGGTGGAACCTGCTGCAAGTTTTCAAGAATGCCCACTACAAGGGGAAGCACGGGAGCTGCCCGGCAACTCCAATTACCAGGCAGATGATCCATTACGCGTATGGCAGGTGTGGCTTCCCGCGGAACAACTTGCAGAAGGAGAACCTTTTGTAATAGAAGTGGCCTTTGATGAGGCTATTTATAGTGACACTAATGGAGGGCTAAGTTACACCTTCCATAAAGCGGGACCAAACACCTAGTGGGCATGTTCGGGGTCACCAGTCGTCTGGATCAATTGGCTGCCTGGGACATGCTGCAACGCTTTATGGATACTTCTCAGCCCTTACCAGACTCCCCACAGTGGGAACGGTTCCGTCCGCTGGACCCGACCACCCTGGAATGGGATAAATAAACAGGGCGGCCACCCCGTTATTGGCGGGATATTGATGATGAAACGTTCAATCAGAAAATAGCGAAGCTGCAGGATCGCCTTTCGGCGTTTTATTTCGGTTAAGCTTCTTTTGTGTATTTGTTGTAGTGCGTCGAACTCTAGTGACGCATGCGCTAGTTTTAAGGGATGGTTACAGTTATATGGAAATTGAAATTATTGATGCAGAATTTATATTTTTTTCTCTTTCGGCAATAGCATTAGTGGTTGGTGTTTTTTCGCTTGTAATATGGTGGATAGCTTTAGCTTTAAAAATGAAAGAGATTGATAACTGCTTTGAAAGCCCCGATTTTCCTTTAAGAAGCTATGTTGGAATTTGGCCGTGGGGAATTAGTAAGTGTCTTAGCTATGGGGTCTTTCTGTTGTTTAGAGATAGCAATTATGTTAAGAGAAAGCATCCGCTGGCATGTAAAAATATAGTTGTAGAAAATATTCCTAAGAAAATAAGATTTATAGTGGCTTTTCCTATATTTACTGTAATGCCTTGTGCAATCATAATATGGATAGGTGGGACGTTTCTTTATATAAAAGATTGGATAATGTGAAAAAAAATTATTTTAAAAATAAGGTAAATGTAATGTGCCTGCGAATTGGCAATGTGATTTATGTTTTTTACAAGCTTTTAAAGAGCTTAAGGTTTTTGTTAAGTGAACCGTCTCGAAATAGGTAAGTTTCTATATTATACCAAAATAGAAGCATCCGAAGATCTATTGGATCGTTAGCGAAATAAAGAGGAATGCTTGATAATGAGTAAATCAGACATGCTGATTTTATAAGCTCAGGAGAGCAGCGACTTTATTTTTAGTTTAAAGGCCCTCAAGTGCTCGCCAATCTAGGCGAGCCCACCTACCACAGCCGCGCCGGCGGCACCGCGCCTACGCGCCATGTGCGCAAGCTCAGCCATACCGCCCGGGTGGCCGCGGCCACCGCGACCCTGAAAGACTACAGCTTCAAGAACCCGGCCTACGCCCAGCTGCACGAACACCTGGGCCGTGACGTTGAAGCCCACGGCCAGCAGACCGACTACGAGCACTTCGATTACCCCGGCCGCTACAAGCAGGACGCCTCCGGCCAGCCGTTCACCCGCATCCGCCTGGAAGAGCTGCGCCGCGACGCCATCACCGCCAACGCCGAAAGCGACCTGCCGGAACTCGCTCCCGGCGTGCGCTTTAGCCTGACCGATCACGACACGCAAAGCCTCAATCGTGACTGGCAGGTGGTGGCCGTCCACCACACGGGCGAACAGTCCCAGGCGCTGGAAGAAGATGGCATGACGCGCTACGTCAACCAAGTCACCCTCATGCCCGGCGACGCCCCCTGGCGCGTTCCATAAGGACGGGTACTCTCAGTGGATAGAAGAAGACAACGAGTTGGATGATAGGGTGCAGCCGTTATTTGAGCGTAGCACAACGGATGGCCGGGAGTACTACCTCTATACCCTGCAACCACTACCCAGCAGGGGTCTTGGCGTAGCCGAGAGCGCCGTACCCAGCATAAACTAAAAGTATGCGTGCAGTGGCAGCGCCAAAACGAACGCCAAAATAGTGTCGAGCTACCGCGAATGTTACCAGCACCTAAGCCGACCCAAGTAGCCAGCGCGAATCCATTAATCCCAGACTTTACCCGTACAGAGCAACCCTATTGGGCGGATGAAACGACCCATCAGGATAATGAGAGTGCGAATGACTGATTTAACACCCATTAGCTATGCGGAAACCGCGCATACCTCAGAGAAATTTTTATGGCTGCGTTCAGAGCCTTGCCACCACGGCAAGCGCTTTCGCTTAACCGCGGCTTCTGGGCAGCAACTGACCTATCGCCATCCAACCGAAGCCTTATTCCCAGCCCGAGAGCTAGTGGATATGCCACCTAAACGATTGCGTGAGCTTGAGCAGATGCCCAATCACTCCCCTCGACCAAGCGACCGCCCTGAGCATCCGCTACGATGGGATGAAGAATGCCTGCGCTATACAAGTCAGACTAAAACTAATTTTATAATTGGAGTTGTTAGAGCGTTTGGTTTTATAGGGTTGGTTTGGATGGTGCCAGTTTGCATTGTCAGTGTTAGCTTTATGTCCATATCTTATATAAATAGCCAACCTGACTTGTCTTTCTGGAGTGATTTTTTTAGCTATTCAGGATGGGATATTTTTTTCTTTCTTCTAGCTTTTTCAATAATAGCTTGGGGAGGTGCAAACTTACTTTATCGATTTTTTCCCGACTATACTTCTGGCTTCCAGCCAGGCCCTATGTGGGAGTTAAATCGACGTACGGGCATGGTCAAAGTGTTTGCTAATTCAGCTAAGAAAAGCACCGCTTGGAAGGTGGCACATGAATTACCTTTCCATGAATTTGATTGTTATATTCAAAGCTCTCCTTCTTCTCAAGGCATTGCGCAATATAACTTGAGCTTAGTGCATTACAGCTTAGAGGCCCATGTTGCGCTGGTGGGCATGTTTGGGGTCACCAGCCGGCTGGATCAATTGGCTGCCTGGGATATGGTACAGCGCTTTATGGATACTTCTCAGCCCTTGCCAGACTCGCCACAGTGGGAACAGTTCCGTTCGCT
>NZ_PVTK01000021.1 GCF_003002925.1 Vreelandella songnenensis
CGCCCAGGCTGGTGGTAGCGTTAACGGCATCAAGAGCAAGCTGGCTAGGGTTGCCAGAAGACCGGCGCGAGGGAGTAACATCATCAGGGGCCAAATTTCTCGGGGAAATAGGAGAGCGGCGGCTCCAGACTCAGCCACTCTTCTTTCATGCGCTCACTCTCTGCGCGTTGTTCGGGCGTGATGGTATCGACATAACTATAATAAGTGAGTGCATTTTCGGAGGTACTTCCTGGCACCTCCTCTTTTAATGCAAGGAGAATTGCCCAGCCTGTTACTATATCCTTTTCTTCTTGGCACATCTCATTTTCACTTATTTCAGGCTCCAAGTAACAAGAGACTTGCCACAATCTACCGTTAATGTGTCCCGCCATGGACGCTTTAATCATCCAATCCCAAGCTTCTTCATAATGCTCCAATTGATCAAGAGTTACTGCTAAATTATTCATCCCTGGCGCATACCCTGCCTCGGCTGCCCGACGAAACCATGTCTCCGCAGCCTCCAGACGCTCAGTATCGCTACTGTAAGAATCCTCATCACGTGCGAGTCTGCCCAGCGTGTTCATGGCCCAGGCATTGCCCGCCTCGGCCGCGCGATTCAACCACGTAAGCGCTTCTTCTTCGTCAAAGTCTTCCACGTAGTAATAAATGTAATAAAGTGCCGCCATGGCTTCCGGGTCGCCGGCTTCCGCTTGAGGCAGCGTGAGTTCGAGTGCCTCCTGCGGCCAGTCATCGCCGTTTTCCGGGCAAACGTCGCCTAGCTCGCAGGCGCCGCCATCGAACAGGCGCAGCATGGCGTAGGGGTCGCCGTGTTGAGCGGCTTGGTGATACCAGTCCAGTGCGGCCTGGTTCATATTGCCCATCACCAATCGGCGGTTGGCTTCACCCAAGTAGTACATGGCCTCTGCATCGCCATTTTCAGCAGCTTGCTCAAGAAATGGAATAGCTGAATCTGCCTTTCTAATCCCGTAAAGCCGCATCCCCTCCTCTTTGGCGGCTTGCGCTTCGTCATCAAGGGCCCAGGCAGGCGGCAAAATTAGCGGTACTAAAAGCAAGCCAGCCAGTGCAGCTAAAAAAGTTTTTCGCATGAGATTATCCTTAGTCAATCACTTTACTGAGTAGCACACACTGCGGTTGCTAAACCTGATACATAGCGGCGATAATTCCCTTTAGCAATACTTGCTTCTCGATTACCCGTGTCTGAAGATCGCTCCATAAAACCTTCCAAATCACGTTTACGGCGTTCGTAAGCATGCCTCGAGTCATCGTGCCATGGCTGGCCATCCTCGCTCATCCGAATGAGCGCCTTGGCGAATAGGTACTGCGAAGGAGTGGGGTCTTGCTGACTAAAACGGCATAACGTGCCGTAAATGCCCGTCGTTACTCCCTCTACTATCCAGCCCAGGCAGTTGGCAATAGCGATCTGTTGAAAGTCTAATGCTTGCTTGGAATTAAATGACTCCACGCTACCGCGGCTTCTACCTCTTCCAGGCGCTTCGACTTCAAACGCGCGCGGCTCACTAATTAGTAAGTACAACAAAACACCCAACGCTTCAGGCGTTAATTGCTGAATCCAGCTAGCTAATTGTTCACCTTGTCCCCTATCAGCCGCATTAACGATCTCATAAGCAATCGGCCCCGCATTCTGCCCGCCCGTCATGGCCCGGTAGATCTGCTCAATACCGGCCTTGCCGCGTGCGGCGAGAAGCCCTACGTTCAGCAACGTCGTGGCAGCGAGATAGCCGAGACACCCAAGGGTTTCGTAGGCTTCTTCATCGATCCACTCGGGCTGAACGTAATTGTTATCCACCATGGCGCGGTGAAGCATGGTGAGCCACAAATCGAGGCTGTCTACGTCCAGGTCGATGGCCAGCGACCCGCCAACGCCTTTGCCCACGACCAACCGAGCACTCATGACGAGTGTGAACTTACCGCCCTGCATACGTAAAAGAAAACCGGCCTTTGCCCCTATACCGATGGATACCTCGCCGCCCAACTTGGCATTGCCGAGGCTTCGCCATCCCGTGAGTGACCGGCTCGACCCCTGCATGGCAAGTTCGGATAACGCGGCGCGTGTCGGCAGCAAGCGCTGCAGATTTTCCGGTGGTTCCCAGTGCAAGGCGCAGCGTGTTTCGATGCCCAGCTTGGCACCCGCAAACGCATCGAACTCTGCGCCTTGGGCTTCGCGCTTGGCCCAATCTACCCCGGTGATGCTTAGCCCATCTTTATCGAAATCAAAGCCCAACTCGCTTGAAAGTACCGCGCTTGCTCCGGCAAACCCTTTGGCCACCGCATCGAGCACAACGGTATAGCGCCCCAGGTTGCGCATTTCGTTACGTTCAGCCAATTCAATACTGACCGGCAATGCCTGAGATTTTTGAGGTAGCACCAATCGTCCCAGAGGGAGTTCGCCCCGTGCCAAGCTGATGGTGCCTTTGCCTTCCCATCCGTAAGAAAGCTTTGCACTGGTTTTACTCTTGTCATTCAATGACCACTCACCGGCTGTATCCCGTGCAAGCTCCAGTTGGTCTTTGTGTGTGACGTTGGCACCTGATTTTTCCTCGAACGTCAATTCACCATCAAAAAATGCCAGGCTGGCGGACTGTGCCTCCGCGTTCCAGGGGGCATCACGCTCATCTTCTGTCCGCTCTTCGTTAAGATCAAATTGCGTCATCCCGACCAGTCGCAGCATTTGTGCTTGTGCACTGGCATCAAAAAGCCTCAACGATTCACGGCCAGGGCCGGTAAAGAGTATCTTCTGGAGAGCTTCTCCCCAGCGGGTTTTGTTATCCCCCGTGAGTGACTCCACCTCGTAATGGTGATTTTTCAAATAGGAAAAGAGGTCGTCCGGCTGGAAAAAGCCCAATGTATCTTCGTGCCAACTGAGCTGATGCTCGATGCTCTCGCAGCCACGCGAAGCCAGCCACTGAGTCAACGCCGTTTCAGGCGCTTCCCATAAGGTGGCGGGCAGTACGCCGTCGGCGCTGAGCGATTGATTCAAACGTTCGCGTTCGGCTTCTGACATCAGAGGCGCCAGTTGCCATAAACTGATGTGGCTTAGCGATTTTTCTCCCAGCGGCGAGCTGAACTCGCGAAGCGGAAATTCGCGGCGTACAAGCCGCTCGATTTTACGTTTTTCGTAACCTAGCGAATGCCGATCGTCGTTCAGGTTCGTGTTCCATATCAGGACGCGTCCCGGCTTCATCTGCTTGACCGCTTCGCTGGCCGCTTCAAACAGCTCATCCAGCTGATCATGAAGTCTTGCGTACTGCTGGCGCTCTTGCTCGAAGAGAAAAACGGGCAGTTGGGCACGGCCTGCCGTTCCGGACTCCCATTCGCTCAGCTTTTGCTCTACCGATTCATTGAGCTCAGCGCTTTCCCTCAATAAGCGGCAATAGGTATCGAAGCCGTTTATGCCGCCCTTTACATTTGGACCTCCACCGGAGGCACTGGAGAGTGCAAGCTCTGGCGTGGCAATGCCAAGTGCAGCGAGTTTTAAAATGCTTTCGAGATAATCGTGATACTTCTCTGTTTGCTGTTCGCTCAATTGCTGTACATAGCCTACCAATTGGCAAGCCTGTGCGGCCTCGACGGGCGGATTGGATTCGCATAGCTGAATAAAACGCTGATACTCTGCCAAAACGTCCTGAAGTGAAAAAGGAGTAGCAGGCCCCTGGCTGCCCGGATTGAAATGATACTGACGCTGCGCCTGCTCCCGGCATACACGATACGTCTCCAGGGCTTGAGCGATTTCTTCCTCCCAAGGCCCGTAATATGCCTCGCCTTCAAGTGAATAACCTTGCTCCTCTGCCCGCGCTACTCCTTGCTGGTACAGTTCCCGAAGCTGGGTTTCAATATTACTGATTTCACTACTCGAAAAAAAACGAGCAACGTGATCCAACAAGCCCAGCGTACTCATATCCCAAAGCACATCACTTAGACCACGCTCATGAGCGATGCGCTGCTGTACTGACGATAAGTCTTCTGACGTTAACGCGACCAGTCGATTGAAGTTTTCAATATATCGCTGGCGCTCGGACGCGTTTAAGAAACTTTCAGCTCTGCTAGGCAGCAGGCATTCCATTAAACCAGCCTCATTTGTCAGAAGGTCAAGACGAGTCTGCTTATCTTCCGTGTTTGCCCACTCCCTTAAGGTTTCAGATGCCTCCATCAATGCATCTGAAACCTCTTCAGTAAGTAACCAGAATGTCCGCGTTCCCGGTATGTAAATAATATCGGCCCAGCAATTTTCCTCGCATACATGCGAGGTATTTTCTCCTGGGCTTTCACCCTCTGATGCCGGTGGTTCGAATACATTGACCACCACAGGGTTCAGACGACGCTCCGAGGGTTGCGAGGCACTCATACAAAATGCTCCAGTTGCTGTACCTTCTGACGTGATGGAACCGGCTTATTCAGCACATCTTCTATTTGACTACCAAGCGTCTCGCACTCATCTGTTATAACAGGCAATAGCCGTTTTAAATGATCAGAACGAGTAATACCGGCTTCCATCAAGATCTTCATTTTGATTAACCAAGAGGCTTGTACATCACTAAATGGCCTATTCGTCATACGGCTCAACCACCAGGCTTGCTGACTTTCCTTCAGCGCTACTTCCATCTTGTTGGTCAGATGCGCTTCATCGCTCGCATTAGACGTTTCGGGTTGAGCCTGCCAAACAAGCCATTGGCCTTGTGGCGTGGGCGTTGCTACCAGCTGAAACGGGCTCATCCAGTGTTCGTAAATGCCAAGTGGCGCACTGGCGAGTAGCGCCATCCATGCGGCGGGCTGCTGCACATTAATGAGCGACTTTCCGCCATGCGGGTCGGCCAACACGAACAAGGGGCGCAAATGTTCAGCCAGGCTTTGCAGGGTTTGGTCTGACTCGGGCAAACACGCCCATCCCAGACGTTTTTGGCAAAGCGTTTCAGCGTAGCGCCAAGCCTCACTCCCTTGGTCTATCTGCAGCAGCCATGGGCTTGCTTCTAAAAGAGGTGAAAGCGCTGTTCCCGCAAACAGCGTTAAAAAGTCCTGCGTGCCTGGGAGCCCCAGTATCGATCTACACTGTTCAGGCGAGCGGCGTTGATCGAGCACGAAAAAACCGTGCTTGCCCGCTGTTGATGCCGGGAGATTGTCGATTATCTGAGAGCGCGCGGCGATACCACTCAACCAGCCAGACATGGGCAGTCCTCGCGCGTGCATTGAGTATCATTGATCTTGCCGCACAGCGGCATGATGGCCGCGTCGCTGAGCTGGTAGTCCTTGAGCTTGGGCAGGGAGGTGGGCGGTATGGCCTCATGCACCTCCGCCATCGCATGCCCAGGCAGCAGCGGGCCTTCAGCGGCCTGGCCGGTGCCGTTGCCGGGGCTGCCGCCGGCGTTTACCTTGACGTTGGGGCCTGAAATGGTGATGCCGCCGCCGTCCAGCTTGAGAAAGCTGCCGCCGGCGTTGAGGGTCAATTCGCTGCCCGCTTCCAGCACCACCTTGTGACCGGCCTTGATGTGCAGCTCGCGGCCGCTTTCGCTCAGCCATGCCTGGCCTGTGTTGATATGCAGCGTGCCTTGTACCGTCAGGTGCTGCTGGCCTTCGGCGTGCTCGAAGCGGTTGCCGTGCACCGTGTGGTGGTCGTCATTGTCGATCTCGCTGATGCGGTCGTTGTGCACCTTGAGAAAGCTGTCGTTGCGGATTTCTTCGGTGCGGTCGTTGAGCGTCAGAAGCTCCAGGTCTTTCTGGGCGTGGAGCCAGATCTGCTCTTCCCCCGCCTCGTCTTCAAAGCGCAGTTCGTTGAAGCCCTCGGCCTTGTGGCTTTGGGTGCGAATGACGGTGCGCGTCTTGTGCTCGGGCAGCGGGTACGGGGCGGTGTTGACGGCGTGATAGGTACGCCCGGTGACCAGCGGCTGGTCCGGGTCGCCTTCCAG
>NZ_PVTK01000022.1 GCF_003002925.1 Vreelandella songnenensis
GGCGACCCCTACTCTATGCTGCGCTTGTTTGACGGTGGAGCTTGCGAGCTGGGCGACGTTTGCCCGGAAAACGGCGATGACTGGCCGCAGGAGGCACTCGAACTCACGCTGCCCCAAGCGGAAGCCGGCGACCCGGAAGCCATGGCGGCACTTTATTACATTTATTACTACGTGGAAGATCCTGACGAAGAAGAAGCGCTTACGTGGTTGAATCGCGCGGCCGAGGCGGGCAATGCCTGGGCCATGAACACGCTGGGCAAGCGCGTGCGTGATGACGAGGACGCTTACAGTAGCGATACTGAGCGTCTGGAGGCTGCGGAGGCATGGTTTCGCTTGGCGGCCGAAGCGGGATATGCGCCGGGGATGAACGATTTGGCCGTCGTCTTGAGTCATCTGGAACATTATGAGGAATCTAGAGAGTGGCGAGAAGCATCCTCCAAATCAGGTCATATTAATGGGCGTCGATGGATCGCCGCCTGCAATATAGTGCCCACACTCAGAGACTTTAAGGAATTATGTCGGGCGGCATTAGAGCCAGATCCTGCAAAAGGGTGGGCAATATTGTTGGCAATTCAGGAAGAGGTGCCCGGAAGCTATTCAGATCAAGACCTTGATATCTATAGAGAGCACGTCACCCCCGAACAACGCGCCGAAGGCGAGCGCATGATAGACGATTGGCTGGGCCTGGAACCGCCACTCTCCTATTTCCCCGAGAAATTTGGTCCCTGATGATGTTATTTCCTCGCGCCGGTCTTCTGGCAACCCTAGCCAGCTTGCTCTTAACGCCGTTAACGCTACCACCAGCCTGGGCGTTGGACGATGAAGCGCAAGCCGCCAAAGAGGAGGGGATGCGGCTTTACGGGATTAGAAGGGTAGATTCAGCTATTCCATTTCTTGAGCAAGCTGCTGAAGAGGGCGATGCGGAGGCGATGTACTACTTGGGTGAATCCAACCGCCGCTTGGTGATGGGTAATATGAATCAGGCCTCGCTGGACTGGTATTACCAAGCCGCCCAGCATGGCGACCCCTACTCTATGCTGCGCTTGTTTGACGGTGGAGCTTGCGAGCTGGGCGATATCTGCCCGGAAAACGGCGATGACTGGCCGCAGGAGGCTCTCGAACTCACGCTGCCTCAAGCGCAAGCCGGCGACCCAGAAGCCATGGCGGCACTTTATTACATCTATTTCTACGTGGAAGACTTTGACGAAGAAGAAGCTCTTACGTGGTTGAATCGCGCGGCCGAGGCGGGCAATGCCTGGGCCATGAACACGCTGGGCAAGCGTGTACGCAATGATGAGAATGCCTACAGTAGCGATACAGAGCGCTTGGAGGCTGCGGAGGTATGGTTCCGCCGGGCAGCCGAGGCAGGGTATGCGCCAGGGATGAATGATTTGGCCGTCGTTTTGAGCCATTTGGGGCGATATGAAGATGCTTGGGCGTGGATGCTTCAAGCCTCAGAGGCGGGTCATATTAATGGTAGGCAATGGGTTGCATCTTGTTATATCGAACCTGAAGCACAAGGACGAGAAATGTGTCAGGTAGAAAAACAGCCTGCGAAAGGATGGGCGATTATGCTGGCCAGAAATGAGGAAGTACCGGGTACTTCCTCAGAGCGAGCGCTACGGGTGTATCACGATAGCCTTACTCCCGAACAACGCACTGAAGGCGAGCGCATGATAGACGATTGGCTGGGCCTGGAACCGCCACTCTCCTATTTCCCCGAGAAATTTGGTCCCTGATGATGTTATTTCCTCGCGCCGGTCTTCTGGCAACCCTAGCCAGCTTGCTCTTAACGCCGTTAACGCTACCACCAGCCTGGGCGTTGGACGACGAAGCGCAAGCCGCCAAAGAAGAGGGTATGAGGCTTTACGGGATTAGAAGGGTAGATTCAGCTATTCCATTTCTTGAGCAAGCTGCTGAAGAGGGCGATGCGGAGGCGATGTACTACTTGGGTGAATCCAACCGCCGCTTGGTGATGGGTAATATGAATCAGGCCTCGCTGGACTGGTACTACCAAGCCGCCCAGCATGGGGACCCCTACGCCATGCTACGCCTCTTCGATGGCGGGGCCTGCGAGCTGGGCGATATCTGCCCGGAAAACGGCGATGACTGGCCGCAGGAGGCTCTCGAACTCACGCTGCCCCAGGCGGAAGCCGGCGACCCGAAGGCCATGGCCGCACTGTATTACATTTATTACTACGTGGAAGACCCTGACGAAGAAGAAGCGCTTACGTGGTTGAAGCGTGCGGCCGAGGCGGGCAATGCCTGGGCCATGAACACGCTGGGCAAACGCGCACGTGATGATGAGGATGCTTATGAAAGTGAAACTGCGCAGCTTGAAGCGGCGGAGGTATGGTTTCGCAGAGCAGCTGAACTCGGATATGCGCCATCCATGAACAATCTATCAGCAATTTTAAGTAATTTAGGACGTAATGATGAAGCTTGGGAATGGATGACAGAGGCTTCTGAAGCAGGTCACATAAATGGTAGGCGCTGGACAGCTTCATGCCATATCGTACCTGAAGAAGAAGGACGCGATTTATGTGACTCAGCGCCAGCACCGAATCCTGCTATCGGCTGGGCAATTATGTTGGCTATTGATGAAGAAATTCCAAGGGCCTATTCCAACGATAGTCTTGAATATTACAAAGAAATGCTCACAACCGAACAACGCGCCGAAGGCGAGCGTATGAAAGAGGACTGGCTGGGCCTGGAACCGCCGCTCTCCTATTTCCCCGAGAAGTTTGGCCCCTGATGATGTTACTCCCTCGCGCCGGTCTTCTGGCAACCCTAGCTAGCGTGCTCTTGATGTCGTTAACGCTACCACCAGCCTGGGCGTTGGACGAAGAAGCGCAAGCCGCCAAAGAAGAGGGTATGAGGCTTTACAACGCACACCAACGCTCAAAGAGCCCACCCTATTTGGAAATAGCCGCAGAAGCGGGTGATGCGGAGGCGATGTATTACCTGGGAGAAGTTGATCGTTTGCGTCATATGGGGCTAACCCAAGCGGCGATGGGGTGGTACTACCAAGCTGCCCAACACGGCGAGCCCTACGCCATGCTGCGCTTGTTTGATGGCGGGGCCTGCAAGCTGGGCGACGTTTGCCCGGAAAACGGCGATGACTGGCCGCAGGAGGCGCTCGAACTCACGCTGCCCCAAGCGGAAGCCGGCGACCCGGAGGCCATGGCGGCACTTTATTACATTTATTACTACGTGGAAGACCCTGACGAAGAAGAAGCGCTTACGTGGTTGAATCGCGCGGCCGAGGCGGGCAATGCCTGGGCCATGAACTCGCTGGGTAAGCGCGCACGCGACGATAAGGATGCTTACAGTAGCGATACAGAGCGTTTGGAGGCCGCGGAGGTATGGTTTCGCCGGGCGTCCGAAGCGGGGTATGCGCCAGGGATGAACAACTTAGCCGTCGTCTTGAGTCATTTAGGCCAGCCCGAAAACGCTTGGGAATGGATGACCAGAGCATCTGAAGCCGGCCATATGAATGGACGTGGTTGGCTGGCAGCTTGCAATATCGCGCCCAATGAAGGCGGGCGTGAACTATGCCGAGGAGCCCCAAAGCCAGATCCTGCCGAAGGATGGGCCATCTTCCTTGCTATTCATCAAGAGGTACCGGGTACTTCTTCCGAGAACGCTCTTCGCGCTTATCGGGATAGCCTTACCCCCGACCAACGCGCCGAAGGCGAGCGTATGAAGGAAGAATGGCTGGGCCTGGAGCCGCCGCTTTCCTATTTTCCCGAGAAGTTTGGCCCCTGATGTTACTTCCTCGCTCCAGTCTTCTGGCTACACTGGCCAGCTTGCTCTTGACGCCGTTAACGCTACCACCAGCCTGGGCGTTGGACGAGGAAGCACAAGCCGCCAAAGAGGAGGGGATGCGGCTTTACGGGATTAGAAGGGCAGATTCAGCTATTCCATTTCTTGAGCAAGCTGCTGAAAATGGCGATGCAGAGGCCATGTATTACTTGGGTGAAGCCAACCGCCGCTTGGTGATGGGCAATATGAACCAGTCCGCACTGGACTGGTATCACCAGGCCGCCCAACACGGCGACCCCTACTCTATGCTGCGCTTGTTTGACTGTGGAGCCTGCGAGCTAGGCGACGTTTGCCCGGAAAACGGCGATGACTGGCCGCAGGAAGCCCTCGAACTCACGCTGCCTCTGGCGGAAGCCGGCGACCAGGAAGCCATGGCGGCACTTTATTACATTTATTACTACGTGGAAGATCCTGACGAAGAAGAAGCGCTTACGTGGTTGAATCGCGCGGCCGAGGCGGGCAATGCCTGGGCCATGAACACGCTGGGCAAACTCGCACGTGATGATGATGCTTATAGTAGCGATACTGAGCGCTTGGAGGCTGCGGAGGTATGGTTTCGCCGGGCAGCCGAAGCGGGATATGCGCCGGGCATGAATAACCTCGCTTCTATATTAAATCATCTGGATCACCCTGAGGAGGCCTGGCAGTGGATGACCAAGGCTTCCGAGGCAGGCCATATGAACGGACGTGGCTGGCTGGCTGCTTGTAACATCGCACCCAACGAAGGCGGTCGTGAACTCTGCCGTGGAGCGCCCGAGCCAGATCCTGCTGAAGGATGGGCCATTTTTCTGGCTATTCATGAAGAAGTGCCTGGCACCTCTTCCGAGAACGCATTGCGTGCGTATCGGGATAGCCTTATCCCCGAACAACGTGCCGAAGGCGAGCGTATGAAAGACGAGTGGCTGGGCCTGGAACCGCCGCTCTCCTATTTCCCCGAGAAATTTGGCCCCTGATGATGTTACTCCCTCGCGCCGGTCTTCTGGCAACCCTAGCCAGCTTGCTCTTAACGCCGTTACCAGCCTGGGCGTTGGACGATGAAGCGCAAGCCGCCAAAGAAGAGGGGGTGCGGCTTTACGGGATTAGAAGGGTAGATTCAGCTATTCCATTTCTTGAGCTAGCTGCTGAAAATGGCGATGCGGAGGCGATGTACTACTTGGGTGAATCCAACCGCCGCTTGGTGATGGGTAATATGAATCAGGCCTCGCTGGACTGGTATTACCAAGCTGCCCAACACGGCGACCCCTACGCCATGCTACGCCTCTTCGATGGCGGCGCCTGCGAGCTGGGCGACGTTTGCCCGGAAAACGGCGACGACTGGCCGCAGGAAGCGCTCGAACTCACGCTGCCCCAAGCGCAAGCCGGCGACCCGGAAGCCATGGCGGCACTTTATTACATTTATTACTACGTGGAAGACCCTGACGAAGAAGAGGCGCTCAAGTGGCTGCACCGCGCAGCTGAGGCGGGCAACACCAATGCCATGAACTGGCTGGGTAAGCGAACTCGCAACGACGATGATGCTTATGACAGCGATACAGAGCGTTTAGAGGCGGCGGAGGTGTGGTTTCGCCGGGCGGCTGAAGCGGGGTATGCGCCGGGCATGAATAACCTCGCTTCTATATTAAATCATCTGGATCACCCTGAGGAGGCCTGGGAGTGGATGACCAGAGCGTCTGAAGCAGGCCATATGAATGGACGTGGTTGGCTGGCTGCTTGCAATATAGTACCGAACGAAAGCGGTCGTGAACTATGTCGAGGAGCACCCGCCCCAGATCCTGCTGAAGGGTGGGCTATCTTCCTTGCTATTGATGAAGAGGTGCCGAGTACTTCCTCTGAGCGGTCACTAAGAGTCTATCATGACAGACTTACCTCTGAGCAACGCGCCGAAGGCGAGCGTATGAAAGAGGACTGGCTGGGCCTGGAGCCGCCGCTTTCCTACTTCCCCGAGAAGTTTGGCCCCTGATGATGTTACTCCCTCGCGCCGGTCTTCTGGCAACCCTAGCCAGCTTGCTCTTGATGCCGTTAACGCTACCACCAGCCTGGGCG
>NZ_PVTK01000023.1 GCF_003002925.1 Vreelandella songnenensis
GAATGTCTGAATGAGCATTGGTTCACCAGCCTTCATCACGCCAAGGTTGTCATCGAAGCATGGCGCCGGGAGTACAACGAAGAAAGACCGAAGAAAGGGCTTGGAGGGTTAACGCCTTCCGCCTATGCCGAGCAACTGGTGTTAAAACACGATAAAGTTACTTCTGACTCTAAACCCGGCTGCTACTGAAGATGGGGTGACGTCGTAGGCATCATGGCTAAAACAATTGCGCCCCAAGGATTGCTAGCCCAGGTCGGAATGGCTGCTCTTCCGCCAATAGCTACAGCTCTACTTGCCAGTGCTGCTGCCCCCCCAGCCGCACTTCCTTCTTGTGCGCATAGTTTTAGCCCCTCCAATCCCAACGGATCGACCGCACCCGCCGGATTCGTCACATACCCATACAAATTCGTACCACCACTTAACCCAATTGGATCTTGGCTAATGTACCTACCTTGCTGTGGGTCGTAATACCGATGGCGGTTGTAATACAGCCCACTTTCCTCATCATGCCACTGATCCTGAAAGCGAATTGGCTGACTCGTACTGCCGCTCATGTTCTTCACCGCCGCCCAGTCGTCGGGCTGGGCTTGCCATTTCGTTTCGCCGTTGGCGGCAACTAGTTGCATGGGCGTACCCAGCGCATCAGTGATGAAAGCGCTCATCATTTGGACTTGCTGGGTATCATCAATGCGCAGTATGGGCACAAAACGGCTCGGCTCGTAGATGGTCGTGGTGCTCTGACTATCGCTTTTTTCTCGCACAATCCGGTCGCCGTCCCAGCCGAAGTGGGTAGTGGCGGTGGTGCCGTTGGTGTGGGTGAGGCTTACCAAGCGGTTGGCTCCGTTGGAGGGCGTAAAGGTAGGCCTGTCCGCCGACCAGCCGCTGAACTTCGTCTTAGCGGAACGTCAACTCGCCGGGGCATGCTCTGCAGCGGGCAAAAGACGCGCCGCGAGGCACGCGGTTTAGGTGTTTAGTTTTGGAACGCTAGCTACATGCCTATCAATTTTAATATTAAATGAATGGCTTTTATTGTTGCTATTGCTTTAACTAAATGTTACCGATAGGTATAAAGTGCCAATGCAGGGAGCAATAACCAAATTAGTGCCGTAAAACCAACTCGTGGCATTAACTTCAAAAAATATGGGCGGGTTATAAATAGCATATTATATAAAGGCGAAAAAGAAAAAACATAACATAAAAAATAATATCTGCACCCACCCTTTAGTTCCTAGGAGAGCAATAAGGTTTAATAGGTATAACGGTAGCATTATTGCTCTCTCTGTCCATTTGTTGACCCAGAAACTATAGTCGATTTTCTGCATTTTAATTTTCTCCTGGAATGCACATTCCTGCCTCGAAGTGTCTATCTGAAAGACCGTCGCCATCAAGGTCGTAGTACAAAGATTGCTTTTCACTTATTTCACTAGGCGCAATTATCCCTCCAATCAAGACACGAACAGGACTGGCTTTAACTATAGCTCCGGTGGCAGTTTCAATCTTAGAAATACCTCCTGTAACTTTATCCCAGACTTTATTTAATCCCCAGTTCCCTACCTTTTCTAAATTTGATCTAGGTGCAGGTGGAAAACGGGAATAAGGGTTGCCGGTGCGCCCTCTGGGTCGACTAGATTGATCGCTTGGGCGACGCCCTTGGCGACGAGATTGATCAATATCTCCTGGTCGATCAAACAACCCAAGCGGATCAACCGCTTCCATTGGGTTGACTACATACCCATACAGATTCGTACCACCCCGCAACCCGATCGGGTCTTGGCTAATATACCGCCCCTGTTGCGGGTCATAGTACCGGTGACGGTTGTAGTACAGCCCGCTTTCTTCATCATGCCACTGCCCTTGAAAGCGAATCGGCTGATCAGTATTCCCGCGCTCGTTCTTCACCGCCGCCCAATCATCAGGCTGCGCCTGCCATTGCGTTTCGCCATTGGGCGCCACCAGTTGCATGGGCGTACCCAGAGCATCCGTGAAAAAAGCGCTGAGGATTTGGCCTTGCTGGGTATCATCGATGCGCAGCATGGGCACGAAGCTGCTCGGTTCGTAAACAATGGTCGAGCGCTGACTATCGCTTTCTTCCCGCACGATGCGGTCGCCGTCCCAGCCGTAGTGGGTAGTGGCAGTAGTGCCGTTGGTGTGGCGCACGGTCTTGTTGATCCGGCGGCCCAGGCCGTCGTAGCGGTAGGCGGCCTCCGTGGTGTGCTGGTGCGGGTGAGGCTTACCAGGCGGTTGGCACCATCGTAGCCCATCATCAGGCGCTCGCCGTCCGGTTGTTGCCGCTCGATCATATTACCCGCCCCGTCGTAGCGGTAGCGGGTGCCGTTGAGCTGGCCGAGGCGGTTATCGGAAAGGGCCTGCTGGCCGTCCAGGCGGTTACCGGCGGCGTCTACCGTGTAGCGGTGGGCCTGGTCGCCGTGCTGGCTGCCGGTGAGTCGGCCGGCGGCATCGTAGCTGTAGGCAATGACTTTGGATTGCTTGCCTTGCAGGGCGCGGAAGCTCATTCGGCCCAGGGCGTCGTACTGGTACCGCTGGCCGCCGTTTGCCTGCGCGCCGCCCAGGGTGAGGTGATCCAACTGGCCGAGGTTCGTATAACCGCGCTCCAGGATCAACGGTTGGGTCTGGTCGCCACCGCCGAGGCTGACGCGGCGCTGAGTTTCGCGGTGCAGGGCATCCGGTGTTAGGGCGATGTCCAGGTTCAGCCTTGGGGCGCTCAGGCCGTGCAGATGGCCGCTGCCGTAAGTGTGCCCGTTCAGCGCGCGGGCAGATCACCGAACTGGCTTTGTTGGGGCGCGCCGTTGGCGCCCCAGCTGTAGCATTCGCTGCTGGCCGGTGGCGCGCGGTGAGACGGCTAGTGGCATCATACGCGTTGTGCATGACCATCGGCTAACCATTGGAGCAAATCTAACTTTCACAATTCGCTTTTCATTTGGCTACCAGCCATGGGACTAAAACGAAAAACCGCAATATTTCACAACTTCTTTTTTTTAAATAATCTTATCCCGCTTTTAATGAATATCCATACACCAAAAATAATTACAGCTGAAGCTGGGAGTATTCTTTCACTTCCCAATTGCATATTCTTGATTTCACCTGTTGCTAATATATATATACCAAACATTATGAGAATAATGCTTATAAAAGCATTTACAGTATTATTTTGGAAATTTTTGCTCATTTTCCCCATTCCTCAGGGCTAAATACAGTGCCCATAATATAACCAACAATACCAGACTTGTTTGGTGAAGGTGGGCCTGGCAAAGAGCTATCTAAAACATCCAAGGCGACTCCTTGCACAGCAGGATTAGCTATTCCCACCGCCGCTCCCGGTGATACAGTTGCAACGCTACATAAGGCTCTTAAGCTGAGTTGATTAGCGCCAGTAACTAATGCACTACCAGCACTTGCCGCTGCGCTTGCAGCACCCGGAATGGCAGCACCTGCCATTGGCGCTGCTAAAGCGGCTGATGCGGCAGGAAGAGTAATATCACTACGTGTTGCGCCCTGATACCTTAGTGCTCTTCCATGATTGGCATCTTTAGATAACGCTGACATGCGTGTTGGAAATATGTAGCCTAAAATACCTGGATTATAATCTCCACCTGTTATTATTTGGCCGCCTTGGACTGGCGAAGGGGATGGTGCAGCGTGTGCTAACGCTTGTGGGCCATATGCTGAACTGACACTGCCCATGGCTGATTGAAACAATCCCAACGGATCGACCGCACCCGCCGGATTCGTTACATATCCATACAAATTCGTCCCACCCTGCAACCCAATTGGATCCTGACTAATATACCGCCCCTGCTGCGGGTCATAGTAGCGGTGGCGGTTGTAGTACAGCCCGCTTTCGTCATCATGCCACTGACCCTGAAAGCGAATCGGCTGGCTCGCACTGCCGCGAACGTTCTTCACCGCCGCCCAGTCATCAGGCTGGGCTTGCCATTTCGTTT
This sequence comes from Vreelandella songnenensis, assembly GCF_003002925.1. Lineage (GTDB taxonomy): Bacteria > Pseudomonadota > Gammaproteobacteria > Pseudomonadales > Halomonadaceae > Vreelandella > Vreelandella songnenensis. The sequence continues at coordinate 3,963 of NZ_PVTK01000023.1, forward strand.
CGCCGCTGGGCGCGATGAGTTGCATGGGTGTACCGACGACGTCACCCCATCTTCAGTAGCAGCCGGGTTTAGAGTCAGAAGTAACTTTATCGTGTTTTAACACCAGTTGCTCGGCATAGGCGGAAGGCGTTAACCCTCCAAGCCCTTTCTTCGGTCTTTCTTCGTTGTACTCCCGGCGCCATGCTTCGATGACAACCTTGGCGTGATGAAGGCTGGTGAACCAATGCTCATTCAGACATTC
>NZ_PVTK01000024.1 GCF_003002925.1 Vreelandella songnenensis
TTACCGGCGGGGTCAGTCACTGTCGCAGTGACGCTGACCGCCGTGTCACCGGTGTTCAAATCGGTCACCGTGACGCTCACACCGTTATCCAGATCGGCCTGAGTGACCGGGCGGTTGACCAGTTCGTTGCCCTTGCCATCGACCACCACCAGGGTGTCGCCCACCTGGGTACCTTCACCCAGCGTGACTGTGGCGTTGACGCCGTCGCGGATCTCGTCGGCGCTGTAAATGTCGCCGGTGGCGTCTTCCAGGGTGACGGAGACGGTTGGCGCCTGGGCGTCGATCGTGCCGTTAGCTGTCGACGTGTTGGTGTTGCCCGCCGGGTCGGTGACCGTAGCGGTGAGGCTCAGCGCGGTATCACCGGCATTCAGATCGGTGATCGTGACGCTGACACCGTTATCCAGATCAGCCTGGGTCACCGGGCGATTGACCAGTTCGTTACCTTTACCATCGACCACCACCAGGGTGTCGCCCACCTGGGTGCCTTCACCCAGGGTGACTGTGGCGTTGACGCCATCGCGGATCTCGTCGGCGCTGTAGATATCGCCGGTGGCGTCTTCCAGGGTGACGGAGACAGTCGGCGCCTGGGCGTCGATCGTGCCGTTAGCCGTAGATGTGTTGGTGTTACCGGCCGGGTCGGTGACCGTGGCGGTGAGGCTCAGCGCGGTATCACCGGTATTCAGATCGGTGATCGTGACGCTGACGCCGTTATCCAGATCGGCCTGGGTCACCGGGCGGTTGACCAGCTCGTTACCTTTACCATCGACCACCACCAGGGTGTCGCCCACCTGAGTACCTTCACCCAGGGTGACCGTGGCGTTGACGCCGTCGCGGATCTCGTCGGCGCTGTAGATATCGCCCGACGCATCTTCCAGGGTGACGGAGACGCTCGGCGCCTGCGCGTCGATTACCCCTTCAACGGTAGATGTGTTGGTGTTACCGGCGGGGTCAGTCACTGTCGCTGTGACGCTGACCGCAGTATCGCCGGCGTTCAGGTCGGTGATCGTGACGCTGACACCGTTATCCAGGTCGGCCTGGGTCACCGGGCGGTTAACCAGCTCGTTACCCTTGCTATCGACCACTAGCAGGGTGTCGCCCACCTGAGTACCTACACCCAGGGTGACCGTGGCGTTCACGCCGTCGCGGATCTCGTCGGCGCTGTAAATGTCGCCGGTGGCGTCTTCCAGTGCCACTGTAACGCTCGGCGCCTGGGCGTCGATCGTGCCGTTAGCCGTAGACGTGTTGGTGTTACCGGCCAGGTCGGTGACCGTGGCGGTGAGGCTCAGCGCGGTATCGCCAGCGTTGAGGTCGGTGATCGTCACGCTGACACCGTTATCCAGATCGGCTTGCGTGACCGGGCGGTTGACCAGTTCGTTACCCTTGCCATCGACCACCACCAAGGTATCGCCCACCTGGGTACCTTCACCCAGGGTGACCGTGGCGTTGACGCCGTCGCGGATCTCGTCGGCGCTGTAGATATCGCCCGACGCGTCTTCCAACGTGACGGAGACAGTCGGCGCTTGGGCATCGATCACGCCTCCCGCCGTCGTGGTAGTGGTGTTACCCGCCGGGTCGGTGACCGTGGCGGTCACGCTGACCGCAGTGTCGGTGGCGTTGAGGTCGGTGACCGTGACGCTCACGCCGTTATCCAGATCGGCTTGCGTCACCGGGCGGTTGACCAGTTCGTTGCCCTTGCCGTCGACCACTACCAGGGTGTCGCCCACCTGGGTGCCGTCACCCAGGGTGACCGTGGCATTGACGCCGTCGCGGATCTCGTCGGCGCTGTAAATGTCGCCCGACGCGTCTTCCAGGGTGACGGAGACAGTCGGCGCCTGGGCGTCGATCGTGCCGTTAGCTGTCGACGTGTTGGTGTTGCCCGCCGGGTCGGTGACCGTAGCGGTGAGGCTCAGCGCGGTATCACCGGCATTCAGATCGGTGATCGTGACGCTGACACCGTTCTCCAGATCGGCTTGCGTGACCGGGCGGTTGACCAGTTCGTTACCTTTGCCGTCGACCACCACCAGGGTATCGCCCACCTGGGTACCTTCACCCAGGGTGACCGTGGCGTTGACGCCGTCGCGGATCTCGTCGGCGCTGTAGATATCGCCGGACGCGTCTTCCAGCGTGACGGAGACGGTCGGCGCCTGAGCGTCGATCGTGCCGTTAGCTGTCGACGTGTTGGTGTTGCCCGCCGGGTCGGTGACCGTAGCGGTGAGGCTCAGCGCGGTATCACCGGCATTCAGATCGGTGATCGTGACGCTGACACCGTTCTCCAGATCGGCTTGCGTGACCGGGCGGTTGACCAGTTCGTTGCCCTTGCCGTCGACCACCACCAGGGTATCGCCCACCTGGGTACCTTCACCCAGGGTGACCGTGGCGTTGACGCCGTCGCGGATCTCGTCGGCGCTGTAGATATCGCCGGATGCGTCTTCCAAGGTGACGGAGACGCTCGGCGCCTGGGCATCGATCGTGCCGTTAGCTGTCGACGTGTTGGTGTTGCCTGCCGGGTCGGTGATCGTGGCGGTCACGCTGACCGCGGTATCACCCGCGTTCAGATCAGTCACGGTCACGCTGACACCGTTATCCAGGTCGGCCTGGGTCACCGGGCGGTTAACCAGTTCGTTGCCCTTGCCATCGACCACCAGCAGGGTGTCGCCCACCTGGGTGCCGTCACCCAGGGTAACCGTGGCGTTGACGCCGTCGCGGATCTCGTCGGCGCTGTAGATGTCGCCGGATGCCTCTTCCAGTGCCACCGTAACGCTCGGCGCCTGGGCGTCGATCACACCTCCCGCCGTCGTGGTGTTGGTATTACCGGCCGGGTCAGTCACTGTCGCTGTGACGCTAACTGCGGTGTCGGTGGCGGCGAGGCCGGTGATCGTGACGCTGACACCGTTCTCCAGATCGGCCTGAGTGACCGGGCGGTTGACCAGTTCGTTACCCTTGCCATCGACCACCACCAGGGTGTCGCCTACCTGAGTGCCATCACCCAGGGTGACCGTGGCGTTGACGCCGTCGCGGATCTCGTCGGCGCTGTAGATATCGCCGGTGGCGTCTTCCAGGGTGACGGAGACAGTCGG
>NZ_PVTK01000025.1 GCF_003002925.1 Vreelandella songnenensis
CCAGCGGTGAGGTCGGTGACCGTGACGCTAACGCCGTTATCCAGATCTGCTTGCGTGACCGGACGGTTGGCCAGCTCATTGCCCTTGCCATCGACCACCACCAAGGTGTCGCCTACCTGAGTACCTTCACCCAAGGTAACCGTGGCGTTCACGCCGTCGCGGATTTCGTCGGCGCTGTAGATATCACCCGACGCGTCTTCCAGGGTGACGGAGACGGTCGGCGCCTGAGCGTCGATCGTGCCGTTAGCTGTCGACGTGTTGGTGTTGCCTGCCGGATCAGTGACCGTGGCGGTGAGGCTCAGCGCGGTGTCGGTGGCGTTCAGGTCGGTGATCGTGACGCTGACACCGTTATCCAGGTCGGCCTGAGTCACCGGGCGGTTAACCAGCTCGTTACCCTTGCCATCGACCACCACCAGGGTGTCGCCCACCTGAGTGCCGTCACCCAGAGTGACCGTGGCGTTCACGCCGTCGCGGATCTCGTCGGCGCTGTAGATATCACCCGACGCATCTTCCAACGTGACGGAGACGGTCGGCGCCTGGGCGTCGATCACACCTCCCGCCGTCGTGGTGTTGGTGTTACCGGCGGGGTCAGTCACTGTCGCGGTGAGGCTCAGCGCGGTATCGGTGGCGTTCAGGTCGGTGATCGTGACGCTGACACCGTTATCCAGATCGGCCTGGGTCACCGGGCGATTGATCAGCTCGTTACCCTTGCCATCGACTACCACCAGGGTGTCGCCTACCTGAGTACCTTCACCCAGGGTGACCGTGGCGTTGACGCCGTCGCGGATCTCATCGGCACTGTAGATATCACCCGATGCGTCTTCCAGGGTGACGGAGACGGTCGGCGCCTGGGCGTCGATCGTGCCGTTAGCTGTCGACGTGTTGGTGTTACCCGCCGGATCAATGACCGTGGCGGTGAGGCTCAGCGCGGTATCACCGATATTCAGATCGGTGATCGTCACGCTGACACCGTTATCCAGATCAGCTTGCGTGACCGGGCGGTTGACCAGTTCGTTACCTTTGCCGTCGACCACCACCAGGGTGTCGCCCACCTGGGTACCTTCACCCAGGGTGACCGTGGCGTTGACGCCGTCGCGGATCTCGTCGGCGCTGTAGATATCACCCGATGCGTCTTCCAGGGTGACGGAGACGGTCGGCGCCTGGGCGTCGATCGTGCCGTTAGCTGTCGACGTGTTGGTGTTACCCGCCGGATCAATGACCGTGGCGGTGAGGCTCAGCGCGGTATCACCGATATTCAGATCGGTGATCGTCACGCTGACACCGTTATCCAGATCAGCTTGCGTGACCGGGCGGTTGACCAGTTCGTTACCTTTGCCGTCGACCACCACCAGGGTGTCGCCCACCTGAGTGCCGTCACCCAGAGTGACCGTGGCGTTGACGCCGTCGCGGATCTCGTCGGCGCTGTAGATATCGCCGGATGCGTCTTCCAGGGTGACGGAGACGGTCGGCGCCTGGGCATCGATCGTGCCGTTAGCGGTCGACGTGTTGGTGTTGCCCGCCGGGTCGGTGACCGTAGCGGTGAGGCTCAGCGCGGTGTCGCCAGCGTTGAGGTCGGTGACCGTGACGCTCACGCCGTTATCCAGATCGGCTTGCGTCACCGGGCGGTTGACCAGTTCGTTGCCCTTGCCGTCGACCACCACCAGGGTGTCGCCCACCTGGGTGCCGTCACCCAGGGTGACCGTGGCGTTGACGCCGTCGCGGATCTCGTCGGCGCTGTAGATATCGCCCGACGCGTCTTCCAGTGCCACCGTAACGCTCGGCGCCTGGGCGTCGATCGTGCCGTTAGCTGTCGACGTATTGGTGTTACCCGCCGGGTCGGTGACCGTGGCGGTCACGCGCAGCGCGGTGTCGGTGGCGTTGAGGTCGGTGATCGTGACGCTGACCCCGTTATCCAGATCGGCTTGCGTCACCGGGCGGTTGACCAGTTCGTTGCCCTTGCCATCGACCACTACCAGGGTGTCGCCCACCTGGGTGCCGTCACCCAGGGTGACCGTGGCATTGACGCCGTCGCGGATCTCGTCGGCGCTGTAAATGTCGCCCGACGCGTCTTCCAGGGTGACGGAGACAGTCGGCGCCTGGGCGTCAATCGTGCCGTTAGCCGTAGATGTGTTGGTGTTACCCGCCGGATCAGTGACCGTGGCGGTCACGCTCAGCGCGGTGTCACCCGCATTCAGATCCGTCACGGTGACGACCAAGCCATCGTTCAGCATGTCTTGAGTCACGTCGCCGCGGAACAACTCGTTACCCTTGCCGTCGACCACCACCAGGGTATCGCCCACCTGGGTACCTTCACCCAGAGTGACTGTGGCGTTCACGCCGTCGCGGATCTCGTCGGCGCTGTAGATATCGCCGGACGCATCTTCCAGGGTGACGGAGACAGTCGGCGCCTGGGCGTCGATGGTGCCGTTAGCCGTAGACGTGTTGGTGTTACCGGCCGGGTCGATGACCGTAGCAGTGACGGTGACCGCCGTATCGGTCGCTATCAGATCCGTGACGGTGACGACCAAGCCATCGTTCAGCATGTCTTGAGTCACATCGCCGCGGAACAGCTCGTTACCCTTGCCATCGACCACTACCAGGGTGTCGCCCACTTGGGTACCTTCACCCAGGGTGACCGTGGCGTTCACGCCGTCGCGGATCTCGTCGGCGCTGTAGATATCGTCGGACGCGTCTTCCAGCGTGACGGAGACGGTCGGCGCCTGGGCATCGATCGTGCCGTTAGCTGTCGACGTGTTGGTGTTACCCGCCGGATCAGTGACCGT
>NZ_PVTK01000026.1 GCF_003002925.1 Vreelandella songnenensis
AGCGAACGGAACTGTTCCCACTGTGGCGAGTCTGGCAAGGGCTGAGAAGTATCCATAAAGCGCTGTACCATATCCCAGGCAGCCAATTGATCCAGGCGACTGGTAACCCCAAACATGCCCACTAGCGCAACATGGGCCTCAACACTGTAGTGCACCAGGCTTAGGTTGTATTGAGCAATGCCCTGTGAAGTCGGCGAGCTTTGTAGATAACAATCGAACTCATGGAAAGGTAATTCATGTGCAACCTTCCAAGCAGTGCTTTTCTTGGTTGAATTGGCAAATACTTTCACCATGCCTGTGCGTCGATTTAGCTCCCACATAGGGCCTGGCTGGAAACCAGAGGTATAGTCGGGAAACAATCGGTAAAGTAAGTTTGCACCTACCCATCCAGCCAAGAAGAAAGAAAAAACACTTAGAAAAAAAAACCAATCAAAGTTATTTAGAACACTTAAGATAATGTTGCCAGGCTCATATTGCGCAGCTAAGTATGATATATAAATAGAAGAAAGAAAAAGAATAGGCATAAAAAGAAGTAGACCGAACAGACTAAATAGACGTATTACCCCTATAATAAAATTAATCTTAGTCTGGTTCGTGTAGCGCAAACATTCTTCATCCCATCGTAGCGGATGTTCAGGTTGATCGCTCGGCCGAGGCGAGTGATTGGGCATCTGCTCCAGCTCACGCAGTCGTTTAGGTGGCATATCCACTAGCTCTCGGGCTGGGAATAAGGCTTCGGTTGGATGGCGATAGGTCAGTTGCTGCCCAGAAGCCGCGGTTAAGCGAAAGCGCTTGCCGTGGTGGCAAGGCTCTGAACGCAGCCATAAAAATTTCTCTGAGGTATGCGCGGTTTCCGCATAGCTAATGGGTGTTAAATCAGTCATTCGCACTCTCATTATCCTGATGGGTCGTTTCATCCGCCCAATAGGGTTGCTCTGTACGGGTAAAGTCTGGAATTAATGGATTCCCGCTGGCTACTTGGGTCGGCTTAGGTGCTGGTAACATTCGCGGTAGCTCGACACTATTTTGACGTTCATTTTGGCGCTGCCACTGCACACGTACTTTTAGTTTATTTTGGGTACGGCGCTCACGACTCCGCCATGACCCCGGCTGGGTAGTGATCGCAGGGGTATAGAAATAGTATTCACGGCCATCCGTTGTGCTGCGCTCAAATAATGGCTGAACCGTGCCGCCCAGCTCTTTGTCTTCCTCTATCCACTGAGAGTACCCGTCCTTACGGAACTCATGCTTGTATTCGGTTGTTTGCTCAAACTGAAAGTGAGCAGTCTGTTCCCAACCAGGTGCCAAGCCGGGCAGGTTACTCTTGACCACCACCCGCGTGTTGGCGACTGGGCCAGAAAAACGACTGGCGGCCTGCTCGGCAAGCAAGTTTTCAGCGTGGGTAGGGGAAGGCGGCTGACTGAGGATGCCAATGGCAGGCCGCTGCTCGCCATCGGCAGATCAGCATCTAGACAGAGCGATTAAATAACATCAGGCCACCGCTCTTTCATTGATGAGCAAAAGAAACTTAACCGTAATAAAACGCCGATAGACGATCCTGCAATTCCGTTATTTTCTGGTTGAAGGTTGTATCATCCATATCCCGCCAAAAACGTGGGGGGCGTCCTGTCTCTTTGTCCACTTCGACTGTTGTCGGATCCAGAGAGCGATACATTTCAAAAACGGGTATGTCAGGTAAAGGCTGTGATGTATCCATATAGTGCTGAACCATGTCCCAGGCAGCCAATTGATCCAGGCGGCTGGTAACCCCAAACATGCCCACTAGCGCAACATGGGCCTCAACGCTGTAGTGCACTAGGCTTAGGTTGTATTGAGCAATGCCCTGTGAAGTCGGCGAGCTTTGTAGATAACAATCGAACTCATGGAAGGGCAAGTCATGGGCCACCTTCCAAGCGGTGCTTTTCTTAGCAGAATTAGTAAAGACTGTGACCATGCCCGTTCGCCGATTTAACTCCCACATAGGGCCAGGCTGGAAACCAGCGGCAAAGTTAGGAAACGAGCGGTAGATTAGTCTTACGCCTCCCCACATTAACAAACAAAACCCCAGTATATATATATATACTGGGATCAAATCAGATAGCATTTCATTATAATTAAAATTGCTTTGAGATGATTGTGATGCAAAAAATACTGCTACCACACTAACAAAAGCAGCAAATAATGCCAAAAAGAAACCAACCATTCCTAATGCACGAACAACTCCAAAAATAAAACCTAACTTAGTTTGACTTGAATAACGCAAGCACTCTTCATCCATCCTTATCGGATATTGTTGATAGCCTTTAGGGCGGGGTGAAAAATCTGGCTTACTTTCAATAGCTCGTAACTGTGCTGGGGGGATTAATTTTAGCCCTTTAGCAACCGGAGGTATACTGATGGTAGGATTTCTTGGCGCAAGCCGCTGCCCAGAAGCCGCGGTTAAGCGAAAGCGCTTGCCGTGGTGGCAAGGCTCTGAACGCGGCCATAAAAATTTCTCTGAGGTATGCGCGGTTTCAGCGTAGGTAATGGGTGTCAAATCAGTCATTCGCACTCTCGTTATCCTGATGGGTCGTTTCATCGGCCCAATAGGGTTGCTCTGTACGGGTAA
>NZ_PVTK01000027.1 GCF_003002925.1 Vreelandella songnenensis
CCGACCGTCTCCGTCACCCTGGAAGACGCCACCGGCGATATCTACAGCGCCGACGAGATCCGCGACGGCGTCAACGCCACGGTCACCCTGGGTGAAGGTACTCAGGTGGGCGACACCCTGGTGGTGGTCGATGGTAAAGGTAACGAGCTGGTCAACCGCCCGGTGACCCAGGCCGATCTGGATAACGGCGTCAGCGTCACGGTGACCGATTTGAACACCGGTGACACGGCGGTCAGCGTCACTGCGACAGTGACTGACCCGGCGGGTAACACCAACACCACGACGGCGGGAGGCGTGATCGACGCCCAGGCGCCAACCGTCTCCGTCACCCTGGAAGACGCCACCGGCGATATCTACAGCGCCGACGAGATCCGCGATGGCGTCAACGCCACGGTTACCCTGGGTGAAGGTACTCAGGTGGGCGACACCCTGGTGGTGGTCGATGGTAAAGGCAACGAGCTGGTCAACCGCCCGGTCACCCAAGCCGATCTGGAGAACGGGGTGAGCGTCACGGTCACCGACCTGAACGCCACCGACACCGATGTTAGTGTCACCGCGACAGTGACTGATCCGGCGGGCAACACCAACACGTCGACAGCTAACGGCACGATCGACGCCCAGGCGCCGAGCGTCTCCGTCACGCTGGAAGACGCGTCCGGCGATATCTACAGCGCCGACGAGATCCGCGACGGCGTCAACGCCACGGTCACGCTGGGTGAAGGTACTCAGGTGGGCGACACCCTGCTAGTGGTCGATGGCAAGGGCAACGAACTGGTCAACCGCCCGGTGACGCAAGCCGATCTGGATAACGGCGTGAGCGTCACGGTCACCGACCTCAACGCCACCGATACCGCGCTGAGCGTGACCGCCACGGTCACCGATCCGGCGGGTAATACCACTACCACGACGGCGGGAGGTGTAATCGACGCCCAGGCGCCGACTGTCTCCGTCACGTTGGAAGACGCGTCAGGCGATATCTACAGCGCCGACGAGATCCGCGACGGCGTGAATGCCACGGTCACCTTGGGTGAAGGTACCCAGGTGGGCGACACCCTGGTGGTGGTCGATGGCAAGGGTAACGAGCTGGTTAACCGCCCGGTGACCCAGGCCGACCTGGATAACGGTGTCAGCGTCACGGTCACCGACCTCAACGCCACCGACACCGCGCTGAGTGTGACCGCCACGGTCACTGATCCGGCGGGTAACACCAACACATCTACGGCTAACGGCACGATTGACGCCCAGGCGCCGACCGTCTCCGTCACGCTGGAAGACGCCACCGGCGATATCTACAGCGCCGACGAGATCCGCGACGGCGTCAACGCCACGGTCACCTTGGGTGAAGGTACCCAGGTGGGCGACACCCTGGTGGTGGTCGATGGCAAGGGTAACGAACTGGTCAACCGTCCGGTCACGCAAGCCGATCTGGATAACGGTGTCAGCGTCACGGTGACCGACCTCAATGCTGGTGACACCGCGCTGAGCCTCACAGCGACAGTGACTGACCCGGCGGGTAACACCAACACCACGACGGCGGGAGGTGTGATCGACGCCCAGGCGCCGACTGTCTCCGTCACCCTGGAAGACGCCACCGGCGATATCTACAGCGCCGACGAGATCCGCGACGGCGTCAACGCCACGGTCACCCTGGGTGAAGGTACTCAGGTGGGCGACACCCTGGTGGTGGTCGATGGCAAAGGTAACGAACTGGTCAACCGCCCGGTGACGCAAGCCGATCTAGATGACGGTGTCAGCGTCACGGTCACCGATCTGAATACCGGTGATACCGCGCTGAGCCTCACCGCTACGGTCACCGATCCGGCGGGTAACACCAACACGTCGACAGCTAACGGCACGATCGACGCCCAGGCGCCGACCGTCTCCGTCACGCTGGAAGAGGCGTCCGGCGATATCTACAGCGCCGACGAGATCCGCGACGGCGTCAATGCCACGGTCACCCTGGGTGAAGGTACTCAGGTAGGCGACACCCTGCTAGTGGTCGATAGCAAGGGTAACGAGCTGGTTAACCGCCCGGTGACGCAAGCCGACCTGGATAACGGTGTCAGCGTCACGATCACCGACCTGAACGCCACCGACACTGCGGTCAGCGTGACCGCCACGGTCATCGACCCGGCGGGTAACACCAACAC
>NZ_PVTK01000028.1 GCF_003002925.1 Vreelandella songnenensis
AGAGCGGGACGTGATCGAGGCGACGTTTCCGCCACTGAACCGCTGCCTGACCGGCTTTGATCTGGCCCACCTGCGCGATGAACAGGACCAGCTCAACCTCAACAGCCTGCTGTGCGGCTCAGAGGGCGCGCTGGGCTTGTTGAGTGAGGCCGTGCTCAACGTACTGCCGATTCCCAAGCACGCCACGCTGGTGAACGTACGCTATGCAAGCTTCATGGACGCGCTGCGCGATGCCAAGGCGCTGATGGGCAGCGCCCGGCCCACGTCGATCGAGACCATCGACGATACGGTGCTGACGCTTGCCATGGCGGATTTTGTCTGGGACGGCGTGGCGGCGTTTTTCCCGGCGGGCGAGACGCCGATTCGCGGCATCAACCTGATCGAATTCAGCGGCGATGACCCCGAGGCCCTGGCCGCGCAGGTACAGGCCTTTACTGATCACCTGCGCCAGGATGCCACCGTCGAGCGGCTGGGCTACACCCTGGCCGAGGGCCGCGAGCAGATCAACGCCGTCTACGCCATGCGCAAGCGCTCGGTGGGGCTTTTGGGCAACGTGCAGGGCGAAAAGCGCCCGCTGCCGTTCGTGGAAGATACCGCCGTGCCGCCGGAGCACCTGGCCGACTTCATTGCCGAGTTTCGCGCTGCGCTGGACGCCCGCGGCCTCGCCTACGGCATGTTCGGCCACGTGGATGCCGGCGTGCTGCACGTGCGCCCGGCGCTGGACATGAAGGACCCGGCCCAGGAAGCGCTGATTCGCGAGATCTCCGATGAGGTCGCCGCCCTGACCCAGAAATACGGCGGCCTGCTGTGGGGCGAACACGGCAAGGGCGTGCGCTCCGAGTACGCGCCCCGCTTCTTTGGCGCGCTCTACCCCAGCCTGCAGCGGGTCAAGGCGGCGTTTGATCCGTACAACCAGTTGAACCCCGGCAAGATCGCCTCGCCCGCCGAGGACCCGGCGCTCATCGCCCGGGCAAGCGACCCCGCACTGCTCAGCGTGGACGGCGTGCCTACCCGCGGCCAGCTGGATCGCACCATCGACGAGCGCGCCTGGCAGGCGTATGACGCGGCGGTGTACTGCAACGGCAACGGCGCCTGCTACAACTACGACCTTGACGACCCCATGTGCCCGTCCTGGAAGGCGACCCGTGATCGCGTTCACTCACCCAAGGGGCGCGCCAGCCTGATCCGCGAGTGGCTGCGGCTGCAGTCCCGGGCGGGTATCGACGTGGTGGAAGAGTCGCGCCAGCGCCAAAGCGAAGGCGCGGGCCGTGCCCTGCTGCGCTTGCCCCAGCGCCTGATCAACACGCTCAGCCGTGAGCGCCACCACGACTACTCCCACGAGGTCTACGACGCCATGGCGGGCTGCCTTGCGTGCAAGTCCTGCGCCGGGCAGTGTCCGATCAAGGTCAACGTACCGCAGTTTCGTTCCCAGTTTCTGGAGGTCTACCACGGCCGCTACCTGCGCCCGCTGCGCGACTACGTGATTGGCCATACCGAGCGGATGCTGCCCGCGCTTGCGACCATCGCCCCGGTGTATAACGCCGTGATCGGCCAGCGCTGGGTGGAGGCGCTGATGCGCAAGGGCCTGGGCATGAGCGACTCCCCCACGCTGTCTCGCGCCCGCGTGAAAAAGCAGCTGCGCGCCTGGGGGGTAGCCGAGGCCACGCCGACCGCACTGGCCCTGCTGACCGAACAGCAGCGCGCCCATAGCGTGATTCTGGTGCAGGACGCCTTTACCACCCACTTTGAAGCCAAGCTGGTGATGGACGTGGTGGAGCTGCTGTCGCGGCTTGACCTGCGTGTCTTCGTGATGCCGTTCAGTGCCAACGGCAAGCCGCTGCACGTGCAGGGCTTTCTGGGGGCGTTTGCGCGTACGGCAGCGAAGCAGGCCCGCCGACTGCGGGCGCTGCAGGAGTTTGACGTGCCCCTGGTGGGCATCGACCCGGCCATGACGCTGACCTACCGCCAGGAGTACGTCAAGACGCTGGGGCCAGGGCAAGTGCCCGAGGTGCTGATGCTGCAGGAGTGGCTGGCCACGCGCCTCGACAGCCTGCCGCAGGGTGCACGCCACCTGGCCGACCCGGGGTTCAAGCTGCTGTCGCACTGCACGGA
>NZ_PVTK01000029.1 GCF_003002925.1 Vreelandella songnenensis
ATCCGCGACGGCGTGAATGCCACGGTCACGCTGGGTGAAGGTACCCAGGTGGGCGACACCCTGGTGGTGGTCGATGGCAAGGGTAACGAGCTGGTCAACCGCCCGGTGACCCAGGCCGATCTGGATAACGGTGTCAGCGTGACCGTGACTGATCTGAACGCGGGTGATACCGCGGTCAGCGTCACCGCGACAGTGACTGACCCCGCCGGTAATACCAACACCACGACGGCGGGAGGCGTGATCGACGCGCAGGCGCCGAGCGTCACGGTGACACTGGAAGACGCCACCGGCGATATCTACAGCGCCGACGAGATCCGCGACGGCGTCAACGCCACGGTCACCCTGGGTGAAGGTACCCAAGTGGGCGACACCCTGGTGGTGGTCGATGGCAAGGGTAACGAACTGGTCAACCGCCCGGTCACTCAGGCCGATCTGGATAACGGCGTGAGCGTCACGGTCACCGACCTGAACGCTACCGACTCCACGGTTAGCGTCACCGCGACAGTGACTGACCCGGCGGGCAACACCAACACGTCGACAGCTAACGGCACGATCGACGCCCAGGCGCCGACTGTCTCCGTCACCCTGGAAGACGCCACCGGCGATATCTACAGCGCCGACGAGATCCGCGACGGCGTGAACGCCACGGTCACCCTGGGTGAAGGTACTCAGGTAGGCGACACCCTGGTGGTAGTCGATGGCAAGGGTAATGAGCTGATCAATCGCCCGGTGACCCAGGCTGATCTGGATAACGGTGTCAGCGTCACGATCACCGATCTGAATGCCGGTGATACCGCGCTGAGCCTCACCGCTACGGTCACCGACCCGGCGGGCAACACCAACACGTCGACAGCTAACGGCACGATCGACGCCCAGGCGCCAACCGTCTCCGTCACCCTGGAAGACGCCACCGGCGACATCTACAGCGCCGACGAGATCCGCGACGGCGTCAACGCCACAGTCACCTTGGGTGAAGGTACCCAGGTGGGCGACACCCTGGTGGTGGTCGACGGCAAAGGTAACGAACTGGTCAACCGTCCGGTCACTCAGGCCGATCTGGATAACGGTGTCAGCGTCACGATCACCGACCTGAACGCCACCGATACCGCGGTTAGCCTCACCGCGACAGTGACTGACCCCGCAGGTAACACCAACACCGCGACGGCGGGAGGTGTGATCGACGCCCAGGCGCCGACTGTCTCCGTCACCCTGGAAGATGCGTCCGGCGATATCTACAGCGCCGACGAGATCCGCGACGGCGTGAATGCTACGGTCACGCTGGGTGAAGGTACTCAGGTGGGCGACACCCTGGTGGTGGTCGACGGCAAGGGCAACGAGCTGGTCAACCGCCCGGTCACTCAGGCCGATCTGGATGACGGTGTCAGCGTCACGATCACCGACCTGAACGCCACCGACACTGCGGTCAGCGTGACCGCCACGGTCATCGACCCGGCGGGTAACACCAACACGTCTACCGCTGAAGGGGTAATCGACGCGCAGGCGCCGACTGTCTCCGTCACCCTGGAAGACGCATCCGGCGACATCTACAGCGCCGACGAGATCCGCGATGGCGTCAACGCCACGGTTACCCTGGGTGAAGGTACTCAGGTGGGCGACACCCTGGTGGTGGTCGATGGTAAAGGCAACGAGCTGGTCAACCGTCCGGTGACCCAGGCCGATCTGGATAACGGTGTCAGCGTCACGATCACCGATCTGAATACCGGTGATACCGCGCTGAGCCTCACCGCTACGGTCACCGACCCGGCGGGTAACACCACTACCACGACGGCGGGAGGCGTGATCGACGCGCAGGCGCCGAGCGTCACGGTGACACTGGAAGACGCCACCGGCGATATCTACAGCGCCGACGAGATCCGCGATGGCGTCAACGCCACGGTTACCCTGGGTGAAGGTACTCAGGTGGGCGA
>NZ_PVTK01000030.1 GCF_003002925.1 Vreelandella songnenensis
ACCCGCCACGACAACATCGGCCAGGCGCAGCTGGTGGAAGCCGGGCAGGAGATTCATCACAAGGCGGGCATGAAGGTAGTGATCGAAGCCGGCGCCGAGATCACCCTGAAAGCCGGCGGCAGCTTCCTGAAGATCGACCCCAGCGGCGTCACCCTGGTGGGCCCGCAGGTCAAGATCAACTCCGGCGGCAGCCCCGGTTCGGGGAGTGGCCAGGCGGCGCAGGCGCCGCAGTTGCCGGGGCAGGCAGAGGCTCAGAGCCATCAGATAGTGCCGCCCATCAATCGCCCGGCGCAGCTTAAAACGTTACTGAAGGCACCCGCCCGCTGCGAGATTTGTGAAGACGTGAGCCAGGTAAATCGCTAGATGCAACGACCGCAGGCAGTGACACATGCATTGGTAGATGGCGTGCGTTATCCCGATGCGCTCAGACGCTTGTATAGCCGCGATGACATCGAGGATATCGAGCCGCTCTACCTCATGACCCGCTGGGCATCGTTAGCCGAGCAGGGCCCGATACTGGTGCGCCTCAAAAGCAGCCGTTTAGCGGATGACGCTTGCGCTAACCACGACAGCAACGTGTATCGCTCGCTTTCGTTACTGAGCAGCCAGGCGAGCACCAGCGAGCTGAGCAGGCACCTGGGACAGTTCGTGACGTTTAACGGGGAAGGGGGGCACGAACAGTTATTGCGCTTTGCTGATCCACTCGTCACCAGGCATTGGTTGAGCAGTTACGAAAGTGCCCTGCCAGCGGGCATCCTGGGCCCTATCGATACGTGGTGGGTGGCCGATTGGGCACCTAACTGGGCAGAGCCGCGCCCGGTGACGTGGCAAGCATTTCAATCGCACCTCCGGCAGGCATCACCCTCGGTGAGCGAGGCAAGTACTTTCCCGCCTATGGGGAATGCACAGCTAGCCGCGCTCGAGGCGATGGCCCGTTGGCAGCTCAAGGAGCGCCTGACGAGTTATTTCAGAGAGCATATGCCTGAACATTGGCAGTACCTTCCAGCCCAGAAGAGAGGCCGATGGCTTGACGAGCGCCTGGACGCTGCCGCCGCCTGGGGAGCCAATACGGAGCGCCAGGTGGCCATTTGGCTCAGTTTGAGTTTGCGTTGGGGCGACGATTTCATTTCGGCGCGTGACGGTTTATATGACCGCTGGATGACGCAAATCGATGGTCATCAGCCGCTTTCCAGGCAAGAGCAACTGTATGCGCTGGATGTCTGGAGTCGAAGTCAAGAGACGCCGCCGGAGAGCATCGCGCAGGTATCACGATTAAAAAACGAGGACACGCATGGCTAACTCGGATGTTCAGGCACAATCTCGCAACGCCGCCTTTGATGAAACGCCTGTAGGAGGCGGTGTCTGCCCACTGTTTATCGACATCGATATTTTTCCCGTACGCTATGCCATTGATGAGGCCCCCGCCGAGGCAGGGGCACCTGCCCCGCATCCGATAGCGGAAGAGTGGCAAGGGCCTGGCTACCCCGAGATCGATACCCGTGATTACACGCTGCGGCAATTGCGGGATGGCTGGCTTTACGTCTGGGTAAGCGAGGAGGGAGAGACGCGTCTTGATGAGTACCTCATAGAAGGCGCTACGTTCAATGGGGCTTCTCACTT
>NZ_PVTK01000031.1 GCF_003002925.1 Vreelandella songnenensis
ATCATCATTCTCGGCGCCGGCCAGGTCGGCGGCACCCTGGCGGAGCACCTCGCCCGCGAGGAAAACGACATCACCGTGGTCGACACGGACGCCAATAAACTGCGCGAGCTGCACACCAAGCTCGATATTCGCACCGTGACCGGCGCTGGCTCCTACCCCATCGTGCTGCGCCAAGCCGGCTGCGAAGATGCCGATATGCTGATCGCGGTGACCAACACCGACGAAGTCAACATGATCGCCTGCCAGGTGGCGCATACGCTGTTTCGCACGCCCACCAAGATTGCCCGAGTGCGCGCCACGCCCTATCTCACCCGCAAGGGCCTGTTTGCCCACGAAGCCATCCCCATCGATGTCCTGATCAGCCCCGAGCAGGTGGTCACCGATCACGTGCGCCGCTTGATCGAGTATCCCGGCGCCCTGCAGGTACTGGATTTTGCCGGCGGCCTGGTACAGCTGGTGGCGGTCAAGGCCGTGTTCGGCGGGCCGCTGGTGGGCCAGGACCTGGCCTTTCTGCGCCGCCATATGCCCAACGTGGATACCCGGGTGGCGGCCATCTACCGGCGTAACCGGCCGATCATCCCGCGCGGCGACACGGTGATCGAAGCCGACGACGAAGTGTTCTTCCTCGCTGCCCGGCGGGATATCCGCGCGGTGATGAGCGAACTCAGACGTGTCGAGCGCGGCTTTCGCCGAGTGGTCATCGCCGGGGGCGGCAATATCGGCGAGCGCCTGGCCGAGCATCTGGAGCATACCCATCAGGTCAAGATCATCGAGCACAGTCTCGAGCGCTGCACCACCCTCTCCGAGCGGCTCGACCGCACCGTGGTGCTGCACGGCAGCGCCACCAGCAAGCGGCTGCTTGAAGAGGAGAACATCGAGGATTGCGATATCTTCTGCGCGCTGACCAATGACGACGAGGTCAACATCATGTCGTCGCTTCTGGCCAAGCGGCTGGGGGCCAAGAAGGTGCTCACGCTGATCAACAACGCCGCCTACGTGGATCTGGTGCAGGGCGGTGAGATCGACATCGCGATCTCCCCCCAGCAGGCCACCATCGGTAGCCTTCTCACCCACGTGCGCCGGGGCGATATCGTCAACGTGCACTCGCTCAGACGCGGGGCTGCCGAGGCGATCGAAGCCATCGCCCACGGCGACAAGCAGTCCTCGCGCGTGGTCGGGCGCACCATCCGCGAGATCAATCTGCCCGAAGGCACCACCATCGGGGCAATCGTGCGCGGCAAGGAAGTGATCATCGCCCATGGCGATGTGTTGGTGGAGAGCGGCGATCACGTGATCCTGTTCGTGATCGACAAGCGCCGCATCCGCGATGTGGAGCGTCTGTTCCAGGTCGGCCTGACGTTCTTTTAGGAGC
>NZ_PVTK01000032.1 GCF_003002925.1 Vreelandella songnenensis
CGCTGTGAGGCTCAGCGCGGTGTCACCAGCATTGAGGTCGGTCACCGTGACGCTGACACCGTTATCCAGATCGGCTTGCGTGACCGGACGGTTGATCAGTTCGTTGCCCTTGCCGTCGACCACCAGCAGGGTGTCGCCCACCTGGGTACCTTCACCTAGGGTGACCGTGGCGTTGACGCCGTCGCGGATCTCGTCGGCGCTGTAGATATCGCCGGATGCCTCTTCCAGTGCCACCGTAACGCTCGGCGCCTGGGCGTCGATCGTGCCGTTAGCTGTCGACGTGTTGGTGTTACCGGCCGGGTCAGTGACCGTAGCAGTGACGGTGACCGCCGTATCGGTCGCTATCAGATCCGTGACGGTGACGACCAAGCCATCGTTCAGCATGTCTTGGGTCACATCGCCGCGGAACAGCTCGTTACCTTTACCATCGACCACCACCAGGGTGTCGCCTACTTGGGTGCCGTCACCCAGCGTAACTGTGGCGTTGACGCCGTCGCGGATCTCGTCGGCGCTGTAAATATCGCCGGACGCGTCTTCCAGGGTGACGGAGACGCTCGGCGCCTGAGCGTCGATTATCCCTTCAACGGTAGATGTGTTGGTGTTACCGGCGAGGTCAGTCACTGTCGCAGTGACGCTGACCGCTGTGTCGCCGGTGTTCAAATCGGTCACCGTGACGCTGACGCCGTTATCCAGATCGGCCTGAGTGACCGGGCGGTTGACCAGTTCGTTACCCTTGCCATCGACCACCACCAGGGTGTCGCCTACCTGGGTGCCTTCACCCAGCGTGACTGTGGCGTTGACGCCATCGCGGATCTCGTCGGCGCTGTAGATATCGCCGGTGGCGTCTTCCAGGGTGACAGAGACGCTCGGCGCCTGGGCGTCGATCACACCTCCCGCCGTCGTGGTAGTGGTATTACCGGCCGGGTCGGTGACCGTAGCGGTCACGCTAACCGCAGTGTCGGTGGCGTTGAGGTCGGTGATCGTGACGCTGACACCGCTATCCAGATCGGCCTGAGTGACCGGGCGGTTGACCAGTTCGTTACCTTTGCCATCCACCACCATCAGGGTGTCGCCCACTTGGGTACCTTCACCCAGAGTGACCGTGGCGTTGACGCCGTCGCGGATCTCGTCGGCGCTGTAGATATCGCCGGTGGCGTCTTCCAGGGTGACGGAGAC
>NZ_PVTK01000033.1 GCF_003002925.1 Vreelandella songnenensis
AGGTGGCCGCTGCCGTAGGTGTGCCAGTTGAGCGCGGGAAGGTCGCCGAACTGACTTTGCTGCGGCGCGCCGTTGGCGGTGAGGGTATGGCGCTGCGCGTGGTCGTACTGGAACGTCGCTTCCCCATTGTCGTTGGTCACACTGGTCAGTTTAATATTGGCGACCCAGCAATAATGGTGGCTACTGGCCAAGACGTGCTCTGTTGCGGGCAATGAGGAGGACGGCGGTGCCGAACACATAGCTAGCGCCTGGTCATCGAAGTCCATGCGGTTGGCTTCAATACGCTGCAATGTGCAACGGAAGAAAGTGGTCGTCAGAGGAGATTATTATTAGTAGTATCACTTTTTCATAGGCTTATATTTTTCCCAGCCCATTTTATTATGATGTTTAATCATTGCTTCTTCATAATCACTAGCCTCTATCTTATATAGCAATTTGGCGTTTTTTGAAAGCAAGCCTTTGTTTTTTAAGTCAACTATATTGTTTGCAGTAGATAGCGTAGTGCCTTCCTCATCTTCCCAAACCTCGAAAATCATAATGTCTAACCTCATAGTCTGTTAAGGAATGAATGCTTCACCAGTGATAACTTCTATATCAACGCGGATAGGATTACCTCGAAGGAAACTTCTAGAAACAGGCGCCATAACACCGCCAGCATTTCCAGCGTTGTTGATAAAACGCTCCGCTTGACTAAAGCCTAACGTACGATCGAGTAATTGCCTTTTTGTCGACTGTCCTCTCAGTGCTTCTAATATCTCCAATCCTTCTGTAGAAGCAGGGGGGGCATTTGCGACCAAGCAACGGATGCTTCTAAGCCCCCGCCTTGTGCCTGAATTCTTCCACGATGCATTATTTCATCCGTATTCGGATGAGCATTAATACCTGCGCCTGCTAAAGTGCCATCGCCCATTTGTGTAGGCGACGTCACCCCCTGATTGAGTAGCACTACACTTTAGAGTCCGATCCTACGAAAGGAGATTGGACATGAAGAAGCGTTTCAGCGAAGAACAGATCATCGGTTTTCTGGGCGAAGCCGAAGCAGGACTGCCCATCAAGGAGCTATGCC
>NZ_PVTK01000034.1 GCF_003002925.1 Vreelandella songnenensis
AAGGAGATTGGACATGAAGAAGCGTTTCAGCGAAGAACAGATCATCGGTTTTCTGGGCGAAGCCGAAGCAGGACTGCCCATCAAGGAGCTATGCCGTCGGCACGGTTTCTCAGAAGCCAGTTACTATCAATGGCGCAGCAAGTTTGGCGGCATGAGCGTACCCGATGCCAAACGACTCAAAGAACTCGAAGCCGAAAATGGGCGCTTGAAAAAGCTGCTCGCGGAGTCGCTACTGGAAATGGAGGTCACTCGGGAGGCGCTGAGAAAAAAGTGGTGAGTGCCCCGGCACGCCGAGACGTGGTGCGCTTTATGGTGTCACGTGGTCTGAGTGAACGCCGAGCGCTCCGTGTCATCCATATGAGTGCCAGTGCATTGCGCTATCAATCGGCCCCTGACCGCAATGGGGCATTGCGTGAACGCATTATTGCCCTGGCCCATCGACATCGTCGCTATGGCGCTGGCATGATCTACCTGAAGCTGCGTCAAGCCGGTGAACGGGTCAATCATAAGCGCGTCGAACGCCTCTACGCCGCGGCTCGATTGCAGGTAAAGCGCCGCAATCGCAAGAAGGTTCCTGCGTCTGAGCGAAAGCCCCTTGGCCGTCCTTGTGCCGCCAACCAGGTCTGGTCAATGGATTTTGTATTTGACCGTACGGCAGAAGGACGCGTGATAAAGAACCTCACTGTTGTCGACGACGCCACCCATGAAGCCGTGGCGATCGTACCTGAACGGGCCATTGGCGGCCTGTCGTTAACACGGATTCTAGATCAACTGGCTTTACAACGTGGCCTACCTAGCGCCATTCGTACGGATAATGGAAAGGAATTTTGTGGGCGCGCCATGCTGTTGTGGGCTCACCTACATGACGTTGCGCTGTTTTTAATCGAGCCTGGAAAACCCAATCAAAACGCCTACATCGAATCGTTCAATGGGCGTTTTCGAGATGAATGTCTGAATGAGCATTGGTTCACCAGCCTTCATCACGCCAAGGTTGTCATCGAAGCATGGCGCCGGGAGTACAACGAAGAAAGACCGAAGAA